>CP070709.1:0-3067 GCA_020350305.1 Candidatus Bathyarchaeota archaeon
CTAGCTGCCTTCACAAACATGCCTCCTGAGGCTCTGGCGATGGTTTCAGCGCCAGATATGTCGGTGATGTGTATAATCGTGTTATTGTAGGAGCTGTAAATGTGGACGACTGCCCATCTTTCAGCTTTTTTGCTCACTGTTTTATCCTCCAGTTTTTGGTTTTACCGTCGGTTTCGTCTCAACTGTAGCTTTAACGGATTCTCTTATTGAATGATTAGGATTTGATAAAGGACTCGTTGGAGCGTAGTCTATTCTTGGCTCCTCATCGCTTAAGACCAGATAGCTTGGGGATGAAACTCGTTTACCTTCGATGGCAACATGCCTGTGTGAAATGAGTTGACGAGCTTGATACAGAGATTTAGCTAGGCCTTTTTTAAATACAAGGGTTTGAAGTCGACGTTCAAGGATGTCTTCCAGAGATAAGTCAAGAACATCATCTAAAGCAGCTGCTTTAGGTAGAACACCTAGGCGATGAAGTCTATCGACAAGTTGTTTTTCCAGTTTTTTTCGTTCCTCAGCAGACATGCTTAGAAGCGACCGGGCGATTCCTCGAAACTTTGAGAGCATGGTTTTGTGACGCCAGAGTTCTCTTTTGTTTCTCAGCCCGTATCGACCAAGCAGGTTTAGTTCTGTTTCTAGAATGTCGATTCGCCAAGGAAACTTTGGTGTTTCATGTTTTTTTCGTTGCTTTTTAGGGTCGCCCATGATTATTGCTGCGTCCTTGTTTTCTTGAATTTCACGCCAACAGCCTTTCCAGTTCTGCCTGTCGTTCTCGTTCGTTGTCCCCGTACCTTCAACCCGTAAGCATGACGGAATCCCCTCCACGATCTGATATCTTTCATTTCATCAATGTCTGTTTTTGTTTGGAGAATGAGGTCAGATCCAACAAGGTGAAGGTGTTTTCCAGTTTGGCGGTCCTTGGTGCGGTTAAGAAGCCAACTGGGCACGCCGTGTTTCTTTAGGTCCTTTAGTATGCCCTTAATTTTCTCAACTACAGTTACGTAGAGAAAGCCTATACGAGTTTTCGGATCGATGTTGGCTTTTTTCACAATCACGTTGGCTAATTTGATTCCTATTCCCTTTACATTCGTTAGGGCGTAGACTACTTTTTGGGTGCCGTATAGGTCCGTGTTGGCGATTCGAATGATATGCTGAAATTCCTTGGGCATCCTAAACCGTCCATATCTTGCTTTAGGCTAACCACTGAAGTGAATCGTATTTTATTTAAACTTTCCTTATTTCAAGATTCGATGGATAAAAGAATACTTTAGGTAGCATGAAGAATACTGAGATTGCAATGGAAAGTTGAAGGCCTATGGTTAGTAAGCTGGTCCTTTTCGTGTGCCATGGAAACATCTGCAGAAGCCCGATGGCTGAGGGTTTTCTGAAGAAAATGTTGGAAGATTTTAATGAACCCGTAAAGATTGAAGTTCTCTCGGCGGGTTTGAACGCGTATGGAGGGCCTCCAACAAGCGAGGCCATAAAAGTTATGAGAGGAGAAGGTATCGACATCTCATCTTGCACGTCAAGGCAACTAACAGAGGAATTAGTCGGAAAGGCGGATTTAATCTTAACTATGAAAAAAAGCTACAAAGATAGGATTATTTCATGGGATCCGCAATCTGGACGCAAGGTTTTCACGTTGAAGGAGTTTGCAGGGGAGATTGACGACTTGGATATTGGAGATCCTTACGGCAAGGGAATTGCAGCTTACGAAGCATGCGCAAAGGAAATAGAGCTAACTATTATCAAGGCTCTGAAAAAAATTGTTGACTATGTTAGTTGATATAGAAGTGTCATTTCTTTCGGATAGTCAATGATTCCAAGTCTCTAGGATAATATGTTATTCTCTCTACTCCGTTCTCCGTTATCACCACGGTATCTGAATGTCGAAAACCCGCAAATCCCGGCTCGTATATGCCAGGCTCGCAACTGCAGACCATGCCAGGCTTCATAACAGTGTCGTCGCCTACATCCAACCACGGTGGTTCGTGACCTTCTAAGCCTATTCCATGGCCAGTATGATGCCTTATCAATCCAGCGTAGCCTGCTTTCTGAATCACTTTGAGGGCTGCTTTATCAACGTCGCAACATTTTGTTTCAGGCTTGAAAGCCGCTAGAGCCGCATCTTGAGCCTTCAACATAACTTCAAAATACCTTTTTTGTTTTTCAGTTGGTTTCCCAACAATCATGGTTCGCTCAAGTTCACTGTTGTATCCACCGATGTCTGCTCCGGCACCTGATACGATGACTTCTCCCGCTTTAATTCTCTTCTTTGTGCCGATTGCATGAGGGATAGCCGACATCAGGCCGACTTGGCCTCTGAAGCCTGCGCTCGCTGGTGCTCCACTTCGTCTGCACGGCTCATACTCTGGCTCTAACGTCTTCTTTAAGGTCATCGAGGCTTCGTAGGAGGCTCTCAATGCAATGTCGACGTCCCATAGGCCGGGTTCAGTATATTCTTGAAGTAATGTGTGGGCTAGGTTTCCCCATTTGGCGCTCTCTTTTATGAGCGCGATCTCTTCTTTCGATTTTATTATTCGCATGTTTTCAACTATGTCTTTTGTTTTGACAAACTTGGCTTTAGGCAGCTTTTTCGTTATTGGCGGGCCTTTGTAACCCCAGATTCCAGCGGCTCCGGCTGGGTTATCTGTGCCAATCTTTTTGTCACTTAATCCTAGTTCTTTGAGAAAGCCAGCGAAATGGTCTATTGGATGTTTTTGCCCCGGATAGTCTGGATATGTCTTAAGGTTTTCTATCAGGGTGGTTTTTAATGGGATGTGGTCTATTTCTAGGAGAGGCCCCATGAAGGTTATTTCATCTTCAACTGGAATGATTAGTGCTGCGGGTCTTTCTGTTGCGATGTACGAGTATCCTGTGAGGTAGAAGAAGCTTGTGCCACTTGTTAGGTACAGAGCATCTAGCTTTCTTTTTATAAGCTCTTTTCTAACGGTTTTTATTCTTCTCTCATACTCTTTCTTGCTTATCGCCAGTTTTGGCATGTCCACACCACTTGTTCTACTCCTTTGAACTGGTTTTTGCTGCAAGTAAGCATAAAGGCTTTTGC
>CP070709.1:3167-13571 GCA_020350305.1 Candidatus Bathyarchaeota archaeon
GATAAGCTGTGGTTTGGAAAAGAAAAATCTCCTACATAAACTTAACAACAGGCAAGATTGTTGTAAAGCCCGTTCCGAACCTGGCTAGACAACTGTATCTGGGCGGAAGGGTCATAAACATGTACCTTCTATATAACCATGCTAAGCCTAAAATCGACCCTCTAAGCCCTGAAAATGTCTTGTTTGTTGGAGCAGGGCTTCTTTGTGGAATTCCAGCCCTCGGTTCTGGAAGATGCGACATCGCTGCCAAATCCCCACTAACCGGAGGAGTTGGCGACTCTAACATCGGAGGGTTCTTTGCACCCGAACTTCGATTGGCTGGTTTCGACCATTTGGTGATTTCTGGCAAGGCTGAAAAGCCAGTTTATTTGTGGATAAATGATGGAAATATCGAAATCCGAGATGCAGGTCATCTCTGGGGAAAAGACACTTTTGAAACTCAAGAAATGATTAGGGATGATAATGAAGATGCGGAAGTTAAATGCTTGGTTATCGGAGTTGCTGGTGAAAATCTGGTTCGTTTTGCAAATGTAAGGACCGGAATGAAGAATTCTGCTGGTCGAACTGGCATGGGCTGTGTGATGGGATCCAAGAATTTGAAAGCCATTGCAGCCCGTGGAACAATGGACATTGAGTTCAGCCATCCCAACGAATTACTCGATTATTGCGGGGAAATGAACAGCATGATTACGAAGACTCGATGGGCGAGGGCTCAATCGAGATGGGGAACCCTAATCATTTACAGTAACACAAACACAACAGGGCTTATCCGAACTAGAAACTTTCAGCTAAATCGACTTGAGGAAGGTGAAGACCTAGAACCTGAAAATATGGATCGATACACCATCGGAATGTCAGGCTGTTATGGGTGCGCCGTGCATTGCAGACACCGATACGTTTTGAGAGAAGGCCCATACGCACCACTCTTCGACGAAGGCCCCGAATACACTTCCATAGGCGCTTTCGGAACAATGGTTGACTGCAGAAAAATGGAAACGGTTCTCGTTGCCAACCACCTTGTAAATAAGTATGGATTGGATACGCTGGAAACAGGAGGCCTCATTGCCTGGGCCATGGAACTGTATGAGAAGGGAATAATCGACGAGAAAGATACGGCAGGATTGAAACTCAAGTGGGGAAATGAAGAGGTTCTTTTTGAGCTGATTGGGCAAATAGCCCATAGAAAAGGATTCGGAAATCTACTTGCCGAAGGGTTCAAAACCGCCATAGCTGAAATCGGCAAAGGTTCAGAGTACTATGCCATACAGATTAAAGGCATGAGCAACCTCCATTCAGATGAGCGTCCAACACCGAGTCTTGCTTTGGGTATTGCCACATCAACTCGAGGAGCAGATCACCTAAGGAGTAGACCAGCAATAGATCTGTATGGCCTGCCTGAAGATCTGCTTGAGGAAATCTATGGAGCTCCTGTTTCTTCTGATTATGCGTCTTATGAAGGAAAAAGCCAGATGGTTTGGTGGCAGGAGCGCCTTTACGCTGTTACAGACTCGATAGGGATATGCAAGTTCCAAACAGTTTTCTGCGCTGTGAATGCACCAAAATGGGAAGAGTTCTCAAGACTGATTCAGCTTGCCACTGGCATGACGTTCACAAAGGTTCAACTAATGGAGGTGGGTGAAAGAATCTACACAATTGAAAGAATGTTTAATCTCAGGGAGGGCTTTTCAAGGAAGGATGACACATTGCCAGAACGCTATTTTGAAGAGGCAACACCTATAGGGCTTCCAATAGCTAAAGGAAAGAAGATTGACAGACGCAGGTTCGAGAAAATGCTAGATGAGTATTACGCATTGCATGGCTGGGACGAGAACGGAGTCCCCAAAAAAGAAACGCTTGAGAGGTTAGATCTTGACAAGGAGCCTTCCCACAGAGTTTAGGAGGAATAAGATGCAGAAAATCCTTTTTATAGACCCGGAGAAATGCTCTGGATGCCGAATCTGCGAGTCTGTTTGTTCACTGTATAACGAGAAGGTTTGCAACCCAACACGGGCTAGAATCCACACCGTAAAATGGGAGACAGCTGGCCTTTACGTCCCGATGGTTTGTCAACAATGCGAGACTCCCCTTTGTGAAGTTGTCTGTCCAATGCATGCCTTAAAAAGGGATGAAAAAACTAGCGCGGTGTTAATAGATTATGATTTGTGTGTCGGATGCAGACTCTGCGTAATGTATTGCCCTTTTGGCGGGATGAACCTAGACACGCAAACGGGAAAAGTTCTTAAATGTGATCTATGTGGTGGGGAGCCTCTCTGCGTAAAGTTTTGCGAACCTCAAGCTTTACAGTATTTAGATGCCACAGCAATAAACCTCAGGAAGAGGAGAGCTGCAGCAGAAAAGTTTTCCGATCTAATGAGGAAAATGCTTGCAGTCTGAGAAATTAACGCATGCATACAAGGAATCCGATCTTAATAGGATGGTTCTGAAGGCTTTTAAGAGTCACATCTATTGGATAATTAAGGATGGCTCGGGCTATGTGGAAGGTAAAGGATGTAATGATTACAAATGTAGTGACCGTTGACGCGGGTGTGAACATCAGGCAGGCGGTTGACCGAATGAATAATCATGAGATAGGTTGTCTGGTTGTACTGGAGAAAGGACATTTTGCTGGAATATTAACTGACCGTGATGTCTTGAGGAGAGTCGTAGCCAAAGCTCGGAACCCCGAAAAAACGCTCGTAGGAGATGTTATGTCCAAACCTTTGACAGTTGTGGGCCCCGAAGCAAGTCTGGAAGAAGCAGTTAAGCTAATGTTTGAAAAGCAAGTTAAGAAATTGACAGTTGTAAAGGATAAAAAGCTTGTAGGGCTTGTTACAATGACAGACATAGCACGTGCCCAATCGGAAATGATCAAGTATATAGAAAGACTCGCCGCGAAATATGATCTACCGAAAAGGATGCAAAAAGTTGTTCGATACTATGTCGCGTGACGCGCAAGGATTCAGATGTATACACACCATTATCTGATGTTTTAGGACGCTTATCATTAAAGGTTACACGATGATGCTGCTATTTCAGTTATGTCACATACTTTTATGGGAATAGACCTTCTAACAGAAGTGTAACGAAAATTCATTTGACAAAGAGGGCACGCTGTTGTTAACACATCAACTTTCGACGGCTGCAAATCCTTCAGCCTCAAATAGGCTGAGTTCATGCTAACCTGATGGTTGAAAGACCACAAACCTCCGCCACCACCACAGCATCTTGCAAACTGCCTATTCAGTGGCATTTCGGCAAGTGTCAGACCCGGTATTGCCTTCAAGGCATCACGTGGAGCATCAAAGACCCCGCTGTGTCTACCTAAAGAGCAAGGATCGTGATAGCTGACCCTAAGATCTAGACCTTTCAGCTTCAGCCTTGCGCCAGCGATCAATTTTCTAATGAAGTGTGATGAATGGAGAATTTCGCATGGAAGTGAGACTCCCAAGATTTCTGGATAAAGCTTCGTGAAAGTGTAGTAGCAACCTGCACAAGGCGTAACAAGGGTATTAACTCCAGTTTTTTCTACTTTTGAGAAAACCTCTTCTGCAATTTTCTTCGCTTCATTCCAAAGCCCTGTTGACAATAGGATGTATCCGCAGCAACCCTCCCTTTCCCCAAGCATTGTGAAGCTCACATTCGCGTGATTTAGAATCTTGAAAAAGGCCATAGCGGTTTTTGGGGTTCTGTCTGCCACCATACATCCAATCCAATATAGAACTTCAGTTTTTCTAGGCAAAGATTGAAAGGCGAAGTCTTGCATCCATGAAAGGCGACGCTTAACAGGAACCGCTCCAGGGGACCCAACTTTTATGATGTTCTTAGCCGCTTCGCGGAAAACCTCTGGAACCAGTCCCATTTCAGCGATTTGATGTCGAGTGGCCAGTACGGCTTCATTAACCTCAAGATCTTCAAAGCATTGGGCAAAGCAAAAACCACATTCAGTGCATGTGTACAGTATGTCAACCGCCTTTCTAGAGGTAGGGAGTTCTTTGTTTTGAAGACCTCTAACTACAGTAATTCTTCCCTTCGAAGACCATGTTTCAACTCCTTCAAAGGACGATGCGACAGTGCAATAACCACTGCATGTTTTACATTCTTCACATTTTGCAAGATTTTTCTCTAAAAACAAGGTTTTTAGGGCGAAAGCTAAATTTCTAGGGTTTCCGTACCCCCTCTCACGAATTTCCTTTAGAATTTCGATTGTCTCATCTTTTTTTGATGAGATCATTTTCAGCTCGGGAATGGGAACATCATCTAGTAATAGCAATGGTTTCTCTACGCTTTGACCACCAATCATTTCACCTCTTTTGACGACCGTGAAACACTCTTTTCCAGCGAGTTCAAGAATTCTCTGAGCTTCTTTAGATGAAGGAGTCTTAACAACCACATCCGGCACCGGGTTTTGTTCCTCAAAGATTTTTTCAAAAGAATATACGTAGAGGTCTTCAGGGTCTGTGAGAATCTGTTCTGGCTTCGCTATCCGTTTTAGGTGTTTAACTACTTTCTGCGTGTCCATGTTTCCACTCTTAGCAATGTTCTTGATACAATTCCATCTCCAATAAGTCTTAAATACATTTGGAAAGTAATTCGGTTGATGTGATAAACGTGGCTGAAAGAGAATACGACTGGTATCCAGCTGAGGACCCAAAAAACTGGCGAACTGTCAAGTATGATCATAATTGGTACGATCACACTGCGTGTATCGCCATTGACAATCTTGGAGAGATGAATTCGTACGTTCTAGGGACACTCAAAGAAGTGTGTGCTGGTTACGAGAGAGCTATGGGAGACGATGCTGTCCAGTTTATAATAATGACAGGTGTAGGTGACAAAGCTTTTTGCACTGGTGGGAACGTTCACGAGTACGCCGAGACATACAATAGAAAGCCTTGGAAGTTTTGGGAGTGGGGGGAATATTACGGTAGAGTTTTTGATTTGATAATGCACTGTGGCAAACCTGTTATCGCCCGAGTGAATGGGGCGGTGGCAGGGGGTGGCTGGGAGTTTGTGGCCTGTTGTGACCTTGCGATTGCAGCGGACCATGCAAGATTCATCTCTCCCGGACCCAGGGTGGGCATGACCTCTATCGGGGGACTGTCTCAATGGCTTCCCCTGCATATGAGCATAAAAAAGTCAGCGGAAATGGTTCTCCTAAGTTCACAGATAAACGCGGAAGATGCCCTCAAGTACGGTGTAGTGAACGATGTAGTACCTAAAGATAAACTAGACAGCAAGGTAAAAGAGTACATCGATAGGATGAAAAATCTGTCTCCATCCAGCCTCTGGTATTTTAAGGTTCAGCATAACTGGTGGAAAGAACTGATCTGGCGTCTCACATGGGAACATGGGAAGGCCTGGTTTGCTCTCAACATAGGGTCAATGGAGCCCACTGAAGGCTTGTGGGCTTTCAAGCAAAAGAGAAAGGTCGAAATGGAAAAAATTCGCTCCTTCATCGCCAAAGGAGGGGACCCAAGGATTCCCTACGGACCATACATGCGTAAGTGCAACAAGTGTGGTGTAGAATACCTCCCAGAAAAATCCAAATACTGTTTACGATGTGGTGCACAACTCGAGTAATCGTGACCGAAGATCCTCAAGGTTTTTCTCAGATTGAAAGATGTAGGATAAAGAAAATCTTTGCGCGCAAGGCTAATTCGCCAAGTTGCTTCTGTACAAATCTTTTCTTTGTCGATTTTATCAGTTGCTTTGGGCCTAAATGAGGATCGTGTTAGTCTTGGGGTGTTCCTCATTAGGAATGCTTACTTCTTCTTGAAGTAGGGTATGACTTTTTCCGCGAAAAGCCGGCATGTTTCCTTCAGAATTCTTGTTGAGACCTGAAAATTCATCACAAAGTGACGACAACCAGCTTCAACAAATTTATCAAGTTTGTCTATGACGTCATCAGGCGTCCCAAAGAGGAAGGGCGACTTTTCAACAACCTCATCTGGTAGCTCCCTAGACTTCGCCAGCCAAGATTCTCCATCCCGTGGAAAAACAAGTTTAAACGTCATCTCAAAGTCACGAGTAGGAGGTTGGAACCCTATTTTTTCGAGTACCCTCGGTCTTGACAGTAACATCATCTTACCAGTTAACATCATAGCCTTTCTAGCGGTCTCTGCGTCCTTAGCAACTACCACGTACATGAAGTGGGCAGGTTCTATACTCGAAGGATTTCTCTGAAACTTCTTCGCTGTTTCTCGTATCTTTTTGAGGTTGTTTTTGTACTCTTCAGGCACTAAGTTTGCAGGTAGCCATCCGTCGCCGTATTGAGCTGTTACTTTCATGGTTCTTGGTGAACTTGCAGCAATGAAAATTGGAACAGTATGCCGATACTTGGTTTCCGAAATTGGCACCGCTGGCCTAGGTCGTAGGAGGCCTTTCTTCAGCTCGTAATACTTTCCTTTGAAATCAACAAAATCCTCGCTAAACAATCTTCGGATAATCTGGATAGCCTCAATCGTTCTTCCCACAGGCTTGTCGTAGGGGATGCCAAAAGGTGTTAAGTTCATTGCTTCACCTATGCCTATCCCGAGTATTGCCCGACCTTCTGACAAGACATCACAAGTTGCTGCCATTTGAGCTAAAGCAGCAGGGTGATGTCTGTAGGTGTCGCTCACACCAGTAGCCAGCTTGATTCTTTTTGTTTGCACAGCAAGGGCACAAAGGGTGCTCCAAGCGTGTAGAGCATCCCAACGCTTTACTCCGGTTGCCACTAGGTGATCAGGTATCCAATAGGAGTCGAATCCGATTTTCTCTGCCAACAGGGTAGTATCACGTATGGCTTCCCAAGGATAGTTAGGCCCTTCAACACCGAATTTTGTTGATTCGTATGCGTTCATGTAAACACCTAGTCCTTGTTTTAATGTATTGAAGCTTTAGCCTTTCTTAGTTCGTAGGTGATTCTGCCATTGGGTAAACGCAGTGGCGTGATTATAAGATCCATACCGATGTGGATTTCGTTTTCATCTATGTCTTTGCTTAAAAATGCATATACTTTCACGTCTTCTTCACATTGGGCTAAGGCAATCGTGTAAGGTAAATCATCTTGGAAGCCAGTTGGTGCAAAATGAGCCGTGGTGTATGTGAGTAGTCTGCATTTTCCGGCTAATTCTTGCCATGTCATGTCTGTTGACAAATCAACTGGGCAGTCAGCCCTAGGAGGAAAGTAGAGCTTCTCGCATCTATTGCATCTGGTTGCCATGATTTTTCCTTCCTCTAAGTACTTCACAAAATCCGCTACTTTAGTCTCTGAAACAAAACTTATCTTCCCAAATTTATTAAAACTCACAAAGGTCACCTTCGCAGTATCGTCACGTTTCCGTACAATCCAATCCCTCCGATGTTATGAACTAGGCCAACCTCAGCACCGTTTACTTGAATTTTACCAGCTCTCCCTTGGAGCTGGAGCACAATTGTTCTGAACTGCGAACCCCCGGTTGCACCTATTGGATGCCCTTTGGATAGCAATCCTCCATCCACATTCACAGGGATCTTGCCCCCTATGTACGTCTGTGACTCTTCTATAAGCTTGCCACCTTCGCCTAGTTTGCAAAGCCCTAGGTTCTCATATGCCATTATCTCGGCTATCGTAAAGCAGTCATGCACTTCCGCCACGTCCACATCCTTCGCCTCTATATGAGCCATCTTGTAAGCCTGTTTCCCAGCCTCAACCGAACAGTCAAGACCAGTCAAATTGGCTCTACCCGTGGTCGAGAGGGTATCGCTTGCAGCACCAATTCCCGTCACCCAAACTGGAGTGTCCGTTATCTTCTTTGCCTTTTCCTCACTTGCCATAATCACACATGAAGCACCATCGGCGTTTGCACAGCAGTCAAACATTTTCAACGGGCTTGCTATAACTCTAGCTTTCAAACAATCTTCCAATGTCACCGCTCTCCGAAACATAGCCAAGGGGTTCAACAGCGAGTATTTCCCGCTTTTAACCTTAACCTTCGCCAACTGCTCTTCAGTGGTTCCATACTTTTTCATGTGGGCACGGGCAAACATTGCATAACCAGCCGGCATCATAGTGCCGAAAGGTGACTCCCACTGGATGTCTGCACCTCTACCCATCCGTTCTTGCACCTCTGCTGAGGATATTTCTGACATCTTTTGGAAGCCGATTATTGCAACTATGTCGTGGAGTTTGGATTTTATGAAGCCGTACCCAACTTTTACTCCAGTGCTGCTTGAAGAACAAATGGACTCGGCGTAGAATGTTGGCTTGGGGGTTAGACCGAGATATTCAGATATTAGTCCTGCTGGACTTCTCTGTTTATCATACTCTGGAGCGGAGCAAATTATGGAGGCGTCTATGTCCTTAGGTGCGAGATTGATGTCTTCTAGAGCGTCTCTGAAAGCCTCGAAGCATAACTCTCGGATGCTTGTCCCACAACTTCTGCGAAAAGGGGTTTGGCCCACTCCCACTATTGCAACGCTCATTGCATGCTCCTCCTGTGCTGATAAAATCCGTTGAATCCATATAAGATTACCGTGGAAAGAAACTCTACACTAAGGGAGGGCAATTTGAATTTCGCGCGCGAAATAAATTTAGACGCTTCAATCCTGCCTTTTGAAGCTGTCTCAAAAGATGAACTCTTTATCTATCCAGTCTGGAAACCACTGATAATATTCTCGTGGATTAGCTTTCCTCAAACCAGCATAAGTTGCCTTTGTCAACTGAATCGTTCCCTTTCTGTCTCTATACAGCTTGGCAAGCCCCTTCTTCTCAAGCGCGACCAAGATCTTGTCTAGTTGTTCGTCGTTAATGTTCGCGAATCGGGTCTTAATGTCTTCGCGACTCATGTAAAGTCCAGGATTCACCTGGTAATCCTCGGCGAGAATCGAAAGCATGTTTCCTTCGTTAGTTTCGGTTATCACAGTGGGTTTAGATGTTGATATCGGAACATTCAGTTTCTCATGCATCCTTCTAGCCGGCATTTTCAAGTCTTCAGCCAAAGCCCTTATTCCCTGTTTGAAAATGACTAACCGCATCACCTCGCTTGTACCAGCGCCTATGTGATTGACCTTTGCATCTCTTAGGAAGTTTTCAACAGGATAGAATCTTGTCCAACCGTCTCCCCCCATGACTTGCGAGGATTCTGTCAAAACCCGTTCATAAGCCTCAGGAATATAGAGCTTCGCCAGAGTTGCCCCTAAGACTGCTTCGGCGTTCAAATCCAGCAGGTGAGCTGCATGATAAGCGGTTAACCGTGAAATCTTGAACTTGGCAATCATGTCTGCAATCTTAAACTGGTTAACCTCTAGGTCGATTGTTGGTCTTCTAAATTGGATTCGCCGCTGGGCATGACAAATTGCATATCGTATTGCCTCCTTCATAGGTCCCAATTTTTCTGCGGAAAAAAGGGTTCTCTCAAAGTTTAAGCCCTCAACGAGAATTTTCCAGCCGTCCCCCTCTTGCCCAATCCTGTTTTCAACGGGCACTCGGGCCTCATCAAAGTCTAGGTAGCCGTTTGGAAGCGCGGCCCATCCTCCAAGCTCATTTATCTTCTCAACAGTGAAGCCCGGCGTGCCCTTCTCGACAATGAGAGCACTCAGATGTCGGTATTTCGCTTTATCCTCTGGTTGATCATTAGTTTTTGCATATACGAGGTAAATGTCAGCTAACCCAGCATTTGTTATGAAGCGTTTCTTTCCATCGATGATGTATTCGTTGTTCTTCCGCCTTGCTGTTGTCTCAATGCTCGCTGCATCTGAACCTACACTTGGCTCTGTTATACATATAGCTCCGATCATTCCTTTGGTGACACGTGGAAGCCACTTTTTTTTCTGTTCCTTTGTTCCGAACTTTAGGAGTTGCTCGGTTCCTCCATACATTGTTACCGAACAAGCTCCGGCCAAAGCTATGCAGACACGACTGAGTTGTTCAGCTACAATGCAACAGCCCGTGACCCCTGCGCCGATGCCACCATACTCTTTTGGAATTAAGGCTCCAAACCATCCCCTTTTAACAACCTCCTCCAGAAGATCATTGGGGAACTCCTTTGTCCAAGATATTTCTTCACCTCTCGACAGGTTTTCGTCAGCGAAGGACTTTACCTCTTCCATTAGATTTTTCTGTTTTTCGTTCCACCATGGGAAAGACTCCATACTAACACCACGAATGATTAGGTGACAACACTATCAATTTTAGGCTTTCGCCAACGCGCGCGATGGACAATTTCAAGTATGCCGAGCATTAAAAGAAGCGAACTACCCAACTTAGCAAGACACACTTACTTGCTGAGCTATTGTTAACCTTTCAATATGGCCCTTAACAGGCTGCGATATATTTGCATGTCCGAAGCGTTTGCGAGGGGGATTCGGACCCCTTTCTGTACCTCAAGGACTTTAGTGTATTTTGGAAAGCTTGTGTAGCAGACTTGGCTTATTGGAAACACC
>CP070709.1:13671-16339 GCA_020350305.1 Candidatus Bathyarchaeota archaeon
CTCCACAACCTTATAATCCCGAACAATATTAATCGAAGCATGCGGAGCCAACAACGCAATCTTATCAACCTCCTTAGAGTTCAATTCCCTACCCTCAACCTTAACCATATCCTTCACACCAAGCTTCTTACTCGGAACATTCATCGCCACCGTAACAACACCCTCCGAACGACCAGTAATCCCCAAAATCCTAACAACATCCAACGCGTGACCACTCGTAATATGATCAATCACCGTACCATCCTTAATCTTCGACACCCACAAAGTCTTTCTAGCCATATCAACCACCAAACTGAAACCATATTAGGCGTAACCGAGTAAAAGAGTTATTTATCACTTCCTAAAAACATGTCTGGTGTCAAAACTTGAAATTCAAGGGCCGAGACATAATCTCCATCAAAGACTTCACCCGAAAAGAAATCGATTACATACTAGAAACCGCAGAAGCAATAGAACCCCTCGCAAAAAGCGGCTCAGACATGCTCCACGGAAAGATGCTAGCAACCCTATTCTTCGAACCAAGCACACGAACCCGACTAAGCTTCGAAGCAGCAATACACAAACTCGGAGGCTCCGCAATAGGATTCGCCAAACCAGAAATAGCCTCAGTCAAAAAAGGTGAAAACCTCGCTGACACCATCCGCGTTGTCGAAAACTACGCCGACATCATCGCACTGCGACATCCACTAGAGGGAGCAGCTCGACTCGCAGCCGAATTCGCCAAAATCCCAATAATCAACGCAGGATCAGGTGCAGAAGAACACCCAACACAAGCCTTACTGGATATGTACACGATCCTAAAGGAAAAGGATCAAATCGACAGGCTTAACATCGCCTTAGTAGGCGACCTACGTTACGGACGCACCGTTCACTCCCTTGCATACGCACTTTCGCTTTACGATGTCAAGTTGCATCTGATTTCGCCTGAGCTTCTTCGAATGCGAAGAGAAGTATTGGATGCCATTAAGAAAAAAATAGAAGTGGCAGAAAGAACAGGCATGGAAGAAGTCTTACTCGAAGTAGATGTGCTCTACATGACACGAATTCAGAAGGAACGATTTGCAGACATGGCTGAATACGCAAAGGTAAAAGGCGCCTACAAAATTGATTGTGATGTGCTAGAAAACGTGAAGAAAGATTTGGTCATCATGCACCCACTTCCGAGAGTTGATGAAATAGCAGACGAGGTGGACGCAACACAACACGCCAGATATTTCCAGCAGGTTTGGAACGGCATCGTCGTAAGAATGGCGCTCTTAGCACTTATTCTAGGCACAACAGAATGATTTCAGCAAAGTTTTCAAAACTAAGAAGTGTAAAAGGAAGGCGACAACTTCAAACAAGGTATCGATGCCGATCCTGAAGCTCTTTCGCTTTTCCCTTGTTCCAACCACTCACCGCTTGATAATAACCTGTCACTCTCGACCACCATTCTACATTTGAGGAACCACAGTTTGGGCATCGCCCATTAAGAGGTGACGTAACTTGCCCACAATCATTGCAGACTGTTAGATCTTTTGTGTAGGCGTAGTAGCCTAAATGAGTTTTTGTAGCTATTCTCTTAGTTAATTTATAGAGCGCCTCAGCATCTGGCGAAGCATCTCCAAGCCACACGTGGAACATGTCCCCCCCATTCAAAAGTGGGAAAAACTTCTGCTCTATGTCTATTCTATCCAGCAAACTCACCTTAGCTCCAACATCCAAATGAGTCCCGTTACTATAATAAATAGGAACATCACTTTCTCTTCTGGCAAGCAAAAACCTAGCCTTTTTCACATCTCCTTTAACAAGTTTCTCAGCCTTATCACGATAATCATCTGTCAAAACATCTGCTATCGCAAACGTTTGAGCCGTAGATTCAGCTGGCGTTCTGGCCAAAGCAAGTTTAAGGCCTGTTTTTTCTTCAAGCACTTTCTTGTACTTTTGCATCTCAAGAATCAATTTAACAAGAATCCTAATTGCCTCAGAATTCTCATGAAGTTGGTATCCTGTATGCCACTGAGCCATCTCATTTCCGCCTACAATGCCTATCGTAAAGGCTAGCTCATCAAAGTCTACTGCTGAGGTTCCCTTTCTACCAGTTCTTGGATCCAATGGACGCTGCGTTGCGAAGGGTATTCGATTGTGTTTTGCCACGAGGTCCATCCACTTCTTTTTGATTTTAAACACTTCAACTGCAGAGTCCATTAATCTCCGACTTTCTTCGAAGAGTCTGTCGTCTTCGCCATTAGCTTTATAGGCCATCCTTGGAAGATTCAGACTTACAACCTGCCAACTCCCCATGGTAAAGTGTTTACCACCGTTGAAGTAGAGCTTGTCTTCGAAGTCCGGGCTATCTTCCGGCGTTTCAACAAAGCAGTAAGCACAACATTGGTAACATGAAACGCCTTTCCCATATCCTCTGTACGCTGGCATCAAGTTGTCAAAGTAGGGTATTCCAAATTTCGCTACGACTTTGTGAACGTCGAGCCAGAAGTCGTCGTATTCAGGCTTGAAAAATTCAGGGCTCAAAGTGTTTTCTAGTTTTGGGAAATTAAAAGGCTTCCCCCAATGATCACCTTCATAAGCTACATCATAAAGTGCCTTAAACATGAGGCGAACTTCATCCTCGTAGTCACCGTAGACATCGGGCCCAACTCGCCCCCTCACTACAACGGGAACTTTTCTC
>CP070709.1:16439-21408 GCA_020350305.1 Candidatus Bathyarchaeota archaeon
AACAATGCAGCAGAAATGCCTACGAGGTCCCATTGGGTAGATATCTTCAAATCCATCACCAATCTTTTAACTCTTGACACTTGTCAAAAGTTTCGCTAATCCACAATCGTGCATGCCTGCACAATCCGGATGGGGCCAGTGCACGGGTGTTTCACCGTAATATATTGAGTATCAAGATTCCATATAAGTATTTCTGTTGAATTGTTGAACAGAAAAACACTTAGACAGTCAGCATGCACGCGTTTACTCGAATCTTAGACCTTACGCAAAAAAGGGGAATTGCGGGAGATGTCGCCATGCTTAACTGAAATTGAGCTTTAAATTATATCCTAAACTTTTCCACCGTGATAAAAGACTGCATGAACTGACAAAATTTATGTTCAGCTTGCCCTACTAATTGCTAGGGTTTCTCGATGTCGATAGTTCAAGAAATTAGGTGTTCCAAGTGCGGCGCACCCATCGCGTTCAACCCAGGCGAAATCATCGCAACATGTCCATACTGCGGTTATACGAGCGTCATAGAAACAGGCAAAGCATTCGCCCTCGAACACTCCATGATTCTCAACGAGTACGATCCCACCCAAGCAGAGGAACTCGTGCGCAACTGGATGCGGTCAGGCTTCATGAAACCCGGAGACCTCGCCAAATCATCCAAGATTCTAGAGAAAAGTTTGGTGTACTTGCCGTTTTGGATCGTTCCTGTAACTGCTACGAGCGAGTATAAAGGTGTCTTTGAAAGGTTAGCTCCTCCCGTTGTGAAGGAGGGGAAAATTGAGAAAAAATATGATTGGCTTGTTCTAGCGCGGAAGGCTACAAAGTTTCCTACGAGAGAGTATGATGTACCGCTTGAAGGAAAAATTTCGTACGATTTTCGAAAGATCGGAAAGTTTGCCAAAGTTTTTAACAGTGAGATAGAGAAAACTGAAGCGGTAGAGTCTGCTAAGCAACAGATCGAAAGTCATCATCAATTTTTAGTGAAGCAAGATGTGGACAAAATCATTGAAATGAAAACCGACTTCTCCATTGGCGATTCCATCTATCTGCACGCGCCGATATGGTTCATCGCATATGAATACAAGGGGGAACAATACAACATCATCTTAGACGGCGCCACAGGAACAGTTATTAAAGGAGACATCCCTGCAACAACATTTGGTCTCTTTTGAATAAACCAATCAGTTCTGTTCGAAGAGCACTTCAGATTGATCGAGAAAAAGAGGGAAGTTGGGGGTTTTGTGACTGTGTCTTTCTTAGCAGATTAAACGATGTTTCTGCCATTCCATTAATGCCTCGGCTTTCTTGCGTTCTACTTCCAACAGTGCAGTTTCGATTTCCTTGTCGTAACTGTAGTAATTACTCGTGGTAAATCCCATGTTACAGGTCTCTCCTTGAATGCTCAAAGGTCTCTCAGAATCTCTATTCATTCCAAACAGTCGAAGCAGACCCGCACGCAAAACGTTAGGAGTGCTAGACTTTGCTTCATTTCTACAATCTACACAGCTGAGTTCAGTTTTCCTCTGACATTTATGTGTCATATCAACCACCTCTTTATGATTCAAACCACTGTTTCAATACTAAAAGCTGCAGCTCTTATAAACATTTCGTTTTGGTGATGAAAACATTTTTATACTCATTTAAGCCATCTATTTATCTGGTAATGTGGTATGAAACCAATAAAAACGATAAAAGATCCTGAAGCGTTCAAACTGTTAGCGGATCAAACTAGGAGAAAAACAGTGTTTCTGCTTCGAGTCAAGGAGATGAGCGTGAGTCAAATAGCTGCGGACCTGAACATTACTCCTCAAGCAGTGTACCACCACATAAAAAAGCTTCTGAAGGCAGGAATGGTGGAAGTAGCAAGGGAAGAACGTATTGACCACCTCATCGAAAGCTACTACCGAGCAACCGCCGAGACTTTCTTCTGCAGTGTTGGAAAAACTTCCAGCAGTGCAAGAGTCGCCAAGGAACAAATGACAACTATTCTAAATGCTCTGAAAAAGCTTGGTTTCAAAATCGAATTCGATGAGAACAAGATTTCTCAACTGGTTGATGTGCAAGCTGAACTTGATGAAGGCAAGGATTCTGGGAAGTTTGAGGACAAAATCTCTGAAATGGACGAAGTGGATTTTCTTACAAAACAGATAGTTCAGAAGTTCGCTGAAACTCTTTCGATGTCAGATGAGGAATTCGCTAGACAACAACAAATTGACAAGAGGTTCAAGAATTTGCTGAGTTCTCTAGTCAAGAATCGCAAATAGTTTTTACGCGTGCATTCATGATCTTTGCACATACGCGTGTAGTGCATTCCTCTTCCGAAGCCGTCTAAATGCGACGACATGGAAGAGAAATTGCAGGGATATCATCAGTGATAAGGCGGTAAATGAAAGTTTTTATACCGACTTCAAATAGAGGTATGTGAGCAAGAGGAAGATTAATTTGAGCGAGAGAAAAGGGTTGCTTGAGAAAGCTAAGGGGGAACGAACGCTTTTCGAGAGAATTCTGGGGGAGCTTCCTGGCTTCAGAGGTTATAAGGAGAAGGAGATACGAAGAGAAACCGACAAGCTGATTCGAAATCATGTCTATCGGAAGCTTATGGAAGCCAGAAAGGACGCGAAAGAGGTTTTTCAGAAACTTTCTGATCAGCGCCTTCATGAAGTATTGACAGATATGGATCGACTCGTTATGATTTTTGACAGAGTAACGGCAAAAATAGATCATGCGTCTTACGGTTATGCGGGTTTCTTCAATGTATTGAAGGTTCAAGAAGAAAAGCTTGATAGAATGATCGCCTTCGATAACGAACTCATTGGGCGGTCGCAAAAGGTCGTCGACGATACTGCTGTTTTCAAAGGAGAAATCATGAAACGTGAATTCAAAAAGGCGAGGGAACACGTTGAAAAACTTCGTGATTCACTGGAGTTATTAGAAGAGAAGTTTGATGAACGTGGAGAGATTATATTGGGGGTGAAGTGAAATGCCTCAAGTTATTGAATGGAAGAATCCGGGATCAGAAGACATTGTTTGGAAGTACCCTGTTGAAGACATTGCATGGGGTGCCCAACTCATCGTTCGGGAGTTTGAAGCTGCAGTTTTCTTCAGAGATGGAAAAGCCTATGATATATTTGGTTCGGGAAGACATACTATCACAACTTTGAATGTGCCGCTATTGACTGGCATCCTCAGAAGAATAGCAGGGTTCGGTGAGACCCCATTCAAAGCCATGGTGATCTTCATTTCGACCCGTGTGGTCGCCGGCAAATATGGAACACGAGCACAGACAACTGAGTTAGCACCGCTTCAGGTTCATGGATCTTTCTGGTTTAAGGTAGATAACCCCCAGCTCTTTGTCAACGAAGTCGTCGGTGGACAGAACGCCTACACAACAAGCGACGTAAACAGCTACCTTCGCGGCTTCCTCAACGAAAAGATCATCGACGAACTGTCAAGATACGATCTGCTCACCGTGTTCACAAAATTGGATGAAACCTCGGTTGCAGCAAAGACCGCTATCCTAGATGCTTTCAAAAGAATAGGACTCGACCTCACAGACCTCCGCTTTGAAGGAATAGACACCACACCCGAATACCGCGAACGACTCTTCTGGCTCAGAACTGGACGAGCTGCACCAGAAGAGGTGCTACGAATGGAAACGGTCAAAGAGGCTGCTAAAGAATTGGGAAAATCTTCAGGAGCAGGACTAGGAACTGGAATGGTTCTCATACCTCAGATAATGACACCGACTGGAGTAGCCTCCGCACCCGCCGCAGCACTACTCATTTGCCCGAAATGCAGCGGAAAAATACCCGCCACCTCAAAATTCTGTCCAGACTGCGGGACAAAAATTGCGGCACCATCGACAGAAACGAAAAATTGTCCAAAATGCGGCCACCCAGTTTTGACATCAGCGAAGTTCTGCCCAGAATGCGGCAAAAAGCTCTAATGAAGCTTGGATGATGCCCATGGCAAAGCTACCGTTAGGTCTCCTTTCAATAGGAGCATTCGTGATTATCATAGCGATTTGCCTAACAGCCTTCGCTGTAAATTTCATTAGCATGGATGGAGTCATCCCTCTGATTCTCACTTTCTATGGCGTCTGGTTGATGATAATTGCTGGAATTAGAGTGAAGAATCCAGAAAAATACGCACGCGGAGCATTCAGCATATTTGCTTGGGGAATCTTATTCACAGCGATTGGTGGTTCTTGGTACCTTTACGTTCTGGGACCTGAAAATTGGATACTCTCAATCATCCTAGTAATAGCTGTCTTCGGAATCTTGATAGTGACTGCAGCACTTCGATCCTGGCAAAAATAACAGAAACGAACCTTTCCGACAAAACTCATACATGTTATTGGCGGGTGTTCTTAGGCGTAAATGCTGTGTGATACTTTAGGTGATGTTTCTCGATTTTTCTTTTGACTTTCGGATAGAGGATTAGCTCTTCGACTTCAAGTTCTCTGGCTAACCGAGAACTGATGCTTTCCAATCGTTCGACTAGTGATTGCAAGTGCTCTCTTGTGGAGAAAGATGTCATAACGGCTGGGTGGCATTTAACGCCGGCCTGCACTAAGTTCTCGAGCGCTTTCAGCTGAAGTGTGAAGCCCTGAGGTTTGGCGTCTGTCAGCATGGTGAACTCCTTTTCGTTGCACCCTTTCAATGAAACTCTTACGTGAAGGTATTGGTATTTTGACAGGTCTTCTGCGTGTTGACGGCTGTTTCCTATCAGGATTCCGTTCGTTTCCAGAATGAATAGAAGTGACTGATCTTTGAGATGGTAGAGCAATTGGAGCAGGTGTCGTTTTCCTATCGTGGGTTCTCCTCCGCTAACCCTCACCTGTCTCAAGTCTCTTTTGTTCGCTATGTTCGCCAAAGTCTTTGCAACTTCGTCTGAACCATAGAATTTTCCAGTCTTGGCTGGTTTGAACATCACGGCGTCTGAAACCCAGCAATATTTACAGGTCAAACCGCAA
>CP070709.1:21508-27785 GCA_020350305.1 Candidatus Bathyarchaeota archaeon
CTCGAGCGACTTTTCGAAAGATAAAGCAGAACTTGTTCTGGGCCTTCTTCTATAACGTCGTGATGATTCCCTTTGCGATGCTAGGCCTTGCACACCCAGTAATAGCTGAGATTGCCATGGCCACCAGTTCAATAACCGTGGTCACCAACGCAAACCTTCTAAGAAGAACTAACATACAACCAGATTACGTGTAAAGGAGGTGAAATGATGGCAAAGGATCTTGTCTGTGGTATGGATGTAGATGAGAAGACAGCAAAGTACAAGACGATACACAAGGGAAAGACATACTATTTCTGTGCACTAGGATGCCAGAAAGCCTTCGTAGCAAATCCACAAAAATACGTTAACTAGTGCCAAAAGCAACAAGAAGGCCCACTTGTGACACACCCTGCCAAAAAGTACGCAGACAAGTGATTTGATATGGTGCGTGAGATACGTAAGAATGGTGAGAAGTTATACGCTTGCGAGATCTGCAAACTCTTGTACAAGGAAAAGGCATGGGCAGAAAAATGCCAAGATTTCTGCGCAAAATGCAACGCTTGTTCTCTACAGATCACGAGTCACGCGATCAGCGTGGCGGAAAGGTGAACTTTGGAATTGTCCTTCTATCATCGCCATCTTAATAAGAGCTGACTTAATTCGTAGAGAATGAGATTCTGCCTGACATACTGAGGATCCAACTATGCATGAAATGTCATGAGTATAGTGAAAAGAGATTCGTGAAACTGGTTTAAGAAAAATGGGAGGACTACATTATTGCTTGCTCAATTTTTGTTGGTTTTCAGGGAAGCTTTAGAAGCGGTGCTAATAACGGCCATAGTTTTGGCGTATTTGGCAAGAACAAAGAGAAAACCACTGATACGCTATGTCTGGTATGGTGTTTACCTCGCAGTCGCGGCAAGCTTTGCCCTTGGAGCCTTCATATGGTTCATTTACGGTGGTCTCTCTGGATCTGCCAAGGCTTTGTTTGAGGGCGTAGCTGCCCTTTTCGCAGTTTTCGTTTTGTCTTCTATGATTTACTGGATGGCAGGTAAAGGCAAGGAACTCCGTAAAGAGGTGGAGAGACGGGTAAAAGCCCTTGTGACTCGAGGAGCAACTTTTGCTCTAGCTTCATTTTCGTTCATTGTGGTGTTTCGAGAGGGGTTAGAAACCGTTCTTTTCTTGACCTCTTTCTTATTGGATGATGTTACAGGCACATTGATCGGAGGTTTTCTCGGATTAGTAACGTCACTGGTTCTAGCTTACGCAATATTTGTTGTGGGTATGAAAATCAACATTCGAAGATTCTTTTATTTCACAAGCATATTGCTCGTGCTTTTGGCTGGGGGGTTAGCGGGTTATGGAGTTCATGAACTAGTAGAGTATTCTAAAGATACCGGGATTGGATTGGGCTGGTTAGGTGAGTACGCTTTTAACTTAGGTATACCATCGGAGAGCGCGTTTCATCATAAAGGCATGATTGGCTCAGTGTTTGCAGTGATGTTCGGATACACTGTAAAAGCTGAATGGATAAGAGTAGTAGTTCACCTTGCTTATTTGGCAATAGCGCTTCCGCTGGTAGTTTGGGTCTACAAAAAGGAAGACACAGGGAAAGACCGAGCATTCCAGAAACCCATCTCAAAAGTCCGCGCGCGCACCTCTTTCACTACGACATACGTTTTCTACCGCGTGTGTTAAATTGCTTGCAGTATCAACATACGCTTAAATAGTCTCAAACTGCAGTTCGATTCGTGTGCACATCGCATTTTACAAACACTTGAAGGAGGTATGCAAAATGCCCAAGATAGTTAGAGAGATCACTATAGAAGCTCCTCCCAAGATAATCTGGACCTTGATGGTTCAACATCAAAAATATCCCGAAAAGGAGATTGAGCGTGGACCTGAATGGGATAAGCTTGTTATAAAGAACATAAAAGGTAAGGCACTGACACCAAACAGGAGTGGAGTCGGTGTTAGAACTCGATGGTACTACAAGTTTTACTTTTACACATTCGAATGGGATGATGAAGTAGTCGAATGGGAAGAATTGAAAAAGATAACATGGAAATCCATCTCCACTTGGGATATGGTGGATAGCTTCACGATAGAACCTGAGAATAAGGAGACTAGATTGACCTATGAAATGGATTACACACCGCCATATGGGGTCTTCGGCAAAATATGGTATCGTCTATTTGTCCACACACATCTTGAAAAGCATTTAGAATACACGCTTCTACAGATGAAGAAAAGCGCTGAAGCAGTCGCAAAATTCAAGGAGATCACGAGATAGCGGAATTGAATCGCTCAAAGTGTAAACCTATGAGAAATAAGGAACTGTTTCAATCTTTCTTTAGACTCATAAGATTGGACTATTCTTTGTTTAGTGGGCTAGGTGTTTTTTTATCTGGCTTGTTGGCTGGAGATCTGTTTGGATTCCAACCGGAATATTTGGTGGCCTTCCTTATTGTCTTTCTTTCCGCTGTTGGTTCCTTTGCATTAAATGATTATTGTGATTTTGAGGTCGACAAAAGAAATGGCCGATCTGATAGACCTTTGGTGTCGGGATTATTATCTAAGGAACTGGCACTCATAACTGGATCAGTTTCATTTTTCTGGGTTATTCTTCTTTCGTTTTTTTTGAACCTACTGGCTATGGTTCTTGTTCTTGCTAGCTTAGTCCTCTTTTTCCTCTATAGTCTGGGTTTGAAGAAGAGATTTCTTGTCAAAAATGTTCTTGTTGCCTATGCATATGTGGCGACAATTTTCTTAGGAACGCTTGTTTCTGACGGAGTTCTTGAGCCTTTGATTGTTTACTTTGCCTTAATGGGGTTCATCGTTGGCTTGGCAGTTGAAATCATGTTGGATATCGGTGACACAAAAGGAGACAAGGAGCTTGGAATAGACACTTTAGCAGCAAGATTTGGATTGAAAAGAGCCGCCAGGTTTTGCGTTGCTCTTTACGCAGTAATCATGATTCTGGATCCCCTGCCCTTCTTCGAATTGATCGACCCCAGACTTCATATGGACTACGTTTTTCTCTTCCTAATATTTATCCCTGTATTTTCTTATCTCTTCACTTCAAAATCATTGATAAAAGATCAGTCAAAGGATACCATCTTCCAGTTGAAGAAAAGGGTCTTTGTGACTATGCAGGTGGGTTGTATCGCCTATCTAGTCGGAGTATTAATCTAAACAGATAAAGTTGAGCAAACAGTCCAATTCCAGATATACCTCTAATCTTTGCACGCACAATTCTTTTATAAGCCGTATGCATGCTTTAGGGCATTCTCTAGAAACCTGTCTCGTCTTCACGCGTTATTCTTCTCTCTTTTCCCGATAGCTCTTGGCACATGCTTCACAGCAGAAAACATATTCTTTGCCATCAATGACCGTGCAGTAGGTCGCAAGTTCACATGACTCTAATGGAATTTCTTTTTTGCACAACTTACATTGGATAAACCTGGCTTTCATCTCCTCACCTCTTCGTCCCTTTATGTTTTTCATAATCTTCTATTGCTGCTCGCAAAGCGTCCGCAGCAAGGTTAGAGCAGTGCATTTTAACTTTAGGAAGCCCTCCTAACGACTCTGCTACATCTGAACGACCGATTTTCCTAGCTTCTTCCAACGTTTTTCCCTTGGCTAGTTCCGTTACCATACTGCTGGTAGCTATTGCTGCACCACAACCAAAGGTTTTGAATTTGATGTCATCTATGCGGTTGTCTTTGACTTTAATGTAAACTGTCATCATGTCCCCACAAACGGGATTTCCAACAGTTCCTACACCATCGGCATCTGGAATTTCCCCCATATTACGAGGGTTTCTAAAGTGGTCCATCACTTTTTCGCTGTACATTAATCCTTCAACTCCTTAGGGGTCAAAGGTGACATTTTTCTTAGTCTTTCAACTATGTCGGGCATTATCCTTATCACATAATCCACTTCCTCTTCAATGTTTTGCTTGCCCAGTGTAAACAATAATGAACCATGAGCCTCTTCATGTTTCAGCCCGATAGCTCTTAGCACATGAGATGGTTCTAGAGTTTTTGCAGTGCAGGCTGAACCTGAAGATGCCGCGACTCCTTTCATGTCCAAGTCCAGCAATATTGATTCACCTTCAATGAAGCTGAATCTTACGGCAGCATTGTTTGGTAATCGTTTGGCTGGATGCCCATTCAAAAAAGAGTGTGGAATAGGATCAAGTAGACCTCTGATGAGTTTGTCTCTCAGCCTCTTCAACCTTTCACTTTCAGTGGACATTTCTCTTTTCGCTATCTCTGCGGCTGTTCCGAATCCTACTACACCAGGAAGATTTTCTGTTCCCGACCTCAAGCCTCGTTCTTGCCCGCCCCCATGAATTAATGGTTCTATGCGTGTACCGCTTTTTATGTAAAGTGCACCCATGCCTTTGGGTCCATACATATCGTTGGAAGAAAGCGTAAGCAAGTCTATTCCCTCATTTTCTACGTCTATTGGAACTTGTCCGTTTGCGGCTGTAGCATCTACATGTAAATAGACGTCTTTGCTGTGTACTATCTTGCTAATCTCTTTTATAGGCTGAATTGTTCCAATTTCGCCATTTGCGTACATAATAGAAACAAGAACGGTTTCGCTCGTCAATTCCTTCTCCAAGCTTTCCAAGTCCATGAAGCCGTATTGGTCAACTGGAAGAAAGGTGAGTTTGAACTCTCTGGTTTTTAGGAACTTGCAGGGATTAAGAACTGACATGTGCTCGATGCTAGATGTTATTATATGTGTTCCACGGTTTCTGTTGCGGTAAGCAACTCCTTTGATTGCCATATTATTGCTTTCAGTGGCACCCGAAGTGAAAATTGTTGATTCTTCCCTCTCAGCGTTGATTAGTTCCGCAATTTTTGTTCTTGCATTTTCTAGCGCTTGCCTTGTCTCTTGACTAAACGAGTGGATAGATGAAGGGTTACCGTAGAATGACTTCATGTAAGGCAACATAGCCTCCGTTACACGAGGATCAACAGGTTTTCCGGCTGTATGGTCCATGTAAATGCGTTTCATTTCTGACATTGCTAACTCGCTCAGAAACATAAGATTGCGTCTGCGTCAAGGGCTAAATCGTTTAGTGTTGCAGCACCGACAACTTTGGCTTCAGGCATGAAGTCTCCGCGGGAAAGCCCTAACAGTTGCGTGCTTTGTTCACATACCTGTAGTCTCCCCGCAGCTTTTGTGGCTTGGCCTATTACTTCTTTGAGTGATGGGAAGCTGCCTAGTTTGATCTTTTGCGCTTCTCCTTTTTTGACTACAGTCACGCCTTTTATGAGGAAGTAGATGGTTGCTTCTATGTTCATCATTGCTGCTGTAGTCGCCAAAATAAATGGCGCATAAGTGCGTTCTGGCGTGTCAACTCCGCTTGTTTGAACGTGCAGTATCCTTTTTTTCTGTGACATGCTATACCTCACTTCTACTGGTCATTTCACCTTTTTTATTGATATTCGAACAGTGTTTCCATCCTTACTTACGTCTACTATCTCTTGTTCTAAATGCTTTACGAGACTTCGTATGTCCGCCTCTGCTGCTGGATCATCAGCTAGAACTTCCAGAATCTCTCCAATTCTAATGTCATCCAATTCCATTCTTGTTCTGTAAACGGGTTCAGGACAGAACAGACCAATACAATCTAAAGTTCTGTCGGGTTTGACCTTCATGACATCTCCTCTAAACAAGAGTGCCTAAAAAGCGAAATTAAAAGTTTCCCGTTTGACTTAATAATCGGGTTTGCACAAAATAATCTTTCAAAATTTTAATAATGGGATTTAGTATAAACTATGTGAGCGACTATCTCAAACCGTATTGCGTTAAGGGTGTTATATATGCCAAACGAATTGTCTTTCGAAAAGCTTAGAACAGAATGTGACCCAAAGCTTCTAATGGATTGTGAAACGACAAAGGACATCTCGCCGCTTGAAGGAATCATTGGTCAAGATAGGGCAGTGAGAGCACTCAGTTTTGGTCTGGACATCAAGGAGCGTGGATTCAATATCTATGTGGCTGGCTATCCGGGGACGGGTAGGACAACTGCTGTAAAAGATTTCTTAGAGGAGATAGCCAAAACGAAATCTGTTCCGCAGGACTGGTGCTATGTAAACAACTTCAGCAACTCTTACGAACCCAATGCTATAAGCCTGTCCCCAGGCAAAGGAAGAGACTTCCAAAGAGACATCATTGATTTCATAAACGAAGCACGGAGGGCGCTTCCCAAAACGTTCGAGAGCGAAGAATATGCTGTCAAAAAGGACGCGACAATTAAAATCATAGAGCAAGAAAG
>CP070709.1:27885-32395 GCA_020350305.1 Candidatus Bathyarchaeota archaeon
TCCATATAGTCTCATTGAAAAGCGGTCGCTTCGGATGGCGGTTTCATCTACGTCGATTATTTCAAAGTCCATCATCTCGGTTGTTTCTTTGGCGAAGGCTTCAACAATTTCTGCTGTGTCCAAAGGGTTCACGGCGAATATGCCGCTGTACATTTTGACGCCCGAGGGAACTCCAAGCACGGGCGTTTCGCTTAAGCCTTTAATTGCGTCTAAGATGTCTCTTGCTGTGCCGTCTCCTCCAACGAAGATTATTAGGTCAACTTTTGACTTGAGCATCAGTTTGACGGCTGATTTTGTGTCCTTAGCTGTGGTCTCGAATTCTAGACTCATCTTAAGAACTTCAGCTGAAAGTCCGGCAGATTTTACTTCGGTTTCGCCCATTATGCTGGGGCATGTCAAAATATGGATGTGTGGCTTGACATTGAGTTCTTTCAATCTTTTTAGGAATTCAACTGCTCTCGCGGGTGCTATCGGTTCTGCGCCCATTGCGGCAGCCTTTTTCGAGACTCCGTCTGTTCCTTTTAATCCTACTTTGCCGCCCATGCCTGCGATGGGGTTTACGATGAAGCCCATTTTCAAGTTGATTATCACCGTAGAACTTCTGTTTCCTCTGTTATCTTAACGTATATTCATGGTTCAAGAATTGTCTTATGCTGTTAGCTAACTTTTCTGCGAAGGTTTTTTTGGCTGGTTTTCTCTCTGGGGATGAGTACGAATTCTTTTTTTGTTTCAGCCTTTTCCCAGTAGTGCTGGAATAGGTCACTGCACCATTTGTGCACTCGTTTATCTGTTGAGGTGAACCCCAGATAGTCGAATTTTCCGTCAAGAGTTGGGAAGGCTAAAGTGGCCACCTCTTTTTCAGACATGTATAGGTATATGTCAAGCCGCTCCAGCATTTTCTCCTCTATAAGCCCAGCAGTCCTTGCCTGCCATACAGCCTGTGCGTCCTCAGCATGTATCCCTTCTTTCAGCTTGGGGGGAGGAACCCAGTGTTTAGGATCTATGGTTTTTACCTTCACCCTTCGTTCAAATGCTTTACTGAATAACGGAAGGGTGCTCATGATGTATTGGTCGGTGATCACCCAGATGTATTCCTTTGCCTCCTTTATCATCGTCTCCGTGTTGTGAAACGCCACCATTATATCATCTGTATATGTGCTTTCTGCTAGGTCGCCTAGTCGGCTCACGAATTCCATGGGGAGACACTCTAGAGAGTGGGCGGTGAAGTAGTCCCTATGCTGTGATGTGAACTTCAATCCCGGAAGCTGTTTTAAAACCAGTCTTCCATATGGGCTTATATGATGGAGGCCATTAACATCCTTCTTGGTCAATCCTACCTCGCCTAGTCGGGAAAGGTGTCGGCTGGATTCCTGTGTGGTGAGATCCAGTGCCTTTGAGAGGCCTGTAACATTCATTGCCTTCTTGTTTAGTTGGTGGAGGATTCTAAGCCGGTCTTCGTTTGAAAGCTCGAACAGTAGGTCGCAAAGATTCTCCACTCTGAGCACCCGCTAATAATCAATCTTAACTTTCCCTAATTGATATTAATATTCCTACATTCTTCTTGAGGACACTTTATTAGAAACTCATTATTCTAAGGCGCTACAGAAGGTGAAAGAGTGAAAGCAAGATACCGAGTTCACAGATTCAACATTAAAATGACAGCAGACCAGAGCAAGTTAGAGCAATTCCTGAATAGTTTGGAGGGCGAAGTCGTAGCAATTGTCTCAAACGTTACTCCCAAGTTTACTCCCGGAGGAATGGGCGCCGACGTGGACTTTCTTTTGATTGTTGAAAAGGTGAGTTAAGTTGAAAGAATGGGAATGCATGAGAGTGAAGAAGCACGAAGATATCAGTAAAACAATCGATGAATGGCAAAAGAATGGCTGGCGGCTCCACACCTATCAAGCAATAGGAACATCAGGTAACCCCTCTCACTACTTGCTGTTTGAAAAGGCTTAGAAAGCATAGGAATGGGTGATGATAAATGGAACATGCATTCTCCATAGAGATGAAGTCCAAGAAGCATGTGAAGCATATATCACTATCAAATGAGTCGCACGAACATGTGCTGTTTGAAGGATCTCTAGGCGAACTAGAGGAATTATCCATGATTGAGGGTGCAGTGCTGGAGGTCAGGGGAGCCAACGGGGTCCTAAGAATAGACCTGAGCGAGGAGGAACTACGAAAAATGCTCTCCCAGAAGAAAGGGTAGAAGGTGATAGATGATGAAAGTTGTTATCAAAACCGACAAGTTGTCCAAGTATTATGGCAAGGATGGCGGGATCAAGGCGGTGGATGAGGTCGACCTTGAAGTCTATGAGGGTGAGACCTTTGGTCTGTTAGGCCCAAACGGAGCAGGCAAAACGACAACCGTTCGCTTGCTAAACTGTATCATAAAGCCGACGAGCGGCACAGCCACCGTAAACGGTTATGACATTCTCAAAAAGGAAACAGACGTGAAACGGGTTACCGGCTTGCTTGCTGAGTCCCCTGGTTTGTACGAGAAGCTCAGCGCCCACGAGTTTTTGGAGTTCATGGGAGCTCTCTACGATGTCCCGAGCGATGTTCTGCCTGACAGGATAGATGATTTACTGAAGCTATTCAATCTTTATAATCGACGTGATCACCTACTTGAAGGCTACAGCCGAGGCATGAAACAGAAAATACTGATTGCATCAGCCCTTATCCACGATCCGCCCATTCTGTTCTTTGACGAGCCCACTTCGATGTTAGACCCTCGCGCCGCTCTCATGGTAAAGGATCTAATCAAGAAGTTAGCAGACAGCGCAGGCAAAACTATCTTCATTTGCAGCCACATTCTTCCTATCGTGGAGGAGCTGTGCGACCGCATTGGCATAATTAATCAAGGCAAACTTATCGCGGTAGGGACTGTAGATGAAATAATCGCTCAGACAAAAACGAAGACCTTGGAAGAAGCGTTCATCGCCATAACCGGAGGAGTGGAGGAGAAGGAACTCTTGGCTTGGAGGGAGCAGAAGGGTGTCAACCCCTAAGTGGCTCGTGGTTGCGAGGAACGAATACCGCATTCGCGTAAACAACATACGTAAGATAAGACCCTACTTTCCATATCTGGTCATTGGGCTGCTAGCAGTCTATGTGACGTTCATTGCACCAGCATTCGTTAGCCTCTTCATCGACGACTTTCTCGCTTTCATCCTGTCCCAAGTTGCTCTGGCAATGATGCCTATCATAATCTTCATGATCTTTTTCTACCTCATAATACTTCCAATCACCTACACACTGCAGGGAATGCAAGCTGGGCAGGTGGAAATCTTTCTTGCAGCCCCTATAAAGCCTAGCGACGTTTTGCTCGGCGAGTTTCTGGGTGTAATGCCTTTCTACGCCATTGCCATCACGGTGGTGGCTGGTTTTTTCACGGCGGCTCTGAGTCCGCTGGGGCTGGACGTGGTTCAGATAGCCATAACCGTCATAATTTTCGTAGTGACGTTTCTTTCTGCTCTCTGGATCGGCACAACAATTGCCGCCTTGATACGTACAAAGTTTGCAAAAACCGCCCGTGGAAGAGATATTGGAAAAGCCCTATCACTTATCCTTGCTCTACCCATGATCGCATTAATGTACGCAATTATGGGTGGAGGTTTGCTTGAAGCTCTTGCCGATCCTGGGACTAGCGGAATAGTGAAAGCATTCCTCAGCGTGTTGCCCAGTTCCTGGGGTGCAGAGCTTATTCTCAGTTTCGCATCTAATCCTGGCAACATCGGTGCGGTCGGTTTTGAGACACTTACCCGATTCGGAGGTCTTATCATCTTCTTCGTAGCCGTTTTGTGGCTCGGCTCGAAAGCAGCTAATCGCGCCTACAGCATTGAACCCACAACCTTCACAGCTTCTAGGGCGAAACCTGACGGCTTCTTCTATAAAGCGATTAGACGTCTGGGTGGAGGCGGATCTTTCGGCACTCTCTTAGCATCAGTCTTTAAAGATTATGGTCGAAGGCTTGAAAACTTATCAAGAATCGCCTACATTTTGGGTATATTTATTATGGTGAACGTATTTTTTGTGGGAGGTTTTACCGATCCCGAAGGCCTCCTTGTAATGGCTCAGTTTCTGTTTCCTTTTTTTGCAGTGTTTATGGTTGGTCAAATAGCTGTTCAAGGAAAGGAAAGCTTGTTTATCTATAAGAAAACACCTTCTGGCGTAAGAAAATTTGTGAAAGCAAAGTTAGTGCAAGGATGGCTAGTGGCAGTCCCGATTGCGGCGGTTATCACAGCTATTTTGCTAATCCCAATTCCGCAAGCTTCGGTTGTTTCTATGTTGTCTTACGTTATACTCATTATACTACTTGTTGCAGCGAACGTGGCGTTAGCTCTCGGCTTGGCTCTCTTGAACCCTCAGTTTTCACAAAATGCTCGCGCTCAGATGGGTGGATTGATGATAAATGCGAACGTAGCTATGTTTGCTTCGATCGGAGTTTTCATTGGCTCCATGGTTGTTCTGGACTTTGGCATCTTTAACACCCTGTTATTGCAGA
>CP070709.1:32495-37536 GCA_020350305.1 Candidatus Bathyarchaeota archaeon
AGCTTTTCAATTTCTTTCCTCAAGCTCATGACTTCAAAGAAGAGAAATACGTTCCCAAACCTTAGGAATTGACTCACTTTCTCAGCGACAGCTTGCCTACTTATTTTGTCACCAACCTTTTCAAAGACTTCCTCTAAAAGCATCTCCTTATGATTCATATCTTACCCCAGAACATATGTTCAGAGACGTTGTGATAAGAATTATGAAAAGCAAATCGTTACTACAAATACACAAAGTGAGTTAGTCTCACCAAAAATCAAAAGTTGATGAAAATCTAAGACATTCAAACAATCGGATCTTCTTCAGCACACGGGAACCTTGGAATTACTTTTATATCTCTAGCAATGAATATTCCCCTTTTAGAGGTGTGAAATTGCCCTATTGTAGAAAGTGTGGATCTGAACTGAAGGAAGACGCAAAATTCTGCTCCAAATGTGGGACTCCAGTCAGTGAGCGAGCCAGAAGAAAGCGGGAACACGTTGACTGGTGGGAATAAGGCTTTTGGACTATACCGAAAGTCTTAAGAAGATTTAACGTAAATGAGAAGTGATACGATATAGGAGAGATGTTAATGGGCGTTTGTCCTAAGTGTGGGACCAAAAATGAAGAAGATGCCAAATATTGCGCACAGTGTGGGGCAGATCTAAAGACTGGAGCCTATCCTTCTCGGAGACACAAACGTAGGCGAGAAGAAGAATGTTTCGGAATTCCCAAAGGCGGCACGTTTGTAGGCTTGGCCATTGGCGTAATAATAATCCTTTGGGGGTTCATATGGCTTTTACAACAAGTGAATGTACTTCCTAAAACCTTGGAAATCGGGCCATTCGCAGCAATCATCTTCGGAATATTAATCCTCGTTGGCGCTCTCTACGGGCTAAGTCGCAAGTAATAATTCAGCCCTTTTTTCCCCTGATTTACGAAATTCGCAAGAAGCTACATCACATGTGTGGCAAATCCTCCAATTATTCCACTGTGAAAGGGATATCCGAGTGAAAAGCCAAAAAACAACCAAAATTACTAGAAACAAATTGGCAAATACGCTTTGAGCCAGTTCATCGATCCCAACCAAGAGTAGAAGAGCACCAAGAACGAAAAAGCTGTTTAAAATCAGACGGACAACACTTCTTTTAACTTCGAACTGAAACAAGCCAAAACTAACTCCTACCAGTCCCACAAAAACTGCCTGAAGGCCGTTCTCGCCAACACTCCAACCGACAAAAAAATACAGAAAGGCACCGACGAGAGAAATTAGTCCTCCTAGAAGCAACCCAGTACACGCAGCACAAAACCTTCGGTCGCCTATCCGTAATACGTGACCAGAAAAGTTTTCACAATCAGGGTGATGCCCCTGCACTATGGAGTGTGTTCCATGAAAAGCAAACAGGTTTTCATCTGAATGCGTGGTTTTCTCTTTTTTCTTAAGATCAAACACTGCTGAACACTGTTTCGGGAAAAAAACTGCCAGAATTCCGATGACACAGATCAGCCAAAACAAAGAACCGATCAACGGTTTGCGCCAAAGAAAGCTTTCCCTCACTGTCGGCGGATTCAAAGCGAGTGCTCCCACGAGGAACAATCCGAAAAAAGATACGCTGATCATAAACACCAAAACAGAATTGCGATATAGCACATGGGACAACAGAATCACAACTCAAAACAAGCTTCTTAACTGCTTTAAAATACCTTTTGTGGCCATGTACCAAAAGACCCTCCTCTTTATTTCGTTCGTTGAGAAAAGACCCTTCAATCTTCTAGCCCAAGAGCCGAAGAAGCTGCGGTAGCAATTGTAAAGCTCTTCCTGCACTTCCTCTCTTGACAACGTCTCCGTCGGCATAATTGCGTGAACCATATCATAATGAGCCCAATTAAAATCCTCGATCCAACCATTTCGCTTCGCCTCATCAAAAACGTCGGTTCCAGGAAACGGGGTGAGGATCGCAAAAATGGCAAAAGCAGGATCTAAATCATTCATAAACTCTCTCAAACGCGCTATTGACTCCGCTGTATCCTTGCGTTCTCCTATAATTAACATTGTATGAGCAAATATATCGTTCTCACGTAACAATTTCACAGCTGTTTTAGCATCTTCTGGGCTTATCCCTTTCTTAAAAGTTGCAAGCGTCGACTGGCTGGCGCTTTCTACTCCCAGAAGTGTCCAGCAGAGGCCTGATTTTCGCATCTTAGGTAAAAGATCACGATGCTTCACTACATCGTCGCATCTAACCTGCATAAACCACATCATATCGTTGGAAAATCCTCGTTTGATGATTTCGTCAGCCAACTCGCTTGCTCGTTTGCCCAATCCGAAGTTATCATCGGTCAGCCAGATAAACCTACTTCCATATTTTTCGTAGCAGAACTCAATTTCATCTGCGATTCGTTTAGGCGATTTGGTTCTCCACATGCCTTTCCAATGCTTCCATTGGGTGCAAAACGTACAGCGGTGTGGGCAGCCTCTTGACCCTTCGATTAGGGCATACCTAGTTTTAGGACCTGCCATTGCGGTGAAATGGTATTTGTGAATCACATCCTCTACGAAGTGATATCCGGGATATGGCAGGCCATCTAGATCCTCAATCAAAGGATACGAAGGATTATGTTGGATTTCGCCGTTGTGCCAAAAAGAAATGCCCTTTATCCGTGCCAAAGATTTTTTCTCAGCGAGTGCTTTAACTAACCCCACAAGGGTTAGTTCTCCTTCTCCGCGGACGATTACGTCGATCTCAGGGTAGGTTTCCAAGCTTTCCTGAGACATCATTGTGAAGTGTTGGCCCCCAGCGACTGTTAGGACGTTTGGATTCACTTTCTTAGCTGTTTCTAAGGTTCGAACGGCAACGTAGGTATTGCAAGTGGCAAGTGCGCTTGAGGCAACAATATCAGGGGCAGAAGCTTCCATGTGTTTCTCTAGCGCTTTCCAATCCAAACCTTTAGCTTGACAGTCCAATACTTCTATTTCCACGTTTTTGGTTTTGCTTTCAAGATACGCCGCAAGTTGAAGGATTCCATATGGTGGCGGAAGATATTCCCCCATGACAAACCAGTAGTCCTTCGGCGGTTCCACGAAAAGAACTTTCATACACGTTGCCCCAAGAGTGCTATCTAATTTAACACCAGAAAATAAAAGCTCTTGGTTAACTAGATCGCGGTTTATCTGGGCTTGTTGACTGTGCAACCGGAAATGGCAACTATTTTCTGGCTGGTTCTCGTTGCGACAACTGTTGTGTTTGTTGTTTTGACATCGTTCAAAGCTATGTGGAGAGAAGTCTAGACTGGAAGCAATAGATAGTTCGCATCACCACAACGCTTAAGAACCAGAATGTTCAATCACCATTGAATCGAAGCGAGTGTAAAAGACATGTCAAACGAAGAAACATCCGAAAGTAAAGAACAAGTAAAGATAGAAAAACTAACCCCACGCTCAAGAGAAGTAAACACCATCGTGAAAGTCGTCTCCAAAAGCGAAATTAGAAACGTCACATCAGCAAGAGACTACACCACACGCCGAGTTCAGGATGCTCTCGTTGGAGACGAGACAGGATGCGTATACCTAACGCTTTGGGATGACAACATAGACAAAGTAAACGATGAAGCAACTCTCCAAATCACAAACGGCTACGTCAACCTTTTCCGAGGAAACATGCGTTTGAACATAGGAAGATACGGCAGTTTCGAAATCTTAGAAAAATCTCCCATCAAAGAGGTCAACACAGAAAACAATCTATCTGACAAGCGATACGAACAAGAGAGACGTTACCGACCCCGATATGGTGAAAGAAGAGGGTACGGTGAAAGACGGGGTTACCAGCGGAGAAGATACTAAAAAGACTCTCGTGTCTACTATGCTCTAAGCGAGCGTAAACATTTATCTTTCTCCTCTCCAAACTATTTCATGCCGGATGATGAAAAGGCATTAGTTTGATCTTGATGAAATCTCAGAGTTACTCGGACGGCAATTTTCTGATAAAGCCACAGGACTATTATCAAAAAGACGTTTTCTATCCCGATACAATTTGATATAGCTTCATTTTGTTGCAAGACTTGAAACCCTTAACATAAGAGTCATCAACCCACGATTTCTTGCTTTGAAGTAGAATTCTGCTTGAAAAATCAAGAGGAACAAAACAGAAATATGTGCTTGTATTTTCATAACAAATGGAAGTGCGTTGATGGTAATTCAACAGAGTGAACCAACCTTAATATCTCTAAACCCCAATCCGTTGGTTGCATATCTTGGAAAGTTACCTAAAGACTTCACCAAAGAAGACATCATCAAGTTTGTAAAAGATAAAAACATAAAAATGGTAAGCCTTTGTCATGTCGGTGAAGATGGACGGCTGAAATCGCTCAGCTTTGTAATCAACAACGAAAAACATCTAAACGAAATCCTAGAAATGGGAGAAAGAGTAGACGGTTCAAGTCTCTTTTCTTACATCAACCCAGAAGCAAGCGACCTCTATGTGGTACCGAAATACAGAACAGCGTTCATAAATCCTTTCAATCAGATCCCGACCCTGAACCTTCTGTGCGCCTATTTCGACAAAAACGGGAATCAACTTGACATTGCCCCGGAAAACATATTGAGAAAAGCACAAGAAAAACTGTTTAAGAATACGAGAGTTACACTTGAAGCCTTAGGCGAACTTGAATTCTACATTGCATCTAAACAAGAAAGAAACGACTTGTATCCTTGCGAACCCGAGAAGAGTTACCATGAATCTTCACCTTTTGTCAAATGGGAAAATCTGAGAAATGAAATCTTGAGCACTATTGCTAGGACTGGTGCAAGGGTGAAATACGGTCATGCTGAGGTTGGCAACATACCAGATAATTGTATGGAACAACATGAAATCGAGTTTTCGCTCGAACCATTAGAGGATATGGCTGACCATATAACTATTGCCAAATGGATTATACGAAACATCGGTGTTAAATACGGAGTAAATATCACTTTTACCCCTAAGTTGAAGGGTGGTCACGCTGGAAGCGGATTACACATACATATTCACGGCTACAAAAACGGAAAAAGCATAATGACAGATTC
>CP070709.1:37636-44763 GCA_020350305.1 Candidatus Bathyarchaeota archaeon
AAACGAGTCCACGCGTCAAATATACTCCAAAAACTCCCCGAAAAAACGTATAATAGCCTCAACGAGGTAGTCCAAATGTTAGAGTCGGTCAAGTCTTGGTGAAGGCGTTGGATAACATTTGGCTCGGCACCTCAGGCTGGAGCTACCGAGAATGGATTGGCCCATTCTACAAGAAAAAGGAAAAGAGCATGCTCTCAGCCTACTCCAAAGTGTTCAAAACCGTTGAAATAAACTCAACTTTCTACCGCTATCCATCGAAAGGCATGGCGATGGGATGGCTAAAATATTCTCCAACAGACTTCATCTTCGTCGCCAAACTTCCAAAGCTGATAACCCACGAAAAGAAGCTGAGGTTAGTAGAAGGCGTTGAAGACGACCTCAAACGCTTCTGTGAACTCATGGAACCCCTCCATCTAAACGGTAAACTTGGATGCATGCTAATTCAGCTTCCACCACGGTTCAACTTCAATCTCGACCTCATGGAAGATTTCTTCAAGATTCTTCCAACTAACATAAAGTTTGCCGTAGAGTTCAGAGACTCATCCTGGATGAGAGATGAAACATGGCGTTTGCTCAAGAATTACAAAGTGGCGTACACAATCGTTGACGAACCCCTACTACCTCCAGAAGTACATGTAACATCTAAAATAGCGTATTTCAGATGGCACGGAAGAGGAACAAGACCATGGTACAACTATCGATATAGCATTGATGAGCTTAAGCCATGGGTTCCAAAGGTCAAAGAAGTTGCCGACAAAGTGGAAACCGTCTACGGATACCTCAACAACCATTACCATGGATACGCAGTCGAAAACTGCCTTCAAATCCTGGAAATGCTTGGAACCTTAACACCCAAACAGGCAGAGGCTAAGGCGACCGCAGAGAGATATCTTGAGATTCCAACTAAAGTCAAGACCCCAACCTTGGAAGCATTTACCAAACCCAAAAAGATGACCTTCGAAAACCTTCTCGACGCCTTCATAGACAAACCTAGGCTAAAGAGAGCCCAACGCATCGATGACAAAGAACTAACGATTCAAGAGGAAACAGACGACCAAATAAGAGCGCTGATAAGAGATTACCACATAGTCGTAGACGTCGGAAACCGCGCACTCCAACACGACTGTGCAGACTGGATTAGAATGCTTTTAAGCAAACGATTCTGCAAACACATAGGCAAGCTTTTGTTATCGCTGGATAGGCAAAGAGCCACAAACATCCTCAAACAAATCTACTCAGATAGAGAAAAATGGGAGTTCAAACCATTCACTGAATAGTGAGTGCATGTGTTTATCAGAAAAATGGGAAAGTTGAGAGTCGGCTTGTCCCGCTTCACTCGCCCCTCTCAAACAGCAAGTAGTGGTTTATCCAGATGTCACGACCAGTTACTTGATAGGTGTGGAGACGCCAGCCATTCTTTTGCCATTCTTCGATTTTTTTACCAATATTCTTGTGGTGCTTAACTTCCACGCATATGTATTCTTTCAATTCAACTTCGACTCCTAGCATTCTGGAATGAACAAGTTCATAAAAAGGTTTAGAAGCATAGGAAGAATAGTAAGGAACAAATCTTTTCCGTGCATGCATACGTAATGGAAGTGTGTTGGGAATTGGGGTTTCGCAAGATTACTGTAAATGATCTTTCATACGTTTCATATCTCTGCCTTTGGGGCGTCAGTAGAGAGCAGAAAGAAGCCATGAAAGGACCTATGGATAAGAGGCTCGAGTGGATTGAGGAAATGATGCCAAAAGGTTTAGAGATAATAGTAGCCTTGGGTCCAAGAAAAAGCAAGAAGGGTCTGATTGAGTATCTTCCAATTGAGATGGCTCCTGAACCCGTGAAGGGAGAGAACTCTTTGCTAATTGGCTGCATTTGGGTTCTGCCACGCTTTTGGAAAGCAGGTATAGGAAAAGGGCTTATGCAGCATTTTCTTGAGGATGCCAGCAAGGTGGGTGGAGCTAGTGTACTGGCCTACGAAAATGACAAATGGTTTGGCTATTTTGACTACATGCCAGCAAGCTTCTTCAAGAAATTTGGATTCAGAGAGGTCTCAAGAGATGAAACTCGTGTTCTGCTCCATCTAGACCTAGGAGCACACATGCCGCCAAGGCTTTTAACTCCCAAAAGACGAAGACCTGAGAATAAACGAAAGACAGCAGTTGATGTATTTTGCAACAGTCAGTGTCCTTGGTGTGGATGGATGGCAGACGAGATTAGCAGAAATGTTAAGGATTCTGATATTACAGTCAGATCGATTAACACAGATGGTAGAGAGGCTATTGAAGAATTCGGTATAGCCAGAGGAGTGTCGATCAATGGGGTACCCGTTATTAAGAGAATGGCAGCTTGGAAAGAAGTTAAATCAGCCTTGGATAGGGTTGTATCTGCTTAACAGTTTGGTAGTTTTTCTCCCAGAAGCCATAAGAACTGGAGAAGAGACATGATGAATTGTGAACGAAATGGTACAGGTTTTTGTCGTCTATGACACAAAGCATGGGAACACCAGGCTCGTAGCAGAAAAGATCACAGAGGCAATAGGAGAAGTTGGGGGAATAGAGATTGCTATCAGTGATATTGAGGAGGTTGATCTTCAAAAGGTGGCCGATTCTGAGACGATATTGGTAGGGTCGCCAAATCATATGGGTCAGCCTGCTCGTGGCATCAAGAAGTTTATTGACAAACTTGGTAGAATTGATTTGAAGACGAAATGGGTTGCTGTTTTCGACACCTATCTGGGAGAAGACTTCGAGAAGGTTGTGAAGAAAATGGAGAAGAGAATAGGCGAAAAGGCTCCTGGTCCTAAGCTGATAGCTTCTGGCTTATCAATAAGGGTTGGAGCGATGAAGGGCCCCATCGTAGATGGGGAGCTTCCTAAATGCAAAAATTTCGGAAGAAAAATAGCAAATCAACTCAAGAAAGCATGAATTTTCAAGCGCCATTGGACGAATTCATTGCAAACAGTCAAATGTCACGGTTTCAGGTATTATCATTTTTTGCTTTCATGCATTTTGACCATTGCTGGCCCAGCCCGTCTTTTCCTCCCGCAACTCTGGGTTCCTTAAGTGGCGTACACATAAAAATTCATGCACGCTTTGATTCATTTCATGTTTAAATAGTGAACTGTTCAAAAACGTTAATCTCAGACTTGTGGTTACATCACAATTGTGATAATATGAGACAAGTCATTCATAGAGAGTGGGTTCCAGTTGGCTTATTCGTAAAAACCATTGTAACATTTGTCATCATACTCGTCTTCTGCGTATTATCAATAACAATCATTACTGGCACAGCTTTCCAAAATCCTTTTTGGATTATCCTCTCAGTATCAGTAACACTATTTTTGTTGCTCTTATTTTGGAATTATCGAGGAATAAAAATACAATTGGACAACGAAGGCCTCTCCGTTAGCTATGGCGTTTTTAATCGGAGGGTTGTTCGATTAGAGGATATAGTCTCGTGTGAACCGATTAAAGCATCTTTTGGAAGATATGGCGGCGTTGGCGTTAGATATGGTGTTGATGGCTCTTGGGCTTACACAACATCATTTGGTAATGCGGTGAAAATAATTCCACGGAAAGGAAGACCATTCGCCTTTTCTTCAAATAATCCTCAAAAAATCTGTAACATCATTAATAAGAAAAAAAGCGCGACATAGAAACCCTATCATCCTATCCATTGGACACATTGCCAGAATCAATATCATTTATTATCTGTATGCCTTGTGTGCATGCACCTAGTTTGAAGAAGAAAAATAAGATCTTATACAACCGTCCCAGAAATGGGGTTTTGCGGAAGATATCACGTGATCAAATCTGTACATTGATGAGAATGAATAGAAGAACGGCTGGAATTAAGATGGAAACAAGAACATCAAGATAGTTTCTATTAGTCTTGAAAAAAGGTATAAGGAGAGGCACTTGGCTCTTGTAATTCTCAAAGGTTTCTCCATAATTTCTAGATAAGAATAATTCTTCCATGTGCGCTAGGAAAATGTAAGCGAGCAATTCAACGAACCACACACCTATAGTTTGCGATGGACTCAGAAATCCAATGCCGAAAGTGTTGTTTAGGATCCAGACGCTCCAGCTCGTTAAACCAAGGGTTGAAAGGATCATTCCCAAATACTGGGGATGTCTGGCCAATCGGTAAGGTCCTGAAGTAACCAATCCTTCCTTTCTATTTACCCTCAGATAAACTACGGAGTAAACCAGGATTAAGAGACCAATAATGATGAAAGTTCTTTCTAGGACAAGTATGGGGGAGGGGGCAAAAAATTCAGACAAGGCTCTAGGAAGATTAACTGGAAGATTTGTGAAAGTCAGGATTAAATAACTAGCGAATGGAAGAGTCATCAAACCCGCCCAGACGCCGAGAGGCGGCAATGATTGAACAAGAGGAACTAAGTAGCCTGCAAACCTCAAGAACCCCGATCTTACTCTATTTAGTGAATTCACATTTCATTCCCCGATTTTTCCTAAGACTTTGGCTACTCTTAAAGCTAGGCTTTAGAACAAGCTGTTCTATGTTTTCGAACAGATTCCAAAAATGGGGATTTCGGGGGATATCACTAGTTTTGTGTTAGTGTGCTTGAGCCAAACCATGGTCGTGCCCTTTGAAGGTATGCGTAGAAGGTGGAGTTGATTCTGGCTGTCTTGAAAACTTTTGAATATGCCTTGAGCTTACTCGCGTTTTCAGCCTTATGAAAGGGATCGACACAGTTTGTAGGATAATACAGAGCACACTCACAATATTTTGTTTCTAGACCCATCGAGACTTGCATATTATTGATTGTTGAACCTGAAATGGTTTGATTCAGCCGAGCACTAGCGTTTTTCGCCTCTAGCAAAAAAGTAAACTCTGTATGGTTTGAACCCTACTTTCTTGTATACATGAATAGCTGGTGGATTGTCGCTGAGAACATGAATAAACGCCATTGGGGATCTTGCTAAGATTTCCTTAACTAATGTAGACACCATTGACGTAGCGTAGCCTTTACATCTATGTGACGCCTCAGTGACAACCACTCCGATGTTACTTCCCCACTCAGTAAAACGCGTCACCCCCAGTGAAACAAGCTTTCCATCAACCTTTATCCCCAACCAAAGTCTTTCACCCATACCTTCAACGACCCGTTGGGATGCAGTCTCTCCCCACCACTCTGGGTCTGCCTGCCTCATCAAACACGCTATCTCTTTTGCATCAGTAGGATTCAGCTCAACCACCGGATGTTTAATGTGTAGCCTTTCCTCGCCTCTCCGTAAGGTCATCAAAATTAACTCGTGCCTCGTTAACGGCTTGTACCGCCTCAAGACCATGTTCTCATGCTCCATCAAAGCTTGGACCTCAACTTTTTCCAAATCAAGATGATCCAAAAGAGCGTTTGCAGCTTCAGCGCTTCCCCGTAGTTGAACTATGCCTTGTCTATAAGTCAACATCATTCCCTTTATCCGATTTTCTTCCAAAGCCAACAGTATCTTTGTCGAGTTTTTCTCAAATTTCCAATCGAGAATGAAAAAATGGTGATGAGGAACATCTTGATACACGTAACTCCAAAAAATGTCCTCAAGCCTAGAGTCAAGAGGAAATATTTCCATTTCAAAGCCACTCGTCTTTTCTACGTTCTCCTGCTTTTTTGAATATTGCAACCGAAAAAGTCAAAAAGCACAGGCTTTGTTATACGTTTCGGTTACTTAACAATGTGTCCTGCGAGGAAGAAAACGGCTATTAAAAAGAGCGACTTCATCATCATCAACTACGTAGGTAAAGTTAAAGAAACAGGAGAAGTCTTTGACACCACATTCGAGGACATAGCAAAAAAGGAAAAACTGTACAAAGAAGGCGAAATCTATGAACCAAGGCTGATCGTTGTCGGAGAAGGATGGGTGTTAAAGGCCTTAGACGAGAGTCTACTAAAGTTCAAACTGAAGAAGGCTTCTTCTGCCGAGATACCTCCAGAAAAGGCGTTCGGACCCCGAGACCCAGAAAAAGTCAAAATGGTCGCCCTTCGGAGACTAATCTCCCGCGGAATCACGCCTAAGATGGGAATGCGTCTCGAGATTGACGGAAAACTCGCCACCATAAGAACTATGGGATCTGGAAGAGTTCAACTGGACTATAACCCTCCTTTAGCCGGCAAAACCTTGGTTTACGATGTTACGGTTGAGAAAAAGCTTGAGACAAAAACGGAAAAAATCGCCGCTCTAATCCATCGAAGGATACCTTCAGTAGACTTGAAGATGTTTCGTGTGAAAATAGGAAAAACAGGTGTGGCGATAAACGTGCCTGAGGAAGCGTTTTATGTAGAAGGGCTACAGCTTGCGAAAAGAGGAATCGCTACGGACACACAAAGGTTTTTCCCAGAGACAGCAACGGTAAAGTTCGTTGAAGCGTTTAAGAAGAAGGAAGCCAGTGCCAAAAAACCTTGATGACGACAAGTTTTCACATTGCCTGACACCGAAACAGGTAACCACAGGCTTTCTTCAAGTCAACACTACGCCTAATCTAGTCTATAACACCCGTAGCCTTTGCAATTTTCTCCGCAGAATCATAATCCAATCTTTTTTCTTCCAAAATCGTATACCGCTCGGGACGAATTGCACGAGCTCGCACTAAAGCCTCCATAATATACTTCGGTTCTATTCCAAGCTCCGCGGCAGTGGTGGGAGCACTCACTTTTCGCAACGTCTCTTTGATGCGTTTCCAATTCATTTCACAAAGATACGCCATCATTATTGTTCCTACACCACACTGTTCCCCATGCAAGCCTGGTTTTGACGTGACAACATCGAGCGCGTGGCTGAACAAATGTTCGGAGCCACTACAAGGTCTGCTGCTTCCCGCGATGCTCATGGCGACGCCACAACTTATCAACGCTTCCAAGAGAACCCGAACCCCCTCTTCAATTCTATGCTCCATTATACCTGCATTTTTCGTAATCAGCTTCGCACTCATCAAGGCCAAACTTGCGGCATATTCACCATAATACTCGTTTCTTACGCTGTTGGCCAATTTCCAGTCGCGAACCGCTGTGAATTTAGATATTGCGTCTCCACATCCGCTTGCCGTGAAACGACACGGTGCTTGGGTGATGATGCTAGTATCTGCAATGATGGCCATAGGAGACTGT
>CP070709.1:44863-48111 GCA_020350305.1 Candidatus Bathyarchaeota archaeon
GAAAGCGAAATTGAGAAATATCACTGCTGCCAGCATCCAAATGAGAGAGATAACCATTAAAATAACCGATATGCTCGGCTTATTCTCAAATGGAAGCAGATCAATTCCCAGAATGGCAATTATTGTCGCAATAATTGCATATATCAGCACCAGTCGCTCAGAGGTTATGGCACTAATGACCAGCGCTGATACCTTAGTTGTTCCCTCCATCTATGAGCCATTTGGCATTGTTGCCCTGGAGGGAATGGCCGCAGGCGCTCCGGTGGTAGCAAGCCAAATAGGAGGCTTAGCAGAAGTGATTGAACATGATCTAACTGGGATTTTTGCACATTCGCGAAATCCAAGTTCGATTGCTTGGGGAGTTGACCGCGTCTTGTCTGATTCAGATCATTCGAAATGGTTGGTTCAAAACGCCAAAGATATGGTCCAAAAAACTTATAGTTGGGAGGCAATCGCTACTAAGACTATCAAAGTTTATGAAGAAGTGACAGGATAGGAGATAAACATGAATTATTCATTTGACCCATCATATAATTCTACGATGCCTGAAGAGTTTCGGCTTCTCTGCATGTTGCACAACATTGGTGCAACCACCTCAGAGAAATCGTTGCCAATCGAGAAAATATCTGAATGGACTAGAATGGAAATTTCTGCGGTGCAATTTCAACTTCAGAAACTTATTGAGCTTGATTTTGTTCAGCTTATTGAAGCAGAAGGGGTTAATAAGTATCATATTACGCTTAACGGGATCAGAAAAGTCTTGAGCACGTATTCTTAATGTCGAGAATAATGCTATTCTTCAGGTTTTTTTTGTTCAATTAACTCTTTGTAGAATTCAATTGTTTTCTTGGCGGAATTGTTCCAAGTAAACTTTTGAAGAACTATTTTTCTGCCGTTTTTGCCTAGTTGCACCTTTCTTTGAGAATCTTGTACAGCGTTGATAATTCCCCAGGCAATATCCGCTGGATCGTTTGGATTAATGTGAAAGCCGCATTGGTCTGTACCATTTGGGACAACGATTTCTTTCATTCCGCTGGCATCTGTGGCTCCTACAACTACAGGTTTTTGCATGCTCATGGCCTCCAATGCGACGATTCCGAAGGGTTCGTATAGGCTTGGGAAAACGGATACGTCGCATGCTGCGTAATGGGCTATGCGCTCTTGTTCTGGCACAAATTCAAAGCAGAATTTCACGGAGTCTTGAAGTTTGGATTTCTCAACCAATGCTTCTAAGTAGCTTCGCATCCCGCCGAGGCCAACTATCACGAGTTTGACGTTCGGAACTTTCTCCAGAACATGGGGCATTGCTGTGATTAGTTTGTCCACTCCCTTAACCCCCACGAGTCTGCCAATGAATAGTACCATTGATTCATCGTCTTGAATCCCATATTTGTTTCTTAGTTCCTTTTTCTTTTGTTGACTCACTTTTTCAGGGTTATACTTCTCTGGGTCCACCCCATTGTAGCACACTTTGATTTTCTCTGGTGGAAAACCTAATCTTATCAGCTCATTTTTCATCATGTACGAAACTGTGATTATCATATCTGCTATCTGAGCGCCTCGGTATTCGATGTTGCTGACGACGTCTGACCCGTTGCCTAACGTTCGTCCTTTCTCTGTGGAGTGTACGTGGAAAATGAGAGGTAAACCCAATTCCCTTTTGATTGCGATGCCTGCCATTACAGAGAGCCAGTCGTGGGCTACGACTATGTCGTATTTGAATTCCTCTTTTCGAACAAGTTCGTTGGCTAGTTTTGAAGCGCTTAAGTAGTTGTACACAAGAAGTTTGGAGAATAACTTGATGCCTCTGCCCCACTTTTTGATGTCTTCTGCAATTACATCTGGCAGAGAATCCGATACATCGATGTCTATGGGTCTATGGATTTCGATGCCTCGCCAGAGTTCTCTTGTTGGAAGACTTCCCGTATCGTCGTTCATGGTAAAAATGGTTACGTCGTTATCTAGCAAAACGAACTTTCTTGTAATCTCTGCGGCATAGGTTCCTAAACCTCCAACAATCTTTGGAGGGTACTCGTAGACTAGAACTGCCATCTTCATTTTTAGCTCGCTCCGAAAGACACATTGTCCATTACTTGTCTGAAGGGATAAGCTCTATGAAATATACTTCTATTCAAAGGTTTCTGTTGCTATTCAAACGGTTTTGGCGTTTGACTTTGCGAAACAGCTTTGCGCCCTCAATTTCGTTACATAATCAAATACTTGCATGCAATCGAATGATCAGAGGAGTGGTCACTTTTTCCCAGAATCTTAAACTAGAGTACCCAGACTTATGGTTTAGCGGTGAAAAAAATGGGTTTGAAAAAACATGTGTGCAATCCTAGTGCGATCAATGTCTGTGCTTCCTTGATATTCTTATGGTCTAAAGCTATGGGTCACATCTCAAATTGGTACAAAAAAGACTTAAGTATCTCTGTAACGAATTACGAGTTTCACACAGTATGGCATTACTTGAGGTTAATAATATAGCAAAATGGTGATACAGATGAATGTAGACGAAGCATTTGAAAAACTCACCCAAGAGGCTCTGGAGCATTTCCTACAGAAGAACCCGGAATATGCCACCTTTCTAGGTTTCCATGAACCCTACGACAAGTTGCTTTCAAACGGTAGCATAGAACAAGTGTACGAAAATTTGAAACTGCTGAAAATATGGCTTAACAAGATGCAGACAACGATAAACTTTGATGAACTCAACGAAGAACACAAAATGGACTGGAGATTACTCGAAAACGCCTACGAGAGTTCCAAGTTTTCTGCATATGAACAACGTGCGCACGAGAAGAACCCTGAAGCCCTAGAAGGCATTGGCGGCGTGATTTTCGTAGTGCTGACTAGGGAATATGCACCCTTTGAGAAAAGAATCGAAGGCATAGTTTCTCGACTTGAGAAGCTTCCATTGTACCTTGAACAGTTTCGGAAAAGCTATGAAAAATGTGTGCCAGCAAAGCTATGGACTGAAATCGCAATCGAACAATGTCAACAAATACCTGGCTACTTCCAATTCCTTATCGCTGTAACAAAGGGAAAAATCACAGAAAAACTCTTTCTGAGACTTCAAACGGCAGTTGCGGGCCTGTCTCAGCCAATGAATGAACACCTTGAATGGCTGAAAGCATTGTTGCCAAAGGCGAAAGCTGACTGGGTGCTTGGAAAGGAAAAATTCAAAAAACTCCTGAAACTCAGAGAACTGGGAATTAGTGCTGATGAAATTCACGAATTGGGAGTGA
>CP070709.1:48211-51187 GCA_020350305.1 Candidatus Bathyarchaeota archaeon
AACGCTCCCGCCACCGCAGCCTCAAACGGGTCGGCCTGTTGCGCTAAAAATGTTCCAACGATTCCAGACAAAACATCGCCGGTTCCGCCCACTGTCATTCCCGGGTTTCCCGTGAAGTTTAGCTTGACTCGTTTTCCGTCTGAAATCACGTCTACAGGGCCTTTTAGTAAGATCACGGCGCCCAGCTTCCGTGCGGTTTTCTGCACCTCCTCAGCTCGTTCCTTCAAGTCCCTTGACGGATGTTTGCCTGTCAACAACTGATATTCTCCAGCGTGGGGTGTCAAAACGAGAGGCAAGCGTGCCTTTCGCTTAGACTCGGCAAAAGCTTTAAGCCCGTCAGCATCTAGCAACAGCGGAGTTTTCTCTTCCTCCATCATTTCCAGAATCTTCATCACAGCGCCTCTGGTTTCATTGTGAAGCCCCAAACCTGGCCCCATAACAACTGCAGTCGACATCTCCATATACCGTTTAATGACTGATGCATTGCGGGAGTTGAGATGTTCACCTTCCAACTTCACCGTAATCAAGTCGGGAGACATCGACGAAATCGTGTGAGCTGTTTTTTGCGGAGCTGCGATGTAAGTCAAATCCACTCCAGTACGAAGGGCTGCGAGAGCCACAAGGGCCGGCGCACCTGAAAACACTTCGCTTCCACCCACCACCAAGAGCCTGCCAAAATCACCTTTGTGAGCCTCGGCGAGGCGGGTCTTAGTCAGTATCGAAACGTCGCCGGGACCCGCAAACCGTTCAAACTCGTGGGGTAAACCTATGCCTCTGACAAGCAGCTCTCCTACGTATTTTTTCGCCTTTGCCTTCATCAAACCGGGTTTCACTCTATGAAACGTGACCGTTAAGTCGGCTCTAACGGCTTCGCCGAAGACGTTGCCAGAATCTGAGTCTAGTCCAGTGGGCACGTCTACGGAAAGATGGAATGCCTTCATTTCGTTGATTTTTTTTACTAACTGTAAGAGAGGTGGGCGCAAAGCCCCTTTCAACCCTATCCCGAGCAAAGCGTCCACGACAACGTCAGCTTTCACGGTTGGGACGAGTGAAGAGTCATAAACTTCATGTAAGACGATTATATCCTTCATTGCTTGTAGTGCAAGCCAATTTCTCCGTGCCTCGCCACTCAGGATGTCCACCGATCTCCCGGCGAGAATTACATACACTTTAGAACCCAAGCATGTGAGGTGGCGTGCCGCAACAAAGCCGTCTCCTCCGTTTCCGCCTGAACCACAGAATATGGCGACTCTTGTCTTGTTGGGCTTGAACCGTGAGGCTATTTCGGCGGTGATGCCTTGCCCAGCGTTTTCCATCAGTTGTAGTCTTGAAACTCCGAAATACTCGGAGTTCAGTTCCAAGGCGCGCATCTCCCTGCTCGTTATCATCCTATCACTTATCATATCCATTGCCACAACTCTCTCTATAGTTTGCTGAAGAAAATAACAATTTTGTAAGCAAAAATATTTTAGGGCATAAACTAATCATAAAGCCATGGAGGATTAAATATGCCAACCGCTTTCGTGTTGATAAACACTGAGATAGGCGCGGAGACCGAGGTTCTTAATGCACTCAGGAAAGTTAAGGGCGTAGTAGAAGCCAACGCGGTCTACGGCGTCTACGATGTCGTAGCCAAGATTACAGCTAATACCATGGATAAACTCAAAGAGACAGTGACTTGGCACGTGCGCCGCCTAGACAAGGTTCGATCCACCTTGACAATGATTGTGATTGAGGAAAAATCTTAGTCTTCCCACAATCTTCCTTTTTTTCTCTATTTCTGATGAAGCAAAGAAACAGTTTTCCATAGCTTAAAGTTCTTATTACTCATTGTTCTTTCAGGGTAAATGCTGAGTTGGCATTAAATGATTACGATGCACATAGGGTTCGATGACACTGATTCGCCGAAAATGGGCTGCACCACCTACATAGCCACGCTTCTTGTCATGAAACTACATCAGATAGGCGTCTACTTTACCGACTACCCCAACCTCATCCGACTCAACCCAAACGTTCCATGGAAAACACGAGGAAACGGCGCCCTCTCCCTACGAATCCGATGCAACAAAGAACTCGTAGAAGAAATCATGGAAACCACAATTGACACAGTTGAGAAAAACGCGGATCTAAGCTACACGGGAACTGATCCCGGAGTTGTTTTCCTTTTCAACAACATACCAAGCGAGCTTAGAACTTTCGCTAAAAGGACGATACAAGGCGTTGTGAAAATGAAGGAAGCTTTGAAACTTGTTAAAATGCTTAGAGCTGAAGCGGTGGGTTTCAAGAACGGACGCGGCATCATCGGAGGACTAGCAGCAATCGGAGAAACGCTGGAAAAAGACCACACGTACGAAGTCATAACGTACCGAACCTCTAAAAATCGCGGCACACCTCGAAGAATACAAACCTCATCCGTTAGGGAAATGAACGAGAAAACTTCACCTTTCACTTTTAATAACGTAGACCAAGAAACAGGTCGAATCCTCATAACGCCAAGAGGCCCAGATCCGATTCTCTACGGCATCCGAGGGGAGAGTGCGGAAGCCGTTAAACAAGCCCACGAGATAGTTCGCTCAGAAGAACCAATTGAGAGGTGGGTGATTTTTCGCACGAACCACGGAACCGACGCTCACCTACGAAGAGTTGATTCAATCAGCGAAATACAACCATTCAATCCTGTAGTTGTTCAAGGGGAGTTGGTTGAAGAGTCTAAAATTATCCTTGGGGGGCACGTGATTTTCAGAATAAAGGATGAAAACGGAGAGGTCGATTGCGCGGCGTATGAACCAACGGGGGCTCTTCGAGAAGTCGCCAAGATGCTGATTGCTGGAGACGTCATCGAAGCCTATGGTGGTGTTCGCCCAGCTTCTTCAAAGCATCCAGTCACAATAAATCTTGAAAAAATACGGATTCTAAAGCTTGCTCCCAAATTTTTCTTCTACAACCCAAAATGTCCTAACTGCAACAAGCGGATGA
>CP070709.1:51287-54356 GCA_020350305.1 Candidatus Bathyarchaeota archaeon
AAGCGTTGTTTGTCTGTTTTATGTTGGTTTCGAGGTTGTCTGTTTCGTCACATTGTTTGTGTATATCTCTCATTAGACCTCCCTATACCCCCCCTACACGAGGGAAGGGGGCATAGGCTTAATCTTGAGAATTTATCTTGTTGAATGCAAGGTTCTGTAGTATAGCTTGGAGACTTCCCCTTGCGAAATCCCTCTTTTTGTGCACGCGTATTAAGCAAAAGCATATGTTGCATGAAGTGAAGTGATGATGTGTGAGGAAGTTGCCTCAAGCCTATATGTGTCGAGGGTGTGGAAGGAGGTACTCCTATCAAGAGTATGAGCAAAGCCGGTTTTGTCGTAGTTGCGGAACGTACCTAATGTCTGAGAGGAGGTTTTCTAAGCTTCCCGAAGGTGTACGGGAGGCAGTGAAAAGAAGGGTGAGAGGCAGAGTCTTGAAGGTGGACTGGCTTCCTGAAGGCTATGAAATGCGGAAAAGGCAGATGGAATTTACTTCGTCAGCGTCCAAAGCCATTAGAGCCAATGATATCCTTCTCGTAAGTGCTCCCTGCGGCATAGGAAAGTCTCTGGCATCTCTGCTGGCTGTTTTGCCCCAGCTTGGGGAGAACAAACTATTGATCTGTTTCAGAACTAGAAGTCAATTACACATTTATCTTAAAGAGTTAAGGGCGCTAGGAGGCAATCTCTCAGCCGTATCTTTCTTCAGCAAACAGGACATGTGTCCGTTGCGTATAAAAGGTGACCTCTCTTATTTTGATTTTCTCGAGGAGTGCCGTAGGCTGAAGGCTAACTGCGAGACCTCAATTAAGCCTTATTGCAAGTTTTACTGGAACATTAACAGAAGAAAGAAGGAAGCTGAAGAACTGGCCTTGGATTGCGCCCGAAAGATTCTTGCTCCGAGAGAAGCGGTTAGGCGGATGTCCCGGCGAGGATTCTGTGCTTATGAGGCGTTAAGACGGGTTCTCGACCGAGTAGACATCTTCCTCGGAACTTACCACTACACCTTCAATCCGTCGGTTAGGGGGGCACTGCTGAAGAGTTTCGGAGTGAGCCTGTCTAACGTTTATCTTATTATGGACGAGGCGCACAACATCCCAGCGTTTTCTAGGGAGTTACTTTCTGATCGATTGACACAAAACACGTTGGAGGGGGCTCTCAGAGAAACCGAAGCGTTCGAACATGAAGCCGTGCCCTCAGTTCAAGAGTATCTGAGTGCGTTGAATGATGAGGTTTTTCAACGTGCTCGAGAGGTTTTGATAAGAGAAAAGCTTAGGCGACTTAACCCTCAGGAAGTTGGCGACTTATTTCTTGACCGAAGTGGAGCGTCTGGTTCCGAAGCTGCAGAAACACTTCATGAGTACGGAGATTATGTGAGAGAGAAGCGACGCGAACTGGGCTACGAGAGGATTTTCAGCTATAACCACCGAGTGGGTGAGTTTATGAAGAATTTCTTCGAAAAAGCTGGGCCGGAGTATACTCATTTGATTCAGAGGGACTGGAGGGGTGGAATTGTTTTAGAGGTCAGGAGCTTCGATGGGAGGGAGATAACAGATCCTGTTCTGCAACAGGCACGGGGAAGCATTCTAATGAGCGGTTTTCTTTCTCCTCCGAAAGTCTATAGAGACTTGATGCTCCATAACCATGGTGGCGTCTTTCTCAAAGAGTTTGATTCTCCATTCCCGCCTGAGAATAGGCTGATTTTAGCTGCGAAGGATGTGTCGTCACGGTTTGAAAAGAGGACTGGCAAGATGCTTGAGAAGTGGAAAGACTATATTGAAGGCATATCCATTGCGAATGGAGGCAACGTGGCTGTCTTCTTCACCAGTTACAAACTGATGCACACCATTTTGCCACTGGTCAAAACTAACAGAAAAGAAATCGTGGAACAACGCAAGACTAAGAGAGGCGAGGTGATGGAGCAGTTAACCAGGTCAGCGGACAACCTATTGTTTGGGGTTATGGGTGGAAAGTTCAGTGAGGGAATAGATTATCCAGGCAATCTCTTAACATGCGCAGTAGCTGTGGGCCTACCTTATGCAACTTGGAATGTTTATCAAAAGGCCTTGATAGGCTACTTCAGTCGCCAGTTTCCAAGACAAGGCAGAACCTACGCCTACCTGACCCCTGCAATACTTCGCCTCATCCAAACTTGTGGGCGAGTTCACCGATCATCTAGTGATAAAGGATGTATAGCCATCTTGGATGAGCGTGTCACTCGCCAAAGCATCAGGCAACAACTTCCAAGCTACTTTCAGAAGGAGATGAAAATTGTGGGAAGCCCAATCGACTGCGCTGAACAAATAAGGAATTTTTGGGAAAAACATCACAAAATGGGATAATGCCTTAAACACGAAGATATGCGGAAAACTTACTCTTATGTAATTGCCCACTCAACCAGCATAGGCTTGCTAGATCATATGCATGTTTGACAGTGCTTCAACTAGTTCTAAGGTTTTTTTATCAACACTCGTCGCGCGAGCTATGTCGGTCAAGGTAACTATACCCGCTAATCGGCTTTTCTCTACTATAGGTAGTTTCTTCACTTTGTTTTCAAACATGAGTCTCGTAGCTTCGACAAGTTGCATGTCTGGCTTTCCAACTATGACCTGTCTTGTCATTATTTCTGAAACTCTAGTTTCCTTTGGATTCTTGCCTTTTTCCAAAACTCTTTTAAGCAGATCTCTTTCGGTTAAAATCCCAACGATCTTACCATTATCTAAAGCCACCAAGCAGCCTATCCTATTCTTATTCATAAGTTTTACAGCGTCACAAGCTAATGCGTCTATTTGCAGGGTAATAACGTTCTTAACCATCAATTTATGGATTTTCATCACTAATCACGTATTTTTTTGCTTGCTCATATCAGTGTTCGTAACATAATTGGAGTTAAAGCTTATGAAACCTCAATTAGGACTACTAAGCAGTGTGCGCGCTAAGTGTACTCCTTCAGTAACCTTGTTACTTCTTATCTAGCTGTTTCCTATGCCCCAACAGAAGTGACTGCCTCTATGCGCAAGTAGAATCTGTGTGGTGTATCCCGTACAAATCTTCGCATATATCTTGCGGGGATGT
>CP070709.1:54456-59025 GCA_020350305.1 Candidatus Bathyarchaeota archaeon
AGATAGTCTTGGACCCTAGGTTTGTCACGTTAAACGTTGTCTGACTTTCATCAATCGATTCTATATTCAATTCGAGTCTAACGTCGAGTTTGTTTCTTTCACTGTCAGCATACATCTTTGCTGTGGTGGAAAGGGTGTCTATACAGTAGAATACAGTTGTAAGAATTATGCCAGCTAGAACTACTAATCCTATAAGAATTATTCCCGACGCTATAGTGACCGAGAAACCCATTTGGTTTCCCTCATGGCGGAGGCGGAAAGAGATGGCTACTACTCATTCCTCTGAAAGGGACTATTCTGGCTTCGAACACCGTGCCAGTAACATTAGTCTTCGGATAAGCCCGTATAACAGCGGTTTCTCTGGGCTCCCACAAACTGTCTTCATCTGCGTCTATGAGTGTGAAGTTCCCACTTCCTTGTTGAGCATCTTCGTTGTATGTGTACATAACTGCTGTACCATATTCACCGACGTAGACATCCATGTAGGTGAAGTCGGTTAAAGGAAGCCAGCCGATGTTTTTTACATATATCACGAAGTGGGATGGAGTCGTTGTTTCATTCATCGTTGCGTAAACTATCTGAACTTGGAGGCTCATCTGCCTCTTAACATCACTGACGTTCTGCAAGACGTTGCTTTGTATAGAGCTCCCAGCATATATCGCGTAGGCCGAGAACCCACTTGCCAAACCCACTGAAGCTATTACCATCAATATGTGGCTTATAGTCACTGAGAATCCCATTGTTTACTCCTTCGTCTTAGTTTTCATTTTTCCTGTGGCCATTGAAATGAGGTCACTTACATCTCCAAATTCTATTTTCACACCAGAAGTCATAGCCACCTCGCACATGTTCAGCATGAGTTGATCTTCACCCATTCCCTTCGACTTAGCTTTCTTTGCTATTTTAGCCAAGTCGAATATGTATTCGCTGCAGTTTGGGGGGAGGTAACCAACATATTCACAGTATTTCGAGAATTCCATGATGTCTTCTGGGGTTAGACCTAAATCTAGGAGAGACCAAATCCATTTCAAGTGACCAAAGCCAGCTTTAAAACTCGGTGGCAAAACTCCTCTTTCTTTGCTCACTTTTTCCTTTTCTTCCTCTTCTTCCTCCCGAAATAGGGGTGTCTCCTTTTGCACGAGTTCTAGTTCCTCCTTTTCTTTTGGTTTCTCTACCTTTTCTTCCGGCTTCTCTAGAACCAAGGATTTCACCTCAGGCCTCATCGTTGATCTCATGTTGTTCAACTTCTTCAGATCCTTCTCACTTGAAACGACTCTGAGAAGGTTGAATGGGTTCTCGATCTCGCTTACAGCTGCTCTAACATCTATAATCGATTTTTTCAGCTCGGAGACAACTGAATTTAGGTTTTCAGATATTTTACTCATCTCATTTTCTACTTTCTCGACCCTCTGGTCGAGCCCGCTCTCGCCTTTCTGCTTTTCTTCGACTTCATCGTTTGTCATTTAATTGCACCTGAACATTCTTCTAGACTTTCAAAAATTCTATACTCAAACTCTATTTAACTTGTATGAACTCAGAATTCAGATTCACAATGCTACTGCAGTAGCAGCAATATGAAGATGAAACTCTCTGCATACATTGCAAGTTAAAGGCTCTTGCAGCGACATTGACATTGGGCAAATTCATTCCTTTAGCGATTTTACTCGTTAGTCACCATTAAAATCCGCAGTCTGCAGGCCTAATCTTATATTTTGTTTATGGTTTACTCGTCTGTATTTCAGCTTCGCAGTTGTTATTATGCTTCTTTCCGGTCTTGCTGTGCTTTGACTAGTCTAATTGTGATGTAAAATATGTATTTATAATATGAATTTACCGTATAGTTTATTAAGTCGTAATACACCATATACGTAGTGGTGGCGGTGTAAGTGGTAGTGTCAGAAATGAAAAGAATAAACATACAATGCCAAAAGTGCCAATACCAATGGAGGACAACATCAAAACTGAGAAAGGTAACATGCCCGTCGTGTAACCAGAAAACCGTCAACTCGACGTTGAGAAGTTCGCACGCGTTGAAGAAGCTGTTGCACCAGAAACGGGCAATCATAGGCCTTGAAGCGGCAATAGTGTTGATAGCATTCGTAATCATCGCCGCAGCCTTCTCCTTCATGGTAGTCAACCAAGGACTTTTCGCCACAGAAAGAGGGAAAACCGTAATCCAAGAGGGACTTAGGCAGTCGAGCACGCCGCTAACGGTAGATGGAACAGTATTCGTGAGAACGAACCAAGAAGGAAAAGCAGTAAACGTCATCCTGATTCCGGTGAAAGCCTTCGGCGTCAAATATGTAGCGATGGGAAAGAACGAAACAGTTGTGATGTTAAGAATAGGCCAAGAAGCATTTGCAAATGCGTACTTTGGCGTATTATACCTTGGTTACAACACCACCAGCAACTATAATGCAACTGGTGATACATACGACCCGACTGGACACAAGTTCGATGATTTCGTGGGCGTTCAGTTGGCTAGCCAAACGGTAACTGGCGAACCATGCAGCACTTACGTGAACGAAACATACAGTGTTGGATCCGGTATTGGACTGAGCAGCGGAGTTGTTCTTGCCATAGCAAACAGCAACGGAGACGAAGCGTTAGACTCGGGTGAGAAGGGCTATCTAATAATAACGCTCGCAGATGACGATGCGGCTTCTGCAAGAGCTGAAATAAACGTCGAGATAAGACTCGAGAAGAGTGCTACGCTCTCACTGGAGTTTGCTATACCGCAATCAATGCCGAAAGACACCTACGTGCCAGTGTAGGGGATAGAAAATGATCAAAAAACTATTGAAAAATAGGAAGGGAATAGTCGGAATCGAAGCAGCCATCGTCCTTATAGCCTTCGTCGTGATAGCCGCAGCCCTATCATACGTCGTCATAAACATGGGATTCTTCACAACCCAGAAGACAAAGGAAGCAATGCAGTCGGGACTCGACGAGTCGTTAAGCGCACTGCAACTAGATGGAGTAGTAACGGGGAAAACAAACGATCAAAACCGTATTGAATGGATAGTGTTCCCGGTGAAGCTTTCAGCTGGAAGGGCTTCGATAGATCTGAAGAACGGAACCATGGTAACGTCAATTTACCTGCCAGAGGCGACATTGCTGAACTTGTATCAAGGTGTATACAATGAAACAATGTACGGAACCGACCCAATTGACTTGCAAAAAGTGTTAGACAACATGACGTCAATATTCCAAGGTAAAGAAAACGAAGATATGGCTATGGGTATAATCTACAATGACGATGGAGACACTGTGTTAGAGTCCACTGAGAAAGCTTTCCTCATATTTCACCTAGACGACAACCCTCCTGGTGGCATACGACATACGATGGTGGACTATGACGAAGTCAAAGTTGAAGTGAAAGGGGCGAAGGGAGCAGCACTAACCATTGTGAGGATGGCTCCTGGCGGTATGCTTCCTAATTCATACATCGACCTCGGATAAAATCCCCACTTCCCCTTTTTTTATCGTTTTGAATTAGACTCAGTGACTGAACTTTCTCTATACTTTAGCCTCTTCGCGCACATCATAACACGAAAAGCCATGGATAAAACGCATCCTACTTGTTCACGGTAATTGGCAGGATAACTGATAACATTTTTAATTTCTAAGATGCTATGCCTAGTCTAAGGAAGAATAAGAATCATTCAAACTGTCTTTTTCATAGGTTCTCGTAAAATGCTTGCTATGAGGAATGTTGCCGTTAGAATGCACATGCATGACGGATTAACGATTCGATAAGAAATTATACGTGCTTCTTATTTACGATACTGGTCGCCCCTTGCTAATTTTCCACACACGAAGTATAGCACAGTTTAGATAAATTTCATTTTCCTTCTCTCCCAATCGCGCATTGTTTTCCTCAGCAAATTCTCGCATTCTCCTACTGCGCATGTCTTCCAAAAGTCTGTAATTCTCAAATCTCAAATTAAGAATGGGGAGGAGTGAGAAGAGGCATTTTTATGGGATGAAGCATTTCTCTCTCTTTATTTACGCAATTTTGACACGTTTAGCGTGCCCGTGCCAATTTTCAAACTGAATTAATAGTATTGTTTAGCACTTCATAAGATTTAATATAATACTCGGCTTTAAGTTTTGACCACGTAAAGATGTGATAAGAATGAAAGATGTGTTGAAGAAACTACTGCGACAGAAACGGGGAATGGTCGGTCTTGAAGCTGCTATAGTGTTGATAGCCTTCGTAATTATCGCTGCCGCCTTCTCTTTCATGGTTGTCAACCAAGGATTGTTCGCAACTGAGAGAGGCAAGACTGTAGTACAGGAAGGCCTTCAACAGGCTAGCACACCACTGTCCATGGACGGAACGACTTTCGTCAGAACTGACGCAACTGGAACAAGTGTCAATTGCATTGCAATTCCATTGAGATCCTTTGGAGTAGACTATGTAGCCATGTGGAGGAATGAAACAGTAGTGACATTGAAAGTCGAGAATGATGCATGGGGAAACGTCTACTACGGCGTACTATATAACAATGTAACAGGTACTCCCTATGATCCGACTGGTGATAAATTCGATGACTTTGTGGGTGC
>CP070709.1:59125-63580 GCA_020350305.1 Candidatus Bathyarchaeota archaeon
AAACGTCTCTAAATCCCTTTGTTGTGATCAACGCAGCTTCGGGGAGTTCAAGACCCAGCTGCCCAAGCAACGCATTTACTGCTATTGTTGTAGCGTGCGTTATTGTGGAAATTTTTTCTGGCTCAACTCCTTTGAGAAACAACTTGAAAACCTCGATGACTGCATCTGCAGGCTTTTTTGGAGTCGAGGACACTTTGAAATTCAGTAACTTACCGGTTTTTTCATTTAGTGCAATCAGATCTGTGAATGTACCTCCAATGTCTGTACTGACCCTGTATTCCGGCAAGCGTTTCGTAACTCCCATATTGCCTTAGCAACAATGGGCTGATAAAGTTTAGATAAGTTTTGGAAGGAAGATTTGTTTAATCGAAGAGACAGTGTTTTCGTTAGCCGAAATAGTTTCTCATGTCCTCAAGTGCGGCTGATGGAACAGGTAAATCCTTCATGGTCACCAAGCCTGGCACTGCATTCATTACTCTGGGAATGGAGTTTACGATCATCGCCACGGTTCCTGAGTCGCCGTGTATGCATGGTGTTATTTTCTCGTGGATGTTTGGCACTCCTTTGATAGTGATAGCATCGTATTCTTCTTTTGCGCCGAGGTACGCTTGAAAATTGAGTGTAATCACTTCTTTTCCTTCCTTTATGCCTCTTGCACATTGTTTTAGGCCAGCTACTTGACCGGGTTCCACTTTAACCGCCTCACTTTCCACCTGCGTCTCAGCTATCACCGGCTCCACGGGGTCTACCCCGATCTTGTCAAGTTTCCATTTTAAGGCGTTGGCTATCATGGCTATGGATTGTGTAAGTCCGACATGCCCTGTGATGATTTTATTGTCTATTCTATCTTTGAACTCGTTGACAGTGAGTCCTGCTCCTATTTTCTTTTGGAATGGAGCCCTCCGCGTAGCGGCGTTCATTATCCTAGTTGCCTTGATTTGTTCGATTTCTTGGCATACGCTGGTGAGGATTATGACAAGGGTGTCCATGAGGAAGCCTGGGTTTATGCCTGTACCTAAGATGGTTACGCTGTGTTCTCTTGCTAGCTTGTCAAGTTTTTCAGCTAGTTCCAGTTCCGTGGCGTATGGATATGAAAGTTCTTCACATGTGGATACCACGTTTACTCCATGCTTTGTGGCCGCTGCTATCTGTGAGTATGTTTGTTTAAGGAATGAAGTGGTTGAGTGAACAACTACGTCAGCATTAGCCTTAGAAAGCACATCGTCAGGGTTATTGGATATTTTGATTCCCAAACGCTTGTCAATTCCTAATATTTCTCCTAGGTCTTTTCCAATCTTCTCTTTGGCAACGTCGATGGCACCGACGATTTCTACGCCCTTCTTTTTCAGTAGAAACTTGGCTATGCGGGTTCCCATGGCGCCGACTCCGTATAGAACTATTCTCACGTTCTCCATGGTCCGGTCCTTCTTTTGTTACGCGTAGTGTTTTACTCTGATTTAGGTGTATCCTGCTGTGCGCACATAAATATGTCAGATTTCATTTATGATTAGAATCTCCAAGGATTAAAACGGGATGGTTGATGCGGCGTTCAGAATTATACTCAGCGAGCGTTATAGTACTATCAATAACCTCTATGGTCGAGAATATAGCAGGCGCCCTACCTATGGCCTACTTCCCCTACTACGCAAAATCCTTAGGGGCTGAATTTTGGTTTATAGGAGTGTTCATAGCCGCCTTCATGGTTACAAGCGCGTTACTCTCTTCCCCGTTTGGAAGCCTCTCTGATCGAGCTGGTAGGAAGAAACTGATTCAAGCTGGACTACTAGCAGATGTTTTCCTAGGCACATTAACAGGCTTAGTCCCAAATTGGCAGACACTCCTAATCATTAGAGCCCTAAACGGCGTGGCTACAGCAGCAGTTCGCCCAGCAGCAGAAGCTTCCTTAATCGACCAAGTTCCAAAAAGACGAAAAGGCGAAGCCCTAGGATTCTTCCTAACCTTAACCATGGTGGGATGGTTCATAGGTCCCATCTTCGGTGGAACTATTCAATTCCTTTCAGAGACCATCTTAGGATTGACTCTAGAAAATAGTTACAGAATCCCATATTTTATAGATTCCATATTATCCGTAATCGCCATAGTATTAGTGGCGTGGAAGTTCAAAGACACAATAGTAAAAAAATCTTACTCAAGAACGGAGACCGTGTAAAAAAACGACTTCAAGCCCACTGGATGGGTCCTGCGCTCCATAAGAGTCCTGTACGTTACAACCCTGACCAACGGCTTCGCAGTAGGCTTCATCGCCCCAGTTGGCGCCCTCTTCCTAGGCGAAGTCTTCGGAGCCATAACCTTCCAGATCGGAGCAATCCTATCCATATCAGGGTTCGTAGGAATAGCATGCAACTTCTTCGCAGGAAAACTAGCCGACAAATGGGGAAGAAAGCCTATAATAACCATCGGAAGTCTATCATCCAGACTCGGATCGATAGTATTACCATTCGCCTCGAATCTTTGGCAAGCGACAGGAGTTATGGCACTTAGATCCCTAGGGATAAACGTAAGCATGCCCGCGGGAAGAGCATTAAGAGCAGACCTTGCCCCTGCAAAAATAAGGGGAAAATTATTCGGAAGGTTCACTGCATTCTTCGACGTAGGCATGATTGCGGGAGTTCTCATGGGACCATGGCTCTTCCACATGTTTCAATCTCAAGAATTTAAGATTGAATGGCTTGGAGGTCTGATAGTTAGAGGAGCTGGACTCCCATTTTTCGTCAGTGGAATAATAGGACTGATAGCTTTAGCGCTTCTACTTGTCTTTGTCCAAGAACCGCCGAGAAGGGAAAAAGAAGATCGACAATTATTTAAAAACTGAACTAGACAGTGCGCCCATCGACTTTGTATTCTTCAAATAGTTGGAGTCTGAACAGTCAGAATTTTTGGGCTACTGATGGCTTTGCCACTTGCTTTCTAGATTTGGATCTTGGATTGTCTTCATTACATAATCAGCAAACTCTGCTCCAGTAGCACCATCTGATCTTCCTGTTATTTCAAGTTTCTTCTCGTACTGGCCACAGATGTCAAGGGCCATCTCAAGTTTCCTAGCTTTGTCAGCGAGACCAATATGGTTCAAGAGCATAGCAGTGGCTCTCATGATGCTAGATGGGTCAGCGTACTTGGCTCTTCCTTCCTCAACCATTCTTGGAGCCGTGCCATGTATTGCTTCAAACATTGCATATCTCTTACCAATATTTGCGCTTCCAGCTGTGCCAACACCACCTTGAAATTCAGCTGCTTCATCAGTGATAATGTCTCCATAAAGATTCGGTAGCACTACTACCCTGAATTGTGTCCTCCTTTTTGGATCCACAAGCTTAGCAGTCATGATGTCAATAAACCAGTCATCCCACTCCACTTCAGGATAACCCTCAGCTACCTGTTCCGCCATGCTGAGGAATTTTCCATCAGTTGTTTTTACGACATTTGCCTTTGTCACGACTGTTACCTTGTTAATTTTATTTTTCTTAGCATAATTAAACGCCATTCGAATTATTCTCTCAGAACCCTGACTGGTTATAACCTTAAAATCAATGGCAAGATCATCAGTGACATTTACACCCTTCCCCCCAAGTATGTATGCTCCCTCCGTATTCTCCCTGAAGAACATCCAATCTATCCCTTCCTTGGGAACTTTCACTGGTCTCACGTTTGCAAACAAATCAAGCTCTCGTCGCATTGCAACATTAGCACTCTCAATATTTGGCCATTTATCCCCTTTCTTAGGAGTGTATAGTGGACCCTTGAGTATAACGTGGCATTTTTTGACCTCTTCCAAAATATCATCTGGTATTGCCTTCATGACCTTCGCACGGTTCTCAATAGTCAATCCCTCAACGGCTCTAAATTCAACCTTCCCATCTTCAAGCTCTTTTTTCAGCAGAAACTCTAAAACGCGCTTTGCTTCCCTAGCAATATATGGGCCAATTCCATCTCCACCAATGATTCCTATTATTATTGGTTTTAGCTTGGCATAGTCTATCCAATCCTCTGCTTTTTTCATGCGTTCGACTCTTTCAAGCTGTTCTTCCAGTAGCTTTCCAAAATGTTTCTTCGCTTCTTCAATTTCTTCCTTCATTTTTTAATCCCCCCATTTTTTAGCTTCTTCTTTTAATTCTTCTTTCTTAGGAGACGCATAAAGTATATCATCCCATGGATGCCTGTACAGCCCTGTTTTAAGGCGCTTTTGATCCAGAATATGACCCATGAACCCAATACTACGCCCGAGCACAAATAGCCCGTTTAATGCTCCAGTTTCAATGATTTCGCTGATTTCCTTCTCTGAGAACCCTAAGCTGTTAAGCAGGTCAAGGAACAAAATCCCTACGCACCCATCAACATTCAGAATGAGATTGTCTCTCTTTGCAGTGGTAATTTTCTCAACCTTCAGAGCATAGTCTAAGTATTTAGTTTTTGGGAAATTCTCGATTGCATACTTCT
>CP070709.1:63680-70870 GCA_020350305.1 Candidatus Bathyarchaeota archaeon
CCACTTCTGAGTTCTCAGCCACTTGAATCAAACTCCCTTTTCAGATAAGACTTCTCCGAAAGATAGGCTATGAAAATATTTCTCAACTTCTCCGCATCTTTGGTTCCAGATCCTTCAAGAGACTTCAAGATTCTATATTGTTCATCATCTAATGTGGCCATTATACGTTTCATATCTTTCTCACTTCTTACTTAGCTATTACTTGAGCTCAAGTGCGTGCATGCATCCCATAAACCCGCTTAACATTGATATAACATTCCTTTGTTTCCGGTTTTTCTTCATAGATTCCACCCCTTTTACTGCTCTTACTCCTGTGCTTTCTTCTTGGCTTCCTGAATATCGGAATATATTCGCCATTCGGCACAAGACCGTCCCGAATCTCAGCAGTGCAAAGGACATGCATGCATGCACAGACGTGGAGAATGCTTAATAGTCAACTGACAAAAAATATGGGAGGTAACAGAGGCAAACTAATGAAGTTCTCGTTCATAAACCCAGGTCCAAACACACAACTCTCAGTAAGAGAAAGAAAGAAAATGTTTGGAGCAAGCCCACCACTAGGCATATTTTACGTAGCTACAATCTTACAACACGAAGGAATAGAAGTCTCCATACTCGACCAAGCAGCAAAAGGACTAACAACAGAATCAACGATCAAATGGATAAAAAAAGAAGACCCAGACATACTCGGATTCTCAGTTTTAAGCTGTTCAAGCCAAACAGCACCAAAAATCGCAGAGAAAGCAAAAAAAGAAAACCCAAACCTAACTACAGTCTTCGGCAACATGCACGCAACCTTCAACGCAGAAAGAATCCTCAAAAAATACCCCCAAGTAGACATAACTGTACGCGGAGAAGGAGAACGCACAGCCCTAGAACTTGTAAAACATCTAGAAAAAGAAAAAAGCCTGAAAAATATTGAAGGCATCAACTTCAGAAAGAAAAACAAAATAATCACAACTCCAACGAGACCACCAATCAAAGACGTAGATTCAATACCCTTCCCAAACCGCGAATTATCAGACGTAGAATATCACGCAATGGCTGCTGGAATAAACGCCGCGCCCAAAAAATACGCTAGCTTCGTCTCATCTCGAGGATGCGTATACAGATGCCGTTTCTGCGGAGTTCGAAGATTCGCCAACAACATTTGGAGACCCAGATCCGTTGAGAACACATTAGAAGAGCTACAGTTTTTGGTGAGCAAAGGCTACGAACAAATTTACTTTGTAGATGACAATTTCATGATTAACAAGAAAAGAGTCATAGAAATCTGTCAACGAATCAGAAAAGAGAAAATGGACATAGACTTCATCTGCCTTGGACGAGTCGACAACTGTTCCTACGAGATGCTGCGAGAACTGGTAAAAGCAGGTTGCAGAATAATCCATTTCGGAATAGAGAGCGGAAATCAAAGAATCCTAGATTATTACAACAAACAGATAACTCCAAAACAATCCATAGACGCCGTCAAAACCGCAAAAAAAGCAGGAGTAGACGTCGTTATTGGTTCACTCATAGTTGGTGCCCCAGATGAAACTCGGCAAGAAATCCAAAAAACACTGAAGTTTACCCATCAATTAGACCTTGACATACCTGAAGTTAACCTTCTCTCAGCTTTTCCTGGAACAGACATCTGGGATGAGCTCAAAACAAAAGGCGTGTTAGATGAAGATCAGTTTTGGGAAACTGGAGTTTCGGTTTCTGAAATATCCCCTGATGCAGTGGCACCTGAGAAAATCAAACGCATGGTTCACGAGTACGTTCGACAGTTCTTCCTTCGACCCCGTTTCTGGTTGGCAGAGATAATGCAGACCTTGAAAAGCCCTTATCGACTCAGCCTCGCAATTAACAATCTTAACCGAATTGACACAATTGTCGAAAGTGCACGCGATCTCATTTAGGCGCTTTGTGAGTTAGGTATTCAACTGTTCCGTCTCGATGAATACGTGCTGAAGCTCTCCTTGCAGCCCAGCATTGAACCGCAACCGCTGCTGGATAAGACGCAGGATGTCTCTCAGCATATTCAACGTGTACACGCAATACTGTGAATTTGCCGCCAAGTCCCATCGGTCCAGTCCCTATGGAGTTTGCTGCTTCGTACAGTTCTTTTTCAAGCTTTGCCAATTCAGGGTCAGGGTTCGATTGATTTAATGGTCTCAATAACGTTTTCTTTGCCAATTTCATTGCGATGTCAGCGCCGCCTCCCACTGCAACGCCTATAATGTTTGGGGGACATGGTTTTGCGCCAGCCTTTATTATCGTGTCTAAAACAAATTCTTTTAGACCCTTTACGCCCTTCCCAGGACTCAGCATGCCTAATGCGCAGACATTTTCGCTGCCTCCTCCTTTTGGAAGAACTGTGATTTCAATGTCGTTTCCTGGCACGATTTCCCAATGGATGAATGGTATGAATCTTCCGGTGTTGTCTCCCGTATTCTTTTGAACTAGTGGGTTAACAGCGTTTGGGCGTAAGGGCACTTCCTTTGTAGCTCTTTTCGTGGCGTTCCGAAGGGCTTCTTCGATTTTGTCCAAGTTTTTGACTTGAGCGCCGGCTTTTAGGTAGAAGATGATCACTCCAGTGTCTTGGCACATGGGTGTGCGTGTTTTTTCCGCCAATTCGACGTTGTTTAATATGGCTTTCAGCTGGGTTTTACCCGCTTCACTTTCTTCCCGGAGATACGCATCATGAAGGGCCTCTTTTACATCTTGTGGCAGTTCTGTTACTGCTAGCTGTAAAAGTTTAACTGCAACGTTTTCCACGATGCTTTGATTTGTCATGTTTTTTCTTCCGTGAAGAGAATAGAAGTTAGACTATTCGTTTTAAAACCTTTTGCGACGCTCCAAGTGCGTTATTATGGTTTCAGCCTGTGTTCCCACAGACTATTCTCTCTGATTTGGTTTTTGTCACGTTATTTGCGTTATTCTCTCTTTTATAGACCCCCCTATAATTTTTTTAATGAGCGTCCACGAGGGGAATCTGGTTGGATGTTCCGGTCTGTTTGTGGTCTCGTTTCTGCACCCCCTTGATCTGTTAACCTTTCAAGCACATAAACTCTAACGATAGAGAGGACATAGTAAATGTAATAGAATGCATGCATTAAGGGATTTTGCACTGTGCATGCGTTCATTGTGCAATTAAAATAGAAGATAGTTGCATAAATCTTAATTTGCAAACCTACTAGCTTTGTATGAGTTGATATATTTGCAGAAGAAGCTTGCAGAAGTTATCATTTTACTAATCGTAGCAATTTCAACAGTTGTTGCACCAGCAGCGATGCATAATTTACCCGCTAACTCTACTTCGACTGTCATGCCTGACGCAGATGACATCTTCGCGGGAAGTTTTTCTCCATCAGAAGCCGCTCCTGCTCCAAATGAGGCTTTTGATGTTTCATTCAGCATCCGTCCGACAAGCGAGGCACCTAATACCATCATTCGCCTCATCACGCCTGCAGATCTCGTCAGGTTGGTTGAAGGCGAGAGCGTGTGGAGGGGTAACGTGGAGAAAGGTGAAAGAGTGAATCTTGAGTTCTCTATGGTCGCTGATGAGGGAATCGACGCCAACGTAAGGGTCAATGTTGAAGCGTGTCCCGAAGATGCGACATTCACTTCATCCTACTACCTTCATGTAACCACGTTATCGGAAGAAGTGAGCCCGGCGTCTCCTGGAGAGATTATTGCCTCAGCAAGACCTGCGAGTTCATCAATATCGACAGAAGAGTTGGCTCCGCAGGCGTCTGCGGAGGAACTGGTTCCGATGTCGCCTGGGTCCATCACGATTAGGGGAACAATGTGGTACGTAAATGAGGACGGTGGGTATAGTCCTATGCGGCAAGTTAAGGTTTTCTTGATGGACGAAGACGTGGATTGGGACGAAGAGGTTGATTGGCAATGGACAAACTACAACGGAGAGTACAGTTTCACCGTCAACAACGATGATCCAAATGGAAGGGATCCGTACGTCGAGGTCCACAGCAATGGCGGAGCTGCAAACTGTAAAACTGGTGACGACGACTGGTATGTCGTAGTGCTTCCCAAGTGTGGAGATAATGTGCCTGATGGCTTCTACTATGACTACGGTATCCTAGTTCCAGGAAGTTATAATGAGGCTTGGCAAGCTATAGATGCTTGTCTGAGCGAGCGAGATTGGATAGCCGGACGCGTTGGTTGGCAAAGACCTTCCAAAGTCAAAATCCTATGGCCCCACGGCGATTGGCCTAGCCATCTTGAAGGTACCATTAAACTGCCACACAAGATTACGCCCCACGACCCGTGGAACCACGTGACAGTGTATCATGAATACGGTCATGCCGTGATGTATGCTCTATACGGTCACATGCCGTCAGGGTCGGGACCAGATCCTCACTTTATAATGAGCGAATCCAGCGGCGGCTTCGCTATGAAAGAAGGTTGGGCAGAATTCATGCAAGCTGCCGTTGACAACGACCCGAATAACCTGGCTGATGCTGGTCAGAACGTCGAGACAAACGATTGGTACAACCACGTAGATTCTGGCGATATGGACGGGGCAATCGTAGAAGGCTCGGTTGCCAGCATATTGTGGGACATTTTTGATCCCATAGATTGGGCTGGAGACAATGATTACTTGGGTATGGGTTTTGACGAGATATTCACGGTTATGAGATACGATCAGCCTGACAATATGGACGAGTTCTGGTCGAAGTGGGTCGCCCGTTGGCCAGGTTTTCTAATTGCTGGTCCGCTCTGCACCATCTACTGGCATTATGGTATAGACAAAGATACTTTCGAGCCATTCGGAGGCTTGGTTGTCGTGAATGGTGGCGACGCCTACACCCAATCGAAACACGTCACGTTGAGTCTCTTCTGTAGTGATTGGGGTATCGGCGTGACGCACATGCGTTTCTCATACCGTTATCCATCACCAGACTGGACTATGTGGCACGAATACTCGACCTCAGGGAGTTACTATTTGTATGGTGATGATGGACCCAAGAGTGTGTACGTACAGTTCAGGGACGGCAAAGGACAAACATCACCTGTTTACTCAGATGACATCGTTCTGGATACAGTGCCGCCCTATGGTGCCATTGTCATCGAGGGTTTGTTTGTCCAATATACGACGACGATGTCTGTGCAATTGTATCTTGTCTATGGGGATGCAACTTCTGGCGTTGACAGTGTGCGCTACAGAAACTCTGATGGGGCTTGGAGAAGTTGGACGATTCCTTCAGGAATGAAGACATGGTTCCTCTCGCCTGGCGACGGCGTCAAGCGGGTCTACTATCAGATCAGAGACAGAGCAGATTGGGTTTCAGAGTATCATGATGAGATAATCTTGGATAGCACTGCTCCTGTGACGACGCTGAGCCACACGCCAAGCAGTTCCACGGTCACACTGTCTGCCATTGACGCAACATCAGGGATCCAGGCTATTTACCACAGAGTCGACGGTGGAGTTTGGAGCGTGTACACGGGCCCGATTTCACTCATCGGAACTGGAACCCACACGATTGATTATTATAGTGAGGATAATGCTGGGAATGCTGAGGATATTGGGAGCTCAACGTTCCATTATTTGACTGTGGATACGCATCCGAATGGGCTTGATGCGCCTACTGGAGAGGGCTGGTATGAGGAGGAGGAGACTGCGTCTATGAGCGTTTCGCCTGTTCCAGGGTTCATCTTCAAGTATTGGTTCTTGGACGGTGCCTTGCAGACGCCTTATTCGTTTGATCTGAGCACAGAGATTGTGGGCATGGATGGTCCTCATACTGCGACTGCTAGGTTTGCCGTGATCGCTACGGTGGATGTCATTCCCAACACGCTAAACTTGAAGAGCAAAGCAGCGTACGTGAAGGCTTTTATTGAGTTTCCTGAAGGCTACGATGTCAGTGAGATTGATGTTTCTACGATACTGTTGAATGGTACTATTCCTGTGGATTCTGAGGCTCCTGTGGAGCTTGGGGATTATGATGGTGATGGTATTCCTGATTTGATGGTTAAGTTCAGTGGAGCCGAGGTCTTTGATTACATCAAGAACAACATTGACTTGACTGAGCTTGCTGGAGAGAAGTCCATGGATGTGAATTTGACTGTGACTGGTGAGCTTTCGAACACGATCATGTTTCAGGGCATCGATACTGTAAAAGTGAAGATGCCTATGCCGAAAGGAAAAGCATCTTAGTCAGTACAGGCGCCCGAAGAATTTTTGGGATTTTTACACATCTTTTACACAAATTAATGTTTGATTGTAAAGGAACGATGTTAACCGGTTTATGCATGCATTTTGGATTTTGGCGAAGGCAGGTGAAGTCTCCCCACGACATAATCTTTGTGTGCTCTCTAATCATAAAATTAACGTTCTTCAGATTAAAGAAAAGCCTTAGAAATCCTCGGAAACATTGGCATTTCTATCAGATAATCTAAATGGCATCAACTAAAATCGTTTGCGGACAAACCAACCATTGTGCACGCGCTAGTTAGAACTGAAGGACTTCAAGTTAGAGCATATTATCGAAATAGGTCTCTAACACGCCAGAGGTAGAAAATCAGAAAAATGGCTACAATAACCGCTAGTATCTGAGGAAAAATAATCTCCATAAGATATGGTGGGCCAGCCTGAGCTACGTCTACGAATATTTCCACCGAAGCGTAGATATAGAAACCAGCGACAAACTGTGAGACAACGTAGCCATATCGTTTTAGCTTCCATAAACCGATTGCCGCAATTATTGAGGCGGGTGCGTTAACCAATATGTCAGCTATTGGAAAGCTATAGTCTACTCCCTCAGGAAAGCTAAGAATAAAACCCTCTCCCCATAGAAACATGGATCCAACAAAAGCGAATACACCGAATAGAAAGAGCAAAATCGATAATATTTTGATAGGAACAGGTGTGGCTGTTTTCATTTCTTTTTCAAGTTTGCTCAACCTAAAACATCCCTAAAGCAGATGCATACTGCTTGTCACTAAGATGTATTTTTAAATTCTTATGGTTTGTGGAAGAAACTCTAGTCAATCAGATTGGATAATCAAACCTTTCACTTATCCTTCCAGAAACTCAGAATCGGACATTTTCACGTTAAATAGGCTTATATTTTGTCCGCTTTAAAGAGGTTCAAACTGCAAGGTGAGACCAAGCTTTAGTCTAGCGATTGAGCAGGCATTATTGTGTCTTTTTTTATGAGGTAAAAGCCTATCGGAAA
>CP070709.1:70970-78207 GCA_020350305.1 Candidatus Bathyarchaeota archaeon
TATAGATGTCGGTCGCCTCTTCGGATACAGCCGATACGTCCATCGTCCACTGAAAAGCTCACGTTCCCGCCTAATGAATCCCTTGTTTTCCAGTTTCAGCGCTATTCGAGAACCTTCTCTGCTACTGGCGCTCAGCTTTCTCCAAAGCTCAGACTGGAGCACACCACGGTCTCCCGTGTTTACAATCAACTGCAAGGCTTGGTGTACCAGGTTGTTGCGTCTCGACATGTCTATTCAGTTCCTTGAACTCTACCTTAAATAATGCACTTCTAAACATAAAAAGATGTATGTTGATTTCCGACGCAAGAAAGGCATCTATACAAACTAAACGTGGAATGTTTAACACATATAACGTGGATGTTGAGAATGATATAACCAACAGCAACGCTTTACAGAAAAAGGAGCTGAAAACATGTCAACGTGCCATTCAGCCGCGTCTTATTGCTTGGGAATAGAGTCTACAGCCGACGATTTTGGCGTTGGAATTCTCTCCTTCGAAGGAGACGTCTTGGCTAACGTCATCAGCGCATACATACCTGAAAAAGGCGGCATTCACCCACGAGAAGCAGCCAGACACCACGCGGAAGTTGCTGGAAATATTTTGGAGGAAGCCTTTCAGAAAGCAGGAATAAAGCCTCAAACCATTCAAGTTGTCGCCTTTTCTCAGGGTCCCGGCATGGGGCCTTGTCTCCGTACCGGTGCAACCGCGGCTCGCGCCTTAGCTGCCTATCTGCAAGTTCCGTTGGTGGGTGTAAACCACTGTGTTGCACATATCGAGATTGGCAAGCTGGTAACTGGAGCTAAGGACCCGGTTGCTCTATATGTTTCTGGTGGAAACACCATTGTCTCCGCCTTTGAGGCGGGAAGGTACCGCGTTTTCGGCGAAACTCTTGATATAGCTGTGGGAAATTGCCTCGACGTTTTCGCTCGGGAGGCAGGTCTACGTCAGGAAAAAGGGGTGCCTTTCGGTGCAATGGTTGAGAAAATGGCAAGTCAAGGTCAAGCGTTTATTTCTCTCCCCTACACGGTGAAGGGCATGGATTTATCCTTCAGTGGGCTTCTCACCGCTGTTACCCAGTTACTTCATGAAGAAAAGCATAGCCTCGAAGACTTGTGCTTCAGTTTGCAAGAAACTGTGTTTTCCATGCTCACTGAGGTTACAGAGAGGGCGTTAGCTCACACGGAAAAGCTGGAGGTCCTGTTGACTGGGGGGGTTGCTGCGAACAAACGATTACAGTCGATGCTAAGTCAAATCGCTGACGAACACAACGCACGATTCTGCGTGGTTCCCAAGGAGTATGCCTTGGACAACGGAGCCATGATCGCATGGACTGGGGTTCTTGCATATCAACACAACATGACTCTTCCCATTGAGAAGAGCTTCGTAAAGCTGAGGTGGCGACTGGACGAGGTCTACGCACCATGGGTTGGAGGCTGAAACGTGCTCATTAAAAAAGGCGCTGAAGCCAGCCTGTACTTGGAAGAGTGGCACAACCGCGAGGTGATAATGAAGCGGCGATTGCCAAAGAAGTATCGTGTCTCTAAGTTGGACGAGGAAATTCGATCTTATCGAACCATTCATGAGCCACAGATTATTCATAGAGCAAAGGAGGCAGGGGTTCCAACACCAACAATCTTCATGGTTGACATCGCTGAAGCAACGATTATCATGGAGTTCATTAATGGAAAGCAGGTAAAACAAGTCTTGGACGATTTCTCGGCTGAAGAAAGGCGTCGCTTGTGTTGTCTCATCGGTAACCTGATCGGACGCCTCCACAACCGCGGAATCATCCATGGGGACCTCACCACCTCAAACATGATTTTGACACCGCATGGCAGAGTTGTCTTCGTAGACTTCGGCTTAAGCGAACACTCGATAGAACTAGAAACTAGAGGAGTTGACCTACACCTCATGAAAAGAGCCTTCCAAAGCACTCATCACAAGCACGCGAAAGAAAGTTTTGACATGGTCATGGAAGGATATGCTGAAGCAAGGGGAAATGAAGCCGCAAAAAATGTATTAGAAAAGATCAAGGAAATAGAGAAAAGAGGACGTTACGTATCCGAAAGAAAGGAGGCAGACGTGTGACGCCTATGAGTCCTTTTCCAAAAGGTAGAGTGGCTTTCTTCGTAACAGGTAATATCCACAAATTCAACGAAGTCCGCCATGTACTAGCTAAATACAAAGTTGCCACTGCGCTCCTAAGAGCAAAAGCCTCAGAGATTCAAGACGACAATATAGAAAACATTGCTAAAGCCAGCGTTAGGGACGCTGTAGAAAGATGTAGACTACCTATCTTCGTGGAGGACGCTGGCCTTTTCATAGATGCGCTGAACGGTTTTCCAGGCCCCTACTCCTCATACATGTATCGAACAATAGGAATCAAAGGAATCCTCAAACTAATGAAAGAAGTGGAGAAAAGAAACGCCTATTTTCACTCGGTGATTGCCTTCTGCAGTCCAAAAGAATCGCCAAAGTGCTTCCATGGTAAAGTGAAAGGAAAAATATCTCAAGAAGAGCGGGGAAACTCCGGCTTTGGCTTCGACCCTATATTCAAACCTTCAGACAGTCCCAACAGAACCTTTGCAGAAATGGCCACGGAAGAAAAGAACAAGTTTTCACATCGAGCTCAAGCTCTAAGAAAATTCGCTGAATGGTACACATCAACCTTTTAGCTGTGGAAATATCCCCCGCACTTCCCCTTTTTTTCTGTTGGATGAGAATTATATGCAGTTTCGTCTAATAGGTAGTTAGTGGCCATTTTCAGGCAGGGGATGACTTGTTTGCCTATTGATCCTAATTTCCAGAAGAACAGGAAGAAAGTTGGTAAAGAAGAAGGCTTAACTATTTGGGGACCTATGGATCCACCACAGAAATTAGGTATTCGTGGAAGTAACGTAGCAGTTGACTGGGATATATGCACAGGATGTGGAATATGCCTTAGCGTCTGTCCTGCGCAACTATATGACTGGAAGGAAACTGCTGGGCATCCTTCCTCGGAGAAAAAGTCTTTTCCAGCCAGGGAACCAGAATGCGCATGTTGTTATGAATGCGAAGCTAAATGTTCAGTCCAAGCAATCAGAGTAATTTTTTACCCGCCCAAAACATTCACAACTGTGATCCCTTTAATGTTTGCACAAATCATCGGCAGTGTTATTTATGGGATTGTATTTGGACCGTATTTAGGCCTGAATACTCCATTTTATGTTGGGTGGATAGTCTCAGCCGTTAGTTTGCCTTTCTTCTTTTCTCCACTTCTATACTTTCCAAAAAATCAACAAGAAGGAAAAAGCGTGATGGATACTACAGTTATCGTTGAACGCGGAACCTATGGAATTGTTAGACATCCGCAGATTCTAGGATGTATAATGTTAATGTCCGCTACCATTCTGATTTCACAACATTGGTTAAGCGCAATTGTTGCCGTTCCAATATTCGTTTTGCTTTATCAATATGTGTCAATGGAGGAAAGAAACCTCATCGTGAAGTTTGGCGATGACTACAAACGTTATATGCAAAAGGTGCCAAGAATGAATTTTGTCTTAGGCATAATTCGTCTACTACGGCGTAAGAAAGCTAGCTAGAAGTTGATGAATAGAAGGTGAAATCATGTCACTTATACCAGTATTTGAGTTAGGCTTGTGGAAAGCTTGGATTTTCGTGAGTCCCTCTCTATTGGTAACTCTTCTCTGCATGCATGCAAATACAAAGTTGAGTAGAACATAGTTTCTGAAACTTTAAGTATTTGAAACTGCATGATCATACAACGAAGAAGGGAGTGTTTTGAAGTTCGGAAAAAATAAAGCATTACCTCTGTTATTCATAATTTCATCGTGGTTATTCCTATTTCAGACAAACATTCCAAGCGTGAAGGCTAGTCCAGGTTGGCTCGGTAGCTGGGACTTTCGCCAGAGCCACGTCATAGAGAATGCGACTGGTGCCGGAACAGACTATCAAGTTTATCTCAATGTTTATCAAACAAGCGGGTCAAGCGGTGGAGATTCTGTATATTTGAATGAACACAATGCTTCCATATTTCCGAACGATTTGAGATTTACTGGCAATGATGGGTTGACTCTCTTAGACTATTGGATTGAAGCCAGCAACAGTTCTTGGGCAGGCGTTTGGGTTGAAGTTGCCGATGACTTGAGTACGGCTGACCAGACAATCTGTGTTTACTATGGCAAAAGTGGGCAGTCTTCAACGAGTAGCGGAAATAACACGTTTCTATTGTTTGATGATTTTCTGGGGGCAAGTCTGGATACAAGCAAATGGAATTATGCTGGTTCACCATCTGTAGCAAACTCAAATGTAACTCTAACGGGAACCGAAGAGGAAAGGATTCACTCAATAAGCACATTCGGATTAGGGACAGCTGTTAGAGGCTTCGGAAAACTTGAAACTCGACAAATTTGGAGTGGCTACAATATCATCGGTTATGGTGATGGTACACCCCTAAATGATACTAACGCTGTTTTCCTCTACAGTTATCATGCGGCCGCGTTGCCAGACACGTATTTACTTACGGGACGTTCAAGGGCGAGCAGTACTCAAACGAACGTCGCAATGGATGAAAACGAGAGTCCAGCTTGGAGAAAGTGGGATGTTATGCGTCCATCATCTTCTAAATGCCAATTTAGAGTTGCAGATGGAAATACGAAAGAGACCACCACCAACATTCCTTCAGGCAGCTATTATGTTCAACTTTGGGCGAGGCATACAATTGACATCACTGAGTTTGACTGGGTTTTGGTGCGAAACTATGTATCCCCAGAACCAACTCATGGAAGTTGGGGAAGTGAAGAAGGTACGCATGAAATTGAAGCTACGGTAGATCTCGACCCGGACACTCTGAATCTGAGAAGTGAAGGACGATCGGTTACTGCTTACATTGAGCTTCCACAAGGCTACGATGTAGGTGATATTGATGTTTCTTCAATCAGATTGAGTGGGACGTTTCCTGTTGATTCTGATGCTCCCACACAAATTGGAGACTACGATGATGATGGTGTCTCTGATTTGATGGTGAAGTTTAACAGGACTGAACTAACATCCTACCTTTACAATATTCTGGAAGTCAGGCTGGATACTGTAGTCTTGACTGTTTCTGGGGAACTCATTGATGGAACACTGTTTGAGGCCTCTGACACTGTCAGGACTAGGCTTGCTGGAGACGTAAACGAAGATTGTGTGATAGATGTTGTTGATTTTTCCTTGGTGGGAAGAAGCTTTGGGGCAAGGATGGACGAAGAAGGTTACGAAGATAGGTTAGATTTGACCTGTGATGGGGTCATTGATATGCGAGACCTACTGCTAATCGGCATTAACTATGGAGCAACAATACCGGAATAGTTGCATGCATGCAAGAAATCTTTAGGAATGGACAATCTCCTTTGATGCGCACCTCAACCTATATTTATGTTTGGACACAGAGAACATTTACCTTCAAGAGGTTCCAAACCAACCTCAACTTTAAGCTTCATTAAGGAGACGCGATACAAGCATGCACACAAAGGATGAACCGCTTTGCATGCAAAGGGTTTAAAAAGTGTAGAAGACGCGGAAAAGGTTTATTCACCCTCTTAAGGTGATATCCCCCGCAAAACCCCTTTTTTTCGTGTTGTGCTTGCCGTTTTTGCATGCATGTAGGGTCTGTCTCCAGTACTGAGGTCGGGTTTGAACCAGCGACAAATTGAGATCTATGGAAGAAACTTCTATTCAACAGCGAGTTCGGAGTTTGCTGTATGCTTCTTCGGGAGCTGCAGATGTGAGAGCAAGTTTTTCGAATGGACAAATATCGTTTCTTTTCTGGTTCAGAATGTCTGGAACACGCTTTTCGAATTGATAAAAAACATTGTTATCTTTCAGTACTCTAACTCCTTCTGTACTTATTATAATAGCAAACACGGCAGAAACCTGAAAATGGACACATAGGAAAGCCGCCGCTCGTCCAACAATCTTATCAGCTATGGAGGATCCAGCAAGTTCTTTGCCAAAAAGTTCGCAGGCTTCAAGAAAACCCTTAATACCATGAGATTCAGTTTCGAAAATAACCTTTCCATTCTTAACTACGACAAGCGCGCTTTTCTTTTCTTTCAGTCTCAGCCTTGCACGTTCAAGGTCTTGCATTTCAATTCTAAACATAAGAACAAGGACTTGGTAAAAACATTACTCAAAACTGGTCTTTCTTTTCTTTGTAGAGTTCAATGAAACCACATTTTTCGCAGTGAAAAGCAAGAATCTTATCTCCACGTAAATCACCTTTCTTTGCATATCGCACAAAGCCATATCCAGCTAACCCTTTCCCTTTCTCCATTTCTCCGTCGCACTTAGGACACTTTTTGACTTCTTTCTCACTCATGGCTATTCCTTCATTTTAAGTCACTGTTTCTAATACAAATATGTATGTATGCATGCAAACGTGGAGAACACACGTTTCTCTCATTTCATCTTTCCACACTAAAAGCGATTTTGACATCGGCACGGTATTCCACAATCTTGTTGTCTTTTACCTTTGCGGTGCATCGCTTCACGTGAACTCCCTTGATGTTTTTGACTGTTTTTGCTGCCTCCTTCACCGCGTTTTCAACAGCATCTTTCCAGCTATCTGGTGAACTACCTATCAGCTCAATTATCTTCACAACTGGCATAACTTTCACCTCCAAGGCTGAATGGCTTTCGCGCGACTTCAGTTTTTCGATGCACGCAAACAAGTTAGACTGTTCACAAGATTGCCGAAACTCTTTCCATGTTGCGTTTTTGACCAGCACAGCAAGCTTATTATGGCGGACTTATTATTGCGGAATATGTACATATCCTTTTTTGGAGATATATAGCGAACCAAAGCAAGTTGCAATCAGTCTTTGCATGCATGCAAGAACATCCAGAACACCATTATCTACACCCACTTGGTGAATTTCGAAGCCAATCAGTACATTACCAGAGGAACACGCTCCGACAAGGGTGCAAGAGTGCTGATCGAGGCTGGCTTTGAATATGTCTGCACCACCCCTGACGGTGTGATGCTCTTCAGAAAACCGAAGTAACAAGATAGGGTTTAAAAGGTGTAGAAGGCGCGGAAAAGGTTTATTAATCGTCTTGACGGTGAGTTTGAACCGTAAACGCGCAGAGAGAGGGCTTAGGAAATGACCTACAAACACATCGTGGCTGCTTGGAAACGACCTGAAGCTTCCTTTGTAAAAGAGTTAATGTGGCACAGAGCTATAGAATGGCGGA
>CP070709.1:78307-81452 GCA_020350305.1 Candidatus Bathyarchaeota archaeon
GAGATTTCATCAATAGCCAAGTCTTCTTCAGCTCGTAGAATCAGTTTTTTAATGTCTTGAAACCTGAATACGTGATCTGGAATGCCGAATTCTATGATGTTGCCAACTACAGAGTTTAGACAAGCCTTTCTGAATCGAGACTCCTTGCAAGACTGGTTTGATACAAGTTTTTTCGCTAGTGGCAGAATTTCTAAGGCCCTCTGGTTGCTCAACCGCTTCTTTTTCGCGTATGGGTCTGGATTGCCTGTGATTTTTTTTATTAACCTATCCCTTTCTGTACCTAAAAAAGCAGGAACCTTGTTAGGCTTGAATTCCTTAGCCAAGAGACGTGAAAAAGCAGAGATTGCCTTAAACTGGATAGACAGGTCATTCGTTGCCTCTATGATCTCCAGACAGCCACGGTGAAAAATACAAGCGGCACATTCAACTTCAACCTTCAAATCTGAACCTCTTACACCTTTGTAATGGCCTCAGCGATATCGCACTTCATAGTCATAGTTTATGTTACGTAACTTGGCTTCTTCATTTTAAGTTTTGTATATCAATGTGCTTTGCAGAAACCGCCAATATTCTAAAGAAACAAATTTCTCTGAGATACTAAGAACATCCTTTTTTAACATCAAAGACACATTACCACTCCAACATGGGCACCCGCAAGGTAACTCACTATTCTTTTACTCCAAAGGAGATCTATTCAAGTGCCGCTTGTCCACTTCCATTGGTGTAGCGCACACAAGTTCTATCAATTCACACACACCCATCTGGGTTATATAACCGTAGGCTTGCAACGGTTTCAACATTTCAGTACAATTCAAGCAATCAGAATATTACGTTTTATGCAAAGAATTTATGGAATTCTTGCGAAAAGTAAAATAGACAAACTGCTCAATTATATAATGGAGACAGAAACAAATGAACGAAAAAATAAAGTCTCTCCTGTTAGTCTGTCTAGTGGCTCTGTCGATTGTCTATGGCTGCTATAGCACGGCTTTATCTAGTCACCTACAGCGATCTGTAGATGGTGTACCTTCTAGGTCTCCCACTGTAGCTGAAGAACTCTGTAAAAACGGAAAACTAACCTATCCAGGACCAAATCCGGATATTATGGGAGATCCCGTTGATGACGTGAGAACCCATTGATGCTGACTTCAAGTAAGCCATAACAGACCAAAGAAGCCCGATAAGGAGGTAATCCCATGAGTAGACTTGAAGACTACGAGTGGATGCTACGATATCTAAAAATGTTGAATCCGACTAATGCAAAAATATTGGAAGGACTTGGCAAGAATGGTCCAAGAAATGTTTTGGCATTAGCCAAGTCAATAGGATTACCCCCTAGAACAGTAACCTTCCGAATAAGAAAGTTGATGAAAGAAGGCCTTCTTCAAATAAGGACTAACCTAGACTACTCTAGGCTCGGGTTAATGAAGGCAGTTCTCATTGCGGAATCCAAGCCCGGACAGGAAAAGAAGTTGCAGCAAGTTATTGACAATCTTGACTATTGGACCTACGTGGTCCGATGCTATGGAAAATACGACGGATATTACACTATTTTTGCCTTTCCGGCGGAGTATAAGAAAGAACTGGAAGAATATCTAGATGAAGCCTCGCAGCTGAAAGCCTTTTCGCGCTACATTTTCTGCCAAACCACCAATTTCACTGAAGTTGTGCCCAACTTCGACTGGTTTGACTTTCAAAGTAAATCATGGAACTTCCAGTGGAAACAATGGATCGACGAAGTTGAAAACGCGTCTGAAAAACTTCCTCGAAAACTTATGAAACCTAAAACCTATTCCATTCGAGCTGATGAAACCGACATATTAATTTTGAAGGAATTGGAGAAAGACGGAACCATCAAATTCACGAAACTGGCAGAAGTGGTGAACATAACACCACAGGGAGTTAGATATCGGTACCGTAATCATATCGTTGGACGTAGTCTTCTCACTGATTATGAAGTTGCAATTCTTCCATATCCGCTTCCTACATCTGACATGCGAGGTTTCATAATTGACTTTGAAAGCGAAGAAAAGCTGGCTAAATTTGTCAACAGTCTGCAAAACAAACCTTTCATTTTTAACTACGGAAAAGCCATCAGCCAACACTCTCTCGTAGTTCACACATATACTCCAAAAACAGAGTTTTCAAAACTCATCGACTCAATGAACCGCCTAACCGAGAAGAAACTAATTACCGGTTTTCTCTACGTAACGTTTGATGTTGCCTCGTTCAGGCGCCAAACTATCTCGTATGAGTTTTTCAAAGAAGACAAATGGAGGTATGACTACGAGAAGAAGCTTGAAAGACTGAAGGAAGTAACAGGTAACTAATAACTTACAAGTCTGTTCCTGAGTGCTTGTTGCGTGTTTTTTTTTTGGCAAAAAAGCTACATATTTGTGGAAAAAACAAAAGATTTTTAAGATGAAAACGACAAATCCATAAGTGTCCCTGATATGAGGGGGAAATGAGCAAAGAGGGACAGAGAATGGAAGCTAGAAGGTAACGCATTTTCTGCTTTCCAAACTCCTTTCTCTTTCAGCGTTCTAGCTTCCATTCGTCCAAACTAGAGGAATTGATCTATTTATTTTTTCCCAAAAATCGCTCGTGCCAGCTGCGAGGGACATCTACAAATAAGATTTATGGAGACCTCAACTAAGTTAGATTTTTAGCAAACTCCAACAACACTTTGTATGGGTCGTTCGCTTTCACAACACCGCTGGCCACAAGAACACCTTCAGTACCGAGACTCAATGCAGCAGCTACATCATCCGCTCTTGTGATCCCAGCCCCACAGAGGATCACCACATCTGGGTTTATCCGTTTCACAAGCTTCACTGTACCTGTAACGACTTCTGGTTTAGCCTTGGACACGGGAATCCCTGTTCCGATAAGCTCAGGCGGCTCTACAGCAATCATGTCTGGTCTGAGCGTAGCTACGGCTGCGCTTACAGCTTGGTTGTTGGTGCAGACTACAGAAGCTAGGTTGACCTCACGTGACCTTTTAATGGCCGTGTCAATTTGGGCGAGTTTCAGTCGCCTTTCCGAGTGATTGATTAGTGTTCCAACGGCGCCAGCTACTTTTATGGATTCGGGAAGGACATGCCCCGTGAAGCTCCCCGGCGCAATAGGATCAATATGCTGTGCA
>CP070709.1:81552-86395 GCA_020350305.1 Candidatus Bathyarchaeota archaeon
TGCAATGCAGAAAGGTGGCAGCGGCTATTTTACGACGCAACAAATCTTGGAAGCCGCAAAGATAGCCCAAGAAAAAAGTGTAGAATTACGAAAGCTTATGGTGAAAGGCTGATGGGCCGCCGAGGACGAACCAAAAAGGTTGGTTCAACGAGAGGATTCGGGGCTCGCTACGGCTCGACTGTTAGAAAAAGATACGTCAAAGTGCTTTCAGAAATGAAAAAAGCCCACAGATGCCCCAAATGCGGCTTTGGTTCGGTTCGAAGAAAAAGCGTGGGCGTCTGGAACTGTAGAAAATGCGGTCTAAAATTCACGGGCGGCGCTTACATCCCAGTCACAAAGCTTGGCACCATAGCGAAGCGTTCAGCCAAAGGGCTACCATCTCCAGAAACCCCAGAGGTTCTCGTTGCAGAGGAAAGAGAGTGATCTTATTAATGACCCCTCGGAGACCGACGTAGAGGATATAACGCTTTTGTCACGATGTTGAGCGTTTAATATTTTGCACTGTCTGAATTAATCAGGGTAAGTGGAACCTCGATGGAATAACTGAAAAGACTCTTGAATCAAATGCTGACCGAGTTATTGCTGTTTTTCGCAACAAAAATGTTGCTTTCTGATGTTATCTGTAAAGCTCCAAGAGGAAAACTAGACGAGATTATTCTTACAAGCGAATCTACACTTGGTGGGTCCATGAACCTACGTTCCCCAGATAAAGAGATTTTTTCTCTCTTACAGTGGATAAAGTCACAACCAAAAAGTAGCGAGAATTAGGATGCGTAAGCACAAAGGATTGAAATAGGTCCTTGTGTTACCATATCGCAGGTGATGTGGGAAACTCGAAAATGAGAGCTCACACGGTTGTCCACTTGGATCTTCCATCTCAAAAGAAGTCAAAAATCGTGCTCGAGGCATTACGACCTGAGACCAGAACGATATCTACCCATCGCTCTAGAGTCTATATCGAAGGCAGAGGAAAAACGTTGATAATACGCTTTGAGGCGGAAGACACATCCGCTTTAAGAGCTACCATAAATTCTTTCCTTCGGTGGGTTTTTTTAACGAAAGCAGTATTGAAGTCTGTTGATAAACTTCAGTTTGCCGATAAATAAGATGATACGTTTCAAAATATCGTTCTGTTCAAACCTCTAAATCGGCTGTTTTGAAATGTAGGACAAGACATTGCGCAGAGAAGACTATAATCAATGAAGGGTGAATGGTAAAATCAGCTGCAAAAGCTGTCTCGCGTGAAAACGCTTAATTAATGCGACGTTGTAGTGCAGACAAGGTTGAGAAACGACGGTTTGAGGAATTGTGATGAGCGAGGATATTTCTAAGCTTCCACCTCAAGTTCAACAGCGGTTGTTGCGGCTTCAGCAACTACAGCAGACATTACAGGCTGTTCTAACGCAGAAGCAGCAGCTTGAGTTGGAGTTTACTGAGGTAGAGCAGGCGTTAAGCGAGTTGGAGAAACTGACCGACTCCGCGACAATTTACAAATCCATTGGTTCGCTTCTAGTGAAGGCGAAGAAAGGCAAGGTGACAACTGAACTGAATGAACGGAAAGACCTCCTCAGCATGAGGATTAACGTTCTTGGTAAACAGGAGGAGCGGCTACGGATCCAAGTGAAGGATTTGCAGACGAAACTGCAGCGTGACCTGCGCCCACTTTCGCCACCGCCTCCATAGGATGAAAGTTTTTTGGAAGAAATAGGTATACCTGAACTTACTTCTGAACAGGCAGAAGAGCTTTGCGAAATTGCAGAAAAGGCGGCGAGAAAACATATCCTGTCAAAGATTCCTTCAAATAGAATTTCTATCCTTGACATAACCATTGACACCGAAGGGACAAAACCCATCACCGTGAAAGTCGACGTAGAAGTCACCTTATCACCCCTTATGAAAAATTATGATGTTAGAAGGCTGGTCAACGAAGCTACAGAAGAAGCCTTCGCATCTATTGAAAGATATCTGAGGGCACTTACATGCAAATCCACAAAATAATGCTCCTCATAGACAAACACAATGCTAAGTTGATCGTTTTACTGTGCCATCACAACGCTGATCCAGACGCAGTGTGCGCAGCGTTTGCCTTCTCCAGACTACTGAAGCGCCTACGACCTAAATTAAACGTTGAAATTGCAGCGGCCCAAGGACCCAGCAAACTTACCAGATTTATGTTAAAGTCATTGCCCATAAAACTGACGATGCATCCACGTATTGAGGAAGCAAACGTTATTGTGTTATTGGACACCAACACCATACAGCAGCTGGATGAATGGGCTGAACGAGTCAGGGCATCTGATTCTCCGCTCATCGTGGTTGACCATCATGCACGTCATCCGGAAACGGAACGTCTCGCAACGATGTGCGTAAGTGATGAAAAAGCTGCGTCCACATGCGAGATTGTATATCAGTTCTTCAAGGAAGTGGAGATTAAGCTAGAAGAGCCCGAAGCTAAGGCTTTATTCCTCGGAATAGCGTTTGACACTCGACACTTCATTTTGGCCAGCTCTGCCACGCTTAAAACCGTAGCTGCTCTCATTGACGCCGGGGTGAACGCCCAAGAAGCCTTGCCTCTGCTTTCTTTGCCGATGAGCGATTCAGAGCGCATAGCAAGGCTTAAGGCGAGTCGACGTGCAAAGCTGCTGAAAATGGGGAGGTGGCTGATCGCGTTTTCTCACGTTGGCGCCTACCAAGCTTCAGCTGCAAGGGCTTTGATTGGACTTGGAGCTCACGTAGCTGTTGTTGTAGGTCAGAGAGAGGGTGAGATTCAAGTCAGCTTGCGATCAAACCGCGATTTCCACGAAAAAACAGGGTTACATCTGGGCCGGGACATAGCTAAACCTCTCGGTGAATACCTGCACGGCATGGGTGGAGGGCACTCGGTGTCAGCCGGAGCTAATGGGGTGGGTAATGTAGAGGCAAGCCTTAAGCGTTGTATGCGGCTCTTTAAGGAGAAGCTGAAGTAACTCTTTTTTTGGTAGCTACTCTTAAGTGAAACGGGTATTTGGCAAGTAGATAGGCGCGCAAAGACATGGCGATCATTGAAACAACAGACCTAGCGTACACGTATCCAGCTGGGACAAGTTTGTCTCTTCAAGACGTGTCTATAACAGTTGAACAAGGGGAATTTGTGGTTCTCACGGGTCCCAGCGGTTGTGGGAAGACAACTTTATGTCGATGTTTTAACGGGCTTGTTCCTCATTTTTATGGTGGAAAACTTGAAGGAAACGTGGCAGTCGCAGGTCTCAAAGTGGGCGAACATTCAATTTATGAGCTTGCTCGGCATATTGGTCTCGTTTTTCAGAACCCAGAAAACCAGCTCTTTGCATTATCTGTTGAAAAAGATGTGGCTTTTGGACTTGAAAACCTCGGGATACCCCGAAGTGATATTAGGAAACAAGTTGACTGGGCTCTTGAAACAACTGGCATAACTGACCTTCGCGAGAGACCGCCACACGAGCTTTCAGGAGGACAGCAACAACGTGTAGCCATCGCCTGTGTGCTCGCGATGCAGCCAGACGTAATGATTCTTGACGAACCAACATCTTTTCTCGATCCAGTTGGTGCCCAAAAAATCTTCGACGTGATCAATGAACTGAACAAAAAACTGGGTATCACGGTCATCCTCGTTGAACACCGATTGGATTTGGCTTCAAAATATGCAAATCATGTTATAGTGATGGATGAAGGAAAAGTGGTGTTAGACGGTGAGCCTCGGGAGGTGTTTAACTCTGATAGCGCCCGTTTGATCGGCGTTGGGATTCCTAAAGCAACCAGGCTTTACCAGATTCTTGAAGAAAGGGGTGTATTCCTCAAGAAGGTACCGGTGAGCTCGGAGGAAGCATCTAAACTCTTACGGGAGGTTTTGACGCATGATCGAGGTTAAGGATGTTTATTTCACCTATCCAAACGGCGTTGAAGCTTTAAGCGGGGTTTCTCTCGCAATTCGAGCCGGAGAGTTCATTGCGATTATGGGCCAGAACGGTGCAGGAAAAACAACCCTAGTGAAGCATATTAACGGATTGTTGAAGCCGACGAAAGGAGAGGTTGCCGTTGATGGAGTTAGCACTCGGAAGGTGAGCGTGGCCAAACTTTCACGAAAGGTAGGATTCGTGTTTCAAAATCCGGATCATCAGCTTTTCTGCGAGACTGTTGAAGACGAGATTGCCTTCGCTCTTCAAAACTTCGGCTTCAAGGAACAGCTCATAAAAAAACGGGTAACGTGGGCTTTAAGTCTTCTAAATCTGACACGGTACCGTCAAACGTCTCCTTTCATGCTTAGTGGAGGTGAGAGAAAAAGGGTTGCCCTAGCTTCGGTTCTTGCATGGAATCCTGACGTTGTGATACTTGATGAACCAACGATTGGCCAAGATTATCAGCAAAAAGAGAAACTGCGACAGTTTATTGTTCAATTGAACACGCAGGGAAAGACTGTGATCATTGTTACGCATGATGTTGAATTTGTGGCCGAATGTAATCCTCACGTAATTTTGATGGCTCAAGGAAAGATAATGGCTGAGGGCGGCGCTAAGGAAACTCTAACCAACCGCAACTTAGTTACGCAGGCGTTTATTGCGCCTCCGCAGATTTCACAGATATTCTTTGAGCTTTCAGATTTGAAGTTGCCCATCAACGTGATTGACGTCTATGATGCAAGAAAAGTTCTGCTTGATCGTTTAGAGGTCTCCTTATGAGCGTTTTTGACGGCTTCAAGTTTAGAAGGATCTATTCTCCGATTCACCAGCTGGATCCACGAGTCAAATTCTTCTATGTTTTGGCGATGTTCGTCATTGCAATCATGTTTAATCAGTTGCTACCTCTCATTCTGTTGTTTTTCATTCAA
>CP070709.1:86495-91705 GCA_020350305.1 Candidatus Bathyarchaeota archaeon
CAACCAGCATAGGCTTGCTAGATCATATGCATGTTTGACAGTGCTTCAACTAGTTCTAAGGTTTTTTTATCAACACTCGTCGCGCGAGCTATGTCGGTCAAGGTAACTATACCCGTTAATCGGCTTTTCTCTACTATAGGTAGTTTCTTCACTTTGTTTTCAAACATAAGTCTCACAGCTTCGACAAGTTGCATCTCTGGCTTTCCAACAATGACCTGTCTTGTCATTATTTCTGAAACTCTAGTTTCTTTGGGATTCTTGCATTTTTCCAAGACTCTTTCAAGCAGATCTCTTTCAGTTAAGATCCCAACGATCTTACCATTATCGAAAGCCACTAAGCAACCTATTCCATTCTTATTCATGAGTTTTACAGCATCATAAGCTGATGCGTCTGTTTGTAGGGTAATAACGTCTTTAACCATCAACTTACGGATTCTCATCACTAATCACGCATCTTTTACTCGCTTATATCAGTGTTCGCAACATAATTGGAGTTAAAGCTTATGAAACCGCAATTAGGACTACTAAGCAGTGTGCGCGCTAAGTGTACTCCTTCAGTAACCTTGTTACTTCTGATCTAGCTGTTTCCTATGCCCCAACAGAAGTGACTACCTCTATGCGCAAGTAGAATCTGTGTGGTGTCTCCCGTACAAATCTTCGCATATATCTTGCGGGGATGTTGGAGCAGTGCCTATTTGTTTAGCTTATAAACCTGAGTATGTAGTCGTTAACTGTTTGCAGAAACGATTCTTCCAAGTTTACGCCGTAATGCTCAGCCAATACGAAGATTATGTAAAGTAAGTCTGAAAGCTCTGTGGCTAACATCTCTTTTGTTTTAGGCTTATCAGGCGGCTCAAAGCTTTCTAATCCCTTGACCACGGCAGCCACCTCGCCAGCCTCTTCAAGTAAATCTGTAACCATGACAAAAGGCGTCCAGCCTTTGCCCCTTTTGGGGTCAAGCCTCTCATTAATCCTCTTGAAGTTTTTCCAACAAAGATGCTGAGCATCACGTAAAGTCAAAGACACGTAATCACCACTGAAAGATTCAACAGCAGTTTGATTTAGGTTTTCTTCTGTGAACTATGGCTGCCTGTAGTGTTGCTTTTGTGGATAGCCGTTAAGCAGTGGCAACATTGTCTCTACGTTTCCTTAGGCGAGGAATGAAATAGATTACAACTGCCATTATCATTGTGGCAATGGATATGAGCCATATCCATTCTGATCTTAAGAATTTGTTTAGGATGAGCATAGCTACGACAAATAACATCAGAATGGCTGCAACTGTTCTAATGTGTACCATTACAACTCCTCGTTCAGAGAGACTAGTCAAAGTATTTCTTTTGTGTCTTCCAGAAGTCTATTAGCTCTTTCTGTTCTGCTATAACTCTTGATGCATGCAGAAAGAAAACGAAGCCGGGTTTCCGATTCTCAATTCGCACGCTGTTGAAAAATTCGCTAGGATTAGCCAGCTGCTTTGTCAGATGCTCTGTCATTCTTAACATACATCTTTCACGAATCAAACATTCAACGTCCAATGTATGAGTATTAAAAATGGATAGGTTTTTATAGAATTCTAATTATGTGTTTTTTTGGAAAGGTGAACGATTAATGAGTTGGGAATATTTTCCAGAATGGTTCAGAAAAAGGATGCGTCGCTTTCCCTATTTCGGAAACTGGTTTTTCGGAGACATCGATGAGATGATCAAAGACATGGAGGAGATGATGGAGAGAGAATTTAAGGAATTCCGCACCCGTGTTCCAAAGGATTTGGTACGTGAACATAAGCTTCCAGACGGTTCAACCATCCGTGAGTGGGGGCCCTTCGTCTACGGCTACAGTATGACCGTCGGCCCAGATGGAAAGCCGAAGATAAGGGAATTTGGTAACATCAAGCCTTCGCTCAAACCCGAAGCCTTTGGGCTCACAAGACCTAGTTTAGACGTTAAAGAAGAGCGTGAACCACTCGTAGATGTGGTGAGCACCGACGATGAAATCAAAGTTGTAACTGAATTACCTGGGGTTGAAAAGGAAGATATCAAACTGCATGGAGTAGAAAACACGTTAACTGTCTCAGTTGACACACCCAAGCGTAAATACTTCAAAGAAATCAAGTTGCCAGCAGCGGTCGTTCCTAATAAGGCTAAGACGGTTTACAAAAATGGAGTCTTAGAGGTTACTCTACCAAAAATTAGAGAGAAAAAGAAGCCTAAAGGAGACCCAATAAAAATCGAATAGGAAAAAAGGCAATAAGAGCATCAACGAAACTGGGAAAGACATAACGACAACAACACCTCCTCAAGATCGCACTTCAGAATCCTTAGACTGAACTTTTCCTAATTGGTTGTAAAGATAGAAAATCATTACATTCCATTATTCTTCAAAGAGGCAGAGCAATAGCATATGCATAAATGCTATTATATTTTTCACATTATAGTTAACAGAGAGACCTATGAAAAAAGCATCGGAGACCGAGGTGCTCAAACACGTTTGCAAAGAAGCTAAAATGAAAAACCGAGTGACAAAAGCGCATCTCAGTCGGCTTTCCATAGTGTTTGGTCCGCGATTTACGAAAGCTTGGGAAACGTTGAACGAGAGAAGAATAAAAAGATACGTTTTCAAACCGAGTGGTAGGATCGTTTGGATTGTGGTCGGTAAAGAGCGAGAATACCTTGTCATGCCAGCCGCTGATTTTTGTTCCTGCGACGATTTTTACTTCCGTGCGATGAATAAGAAAATTCATTTGTGTTATCATCTTATTGCACAAAAACTGGCGGAAGCCCTAGAAACTTATGATTTGGTGGAGGAAAATGATCAACTGTATAATTCTTTGATAGAGGAGTGGAAAAAGGTTACACCTTAAATAGGTGTCTTGCAAAAATAGGGGATAGGGACCCGTCATGGATATAGGAGCCTACTTCGCGATTATCATCAACATCATGATGGTAGTAGCCTTTCTCGTGTTATTTTTGGCCTTTTTGTATATGGTTTACGGTAGAGAAGAAAAAACCACATAACTTTTTTCACGTTCGGTTCCGCAATACAACAAGTAGAACAATGTCCAGGACTGTTGTCGCAACACTGAGTATCATAATCCAAAAAGCATACGGCCCAACTGATTTCCTCCTCTGAATAGCCTCGAAAATGTTCAACCACAATTCTCCAAATCTTAACATAATAAGAGAGCAAGTAAACATTTAGCTTACGCTCTTGCAGAAGAACAGAATGATGTTGATGGTCTGTAGAATGCTGTTCGTGTGTGGTAGGTGATCTCCATGATCGTTAAAAAAATCTACGCAAAAGCTATCTTATCCAAATCAAAAGTTTCTGATTACACAATCAATCCCTACATCGGTTGTGAACACAGTTGCACCTACTGTTATGCACGATTTATGAAAAGATTCACTGGTCACAAGGAAGAGTGGGGCAGATTTGTAGACGTGAAGGTAAACGCAGCAAGCTTACTGCAACATGAGATAAAGAAGAAACGAATTGGCAGAGTATGGATAAGTGGAGTGTGCGACCCATATCAGCCACTTGAGAAGAAATATAAATTGACCAGAAGATGCCTCGAAATCTTATCGAATTATAGCTGGCCTGTTACAGTGCAAACGAAATCTCCTCTTGTGCTGCGCGACGTGGACTTACTGAGAAAGTTTAACAACATCGAAGCTGGACTTACGATCACCACAGCTGAAGACAAAATCAGAAAAATTTTCGAACCCGACTCACCAACGATCAAAAAAAGAATTGAAGCACTAGAGAAACTACATTTAGCGGACATCAAAACCTATGCGATGATAGCACCTATGCTCCCAAGATCAGAAGACTTACCAAGTCGACTAGGCGGAAAAGCAGATTATATCCTGATCGATAAAATGAACTATCACCACGCAGACTGGGTATACAGAAAACATAATCTAGAATACGCGATGACGCCAAACTTCTTTGCACACAAGAAAACAGAACTTGCCAGCGCATGTAGAAAAGAAGAGATATCTTGTCAAATATTATTTTGATGCGCACACACGTACATGGATATCTATGCGGATGCTTTTGACTTATGGTTTTTAGACCAGAATCTTTTCCTAAAATTCCTGAATGCTCAACAAACATATATTTAAATCGACAAGCCACGATTTCTAGCGGACAACATGAGTTTCAACGAAGTCATCGAACAAATTCTATCGTTCAAACCAGCCCTTACGCGCGAAGAAGTCTTAAAGATGATTGAGAAGAAAAAAAGAGAAGCAATGGGATTTTTCACAAATGAAGTTGCAGCGCGACTTGTCGCCTCAGAGTTAGGGTTGGAAATTAGACACGAGCCTTTTCAATCCGAAGTTTTAGTCCGAGACCTTGTTTCAGGGTTAAGAGACGTAACAGTAACCGGACGTGTGATAGCTGTTTACCCTCCCAAGACTTTCACGCGTTCAGATTTGACAGAAGGCAGAGTTGCGCATTTACTCATCGCGGACAAAACTGGGACATTGAAGGTTGTTCTTTGGGATAAAAAGACGAGCCTCATAGAGGCTGGAAACGTGGAACAGGAGCAGATATTAAGGGTTTCACATGGATATGTGCGAGAGGGGCGAAGTGGAAAGCTTGAGTTACATGTGGGCTTGCGGGGAAGTATTCAAACTCTTCCTTCTGATTCTTTAGAGAATGAATATGCATCAATCAATGATTTTCACGAAGAAACAAAGAAGGTTGCTGAGGCAAAAGCGGAGGATGGCCCCATCACTGTTGAAGGAACTGTGGTAACTACACCAATAACAAGGGATGTTGTCACATCTCGAGGTGAGACGGTTGCGGTTTCCTCTTTTGAACTGGAAGATGATACGGGAAAAATTCTGGTTTCTGTGTGGAGAACGCTTGTGAATGTTGTAAAGAATTTAACACCGGGAACTTGGATCAAAATAAAAAACGTGCATGCAAAAAAGGGCTTTTCCGATCAAATAGAACTCACTTCACGCATGTTGACTTCAATAGAGATTCTATCCAAAATAGAAGAGTGAAAACTTTATCTCTACGTACTGTCTATAATGTGCTCTTCTTACCGGGTGAAAAACATGAACAAGAATCAGATATCACTTCCTGTGGACGAGTTACCCAAAAAATGGTACAACATTGTACCAGATTTGCCCTTGAGAACTCGGCTGCGACACAGCTCATCGAGCTCGCTCTTGACCTTTTCGACTGGCCGGACGTCGGCC
>CP070709.1:91805-99583 GCA_020350305.1 Candidatus Bathyarchaeota archaeon
CTTTTTATAACTGGCTTCGATACGTCTCTGGCACGAGGCCTCAAAAATGCCATTAGACGAAAAAAATCTTCTCCAGACAATTAAGGAAGTTAAGGAAAAGTCTAAAAAAAGAACTTTTGTACAGTCCATTGAACTTGTCATAAGCCTCCGGGACGTAGACCCGAAAAAGTCTGAGGGCAAAATACAAGAACTTATTGAACTTCCGAATTCTACAGGAAAAGAAAATAGAGTATGCGTGATAGCCTCCGGCGAAATGGCCTTGAAAGCCAAAAAGGCAAACGCAGACCTTGTTATTAAGAAAACTGAGCTTCAAGCTCTAGCTGGTGATAAGAAGAAACAAAAGGAGATTGCAAAAGCCTACGACTTCTTCATTGCAGAGGCCCCGCTAATGCCACTCGTAGGAAGGATTCTTGGCGCCACTCTGGGACCAAAGGGAAAGATGCCCACACCCGTGCCTCCAACAGCAAACATAGCACAACAAATAAAGAAACATCAAAAAATGGTGTTTATAAGAGTCCGAGGACAACCAGTTCTTCAATGTCGCGTGGGAACTGAAAACATGGCAGATAACAAAATCGCTGAAAACTCTCAAGCAGTAGTAGGAAGGATTGAAGGAAAACTTAAAAGAGGAACGAAAAACATCAGGTCAATCCATTTGAAAACAACCATGGGTTCACCGATCAAAATGAAAATGTAGATGTGAGAAAGGACATGTTGCGTCAAGCGGTGCTAGCGAAAGCCGAAGAAGTTAAAGAAACAAAAAGCCTCATACAGCAGTACAAGGCTCTTGGAGTCGCCAGCCTACAGAAAGTTAGAGGCGCTCAACTTCAAGGATTGAGGAGAAAACTGAAGAATAGCGCCCACCTCTGCGTCGTCAAGAACAGTATAGTAAAAAGAGCAATTGAAGAGTGCAAAGACAAGCCAGGGCTTGAAAAACTTGAAGAACACTTGACCGGAGCTAACATCTTCCTCTTCACCAGCCTCAACCCATTCAAACTCGTATTGCTTCTCGAAAAGAGTAGAATGAAGGCTACTGCGAAGGCTGGCGATGTAGCAGCATACGACGTGACCGTCCCAGCCGGAAACACTGGACTACCTCCAGGCCCTATCATCAGTCAACTAGGCGCCGTAGGTCTACCCACAAGAATCGAGAGCGGAAGCGTATGGATAACTCATGACACCATGGTGGCGAAAAAAGGTGACGTTATAGCAATGAACCTTGCAAGCGTGCTTTCAAAGCTTGACATAAAACCAGTGGAAATTGGACTTACCATGAAGGTGATGTATGATGACGGACTAGTCATAGGTGAGGAACAACTACGAATAGATTTGGAGGAGTTTCAACAAAGCCTCAAGGAAGCCCACGCATATGCGTTCAGTCTATCAGTGAATGCGGCATATCCACTTGCAGAAAACATTACCCAGCTTCTTCAAATGGCGCATCACAAAGCATACACGCTAGCCCTAAACGCAGACTTGCCCGCTCCCGACACAATAAATGATCTCGTTAGGAAAGCTCACGCGGAAATGCTAAGTTTAAAAACGAGGTTAGATGCAGCCAGCGAAAAGGCTACGTCAACAAGTTCTGTTCAGAAAGGTTAAAAAGGGGATTGTGAAAAGAGAGAAGAGGATGGTGAATAGATCATGGAGTACGTGTACGCCGCAATGCTTCTGCACAAAGCTGGAAAACCCATCAACGAGAAGAACGTAACCGAAGTGCTCAAAGCCGCGGAAATCAATGCAGATCCTGTCAGAGTTAAGGCTCTCGTGGCTTCCCTAGCTGAGGTTGACATTGAAGAAGCAATTAAATCTCCATCAGCGCTGATGGCACCTGCACCGGCTGCAACAGCAGCTCCAGAGGCTAAACCAGCGGAAGACAAAAAAGAGGAGAAGAAAGACGAGAAAGAGAAGGAAGAGGAAGCACTCGAAGGCCTCGGAGCTCTATTCGGATAAGGCAATTTCTGGTTAAGAAAACTGTACCAACTTTCTGCAAATCATGGTAAACTCAGAAGTCCTTGTGAAAAACATAATCAAAACTAAGAATAAGAGTTAAAGGATGCGCCTTAAACTCCTGAGGCTCTGACTGATCTTAGAACAGGTATGATGATAGTATAATGGTTAAATGCTTCTTTAAACTCTAACTTTTAAATCTGCGGGGTTCTTACTTGATGAGTGATGGATGATGAAACGTTTTCCTGAAAGCGAATATCACGTTCCCTTCTTCGACGAGTACGGGTACGTTCGGAAATTGTGCCCGATTTGTAAAGAGTATTTTTGGACGCAGAATCCTGATCAGAAAACCTGTGGAGAATCCACTCCTGAAGGTTGTGCATCTTTAACTTTCATTAATAATCCACCCACTCGCAAGCGTTACAGTTTTCAAGAGATGCGTGAAGCTTTTCTTTCCTTCTTCGAGGAGCAAGGACATGAGAGAGTCAAGCCGTATCCTGTTGTGGCTAGGTGGAGAGACGACCTCTATTTCACTCACGCTAGCATCATTGATTTCCAACCATATGTTACGAACGGAATCATACCCCCGCCGGCCAATCCCCTCGTCATCAGTCAGCCGTGCATTCGGTTCATAGACGTGGACAACGTTGGACCCACCTTCGGTCGACACCTAACCATCTTCGAGATGGGCGGTCACCACGCCTTCAACTATCCGAACAAGGAGGTTTACTGGAAAGATCAAACGGTGCGTTATCACCACGAATTTATTACAAAGGATTTGGGCGTGAAGTCTGAGGAGGTTGTCTATAAAGAAGACGTATGGTCTGGTGGAGGAAACGCTGGGCCTGACCTAGAGACGATTGTCAGGGGATTGGAGCTCGCCACGCTGGTCTTCATGAAGTTCAAGGTGGTGAGTGACAAGTTTGTCGAGTTACCTATACGAACTGTTGATACCGGATACGGAATTGAACGATACACCTGGCTGTCACAGGGGTCTGTGAGTTGTTTCCATGCAGTGTATGGAGCTGTCTTGGATAGAATATTGAAGATGGCGGGTATAAGCGGGATTGATAACAAATTACTCGCGAAAATTGCAGAAGCATCCGGTTTGTTGAGCGTAGAGAAAACAGCTGATCGAAGAAGAACTTGGAGAAAGGTTGCAGAACACGTCGAAATGAACTTGGATGAACTCATCGAGATGTCGCTTCCTATCGAAAGCGCCTTCGCCGTCGTGGATCACACAAAATGTCTGACGTTTATGCTCGCTGAGGGCGTCGTACCTTCCAACGTGCGCGAAGGATACCTGACTAGGCTAATAATTCGTCGAACCTATAGACTGCTTAAGGCACTCGCAATCGATGAAAAACTGCCTGAAATCATTGACATGCAGATCGCGTTTTGGGCACAGGACTTTCCGCATTTGAAAGATATGCGGGACGAAATCCTAGAAATCCTCTCGGTGGAGCAAGACAAATTTAAGGAGACTCTTAAGAGGGGAGACGTTCTCGTTAAGCGGATAAGTCAAGAGTTGAAGGCAAAGGCCATCTCTCGGATTCCAACTGAAACGTTGATAGAACTCTACGATTCACATGGTCTTCCACCCGAAGTTGTTAGGGAAACTGCCGAAAACAGTGGTGTAGAGGTGAAAGTGCCTGAAAACTTCTATATTATGGTTGCTGAGAGACATATCCAGGCTCCCCCTCAGCGAGAATTGGAGAAGATTGAAGGGTTAGAAGCCAAGGTTTCAGACCTCCCAGACACGCAGATGCTCTACTATAAGGACGCTTACGTCACCGAATTTGAGACACAAGTTCTTCGAGTTATGGACAACAAGTACGTGATCTTAGAAAAAACGGCGTTCTATCCTGAAGGTGGCGGACAACCATCTGATCATGGGCACCTAGAGTTTGCTGGGACAAAATCTGAAGTAGTAGATGTTCAGAAACTAGGAAATGTCATCGTTCATGCTCTTAAAGGTTCAATCCCTAAAGAAGGTGACGCTGTAAAAGGAACTATCGATTGGAAGCGACGAAACAACCTGATGAAGCAACACACTGCAACTCACGTCATTATGGGCGCGGCCAAACGTGTCCTTGGGCAACATGTTTGGCAGTGTGGAGCCCAAAAGGGTCTAGACCACTCAAGACTGGACATCTCCCATTTTAGACGGCTGACAATGGAAGAAAACCAAAAAATTGAGGAACTGGCAAATGAGGTTGTGATGCGGAAGATTCCTGTTGAAACTTCTTGGATGCCTCGAAGAGAGGCAGAGAAACTTTACGGCTTTCGACTCTACCAAGGAGGGGTTGTTCCTGGAAAAGAAATCCGTGTTGTGAAGAGCATAGGCTGGGATGTTGAAGCTTGCGCAGGGACACATGTAAAGAACACGGGAGAGCTAGGGTTCATAAAAATAATTCACACGGAAAGAATCCAAGACGGCGTCGAACGTATTGTGTTCAGCGCGGGATTGCCAGCCCTAAAATTTGTGCAGGAGACCGACCAACTACTTAGGAAGCTGTCTGAGGCTTTGAATGCACCTCGAGAAAAGCTTGAAAAAACTGCAGAACGCCTCGTGAGAGAGTGGAAAGAAGCTCGTCGTAGGGAAAAGCAGCTGATCAAAGAAATCGCTGTTCGAGACACACAGAAATTGAAGGCGCATGTGAAAGACAGAAAGACAAAGCGAATCGGAAGAGTGAACTTTGTGACACAGAAGTTTGAACCAGTAGATGTGAACCGCATGATTCAGACAGGTAGCCAACTTGTAAAGGCAGAGCCCAACACTATTTCGGGATTTTACGGGGCAGATGAGAAGAATGCGAGGATTGTGGTGATGGCTGGAGAAGATGCTATAAAATGGGGCATAAATGCTGGTGAGGTAGCGAAAGAAGCTTCATCAGTGTTGGGTGGTGGTGGCAGCGGAAGGCCTGACTTTGCCCAGGGAGGAGGAACTCTGGTCAAAAAAGTGGCAGAGGCGTTGCAGAGAGCAGCGGAAGTTATAAAAAGACAGCAGGAAAAAGAGTAACAGATTAAAGCAAGTCTCTTCATTAAGGTTTTTGTTGGTGCTGAACTTGAGGGATAATGTTCTCCTCGAAGACTAACCGAACCTTTAATAATCCTCAGAGTAGTTCAGAAAGTTTCATGGAAATTTTGAAACAAATCGAAGACAAGTGGCGTAGAGAGTGGGAAAAAGCGAAAAGCTTTGAGGCAAACCCAGATTCTACAAGAAAAAAATGTTTTGTAACTTTTCCATACTCCTACGCGAATGGCCCACTCCATGTGGGACATGGCTTCACAGCTACACGCGTGGACGCTTATGCCCGGTTTAAACGAATGCAAGGTTATAACGTCCTGTTTCCGTGGGCTTGGCACTGGACCGGCCAAACTATAGCTGGAGCAAGTGAACGAGTGAAGGCAGGGGACAAAGATTTCATTCGAGCCTTAAAAGAGGTCGACGGCGTTTCAGAACGTGACTTGAAAAAGTTTGTTACCCCAGCGTATATGGCCACTTACTACACAAGAGAGAACCGGGAAACAGTAAAGCATATGGGGTTTTCAATTGATTGGAGGAGAGATTTCCACACTACCAGCCTTACATTCAACAAATTTATTGAGTGGCAGTACGAGCGACTACGGGAAAAAGGCTACGTGGCCAAGGGAACACATCCCGTGGTATGGTGCCCACATTGTGAAAGCCCCACTGGAGACCACGACCGACAAGAGGGAGAAGGCGTCCGACCTGAAGAGTACACATTAATAAAATTCAAAATTGAAGATGCATTCCTTCCCGCAGCTACGTTCAGACCTGAAACAATTTACGGCGTGACCAACATGTGGATAAATCCAGACGCCGCTTACGTTAAAGCTCAAGTCAACGATGAACAGTGGATTATCAGCAAAGAAGCCGCTAAAAAATTAAAAGAACAAAGACGAAAAATCAAAGTCGTAAGCCAATTCAAAGGCAGAGAAATTATTGGAAAACATTTTGTGAACCCCATCAACAACAAAAAATTACTAGTACTGCCGGGCTGGTTCGTAGATCCCTCACACGCAACTGGAGTCGTGTACAGCGTCCCTTCGCATGCTCCGTACGATTGGCTAGCATTAAGAGACCTACAGACAAAGCCTGAATCGCTCAAAGAGTTCAACATCGAACCCGCTTCAGTGAAGAACATACAGCCAATCTCCATGATTCTGGTGGAAGGGTCTGGAGAACACCCAGCCATCGAATTAGTGGAACAAATGGCAGTGAAAAACCAACACGACCCAAAAGCCGAGGAAGCAACGAAATCACTGTATAAAAAAGAGTTTCACAGCGGCGTCCTAAAGGACCTTTGTGGAGAGTACGCTGGGAAAACTGTTTATGAAGTGAAAGATCATTTGATCGAAGATTTTAAGCAGAAGGGCATTGCCGATTCCATGTACGATATGACCCAACGGGTCATCTGCCGTTGTTTAACCCCTTGCATAGTTAAGGTGCTTGAGGGCCAATGGTTTCTGAGATACTCAGATCAGGCTTGGAAAGAAAAAACCAAGGAGGCACTGAACCGAGCGTCTGTTTACCCCGAATCCGCCGTACAATGGTTCATTAACGTCATAGATTGGCTAAAAGAGTGGCCCTGCGCCAGAAAAACCGGTTTAGGAACGACGCTGCCGTGGAGCCCAGGCTGGATCGTGGAAACGTTAAGCGACTCAACGATCTACATGGCTTTCTACACAATAAACAAACACATCAAAAATTTCAACATAAAGCCAGAACAGCTGATAGTTCAAGTATTTGATTATGTCTTTCTCGGCAAAGGCAACGTAGAAAAAGTAGCTGAAAAATCACATATACCTCGTGATATCTTGGAGTCGATGCGAACAGAATTTGCATATTGGTACCCCGTAGACTTCAGGGACTCCGCCAAAGAGCTAGTTCCAAACCATCTAACTTTCTTCCTCTTCCACCACGTAGCACTGTTTCCGCCAGAACACTGGCCTAAGGCGATAGGCGTAAACGGAATGCTGATGATCGAAGGAAAGAAAATGTCAAAGTCGAAAGGCAACTTCGCAACGCTGAGAAGTGCCCTGAACCAATATGGAGCAGATGCCACTCGTTGTGCGTTGCTGTTGGGCGCGGAAGACATGGATGATCCGGATTGGAGAAGCGAAAGTGTCCGTGAGGTGAAGGGCAAGCTTGAAAGCTTCTACAACATGGCTGACAGCATGATTGATGCGAAGATGAAGGATGAGAAAGTGGGCCATTTGGAGAGATGGCTGATTAGTACATTGGAACACCGAACCAAAAAGGTAACAGAAAGCATGAAGATAATGAAGACTAGAACAGCCATAGAAAACGTGTTCTTCGAAGTTTGGAACGATTTTCGCTGGTATAAACGAAGAAAAGAACGCCCTAACATAAGGATTCTGAGAGAAGCTATGGAAACTTGGATACGCCTGCTCGCTCCATTTGCACCCCACATCTGTGAGGAACTTTGGAGTAAGCTGGGCAGAGAAAGTTTCATATCATTTGCTGAGTGGCCCACTTACGACGAAAAAAAAATTGACATCCGAGCAGAAGAAACAGAAGTTTTAATCAGAAACGTGTTAGATGATACCTTCAACATACTACGCGCAACCAAAATCAAGCCAAAAAGAATCTACTACTATTCAGCTGCACCTTGGAAATGGAAAATCTATCTGAAGCTAATGGAAAAGTCGGTTTCCACACGAGTTGTTCAAAGCGAGGTTATGAGAGAGTTGATGAAAGACCCTGATATGAAAAGAATGGCAAAAAAAGTCGCGAAATTCATTAACCAAGTCATCGACGAAATCAACCGAATGCCAGA
>CP070709.1:99683-107169 GCA_020350305.1 Candidatus Bathyarchaeota archaeon
ATGTTATTGTAATCATTGTAGCGTAAATGAGCAGATTTGGCGCTGCGAGGTACGCCACGAGAATTGGATCGTTGAGGATTATCTCTCCTTGGAAAGAGAACATGACGATTAGCGTGAGTAACAATGCGATTATGGATATTTTACGTACAAGTTCAAGATAAGTGAAATCGAACCAATCCTTCCCTTTTCTTCCTATTAGTAACTTTCTGGAAACTGCTCCTAAGGATACTGGGAGGGCTATGAAGACGATTACGCTCAGGGCGATTAGATCCCATGGTACAGGTATGCCGCTTACACCGAGATAGAAAGCTGATTGAGGCGCGTAGAGAACAAGCATCAGTAGCGCGTTTATGGCTGTGTTTATTAGCCCTTGAGCGAGATCTCCTTTGGCTAGCATGATCCACCACATGACCATTGCAGTGCATGGGGACATCCCGAGAAGTATGACTCCAGTAATGTATTCCGGATTCCCTTGAAGAAACGTGTTCGCGTAGAGTGTCATTAAAGGCGGAGTAATAATCCAGTTCGCGATTATGGTGAGAAGCATGGGTTTTGGTTTCTTCACAGCCTTCTTGACATCGCCAAAGGCTATGCCCACAACTGTGGGGTACATCATGAAGAATAAGCAGATGCCTATAGGGATCGACAATTGATGGAATTTCATGGAGTTCAAATACCCGCCGAAGGCTGGGAAGAACCTACCGAGCAAGAGCCCTGCGACAATGCATATGGCGATCCATAATGTGAGGTACTTCTCAAAGACTCCCAGTTTGGCTTCCTTATCTTCTGCCATGGCGGTCATTCCGTTGAATCGACAAGGTATCAGATTAAGAGATTTAAATGTATAAATTTAAATCTTTCTTTTGTGGAGTGACCTTCTGTAATCTATTCATGACAAGCATCTTTGTTGTGAATCCACCGCGGATCTTATCTGGGAAATTCTAGGAATTCGAAAAGGTTTTGGGTGACGTCTGACTTCGCAACGCTGTAGAAGACCCACTTTCCTTCTTTTCTGTCCTTTATAAGGCCAACGTTCTGCAGGATGCTCAAGTGGTGGGATGCTGTTGGCTGAGTCAAGTTTAGGGCAACTGTTAGCTCGCAGACGCACATCTCTCTTATGTTGAGAAGCCTCAACATCTTGAGTCTCGTCTCATTGGCTAAAGCCTTCAGTAAGCGGCTCTGTTTACGGAGAGAATCGGGGTCCGTCAACTCGTCGACAAGGTGTCTCAACCCAGCTGCATACTCTTCTAGGTCTTCTGTTGGACGGAGACCTGAGCAGACAAGTCTCTCAAGCCTTTTGCCAGATCTTCTGGTACGTCTCGTTGTTTGCATCTCTCTTTGCACTACTCAAGAATCATAGAAGTCACAAAACAAATTTAAATATTTTGATTTATGGTGAAGAGATAATAATTCGATATTTTTAAATATGTCGATTTATGCTTTATACTCCACACCATATGTACTCGAAATTAAGAGGTGGGAGAGATGGGTGAAGACAAGACTGCGAAAGGGTGTGCGTGCACTCAAAAACTCTCAGATCTGCTTCGTGCGCCCCAGCCAGTCAAGAAATCCTCCTTGAAAAAAGTCACTTGTGCCGATTGTGGAAAAGTGTTCTGGTCAGATCGCGAAACAGAATACTGCTTCGACTGTGAGGCGAAAAGGAAGAAATAGAGGAGGAAGGACCCGGTTCGATGAAGAATGATAAGGTAGGTTTCATATTTTGCGTTTGTACGGGCAAGTGTCCCGGCTTCGCTCAGCTGGATATCTGGGACTTCATTAACATCATCCGAAATGAGTACCCTGTGGAGTACGGGTTTATTCATCCCATGTTGTGTGATGACGATGGCGAACGATTCCTAGAAGAATTTCTCAAGAAAGGAAACAAGTATATCGTAGCTGGTTGCGCTCCAGTGATGCAGAAGAAGCTCTTCAGGGATGCCTTCAAGAAGATGGGTCTGGACATCAACAGAGATCTAATCCCTCTAGATGTAAGGAACATGAAACTGGAAGAAGCTTTGAACGTCGTAAAGAATGCTCTGAGGGAGGCAGGGAAGGATGTCTGAGGAAACTTACATGGGTGTACCTCGTAGTAAGATTCCTTGGCTTCCAGAAATAGATTATGAAAAATGCAATCTCTGTGATGGTGACCCTCAATGCCTGAAGTTTTGTCCTCATCAAGTATATGTGGTAGCTGGAGAGCCTAAGAAATTAATTGTTGAAAATCCGAACAACTGTGTTGTTTTTTGCCGTTCTTGTAGAAGAGTATGTGCTCCAGACGCATTGAGTTTTCCAGAAAAAAAGAAGGTCTTAGCCTTAATCAAAAAGCTTAGGGGCTATTGAAGTGGGGATGCCATGTCAAAAGATGGAAAAATACATGTAATTCCTTGTAGCGGGATTGGAAAAGCTTTGGGAACAGTAGGCAGGACAGCCATGTATGAAGTCGTAGAAAAGCTTCGACCCGATGAGGCTACCACGGTTTGCCTTCCCTTGCTGACAATTGGCGATGAAACAGTTCTAGAACTCGTAAGAAACAACCCGTGCATATCAATTGACGGCTGTCCTTTTCAATGTGCACGGAAGAACGTAGAAGCTTCTAAAGGTAAGTTGGTGGCCAGTTTCATGGTAACTGATGTTTTGCGTGAAAACAAAAATCTGAAACCAGCAGCTGTCATCGAGCTTGGTCCAAAAGGATTACAACTTTCCAGCATGTTAGCTCAGAAAATCGCCAAAAAAATCGATGAAATTAAGAGCAGGTGAGTTTGGATGGCTATGGTAAAAGACAAAGTTGGGATAGTCTCATGTAGTGGAGAAGACTTGCCCGAAGGAACAATTTCCCGAATTGCTACTCGCATTGTATTGGAAAAACTGAGGCCAGACGACACGGTAACAATATGCCTTCCATTATTTCTGGCAGGAAGTGAAGACGAGAGAGCCTTCGCAAGGGTGTTTCCAACGATTGCTGTCGATGGGTGCGATAAGAGATGCGCAGAAGTGGGAGTCAAAAAATATAGCGGTAAACCAATTGCAACAATTATTATTTCAGAAATTATGAAAAAACACCCCCATCTAAGAGCGAAATCAAGAGACAAACTCAGTGCCGAAGAAAAGGAACTCGCTCTTAAAGTTGCAGAGGAAATTGCAGCAAAAGTCGATCAAGTCCTAGGAAAAAAATGTGAAGAGGGTGTCAGTAATTGAGTGAAGAAGAAAAAGTTGCAATCGTCGCCTGTGCAGGAATGGACAAACCACTGGGTTCGGTGGCTCGTGCTTGCGCTTTCAAGGTAATAGAAGATTTGAAGCCCGAAGATTCTGTTCTAGTCTGCATTCCTCCTCTTGTTACTGGCGTCAAACCTCATTCTGAATGGATTAAGAAATATCCGATTATTACGATTGATGGATGCCCTGAACGTTGCGCCACGAAAATCGTTGCAAAAAATGGAGGGAGAATAAGAGGGAGAGTGTTTATTCCGCAGAGTGTCAAAAAGCATGGGTTGAAACCAAAAGCATCTGCAGAAATTGGTTCTGAAGGAGAAAAACTTGCGGAAAAAATTGCTGAAGATACAGCTCTTTTGATTGACAAGATTTTGAGGAAGTGAGCGCTTGAAAAACGGAGACTCGTATCAACTCAAGGTTCTAAAATGGACTTTCCGAGTACCAAAAGATCTACTCTATAATGAAAATGATTGTTGGGTGAAAATAGAGGGCCACAAGGCAAGAGTGGGAATTACGGATTTCCTCCAAAGCATGGCAACCGACATTATATTTGTTGAATTCAAGGATGTTGGCACGGAAATTGAACAACTGGATGAAGTGGCTTCTTTCGAATCCATAAAAACCATTCTTGACTTGATATCACCTGTGAGTGGCGTCATAGTCGAGGTCAATGAGAAATTGTCAGAAAGACCTGAGCTTGTAAATCAGGATCCGTATGGAGAAGGATGGTTCGCTGTCTTGAAGCTTAAAGATTTTGAAAGCGATCGAGAAAATCTTCTGGATGCCCAAAAATACTTTGAAATATTGAAAAGAAAGGTCGAATCAGAAAAAGAGAAACTAGGAAAACAGAGGTAACTGAATGAATAGAGCACGTTTTGAGGAAATACGTAAGAAATATCGAGATGCTAGGCGTAAAGAGAGCAACGTCGACCTTCAGTCACCGAAGCTGGAAATCGAGTTTTTCATCAAGAACTTGCGAGCTACAGATGAGAAAAATGAAGATTTGCTTGCTGAAAGACAGGATGTGCTGATCGATTTGGAAATGATTATTGAAGAAAAGCAGTTGTCAACCGCCCAAGCCCAAGAAACTTTAACTGCAGCGTGGTGAGAGCGAAGAATTGCCAAAGAAGAAAAAGAAGAAAAGTTGGAAGGAAAGACAGCGAGAGAGACAAACAAAGCAGCAGAGAGCCGAGGAAACCTATCGAATGCAAAGAGAAAGAGAAGCCGAAAGAAGGCCGAGACAATGGCCTAAAGGCAAAATGGTTGGGGCACTCTGCTTGATTGCAATAATACTTATGGCTTATGGAGCATGGCAATATACGCGCCCTTCGATATCTGAAGAACCCCCGCCAATCAATCCTACAAACCCTCTACAAACGCCATACGAATTTACTATGAGAGACATAAATGGTACTCAATTCTCGCTCAGCAGTTTCAGTGGACGAGTCATCCTCTTACACATCATGGGAGTTGGCTGCCATGGACAAATCAATCCAATCAACGAAGCCCAGCTTGCACAACTGGAAACTGTTTGCAGTGTCCATTGTGGCAACAAGCCTGTCATCTTTATGACGGTTGCTGTGGCCACATGTGAAAACAGCGACCTTGCACAAATCCGCACCGCTTATGGCATTACTTGGTTGTTTGGAAATGATAATGAGGATGGAACATTTGACGTAGCACAAAATTATGCAACAAAAGGCGATGGAACAATAGTGCTAATAGACAAGACATTTCATATTTCTGACTCATACAGCACAATCACCGCTTCAACATTATCGTCAAAGATTAACCAGCTCGTAGGAGCTTGATCAAGACGTGTTTGAAGAATTTCTAGGACTGTTCTTCTTAGGAGTTGTGACTTTCCTTTCACCCTGTTCCATTGCCCTAACATCAGTGTACCTGACATACGCTGTGGGCGTCAGCAAAAGCATACGCAAAGGCTTCATGATTGGCTGTAGCTTCACTATAGCCATGTGCCTAGTTTTTTTCTTTCTCGGATACGCCGTGTCCTCTCTCATTCCCGTAGACCCGGCAAGCTACCAATTCTCCTTCGGTTTTGCAGGGCTTCTTCTCATATTCTTTGGAATTAACAACTTAGGCTTATTTAAGAGAATCAACATTGCCAGCAATGCTAGCAACTCTCTTACGGAACGAGTAAACGCTTTGAAGTTAACTGCTTTAACACGGTTTTCAAAATACAATTATGTGGCGGGGTCATTTCTGTTTGGACTAGTCATATCCACGGCTTTAGGTCCGTGCTCTTTATCTTTGGTTTTACCCGCTATACTACTAACCATATTCACTGCGCCGACACCCTATCACGGTGGCCTCTTGCTTTTCACTTTTGGTCTAGGTCACGCTTTACCAGTCATTTTCCTAAGTGTACTGCTAGTGACAGCACGCAAAGTAGTAAGCAAAAAAACTGCTATAGCAAGCGAATGGCTAACAAAGATTTTTGGAACAGCCTTTGTGGTAATCGGCATAGCAATGATTGACTATGTGTTGGTAGGTTGGTAAGAAGTGAAGAGAAACAGGGTGAAAGTCCAAGTCTTTGTACCTCTAGCCTCCTGTGTCTGCGATTTCGCGCCACTTATGACAAAAGTGGGGCAGGTAACATCGAAGTTTAAAGATTTTGTAGACGTTCAAATGAAGTCAACTAAGTCACCAGAAGCGTCTAAATATGGAGTCCAAGACATGAGCGTCGTAGTAGGTGGAAAGATCAAGCTTCCCTCAGATTTTGACGAGAAAGAGCTTGAAGATGCCATTTTGAAACTGGTTAAACACCCTAGCCACGCCCACACATAACCCTCTCTATTATTCACCTTTTCTTGTTTTGTTTCGTATGGTGTGCATGTCGGTAGGGCTTTGGTTGCAATAGCATTTATTCCCATTGAAAAAAACAAATACGAGAAGAAAATGTTGTGATCAAACCACAAGAAAACTGTTGAATTATTGTGGTGACCAGGGATTTAAACGTAGTTCGTAAAGTTTGGCGCCGGGAATGGGATTCGAACCCATGCGGACCAACAGGTCCACGGGCTCTCAAGGCCCGCGCATTATCCACTCTGCCCACGGGATGCAGACTACATGTCTATCGTTATCCCGGCACGACAGTCCCGGCCATCAAACGAGCTTAACTAATCTGCACCATCTTAAAACGTTTGCTTGCAACACTGATCCAAACAATGCGTTGAAAACCGTTCCATGCACAGGCGAAGATTGCAGTCAACCCCACATTGACTAGAAAATATTAATATTCTTAGGACATATTTGTTACCCGGTGAAACGTTTGTCAGAGGAGAAATTCCCCGTCTCTGAAACCCTGAAGGTAATTGGAGGCTTAAACTTGTATAAGACAGAGAAATGGTGGTGTGCCGCAGTTCTCTTGGAATCTTTTGGAAAAAAACAAATAGCAGTGTATTTGTGGAATAAAAAGGCCGATCAATGGAAAAGAAGACAGAAATTCGTCATTCACAATAAGGATGAATGGGCGCGTATTAAGGAGAAAGTGGAGAAGCTAATTCCGAATTTGCAGTAGGCTCATGTCGAGTTTCGCATTTTTGCCCGAGCGAGAGAGTTTCACGTGTCAACGATCAAGCCTATATTTGCGCTACTATTCCATGTGTATTTAACATTATTTTGTGAAGAAAAACGGGAAATAGGCTGTTTTTGACAGCCAGCACTATATCTGCATGTTAATAAAAGTTATTTCGTTCTTTTATGCTAGCATTCGGCAGGGTGTATAAGTTTGATTTCATGGGAGTATTCCTTTGAGAAAATAAGCAAGGATTTGGAATTAGCGAAGAAAAAGAAGCAGGCTCTCGACGATCTGTTCAGTACAGGCAAAATCTCGCAGTCTACGTATGATTCCTTTAACAAGGGGCTCACGGACACGATCACGGAGATTGAAACTCATCGGAAAGCCTTGGCTGAAAAGATGACCTCCAAAATCACTGAGCTTGAACAACAAGTTAACACGTTAGAGATGTTTCTTGCAAACGCGGAGATACTTTATGCCGCTGGGGAAATCGATGATGAACTACACACGCGTGAGAGCAATGCTTTCACTCAAGGACTCGAAGCCACCAAGCAAGAATTAGAGGTCATAAAAGAGGTTGTCGCTAATCTCATGCCGGAAAAAATGGAGCTCACACTGCCACCCGCACCAGGAGAAATTGTAGAAGCACCGTTGGCAGAAGAGGTTATTGAAGAAGCACCTGAAATACCTACAGAAGTGCCGATCGAATCACCAGTTGAAGCACAAGTGGAAGTA
>CP070709.1:107269-110487 GCA_020350305.1 Candidatus Bathyarchaeota archaeon
GCCACCTTGATTACGTCATCAGCTCTTCCATGAAGGAACCAGAAATCATCTTCGTCGATGGAAGCCCAGTCCCCATGATACCAAACGTTGGGCCACCTGGACCAATAGGTCTCAATGTATCTTTTGGGTTCTTTCCAGAAACCCCTCGTCATGGAGGGCGCTGGCTTTTTACAGACTAGGTAACCAACCTCACCTCTAACTGATTTTCCTTCTTCATTAAATACGTCTATGTCCATGCCTAACCCCGGGCCTCCCAACGTTGAAGGCTTAAGGGGCATGACAGGTAATGGCAAAAGGAAGCATCCAAAGATCTCGGTTCCTCCAGAAAGATTTATTATTGGACATTTTTCTCCGCCAACTGTTTTGTGAAGCCAGAGCCAAGTGTCTGGGTCTATGGCTTCCCCAGTGTTTCCAAGCATTCTTAGGCTGCTCAAGTTATGAGCTTCAACATGTTCATTTCCATATTTCTTTAACATTCTGAAGACTGTTGCGGAGCCTCCTAACGTCGTGACCCCGAGCTTCTCTATCATGCTCCAAAGTCTATCCGGCTTAGGATGGTCGGGTACACCTTCAAAAATTAGGTGGGTTCCACCCAAATGTTGAACCCCTATTATCTGCCAAGGGCCCATCATCCAGCCGATATCAGTGATCCAGAAGAAGACGTCATCTTCTCTTAAGTCGAGGTTAAAATGGATTTCCTTTGAGCTTTGAAGCAGAGTGCCCACTTGAGATATCACTGTTCCTTTTGGCTTAGCCGTTGTACCCGATGTGTAAAGCAAGAGTGCTGGAGCTTCTGAATCCATTTTCTCGCTTTCGCATTTTGCTGGTTGCTCCGCGACCAGCTCATGCCACCAGATGTCTCTGCCGTCTGTCAATGGAACGTCGATGCCCATCCTCTTGCAGATGATCACCTTTTCCACGTTTTCAGCGGCCTTGACTGCCTCATCAGCCATTTCCTTAAGTCTAACAACCCTGCCTCTCCGGTAGTAGCCGTCTGCTGTTATGAGGATCTTGGACATCGCATCCTTTAATCGTGTGGACACCGCCGCTGGGCTGTATCCGGAGAATATTGGCACGACTATTGCGCCTATTTTCAGAATTGCAAAGAGTGAAATCACTGTTTCCGGCAACATGGGGATACAGAGGCCTACGGTGTCTCCCTTCTTGACGCCCAGATCTTTCAAAGCGTTAGAAAATCTGTTGACTTCAAGATGCAAGTCCCGGTAGGAATATCTCTTTTCTTCACCGTTTTCGCCTACCCATATGAACGCAACTTTGTTCTTTCTCCACGACTTTGCGTGTTTGTCAAGGCAATTATGCGTTATGTTCAATCTGCCTTCAATGAACCATTTGGCCCACTGAACTTCAGACGCATCTAAAACTTTCTTGTATTTCTTAAACCACTCCACGTTTAGCTCGTCAATTGCCGCATCCCAGAACCACTCAATATCTTCTGTGGAGCACTTAATCAAATCTTTATAATCCTTTATTCCATGCTTATCCATAAACTTCTTCACATTGCTCTTTTCAACAAGCTTTTTCGGAGGATACCAAATATAGCCCAATTTTTCACCTTCATGTGTGGTTTGTTAATTCTAGATGTGTCCTTGAATCTTTCACCTTTTTGGCTTTCCCACGAATCTCGATAGGGGTCCATAGGAGCAAGCTCAATATATGCTTTTATTCAATGGATTTGACATGTTTTCCGATTTCCTTGAGTGAAGTTTGCAGTTTGATAGGTCCCCGCCCTGCTCCAAAAGGCCTCCTTGGCAGGCTCTACGCGTAGGGTCATGATGTCCAGTTCCTCCGGGCGCTCAATGATGCACGCGCGTTTTTTCGTCTTGGCAAGGTCTGCATTCATATTGCGAGAATTGTCAAGAAGGAAAGGGCATATAGAATGAGGGAAAACACTCCACCTTTTTTGTCGAGCTTCATCCTCAATGCGAGCATTAGTGTGATCATTATGGAAGCAAAGATGGCGTACAGTCCGGTCGTCGTGGAGGCACTTCCCCATATCGTGATCGGTGAGAAGATGGGTCCTATGCCGATGGAGAGGGTGGCGTCGACGATGCAGCTCCCAATTATATCGCCAATTACGAGATCATAATATTTTCTTTTGGCGACCCACAGGTCGATCACAAGTTCTGGGAGAGAAGTCCCTAAACCGACCACGAAGAAACTTATGAGAAAATTCTGGGATGGAAAGGAGTGTTGACAGCGTGATTACTGACATGACTACAATGTAAGCTCCAACGGCTACACCCGTGAATCCAAGAATTGCGAAAGCTAAATGGTACGATTTTTTCCTGTCAAAGCCTTGTTTCGGTTTCGAAGAAGTCTTTTGCATAAATCCCTTCGCCAAACCCTCCCTCTCTTCAAGCCTGCATTCATGTAGTTCTCTGTAACATTTGGTGACGTACCGAGAGGTCAGCATGATAATTAGCCAACTGGATACCAAGAAGAGGCCGTCCAACCTCGAAATGTAACCTTTTTGAGTCATTGATACCAGAAGGAATAGTGCCAAGACTTCAGAAGCGCCGATGATCACGATCTCCCTTTTATCGCTTCTTAAGGTTCCTCCAAAGAAGGAGATGACACCTAGCACCAAAGCGTCTGGGCTAAGATTGACCCTAAGGAGTCTCCGATGTTTATGTCACCGTGACCTATGGCTGACGAGGTGATCGAGTTGGCGATTTCCGGCAGGTCCGTGCCTATTGACACAAGAAGGAGACCAATAATAAAAGGGGAAGCTCCAAAGGCCTATGCCAAACTTATCGAGTGTTCACCTGCCTTGTGGCTAGAGAAAATCATGAGGCCGATTCCTAAGGCAAGACCTGCTAAGGCGACTATCCCCTCAAAGGCCAATCGAAACACCTTTACATTTATACATAGCTTATTTCCACTCTATGTAACCATTTTGGCAGCAGTTCTGACTAATTGCACAATAAATTTCTGCGGAAGCCATCCAAGTTATACAAAATCTTATGATTACATCATGCTCTCCAAAGCGGGAGTAATGTCGATGTCTTCTATTAATGATCTTGTGAACGGCGTACCTTTTACGTGTGGAAGACTATCACGGTACGTGGCTCTTTCTTCTTTGTAAAAGATGCCGATGGGTATTCGGTCTCCCCATTCAAAGCTCTTCTCAAGGGCTTTCTGCCTATCAGTGTAATCGTGTCCTTCCTCTTCCAGCTTGTAGACCCGCTTCGTGAACC
>CP070709.1:110587-113217 GCA_020350305.1 Candidatus Bathyarchaeota archaeon
GATTGCAAAGGCGATAATTATTAGAAATGGAAGCTGAGGAGAGACATAGTCATAGAGAACGCCGCCGGTGATCGCACCAATGGCCATGAATATGTAGCTGAAGAAGTTCATTGACCCCATCACTTTTCCTCGGTTCTTTTGAGAGACAAGATCGGCAAACAGGGTTTGAAAGGCTGAAAATGCCAGTAATTGTGCGAAACTTATTAGTGGCATGGCGATGAAAAGCGTTAAGAAATTTCCGTATATGAATATCAACATGGCTGGGACGGTTATTATGGTGGACAACAACAAAGGAATCTTGCGGCCAACTTTGTCAAGGAGTCTGCCGCTGGGTAAGGCTGAGATTATCATGGTGATGAACAAGACAATCATAACTAGCCCCCAATTTGCATAAGCCATTGCAAGAACGGGGTCGTCAGGAGGGGGGTTAGGCAGAAGAGGGCCTCCTCCTATTTGGAGAACACGGAATGCATAGACCAAGAAGTACAATCCGGTCATGGCAAACCCGAACCTCGCTATAATGCTGGCAAAAAACAGGTAGAGAGTTGAACTTGGCACTACTTTCCAGACATTTATGCCTTCTCTGAACGCCTTTGGGTAAGATCTGATGATTTCTCCTAAACTCAACTTTTCGGTGTTTTTCATACTCTCTTTCAGTCTGCTCCTTAGGATTGCCGCTCCAAAAAAGAAGATTGTAACTATTGTATAGGCTATTCTCATGCCGCCGATTGGCCCGTAGTTTGTAACTAGAAAAAGTGCTATAGCAGGTGCCGGGGTAGTGGCCACGGTTCCTACGAGATTCCAGATGGAAAATCCTGTGCCTCGTTTCTCTGGCGGTAGCGAATCTGCCATCATTGCCAGCAATGCTGGTTGGTAGAGTAGGGACAAGTTTGCGATGACAGCTCCGATTAAGATGAAATGCCAGCTGGGAGCTATGACGTAGAAGATGTAAGACGATGCAACTCCAAAAGTCAATGTGGACACTAGCCACCTTCGGCCATATTTGTCTGCCAAATATCCTCCTGGAAACTGGACCAAGGCTAATGTTAGTTGTGAAGCCAGCATGATGACTCCGAGAATGGTTGCTGAGCCTCCGAGCAGAAAAACGTAATCAGAGTAGTATGTCGAAGGTATCTCTGCTGTGTCCATCAATACCCAGCTTAGTAGAAGCACTAGGTAATTTCCGTGAATAAACGAGAACTCTTTTCGCATTCTACCAATAATACCCAACGGACGCTTCTCCATTCAGATTATGCCCTACTGCAGTTCCCCAAATAGGGTTCGCAATCCACGTTTTGCAGTGTGGTATTTTAACGTTTCAGGAATCAAGTATCGGCTTGCTCAGAGAAGCGAACTAAAATTTTGGTTGTTTGCCTATGTATAAATTATATGTGTCGTGTAGGCACAGATGCTAAAGCATATATGATGATTAGATTTGTTTTAAGTGGGGATACTGTGTTTCCTTTATATGACGAGAATCCAACCAAAACTCGACCCTACGTAACGTGGATGTTAATAGCAGCGAACGTTATTGTATTTGTCCTGCAACTGAGCAGAGGATTTGCGGAAGCAGACTTTTTTGAATATGGTGCAGTTCCAGACTATCTAATGCAAGGAGAAAGACTCTATACGCTTCTTACTTCGATGTTTATGCACGGCGGCTTCCTACACATTGCTGGGAACATGTTGTATCTCTTCATTTTCGGGGATAATGTGGAGGATAGGTTTGGCCATATCACATTCCTGATTTTATACTTGGTTTTTGGGGTTTCCGCGGGTATAGCTCATTCCTCGATCATTTTTCAGTTTAATCCCTCTGTAGCATGGCTTCCCGCTGTGGGCGCTTCAGGGGCCATATCCGGCGTATTAGGCGCCTATATACTGTTCTACCCAAGAGCCAACGTCGTCACGCTGTTGTTCTTAGGATATTTTATCACTACTGCAAAGATTAAATCGGTTTTCTACTTGGGATTTTGGTTCTTTCTCCAATTTTTTTCAGGCGTCTTTAATCCGTATGGCGGCGTAGCGTACTGGGCGCATATCGGTGGCTTTGTAGCTGGGCTGCTCGTTGCCTTCTTGTTCAAGATAACTTCTTCTCAGAAGAGATTACGAGAGAGAACGCTAGTCTCCTCAGAAGATAGCTTCCTTTCATAAAGATAGAAGCATGCACGCCTTTTTTGTGCATCAAACTTATTACATCGAACTTGAGGTTACATTGTTAAGGGGTTGTCTCTGTGACTAGAGTGTTATATTTAGACGATAGCTACTGCAGAGATTGCGATGCCGCTGTGGTTTCCGTTAAAGATGGAAAATATGTAATTTTGGACCAAACAATCTTCTATCCTAAGGGTGGGGGTCAACCGTGGGACACTGGGAAAATCCTGAAGGGAAATGAAATGTACAATGTTGTTTATGTTGCCAAGTTTTCTGGAGAGATATCTCACGAGGTTGATCAGACTGGCTTAGGAGAAGGTGACAATGTGCATTGCGTCCTAAATTGGGAACGAAGACACAAACTTATGCGAAGCCACACAGCAGCTCACGTATTCGCTTCGCTTCTGTGCACGGGTACAGGAGCCCTTGTTACTGGCAACCAGCTTGGGGAAGACAAGATTCGTTTTGATTTTAGC
>CP070709.1:113317-116864 GCA_020350305.1 Candidatus Bathyarchaeota archaeon
AGAGGACATCGTCAAGACTTATGAATCTTATTATCAGAAGAAGTATAGAAGAGCGGACGAATTAGAGAAGGCTCTGTTGAAAAAGCTGTTAGACACGCTGGGACCAACAGAGACTTTACTTGAAGTAGGGTGTGGTACAAGTCATTTCACAAGATGGTTCGAATCTTTTGGTTTGAAGTGCTATGGATTTGATTTATCCGATTTGATGTTGAAGGAGGCTAAGGGCCTATGGCCCGGGGGGGACCTATTGCGAGGTGAATCTTCCGTTCTACCTTTCAAAGATAATTCCTTCGACATCGTAGCCTATGTAGCCTGCATGATATACATGCTTAACCCCGTAGAAGTCATACGTGAAGCGTCGAGAGTCGCTCGTAAAGGGATAATCTTTGGATTGATAAACAAGTGGAGTCTGTCCACCTTAAGAAGAATCATCCAAGTAAAAATGGGAAAAAACCCCTATTACAAAAACGCCAAGTTCTATTCCATCATCTGCATGAAACGGACGTTAAAGGACGCCCTCGACGACAAATATATAATACCCTATTGGAAGTCAGCAGTCTTTCCCAAGATTTTTGGAAAGGTACAGTCCTCCCTTTTTCCTTTTGGTGCATTCCTAGGAATAGCTGTCAAATTGGGGGAAAAACTTGATTGACCTATCCAAGGTTGGAAAGTTCTCTCCAGACCTAATGGAAAAAATCGTATATCAAAGGTTAGGAAGAAAAAGACCAGAAATCCTCATAGGCCCAAATCATGGACTTGACAACGCCGTAATTCAGTTAGGATACAACCAAGTTTTGGTGGTCACATCAGACCCATTATCAGTCATCCCCGTTCTTGGCCTGCAAGATTCCGCTTGGCTCTCCATACACCTACTATCCTCAGACATAAGCACCTGCGGGTTTCCACCACAATTCATTATGACCAACTTTACCCTTCCTCCACACATGAAAGACGAAGAGTTTGAAGAATATTGGAACGCCTTTCACAGAGAGTGCGACAAATTGAGCATCGCTATTTTAGGAGGACACACCGGTAGATATGTGGGGTGCGACTACACAATTATAGGTGGCGGCGTCATGATGACCCTGGCTCCAGAAGACCGCTACCTATCCAGCAGTATGGCAAGGCCAGGAGACTCGGTAATTATGACGAAGGGAGTAGCCATAGCTACTACTGGAATACTGGCGAAAACTTTTCCCAAGACCGTTGAAAACGCGTATGGATCATCCTTGCTTAGAAAGGCTCAATCATATTTCTATCAATTTAGCGTAGTCAAGGACGCTTTGACCGCTGCGTCAGTGGGCTTAAGAGATGAGGGAGTCACGGCTATGCATGATGTAACTGAGGGTGGACTACTGGGGGCTATATATGAGCTTGCTGAAGCTTCCAAAGTAGGCATAGAGACGGACCTTTCTAATGCCATAATGACCAAAGAGGCGAAGCTTATTTGTGACCTATTTGACTTGGACCCTTACATGACATTAAGCGAAGGGACTCTAATCATTACTGTGAAGCCAGAGAAGACCCAAGAAGTTCTCAAGACTCTACTGTCAAACGGGATTAAGGCTAAGACCATTGGAAAAATAATGGATAAACAACATGGAAGATGGATCGAAAAAAATGGCGAACACCAACGGCTAAGAAAGCCAACCACCGACCCGTATTGGGAGGCTTATTGGAAAGCTCGTCAAAGGGGCTGGAAGTGATTCGTTGAAAAGACTACAAGGTTTGTATCTCGTGGTTGACCCAACCATGCCTCACCGTAGGCTACTTGATGTGGTTGAGAAAGCCTTGAGAGGAGGAGTTGACGTACTGCAGCTTTGGGCAACTGGGCAGAAAGAGTCTAAACCTTTGGAACTGGCTAAGAAATTGTTGGATTTGGCAAATGGCTACAATGCGCCATTAATCATAAACAACGATATACAACTGGCAAAAGAAGTTGAAGCGCACGGGGTACACATGGATAGATACAATGTCGTTCCAGCGGATGTAAGGAAAGCACTCGGTGAGCAAAGCGTAATAGGCTACACTGTGGGCAATGATTTAGAAAGAGTCAAATGGGCTGAAACTGTCGGGGCGGATTACGTATCTTTCTGCGCTGTCTTTCCAACCACATCCGTCACTCAATGCGAGGTAATACCCCTTAACACCGTAAGATTAGCTAAATCCTTAACCCATCTACCAGTGTTCGCGTCAGGGGGCATAAATCTAAGCAACGCTCACTTAGTCCTTGAGACTGGAGCGGATGGAATCGCCGTTATCTCCTCTATACTCAAAGCTCAGAATCCAGAAAAAGCTGCAGAATCATTCAAAGAGATCATGAATAAATATAGAGACAAAATCAAGTAGAATTCATTTCTTCGATTTCACAAACTCATCCAAACCTTTCTGTCTTCTCTCCGTCCTTCGCACCTGAATTTCCTCACCTACGCTTATGTGCATCCCATCCAAAGCCACTGTGGTAGGAATTCCCGTTCCTTGCTTAATCAGCTTCGCCTCGCGATAAGGCCCACTAAAGATCATTTGCATCCCGAAATGGGTCATCACAACCATCTCTGGACCAGCCTCCTCTACAATTTTGATTGCATCATTAGTGGTCATGTGTCCTTTCCAAGGCTTTCCAGAAGGTCTCATAACACACAACAATAGGAGTCGGACACCTTCGTACTGTTTTCCAACGCCCTTGAAGAACTCGGTATCAGAGCTGTAAGCGATGTCTCCGAAATCCTTGTTTTCTAGTCGAAACCCCACAGTGTCTGGGTCCGTGTGTCTGGCCTCGGTGGTTATTATTTTCATGTCGTTAACGTTGAAAGTAACATCTGGTTTCAATTCTATTACTTTCTCAGGCATTTGCTGATGATATTTTGAAATCACTGGCCCACATGTTTTATTACCAAATAGGGTGCTGTGGGCTGCGGCTAAGGTTCCTCTCCTTTTGGTCGTTCCTTGGGTCATGGCTTCAATGAGGACTTCTGCGTCGGTGTAGTGGTCTGGGTGACTGTGGGAGACCAGTATTGTTCGAATTTTTTGCGGGTTTAATCCCATGTTTAGTGAGTGCACGAGTGCACCGGGTCCTGGGTCTAGGTGCATGTTCAGTTTTTCAGAGAGCATGCGTATTCCGGCGGTTCTTCTTTTTTGAGTGATGGTTACGAATCTTCCGCCTCCGGTTCCTAGGAAGATGAGTTCGAGTTGGGTCATTTTTATCTCTCCGTGATTTAGACTTATTATTTGGGTTTGTGACGATTTTTTGTTTTTCTGTTTACCGTGTTGAGGCGTTGGTGCTTGGATGCGTAGATATTGAAACAGTGAGGTATTGAAGGATAGCAGGGAGAGTTTTATTTATGCTCTGTTGCGAACATTAGGTGGTAAGGTGTTTTCGGTTGAGGGTTGTGATTCGTGTTGGCGGTTCGGTGGTGGCCTCTCCGGTGGACTCTGCGCTTATAGCCAAGTATGTGGATTTGCTGAAGAATTTGAAGAAGAAGCATGAGGTTGTGGCGGTTGTTGGTGGCGGCTTGTCGGCGCGTGATTTTATTAAGGTTGCGGGTGA
>CP070709.1:116964-119946 GCA_020350305.1 Candidatus Bathyarchaeota archaeon
AGTGGGGTATCATAAAATTGGGGATTTGAAGGCTGGAATGAAGCGGATTAACTTGAAAGCTCGTGTCCTCGCAATTTCAAGACCACAACAAGCTCTGACAAAATACAACACATACGTTGTGTTTGCCAATGCAACTTTGACAGACGAAACTGGCACTGTGAAACTAACTCTATGGAATGGTAGGATAAACTCCCTTTCCATCGATGACACAGTTGAAATTGAAAATGCAAACGTCACCGCTTACAAAGGTGAAACTCAACTGAAAATCGGGAGACACAGCAAATTAAGAATCATTGACAATCACAACGGAGTCCGCGTAGAAGAACTAGAACATACACCAAGTCTAAACAGCATCGCAACGCGCACACCTGGGTGAGGAACGAGACAGTGCCTAGAGATCCTGTTTGCGGCGCGGTTCTGAACGAAAAAACAGCCAAATTCAAGATCAAGCATGAAGGAGAAACATACTATTTCTGTAGTGTGAAATGCAAGAAGAGATTCAAAAGGAATCGAAGGAAGTTTGTAAAGTAGACTGGATTCTTCCTGCGCACTCAGTACGCATGCATAAATTAACTTAATGTTGATGAAGCGTTTCTGAACATCACCCACACCATTCAACAGTTTTTCAGGTAGCTCACCCGACGATTTGGTCAAAAACCGTTTCAGCCTAATCCCCCCAGGTAGGGGGGCTATATAGGGGGTCTAAAGAGAGAGACTAAAGCAAATAATGGGACAGAATAGTAAACTTTTCGGAGAAAGCCTTATAACATAGCAACGTTTCCTTGTGGCAATCTTCCAGAAAGGAGAATTACGCTATGCAGATTGTCAAGGAACCAAGTGGGCACCAAACGCTCTACCGACTTGTAGACAGTCTAGATTGTATGCTAGGTCGCGCGGTAACCTCAGAAACCGCTGAAGAAATCAGACTACACGAGATCTACGTGAAACCTGAACATCGCGGAAAAGGCTATGGAAACACTCTCATGCAAGCAATCCTCAACGAGGACAAAACAAAACTGATAACACTATGCACCGGATTTACAAATATTCCATTCTTCAAACGACACGACTTTGAGGTAACAGAGACCCGTGACAGCTTAGTTTTTATGAGCAGAAAAACACTAATCCCCAAGATACAGTGACAGCATTCTGAAACTGCTCTCTTTTTACAAGCTACAAAAAAATTATTGCCTCCCATTATACATAATGAATGCCTAGGGCTTCAACTTGGGAGTCAACCTCACACCCATCATAATCAAAAAAACAATACGTTTAGAAGACCTCAGAGGCAAGAACCTTGCAGTAGACGCCAACAACACACTGTACCAATTCTTATCGTTAATTCGAACACCAGACGGAACACCTCTAAGAGACTCAAACGGACACATCACCTCCCACCTCACCGGACTCATGTTCCGCTCCACACACCTGATACACAATTACGGGATTGACCTAATCTTCGTTTTTGACGGAAAACCGCCTCTACTCAAAGAACAAGAAATACTAAAGAGACGAGAACTCCGAGAAAAGGCTACAAAAGAATGGAAAAAAGCACTCAAGACTAAAGACTACGCCACAGCTTTCTCCAAGGCAATTATGACAAGCCGCTTGACAAAACCATTAATTGATGACGCCAAACAACTCCTCAAACTCCTCGGAATACCTTTCGTTCAAGCACCCAGCGAAGCAGAAGCTCAAACATCCTACATGGCTGCAAGAGGAGACGTTTGGGCTTCAAGCAGCCGTGACTACGACGCTCTCCTTTTCGGATCACCCCGTCTCTTAAGATATCTCACAATCTCGGGCAAAGAGTTTCTACCCAGCAAGCGAGTTTCTCGACCATTGAGACCCGAACTCATCGACTTGAAGGAACTCCTTTCCTATCATGAACTCACTCATAAACAACTCATAGACCTAGCAATCTTGATCGGAACCGACTTCAACAATGGAGTGAAAGGAATAGGTCCCAAAACAGCCTTAAAACTATTGAAGAAATATGGCAACATAGAGAAACTACCTAACAACGTAAGGTCAAAGATTCCTGAACACTACAATGAAGTTCGAAAAATCTTCTTAAAACCCAACATCACATCCGACTACGCTCTTAAATGTGGAAAACTCGACGAAAAGAACCTCTATCAATTTCTCTGTAACCAACGAGATTTTTCTGAAAAAAGTGTGGAAACTGTTGCTCAAAGAATGAGGAAGTTCTACTCAACCAAAAAACAAACCAGCCTGAAAAAATGGGTCGCCATGTCTAACTAGTATTTTTGAGACGTAACTGCCATTTACTTCTAAATCCCAAACGGTAGGACCAAACTAGCCAAGAAGAAGACAAAGCCCTTCAAGCTACTCTCAAAGAACTTGACGTACAAAGATTCCAGGTTACTCAGTTTCGCCTTCCTTTGCTTCCACTACTGCTTCCGCTTCCACTTTTTCCTCCGCTTTTCCAACCACTTCTGCCTCAGCGAATCTTCGACTTATCCTCGTTATCTTTATCCGCACATGCTCACCTGGTTTGGCATTTGGAATAAAGCACACGAGTCCCTTGATCCGCGCAACGCCTTCGCCTCGGCGGCTGGTCTCTTCAATTTCCACATCGTATTCTTTTCCTAACTCAACGGGTTTTGGGGGAAATCGTGAACCAAATCCTCTCCGCTCTCCTCTTTCATACCTCATCATTTTCACCTCTGCTTATTTCTAAACTAAACTCTCCATCTTGAAGAAACTAATGTTAACCTAGGTGACATTTAGGGTTCCATATTTCCCTACGTTCAGTTGAATCTCTCCTCTGAACGAAGTGATATATCCGTTTTCAATCTTGATCGTATCATCAACGTTGACTTCATCAATTTGTTCATTCCATAGAGTTAATTTTATTGTACCAGTGTCATCGCTAACGAGAGCGTCCGCAACGCGGTACGTCTCATTTTTGTACCTTGACTGAACCTCACGAGGATCCGATTTTTCGGTCACCTTTGC
>CP070709.1:120046-123058 GCA_020350305.1 Candidatus Bathyarchaeota archaeon
CCTTTCCTGACGCCGATGATGTTTCCAAGCTTGTCTTCGGTAATCTCGTCAACGTTTGGCTTCAGCAACTCCTTCATTAAGTCTCGAACTTCATCTTCTCTTCCTGCCACGCCGCAAGCGTTTGAAAGTTTTTCTAGAATATCTACTAACTTCATCGAAATCCTCTCATCAATTAACACTTACAAAGACTTATATCAACCTAATGTTAGGTCAGATCCAGACAAGAACTAATGCGCGCGAAAAGTTAATACGTTTTTTGATTGCTAGATTTAAAGAACAGAAGGTTGTGTAGGCTCTTGCTCAAAGTTTTCAACACCTTATCAAGACAGATTGAGCAGTTCAGACCTAGAGAAAACGGAAAGGTAAGAATGTTCACTTGTGGCCCCTCGGTTTACCGACAGCCCCACATAGGAAACTATCGGACGTTTCTTTATGAAGATTTGCTTCAACGTTACTTGGAATACTTGGGTTATGATGTAACACGGCTGATATCATTAACCGACATTGAAGACAAGGCTATAGTCGAAGCTGAAAAGGAACATGTTTCAGTAAAGGAATTGGCGGAAAGAAATAGAAGGATTTTTTTGAGGGACTCTGAGCTTTTAAGAATTAAGAGTCCCACGTACAGTGCATGCATGATGGCATGCTCTTCCACTGCGGTGGAAGAAGCAGCAAAACTCATCAAGAATCTTCTGGAAAAGGATTGTGCATACTACTACAAGCACAAGGGCAGGCGCAACGCGTATTATGATCCTCTGAAATTCGAAGATTTCGGAAAGCTGTCAAAGCTGGATATGAGCAAATGGCCAAGAAAGAAGCGACGCTTCCACAAGGACACCTATCCCGGCAACAGGTGGAACCGAGGAGACTTCATCTTATGGCATGGCTACAAAGAAGGTGACGCAGACTATTGGGATACGGAGATAGGCAAAGGTCGACCGGCGTGGAACATTCAGGACGCAGCTACAATTACCAAATACTTGGGCTTCACTGTAGATATCGCCTGTGGAGGAATAGACAATCTTGCAAGACATCACGACTATACAATCGCAATTGTTGAAGGTGTTTCAGGGGAGGAGTTTGCCCATTACTGGTTTCATGGTCAGCATCTCTTTGTTGATGGAAAGAAAATGTCCAAAAGTAAAGGCAATGTCTACTACCCTAGTGACTTAGTCAGAATAGGCTATGCTGGAGAGCAGATACGCTTCTTTCTCATCTATGAACACTATAGAAAAAGGTTGAACTTCACCCTCAAAAAGATGAAAAGAGCAAGCCAAAAACTAGATCTATTTAAGAACATGGTTCGCAGCCTAGAGAAAGCGAAAACAGAGGAATCAAGCGGGAAAGCCAAAAAACTTGTTGACGATCTCCTCCTAGCCTTTGAGAAGAACATGAACAACGATCTAAACGTAAAAGATGCCTTTGACACTCTCTTTTCAACGCTCAAGAAACTCGACAATCTGAGGAAGAGAGGAAAGCTAAGCTACAAAGACGCACGTACTGCTACAGACAAAATCAGAAAAATCGACAACGTCCTACAGATTATCTATTAGGTGCGAGTGTGTGTACTTAGCGCAAAACCGAGAGTGGCACACCCTTGTCGCATCGAACTGTGACAAAGTGCGTGGGCACATCGAGAATGTAAAGAACTAGCGTTGGTTGTCCTTATAGGTCGAAGAATAAAATGAAAGTGGTTCACCACAAGGAATTTAGAACAGTGTATTCATCAGATCCCGCTTCAGCACCGGGAAGAATGGAGAGCATTTACAAGGAATTACGAGGTCGTTTCGAATTTGTCAAACCCGAACTAGCCACCAAAGAAGACTTAAGGTTGGTTCATGGAGAGAGCCACATAAACTCGATCAAAAGACACGAAATGCTTTACGAAGTTGCTATCCTAGCGGTTGGTGGAGCCGTAAAAGCATCGGAGTTAGCCATGCAGGGAGAACCAGCCTTCGGTTTGATAAGACCTCCGGGACACCACGCAAGTCAAAATTCGTGTTGGGGTTTCTGCTTCTTCAACAACGTAGCCATATCAATAGAAAAACTGACGCAAGCAAAAAAGATCGCGAAAGCTTTGATAGTGGACATCGACCTACACTACGGAGACGGAACCGCTAACATCTTCAGCGGAACCCCCCAAGTCACCTATTTTCATGTTGAAGGCGGAAACAGAGAAACGTACTTGAACGATCTCGCAAGATGCCTCACCACGGAAAAAGACTGCGATATTGTTGCGGTTTCTGCTGGATTTGACAGACACGAACAAGATTGGGGTGGCCTACTGAAAACAGAAGACTACAAAACGATTGGCAGAAGGATAAAAGAATTTGCAGAGCAGATATGCCAAGGAAGACGTTACGGAGTATTGGAAGGTGGATACAACCACGCTGTTCTGGGAAAGAACGTGAAATCCCTCCTTGAAGGCATGACGTAAACTTCATAGTCTACTTGCGATTCTTTATTAACAACAGCTTTTCCGCCAGCTCTTCTATGTAGTCTCCCCTCTCCAGCCTGCTTTTCCACCGTTCGGAAATGGCTTGATCTCCGTGGTATGCGCCGCCGATGGCTCCAGTCATGGCGCCTATGGTATCTGTATCTCCGCCCAAACTTATGGCGTAAAGAACAGAATCCTCAAAACTACCCTGTTTGCGCAAGAAACAATAGATGGCCGTAGGAACAGAGTTGTAGGCTTCAACACCGTTTCCAAGCTCCCTCGCAACCCTCCGTTTGTTCGTTTCGCCCAGCAATTCCCGCACCCTTTCCAGTTTTTGCTTGTACACCTCGTTGTGCGTAAAATCCTTCAGCTTACCTAAGAAGGCATGGGAATCCAACTCAGAAGATGGATCAGCAGTTACAGCCAACGCTACTGCACAAGCTTGTATGGCTGCACCCTCCATTCCCAACTCGTGAATATGAGTAATTCTGCTCTGGCTGTAGGCCACAGACCGCAGTTGCTCTAGGTTATCGTGATAGAAAACTCCGACTGGAGCAACTCTCATGGCTGCTCCG
>CP070709.1:123158-128318 GCA_020350305.1 Candidatus Bathyarchaeota archaeon
TGGGTAGTCGAATGCTATGCTTAATCCTGTCTCGCCTTCTTTTAGTAGGTATTTGAATCGTTTGTTTGTTTGTTGGGCTGTTCCGTATCCTGAGAATTGTCTCATGGTCCATAGGCGTCCTCGGTACATCGTTGCGTGTAATCCTCGTGTGAATGGGGGTTCTCCTGGGAAGCCTAGGTCTCGTGTGTAGTCTACGTTTTTGATGTCTTCTGGCGTGTATAATCGTTTTATGTGTATGTTTGATGAAGTATGAAAGCTGTTTTTTCTTTCTGGGTGTCTGCTTATCCATTCTGGAACTGTTTTTTCTTTCCAGTTTTTGTTTTTTTTGTGGATTTCGCTGAGTTTGTGTTCGTCATACACTTGTTTTTTAGCCTCCGATGATTTTGGTTACCATATTATTGTTCGTCCTAAAAAGTTGTTTCTGCTTGATTCTTTGTGTTTATGGGTGTGCTGTTTTGCTTTTGTGTTTGGGTTTTTTACATTCTTTTATTCTCTCTCTAGACCCCCCTATCTATTTTTTTGAAAAGTTTGAAGTGAGCTTCTTTTTGTGAACAGCGTTTGAATATTGCTCAAGTCACGATAGGAATAGATAGGATTAGATGGGAAAAGATGCAGAAAGATACAGAAAGATGCGAATAGATAGGGAAAGATGGGAAAAGATAGGGAAAAAAGAGCAAAAGCAAGCATATATTGACTACATTGCCAAGAAGAAATAACAGCGTCTACAAGCAATGGTCCATTTGATGGTTTACTCTTGCAGTTTCTTCAACAAGTCATAAAAATGAAGATGACAAGTCGTTTAGAAGATAAACTGAATGAGTGGTTTCATAATGAAGTTGAGTAAGGAAGATTACACAGTGATTTTTACCACATTGATGTCTGAATATTAGAGTGCACGCATGCTAACGCTTCTGATGGCTGATAATCTCCCTGCATTTGTCCGCGTACTCGCACCAGTCTAGGCATGACTGCTCTTTTTCGGGTCTGCCAACCTCTTCTTCGCATGTGGTGCATGTCCCGACTTCCTCGTCGCTCCATATTTCCGCGTTTCCACCGCAATTGGGGCATTTGATGTATTTGGGAATGGGGCGAATGAATTTTTTTATACCCGGGCAAGTTTCATAACTTGATCCTTTCAAGATTCTTCACTCTTGTAATCACTTATCAAACCTATGAGAAGGGGGGGGTCCTGTCTCCTTTTATCGTGATTATCTCTTGTTTCAGAGGGATGCTCTTTCCCGAGGAGTCCAAAGCTTCTTTGACAAGGTGATGTAACCCAAAACAACATGGAACTTCCATATTGACCACAGTGATGCTTCGGATGCTGTTTCTTTTGAAGATTTCAGTCAGTTTCTTCTTGTAGGATTCGGCATTGTCAAGTTTAGGGCATCCAACTGCAACTATTCTTCCGTTTAGAAAATCATTGTGAAAACTTGAACAAGCGAAGGGTACACAATCCGCGGCTATTAGTAGATCTGCATTCTCAAAGAATGGAGCATTGGGCGGTAGCAATGTTAGTTGAACAGGCCAATGAGAGAGCATAGACGCACTATTCTTCGGTCTGTTCACTGTTTCCTTTTCTCCCAAGTTTCTTTCAAAACGTACTATCTGAGCTGAGGAGCAGGATTGGTGTAGTGGATGGGAATGGTGAACCAGTGGAGCTGATTCCTCTATCTTTAGGTTGTCTTTTACCGCTTTTTCGTCGAACTCCTCTGCTTCTCTCTCTTCAACAGTCAAGGCTCCTTGCGGGCATTCTGCTATACAAGCTCCTAAACCATCACAATAGATGTCACTTACCAACCTGGCTTTTCCATCAACAATTTCAATAGCCCCTTCTGCACACGCCGGCACACATAATCCGCAACCTGTACATTTCTCTTCATCAATCCGAATTATAGTTCTTAGAACCACCCATTTCACCCTCTTTTAATAACGATCCACATAAAGTAGATTCGATGCGTCTCTCTTTCTTCGCTTTCTGCGGCCTTCGTTCGTCAGGCACTTCCCTTTAGTTGGGCAATACTTTTCAGCATGGTAGGCAAATATTTTGAATAGTCGTCCCGCTGTTTCTTTGTTCACAGAGTAGAGCCGTTCTTTCTTTTTTCTCTCGGAGAAGACAAATCCACATCTTTCTAGCGATTTAAGATTATGGGAGATCATGCTTTGTTTCTGATTAAGAGCCTCAGAAATCTCTGTAACATTCTTTGGCCCCTCACTGAGGAATTCTAGAATTCCCAGTCTTGTCGGATTTGATAGTGTTGAGAAGAACAGGTAGCAGGTTTCGCTTAAACCACGTTTCATTGGCATCACACATGAATAATTCTTCATATGAAATATACTTCATATGTCTTATTTAAGGATTATGGATTGCGCGCGATATTAAATGAGGATTGTCTCTGGTTTGTTCTTTTCTGGAATTATGATAGTTGTGTCGGGCTGTTCTTTCTTGACAAGCGTTTTGAACTTGTTCATCTGAGCTAGCTTGCCATGCATTGCAACTGCCACTCGTGGCTTGAGATCTAGAGTGAATTTTAGAGCGCTTTCTGGAGAGCATGAGGGGGAAGGAAGGCCAGTGGGGAGAAACACTAGTTTTGCTGGATAATCTTTCACTGGGCAGTATCCTGAGTCTCCACCATGGAAAACGTTGAATCTGCCTTTCTTGATCCTGTAGATGCTTATTGGTCTAGGGTGAACTCCGTCGATCGCTACAACTTCAAAGCCGCCCACTCTGATAGATTTCCTGTGTTCTGCAACAGTGAGTCGTTCTAAGTGGGCTTCACCCTTCAAATCTTCTGCCACTTGTTTCTGAGCCACGATGTGAGCGTTCGTTTCCTTCAGAATTCTGCGTGCACGGGCGCGGTTGTAGTGGTCCGTGTGACTGTGCGTGTAAGCTAGGAGACAGAGCCTACTGAGAGCAGCTATCTCACTGTTTCCTAGAAGATTTGCAATGTCGAATGCCGCCACTTCGTCTTCCAACCTCAGAACAACTCCAGCGTACCCTAAATACAAGAATGCAATCTCGTCTTTCTCTAAGGGTTGCGAGAGAAATTCTCTAATTAGTCCCAACTTATTCTGTTGCTTAGACATAATGTACTCACCTTGAGATGTCTTCCACATTCAACCTTGGACTCGTAAATATTGGAAACTGAAAAAATATGCGCAACGACATTTCGTAGCTTTCGCGCGCGCTTTCTCTAAACCTAAGCAGATATTCAAGGCTTCATATAAACTGCGAATGATAGCCTTATTCTCTTCTAATGACTAAGAACATTATTCCCCCCTTTGCTGTTGATCCTTTTTCAGTTTTATGACTTGTGGAAGAAACTTAGATTAGTGAATGAGACTGAACACTCAACCCTTCCAGCTCAAAACAACTTTTCACACCTCTGATACAAAACAAGCACCTTCGGTTCTGCCTATCGGAAGGTTGGAAAAGTGGAAGGTAGAAGGATGCAGTAAGGCTTAAATCTTGAAGAATGCCACGCATTAAGGACAAGCACTCGTCAGGGATGAAATCGTTTTGAGCGAGACAAAAGCGACTAAGAACTGGTTTACTAGACATGCAGAGGCAGAGGCGAAGAAGGACACTCTTTCATATTCCGAGCGTGTCGGAAACATCGTTGGAGTTGTGGTTGGCTTCTTGATTGTGTTGTACTTCGTTGCTCATCAGACGGGGGCAACAGGTTTTTTTACTTCAAAATTCGGCACTTTGGAGATGCTCTTGTTTTATGGGTCTATAATGTACGGGATTGTTTCATCTGCCTTGAAAGGGTTATTTGGTCGCAAGAACCTTGTTCGTCTCTTTGATGTATTTGGGGCTATCCTTGACCTTGTCGCCATTGCTTGGCTCTTTGTGGTTTTTCCATTTGACTTTACCTATCTTGCGGATGTGTTGCCGAGTTTCCTCAGATTTCTGTTGCAGTGGATTTCCAACGACATTGCCAGAGTGCTGATGGTGCTAGGAATCATTGCGGTTCTCATTATGGCGATTTATAATGCTATGTTTTATGTGCTCGTTCGCAGGGAACTCTCCAAACCAACTCTGAAAACTGCGTAGCGATACCCATCCACTTCCCCCTTTTCTTGTGTGTAGGGGGTTAAATTTTAACGCGCGCGCATCCCACATGAACGCTAAAACGTCGTGGGTTTGAAGTTTAGATAAAACTTCCTTGAGGTTTTTCGCACACCTTTGGATGAACAGCCCCCGTTATTTGCGTATTTTCTGTTATTCCGAGGATTTACCGACAATCTTAAATATTGGATATTAGTTATTTCTAACATAGAGTTAGAAATATATAATAAATTGTGATAAATAAACAACGGAGGAAAAACGTTGAAAAAATGGAAAAACATCATTCGCATCTTGGGAATAGTAACATGCCTAATCGGTGCATATTTAATGGCTTTTGGAGAACCAATCATAGGCGCAGACCACGCAGGCGTTGCAACGGTTGTGGGCATAACCGGAATAGGTCTGATAGGCACTGGCAACACATTATCTTTTGTAGGAAAGAAAAAGGAGGAACCGTAAGAAATGACCGATTTTGTGTGGCCAATAATCTTAATCTTGAATGCAGTCCTCGTCCTGCTGGTTGGAGTGTTTGTTTTGTGGAAACTTCATAGAGACAGAAAATCTGGTTATCCTACAAAAGATGAACGCACCATGAAGATTAGTGGAAAAGCAGCTATTGGGACTTACTGGATCAGTCTCGCTTTCATGATATCACTAGCGTTGTTCATAATATTCGGAACAGAGTTTCTTGCTTTGCCTGAACTTGACGCTGGATGGGCCATAATTGCAATAATGCTCGTCTCTGGTATCTCAAATGGTTTGTTACGGTGGTATTACAGTAGAAAGGGCGATCTCTGATGTCGTTTAGAACACGAATCAAGGAACTTAGGGCACGATACGATCTGACGCAGGAAGACCTTGCAAAGAGGGTGGGAGTAAGACGGGAAACGATCCTCTACCTAGAGAAGGGAAAATACAATCCCTCACTTATCCTATCTCATAAAATAGCCAAAGTCCTAAAAACGACGATAGATGACTTATTTATTTTCGCGGATAAAGAGACAGATGCATAATTACAATGAGAGAAAAATCTTGATGAATCCTCTATTCATATTAGGTCTGGTTTATTTCATCATGGGTTTAGCGAA
>CP070709.1:128418-131071 GCA_020350305.1 Candidatus Bathyarchaeota archaeon
GACCACAGCTCAACGCATAGCTTAATCTACAACAAACGTTGATGTCAACGAAGAGGTGGACGAAACTTGGCGCGAGAAAAGACGAAACCTGAAGAAGAGAAAACAGTCAAAGAGAAAGCGACCAAAGCCGACAACGTTGTCCTCATTGGAAGAAAACCGGTAATGAACTATGGAGTTGCCTGCATAACCTTCTTTAACGCTGGCGAGAAAAAGGTCGTTGTTAAAGCAAGGGGGCGGGCGATCAGCAGGGCAGTTGATACTATTGAACTGCTTCGCCGTGCCTTTGTAAAGGATTTAGAAATAAAAAGTATTGACATTGGCACTGAAAGACTGGTTAGAGCTGAGGGGCAAGAATCAAACGTTTCAACAATTGAAATAACAGTGACTAAAGCCGGGTCCAAGTAGCTTCTCTACAAGCAAATCCGTTTTCCAGTTTCGTTCGCTGCTATCTATCCTTTGCTGAGATGTTTTTCCCTACTTCTGATTTTGAATTATAAAAAAGCCTTTCAGACATCTCAGATAGCTATAAGAAACACCGCGCGTTAATGGAATATTCTTGGTGAGGGATATGAGTAGCTATCCGAGAATAGTTGTTCGCCCGCCTGGTCCAAAGGCGAGGGAGTTGGTCAAGAGGGATGAGGCTTCGATTTCATCTTCCTATGTTCGTTTTTATCCGCTTGTCATAGAATCGGGAAAGGATTGTATTGTAAAAGATGTGGATGGGAACGAATACATAGACTTTAACTCCGGGTTGGTATGCCTAAACGTAGGGCACAACCACCCCAAAGTTGTTAGCGCGATAAAGAACCAATGCGACAGTTTTCTCCATTACTCTAACACAGATTTCTATTACAGAGAGGTTGTGAATCTTGCTGAAAAACTGATTGAAATAACCCCTGGAGGGTTTGAGAAAAAGGTGTACTTTGGAAACAGTGGAGCAGAGGCTGTGGAAGCAGCTGTCAAACTTTCTAAGTGGCACACCCGCAAGCATCGGTTCATCGCCTTTATCGGCGGCTTCCACGGTCGAACGTTGGGGGCGCTGTCCCTCACCGGGAGCAAGTTGGTTCATAGAAGATACTACTTTCCTATGCTCCCTGGAGTAACGCACGTGCCCTATCCTTACTGTTATCGCTGTCCCTTCAAGCTGTCATATCCAGACTGTAGTTACTGGTGTGTAGACTTCATCGATGAGCTGGTTCTGCAAAAATACGTGCCTCCAGAAGAAGTTGTTGGCATCGTTTTTGAGTCCATCCAAGGAGAAGGCGGATATGTGATTCCTCCTCCAGAATACTTTCAACGTCTCAAAAAACTGGCTGACAAATATGGTTTCCTTTTAATCGACGACGAGATTCAGTCGGGTATGGGCAGAACTGGAAGATGGTTCGCCATTGAGCATTGGAAAGTCGAACCCGACGTTATTTGTGCAGCGAAAGCCCTAGCATCGGGGCTTCCCTTGGGTGCAACTGTGGCTCGAGCTCGGCTGATGGACTGGGAAGGGGGTTCCCATGCCAGCACCTTTGGAGGAAACCCCTTAGCCTGCGCGGCTGCACTCGCGGTTATAGATGTGATTAAGGAAGAGAAACTTCTTGAAAACGCTCAAAAACAGGGCAACTACATCATGAAGTGGTTGCAAAACCTAAAACAAGAGCGTGAAATTGTCGGGGATGTTCGAGGGAAGGGATTGATGATTGGCATTGAGCTTGTGGAAGACAAAGAAACCAAGATTCCAGGGGCTGACAAAGCTAGGGAAGTTATGCTGAGGTGTTGGAAAAGAGGAGTAGCCATAATATCATGCGGCGCTTCCACCCTCAGAATAGTTCCGCCACTGACTATAACTAGAGAACTCGTAGACGCTGGCCTAGAAATAGTCGAAGACGTGATCAAGGAAGTTGAAAAAGAAAAATAGAGCTGTCGCATGTTTGTCAAAAGAACAAAAACGTTTCAAGAAGGTGCAACGCGCGCGCATACTCATTTTACATATTTTGACTTCATTAAATCTATATCCTTGAACAAATCAAGATTTTGACACCGGAAGCCAGCGATGAGATGGAATTGCCAAATGAACGCGGACTAGTTGTTTGTCCAAATCCGAAATGCCAAAGAAAGATTGAACAGCCCATTCTCTTGAGTGATTTGTCAACAGCATCAGCGGAACAGTACTACGCTTGTCCTCACTGTTTCATCAAACTAGACGCGATTTCTACTCAAACTCAAAAGCAAAAAGAGAAAGAAAAGAAAAGAGAAGAGCCTCTGGTCAAACCACCGGAGAAGGAAGAAAAAGGGCCTTCAAGGTGCGCTGGGTATCTTGGATACTTGGCATGTCGTCCTAAGAACAAACCTATCCCGCGAGAATGCCTAGTCTGTCCAAGAGTATTGGACTGCGCGATGGAAATAAACGACTCTTGATGAGGCAGATCCAAGTGCGTTTGGTGGAGTTGCCATTTTCTGGGCACTTCACCGAAACTATTTCTACGCGCGTAGTGTCTGCGAGACCTGTGTAACATAGCACGCGTCACACGGTAAGGTGGAAGAAAGATAGTTACTTCTGTGGGTCTGTTATAATATCTATGGATGTGAAAGATCTAGAGGTCAGTTCCAACTGATCTGCGAGACCCTTCCTCGCATACGCGTTTTTTATTCTGATTCGAGTTCC
>CP070709.1:131171-135186 GCA_020350305.1 Candidatus Bathyarchaeota archaeon
TATAGCGTAGTCAATTATTTGCCTAATCTCTTCTGCTGGAAGCTTCTTTAAGTGCTCGGTTCCAATTCCTATTAGGCTAACCTTTAGATCTGTTTTGCCCAGTTGTCTGTATTTCATCTTAATCCTAGAAGCATTACAGATGTTCTAAAAGTTTTTTCTTCTGTGAGACATTTTCAAACACAAGAAAACATTCATTCATCTACTATCATCTTGCATGCACACGCGTTCCCCGATTCTTGGAGTTTTACGCATTCTTTACGCTTTCTAATGTCAAAACGTAAAGGAAGTACGTTAAACGCTGTATGCATGCATTCAGACATTTCCCTACGTGGCCTCTTTAAGATGTGGGTTCATTGAAGGTTTCGACAAGCCCAAATGACACGTGAGTTGTTTAGAAAGACCGTCTTAATTATTATTTTTATATAAAAAGCTTATAATAGAAACACGCGTCACCACAGGGAAGTCGGGTATGAATAGCTACAACAAGCTGACTAGAGTAATCGGAAGAGTAGACTACGACATAATATCAAAGGAGAAAAGGGACAAGCTCGTCGCACAGGCGGAGCAAACCCTAGGCGACATGCGGTACGGCTGGAAGGCAAGCATAGACAACTTCTGCATGCAACTTGAAACAAACTCTCCACATCTGTACGAATTCTGGATAGAGAACTGGTTTGCCGAGAAACGAGACGCAAGGTCTCACGGTCGAATCTATGTGGTCCTCGACCCAAAATTTGACAGAGGTAGACCACACGCGTACTACAATCCTGACACTAAGACAGCCATCATCTATAACACGGAGTATTATGGTCAGTGCAAGAGCTGGGCGCTTGGAATCGTCTGTGACATTGCAGAAGACCAACATGACATCCACAGCATTCACGGAAGTTGCGTGGAGATAAACGGACAGGGAATCGTCTTGATAGCCCCAACAGGGACAGGCAAATCTACCCACAGCTATGCTCTGCTTAAGATGAAGGGGGCTAGAATACACAGCGACGACTGGCTCTACGTGAGATTCATTGGAAGGGCCAGTGCAGAGATCAGTGAGAGAAAGTTCTACCTGAGAACAAACATAGTCCGAGTCTTCCCTGAAGTAAGATCGCTCCTTGACAAGTGCAAGCTCGAAAACGTCAAGGAACTCAGCCGAAAAGAAATAGGCGATTTGGGAAAGGCTGGGATCGACGAAAACCAGCTGCAGAAAATGATTGGTGATCCCTATATCGCCCACGAATATAGCCGTGCTATGCTAGACCCACGGTGGATTGCAGGTCCGTACAAGTTCGTTGACACAACACGTGCGAAGAAAGTGATGCTGCTGGAAAGGGACAGAAACAATCCGGAAATTGTGAGGAAAATGAACATAGAAGAGGCTGTGGAGTACTTGGAGAAACACCCAAAAGAACAGTACCTCAACCCATACCTAATTGTCAGAACCCCAAAGAAAGTTGAGGTGAGGAACAACTTTTTCAGAAGACTGTTTCAGTTTGCGCCTCCCTACCTAGTAAACACTTACGAACCAGTGGATAAAGTGCAAAAGGCCATTAGAAATGTGATAAAGAAAGGAGAGTAACGCGTACACTATTGAAATTCAACCCTTTTGGGTATTAGCCCAGCTTGGCCCATCATAAAACATTCTTCACCTTGACACACATAAACAAACAGCCCGCCATTTTCTGCAGATTAGACCACACACGCACACACAAAAACAGACAACAAAACAGAAGCAAAACCCAAGAGCAATCCTAGAACAGGCCACGACCCGCCTACATATGAAAAACTGCGGTTGAGGAGTACGTAGGTGCCTGCAACGCATGCGTATAATGACCTATGTGCGAGGTTAAATTTTAATGCATACACACACTTTTTTTGACCGTTAGCCAAAAGAAATGCTAGTATTTATGCTACTTGAATAGTGAATGTGAGGCGGTTTGTTTGATTTTCATAACTCTAGGCAAATGGAATCCAGCGCCCAAAAAGGAAATGATTGATCAGGCCACCAAAAGGTTAGAAGAACTCGAGAAGCAAGGCATCAAGATGCGTGTCAACTGGACTCTGGGACGCTATGACGTAGTCGCATTTACGGAAGCCCCAACCGAAAAGGACGCCATGAAAGCACTCCTCAGTTTCCAAAACTTAGTTGATACGGAAACGATGGTAGCCATTCCGCGGAAAGAAGGAATAAAACTCCTCTAAATCGAGACCCAAAAACTTCCTTTTCTTTTTTTAGGATACCAGCAGCTACCAACATCTCTTTCAGGATTTTTCTAACGTCTTTGAAGTCTTGAACTGTCGAGGAAATCATTATCGTCTTCAGAGCTGTCCCCCTTTCTCCTTTCGCAAGGACGCCTATATTGCTAACTGTTTTGCGTGCAACAGTTGAGACATGATATTAAAAGAAAAACAGGGTTGTGTGTGCGTGTGTGAGTGTGAGTATGTGAGTGAGTGTGCGTCAAGTGATAGAAAGAAAAGAAGAAGGAAGAGAGAAAGAAAGATTAAATTTTGACCCCACACACATTATCCCAATAAGACTTCTAATATTAACTTGTGACGCAAAACCTCAGTAAGGTCTCCGTCTTCTATAGCGTCTTCCAAAGCATCAAGTTCTCTTTGTATAGACTTTCTCATTTCCACGTTAATTCTTTGCTTGATTTCTCTCATTCGTCTCTGATATAATTCGTCCGCCTATCCTAAGTCTCCAGTAACGCTCTAACAAAGATTCTGTTTCTGATATTTCACATCTTATCATCTTAACTGGTTTTTTTCAGTATAACTCTTCCGCTATTTCTCATCTCTCTTGATGGTTTATAGCAGTCACAAAAATCCGACATTGCGGGTCAATTTTTGCATGCGTGATAGGTCTCAAATAGCGCAAACAGATGGAAATGCACGCGCGTGTGCGTTTCTAGATGTAATACCGTTTGTCTTTTGTCTTCCTTATTCCACCAAGGAACGTCCCAGTGAAATAGTCTAACCATTGTTGTTCTTGCAAGTCTAAATCAGCCTCTTCCACCGTCACAGCTTTCTCTTTTGAAGTGGCCCCTGCTTTCTCAAATTTAGAAATGATTCTGTAATTCATTTTGAACTGAATCCCAGAAAGAGACAAATTATAAATCCCCCTTTATGTATGCGTTCTTATTTGCTAATTTCATAGTTTTCACCTCGTGTTTTCAGTAGAATGATCAAGAAAAGCGACAAAATGCAGCAAAAGCCTTTGCCGATACTCTCGAAGAGAATTCTACCTACTAATGTAATACACTTGGCCACATATTAAGATATGCGTGCATGCATGCCAGTTTTGGCTCAAGAACGACTCTTGTGTAGGGTTTAGGTTTGGGAATCACTTTGAGCTTTATGTCCAAGTTATCAATACTCAATTTCCTGTTCTACATTAGAGATAAGAAGCGAAATAATGTTGTTTGCAAAGGTTAAGAGCACAAGACTTTAAGTTATAGTGGTTCAAACAATAAAGTGGAAGGATGGGCTTATGCAGAAAAAAGAAGAAAAAGAAGAAGATTTGTTGAAGGAACTATGTGCAGGCGATGCAAAACTGCTTGCTGTTCTCGAACGTATGCTGCCTCTCGATCCTATAGCAGCCATATCCCCCAAGAATCTCGAGCTCCTCCTCGAGGAAGCAGAGACAAGTGCCAAGGATGGAAACCACCAAGAAGCTATATGGAAACGCAGAATGGCAGTGGATAAGGCCATTTTCGAGGCTACTCAAAACCCAGAAGAGCAGGGTAGATACGTCAAAGTTATCCAAGACATCGCGTCGAAGACCATACAAGCGACGGAGAAAGCAAAAGAAAAGGCAGAGAAGAAAGGGCTCACCGACCGCGTTGCTTCCCTTGAGAAAAACATTGAACACTACAAATTTGTGAACAAAAGAGTCGATGACATAGTAAATGTAGCTGCGCACTTTTACAACGAGAAATTAGCGATGCTCGGAGACGTAGAGCGACGTGAAGCAAGAAGAGAAAAGATACGAGCCATGGAAACCGAAGCGACAAGAGAA
>CP070709.1:135286-140961 GCA_020350305.1 Candidatus Bathyarchaeota archaeon
ACAAAACTTCACTGAAGCAGAAAAAGAGACAGAAACGCTCAGATTTATTATTAAAAAATGGCATTTTGATGCTGAGGACATGGAAGAAATTCATGAGGACATATATGATCAAGACATAATACCACGTTTCTACGAAAAAATTACAGATGATTTTAGAAAGAAATTCGTAATATTGAAAAATATTATCGCAAAATTACCACCTATAAAAGATGAGTCAGAAGAACCTGAAAAGAAACATATTGAAATGAGTGGACAATTAGCTGTCCTGAAGGGGAAAGAAGTAAGTGACGCGCAAGCTGCTGCTAAAATGGCTAAGGATGCTGCAGAAGAGGCTGAGCGTTCAGCTATAAAAGCTCAAAATGCTGCTAGTCGCAGAACTAAGCGAAAAAATAAGCCTGCTGCAAGACCCTAACGCGCGCTCATAAGCCTTGTTCCATCCTTCCGCATGCATGCATTTTGGATTTTGGCGAAGGCAGGTGAAGTCTCCCCACGACATAATCTTTGTGTGCTCTCTAATCATAAAATTAACGTTCTTCAGATTAAAGAAAAGCCTCAGAAATCCTCGGAAACAATTGGCTGTTTTTCAAGAAGAAGAAGTAATGGTAAGATTTTCAAAATTTCCTGGATTTTCAGCTTCCCGAATAAACCTAATCTAAAACCTCACTGCAGGCATTCTTATCCAAAATAGGGTTAGCTAGATGTATTTCAAAATCATTCTTATACTCACAAGGAGTAAAACAACACCGAAAATTCTTCCAAGATTCTTTGCAGAGATTCTCCTAGAGAAGTAGGCTGCCAGTTGAACTCCAAAAATTACTCCTATAGAAAGAAGTACAACGTACCCAAAAAGGACGTTGCCAAATGAAATAGGCGTCGCAACCCCCGAGATTGAAGTGAATATCATAATAAACATCGAGGTTGCAACCGCAACACGCATTGTCAGAATACCAATCAGGGAATCCCCAAAATGTTCTTTTAGTTCATAAGTGTTAGCATTATTCCGTCAAAAGAGCAATAGTAAAAGAGGGAAGTGAAGAAGATCAAGCGAATCATCTTGGTAACAGGCACGCCAGCGGTAGGAAAAACCACCATCGCCTCTCTATTGGCTTCCAAGCTGAGTGCAACACATATTGATCTGGCTAAGTTTGTTAAACGAGAAAAACTGATTAGCGGCGTAGATGAGAAAAGAGAAACCTTGATCGCAGATATAGATAAGGTTTCAAAGCGCGTGCAAAGAATCATAGGAGCTTCCAAACAGGACATTATAGTTGATGGTCACTACGCGGTTGATGTTATACCAACGAAAGACATCAACCTTGTTTTTGTTCTCCGGCGGAGCCCGGATGAGTTAGAGAAGGAGATGAAAAAACGCGGTTTTAGAGAAAAGAAACTTCAGGAAAATCTTGCCGCCGAAATATTAGATATTTGCCTATGGGAAGTCGTGTCTGCCTGCGATCATGGCAAGGTGTGCGAAATAGATGTTACAGGTAAAGAAATCGAAGAAGTTGTGGAAGAGGCGATTTTGGTTCTAGAAGGAAAAAAGAAATGCAGAGTTGGTATAGTAGACTGGTTGGGAAAACTGGACAGAGAAGATCGATTACAAGATTTCCTAAAACCTTTTTAGGTTTATCCAAGCCTCCGCATAATTGCACGTCTCGTAAGCAATGTGATGCCACGACGATTGGCGTACGCTTTCGCATGGCCACTGAATTTTTCAGATATCATTATCGGATTAGAGAAACCTACGTCTGCTGACGCTTTATCCATGTTTATGATCATGTTGACGCCAACCGTTCGATTCCACTCTTTGATTAAAACTACGTGTTTTTCTTTTCCCTTTTGGATAACGAAGTCAAACCTGCGCGAAAGCCCGGAAAAACCTTCCAAGATAGCATCTTTCTCCATCCTATAACCATTTTGTCTAAAATATTTGATTGCAAGATTGGCGATAGGAGTCTTACCCACTCGTTTTGCCTCCTTTAACGGTTAACGACAGTTTTATGATTAAATGTAATCATATAACTATCATGTACAATTTAAAACTTACAGAAAGATTTTTGCGCACGCGTGCTTTTCGCCTAACAGGAGCGCCTACTGAATGTACGTGGTGATCACTTGCTACAAATGCGGCCAACTTCTGCTGGCCAAAACCGATCAAAGAACGAGGCAATGTCCCTATTGTGAAGCTCGACTGATTCTAGACAAAACGAAAAGGGTTGCTTCTGCGAAAACCGCTCAGGAAGCCTCAGTTCTTATTCGAGCCTTGAAAAGGAAGAAGAACGTAGAAACACTTGAACTGGATTTTACAGATAGACGATCCTAGATTCTGATACTAAATTCATAGTTTTCCTCCATTTCCTTTTTATACAAGTTTAGTGCAGACAGTGGTTTTACGGAGGTCTTGCTGTATGGTAGATACAAATGAAGTTTCGGCTTATGTCGTTTTGTTCATAGGTGTAGGTCTACTCGTGTTCACTTTCATCAGTGCATATTCATTTCTTGCAGGACTGGCTACTATCGATCCAATACCAAGTCTTGTAGAGCATTTCGGTGAGATCTTAGCTCCATTAATTGAAACATGCATTCGAATCATGTACCTTGGCATAATGGGGTGGATCGGCTCAATACTCACGGTGAGAGGAATACAGTTTCGTATGCAACTCAGGCAGAAAGAAAGCTAGCGGCTAAAACAAATCTTCGTCCTAAACAAGGAATCAAGCTCCCTCAGACATTTCAAGCGACAGTGAAGGAAGAAGAAGCGAATGAGACAAGCTATAAGGGCGTTGGGCTGGGCGTCAAAAATTTTCTGGATTGTGATAACCGTCTTTATGATTACATGTTTGTATTCAGCCATTGGTTTGATGACGGATGGTGGTGTACACTTCGATAGGCCTGAGGCCTCGTTTTCTAATGAGACTGCAATGGTGTCTCTGCCTTTCTCCTTCAACAACACTGGGCTCTACGACATATCAGACATGAACATAACAACACGTATCGCAGACTATAATGGAACGATAATATCGACGTCTACAACGTTTGTACCCTTGATACCGCACGGAAGCAACGTTGAAGAAGTGCACAATATATCCGTTAGCCTAGGCGCGATTGTATCTAAGAATACCACGTATCTGCTCTTTTACAGCGGCAATTTTAGCATTGAAATCTTCGCAGGGTTAGTATTCGCGCGTATGTTCCCTTTCCAAATATCAACAAATGCATCGATGCCGTGGGGTGCGCCTTTCAGCAACTTCTCCATTGGAGAAGTCTCTTTTGATTATGTCAATCGGAAAGTGATTGTTCCCTTGGCTTTCAAAAATGATTCACCATACTTTGACGTTAGTGCCAACATACATTTCGGCATATACAATCATGAGAATGTTCTTGTGCACTCTGATGTGGTAACACCCCTGTTAGAGGTGAAATCGGGTGATAGTCATGAGGACCAACTGGAATTGTCTGTGGGTTCATCTGTGGATCTTTTGGAGCTCACAGAAAGAGGTAGAATCCACTTCTCTTTTGAGACTTCAATTTTTGGCTTTGAGAAGGAGATAAGGTGGGGCGATGTTAGTGACTGAAAAAGGGGACAAGGAAACGTTTACAGAGAGGATTAAGCCAAGGGTCCTTAAGGCAGCCATAATGGGCATTGTCACCTTTTTTCTCTACTATATGTTGCCAACGCTTCTGTTCTCAACGTTTTCTACCCAAAGCCTTCCTTCTGAATTCGGTTCATACTTTTCCAGATACGAAAATCTCTTTTATATTTTTGCAGCAATAATCATTTGCTTCGCGGTTGTAAACCAACTTTCATCTGGAACAATTTCTCAACACGGATTTAGCGTCGCAAAAGTGATAGTTCTAATAATATACTTAATTTATGCCTTGGAAGGAGGCATTTTGACTCTAAGCATGTCCCTAGAGGGGAATATGGTAAACATTATGGCTAATATTACCGCTTTTCTGGCGATTCTGATATCGGTCAACCTTCTAGCGCTGGCAAAAAGCATGGTTGAGGCGATAAACTTTCTTTCGCAAAAAGTAGAACAACCACCCACCGAAACTATTAAGGAAGAAGAAATGGCTCCCATACCAGAATTGAAATAAGAATGAAGTACGTCCCCACTTCGATGTTGACTTCTGCTTTCCTTCTTTAACAACACTAACGCGGCCGCAGAAACATTAAGACCAAACCATAGAGAAAGGTTGCGGTGGGCTTCACATACCGCCAAAGCGCATTTGTGAATGTGCCTAACAGCCAAGTTGCCAACCAGATAACTGTGTGAAAATTTCCCAAGGCCATTCCGGGCAGTTCTTTTGGTGCGAGATTTGAGATGAAAGCCCTCTGTTTTCCTTCAACCATTGCATGCATGATTGAACCTATTTTTGGCTACATTTCTGAATAAGATCGCTGTACGATAGTTTTTCAAGGTTTTCAGGTCTTATTCCAAATTTTTTCATCAATCCTTCTAAAGCCTGCTGATTTTTTCTGATTGCTTGTTGATCAGCGGGTGTCTTTCTTTCAAACTCAACGAAAGCTCCAAGTTTCTTAACAGTATCCAAATGTATTTGTGTTCCTTGGTGTCGATAAACTTCCCTCAACTTGTCTACAGTCACGCTAGTTTCTAAGACTTTTTCAAGCAAGGTTTTGAAAGCTGCTGGCTTCTGAACTTCGAGAATGAAAACCTCACTTCTTTTTAGCCCGGCAACGTTTTTTCTTTCATAATAAACCAGTTCCAGCGTGTTTTTGCCTTCTACTTCTCGAAGCTTTAACCTTCCATTCGGGACCTCAAAATAGACGTCAATGTGCCGAAACGTTCCGATATGATGAGCCTTTAAATCGATTATCTTTCTTTTAATAGGATCAAGAGTGTTAACTCTTGCCTTTAACTCAACCATTATACGTTCAACTTTGCATAGCATTTGAACAGTCAACTTTTCTTCGACCCTCTTGAACAGAGTTTCAATTGTTTATCTTATTTACCTTGTCATGTGCCAGTAGAATTACAAGATGAGCTGCCAGCAATCGAAGGCTTTAGAAAAATTATTTAAGCTTCTTTGGATGAGGAGTGGCCACAAGAGGAAAATATATGAGGTCAGATTACGTCTTATACAGTGTCGCGCTTGTATGCCTGATCTCATCGGCCTTTTTCTTTTTTCAGAGCTATTTGGTTCCTCCAGAAATGGAAGTAATCATACCGTCAGTCTTGTTGGTTTTGGGTTTAGCCTTCGTTGGGCTGGGCTATCTGATGAGACCGGGTAAAACTGTGCCAACTCCACTAACGCCCTAACGTACACCTTTAGCTACATCAACTCCTCCGCCAATCGTTGAATCATCTATCGAACTTACAAAGGAAAAAGAATAGGGGCCGAAAGGACAGAACAATTGGTGAGATCGGGGATCGGTACGGTTGAAGATTCGGCTAAGGCCTCGGCCAAAGTGTTGTGAGCAGCGATAGGGGTATCACAAAAAGTAACTCGTGGATGGATCGAAGAAGCAGATAAGCTTATCAAAGTAGCATCTCAAACTATACGCTTCTAATTCTGATTATGTGTCACTTTTCTAAACTGTTCTGCAATCCTATGTAACAACATTCCTTCAACGCTAATGCGGTTTGTCCTTAACGCCACGTTGTACGCTTCAGCGAGCTTAGATTCTTGTTCAGCATAGATTTCAAGCA
>CP070709.1:141061-143826 GCA_020350305.1 Candidatus Bathyarchaeota archaeon
CCAGCGATACGTTCGCTCATTGAAATAATCTTTTACAAGAAGATTCTCGGATTTCGCCTTTAGATGGATGCTGAACATTCAAAACATCACAGAAATGTTAAATATTTTCTATTAGACAACGTAAGGCATTAACGAATTTTAAGAGATGGAAACATGAATCTTAAGAAAAGCATAATTCCGCTCTTTTTGTTATCAGTGTTTGTACTAACTGTGACCTCTGGTGCTGTTGGGCAGTCTACTCAGGAAGAGACACGAACTGTTTACTACCACGGGGAAGAAGAAGGAGGGCTTATAGTTGATGTTGAAGCCCCATATCAGACGTATTCAGGTGAAAAGATCAACCTCACTGTAAAAGTCAGAGCTTGTACTGAAATTTGCGTTTTGTACATGCATTTAAACATCTCTGGGCTTATAAACGAGAAAAATGAAACTTTGCTTAGAAGCATTACGATTTCGGAGCTTGAAGGCGTTGACCTCGCTCGTGATGAGACACATCAATATCCCTACGATATACTGATACCTGCAGAGATTTCTCCAGGTTTAACCTATGGTAACATATGGTATGAATGGACTTTCTGGGGTACGTCAGAAGAAATATCTCCTACCGGTTTCCCAGTGACATACGTAAGGAACAGGGACTACGAAGAACTTCGTAATGATTACCAAGTATTGAATTCGACCTATCGGTCGTTGCAGGAGAATTACACGAAGTTAGAATCGCAATATTCAGGTGAGTTGGGTAGCACGAGAAACATGATGTATGTGTTGATCGTAACAACGGTAGTCTCCGTGGTTTCAATCTTCATTCTGATAAGAAGACCTAGGCAGTGGTGATGAAATCCCAATTATTTCATGAGTTGACAGCCAAAGAAAAACAAACGAATTACATTTGGATTTGTCTCTCTATTTCCGCAATTTCCTTTGGTGAGGGCTGCCTAGGATAATTGTAGATTGGGCCACCTGGTCTCTCGTTGTAGTAAGGCCTGTTGCAGTTGGGGCAGCCAGAGGTGACAAATGGGCTGCCTTTTCTAATTACGCGCCGAAATAATTCTTTGGAAATGGCGAAGTCAACAATGCGGCCGGCTTCGCCGAAATCCATACTTTCATATCGTGTTTTTCCATGGGTTATAAGGTAGTGGGCAAGCTGGATTCTTCTGTAACATCTGAGAGGCAGCTGAGGTTGGTTTTCTAAGGCCGTTCCTGGGATGGAAGTGAAAGAAAACAATCCTGGATATACGCCTAAATCCACGCACCACTGAATCGTCTGGACCATTTCTCTCTCCTCTTCTCCGAGACCTACAATGAGATGGGTGCTAACAAAGCCTCTTCCAAAAATCTGCACTGCTTCTTCCAACGCTTCGCGCTGTTTTTTCCACATGTACGATCCGCCAACCAGCCGCCCTTTAACTCTGTCAAAAATCTCATGTGTAGCAGCATCCAAGGGAATGCTAATTCGATCGATACCAGCTTCACGTAGCCTTTCCATTTTTCCCCGATTTATGGGTTGACAAGAGACCGAGACAGGGATGCCTATACGTGACAAAATCTCCGTGGTGAGATTCGAAACGTCGTCAAAGACTGTTGGATAATTCAACGCTTGAATACAAACTCGCTTTGTTGAGCCCGTTTTCACGGCGCGTCCTATTTTGGAAATTACCTGCTCGGTTGGAAACGAAGGCCAAGTTACTCTGGAAAGCATGTCGGCCCTACCCTTGCTCATCCTGGCTTGGGGACAGAAGCCGCAGTTGGCTGAGCATTTTTCAGGTCGATACGTGAGCAGATATGTGGTTGTAGGCTTGGCATCCATCATGCCCTTTGTTAAACCCAGCACGATGGCGGAACCGATTGAAACTCGAATCTTTTCAGGTAAGCTTCCCCTACGCATTGTGGGACCTCAATGTTTTCAAATCTATAAACTAATAACGAAGCCTCTTAATACTTATCTCTCTGAGTAAGTAGAAAAAACAGGCATATTAGCATCTTCATCTGCACTCTTTGACAATAGGGGGTAGACCTTGATGGCCAAACATAAAATCGGCGAGCACAATGATTTGGCGCATGTTAGTGATAAGGAGCTTGAAAAGGCATTAACCACGGCCCGAAGCACCAATTGGAAAAACTTCGGAAAAAGAATTAGATTCTACGCTCCGAGCTTCATCCACTACAAAACCAGCCACTTCCACTCGTCGCCCACGGCATTTCCAACAATTTCGATAACGGGGTCTTCCTGCGCCTTAAGATGCAAGCACTGCGGCGGAAAAGTTCTGAACACGATGATTTCGGGTCCTACTCCCGAGGAGCTCGTTGACGTTTGCGTAAGCCTCAAAGAGAAGGGAGCTCTTGGCTGTCTGATAAGTGGTGGGTGTTTACCAGACGGTTCTATTCCATTTAACAAGTTTATTGATGCAATAGCTAAGGTTAAACAGGACACAGGATTGACGGTTATAGTGCACACAGGCGTCATCGACCTCTCCACGGCGAGAAAATTGAGAAAGGCTGGGGTAGACGCGGCACTGATCGACGTAATCGGTTCAGATGAAACAATACGTGAAATATACCAACTGAACGTTAAGGTTGATGATTACAGGAGTTCTCTAGAAGCGTTATGTAAGGCGGGCATTCCAACCGTACCCCATGTGCTTGTTGGACTTCATTACGGCAAGATCAAAGGCGAGTTTCAAGCGCTCAAGATCATTTCAGAATATGCACCATCAGCCGTTATCATAATTGCATTGATGCCGATACATGGTACTCCTATGGAAAAC
>CP070709.1:143926-147635 GCA_020350305.1 Candidatus Bathyarchaeota archaeon
CTTTTGATCTCCTCTTTCTTCATACACCATCCCTTCTACAACACACATCTAAACCTCGTTTTTAAGTCTTAGCACCCGCATATGTAACATCCTGGTTCTCTAGATCTCCCCCTGAAAACATAGCTATGATTGGATTTGTCTATGTTGCTGACATCTACGGCAGACCCCTGTTTCGCAAAAGGTAGTGAAGAGTAGGAGAATATTGCTAAGAATTGCGAATTTTGCTTTTCACTCAAACATTGAGATATCATCTGCGGACGCCCCCCTTTTTTGGACGAAAAGGAGTCTGAACATTCATATGAGAGATAATGCTATGGGTGTACAATAATCGTGATGCACATTGTCAGAGAAGGGCTCAAAAACAATTGGCAGGTCGATTGAGGAAACAAGACAATATCACACTCGTTACTTAAGAGCCATTAACAGCCCTTTGAGGAGAGAAATTCTTAGAGCTCTGAAGAAAGGTTGCGCAACCATTGAGGATCTCCAATCGAGCACGGGATTGGACAATGACACTCTGAAATGGCATCTGAGCGTGTTGGAGTATGGCTTCTGCATAGAGAAGGTCATCAAGCAGGGAAAGTTGGTTTACAAGCTCACCCAAGAAGGTAGAGTTGTTGATTACTTGGGATAAACTGTGCGCGTGTGTGGATTGAATGCGATGAAATTTCCGGAAAGAGTCTACACTACTGAAGAGACAAAGAAGGCTGTGGAACTCATAGGAAAAGGCTACAAGCACAATCTGAAAGTGAACGGAAGCCAAGATTTCAAGAATAAGACGGAAGAGGCTTTGCGGTTGATAAAGACAGCTGAATACTACGACTTTTTACGAACCTACATCAGACAGATTCGGGAAATCGACGGCTTAAGTCAGCTCCGCGAAGCAGAAGTAGCTATATGGGCAAACAAATATGTGGTTGCCGACCCTATCGAAGCTGCCGGTTTCATCATACAGAAGGCACAACAGATGAAAGACTTCATTGAAGGAAGACTTTACTACGAAACAGCAGAGATGCGAGCAGTTGAAAAGCGCATCGAATTCTTGGAAACGTTGAGAGATAGAAGTAAGGATCAGACCGTAAAGAAAAAATGTGAAGAAAACTTGAAAAGATGGACTGAAACCACGTTCCCATAACAGTTGTCGACACAGTTGAAGAAGCTAAGGAACTCACAGAAGTTGGCTATCCTTAAGTTGCAAGTTACTTCTTAATGTTTAATTTAGTTCGAGAAAAACACGGAAAGCTTACGCTTTTTCATTTTTCCTTATAAGGGTTGGCGTAAGTCGTAAGTAAATAGAGGCAGCACTTTGATAATTGGAGTAACGTGCAAATATATACATGCACGCGCTACTTTACTAATCTCTAACATCCTATCTATTGGTTTTTGGCTTTTACGCGAATGTTCAGAAGGAAACTCCAAGACTACTTTATTCTCAACTTCTCTATCTCTTCATTGCTCAAGTTCGGTGCTCTAATTGACTTGTCCAGTTCTTGCTGGCCAAATCCTACCATAATTCTCTTTTCTTTTGAATCTGAATAACGTGCAGTCAATGCAGCCGCTATTTCTATAGCTTTTTCTTCTTTGGGACCTTGAAGTATAGTTAGTGGACTTCCACAGTCTGGAACTTCAAAATAGTAATCGTTGAGATCTTTTAGGTCTCGTAATCGTTCATTCTCGGTTTTGTTCCGACCAACAATTACTCTGTTTTCCTCAAACCTGAAATGTCTACCTATCTTCAAGAGAAGAACATCTTTTATCCTTATTCTCTTCTTGTGTTCAAACATGTCTCTTATTTTTGCTGCATAATCTTTGTAGGTGAGTAAGCAGCCACCAGCGGGGCAGGGGTAGTCCTTGATGTTAAACTGCTTGATAAGTTCTATCTGTTTCTTTCTCGATCGCCCTCTTATGCCTAACAGTTTCTCGCTGTCAATCCAACCTTTCTTCTCAACCTTAGTCATTGGCAGCAACTCAGCAGATAAAGGTCTTACGATCATTCCTTCTAAACCAGCTTCTTTCTCAATTATGTCTAGTGCTCTCCTATGTTGAGACATTGGTCTTTCGTCGAGGACCTCGCCAGTAAACAGAAAAGAAGCACCTATCTCCTTGGCGTATTTTTTCGCTTTCTTGAACATGAGAATCCTGCAGTCTATACAAGGATTCATGTTCTTTCCGTAGCCATGCTTGGGTTTCCTCACTATCTTGAGATATTCTCCTCCTAGACTAATGGTTTTGAGTGGTATTTGAAGTTGTTTTGCCATTCCGGCAGCACCACATCCGCCTCTCCCACAAAGACAGAATGGAGACACGAAATTCACTGCTGCTACATCTATACCCTGCGCTTGGACCAGTCTAGCTGCTAATGTGCTATCTAGGCCCCCTGACAGTAACGCTAGAGCTTTCATAAGCAGTCTCTCAAATACGCTCGCACATTAAAAGCGCAGTTCAACATGAAAGTTCTTTGCCACAATGGTAGCATTTTTTCCTGAACGAACTTGTTGGCAGAGGTTTGCTGCAATGGGAGCAACGGAATTTCTCCTCAGACTCTTTTAGCCATCCATCAACATCGCCAGCCTTGATTCTCGCTAAGTTAGCTCTTAGGTCAACGTCATCATCCTTCAAGTAGTCCTTCGAGAGTTTTTCGAATTTCTCACAGGTATGTCTCTCGTAGTCTGAGCATTCGTAACAGAATTGCAACCCCTTCGCATTTAGGCATCTAACGATTTTGCAGTCGTTACCCCAGCATTCAGGAGTTAAAGTTTGACAGCCCTCACAACGCACCTTTTCCAGAGGACACTTGAAGAACTCCGCCAATCGCTGGCGATACTCTCCTCCGTCTTTATACGCTCTATATATCCCACATGCTCCACAGAAAAGACCGCATCTTCCTACTAGATTTTTGTCAACCATAGATCGAGCCACCATTCACTACGAAGTTGCCCTTCATGTTATTTGTCTTTTGCTGATACGCGCGCATGTAGAATAGTTTGCTACCAGAATCCACTGGAATGAATGCATGGTGTTGGTAAACGTTGCCTCGGTTACACCTAGTTGCAGTGGAAATGGCACACCAGCGAAGCCGAGCGCCCCGATTATTACTGCGAGGCTTCCGATCAGGCGCAAAGAGCGCTGTCGAGTATGTGTCCAGACGCCCAATCCGAATGCGATCATGAGCACATCGTATACGAGTGAAACCGAAACGACTAGTGATCTCGTAGGAGATCCGATAGCAGATAGCTCACTAACGGCTTGATCGGTGAAGCTGTAGCCCTGCCAAAGCGTACCTGCGACTATGTCATTACCGACCCAAACCACCGACGCGAGTAAACCGCAGATAAGCAAGAGCCTCCGTATTCTTGCGGTTTCTACCATTTCAAAATCCACACATTGGCAGCATAAAATCGCCACTATCACTCGGGATACAGATCTGTCTCGCCTGTAGAATGATACAATGCTTTACGCAGAGCGTGATCTCTTGGATCCTCTAAGGAGCGCGCTCCCATCCCGTTGGGGACATACCCGTATCCGATCTCCGCTTCGGGGTCGGCGAACCCGAATGACCCTCCTGATCCCGGATTTCCAAAGGAGCTCAGATGACCATACGGCTTCTCCGGGTCTGGCTTGGCTAGACCGAGTGAGAATCGTATCTCAGTCTTTAGGGCTCCATCGCGGAAACCGTGAAGCGGTGCTACAGGCATCGCCATTAGCTCTC
>CP070709.1:147735-151131 GCA_020350305.1 Candidatus Bathyarchaeota archaeon
CCTCTTTCTCAGTGTTCTTTTTAACCACTTCACCTGACCATCTAGGGTTGGCGCTACAGGAAAGTCGCATCCCTTACGAATTTTGTTTCGCTTTCACAACTGCAGTTCGTTTTGTTCCTGTATTGGCCAACGAGGCTCAGACTATTATGGATGCTCAGAAGGCGAGAGGGTTGGAATTGGAGCGTGGTAATTTTCTTAAAAGAATAAGAAATTACATTCCGATCCTTATTCCACTGATTGTAGGCGCCATTCGAAGAAGCCTAGAGCTGGCGGAGACCATGGAATCCCGAGCTTGGGGAGCCAGCGAAAAACGCACCAACCTTTACGTGCTTAAACTGAAGAATGCTGATTATCTCCTAGCCTTCGGTTCCGTTCTAATGTTAGTTTTCGCTGTCTACGTTTGGCTTTATGTTTCCGTTCCTTCATTAGTCACGTTGTTGCGCCTCTAATTCGTTTCAAAGGGGTGGTTTCCGTTGGAATTAACCTTGAGTAATCTTCCCACAAAGGACTAGAAAGCTTTTTAATAGGTAAGGTAGAATTGCCTCTCCGAGAGGGGAAATCTTTGAAATGGTTGAAGGCTGCGGCGGAAGAAATTTTGTCTGGAGCTAAAAAGGCGATGAGTGAACTTGATATGAACCAAGTAGAGAAGTTCATCCAGATGATTTTGGATTCTAAGGAAAGGAAAATTTTTGTAGTTGGCATGGGGCGAAGCGGGTTTGTGGGACGCGCCTTCGCTCTGCGGCTCATGAACTTAGGATTTAATGTTTACTTCTTGGGCGAGACAATTACTCCTGCCGCTGGAAAAGAAGATTTAATCATCGCTATTTCTGGTTCAGGCACAACCAAGTTTGCTCTAACTGCGAGTTCAACTGCAAAAGAAATTGGAGCTAGGGTGATTGTCGTCACCTCGTATCCTAAGTCTCCGCTGGGAGATCTCGCTGACCTCATCGTGTCCATTGGCGGTCGAACGAAACTTGGTTGGCCTAAGGAAGAAGATTATTTGGCTAGGCAGCTTCTAGGTGAACGTGAAACCTTGAGCCCCCTTGGGTCCATATTCGAAAACAACTGCATGGTCCTCCTTGACAGTTTGGTTGTTGAGCTCATGCATCGCCTTGGAAAAACCGAAGAAGAGTTGAGGAAACTTCACGCTACCATCGAGTAGTTGATCAGGTTTGTTACATTAATGTAAATCTTTTTGTTCACTTTGAGTGTGCGAACAGAAACGGTTAGAGAAACTGGAAAGGCTAAATGAGTGTTAGGGTTTGGCTGTGCGCTCTAGCTAAACCGTCCTATTCTTTTTATTCTTGTCAACGTAGCTCCTAAATTTATTTGGCCCTCGCTCTCCGTCTCTTCCTCTTTTTTTGAGATCTTTTCACTTTCTTCTTCTTAGTCTTTTTAGTCATGGCACGATGTCTAGTCATAGTGGTCCCCTTTTTCTCTCAATAGTTTTGTGACAGGTTTCAGCACCAACCAAAGTGGCTAGTTCGGGGGTGGTGACAAGCTTGTTACCCACTGTCTTAATCCTCATAAGATAAAAAATAAGATAAAAGAATTTAGTTTTTCGCAAGTATAATCACACGCGCAATGCTCAGTAGTCCTTTCATATCGAATTATGAACCACTCTTTAAAACTTTCGTAACTAAGCCAAAGGTAAGATTTTTTAAGCTGTTAAGTTCGACTTGTTATTAGATGATGAAGGATACGACTCTGAGCTTACGTGATGATGAAATGGAGCGACTCTGAAGTTAGTTCGTGTGCATGTAATAACTTTGAAAAAGCGCGCTCGATAGAAAGAGAAAAGAAAAAGTGTACGCCAGAGATATAAGTGAGTGCCCCTGAAAGCTCACAATTAACTTTTGTTTAATTGGAATCCTTCATGGATTGCTCGAACAGCCCCTTCTCCATCGGTTTCTTTAACTACAAAGGAAATGTTCAGTTCAGAGGATCCCTGGGCGATCATACGAACGTTTATTCCTTTACGGGCAATAGCTGTGAAAATTTTAGAGGCCACTCCAGGTGTGCCCTTCATACCGGCGCCCACGACAGCGACTACACAAACATCATCTTCTGCCGTCACTTCACGAATCAAACCCCTACCCAAAAGAGCTATCTCCAATGTGCTAACAGCCCTCTCTAGCAAGTTTCTCTGAATCACGAACGAAATATTGGCTTCTGAGACGCTTTGCGAAATCATCAAAACGTTAATGTTGTCTTTTCCAAGTACCTCAAAAACTTTTGCCGCTGTCCCTGGAGTACCGACCATACCCGCTCCGCTAACATTAACTAGCGCCACATCCTTGACCAAAGTTATGGCCTTCACCGCGTCTCCAAGCTTAATTTTCTGCTCTTTCACTATGAGAGTTCCCGGATTTTCTGGATTGAAAACGTTTCTTATTCTGACAGGGATTTTCTCTTCTATGGCCGGTTCCAACGCTCTTGGATGCATAGCCTTTGCTCCGAAGATAGTCATTTCTGTGGCTTCTTGAAAAGAAAGCTTAGGCATCATTTTTGCTGAGGGAACGATTTTGGGGTCAGAAGTCATTATCCCGTCAACGTCCGTCCATATCCAGACTTCGTCGACGGCTAACGCTGCTCCTATGACGGTGGCTGTGTAGTCAGACCCGCCTCGGCCTAGGGTTGTGGTTACGCCGTCCTGAGTTGCAGCTATGTAACCCGTCACCACAGGGACAATTCCCCTTTTCAGTAAAGGCTCAACTCTCTCTTTAACCTGATGTTTAGTTACGTTCATGAGAGGGCTGGCTTCTCCAAAGTTGGAGTCAGTGACGATCCCTATTTCTTTTCCAGTGTAGTGTTGAGCCTTTAGTTCTAGGTCTCGCAGAGCTCCCCCGACGATAGATGTTGACAGTCTTTCTCCGAAGGATAGAACATAGTCTCTTGATTTTGGAGTAAGCTCACCAACATAAATAATTCCTGTCAGAACTTTCTCAAGCTCGTCGATTGCTGTCTTAAGGGTTTGTTCCACTTCTTCGCGAATCTCCTTGTTTTCAGTAGCTTTTCTAGCAACGGTTAGATGTTCTTTGAGGATTATTTGTTTAAACTCAGGAATGTAGTCGCGGTTTCCCTTTTTCACTCTTTCCGCCGCTTCAATCAGTTTGTCTGTAACTCCTTCCAAAGCCGAAACTACAACAACGACGCAATAGCCTTGACCAACGTAGTCAGCAATTAAATTGGCAACATGTCGAATGTTTTCCCCACTTGCAACCGAGGGTACTCCAAACTTCATCACTACTTTCTTAAAATCATTCACTCTCAGACAAATCAAGCTTTGAGTTTAGTTGCCAAGTTTTGTTTTATATCCAACAAATCCCTTAATATGGCACTGGCGGTTTCCATTCCACCTGCTCCCCGTCCTATAATCGTCTCTTCACCAGCAAA
>CP070709.1:151231-154189 GCA_020350305.1 Candidatus Bathyarchaeota archaeon
TAGATGTCTTGAAGGACAAAGTCGTTGCCGTTCTCGGTTATGGCATTCAGGGTGGCCCTCAGGCGCTCTGTATGCGGGATAGCGGCATCAATGTGATTGTTGGCACTGGTCCGCGGGATCAGTTTAACGATTGGGATAACGCGGAAAAAGATGGGTTCAAAGTGCTGAGAGCAAAGATTGGGATTCAAAAAATATAGAATAGCCTTATCAGAAACAAGAAACTGCCTTTATAGAAGGGATTAGATTGGGTTTTAGAAGTTTTCTGGAACAGCTTGACAAAAATGGAGAATTGATAAAAATAAAGAAAGAAGTGTCAATCGAGTATGAGATGGCGGGAATTATAGATGCTCTCGACGAGAAACCCGTATTCTTTGAGAAAGTGAAGGAATCTAGCATCCCTGTTGTAGGTGGCCTGGTCTCTTCTAAAGAATTGATTGCTAGAGCGTTGAACATCAAGAAAGAACAATTGTTGCACAAGTTATCCAATGCTATAGAAAACCCTGTACGCCCCGATGTTGTGGAGAAGGGAGAATGCCAAGAAATAGTTGAGAAGGATGTTGATCTAACAACGTTTCCCATAATGAGGTACACAGAAAAGGATGGCGGAAAATACATCGCATCGGCTATCTGCATAATAGAAGATCCTGAGTTAGGCAGAAACACATGTTTCCACAGGTTGATGCTACTAGGCAAAAACAGGTTCGTAGCTAGAATCGTTGAAGAGAGGGGAACCGACACTGCCCTCAAAAAGTCTGGCGGTGAACTCGACATCGCAATTTGCATAGGCAACTCAACAGCTGTTCTTCTCGCTGCCGCCACATCTCTGCCAAAAGGCGTTGACGAAATGGGAATGGCGAACGCACTGGAAAAAACAGAGTTGGTGAAGTGTAAAACCATTGACATTGAAGTCCCGAAAGACTGCGAGATTGTATTAGAAGGAAGAATAACAAAAGAAAGAACATCAGAAGGGCCATTCCTAGATCTGACAGGAATTATCGACAGAGTAAGACAGCAACCAGTGATAGAAATCAATTGTATAACTCACAGAGAGAATCCCGTTTACCAAACCCTACTTGCTGGAAGAAACGAACACAAATTCTTGATGGGAATGCCCCGAGAACCAACGATTTTTAATGAAGTGAACAAGGTCTGCGAATGTAAGGATGTCTACATAACTCCTGGTGGCTGTAGTTGGCTCCACGCGGTAGTGCAAATAAAGAAACGGAATCCAGATGACGGAAAGAAAACGATTCAAGCAGCTTTTAAAGACCACGGCTCATTGAAACATTGTATTGTTGTGGATGACGATATAAACATCTATGATCCAAACGACGTTGAATGGGCCATAGCAACGAGATTTCAAGCGGATAAAGACGCTGTTATTTTACCAAAACAAAGAGGGTCCTCTCTCGATCCATCTGGAGATTTAACTGAAGGAAAAAAAGCCACAACATGTAAGATGGGGCTGGACGCGACGATACCATTCAAAAAAACAGAAAAAGGGTTCAAAAAAGAGGAATACAGAAGAGTTGATCTAAGCAAATTCCTGTGATTTTTATGCGCCTCACAAAAGAAGAAGCGAGAATGCTGGATGGAGAAGAAGGTTACGCAGTAAAAAAATCCATGGAGATACTCGTTGCCTTAGGAGACATTTACGGTGCTGAAAAGCTCATAAGGGTAAGTTCTGTTCAAGTCGCAGGCGTATCATATCACAACCTAGGAGATGCTGGTCTAGAATTTCTAAATGAACTAGCAAGAGATGGAAAAGTCAAGGTGCTCACAACCTTGAATCCTGCAGGAATGGATCTGGAGGATTGGAAAAAACTCGGAATCTCCGAAGAGTTTGCAGAAAAGCAAAACCTAGTCATAGATGCCTTCAGGAAAATGGGGATAATCATCTCTTGCACGTGTACACCATACCTGATAGGATGTCTACCAACATATGGAGAACACATTGCTTGGTCCGAGTCCTCTGCAGTTACTTTCGCTAACTCGGTTATCGGAGCAAAGACAAACAGAGAAGGCGGTCCATCAGCCCTTGCAGCGGCTTTTGTGGGTAGAACACCGTCCTACGGACTGCACTTGGAAGAGAACAGGGTGCCCGACGTTCACGTAGACGTGAGGGTTAACCTAAAAAGTTTGTCAGATTGGGGAGCCCTTGGTTATTGTATTGGCAAAAAAGCTGGAAACAAGATACCATACATAACAGGTATAAAAGAGGCGGATTTGGACGAGTTGAAATCGTTCTGCGCCTCAGTGGTGACTTACGGTTCAAAACCGTTGTTCTATATGAATGGAATAACCCCTAGATCTGAGAAACATCAACTGCCAAAAAAGAAAATCATCATCGAAGATAGGGACATAAAAGAGGCATACGAAAGTATTGACGACGACATTGACACCATCGACCTCGTCTGCATAGGGTGCCCCCACTGTTCGATTAAAGAAATTGCTGAAGTAGCAAAATTGTTAAAAAACAAGAGAGTATCCTCGAACACTGAATTCTGGGTTGCAACCTCAAGGCTAGTGAAACAACTCGCTGACAAAAGAGGCTACACGGAAATAATTGAGAACGCGGGGGGGAAATTCGCTTGCGACACTTGCATGGCAGTGGCACCATTGAAAGGAAGGTTCAGATCAGTTGCAACAACCTCTGCAAAAGGATGTTACTATTCAAGACACAACGACATGAAGACAAGACTGGGCAGCCTAGAAGAGTGTATAGAGGCTGCGGTGAGAGGAAAATGGAGCTGAAAGGAAGGATCATCCTAAAGGGAGTTGCGGAAGGAGAAGCCTTAGCCACCTCGCAACCAATCTCCTTTTACGGTGGAGTGAACCCTGACACCGGTGTGATCATAGAAAAAGGGCACGAACTGGAGGGAAAGAAAGTGAAGGGAAAAATACTGGTTTTCCCGAACGGTAAAGGGTCAACTGTTGGATCCTACACTCTTTACAGGA
>CP070709.1:154289-159531 GCA_020350305.1 Candidatus Bathyarchaeota archaeon
CGCCTTTCTACTTCTCCACAATTTTCTCATTTTTCATTTTTTCCCTCCTTTGAGGTTCACTACAACGATAATGCAGGCATTGACATTTAAATCTTACGACTTAAGACACCATATTCTCAGAAACAAATATGGGACAACCAAAAGCATCCCACAAAGATCCCTCGATCAACATCCCGCTTATCAAAGAATCCAAGGAGCATCTTTGAGCAGTAGCGCAACACACATCCTGAAACGGTAATTCCTCAAGAAACGTTTTAGCTCGCTGATAGGCGTTAACTCTCATGTCCTCTAGACTCGTAAATCTAACCACGACACTTTGAAAGGGAATTGAAAGTTACTAAAGCCTTCCTAGAGAGCCCGAATTTGACATTCTTAGACGTCAATGATACGATAAACTGGTCGGCATATAATCTCGCTGAAAAGTACAGGATTGACCCTAGAGATACTATTCATATCGCTAGTGTTTTGAATCACGAGGTTTCTAAACTCATTTCCGAAGATAAAGACTTCGACAAAGAAGTATTCCCCAGCTATTCAGGTGGCTCAAGCTTTGCAAACAGTTAATGGCGCAGAAGTTAGGGAACTAGAAGAAAGCGAATGGCTATTGCTGATAGGAATATACCCTATTTCAGATAACATAGGGGCAAACCTCTTCACCGCGTTTTCTGGCAAGTCGCTAGCCGAGAAAACCTGAATGCCATACAAGATTTGATTTAGATCCAACATGGCCTTTCAGCTGTTGGATGGACAAGCTAGTTGCGCATGGACTGGAAAATTCCGTGAGGTTTCTATGCAGCTTTCTTATTATGCGCTTCTGCTTTGTCGAAGAACTCCAGAAGGAGTTTCGCCACTCTCTCACCGAACTCGGTAATCACATAGTACTTCTTTAATGGATCGATTGGCACACTCTTGGCCAGCCCCAAATCTTCAATCTCCATCATCCGCGCCCTAAATGTTCCATCGCTGAGCGTCAGACTATGCTCCTGCATGAATCCCTTTGCATTCTTCCACCGGCCTTTCTCAAGATGTAAAAGTAAGATGCAATCGATTGCGTGATCCTTCTCCAACATCGCTTTGACTGGCGAAAGTCTTCTGTCGGTGAGGATATGCTTAACTTTTTCTTCTGTCAATTTACTACCATCCCTCTCCTTATTTTATAGTTTTCATTTAAGGATATTCTGCTTTTAAGCATTTAACCTATATTACGATTCCTTAAATAATACTCATTACACAATGCTTGAGACTACTATACTTTCCCTCTTCTTTTGGAAGATTGACAGGCTCTGCGACGTACATTCCCCTAGTTGGAAGCTCCCCTTAACCTACCCGCAAATCCCTCGTTCAGAATGCCCCTTCTTGTATCATAATAGATTGAATTATGTGCGAATTTTACTTGTGACTATGGTTGATGAGACCGCGGAGCTCTAATATACTTTCGTAAGACGCAAGATTTAATACATTGCTCAGAAAATAGTAGGTGTGGGAGAAGTACGTTGCAACGAATCAGGCAACCTCTAAGAAAACTAAAGAAGTCTTTATCAAGAATAAAATCTTTATCAAGAATAAGATCTTTGTCAAGAATAAAATTTTCTCCTAAATTTTGGAAGAGACACAAAGTAAAATATGTTCCCTCAGCTCCTCCAAAGGCCGTTCCAAGAGGTTACACAGTTGTTGAGCGATATCCACTTCATGAACCATTTGTACACGTGGTTATTGTTCAAGATCCGAAAACAGGTCAATTTAAATATGTTTTAGACGAGCTTCGACTCGACGCCCTTGAAAAAAGCGTATATAATCAAATATTGGAGATTCTACTTGCAGAAATTGAATCGCCAAAGGAAGAAATTCGTGACCCCCGAGAATTCTTTGACATAGAAGCAAAGAAAATCGTCAACAAATATCGCATCAGCCTAGGGTGGCTACCAGAAGTTTCTTGGTCAAAGATTCTCTATCATGCTGAACGCGACTTAGTTGGCTTTGCAAGAATTGACCCATTGATGCGGGATCCAAGCATTGAAGACATATCCTGCGATGGCGTTGGTAAGCCTGTCTACGTTTGGCACAGAAAATACGAGAACATTGAAACAAACCTTGTTTTCAAAGAGGACGAAGAAGTCGACGACACCGTAGTCAAACTGGTTCACATGACTGGAAAACACGTCAGCTCTGCCTTCCCAATAGTTGACGCCTCTCTCCCTGGCAAACACAGGCTTGCAGTTTGTTATAGACGTGAGGTGACCCCATTCGGAACGGCCTTCACCATCAGAAAGTTTCGGGATGACCCATACTCAATAATCGACTTGATCAATCTGGGAACATTTTCAGAAGAAATGGCCGCGTACTTCTGGTTGTGCTTGGAGAACAGAGCCTCTATAGTAGTGCTCGGCGGCACAGCTGCGGGAAAAACCACGGCGCTAAACAGTCTTGCTTGCTTGATTAAACCTGGCAGCAAAATCGTCACAATCGAAGAAACCGCTGAACTCAACCTACCCCATGAAAACTGGGTGTCACTTATTTCAAGAAGAAGCTACGGTCTTGGGACGAATCAAAGCGGCGAAGTGACGCTTTTTGACTTGGTCAAGACTGCGATGAGGCATCGGCCAGACGTCTTAATTGTAGGAGAGATTCGTGGCAACGAAGCATACGTTTTGTTTCAAGCATTGGCAACTGGTCACGGTGGTATGTGTACCTTGCACGCAGAGGACATCGACTCAGCTGTCAAACGTCTAACTCAAAGGCCTCTGGACATAGCACCAGCGTACATTCCCCTAATGAACATTGTTGCAACAGTTCAGAGAGTTCAACTACCAAAAGCTGGCGAATTGAAAGCCTACAGGCGGATGATTTCTGTAGATGAAATCGCTGACTACGAAGACTACAGGAAAACATTCAAATGGAAACCATTGAAAGACAACTACAATTCCTCACTAAAAAAAGGAGCTATGCTTCCAGCCATATCAGAACGCACCGGTGCCAGCATAGAAGACTTGATCGAAGAGATACAACGCCGCAAAAATGTGTTACATTGGATGCGAGAACGAAACACGCGAACCTACAAGGACGTCGCAGCAATCATAACCGAGTATTATTCAAGACCCAAAGAATTCTATGAGAAGGAGGTAAAAGGCCCTGCCTTGGCTGGACACCCTTGAGGGATGGTCCTACCGACTCTTCGGAAGCTTCGCACCAAAATTTTTAGGCAGTGTGTTCGAATTCAAAGAATACTTAGAAAAGGCAAGGATTAGAATCTATCCCGAAACATATATTTCTCTAATGCTTTTTTCAGCTCTTCTAACACTACCAGTCACTTTCGTATCCCTTGTGCTTTTGTATCTCTACCAGTGGATTCCTCTGATCTTCTTAGTGCCGACACCCACGTATGTCATGATTGGATTCATTGTTATACCAATGTCGATGACTAGCGAAAGAGCCACCGCCCTTGAAAGAGAGATGCCCTTTGCGGCAACCTACGTGACTATCATGGCATCAGGCGGAATACCTCCATACATGAGCTTCAAAAGACTTTCAGAAGTCGATTTGATGCCCGCAGTGCGCAAAGAGGCCGAAGACATAGTCAAGGATGTAGACGTCCTTGGGATCGACCAGTTGACCGCTTTGAACAACGCGGCCAAGAAAAATCCTTTGGATATCTTCAGAGATTTTGTCGCAGGATACGCTTCAACCGTCATCATTGGGGGTGACGTCCCACATTTTCTTGAAACGAAGGCCCAGGACATTTTTAAGACGGGGGCTGCAAGAGTGAAAGCAGCCGCAGAACGCCTAGGAATGCTTCTAGAGACATTCATAATCATAATGGTGCTGATGTCCCTCTGCTTTTACATTCTGTTCAGCGTCGAAGCGATATACAGCACAGGCCTAGCTTCTTATTCCACCATGCTATTATACACGTACGTTTTCACTCCGATGCTTTCAATTGTTTTCATCTATCTTGCCCATAGCATGCAGCCTAAAACGCCAGTCACAGATTGGCGGCCATACAAGGCCTTCGCACTTTCATCGTTAACAGCCATTTTTGTCCTCTTCCTACTCACAGGCTTCTTTGGAATAATCCAAACACCATTTGACGCCATCAGAAACATTGTTGATTTACCAACCGCAGTCGCCACCGCACTTTTTATTTCCGCGGCCCCGCCAGCCATAGTTCACAGCAAACTCGCAAGGAAGAAAATTAGCACTGAACGAGGGTTAGCCTCTTTCCTTCGAGACTTGACAGAAACCAGGAAAACTGGCTTATCTCCGGAAAAATGTATTCAAAACCTCTCCAAGCGTGAGTACGGCGCATTTAGCAAGGAACTGGGAAAGATATCCTCTCAGATTTCTTGGGGCATCCCGATTAAGCGGGTTTTTATGGATTTTCTTAAACGGACAAAGAGCTGGATGACCCAAATCGGCGTGTTCCTTCTGATAGAAGCAATCGATGTTGGGGGCGGAACCATCGCCATGATCGAATCACTTGCAAGATTCAATAACATGACTCAGGAAGTGGAGAAAGAAAAAAAGATGAGCGTTCGACCCTATATTATGGTGCCTTATTTCGCTGCCGTTATGCTGGTAGCGACAACCGTCATGACCTTGGTCTTCACCACACAAACACTAGAGGTTGGGGGAACTATGAATATTGATATAGACTTTCTTACGACGCTCTTTGCGATATCGGGGATCGTTCACTGCTATTTGATCGGCTTGGTAGCTGGCAAGATCACCGAGGAGGCCGTGTCCGCTGGTTTCATGCACGCCGCATTACTCGTTATAATCGCTCTCGTAGCGTCGAAGTTTGCTCCGATGTTGATGGGAGATATGTTGTGAGAGAGAGCTTGAAAATTCCATTCTTTATCTAACAGACACGAGATTTCATTTCTATTGTCAGTGCCATACCACAATTATGCGTGTGCACATGGAACATCTCTGTGGATTAAGGAAGCGTGGATGCCTTTCAATTTATTTAATTTTGATATATTATGTAGTTTGACTTTTGGGATATATGGTGTCGCGGGCGTAATAGTGAGTCTTGAGACAGAATACTTAATATAGAGGTTCTATACATATTATGTATACGGGAAGAGCATATGAACAGTTTCCCATTCACAAAGGATGCAGGATTATGAGGTTAGTAGTCGTATGGAATGCAGGTGGAGTGAATAGATGCTAGTTAGAAGAATCTTTAGGATAATTTTCGATAAAAGGGCAGTCTGCAACGTTATCTGCGCCACAATATTGACCG
>CP070709.1:159631-162614 GCA_020350305.1 Candidatus Bathyarchaeota archaeon
GTTGACTTCATCAATTTGTTCATTCCATAGAGTCAATTTTATTGTACCAGTGTCATCGCTAACGAGAGCGACCGCAACGCGGTACGTCTCATTTTTGTACCTTGACTGAACCTCACGAGGATCCGATTTTTCGGTCACCTTTGCCACAACATCTACTCGCCTCATTCCATTTCTCAACTCTTTAATTTTCAAAACGTTTCCTCCTGTCTGCCTATTTTTTCCGCGATGGCAAATTTTTTCCCAACACTCAAGATTTTCACCTTCAGACGTTCCCCAACCTTGACTTGCGGTACAAATATTAGAAAGTTTTGTATTCTCGCTATTCCGTCGCCTCTTGTGCCTATGTCATTTATGACCACGTCGATTTCTTGACCTTTTCTAACTGGAACTGGTTGAAAAGGTATAGCATTGAACTTCCGTTCTCTCTTATGTTTGCGTCTCGGTCTTACGTGTCTTGGTTTTTCTGAAAGCCTTCTCGGCATCTGTTCTTTCGTCCCTTATCGCGGAACCAGCCATCCGGACAGAACTGCATTGTCGGTAAAACGACTTCTAGCGTAGCTCCGTTCCGGTATGCCGGTGAAGATGAAGGATTATTGATGTTGAATATAAGTTTTGTCATGTGGAGATTTCGTAGATTGGAAGCGGTGGTAGGCAGACTAGATTAAAAGATACACGTGAACTAAACAAGCAAGGACCCACATAGAGAGACCGAGACACGTATACTTAGGTCTAGGATCTAACATGGTTTGATGGAAAAGCCAAACCTCACGCATCTGGTTCTTGTTGTAAACAACGAAAACTATATTTTTATTGGTTAACGATCTAATGTAAATTTTATAAAAGATGTTACCTAAACTCGGAGAGAGATGCGAATATGTTTCCTGAAATCCCATATCCATACTCAACCATTCTTGAGATTGCTATCACCATTATTGTTGCAGCGATTTTGGAGCGTGTTGTCACAAGGTATTTGAAACGTTTTTCTGAGCGGAGAGAGTTGCCGCCAGGAGTTGGAAACGGCTTGGTATTGATCGTTCGGTTTCTGATCATAGTAGGCGCAGTCATCACGCTTTTCAGGGTTGGGGGGTTGTCCACTGAGTGGTTCACGGCGATTTCAGCGCTCGGAGGTGCAGCGATTGGCTTCTCCTCAACCAAGACTCTTGGAAATTTTATTGCAGGTTTATACATACTCGTTGCGCGACCGTTTAGAGTGCAAGACTATGTTTCTATAGCTGGTACTGAAGGCATCGTCAAAGAAATAACAATTAATTATACAAAGATTTTGACGCCTGGAAATACGACGGTCTCTATGACTAACCAGAAAATCTTGGATCAAGACATCATCAATTATCGGTATAAGAGTGGAAGGTCTCGGCTCTACTGCTATAGTTTTGAACTAAGCTTCGACCACTCTTTGCCGACGAATAAACTGGAAAAAACCTTTGACAAGGTGATTGAACAATACGAGGAAAAGCTTCCGAGAAAACCTGAGTACGGGATGACTAAACTGGCGAGGCTGGAAAGACACTATATGTTCTATCTTTACTTCAAAAACCCCAAAGACATTTTCACCCTGCAACCCACATTTCTGAAAGAAATAACCAAAGCATGGGACAAAGCAAAGGCTTAAAGTTCCAGTTAGCATCAGACAAGAAATGTCCATTCGCTAAATTGGTATAAGTGCCTTCAAGAAGATGAGCATGATATATGCAATAACAGAGATCGCCGCCGCTTTCTTCCACGCAAATTCACGCGCGAAATGCAACGCGATGGTGCCGAGCGCTGCCGTCCATGCATGGACGGTGAACGGGAGGTAATAACGTAGATTGTACGCCCAGCTAGTACCCCAATTATCTTGGATGATCTGGTTCCACAATGCAAGTCCAATTTCCTCCTCTCCTGCAACTGGACTCCACGCTTTTAATGGAAAACTAAGTGATGGAAGCATGTTGATCATAAGCGCATCAATTGTGATGTAAACCATTGTGACGGCAAACACGTATCCAACAACATTGAATAACGCGCTCCATGGACCCGTTTTGCCACCAAAGATTTTAATCATCAGTAATAGAAGGCCGGCGTATAGAATCCATCTGACGATGAAATCAGTAGCTGAGCCCATTAACGAACTAACCAACCATCCAGTGAAAAAGTCTGAGGCGAGAGGGGAAACATATTCTCCAAAATACACGTCATCGATTTTCATTGTTAGATTTGCGGCGTCAGAAGGCAACCAAGCTAATCGGAATTCTAATCCCGTTATGTTTTTCCAGTCTGGAGAATTAACGGGAACCCAACTTTGCTCTACACCAAAGCGGATTGTTAAATTCGCCCATTCATTACTTGAGCTTGTTATATTGTTGCTTAAATCACGTCGGAAGTAACGATTTTCCTCGTAAGAAAATAATTGTATTGTTGCGTTAGAACTCGGAGGCTTTTCGTTTTGATGTATCCATTTAATTCGAAAAGACAAGCCTCTGTAACCCGAGTCTCCTGAACAGTTAAACGGTCCTATTTTGGTTAGTTTCATCCCGATATATGTGTCATTGGAAGAGAAAGATTTCACACTATAATTTCCAACTATACGATCTGTGTCATTCAATAGAACTCCGTTAGAAATCCAAGGTGAAGTTGATTCGGTCCATGAATCTGCCTCAGGCGTCGGATTTTCAAAAAATGTCTTTGAGGCACTAATATATTGTGCCCCCGCTGTGACAAGCACAGTGATCAACAAAATTAACATAGGACCCTTAACATCAGGTTTTTTAACAATTTCTTTAAACGCCTCAAGTGGAGAATACAAAACTCTGAATATTTCACGGATAAACAACTTTTGCCTGTTCCCCTCTTGTTCTTTCATATCGACGCTTACCATATAAAAGGTGTGTTTCAACCGGTTCCTAGACACTAACGAAACTTAGTCAGGTTCTATTGTTTCAACACTTTATCGATTGTCAAATTCCGCTATAGTTGCTGTCACCAA
>CP070709.1:162714-167243 GCA_020350305.1 Candidatus Bathyarchaeota archaeon
GAGGAAACGCAAGCGGAACTATGGCGATGTCCTCAAGTTCCTCCTGAGAATATTCGCCTTTCCTAGGATTAAGCATTCTGAAAGCAACAGTGACCAGTAGGATGCCTCCCGCTATTCTGAAAGAGGCGATCGTAATGTTAAAGATTGAAAAGAGAAGCTGACCTGTCAAGGCGAAAAACAATAGAACTACAAAAGATATCTACATAGACTTTGCAATAATCCGGCGACGTTGCTCCTCATCCATGTCTTTCGTCAAGGTGAGATAGACCGCAACAGTGCTAGAAGGCTGCATCACAGCAACAATAGAAGTAACTGCCAACACTACAAACTCTGGTATTCCAAACATGGTGATTCACTTAACGATTGATGGACTCTAAGATACATCAATCACCGCATTCTTCTAAAACTGCTTGATAAACTTATCTTTTGTAGGTTCTGTTGACCTTCAGGACTTTTTAACATCATACGTGGCAACGACGAAAGGCTTTAAATTATTCCAAGTAATAGGTAATAACTGAAGTGAAATGCTGTGCGGCCTATCGACTTCGCGTTGATAGTGCTTATCTTCGGAGAGTTCTTTCTGTTTATTGCCATTGCTTCCTATCTCACGAAGAGATGGGAAAAACGCCAAAAAACGAAACCCACGGGCTTTCCCTTCTATGAGGCAGTCTGGACAAAAAGCAAGATGGTTGTAACCGTTTATGAAGACCACTTTGAAATATCTGTTCCTTCTTCTAGGGTTGAAATAGAGAGAAGGGTTAAAGAAGAGAAAGAAGCCCCGCTTTTCAACAGTCTCGGCTGAAACGGTAAAAGTTCTGAAGAGTCAACAATGCGCTTTTGCAAGAATCTGACGAATTAGAATCCGACCTTTCACACCTTCAAACTGGTTACAGAAAGAAACCCAAAAAATCTTTGCGCGTTGTTACATTAATGTCATCGCTGAGAGAGGAAGGAGGGGAAGAACCTCTCTACAGCTCCAAACGCTCTCTCCCTTCTCTTTCAGCACTTAGGAAGCCAAAGAGTTGATCAGAACGTAAACCTTACACGATTGACACTTTTCATAATTCTTTTCATTACAGTTTTTGCATAACATTTTGTTGAGTTCTTTAACCTCTGAGTTCATAATTGAGATCCTCATCTCTAGTCTTATCTGAAAGCTTAATATACCATTTATTTCCTAAAACGACATATTCCCAACAGGAAACCCTAAAAGCTCACACCATTGATTGTCATCTCTCCAGTAAACCTTGTTTCAAGGCTTCACATACCTAAAGATTGGTTCATCGCATTGTCTTATTTTTGTTGATCAGTTAAACTGTTTTTGCGTTGAACAATTCAACAGAAATACTTATTAAATCTTAATACTTAATACATATTGACGAACATTATTGGAAGACAAGAATATGAATAATCAGAGTAGTCTGGTGTGCCCCTACAGCAACTGTGCAAAAAAGTTTGCCAAGCTCATTATGCTGACTGATGTAACAAAAATACCTCGAGACACCTACTACGCTTGTCCCCACTGCAAATCCAGAGTTGACATAGTCGTTCAAAACCAAGACTTGTTTTCCATCAAACCCCATGGAAACGGAAAAGAAGCACCCCCAATGGCATGTCCGTTTCACTTTGGGTACCTAGCAGAGCTGAAAAAAATATCCAAAGATTTCCCGACACCAAAAGATTGCTGGGCATGCCGACAAATCACAGAATGCCTTCTCAACAACCTATAACTCGCAACTAAACTGACAAAACAATGTTCTACCCTTAAGTTAGTCAACTAGGTTTTATGTCCAAATTGCGAGTATGCTATGTTTTCTTTGTTACCGCTTTACTTTTTCTTTTGCAATCACTTTTCGGAACGATTTACCACATTCGGAACACCGATAATAGCCTATAGTTAGCCTCAGCCGCTCTCCCATTCTGCTCGGCCTACCAGCCATACTCCAAATCTTCATTGGTCTCGTCTCAGTTCTGCACTGAGGACAACAAACTAGAACAGCAGCCTCCGGTTGGCTTGCTAAATCTATAAGCTGTCTCCTAAGACCTTCACCAGACTCCTTAACAGTCTCAACGGCATCAGCAAGTGAAACAGCTCCTAGAGTGTCTCGAATCCACCTCGCGAAATCTCCTCTGTTCTGATGAAACTCTATAGAAGCCACTGGTATCTCTGTAACCTTTTCAAGAAATTCTTTCAAACTAACTGCAACCTGATTTAACGGCTTGCCCAACTCTTCGTAGAAGTGAAAGCCCTTCTCAACACCAACTTCTTTTTCTGCCGCCATCAGATATTCCCTCCCAACAATGTTGCATTTTGGAAGCTTACCATATTTCTTTTTATACCCCTCTAAAATCTCCTTCTTTCGTTCTTTAGTGTTAGGAGTGAACTCCCTTTTATAATATTTCGTAGCAACTTTGCACGGCTCCTTCGAAAAGTGTGTCTCCAAATATTCTGCGAATTTTTCTTTAAGGTTTGAACATTCTCCCACAAATATCAGTCGATAGTCTACATCGTAAAGCTCAAACACAGCAGCTTTAGACGGAACATTTCTTGCTTTCTCACCCCAAAAATAAAAACTACTTGAGACTGGCATTTTCTTCACCCTGCACAAATTACTACGTTAGTCTACTAATAAGTCATTCATGAATTTTTCTCTCGTTGACAAAAAACAAGTTGAGTTTTCTCTGAAGACAGCTGTTCTATCGACATACGGTGGATATTTGTACGTTAAATCACATTCTCTTCTTTCGTAAGAGCCTATCATTCGAATCTTACGCGATGATCTATAATGCTTTTATATCATCTTCCACAAGAAGTCAGCCCGTAATTATCAAGTCTGTGGATTAGGGGTTTGAAAATGAGTGAGATTGTGGATCAAGATTGGAAGATGTTAGACAGCATGCCAAAAGACAAACTGCTTAATTTGTTCTTCTTGCACATCAGAAATCTATGGAGGGTAGACGGCCTATATTTCCTCGGAATAGAAGAGAAATTCGGCACCGATGCTGCTACAGAGATAGATGCGAATTGTTGGCGATTGATGGGAAAACTAGAAGCTAGTGTGCTTAAGAAGACGCTAGGAATAAAAGGAGACGACATTGCTTCCCTGATATATGCGTTAAGGAACACAAGTTGGTCGCTGGACCAGAGAGACAAAGAAACCGAGGTGTCTGAGACTAGAGGCACTTACCGAGTAACCAGGTGTAGAACTCAGTTGACAAGAATCCGCAAGGGACTTGGAGAGTTTCCCTGCAAAAGAGTTAGATTCGGCTATCTGAAAAGCTTCGTTGAAGAAATGAACCCCAACGTCGAAGTGAACTGCAAGATCTGCCCACCAGGCGAACACCCTCAAGACATTTGGTGCGAATGGGAATTCAAGTTGAAAAAAGATAAGACATGAAGAGCGTCCATACTACTCGTTTTTCATTTTCTCCCTGAGTTTTTCGGTGGCTTTCCAATCGATTTTCACGGTCTTCGACTCGATAACAACTCCATAATTGCTTCGAGCTGAACCCAGTGAAACCAAGCTGTTGATGACATCTCTAAGGACCAACTCTGGTTTTCGTTCCAGTGGATCACCATAGCCTCCTCCACCAGGTGTCTTGACGACAAATGTATCGCCTTGGCTCATTCTCACCGTGCATTTCGACTTCAACTTAGCCTTGCTGCCGTCCCGTTTTATAATTAGATATTCGCCCTTGGCTCCAGCCTTACCGCGATACAATCCCCACGGAGAAAACTTGTTCCTTTCAGCCAAAACGGAGAGAGTGGCAGAAGGAGCAAGCAGCATCCAACTTCGTTCCACGCCCACACCACCTCTCCACTTACCAGGTCCGCCACAATCCCTCCTCAACTCGTACTTCAGGAATCTTATCGGGTAAACCCCCTCAATCGCTTCAATAGGCGTATTCATCGTATTCGTCATATGCGTATGTATCGCGTCTATACCATCTAATCCATATCTACCGCCAAAACCACCTGCAATCGTTTCATAAAACGACCATGGCTTGCCGGTCTTAGGATTAACTCCTCCAACAGACACATTGTTCATGGTTCCTTGACACGCCGCACAGACTCTCTGCGGAACAAACTGGGCAAACGCCTTCAACAAAACGTCGACATTTCTCTGAGAGGTCTCCACGTTTCCCCCGGCCACTGGGGCTGGTGGAACAGGATTTAAGACAGATCCTTTCGGTGCATGAACCTCAACTGTTCTATAACATCCGTCATTTGTAGGTATCGTGGGGTCGGTGACGCATTTTAAAATGTAGTAGACTCCGGAAAGCGTGACTCCCCATACAGCGTTGATTGGGCCGTCAACTTGGCTGTCCGTGCTTGTGTAGTCGATTTTCAAGTTGCTTCCTCGAATGGTTACAACGACTTTTATTTTGACGGCTTCATCACTGACTCCCGTATCCTCCAAACAGTCTTCTGCCTCGTATCGTCCCTCAGGCATCTTGTCTATCTCAGTCCTCATCATTTTCTCCGAGTAATCCATGACTGCTTCGATGGCTTCATGAAGTACACCGAC
>CP070709.1:167343-170280 GCA_020350305.1 Candidatus Bathyarchaeota archaeon
AGTGTTTGATTTTGGTGATATGGAACAAACTTTCGAAACGTTTTTAAATGCGTCGGTCATGAATATACATTCCGCTAACTTCTCCCGATACATTTTGGCGACTATCAATTTTCGGGGGAAAATAACAAAATGCGTGAAACAATTGACCGATTAGCCTTAAAAGGAACAACAACCATAGGCGTCGTTTGCACAGATGGAGTTATCCTCTCTTCAGACACCCGCGTGACAATGGGATACTTTGTAGCTCACAAAAAAGGGAAAAAAATATACCAAATAGACGACCATTTGGCCATGACCATCTCAGGCAGCGTCGCCGACGCGCAACGAGTCGTTGAAATTCTAAAGGTAAACGCACGGCTCTACAAACTAAATAACGGGAGACCCATGCCGGTAAACGCCGCAGCCCGGCTCATTGCAAACCTCTTGTTCTCCGCCCGTTTAGCGCCATTGATAGCTCAAATCCTTGTCGGTGGAGTTGACGACACAGGCCCTCACGTTTTCTCCTTGGATCCTTTGGGAAGTCTCACAGAAGAAAAATGTGTGGCCACAGGGTCAGGTTCCCCAATAGCTTATGGTGTTCTAGAAGACAAATACAAAGAAGACGCTAAAATCGAGGATATCCTATCTGTTGTTGTCCGTGCCGTTGACTCCGCCATGAAAAGGGACACCGCAAGCGGAGACAGCTTTGACGTGGCAACCATAACCGAAAAGGGTTATCGCGAATTAGTCGATGAAGAAAAGAAAAACATTCTAGGTAGCTCCTAAGGAGCGATAAAGAAGCGTGACAGCATCCGGGAAAAACAAGGTGGAAATAAGCCAACACATACTTGAACATATTCCGCAACAAGCTGAAGTGACCCGCATTGAGTTTGAAGGCCCAGCTTTCGCGGTTTACACGAAAAAGCCGGAGATCCTAATTGAACAAAGTTACATCATTGCAGACATCGTCAACTTCATTAGGAAAAGAATAGTTGTGCGTTCCGACCCTTCCGTAAGACTGGACGAGAAAGACGCAGAGAGAACCATAAACGAAATAGTTTCTCCAGAAGCAGAGATCACGAGCGTAAATTTTGATCCAAGCCTTGGTGAAGTAGTTATAGAAGCCAAAAAGCCAGGCATGGTCATTGGAAAAAATGGAGGCGTCTTACAAGAGATAATCAAACAGACACGATGGAGACCCCGTATTCTAAGGAGCCCTCCTATACCATCCAAAATCATAGCTCACATGCGCCATTTTCTTTACTCAGAAAGCAAAGAACGGGAGAGAATACTTCGCACGGTTGGCGAAAGAATTTTCAGACCTATGGTCTATGAGGCCGGAGACGTTCGAATTACCGCCTTGGGCGGCTTCCGAGAAGTAGGAAGATCAGCCATACTCGTGCAAACAAGGGAAAGCAACGTTTTGCTAGACTGCGGCATCAACCCAGGTTCCACAATTTCCCTCAACGCTTTCCCAAGACTTGACATCCCCCAATTTGATCTAGACGCTTTAGACGCCGTTGTCATAAGCCACGCCCACTTGGATCACTGTGGATTTCTTCCTTTTCTATTCAAATACGGATACGACGGGCCGGTTTACTGCTCGGCTCCTACCTCAAGCCTCATGACGTTGCTTCAATTAGATTACCTCGATGTTTTAAACAAACAGGGACTGATGTCGCCTTATGATCAAAAAGATGTGCGGGATACTGTGTTACATACTGTTCCCTTGCGATTTGGCGCCGTGACCGATATAGCGCCGGATATTCGTCTAACTTTACACAATTCTGGGCATATTCTCGGTTCATCTCTGATTCATTTACATATCGGCGAGGGGCTACACAACCTAGTTTATACTGGTGATTACAAGTATGGCCAAACGATGCTTCTTGAACCCGCTGTCACGATGTTTCCAAGGGTCGAGACCATAATAACAGAAAGTACGTATGGGTCTCCGAGAGACGTGACGCCTTCAAGAATGGAAACTGAAGAAAGACTTGCGGCGGTGATTAATGAAACATTGGATCGGGGAGGTAAAGTGCTGATTCCAGTTCCGGCGGTGGGAAGAGCTCAAGAAATCATGCTGGTCATCGATGGGTACATGCGGCGAGGACTACTGAAGGAAGCACCTGTGTTCATAGAGGGCATGATCTCTGAAGCAACCGCCATTCACACAGCTTATCCTGAATATTTGGCAAGGGGAGTTCGAAACAGCATCCTGCATGAGGGAATCAACCCCTTCCAATCAGACTACTTCACCATAGTAGAGCATCCCAGTGCAAGAGAAGAAATCGTGGAAGGTGAGCAATGCATCATAATAGCAACTTCAGGTATGCTGGAAGGTGGACCCGTAATAGACTATTTTAAGCGTTTGGCAACGGACAAACGCAATACGATAATTTTCGTTAGCTATCAAATTGAAGGAACCATGGGACGGAGGATTCAGAAGGGCTTAACCGAAGCACCCATCATAAACAGCAAGGGAAAAATTGAAGTGATGAAAGTGAACTTGCAGGTTGAATCAATTGAAGGATTTTCCGGACACTCGGACAGGAGGCAACTCATCAATTACATCCGGAGGGTCAAGCCGAAACCTGAGCGAATAATTGTGGTTCATGGCGAAAAGTCGAAGTGCCTGAGCATGGCCAACCTCTTTCAGAGAAAGTATAAAGTTGAAACGCTCGTGCCAGAGGTTGTAGAAACAGTCAAGCTGCGGTAGCTGCCTTTTCTTTTTGAGTAACGTTTTTTTCTCGCCAAATCGTAACGAAACTTGGCACCATAACCACGCGCTCTTCGCCTAAACGCGCGATGTCTCCTCCGATGGATTTGGTGAATTCGTATAGCTCGTTTACCGCCTTTTTGACGTCTTCAACGCTTTTTTTCGCTAGAGGAGTAACTCTTAGTATGAGGATGTTTCCCGACTTCAGTTCATGCTTGATAACTTCTACGTCGTTGAGG
>CP070709.1:170380-173234 GCA_020350305.1 Candidatus Bathyarchaeota archaeon
AAAATATTTTAGGGTATCAACGACAACCATAAACTGTGGAGATGATTACATCCCAATGGCTTTCGTGTTAATAAATACAGAGATAGGGTCCGAAAGCGAGGTCCTAGGGGCGCTGAAAAAAATCGATGCGGTGGCCGAATCTTACATGGTCTACGGCGTTTACGATGTTGTAGCGAAAGTCAAAGCCGACACCATGGACAAACTCAAGGAAATCGTTACTTGGCATGTGCGACGTCTAGACAAAGTTCGGTCGACCCTGACTATGATAGTGATTGAGGAGACAAAGTAGTCTACACCTCCCCTTTTCTTTTTTCTATCCCCTATCTGAAAAACAACTTCACATCTGAAGATTCTTATCGTCGCAACACTCTAATGACAGGTGTCGAGCGGAAGTTAATGATTGAGATGCACATAGGATTCGACGACACAGACTCCCCAAAAAAGGGCTGCACCACCTACATAGCCGCCCTTCTCGTCGAAAAACTGAGTTCAATAGGCGCTTCCTTCACCGATTACCCTAGTCTAGTTCGGCTTAACCCCAACGTTCCATGGAAAACCCGGGGCAACGGCGCCCTTTGCTTGAGAATTAGATGCCGTAACAATCTCGTAGACAAAATCATACAAACCGTGATCGATGCAATCGAAGAGAACGCTGAGCTAGGCTATGACGGAACCGACCCGGGAGTTGTTTTCCTTTTCAACAACGTGCCTCAAGAAATCAAAGACTTCGCAAAGAGAACAGAGCAAGGCTTAGTGAAAATGAAGGAAGCCCTAAGGCTCATTAAAAGGTTTGAAGCTGAGGCAGTGGGCTTCAAGAAGGGACGAGGAATCATTGGGGGCTTAGCCGCCATCGGAGAAGACCTAAACGGAGACCACACCTACGAGGTTATAGCTTACCGAACACCGGAAAATCGTGGCACACCTCGAAAAATACAAGCCTCGTCGATCCGAGAAATGAATGAAAAAACCTCTCCCCTCACCTTCAACAACATGGACCCCGAAACAGGTCGAATCCTCATAACCCCTAGAGGACCAGACCCCATCCTTTACGGTATCCGAGGGGAGAATCCAGAAGTTGTTAAACTAGCCAATGAAACGATTCGCCGAGAAGAACCGGTTGAGAGGTGGATGATTTTCCGCACAAACCACGGGACTGACGCCCACCTGCGAAAGGTCAGCTCAGTTGGCGAAATACAGCCCTATAATCCAGTGGTTGTTCAAGGAGTCGTGGTCAAGGAGCCGAAAGTCATCCAAGGCGGGCACGTCATTTTTTCAATCAGAGACGAAACGGGGGAGGTAGATTGCGCTGCTTACGAGCCTACAGGAACTCTCTGCGAAATCTCAAAAAACCTGATCGTTGGAGACCTGATGGAAGCTTTCGGAGGTGTTCGCCCCGCTTCGTCGAAGCATTCGACCACAATCAATCTTGAGAAGATGAGGATTCTGAAGCTGGCTCCTAAAACAACTTTCTTTAACCCAACTTGCCCCGAATGCGGAAGGCGAACGAAGTCTATGGGGACTGGAAAGGGGTTCAGGTGTAAGAAGTGTGGCTTTCGCTCCTCACAGCTAGGGAAAGTGACAGTTAAAGGAAAGCGGGAACTCAAGAGGGGACTTTACATCACGTCTCCCAGATCTCAGAGGCACTTGACAAAGCCGTTATGTCGTTACGGAAGAGAAAAATCTGGTGCACCTAAGAAAATGATCAGAGATTGGCACTTTCCGTGAAAGCTGGAGAACTCATTGACCTTCTGCCTTGAACATTTCACAAAGCATCTCGTAGAGTTCTTCCCCGCCCTGAACTTTTGTGAAGAGGTCCTTTTCCGCCTTCAGGATTCTCCCAACGGTTTCGTAGGTTCTTCGCCACTCCAGCTCCTTCCATATCATTCTGTAATTTTTCAGTTCTATCCATGCTCGAAATACCAGCACAAGGAACATAGCCAGGGTAATCAACAGATTGAGCAGATATATGCTTAACAAATCATCCAACTACATCACCATCAAAAGTCGGTTGCATTCTTAAATCGAAGAATATTGAGGCAAGATTTACTTAATTGTTTATCCTTTCGTCTGGTACTTCTTGAACGTAAAATAAGCCGTGAATGCAGCGACCAGAGAAAGGATGCCGATGAGGATATAAATTACTTGTAGACCAAAAATGTCTGCGCAGGCTCCTGAAATGTAAGGGAAAAATGAGCCGAAACTCCATGCAACGGCGAAGAGAATTCCATACATGAAAGCTCTTGCTCCTAAGGTTGTTGATCTAGCAATGACGGAATAGAAGGAGGGCCAAACCCCTAGCAAGAAGAAACCCATTGTGCAAATCAGGCCGGATAAGAAGTAAATATTGTTTATGTAAACGGAGACCATTGATAACAACCCCAGCATAACCATTTCGGCGATAATCGTGTTTTTCTCGCCAAATTTGTCAACTAGGGTTCCGCCAACAATCGAGCCAACCGTGCCTATGACCATCATCAAAGCGAGGGTAAAGTTGGCTGATTCAATGTTTAGTTCAAAATAGTCATTCAGGTAGGTTGTCATAAAAGAAGACGCAATCTTATAGGAGGCAGCGGCCAAACCCATTACAATAAATACTGGAACTAACGTCCGGACAATAGTTTTGGTAGAGTTACCTGTTGCGTTTAAGTGGAACCGCTTCTTTCTAGGTTCTTTTATGATCAACGGTAATATGACGGCGGCGATTATGGCGATTAGACCCCACAAGATGAAAAGGCTGCGCCACCCCAAAAGTGGAGCTAGGAAGCCTGATGTTGCAAAGGCTACTGGAACGGCTATATCCCCGGCGGCGCTTCCCAGTCCTAGGGCTTTGCCTCTATTCCCAGACTCAAAGGTA
>CP070709.1:173334-176325 GCA_020350305.1 Candidatus Bathyarchaeota archaeon
AACAACGAACAAGATTTATAGCGTGAGGACCGATTGGAGAAAGTTTCACTTCAACCTAACAGGCAATTACACGCTGGACTTTAATGAATACTTCGGAAGGCCAATAGCAGAATGGGAATTCGAAAACAAAACAACGCCAGTTCACTATTACTACAACCACACAAGTTCAATCGAATTCGACCCCATTTGTTACTTCACGCTACCATCGAGAGCGATCAACCCTCACGTGGCTGAAGACGGGGATACTCTAATCTTTGAACTTCCATTATCCAATGCAGAGTCTCTACTCAGTAGTCCATTCTTAATCCTCGTTGCATTAATAATCGTGAACGTAGTTGCCTTCCTCTATCGAAAAATCAGAAGGTAGAGAATTTTCAATACGCGTCTTTTTCATTCTCTTTCTGTGCTCTTCAGCTCTCAGTTCCTAAAAGTAGATCAACCAAAGCTTTCTGATCAATCTCAGCGCAGGTTCTCCAGTCGAGATATAGTTGTTTGTTCTCATCTTCAGCTATGTAGCCGGATCGGATGTAACGATTCATGTTTATATCTACCCTCCAGCCTGGAAGCTTGTTGCGCAAAAGGTCTTCCACCTCTTCTCTCGGCGCCTTTCCCTTCTTCGATATTATGCAAGAGATAGCTGTAGCCAGACCTGCGATGTCGTCGATGCGCCAACCCATCATTTTAGTCTCCTTTGGTGTGAGACTTCCCCGAAGCGTTATATAGAATCGAGCCTTATCCAGCTGCTGGACAGTCGGTTTCTCAACGGGTTTTTCCTCCTCAAAAACTGTCTTCACTTGTAAATCCAATTTTTCCAAATAGCCGTCCAGTATCCCAAGCACCTTAGGATAGTCAGAGCCTAACCTTCTTCTTAGTTCCCAGCCCTTCACTCCGGGTTTTCTGTGGTGCCTGTAAAATAGGAGGTGCGTGGCTCTCTTAATTTTTCTCACGTAATACGCTTTTCGCCTCAATCTTGCTCGCCTCTTTTCCACTTCATCCATTCTTCAACGCTCACAGAAACAGGAATAGAGATCAGCTGCTTTTTCCTGATTATGGACGCTGGTTTTTCGAAGGGTTTAATGAAAATCTCTTCATCTAGTCGATGCACTTCCAAGGTTGCATATCCATAGGTTATTAGAAAACTCGTCATATACGCTCGTTTTATCGTTTCAGAATACGTGTCGGCGCCAACAAAATCCCAGTATCGAATCTTGCCCGCATCGCCGACATTCTGTTTCAATTCTTCCCAAAAAATTTCTAATTCCTCAGAGAAAGCCTTTTCGGCGAGTATTCTCTGCTTGATTAACTCTTCCCGTGTTGTGGATCCAGTTTCCGTTTCTAGAGAAGAGGCTTTTAGCCATCTCTCGCTAATTGGAAGGAGGCTTTGCCAGTATTTGATGGCTTCAGCCAAGCTATGAGAGGATATCTGTTCTAACTCAACAATAGGATGCCAAATCTCAAGAAAAAGGTTAGCAAGCTCTTCTTTGCTTAGCCTTCGTATTTTCTCCTCAAGCAAAAACGGATCAGTGTATAGAGAAGTTGACTGATGCTTCACCCAGTCGCTTTGGAGTTTGATGACCGAGGCTAGTTTGTGAATAGCTTCGGCGTCTAAGCAGAGTTCTTCCGGTAGCTCCCACTCTGGAAAATATTCTCGAACAACCGTTAGAATCTCGTCAACATCCACGATGAAAGGATCAAGACCTCTTTCCTCAATAGACTTACATAGATCGATGACGCGTTGAAGCCGTTCGCTGCCGAGTTTTTTTTTCTGCCTTTTTGAGGACAATTAGAGTACCTCTTTGATAAGCGAAGTTCCTTCAACGTTTTGAACTGTAATGATGTGAACGTCTTTTCCCGTGAATGTCATCTGACTAGGCGTGATTGCTAAGTATTGAGCATCCATTCCCTTAATCGAGGAAACAAGTAGATTAGCGATAATCTCTCGGTTTTTGGGGTCCATGTGAATATCATACTCGTCAACAGCTCTGAACGGAGATCGAACGTGCTGCTGCAACGCGAGGAGAAAACTTATGGTTGCGAGGCTTCTTTCCCCGCCGCTCTGCGTGTAGGAGTTAAGAGGAACAGGTTTTCCTCCCTTGAAACCCACGAGTATTTCGAGGCCTGCATCTTCAATATCATGTTCATTGACCAGATTAACCTCTCCGACCGCTTGAGCTTGTGAAAGGATTCCTTCGTATCGGAGGTTGACATGCTTTAGGAGGTCTTGAATAACCATTCTCCACGCTGTCATCCTAGTATTTACTTCTTCCAAGGCTTTTTCACGGTTTTCCGCAACCAACTGAGCCTTTTCCTTCAGTTCTAGATAAAGCTTAGAGTAGGATTCGTACATACGTTCGATGTCTTCGGAAACGTCGACAAGGGCGGCGAGGTGTCCATCTGTGACTCGAATCTCGTCTAAAATCTCTGCAACATTTTTTGTGGACACGATCTGTGGGCCAGTCTCCTTAGCTTTTTCTACTGCCTCGTCAAGATCAGCAAGCGAGATTTGAAGCTGTTTTTTCAGTTTCCCCAGAGTCTTTGTGGTGGTTTCTTTTCGATACTGTAGTAAAGCCAATTTAATCTTGCGATCCAAAATGTCCCCGTTGGTACCTTCGATCTCAAAATTCACGTGACCCCTTTTTGCTTCAACGTCTGAGATTTGGACATGCAGCTTTTCGAGTTGCTCGTAGGAGTTTTCAATAGAGGCTTTCAAGCCTTCACTTCTAAGGTTTAACTGCTGAGCCCATGTGCTTTCAGAATTTTTGTAGGTTTCCTTGAGTCCTGCAAATCGAGTTTTAATATCTATGGGGTTTACAATCCTATAAAACGTCGTCTCTAGCTGCGTGATTTTGTCTAGGCACTCCTTTTTTCCTTTCTGTCGAATTTCTGACCAAGATTGTGTTCTTTCTAGGGCTTGCCTGGCTCGAGGCGCGCGGACAGATCGAGGTTCTCACCGGGAACGGCGACGAGATACACCTGGCCCGAGGTACCCAG
>CP070709.1:176425-179005 GCA_020350305.1 Candidatus Bathyarchaeota archaeon
CGACCTTGTTTTTGAGCTAGTGAAAGAGCTTGTCGCAAGCGGGGACCGTAACTCTTACTGGATAGCCTACAGAGCATGCAGAAATCTTGTTAAAAAGGAACCAATTAGAGTGATGAACCTTTTGCACGTTGACGAGTATCAGTATAAGAAGAGGGTGTATAGGCGGAGTGAATATCCGAGAGATTAAGGCAAAGTCAATCCTAATTAAGCACAAGAAAATTGATTCTTGGTTCGTTTCACGTTACGGGATGAACCTTTACCGAGGCTGTGCTCATAACTGCGTGTATTGTGATGGCCGTTCGGAACGCTATCAAGTTGACGGGGTCTTTGGAGAGAATGTTGCGGTAAAAACGAATGCTGTGGAGATTCTGCGCAGAGAATTAAAGCCGATTGGTCGACGTGTAAAGCTGAAGCCAAGCTACATTATGCTGGGGGGAGGTGTTGGCGATAGTTATCAGCCAGTGGAAGAGAAGTATCAGCTAACCCGAAGAACCCTGCAACTCCTACGTGAATACAGGTGGCCAGTGCACATACTAACAAAATCCACCCTTGTTGAAAGAGACCTTGACATTATTGAACAGATCAACAAGCAGAACAAGGCAATTGTAAGCTTCAGCTTCTCCTCAACAAATGATGAACTCAGTGCAATCTTTGAACCACACGTCCCGCCTCCAAGCGAACGGTTGAGAACCCTTGACTTTTTCAAAAGAAAAGGGATTGCATGCGGCATGTTTCTTCTTCCTGTTATCCCATTCATAACTGATACTCTGGAAATGGTTGCGGAAACTTTGCGGAAGGCCCACGAAATTGGTGTTGACTTCGTGATCTTTGGCGGTATGACCCTCAAAAATGGAAGACAAAAAGAATATTTCATCGGTTCACTCAGAGAAAGTTATCCCAAGCTTTTAGCAAAGTATGCGCAGATATATGGAGAGAACAAGTGGGGGCAGGCAACAGAAGAGTATTACAACATGATTAACTCGATTTTTAATGAAATGTCAAGAAAATGCAAGATCGCTAGACGCATTCCTCCAGCTCTTTACAGGGACATTTTATCAGAAAACGATTTAGTGATCGTAATGCTGGAACACCTTGACTATTTCCTGCGGTTGGAGGGCAAACGCTCCTCTTTTGGTTATGCAGCCTACGCAATCTCAAAGTTGAACAAGCCGCTGTCAGCCATGAAGAGCACACTGAGGGAAATCAAGGGTGTTGGAGAAAAAACGGAAAAAACAATTCTTGAAATACTGGAAACCAAAAACTCAGCTTACTACAACAGCTTAAGATAGCCTCTTTTTACCCTTCAAACCCTGCATGCACTAGTTCTTTGATTGTTTGTTTAAGAGGTGATTGTTTTCCTAGCTTTTCAGAGACGTGATTGCAGAACGTATATTTTGTATAAGAGCAACCTTCTTGCTATGCCTTCTATCATCTTGTTGTAATGTTGTTAGCATTAAATCTTCCATTAAACCTAAGTCATCCTCATATGTTATCCGAAGAAAATATTTTTTCTTTTTGAATACCGCAGCGAACACTGCTCCTATCAGAAAAGTTCTCCAACCTGTGATCTCTTTTGTTCCAAAAAGGTCAACCCTTCTAACTTTCTCTAATGGTATACTGAAACACCAGTCTTTATGCAAAGAACCCGCTTTGTAGGATTCTACTTGTAATTCACTTGACGTTACAGTAAGTATTGCAGGAGACGTAAATGCAAAGTTGGGAAAGTCACCCCAGTAATGCATATATTCTTTATACATGTGCGCGCGTGTGCGCGCGACTTGGGGGTATTTCCTCGCCTGTATCTTGAGAGATCTCACTACGGACGGAGGAAGTGGATTCCTCGAATGGCATTTAGGACACCGAACCACTTTGCTGTCTTTATCGTCGTCTTTATTTTTCCATTTTCTAGCATCGGGATACCACTTAAGACCACAGTTCAGACACTTTATCCAAAGTCTCTTACTTTCGTCCCATGCAATGGGTGACTTCTTTTTCGACATTTTCGATCACTCCTATCTTTCTTACCGCTGTTACCTTTGTTACCACATTTACCGGGGCTGCATATAAGCTTTTCTATCCCAAGCAACTGAGCCTATTTCAAAGCCCTTTTCCTAAAAGAAGCATGCATACAGGCGCCTCAAAACAGAAAAAAGAGGGGATGTTGCGGGAGATATCTCCCTTTTTGGGAAGGGTTCTAATCTCGGCGATGTCAGACGCATGTGCTAGAATAGGATGTCTTCAGTGATTTTGATTCTACCGTTTTCGATAGGTATTCCCTCTTTGATTACGAGTTTCCTTCTGGTTTCGGCCCTTTTTTCCTCTCCTCCAAATCTGCCGTCAGACCTAACGACGCGATGACAAGGAACAATGGGGTGAAGTGGATTCTTTTTCAATGCTGTAGCAACTGCCCGATAGGCGCGTGGTCTGCCAACTTTCTCTGCTATCCTTTTGTATGTACTGATTTTTCCTCTTGGAATCTTGAAAGTCGCGACTAGGACTTTTCTTTCAAATTCAGTCTTACCCGATAGGAAACGGATTACGTCTTCTTCTGTTTTTATTCTGTTCTTGTTCATTATTGAG
>CP070709.1:179105-187494 GCA_020350305.1 Candidatus Bathyarchaeota archaeon
ACCTCAAAATATGCCCACCCGCCCGCTCCAATCAGGTACTTTGGCAAAGTGCTGGTCCTCATGAGTCTTTAAGGCTTAGATATAAAATAGATATTTTGCATGCATGCATGTTGCATTGCCAGATAAGCAGATGGTTTAAATGAGTATAAGAGTGTTTTGTTGACACAAACGGAATGTTTATAAGATACAGCGGTTTTATTATTGAAACATGTGTTTATATAGCAAAGAGGTGTTGCATGTATGCAACCAATAAGGGAGAATAGAATGTCACCAGAATTTGCAAAAAACGTTGTGAAGACGTGTCTGAGAGTGAAAAAGGCTGACAAGGTAACCATAAACACTTGGCAACACACACTAGACCTCGCAGAAGCTCTAGCCATCGAATGTAGAAGAGAAGGAGCTTTCACCGAAACCACATTGTCCACGGATGAGGTCTTCTACGACACGCTCCTAAACCGCCCACTAGAGAACCTCAGAACCACAGACCCGTTTGGTCTAGCCCTCCTCGACATCGCAACAGCCCGCATCATAATAGGCGGTCCAGAAAACCCTGAAAGAATGAAGACGGTGCCCACTGAAAGGTGGGACGCAATATTCAAAGCAGGAAAACCATTCACCGACAAAATCATCCAAAAGAAGACTCCATCAATAGGCATCCAGCTCGGGCTCGTTACCCCGCAGAGAGCAAAAACCTACGGCTTCAACTACAACGACTGGAAAGCGAGCGTGGATGCAGCCCTAGAAGTTGAATACGAAGAAATGTCAAGGATGGGAAAAAAGATAAGAAGCCTCCTGGAAGAGGCAAGAGAGGTTGACGTATCAGCTGGCCTAAAAACTCGCTTGACGTTTAGACTGGAAGATAGACCAGTTCGCCTTTTCGACGGCGTCATTGACGAAGAAGACATCGCAAAAGGATTAACCTTCGCCTCGCTTCCAGCTGGAAGCGTCTCAGTTGCCCCGAACGAAACCAGCGCCAACGGAACCTTCGTCTCCGACATTCCCCAACCGCAGTACGGCAAACTAATTCACGACATTTCTTGGAGCTTCAAAGATGGAAAACTCACAGCGTTCAATGGAGGACGAAATGTCGAAGCCGTCAAAGCCACATGGGAAAAGGCAACCGGAGACAAAGAGAAGATTGCAAGCTTCACTCTGGGAATGAACCCCAAAGCTAAGACAGGCTTCCTCGACAATTCAATAGTGCTCGGAACAGTCACGGTAGGCATTGGCGAAAACAGAGTGTTGGGCGGAAAAAACAACAGTAGCTGGGGGTTCGGAATAACCACCACAAAACCCACCGTAAAACTAGACGGAAAAATAATCCTAAAAGACGGGAAATTCACCGTCTAACCTCAATTTTTTTCCTGCCAACAACCAACCCCATTCAGCCAAAACAACAAAGATTCTTGAAAACCAATCCTCCAACCAGCGTCCACCCCAAACAGCAGACAGACATCAGCACCCAAATGCATGCATGTAATGAGATATTGGAAAAAGTCGGCGCAAGAATTTGAAGTATCGCAACCTGGGAAAGCATGGTTTGATAGTTTCCGAGATCAGCCTTGGGACCATGTATCACGGGTCGTATATCTCGAAGAATAGAAGCCAGAAAATCTTGCGCGCTGCAATTGATGAAGGGATAAACTTCATCGACTGTGCAGATAGATACGGAATATACGACTCGGACCTAGACATCGAAAAATGTACACAAGCTGAAATAATCCTTGGAGAATTCCTAAAACAGAATAAACGAGATGATCTAGTAATCAGCAGCAAACTCTGGTTTCAAATGCGGGAGAGTGTGAACAGCGGCGGTTTAAACCGCAAACACATTCGTGAAGGAATTCAGAAATCCCTAAAGCACCTTCAAACCGATTATCTGGATGTATATTTTTGTCACAGACCAGACCGGGCCACGCCCTTGAATGAAACGATAGCAACAATGAGCACCCTCGTGGACGAAGGATTGATACATTATTGGGGAACCAGCTGGTGGCCGCCATACCTTATAGAGCGAACTATTGGAATTGCCAAAGAATTGGGTTACCACACCCCGTCAGTGGAAGAACCCCCATACCACATGTTCGGACGCTTCATTGAGGTTGAACTCTTCGATATCGCATCACATCACGGAATGGGAATAGCCGCTTTTGAAGCCCTCGCAGGAGGATTTCTAACGGGGAAGTACCTTCAAGATATTCCAAAAGGAAGTCGAGCTGATGTAATAGACAGTTTCCGCGAGAGCGTTCAAAGTGAAAGAATCAAGAAACGCAATGAAAAAATCAAAGCGTTGAAAGATCTGGCGCAGTCAATCGATATCCCTTTGAGCCACTTGGCCCTGGCATGGGTACTCCGGCGACCGGAGATTTCTTCTACTATCATGGGGGCATCAAAGCCCGATCAAGTCGTATCAAACACCGCCGCGTGCGACGTATCACTTGATGATGACACACTTCTGCGAATTGAAGAAATCCTAGACAATAAACCAACATCCCTTTTCAAGTAGCCATCAGCTGCGATCGTGATGCGCGCCTGGATCTTTGGTCAAGCTTCTAGCATGCTAACACTGCGATAGCCTAACGGAATGTGCTTGTTTGTGCTCGAAAGTGTGAAATACTATTGAAGGCTGGAAGGTTTCAGCGCTCGGTCTCCCGCAGGAGTTCAGGTTTCTCCACAAGTCACAAAACCAGATCTATCTGCACCTAGGTTAGAATGAAAATGTTGGCGTTGCTGGTGGTTGTCTTGGTTGTCGTGATAGTGGTTCTTTGCAGCTCTGGCTTCAGCATGCATGTGGGAAGGTTTGTCGTATTAGTTGACTCTGAATTATAGTAGAATATCGGTTTTACTTTCACCAACGAGTCTCTCGAACTATGGAATATTTTTCTACTAAATGCTTATGAGCTGAGGGTTCACTTTTTCATACCCCCTTGTGCGTAGTGGCTGCGTTGTCCGGAAAATCCAACAGACTGTTAGCGCTCGGTCTCCCGAAAATAGATGATGCTTTCCCAGGTTTTCAAAGGGGTGACTTTGCCGTTTTGTTTGGTCATCCTATTTGTAGGACTTTATCATTTCTTTTGTGTGTCCGTTGTCAGTTGCCTCTCAGGAAGGAGGGACTGAATTCTAGAGCAATCTACATTGATGGTGGGAATACTTTTGATCCATACGCTGTTTCAGCGATAGCCCGAGAATACGGTTTGAAACCAAAATCTGTGCTCGAGAATATTTTCATTTCCAGAGCGTTCACGGCATATCAGCTGACAGTCTTGGTGTTTGAGAAATTGGAAGATGCTCTGAAGCGATACAGGTCTAAATTGGTCGTTGTTTCGGGCATTACTAGGTTGTTTCTTGATCGCGATGTACCTAAAAAGGAAGGTGAAGACGTCTTCATGAAGATGACTCGGTATCTTTTAGAACTCGCTTCGAGAAGACGAGCTGTCATTGTTGCTACCTGTGCTTCTCGACGTTACTCAAGAAGAAGCATGTTTCTGGAATCCGTCTTGTTTGGAAGAGCAAACACTGTGATAGGGCTGAAGGAGTCTCAAGGTGCCTTAAAGTTCGTTTTGGAGCTTCATCCGAGCATTAAGCCGTTTACTGTTGATTTTCCTTCTAATGCGGTCACGATGGACATGTTTATGGAGGCTTGATGAATGGGAAAAACGGTTCCATCGTATCGCCAAGCATTGGAGCATGAAATTGAGAGGTGGAAGGGCTTCAAGAAAGGGCTGAGAGGGAAGGACGCTGAAGCTTTTGATCATATGATGAACGCTTGCAGAATGTTCGCATCAGCGGGAAGCATGGCGACGCGACCGATTTTGCTTGAAGCAATGTTCATGTCGATTCTGCTTCACCAAGAGAAGGTGTTAACGGAGATTAAAGAGAGACTTGACAGACTGGAAAAGCAGCTTAACCAGCCTTAAACCGTTGAAAGGCTGGTTACTCGACGTGTATCCTTCAAATTCTGGTCAAATGACAGTGTGGATTATAACAGAGAATGGAGAACGAGTAAGGCTCGTGGACAAGTTTCAGCCCAAAATCTACGTTTCAGGCAAAATTGCCGACTTGTCCCAGTTGACCAATCAGATTGCAACGAGCAAATCGGTGGTCAAGTGGCGTTACGCTGAGAAATATGCTGATTTCATGGAAAACAATAGATCAAAGGTTTTAGAGATAACCATGAGTGATTGTCTTCGGATTTCCCACTTTGCTCGCAAATTGTTGCGGCTTGGGGGGCATCAGAAGTTTAGGCTGCATAACGTGGATGTTCCAGATGCGCAGGCTTATTTCTATGATAGGGACATTTTTCCGCTTGCCTTCATGATGATCACGGTTCAGAGTGACAGACTTGCTTACTGGTTACTCGATTCGGTTGAAAGTGTGAACTATGAGATTCCTCCTCTTCGGCTAATGTCATTGCGTGTGGAAATAGTCACAGACAGGCCAACTCCTAATTTCAGCGACCCAATTAGCTCCATCACTGTAGAATGTAGTGGAGAAAAAATTGTTATTGATGAGAAAGATGAAAGGGAAAAGATTCTCAAGATGGTTGAGCTCGTCAGAGAGAAGGACCCTGACATCATCTTTACTCGTGGCGGAGACTCCTTCCTTTTTCCGTATCTTGCTCGTAGGGCACTGGTAAACGGAGTGCTTGGCAAGCTTGTTCTAGGAAGAGAGGATGTTCCTCTTAGGGCTAAGAAGAAGCTTGGGATGACTTTCTTCTCGTATGGAAGGGTTTACTTCAAGGCGCCCATGCTTAGGTTGTATGGACGAATCCATGCGGATGAGGAAAACACGTTCATTTACTCGGCCTGTGAATTAGATGGGTTGATTGAGGTTTCGAGGACTTGTAGAGTTCCGTTGCACAGAGCTGCAAGGGCTTCGATCGGATCTATTATGTCGTCTTTGCAGTTGTATCAAGCTACGAAGGATGATATTCTTATTCCTTGGAAGAAGAGGGCGCCTGAGGCTTTCAAGTCGGCTTGGGAGCTGCTTGTGGCTGATAGGGGAGGTTTCATTTTTGAGCCTAAACTGGGCATACATGACTGGGTTGCTGAAGTCGACTTTTCTTCCATGTATCCAACTTTGATGGCGAAGTGCAACATCTCAGCTGAAACCGTGCTCTGTAAGTGTTGTCCAGATTCGAAGCTGAGAGTTCCTGAACTTGGATATAATGTGTGTGAGAAGCGGGAGGGAATAGTTCCGCGGACCTTGAAGATGATTTTGAAGAAGCGAGCCACCTATAAGCGTTTGAGAAATGAGGTTGAAGACCCTGAGTTAAGGCGGGTCTTCAATCGTAGGCAAAATGCCTTGAAGTGGATTTTGGTGACATGCTTTGGTTATCTAGGGTACAAGAACGCTCGTTTTGGCAAGGTTGATGCTCACATTGCTGTTTGTGCTTTTGCCAGGGATGCTCTTTTGAAAACTGTGCGTATGGCTGAGGAGCGAGGTTTCGAAATAGTTCATGGAATTGTTGATTCTCTGTGGCTTAAAAAGGAAAGTGCTTCTCCAATGGAGTATGTTGAGCTCTGCAACGCTGTTTCGAGGGAAATCGGGGTGCAATTGAATGTTGAGGGTAGATATCGGTGGATTGTGTTTCTACCGTCTAGAATGCATGTGGAGGTTCCTGTTCTCAACCGGTACTATGGAGTGTTTGACTCTGGTAAGATCAAAGTGAGAGGCATTGAGGCAGTAAGACGAGATACGCCGCCTTTCATTAAGAGGGTTCAGATGGATATGATAAGGGTTCTTGCGAAAGCTTCAAACTCTGAGGCGTTTATGAAGAGGATTCCAGAGGCAGTGGAAGTTTTGAGAAGTTATGTGGAGAGGCTAAAGAAGAGAGATGTTGATGTACAAAATTTGATTGTTGCTAAGCGGCTTTCTATGCATCCGGATAGGTATGCTCATGATGTTTTTCAGGCTATAGCTGCTAGGCAGTTGATGAGAGAAGGTGCTGAGGTTTCTGGGGGGCAAACCGTTCGGTACTTGATAACTGATGCTGAAAACAAAAGGTCGAACAACCGTGTGAAGGTTGCTGAACTGGTTAATGATGACACTCGCTTCGATGTTGAAAAGTATGTGGACATGCTGATCATGGCAGGGGTAAACATTCTAAGCCCATTTGGATGCACTGAAGAAGGACTGAAGGCTGAGATATGTTACGGTGAGAAACAGACGTTACTCAAACCTACTCTAGTTGCAAGATGAAATGCCGAGAGTAGGATTTGAACCCGGGCGCCTGGCTCCACAGGCCTGTAGGCTACTAGGCTACCTAACTCTGGCCGATCATGTGCGCGCTTTTAGTTTTTCTTCTTTCAGGCTCACTTTCTTTACCCTGCAATTCTTCCACACCTATCTTAACAATTGCACAAGAAGAATTCGGTTTAACTATGCAAGTCTCCTATAGACACCAAAGTTTAATATCAAACTGTAGACGAACAAGGTATAGGGATGAAGTTTGAGCGGAAAAGAAACCTCATTAATTATTGTCACCACCCCAACAATACCTGGCTACGAGATTACAAAAGTTCTAGGTACAGTTCACGGGATGACCGTGAGAACAAGGGGTGTCGGAGGAAAAATCGTAGCTGGAATACAAGGCATTTTCGGCGGCGAAGTAACCTCATACACTTCAGAATGTGAAAAGGCTCGAAGAGAGTCTCTAGACAGACTAATCGATAACGCCACCAGAATGGGAGCCAACGCAATTATCGGAGCAGACTTTGAAACAAGCGACATTCTACAGGGCACAGCAACGGTTTTCGCTGCGTGGGGAACCGCAGTGATAGTAGAAACCGTCAAGAAAACAAAGTAAGCCCTCAATTCCATCCATTTTTGCTAGGTTATCGCTTGAAGCACTTCCAGTATTTCCGTAGAATTCGTTTCAGGTTTGCAAGAGTGTTTTCAACAGTTCTACGAGCTAAGTCGGACTCGGCCGGCGGAGTGTACGGGTCGCTTACACTGATAATTTCATAACCAATTACCCCTGCCGTGAGAGCGAACCAACATGGCGGCAGAACCATTGGGTTGTATCCGCTCCCAGGCATCAGGACAAGTTTGTTCTGGCAAGTTTTCTCTGCGGTATGAGCTATGGTTTGGGATAAGTTGAAGAAACCGTCTACCGTGAGTCTGAGGCCTCCAAGAGTGTCGGCAAAATGAGGGTCGCTTCCTCCATTGGCCACGATAAGGTCAGGTTTAAACTCTTTTGCAAGAGGAACAAAGATCTCTTTCAACGCGTAAAGGTAGGTCTGGTCACCTGTTCCAGGCGGCAGAGGCACATTGACATTGTAACCCTCGCCCTCACCCTTTCCGACTTGTTCGACAAATCCCGTGCCAGGGTAAAGCGTTCTTGGATCCTGATGTAACGAAATGTAAAGAACGCTTGAATCTGAATAGTAAATGTCACTGGTTCCATTCCCGAAGTGCACATCATAATCTATTATCAATGCGCGGTTAAGCCCATACTTGTCGCGGAGATGTTCCACCAGAACGGCTATGTCGTTGAACAGGCAGAAGCCTCCGCCATAATTTCTGCCAGCGTGATGATAGCCACAACCCAACGCTACCGCACGTTCAACCCTTCTCTCATAAACCGCTCTCCCCGCCTCTAGGGCTCCACCTACTATCAGTCGAGCAGCCTCAAGGATCTGAGGAGAGACAGGCGTTTCCATGTCATATCGTTTGCTTTTTTCCGCCAGATGGAAGATCAAGTCCACGTAGTCTTTATCGTGAACTCTGAGCAAGCCTTGTTCAGTGACCGGCTTGGGTTCCATCATGGTCACGTTAGGTAAACGAAATAGTCCTTGCTCTTCAAAAAGACGCATGGCATTGACAAATCGATCGCCTCTAAAAGGGTGACCCGCCCCTAAATCGTACTGGCAATATTTTTCATGATAGGCTATACCCACCTTCAAACGGTCTCTCTCCAAATTCGTTGATCAAAAATGTTCACATAGAGCACTCTTATTCAGAAAGAGCTTATAAATTCTTAAAGCTCGAACATTCCTTCTCACTATGAAAATGAAAAGAACTACAAAAAAAAGCTGTGCTAATGCGGATTGAACAAAAAAGGAAGAAATTCATGGAAGACTTTTAATACTCTTCTTCTGCCTCTTGCTCTTCAGCTGTCTCCTCCTCTTCTTCGCCTTGAAAAGAAGAGGTATCCTCAGCCTCTGCTTCATCCTTCACTTCAGCTTCTCCTTCGTCCGGAGTCTCCTCTAAAATTGTTTCAGCAGCAACTTCTGGCATAACCACAGGTTCTTCCGCAGCTTCCTCGGGTGGTGAGAGTTGTTCTTCTGTTGGCGTTTCAGGCGCGTTCTCTTCGAACATTTCGAATCCTTCAGTAGGTGCCTCTTCAGTTAATGTCTCTTCTGTAGAGGTTTCCTCCACAAGCGCT
>CP070709.1:187594-191292 GCA_020350305.1 Candidatus Bathyarchaeota archaeon
GAGTTAGCTCCACGGGACATAGTTTCTAGAGCCGAGACAACAGAAATCCAGGAGGGACGCGGACTAGAAGGCCCTTACGGTCCTTACTTAGCTTTAGACCTTAGACATTTGGGCGAGGAGAAGATAAACGAGAGGCTTCCTCTCATACGTGATGTTGCAGTAAAACTCGGTGGAGTAGACCCTGTCAAGGAGCCCGTACCTATTAGGCCAGCAGCCCACTACTCAATGGGAGGGATTCACGCTAACATAAAGACGGAAACCCCAGTGCTGGGGCTTTACGCGGCTGGCGAATGCTCCTGTTTAAACGTGCATGGAGCAAATAGGCTTGGAACAAACTCCACATCTGATTGTTTGGTTTTTGGAGCAGTTGCTGGCGAAGAAGCTGCCAAACGCGCTTTATCCAGCAGTTTCCGAGAGCTTTCACAGGAAAAAATCTTGGCAGAAGAAAGAAGAGTCTTTGACGGAATCTTGGGCAGCGAAGGCCACGAAAAGGTTCCTGTCATTAGAGATGAGATGAGGCGCATTATGAGTGAGAAAGTGTGGATATTCAGAAAAGGCGATGAACTCAACAGTGCCTTGAAAGAAATAAGGGAGCTCAAGGAGAGATTCAAGAATATAAGAGTTGAAGACAAGAGCAGGGCATTCAATACTGGGTTTGTGGCAGCCCTACAACTCGACTTCACCTTGGACCTAGCTGAAGTTACGATAGCTGGTGCACTTGCCAGAACAGAGTTCAGAGGAGCCCATTCTAGGCTTGATTATCCGAAGCGTGACGATGAAAACTGGTTGAAACATACTCTAGCATACTACACAAGAGCAGGACCTAGGCTTGAGTATATCCCGATTACGATAACCAAGTGGCCTCCAGCCGCAAGGGCCTACTAGGAGGTGTTTGTGTGAACTCCGAAGTAGAGAAAATTGTTGAATTTGAGATACACCGCTTTAACCCTCAACAGAAAAGGCATTACGTTTCAGCATACAAGATCCCTGTTCGCAAGGGAATGACCCTACTTGACGCTCTAATTTATATCAAAGATAATTTTGATGAGACGCTTACGTTTAGACACTCATGTAGAATGGGACAATGTGGAAGCTGCGGGATCGTGGTCAATGGAACACCCATGTTAGCCTGTTATACGCAGGTGCTCCACCTCGAATCTGACTCACTAACCATAGAGCCTCTTTCTAATATGCCCATCATAAAAGACCTGATCGTTGACATCCAACCATTCTTTGACACATACAATAGAATCAAAACATTCTTGATAAAAACTGAAGAAAAGTTCAAGAAGCCCAGTGAATTTGCTCAAATGCCAACAGACCTCAAGAGATACTGGGACTTAACACTATGCACAAAATGCTCCATCTGCTACTCAGCCTGTCCAGCCGCAATAGACGAAATATTCCTCGGACCTTCAACTTTGGCCACTAATTATCGGTTTATCTCCGATTCAAGGGATGAAGGTTCAGATGAGCGATTGAAGCCTATGACTGACAACGTGTGGCTATGCACTTCCTGTAACTCTTGCACGTTATTCTGTCCGAAAGAGGTCGACTCATCATCTTCAATAGTTGATGAACGCAGCCTCATAGTAGAAACGGGCTTTATCCCAAGATCCGTCATGGACGTGCTTACAAGCGCTTTCAAATATCACAATCCCATGGGAATGCATCCAAGCAAAAGAACAGAATGGGCTGAAGATTTGAAAATTAGAACGCTTCCAACAGTCACGAAGGCTAACATCTTGTACTTTGTATGTTGCCTAACAGCCTATGACCCCCGAAATCAAGAAATCGCCAGATCCATGGCCTCACTATTCAATAAGCTAGGAGCTGACTTCGCAACTCTCGGGACGGAAGAATGGTGTTGCGGAGACCACATACTTAAACTTGGAGAAAAGGGATTATTCGAAGCTCTTGCTGAACATAACATATCCATGTTTGAGAAGTTTGATGCGGAAAGAATTGTAACTTTGTCGCCACACTGCCACAATACTTTCAAGAACGACAAGCCGTACAGCGACGTTGGACTTCAAGTTCAACATTACACACAATTTGTCGCCGAAGCCATCGAGCACAGCAAACTCAAACCTTCCAAAGCTGTTAAAAAGAGAGTCACCTACCACGATCCTTGCTTCCTAGGCAAACGTAATGAAATATATGATACTCCAAGGCAGATTCTGGAGTCAATAAATGATTTGGAACTTATTGAGATGAAGAGAACAAAGGAGAATAGCTTTTGTTGCGGTGGGGGAGCTGGGAGAGTTTGGACCGAGGATGCAACTCCTGAAAAGAGGCCTTCTATAAATCGGATTAGAGAAGCCCTGGAACTCGATGTTGAGGTCATAACCACAGCCTGCCCGTTCTGTATAACAACTCTAGAGGACGCCGTGAAAGTGTTGGATGTGGAAGATAGAATTGCTGTGATAGACATTTTGGAACTCCTTGAAGAATCAATGTAGATCGCCCGCAAATCGTTTATTCTCCACACTTTTTCTAATCAATAACACGAACAACGAACGAAAGAGAAGTTTCATCACAATGAAAGACTTTGTTATTTTAGAGGTTTTCTTATTTTGAACCACCACAGACTTATTGCGACGACTGCCATTAGTGTAATTGCCACTGCAATCCATATTGCATGCATGGAAATTTCATATTTTGCGGTATGAACATTCACTCAGAAACCAAAAACTAAAATCGGATGTATGCCAACACCTCCTGCGATGTATGTTTTAGGGGTAGCAGCATCAGATACGCTTGCGTGCATGGATTCTCTTTAAAGCCTCAGGAAAACTGAGTCCTTGTCTCAAATAGCCTCTTATTTCCTCTCGCAGAAGCACAGTTCCTGTTCGAGGGCCCCATCGATATACATACCGCGTTAGTAGTTCATCGTAAAGCTTTTCGGCATCGACACTTTCCCTAAGTGCGGGATCGGCTTCTATTCGCTCTCTTTCCGTTAGAACCTCATCAACTGTCGATTCTCTTGGCTTTTTTCTCCCTCTAAGAACAGCGTAGGCAATTGTCCCCAATGCAAAAATGATTAATAGTACGCCAAACCCTACCGAAAAAAAAGCTGAAAAAATCCCATAAGCCAATAGGAGTATTCCCGCCCAAACGCCTTTGTTGGCTTTTCCTGCATACCTCTTTCTTAAGCAAGCTGTATCCAAATACAAAGTAGCTCTTGCGTCTCTTGTTTCTAAGCGATAAACCCTTAAACATTCTGGGCAGAAATTTCTTCCGCAATCGTTGCAAAAGCCAACTGCAAGTCTTTCCGGGTGATTGACACATCTAAGTGTCCTTCCACCCATCCAAGGTGGAACAAGAATTAAGCCTCCACAATACTGGCAGTTAACTTGCATAGTGCCGGGGGAAATAGTCATTCTTTGGGGGGCACCACAGAATGTGCATGTAAAGAGTCTTTTTCCTTCTTTATTCGCCTTCAATCTTTTCATCAATAAAGGTACGGTGACTCAAAGATATTAATTTTGACAGTTTGTGTGGGTGCTTGTTTTCTTTTTGAGAGAGTTGGAAAACGTAGAAAACTGTTGTTATAGCCATTCCAGCACCTAATGCAAAGCTGAGGACATAAAGTTGTAGTGCAACAGTTGCAGCTTGAAGAGCATCTGCAACGATTGGCGCTGTTACCATTGGAAATGCTGCTATTCCGGAAGCACCAGTTATAATGAGAATAGTTA
>CP070709.1:191392-194638 GCA_020350305.1 Candidatus Bathyarchaeota archaeon
CGACTACTAGGTCGACGGAGTCGGTCATTTCGCTTTTGTAGTCGCGTTTGTATTTTATCCAGAGCCACCCTCTTGCTCCCGCCTGATATACAGCGTCTTTGGTTACTGATTTGCAAATCAGTCCTTCGCATCCGCTCTGCACTGCTTTTTCGAAGAACCGTTCCAGCTCATCTAGATTATCCGTGACTATGTGGTCTGCTACCTTGATGTGATCGCTTTGTTCAATTATTTTTTCAAGATTTCGGCGTCGAATTGGATAGGGTTCTTGTGTCAAATCTTTTCCGTCAATATACAAAGCGTCGAACATGAAAAGGGAAATGGGATACTCTTCCATGGCTTCTTTGATGCCGTATTTGCGTCTTCGATGCATCAATTCCTGAAAGGGTCGCATTTCACCAGTGTCAGGATCAACTGCAACGCATTCTGCCTCAACGATTGCATTTTCTGCTCGAACATAATTTTTGAGTAGTTCACAGCCGTCGGGATATTGATCTGTGATGTTTTCTAGTCGTCGAGAAAAGAGAGTGACTTGATCTCCTTTTTTGTGGGCTTGTATTCTTTCTCCGTCATACTTGAATTCGGCTATGCATTTTCCTCCGAGTTTTTCAAGGATTTCAATGGGCGAGCTTAGCCGTTCAGCCTGCATGGGTCTGATAGGTTCTCCGAGCGAAACTTCAAACTTTTTAACAGTCTCCATTCCTTGCTCTACAACTGTTCTTGCAACTCTGCCCAAATCAGACGAAATGTTGTACGCCCGCTCCAAATATTTTCGAGCATCTTTTCCTCCGCCAAACGCAACAGCCAATGCATCGAGAACAGTCATGTCGGCAATTCCCAATCTCAGGCTGCCTGTGACTGTGCGAATGGCGTACTTTCCCTCTTTGGGAGTAGCATTTGCCAACAGGCCGGCCAAAAGGCTTATCTTTAGTTCAGTAGACCCGGGGCCTTCAGTTTTTGCCATCTTATCTAGGTTTGCATATACCGTGTGAACGGTCAGTGGTTCTTGGAAAAATGTTCTTTGAGTTTTCTTTTCCAAGAATTCTTCTGTGGTCTCACCCAGGTCCCCTGTTTTTTTCACATTTTCTTCGATTTCTTTTTCGCTGTAACCCGTTGCTTTGGCAACTGCACGTATAGCTAACTTTTCTGCAATCCCTATCTCAACTCCAACAAAGTCGGGATAGAGCTTCCCTTGTGTCAAGTAGACAATTTTGTCGATGAGGTCTTTAGGAGTTTGTTTGAGGAGTTTAACTAAGAGGTCTGTCATTTCCAGCCTTTTAGTTGTGGCTTCAATTTCTTCGTAGCCATCTGCAATGAGTGAGTATAGCAAACGTAATCCCACGTTAATAAAAGTGCGGAGAGATATTAAAGTTGAATGTTGAGGTGTTTTGAAGAGTCTGACTTATTCTTTTGCTAAGAGCAACAGCCCACCAAGGATGTTTATTGCACCAAGAAAACCTAGAAAAATAAAGAAGAGAACTTCAGAACCGAGAAACAAGAATTGTGCACCAGTAGAAATAGTGTACAACGAGAGGATGAGAAATAGAATACCCGCAGCAGCTACTAAGCGACCTAAAAGTCGTCCAAATTTCGCGGAAATTTTGAAAACATCGTAGCTTTCCAGTCCTGTGGTGTCCTTAAGAAGTTCCTCTTCTCTGCGCTTAAGAACTGTGGTGTCTACCAAAATCTCCTTTCTTTTTTTCTTTCTTGGCATGTAGGTCAGAATAGAATTCTCTAGATTGCAATTAAAGTTTACTTTTATCGAAATAACAACGTCACATCTTTGATTTGCCTTAACCTTTGAATACAATATTAAAGATACTAGCTAAAATGGAAATTGTGCTGACAAAGATTAAAATATAAAAGAGAATGTTTGTCAATTGTGGGGAGAGAGCTAATGGTAACGTAAATCCTGTTCGTACCAGATATGCCAACAATGCTGTAAAGCCTCCTATGCCTAGGTTCATTCCGCCGAATGCTATGCGAATGCGGTGATATCCTACCATTCTAAGATAGTATGCAAGCAGTCCTAAAGCTACGAATCCGATGCCTAATGAAAACGCTCTTGGCTCGATAAATATGAGAAGAATGAGTGACACTAGGATTCCAGCGATAGGCGTGTATGGATACAATGGAACCTTGAATGGTCGCGGCAGATACGGTTTTTTCACTCTAAGTTTCATAAGAGAAAGATTGACTAATGCAAACCCTAAAAGAGAGGCGAATGCCGCAACAGAGCCTACGAATTCTACAACTCCGGTTGCAGCAAATAGAATGTAAAAAATTGAGCCGAAAATTATTGCTATGTGAGGGGTTTTGAAACGTTTGTGAGTGGATAATAGAAATTTGGGTAGGTATCCATCTCTACCTAATCCTCTAGTAATGCTTGATTGAACCATAATGGCTGTGCTCAAAGAAGATAGCGCCGCAACTATTCCAGCAATCGTCAGTATTATTGCTCCAGCCTCTCCAAGAATATTCTTCGCTGCTATGGACAAAGGCAACGCTGTTGGCTCAGCGATTTCTTCCAATGAAACAACGCTGGTAGTTACGTATGCAATGCCGCAGTAAAGCACCAGCAGCACGACAGCTGACAGAATTATGGCCCTAGGAATGTTTTTTCCCGGATCCTTTACCACAGCACCTCCCGCTGCTATTGCCCTCATCCCTAAAAACATGAGAAAAGTGTAGGTGACTGCTGCGACAAAATTCGATGATTCCTCAAGGGTGGTTGGATAGAATAACTTAGGCTCTAAGCCACGCAATATCCCGGCTGCAATGAACACCAGGAATATAGCTATAAATGCTACAACTATCATAGCTCCCATTTGCCTTGTTCCTCGAATGCTCAACACTGTGATAACAACAATCATTGCAACAGCCACCAACGCTACGAGCAGCGAATTGTCAACTGGAATAATGTCAGCTGGAATAAAATACAAAAAGTGGTATGCGAAGCCTAAGGCGGCCAATGCTGCGCCGAACACATTGCTTATCCATCTGAGCCAGCCTGTTAGGAACGCCAAGAACCCCCCAAATGCTGCCTTCGCGTAGGAATATTCTCCACCAACTTCAGGAACGGCTGCTCCAAGTTCACAAAAACTGAGCATGGTCAACAGATTAATTATTCCACATACGAAAAGCACGAGAACTATGCGCGGCCCAGCAAGGTAGGTTGCGTAATTGAGAAGTACGAAGATTTCAATTCCTATAGCACCGCCTAATCCAATCATCACCACTTGAAAAAGC
>CP070709.1:194738-197497 GCA_020350305.1 Candidatus Bathyarchaeota archaeon
AGGCCCAACGATGAGAGACACCTCTGTTGATGTGAGACAATCTGAGACCGGCGTTGTGGACGACATCTTTATCACAGAAACACGTGAAGGAAGTAAGTTGGTGAAGGTCAGAGTTCGTGATCAACGTATCCCGGAACTGGGCGACAAATTTGCTTCTCGTCATGGACAAAAAGGCGTTATAGGAATGATTGTGCCGCAGGAAGATATGCCCTTCACTCCAGGCGGCATCGTTCCCGACATCATAGTTAACCCCCATGCAATCCCGTCACGAATGACAATCGGACAGTTCCTTGAATCTATAGCTGGAAAAGTTGCTGCGGCCAGAGGCAGACCAGTTGATGGTACCCCCTTCACCAATGAGAAGCCGGAGCAATTAAGAAGAGAGTTAGTCAAGCTGGGCTTCAGCCATACGGGTCGAGAAATTCTTTACAATGGCGTGTCAGGTGAAAAATTCGTTGCCGACATTTTTATGGGCATCGTATACTATCAAAAGCTTCACCACATGGTTGCAGATAAGATTCACGCAAGGGCCCGAGGACAGGTTCAAATGTTGACACGGCAACCAACAGAGGGGCGTGCAAGGGGTGGTGGATTGCGGTTTGGCGAGATGGAAAGAGACTGTTTGATTGGACACGGCGCTGCCATGCTGCTGAGAGATCGGTTGCTTGAGGAATCCGATAAATACCTTCTGTATGTGTGCGAAAATTGCGGCTTCATCGCATATTATGATATTAAGCAACGCAGGTACATGTGTCGACTTTGTGAAGAAAAAGCCCAGATTTCTCCAGTAATCGTTTCCTACGCTTTCAAGCTTCTTCTGCAAGAACTGATGAGCCTATGCATAGCCCCCTACCTCAAATTGAAGGAGAGAGCGTGAAAATGGCGATGGAAGAAGCCGTTCATAAGGTCATAGATGAACTTTATTTCGGATTAATCTCACCACAAGACATACGCAGGTTTTCTGTTGCAGAGATACAAACCGCCGACACTTACGATGAAGATGGAGCCCCGATAACATCAGGGCTCATGGACGGTAGGTTAGGAACACTTGAGCCTAGACAACGATGTAAAACTTGTGGAAACACCGCCATACGGTGCCCGGGACATTTTGGTCACATAGAATTGGCGGTTCCTATCATTCACATCGAATTCACCAAAATAATCTACAACCTTCTTCAAGCCACTTGTAGAAACTGTGGACGTGCCTTACTTTCTGACATCCGAATTGCCAAAATCAGGGACAGAATTCGGCGTACGCGCATGCTGATGGGAATAGTGCCTGGCGAACTTTACAAAAAAGTGTTAAAGGAAGCAAAGAAAAAAGAGTGCCCCCATTGTGGAGCCCAGCAATTTAAAATAGAATTCGCAAAACCCACAACCTTTTACGAGATTCTAGAGGAAGGAGCACAAAGGTTAACGCAAAGTATGGTTCGAGAGCGACTTGAACGTATACCCGACGACGATCTTGAATTGTTTGGTTTTAACCCAAAGAGCGCTCGACCAGAATGGATGGTTCTACAGGTTCTTCCAGTTCCCCCCGTCTACGTGAGACCCTCAATAACTTTAGAATCAGGCATCCGGTCCGAAGACGACTTAACTCATAAACTCGTTGACGTTATCCGCATCAATCAGCGATTGAAGGAAAACATGGAGGCAGGGGCTCCAACGCTCATCATCCAAGACCTATCTGAGCTTCTACAGTATCACGTAACTACATACTTTAACAATGAAGCTTCAGGAATTCCTCCTGCCAGACATCGCTCAGGAAGAGCGCTTAAGACCTTGTCGCAACGCCTTAAAGGAAAAGAAGGGAGATTTAGAAGTAACCTCTCCGGGAAAAGGGTGGACTTTTCAGCGCGCACCGTGATCTCCCCAGACCCCGATCTCGACATCAACGAAGTTGGAGTTCCCTTGCACATTGCCATGAGGCTTTCAATGCCCGAGAAGGTTACTGTATGGAATATTGATACAATAGGAAAGCTGGTTATCAATGGTCCCGAAAAATATCCCGGTGCCCTTTATGTCGTGAGACAAGACGGTAAACGTGTTAGATTGGAATTCGTTGCTGAACGAGAAAAAGTTGCCGAAGCTTTAGAACCCGGTTTCATTGTAGAGCGTCACCTTAGGAATGGCGACATCGCCATTTTTAACAGACAACCATCTCTTCACCGGATGTCCATCATGGCGCATTATGTTAGAGTGTTACCGCATAAGACATTTCGCTTGCACTTATGCGTTTGTCCTCCCTACAACGCTGATTTTGATGGAGACGAAATGAACCTTCATGTGCCGCAGAGTGAAGAAGCGCAAACGGAAGCGCGTCTCCTTATGCAGGTTCAAGATCAAATTCTTTCGCCAAGATTTGGAGGTCCCATCATAGGGGCAATTCGAGACTTCATAACGTCTGCTTATCTTTTCACCCGAAAATCCAACTTTCTCACAAAGGAAGAAGTTTGCAGGCTACTTGTAGCGGCGGGTTATGAGGGGCCTCTCCCCGAACCTGAAATCAAGGAACCCAAGCCTTTTTGGACTGGAAAACAGATATTTAGCCTCTTTCTTCCGAAGGATTTGAATTACGTATTGAAGGCGACCACTTGCCGCAATTGTTCGCATTGTCTCTGCGAAGAATGTCCTTACGATGCTTATGTGGTTGTTAAAGATGGAAAATTGAAGTGTGGCGTGATCGATAGACGTTCCATAGGAGCTGAACAATCAGAGAGCTTACTTCATCGGATAATAAAGGATTACGGCGCCCAAGC
>CP070709.1:197597-203069 GCA_020350305.1 Candidatus Bathyarchaeota archaeon
CATCTTTCTCTCACCTCATCATACAGCAATCCTTACAACGTGATTTATAGATTAAGGTATCGCTGTAACGTTTTGAATTAACAAGTAAATTAACCATTTAAATAGTTAGTTTTCGGCATTCTCTTATATCGGGCTTAAGCAGTAAATGTTAGTTGTTGCGTTGGAGGAAATAGAACTGTTTAACGCCGTGGGCTTAGTTGCACGCGTTGACCGTAAAGCTGCGTTAAAATTTGCAGCAAAACTGATAACTCACCTTGAAGCAAAAGGACTGTCTATATTTCTTGAGGCAAAACTAGCAAAACATATCAACAAGACCGAAGCCGCCTTGCCGCTGAAAAAAATGAAAGCTGATCTAATCGTCACAATAGGCGGCGACGGCACCATCCTGAGGACATGCCTTCGGATTCCTAAGCCTGAGCCGCCCATTCTCGCCATCAACATGGGTGTGCGAGGCTTCTTAGCAGAAGTCAATCCCGAAGAAGGGTTAGACGCCTTGGACAGATGTTTAGAAGGAAAATTCATGGTTGAACGTTACATGAAGCTCGCATCTTCTATTGCAGACACTCGACTGCCCGACGGTTTGAATGAGGTTTTCATCACGTCCCACGCACCAGCTAAGCTTTTGTACGCTAGAATATGGAAGGATGGTGAGGCGGTTGCAGAGTGCCGAGCTGACGGGATAGTGGTTGCGTCTCAGGCTGGTTCAACAGGATATTCATTGTCTGGAGGTGGCCCAGTGCTTGACCCGGAAGTTGACGCTTTCGTTTTGACCCCTATTTGCCCGCTTACCGTTTTTCATCCCATAGTTTTTTCTGCGAAATCCACAGTCAGCATCGAGCTTCTTAAACCTAAAAGAGCAGTTGTGGTGATAGATGGAGATTATCAAATGAACATGGAACCGAAGAATCCACGCATTACGATTAAAAAGTCAGAATACGCGTCCTCTTTCGTTCGGTTTGAAGGCAATTTTTATCATCGTTTGAAAGGTAGGCTTCTTTTCTCCAAAGGGGGAAGGCCCTGACGGCGACCAAGAGAAAAGCCCTCGTCTTGGATGCCTCTGCGTTTATAGCAGGCTTCGATCCTCTTTCAGTTGATGATAGACAATATTCGGTTCCTAAGGTGGGAAAAGAACTCTTTGCAAACTCGTTACCTTCTGTGCGGTTTAACACCGCAGTGGAAGGTGGGAGGTTGAGAGTTAGGGCACCGAGCATGTCTTTCCTAGAAAAGGTTGAAGAAGCTTCTAAAAAGGTCGGAGACGTGCTCCTTTCTAAGGCGGATAGGCAGGTTTTAGCTCTGGCTCTCGAATTGAAGGATGAGGGCTATGATCCGCGGATTGTAACGGATGATTATTCTATTCAGAACGTGGCTAATCTGGTGGGAGTAGAGTTTGCTTCTCTCATGACTTTTGGCATACGGTATCGCTTATATTGGATTAAATATTGTCCCGCGTGTCATCGGAAATATCCCTCGGACTATAAACGTAAACATTGTCAAGTGTGTGGCACTGAGGTTAAGAGAAGGCCTTTGAGAAGAAAGCCGGTAAGAAAATAGGGAAAGGGGCAGGGTTTTTGATACGCTTCTTCGTCAGTGGTACAGTCTCTCGTATTCATAATATATAGTAGCGGTTTCGCCGTAATCTGCATGCATCTTCTGCTCTTCACAAATCTCAGTTAATCTAAAGATGCACGCACCTCTAAATGAGTTCTCCCCTAGCCGTCATTGCAACTGTTCCACCGACGTATACATCTATTTTCCCTTCTCTGTCTTGTGCTTTTAGGAGAAGCAGCGAAGGCCTGCCTATTTCGTAACCCTGTTCAACCCGAATGTTGATTCGATCTTTTATGAAGTACCGATATTTCACTAAATATCCAGCTAGGCAACCGTTTGCACTTCCTGTGGCTGGGTCCTCAGGTATACCATAGTAATCAGCGAAGAATCGAACGTTCAAGTCATTTTCTTGATTGTATGTTTCGGGACAAAAGATGAGTATGGTTTTTGCCTGTATATCTTTGATCAACTTGAAGTATTTGTCTCTAATTATTCTAGCCCGCTTCAGGGCATCTAGGGTTTTCAATGGAACTATGATAGAAGGACCTCCTGTAGAAACCTCTTGAATAGGAAATCTACTGTCTAACTCCTTCGAATCGAGGCTCAAAACCTGCGAAATCGATTCAACATCGAAAACTTGGCCAAAAGTTGGTTGTAATTGCTTCATCCACAAAGTATCAACATGCCCTTCACTATAACTAAGTGTAACCGGAATCTGCCCAACCTTCAAGTTAAGGACTATCGTGTCAATAGGTTCTTTCACGATTTCATGTTGTATCACATAGGCAGTCCCCAGTGTTGGATGGCCAGCAAAGGGCAATTCTGTTTTCGGAGTAAAAATGCGGACATCGTATCCGCCTTTTCGCTTTTCATCTGACAGAATGAAGGTTGTCTCCGAATAGTTCATCTCTTTGGCAATTCGTTGCATTTCAACATCTGAGAGGTTTTTGGCATCTCTGATCACTGCGAGCTGGTTGCCAGCATATTTTTCCTCGGTAAACACGTCCACTATGCAAAAATTGAGCATTTTTCCTCTCTCCACTTATCTTGCGGTCGTGCCATTAATAATCCGTTCCCCAAGTTGGTAGTAATTGAAGTCGCCTCCGGTGGCCCAGATAATTGGATGAACCTTTCTCCAATCGAGCTTACCATCTGTAATGCAACGTGGATCAGCATATGATTTGATGACTCGGCCTATGATTCCTTCGTTAGGGTCGTAGTCGAGGATTTCAGTCACTTCACACTCCATGTTTATGGGACACTGGCGAATCATTGGAGCGGTTTTCAGCTCTCCGTAAAATGTGTCAAAGAGCGATCCCTTGTCAAAGTCCCGGCCAGATTTGCTTCCACAGATATTTGTTTCAGCCAATAGATCCTCTGAAGGAATGTTCACACTGAATGTTCTATTCTCATGAATTCCAATTCGCGTATAACGTTTCTTATACAGGCTAATGAAGATGTGTTTTCCAAAGTCAAAAGGCGAACTGTATCCAATCACGAGGTAGTTTGGCTGGTTGTTGACCATCGCTCCAACCAAGACTATCGGTAGTGGGCTCAGCAGATTACCTTCAAGCTCCTTTTTGATTGATTTCGCTTCACTCATATGCATTCACCACTGGTGTAACCCTTAGGTTAGGGACATGTGTACAATCCCGTCATGAGTACAAAGCTTTGCATATTTCTATATTTATCCGATCAATCATTCAATACACCATGCCATTGCAGCTAGAACAACCGCGGTCATTGGAACTGGGTCTGCCAAGAGAAGATCCAGATCAACGCTCACACCCATGCTAGCGAAGGAATCGGGAAACAGTGTGGTGCACACTTCAGATTCAATGAATGAATCACTCACTGCTCAACAACAGCTAGTTTCTTTCTGCTCAGTGCTACAGCAGCTTGATTGCTGTTTTACTTGGTTCTCTACCTTTTTCTCTACCTTTTTACCATCCATTATTCTCACCTCCTAATACTTTATTCGTGTGTGTTTGTTTCTCCATGTCTTTTGTACGTCTCATTCGCTTGTGTGCTTTGACTTGAACACTTTTTATTTGTGCTTGTGAACAACAATCATTGAAGGTTCTTTCCGAAATGATTTTGACGTTTTTGAACCCAACTCTCCTTATGGTGTTCAGATACTGATTCTTTTCCAGCGCGCCTGCAACACAGCCCGCCCATGCGTCAAAGCTTTTCCTGACAGATTCAGGCAATTCTCCCTCTGTAACCAGATCGGAGATCATTATCCTTCCACCCGGTTTCAGGACTCTGTATGCCTCTTGAAACACCTTTTTCTTGTCAGGAGATAGATTGATCACACAATTGCTGATTACAGCGTCGATGGAATTATCTTCAATGGGGAGATTCTCTATCTCTCCAAGTCTAAACTCCACATTCGTGTATCCGTACTTGGAGGCTGAAGCTTTTGCTTTTAGAACCATCTCTCTAGTCATGTCGATGCCAATAGCTTTCCCGCTTGGTCCAACTCTTTTTGCCGCAAGGAAAACATCGAATCCACCGCCTGAACCTAAATCCAAAACGGTCTCTCCTTCCTTTAAGCTGGCTAATGCAGTGGGATTTCCACAACCTAAACCCATATTGGAAGCTTCTGGAACATTCCTCAAATCCTCCTCTGAGTAGCCCATACTTAGAGCTGCATCTGTGTGTGCATGCGTCGATGAACCACAGCAGGATTTTCGCGTGCACGCTATCTCACCGTATCTTCTTTTCACGAATTCCTTGACTTCTTTTTCAGAGTGGTTTCCTACAGTGCTCTTCATGTATTCGTCACCTCTGAATCATTTCCACTCACACGCACAAACGACACTTCTTGTTGAGGATAATTGACGACAACTCGATAGTCTTTCATGAAATTGTATCCAATTACACCACCCACAGGCGTTCCCATCATGTTTGAGAGTGGTGTCAGATCATGTAGTCCAACATCAATATCCTTCGCTTTAGCATCACCTACTTGTATGGATTCAGCTTTCGCTAGAGTCATGGTCACACCAGCAAAAGAACCACTTAATGCTCTTCTTTGACCCCATGCTTTCTCATAAAGACCCAGTGCCTCGCTTGTGTGTTCTGTGATGGTTGTTATGCTGGCTCCTGTGTCAACTAGGAATCTGAAAGGGCCTTCACTGTTTACTCCGGCTTTAATGATGATTATAGGTGCCTTTTCAGGCAACTGAAATCTCACCTTTTCTACCTCCATCTTTGTGCTGCGTCATAGCGGATTTAGTGGAATTTGAATGGATTCCCATATGTTTCCTCAAAGCAGATTTCTTGAAGGCTTTTTCTCGGTCTAGGCGGAGGGTCTTCATCTGGTATTCCTATTGCCACAAGAACAATAATGTGCATGTGTTCAGGTATTTTCAATGTCTTCTTGACTTCATTAATCCATTCTTTCGGACGCGACTCATAGTTAGCAATCCAACAAGTTCCGTAGCCCAATGCTGTCGCCGCCAACACTAAATGTTCCGTGGCAATCAAAGGATCCCGCGTGGCCCAAGTCGCCCGGGGGCAACATGAAACGCTTGGATCTCCAAGCACCACAACTATGGCGTTTGCATCAGCGATGAAAAGTTGGGTGAGAAACGTGCGATTCTGAAAGTAAGGTTTTGCGAGAAGCTTTTTAGTTTTCTGATCTTTTACAATTATGAAGCGCCATGGTTGACTGTTTTCTGCAGATGGAGCAAGTCGGGCTGCTTCAAGAATTTTCTTCAGGTCTTCTTCTGGAATGTCATACTGCTTATATTTCCGTATAGCTCTCCTCTTTTCAACTATTTCGAAGTAGTTTTCCGCCACACATAAGCTTTCATGTTTTCTCATCTATTTATCGCTCCGTGTTTCTACAACCACAAGGTAGTAGAAAGATATTTAAACCTTCTCTGACAGAATCTTATCAGAAAAAGGAAGAAAAAA
>CP070709.1:203169-206325 GCA_020350305.1 Candidatus Bathyarchaeota archaeon
CCCAAGATTTACGTCCCCAGATAGAAGTGCCGTGCTGCAAACATACATTAATCCAATTGGGATGAGGACAGTTGAAGTTGCTCAATCAGGAGAGGACGGGCAAATTGGGCTGGAAAATCTTAAGGAGAAAGTTTCTTCAGATACAGCTGCAGTATACCTAGAAAATCCATCCTATCTCGGTTATTTAGAAACTGAAGTAGATGCTGTGGCTGAGATATCACATGACGCTGGTGCAGTATTCATTGTTGGAGTTGATCCGACCTCGTTAGGAATCATAAGGCCTCCAGGCGACTACGCAGCTGACGTCGTGGTTGGCGAGGGACAACCATTCGGAAATCCGGTGAATTTCGGTGGACCGCTACTCGGAATCTTAGCATGCAAAAAAGACATGAAGATGATTAGAGCAATGCCTGGGAGAATAATAGGCATGACTACAACCATTGATGATGCGCAAAGAGCTTTTGCCATGAGCTTGCAAACTAGGGAACAACACATTCGCAGAGGAAAAGCAAATTCCAATATATGTACTAACAATGCCCTAAGTGCCCTTGCTTCTGCCGTATATCTTTCACTTCTTGGAAAGAGCGGCATTCGTGAGCTAGGTGAACACATCCTAGCTAAAACGAAATATGCAATCAAAAAATTCAGTTCAATTGATGGGGTTGAAGTGCCTTTATTCAAAGCACCCCATTTTAAAGAATTTACAATTCGTTTTAAACGTAGGCAAGCTAACGACGTGTTAAGAGAACTCTCAGAGCATAAGATTTGTGGAGGTAAATCGCTTGCACCAGAATTTCCGGAGCTCGGAGAATCGGTGCTTGTATGCGTTACCGAGCTGCACAGTAAACAGCAAATCGACAACTACGTCGACACGCTTGACCAGCTTTTGAGGTGAAAAGAATGTATAGACAAAGTAGATGGAATGAACCACTGATCTTTGAAGTCAGTCGTGAAGGAGCAATTGGTCACATACTCCCTACCATAGAAAAGGAAATATCTTCAGGATTGAAGGAAGCCCTAAACGAATTACCGAAAAAAATGCGTAGAAAGGAGTTAAATTTGCCTGAAGTAAGCGAACTTGAAGTTATCCGACATTTTACCAGGCTCAGTCAAATGAACTACGGCGTAAGTCTCGGCACCTATCCCCTAGGAAGCTGCACAATGAAATATAACCCGGTGATAAACGAAAAACTCGCCTCTTTAGAAAGCGTACAAAACGTCCATCCACTTCAAGACCAAAAAACCACGCAAGGAAGCCTCGAACTACTATATAGGCTCGAAAAAATGTTTTGCGAAATAACGGGTATGCACAAGTTTTCCTTCGTTCCAGCCGCTGGTGCCCAAGGAGAATTCCTCGGATGCCTCATGATGAAAGCATACCACGAAGAACATGGAGAAAAGAGAAGAAAAGTTATTGTCCCTGACTCAGCCCACGGGACAAACCCGGCTAGCGCTAAGATGGCTGGCTTCGAAGTAGATGTCGTCAAAAGCGATGAAATGGGCTGTGTGGACGTTAAAGAATTAGAGAGAATCGCCACAGAAGAAACAGCTGGTTTGATGCTCACAAATCCAAACACACTAGGTATTTTCGAGAAAAACATCGAAGAAATTGTCCAAATAGTCCATGATATAGGCGGTCTACTGTACTACGACGGAGCAAACTTAAACGCGATTATTGGAAAGGTTAGACCAGGCGACATGGGTTTTGACATGGTTCATCTAAATGTTCATAAAACATTTTCAACCCCTCACGGAGGAGGAGGTCCCGGAGCAGGCCCCGTGGGAGTGAAAAAGAATCTTCAAGAATTCTTGCCCGCACCAACGGTTGAGTACGACACGGCGACCGGCGCATATTATCTCGAGTATAATAGACCGAAGACTGTTGGCAAAATAAAAATGTTCGGTGGGAATTTTTCTGCTTATGTGAAAACCTACGCGTATATCATGATGATGGGGGCCGAGGGGTTAAGGTTAGCTGCTGAAGCAAGTGTTTTGGGATCAAACTACCTGTTAAGCAAGCTTAGGCAACTTAAGGGCGTTGCTGTTCCGTTCGATTCCGGACAACCTAGAAAACATGAATTTGTCTTAAGTCTCTCAAAATTGGCTAAAGATACTGGCTTGAGAGCCTTAGATGTGGCAAAAAGGTTCCTCGACTACGGTGCCCATGCACCCATAACTTATTTCCCTTTAATAATCGATGAGGCGTTTATGGTTGAACCAACAGAGAGCGAAACTAAGCGAGAACTTGACAACTTTGCCAAAATTATGTCGGAGATAATAGACGAAGCGTATAACGAGCCCACGAATGTTCTTGGGGCGCCCTACAACACTTCTGTTGGTAGAATTGACGAGACAAAGGCTTCTCATCCTAAAACCCTGTGCTTAAGCTGGAGAATGTACAAAAGAGGGAGTCATAGTGCTTAAACAAACGGTTCTCTACCCCATCCACCTTAAGCTTGGAGCAACCATGGGAGAATTCGCAGGATTTAAACATGCGTTATGGTATGAAGGGATAATTCCAGAACATTCAGCGGTTAGAAATGCTGTCGGACTTTTTGATATAACCCACATGGGGCGATGTACAGTAAAAGGTGTTAATGCGGCTGCTTTACTCGACTATCTTCTAACGCGTGATATTTCTCCAATGAAGATAAACCAAGGACATTACACAGTTATGTGTAACAATCACGGTGGGATAATTGATGACCTCGTTGTCTTTCGTTTAGATGAAGACACCTTTTTTGTGGTGTATAACGCAAGTAACCGAGAAAAAGATTACAAATGGATATACTCTCATGCCAAGGATTTCAACGTCCAAACCAGAGATGTCTCAGATGCAGTTGCAATGTTTGCCGTACAAGGCCCTAAAACCCTTGCCACCCTACAACCCCTCTCCGGCGTAGACCTATCTGGCATAAGACGCTATTGGGGGCGCTGGGTGAACTTAAATAACCTTGAGGTCTTGCTCACAAGAACTGGATATACGGGGGAAGATGGATTTGAAGCATATCTCTGGAACACTCCATCAGAAAAGCCTGAGAAAGCGGAAAAACTGTGGCAAACTATCCTTAAAGCGGGTGAAGAATACGGTATCAAACCATGCGGCTTAGGTGCAAGAGACACTCTACGCCTTGAGGCGGGTATGTGCCTATACGG
>CP070709.1:206425-211766 GCA_020350305.1 Candidatus Bathyarchaeota archaeon
AATTTTTTTCGAGGAAATATCGGTGTCATTGCGGTAGGTAGCGCCATCAGGGGGTTCGGAGGGGGGATAATAAGCACTTATGTCTCCCTATACTTCATTGGACTTGGCGGGAGTCCGCTAACACTTGGATTAATGGCGTCAATAGCGTCCGTGATCCAGTGTGTCATGCTTCTTCTAGGAGGCTTCATAGCGGACTACTATGGCCGAAGGAAGATCATGGTCTTAACTGCCTCTTACGGTATATTTTTTCCATTGCTTTATGCAGTTGCACAGGATTGGCGCATTTTTGCGGTATTAAGTATAATCGGTGCTATCGGAGTTATGTCTAATCCCGCCTCCCATGCTGTTGTAGCTGATTCGATTTCGCCTCAGAAACGAACCACTGGAATAGCATCTCTTCAAGTTGTTTCATCCCTTCCGGTAATAATAGCCCCCATAATAGGGGGATGGTTAATTCAGAATTACGGATTACTTGACGGCTTTAGACTGGCGTGTGTGTGCACAGCAGCTACTGCCGTTACGTCGGCTTTATTCATCTTCCTCTTCCTCAAAGAAACGCACAGACACAAACTCGCCGCAAAAACGAATCCCTCAAATTTCAATACACTAATAGGCTTCATGAGGCCTCCGTACCCATTACCCACTGGTCTAAAACCTTTAATGATTTCATATGCGCTGGTAATGTTTGCCAACGGAACCGTAGCACAATATTACATTCTTTATGCGAATAAGGTGATCGGACTTACAAACCTCGAATGGGGCGCAATTGTGAGCCTACAGCTTCTATTGGTAATCATCTTGAAGATTCCTGGAGGGTGGCTTAGTGACAAATTTGGGAAAAGAAAAATTATGATATTATCAGCGGCAACATGCGCTCCTTGTGCCATACTATTTACTCTAGCTCACTCGTTCGTTCAAGCCTTGATTGCTGCTCTTCTTCTCATAGTAACTGGGATATATTATGCTCCGGCTCATGAGGCTCTTCAAGCGGATTTGACGCCCAGAACCATGAGGGGGCGAATAACGGCGCTTTGGGGCATATGTAGTGCCATTTCAACGGCGTTAGGTATACTTGCAGGAGGTTTCCTATTCCAGATGGTTAGTCCTGCAGTGCCATTTTACCTATTCACTGCTGCCGAGCTAGTGGCAGTGTTTTTCATAATCAACATGGTACGAGAACCCATGGACAAAGAGGCATAACCATTACCGATACTTCTTTGGGTGTATCAACAGTTTTGTATCGGGTCCTACATGCGCCGGTCTATGAAGCTTTTCAACCCTGTTGTTGTCCAAGTATTCACGCAGTTGGTATAGGAAATTCTAAACTGGGCAACTGGCCAAGCAACACGTCTACTAATTCATTGGTTGCTATCCACGCTGCTCCACTGAGGATTAGGAGAATACCAAGGCTTAATAGGAATGTACCTAGGAAACTTCCTTTCATCTCCTTAAGTGCCAAGGCGTTCAAAATTGTTGTAAGGACCACCAAGATTACGTTTCCGATTTCGACGACTTCCATAGGGACTGGGGCAAATCCAAAGGTTGGCATCACAGACATGTACTGAGAGAGGAATCTTGAGAGAGTTGTTAGGACGACGAGCAACACTACGGTTATCGGTTGAATGACTAGAAGAGTGATTTGAAAGCCGTTGGCCATAGTTAGTCTTTTCTTTCTAAATTCGAGGAATTTTACAACTCTGTTTCCAAGTATGTTGCCTATCTTGAGAGGATCGCCTCCACGGTTTAGAGCATCTAAGAATATCTTATTACTTACATATGCTTTGTAGGATCCGGTTTCCGAGGAAAGAGTAGACATTGTTTTGTCGTGGCTTAGACCAAGTTTAAGCCTTGCAAGTGCCTTCTGCACTAATTTCTTTAGTGGTCCCAGCTCCATGTAGAGAATATAGTGGAGGGCAGATTTGAGGTCTGAGGTTGAGGCAAGGTTTTCCCCTAAAGCTTTTAGAAACGTGGGGTAGTTTCTGTCAATTGAATCCACGTAGGACTCTACCTTGTAAGCCAATATGCCCGGAATGACCATTCCCATGCCGAGAGCTAGGAAGGAGAAAGCTTCTCCGTACGAAAAGTATAACATAAAAGCGACTAAAGCAGAAACGGGGACGGTGACTAACAAGCTCCACTTCATGGCTCTGTATGATCGAGGAGGAAATTCTCCTAAATGGACGATTTTCTCTCTTGGTGCCGCTATCCTAATAATAGTATATATAATTACGAGTGCAATGGCTGCGACGATGTACGCATAGACAACCATGTCTGCACTCACCGCAAAAACAGTCATAATCGCCAAGGTCATCACCATGAAGATAATCACGCTTTGGAATGCGGTATACACGCCTCCTACCATCTTTAGTGATTCGATCGCCCTCTCGTAGTATCCAGAGTACTCCACCATCGAGGTTGATGCCTCGATCTTCAGGTATCCTTCGGGCTTTATACTGGAGAAGATGGTTGTGAATCGCACTAGTATTTCTCTTAAAGGAGATTTCATGGTATGAGCTATTTGACCGGTTGCCTTTGTGAATCCGTATCCAAAATCTTTCGCTAGGTTGCGGATTTTTCGAAAAACTTGGCTGTAGAATCCGTACTCCTTCGTGTCTGCCACGGCCTCAATCAGGTCTTCCGGGCCAACCTCGCCTAGCGAAAGAGTATAGAGGTGAAGTATCATGGTAACTAAGGGGCGATCAACCCTAGTTGGAATGCCCTTTCCACTCATGTATCGAAAGAAGATCGATATACCCGTGGCTATGGCTAAAGCGAGCGTTCCTTCCAATATATTCCCAATTGCAAAGCAATAGATCGAAAAAAGGAGGGACGGAATTAAGACTATCAAAATTCTTTTTGCTATCATTCTTCCCAAGGAATTTTCCCCTCCTTAACTCTGTCATAGGCTTCCTGCACCCCGTTATTTTGAACAGTTATCACCGTTTTCCATACATTTACGTATCGGGGATGGTTTTCTGAAAGGTATCTGAGGATTTCGGTTCTGGCCTTCAGTTCTTCGTACAAGTCTTTTATCTTCTCTTTTCCCCAGCCCCTGAAGTCGAGAACCTTACTTTCTAATAGAAAACTTGAGCCGACTGAGCGGAGATGGTCTGTGTCAGGATCATAGTTGAATGTAGGTAGGTAATTCAGTCTGCGTTCCTCCTCCTCGTAGCTAATTATCTCGTTGACCGAGGTGATTCTTCTGATTAGTTTGTTTCCACGCCTTACCCTTGCTTGGAAAATAGCTACGTTCAATCCATTTACGTGCGATTTCGGAACATTAATTGGGTAAGACGTTAGCCTTTGGAACAGTTGCCCTAGGTCACCGGCGTGCATCGTCGATACGACCGGATGCCCTGTTTGAATACCTTGGAAAGCTATTCTTCCCTCCTCCCCTCTTATCTCACCGACTATGATATAATCGGGTCTCTGTCTGAGAGCTGCCTTCAAAAGGTCAAACATTGTAACCTTCGTGCCTGTATGTAACCTAGTCACTTCTCTGACCCAGTTTTTGTGAAATATATTCACCTCAGGCGTCTCCTCAATACTGACAATCTTCGAATCTGATTTGACGAAGCCCAAGAACGCATTTAAGCTGGTAGTTTTGCCTGACGCCGTTTCTCCACAGAAAAAGCACGAAATGCCAACATCGAGGAGCATCCATAAGTAGGCAGCTAACTCCTGTGAGAAGGTGCCCCATCGAATCAGATGTGCAACAGATATGGGCTCCTCAGAGAACTTTCGAATAGTGAAGTTACTACCTTTTAGACTTATGTCCTCCCCGAAAACGATGTTGAACCTAGATCCGTCTGGCAGATGTATGTCTATGATTGGGTGGGTATAGCTCAGCACCTTTCCATATCTTTCAGATATGCTCCTGAGCAGATAGTCAACTTCACCCATATTGATCTCAACATTTGTCTCTAAGGAGCCATACAACTTGTGATAAACAAACACGCACCCAGCCCCAGCCACGCTGATATCTTCAAGCCAAGGATCAGCTAAGAAACCTTCTAAGAATCCATGTCTAACCTTTTCCCTCAGAAAGTAATATAAAACATGATCTTGCTCTTCCTTTGGAATTTTCACCCACTTCTTTCTGATGGTCTTCCGAAATAGAGAAGCCAAGACTTGATCTTTATCGCTATCATACTCCTCAGGACCCACGAGCCTAGCAACTGACGATTCAACTTGATCAAGCAAAGCCCGGTTAGGTTTCCTAGGTTCTACCAGATAATATGTACCAATCTCTGTTCCAGCTTGGATATGAGCGTATATCCCGAAGCCTAATGGATAAAGGATATTCGCTTTTCTGTCAGATTTCTCGAAATCAAGACTTTTTACGTATGTCGGCCTATCTGTCAACTTCTCTAAGTAAGCTGCAAGATAGGGGTGCTCTCTTACAGCGTTTTCTAAAGTCTCGCATTTATCCTTTTTAAGGAGGTATAGCTTTTCTTCTTTCTCAATCTTTGCATGTTTCGGTTTGCTAAGCATTTTCGTTAGCTTCGTTTTCGGGCCCCCCTAAACGGACACTCCACCGAAGGGCATGACTCTCAGCCCTATTGCAGGGTTCACTTCGAGAGCTATTGAACTCTTTCTTTCACCGCTCCCGCCACCCCATAACTTAACGACTTTTAGTATCTTCAAGTTCATTCCAGCAATGACATCGCTTTGCAAGGTGAAGTAGATGTCTGATGACGCTTTCAGTTTCATTACAGATTCTTGAGACAGAAATTCGGGGTGGAAACTCACGATCATGGTTTTTCCATCCGAGACGATGTTCTTCAGCCTAGTTATGAACGTTAAAAACTCAGAGGGCGGAGTCTCAACCGTTAAGACACTTAGGCTATCTATTATTATGGCGTCGTATTCTTCTTTTTTCATCTCCAGAAAGTTTGCTGTTACCCTGAGGAAGAAAGAGGACAGAAATTTGCTCCATCTGCCACCTTCAACGTGAAGTGGGTATATGTCGAGTTTTCGTGAAAGGTAATGGCTGTAAGCGTCGAGCTTGATTGACTCCATCATCGAAAGGTATTCCTTAACTGTCGATTCCGTCGATACGACGCAAACCTTCATATCGTTGTTGAGTAGCGAGTAAACTATTTGTTGCGTGAAGACCGTTTTCCCCACGCCGTGTCCTCCTTCGATAGAGATTAAACATGGATAGGGAATTCCTCCACCAAGACCTCTGTCAAGTTCTTGGATTCCTAAGCTGAGAACGTCCACTCTTATCTTACCCCCTCTGCTTGCGCAGTTATCCCGTAGTGAGAGACAAAGACGATTATCACAGTGGCTCCTACTGGAATCGCGGGGGCGTCTTCTGGAAGGTTGAAGCTGATCC
>CP070709.1:211866-219876 GCA_020350305.1 Candidatus Bathyarchaeota archaeon
AACTTCCACATCTTTCGGGATAGAAGATAACTTTTTGCCACATTTCGGGCATTTGCCATCGTACTGTTGAATAATTTCATCAGGAGGCTTCAAATCGGTGCCTTCATAAAGAAGAGCGCCACAATTCTGACAAATCGCACGTTGAGGCATAATATCACAACCGTTGTCAAACGCAGAAAAACAATCGTCACAAACTATTTATAACTTCTGCATATGTTGCTTGAAAGAAAAGGAACGGACTACTTAATGGAGAAATGCACTTTAATCATTACCGAAAAGCCAAACGCTGCTCAACGAGTAGCAAAAGCACTAGACCAGAAAGAGAAACCTGAAAAAATTGAAGAAAAGGGCGTACCCTATTTTGTAGCTCGTCGGGGAGAAAAGAAACTTGTTGTAGTTCCAGCCCTTGGGCACCTATACACGATTGTCCAAACGCGAGGGAAAAGAAACTATTACCCAATCTTCAACTTTAGATGGGCCCCACGATATGTTGCAGAGAGGGGAGCAAAACAAATTCGTGCATGGATTGAAGCTGTTTCAAAACTTGCTCGAGACGCTGATCAGTTTATAGGAGCTTGCGACTACGACCTTGAAGGAAGCCTCATTGGCTACTGCATACTAAAATATGCATGTGGAAACAAAGAAGCCATGGCGAAAAGGATGAAGTTTTCTACACTTATGAAAAGCGAGTTAGAAAAATCCTATGAAGAGTCGTTGCCCCAGCTTGACTTCGCTCTCATAGAGACTGGAAAGACTAGGCACGAAGTAGACTGGCTATATGGCATAAATCTCTCGCGTGCCCTAACCTTGGCAGCCAAACGTTGGAGCGGAAGATATGCCACGCTGAGTACAGGAAGGGTTCAAGGCCCTGCTCTCAGATTTTTGGTTGGAAGAGAAAGAGCAATTCGTTGTTTCGTGCCCACCCCTTACTGGGGCATGAAGGCAATGGTTGAAATAAAAGGCTCTAGGTACGAAGCGGAGTATGAGATAAAGGAGATTGAGAAAAAAGTAGAGGCAGACACTATTGTAGAGAAGTGCAGAGGAAAAATCGGTGAAATAGAGAAGATTAATGTGAAAAACTTTTGCCAAATGCCTCCAATCCCATTCGATTTAGGCAAGCTTCAGACCGAGGCATATAGCCTATTCAGATACACACCGAGACGAACCGCAGGCATCGCTGAACGCCTATACCTCGGCGCCTTAATTTCTTACCCAAGAACAAGCAGTCAGAAACTGCCACCAATAATCAATTACAGAGCGATACTCAAGGCATTAAGTAAAAAGCCAGCGTACAGAAAACTGGCATCAGGGCTTCTTGAAAAAGAGGAGCTGAAACCGAGAGAAGGAACAAAAGAGGATCCTGCACACCCAGCAGTGTTTCCAACTGGCAACTTGCCTACAAGAGCATTGAGCGAACCTGAAAAGAAAGTTTGGGACTTGATTGTTAGACGCTTTATGGCTGTTTTCGGCGAACCAGGAATCAAGCAAGGTATGAGAGTTTGTATAAAAGTGAATGATCATCGCTTTTATTTACATGGAAGACGAATCCTGAAAGAAGGTTGGATGCGTTTCTATAAACCATATATACACGTCGAAGAAGTGCTGTTGCCTCCTCTAGAGGAGAGAGAAAAGATACGATTGAAGCAGGTGACACGAGAGGATAAATTCACGAAACCTCCACCGCGTTACAATCCAAGTAGTCTGCTTAAGAAAATGGAAGAAGAAGGAATCGGGACTAAGGCCACAAGAGCGGACATCATCGGGACTCTTTACAGCAGGAGATACGTTGCAGATGAGCGGATTGTGGTTACCGACTTGGGAATTGATGTTTTCGAGACTCTTCAAAAACATTGCCCAGAAGTAATTTCGGTAGAGTTCACTCGAGGACTTGAGGAAAAGATGGAACAAGTGCAAAGCGGTAACGAGAAGAGAGAAAACATACTCATAGACGCTGTTAATCAATTAAAACCATTGCTGGAGGAGTTTAAGCAAAAGGAGGAGACAATAGGTCAAACGTTAAGTAATGCTATTGAAAGAGCGCAAATGCAAGAACGGATCATAGGCAATTGCCCGAACTGCGGCACAGGTCAATTGATGATTTTGTACTCACGAAAAACGAGGAAACGCTTCATCGGCTGCACCAACTATTTCAAAGGTCTCTGCAAAACCTCGTTCCCCCTTCCCCAACGAGGAACAGCGAAACAATTAGGGAAAAATTGTAAATCCTGCGGATGGCCACTAGTACAGATAAGAATGAGACGTAGGAGACCGTGGAGACTGTGCTTCAACCCCAAATGTCCATTAAAGGAAGAAAGGAGGAAACGCGTTGAAATGCAAAATCTGCAACAGAGAAGTGATAAATGAATATTGCGAATTACATGAAAAAGCAAACAAAAACATCGTGAAGAAGTACAACGCTTGGAACAAAGCGCTGAATATCTCATGGAAGGAATATTTAAATGAGATAGCTAAGAATCCGTATACAGGCTCTTCAGCAAAAGAATTAGCCGAGCACTTGATGAAAACAGGAGAATGAGAACACTGACAAGTCGAATTAAAAGGAGTTTTTCTTCTCTCGGTTATTTCATGCAAAAAGGTTATTGGAAAATAGTAACTGCTAGACCGTCAGTCACCGTCGTCACAGCTATAGTGATCGTCGCTTCCATTTTTCTGCTAGCTGGTGGAGTCTACAATCTCTTAGAAAAACCCCTGACGTTGTGGTGGACCGGTGAGAGATTTGTTTTTTATTATCCCTATTCTCTGAATGAGCAATTTGTTCTTGAAAGCGTATTTATTATGATATTCTATGCTCTCGGAGCCATAGGTTTCCTCTTGACGTATCAAAGCACAAAATACGCCTACAGACCCCGCCAAGCATACATTCTACTGTTAACAGGTTCTCTCTTCATTTTTGCTGCTTATATATGCGTTGAATACGTTTTCATGGGTAGATTTCGCAGGGGATAAAGAACCTATCTTTCGGAACCTACTGGTGCCCACTAACTGGAAGACCCTTCTTTTTTCGTAGAAAATTTCCTAAGAAATTAGTCAAAAGGTGAATAGGAGGCGTTATCACGATAATTATCAAAACTATAAGCAATGGAGGAGGCGAAACTGGCAGAGAAAAAAGGAGCGCCACTACTGCAAAGTCAAGCTGGTCTGCTATGGGGAGTGAGGAACCTGGACTAAGCCCCAGTCGTCGTTTGAAGAAAGATTCGATCAAATCACCAACCAAAGCTCCAAGCGAGATCATGAATCCAAGCGATATGCTGAATTGAAATTGAAGTGCTTCCTTGAGAAAATTGTTAGATTGAAGGAAGATGTACTGAACGAAACCCACAAAAGTTCCAACGGCCAATCCAACAAAAAATCCTCGAAAGGTTTTATGCGAGCCCAGTATCGGTTTTCCGTCTAAGAATTTTTTGTCCGCATCGATGGGCGCGCCCCCTCCAAAAATCACGGGTGCCGCATTGGCGCAGTAAGCTGGAAATATGAAGTACAAGGCATTAACGATCTCAATAATTATAGTTATAGGCATGCCCCATCTCCAGTTCATTTGATTCAGGAAGGAAAAAAGGTTAACGGTCATAATCGCTTATGCCAATTCCTTTTATAGCCAAATGACATGTTGCGACCCGTTTGTGTTTTGGATCTTTTTCTAGGCGGACTTTTATCATGCGTGTTTGAGCGGTGTGTCTGAAATCAAGTACTACCTCCGACCAGAACTTTAGAACCCTTGTGGCCACAGGTTCCACTCTAATCGAGTCTTTAACAAAGATGCTTCGAACTTGGCTGGTGATTAGAACTGCTATTTCATGGGTTATGGCAGTTTGAGCTAGGGACGCAATTTGTCTGTTCAATTCTCGATTTAGTACAAACGTTTCTTTTTTGCCTCCTATCTCGACGCGGTATAACGATGTTATGGTGTCAACGACTACTAATCCGACTTTCCTGGTTATATATTCGTCAAGGTGATCTATTGCCAGGGCTTGTTCTTGAAAGGTAGTTGGCCTCACTAAGATTATCAAGGGGGAGACCTTTTCAGGATCATAGTAGGCTATTTGGGACAGTCGTGTTGTAGAAAACGTGCCGTCTGAGTCTATAAAGACCGTTTTGTACCCTGTTCTGGCGCAGTTAACGGCGCATTGAATGGCGAAAGAGCTTTTACCCGTTTCAGCCTCTCCGTAAACAAGAGAGATTTTCTTAAGGGGAAGCCCGCCCTCTAACAGTTTATCAAGCGAATTACAACCAGTCGGAATCACGCCTTGCAAGAGCTCCACGTCAAAGCGAGTAATAAACCTCAAAGTTAATAGTTTTGTCTCTCACTAACGTAGAGGGGCTCTAATGAAAGCGAGTAAAGTGAAGATAGCGCTTGCAACAGTATCTGGTAAAGCCTATTACAAATTAGTAAAAGAACTTAAACAAAGAAAGATACCCTTCCTAAGTCTAATCCCTAGAGACCATGTTCCCTTAAACATCAAAGTTGTAATCACAACCAAGGAGGAACAACACTTAGTCAAGCATTCAAACATGCTTGTCTTCGAAGATGAAATGGCCCCCGCAACTGTCGTTGATGAAGCAATTCGAGTGGCTCAGGGAAAGCGAGACTATGACCGAGTAATTATTGGGGTAGACCCTGGGAAAACCTTTGGCGTAGCAATTACAGCTGATGGGAAGGTCCTTGAAACCGTAGCATGTTCAAGTTTGGAAGAAACAGTAAACACGGTTCTAGAGTCTTTGAGCCGAACACCAGCTGCGGCTAACATGGTGAAGATAGGAAATGGCGTCCCCATCTGCGCTGAAAAACTGGTACATTTATTAGACCTGTCTTTACCAAAGAGAGTTGTCATAAAAATAGTGAGTGAAGCAGGAACAAGCCAGTTCTCGAGAGAAACCACCCATCGAAGGGGCTCTAGTGACATGATGTCTGCCATAAAAATCGCGGAGAGAAACGGTCAAGTTTTATCTAGGAGGAAGAGAACGCAGTGAAATTTACGGTTAAGAAGGGGAAAACCTTGGTTGTCGACGGTCCGGCATCCGTGAGTCTTCTCGCTGGAAAGGTTGAGGTTTTAGGTGCAGCCGTTAGAGCGGGAGAAAAAGTTGTGGTGCGAGAGGGAAAACGTGTGCCCTTTGAGGCTAGGAAAAAGGCTGTTTTTGATTTAATGTTGGGTGAGGGCGCTTCTTTTGAAGAAATTGACGAAAGCACTATTCCTTCCTCTTGGAAAAAGGCGTTGAACGAGATAACATTGTGCAGAAAGCCGTTAGCGATCATGGTGATTGGTGGAGTTGACTCGGGCAAAACGAGTTTCTGTACCTACCTTATAAACCAAGCGTTGGAAAAGAGATGGAAAGCAGCTGTTATTGACGCTGATTTGGGGCAGTCTGATGTGGGTCCCCCTTCCACAATCGGATTTAGTCACGTTAAGACACCGATAAGGGACCTTTTTGAAATAAACGCGGAAAACGCGTATTTTGTGGGACTGACGAGTCCGAGTAGAGCAATAAACAGAGTTGTGGAAGGGTTAGTTACGTTAAAAGATAAGGCCTTAGATGCAGATGTAGATTTTCTTGTCATGAACACGGATGGATGGGTTGCCGATGAAGGTGCCGCCAGATACAAGGTTCTGTTGACGGAAAAAGCTACTCCTAACATAGTTGTAGGAATACAGGGTGACAACGAGTTGGCACCCATATTAACCGCGTTGAAGAAGACGAAGGCTCTAGCGATAGACTCTCCACCCGTGATACAGAAAAGAAATAGAGAGAAGAGAAAAATCCTCCGTGAGCTAAGTTACAAGAAATATTTGAAAAAGGCCAAGGTGCAGGCGTTTCTCATGAACTGGATTAGAGTTGAAAGGGTTCCGTTAGGAATCGGTGTTTCTCCAACCGCGGAGCATATGAAACAAATAGAGGAATGCTTGGGGATAAGTCCTATTTACTGTGAAGAAACCCCCACTGACATTTTCATCGTGTTGAGGAAAACCCAATGGGTTGATGAAGAACAGGTAAGGAAAATTGAGGAAAGTTTGGGAAGGAAGGCGATAGTGATAACGGAAGGCAATGAAGAAGGCTTGCTTGTTGCATTACAAGATGAGAAAGGCAGTTTCCTAGGAATCGGTGTCTTGCTTGAAGTGGACTATGGGAGGCGGGTAATGAAGGTTTACACTCCAGTAAGCGAGAACGTATCAACTATTTGTGTTGGTCAAATAAAACTGGACAAAAACGGAAGAGAAATCGGCTTGAGCTCATTTTTTGCGGATTGACGATAGTTTTATCCTAATTTTTCATCTGTTTGGTTGGACAGAGTTGGTTGAGGGGGCAAGGTTTACACAATGGTTTTCTCGCTCTGCAATATTTTCGTCCAAGTGAAATGAGCAATAGATGAACTGGAAGATAGTCTTTAGGTGTGTAAAGAGATTGAAGAGCTTGTCGTGTCGTCTCGTAGCCAGCCTTTGGCGGAACTAACCCTAGTCTTTTTGAAACTCGGTTCACATGGGTATCTATGGGGATGGTTGGCTTATCGGTGCAAAAGAGGAGGATGACATCAGCGGTTTTCGGACCTACTCCACGAAGGTGTAGAAGTATTTTTCGGGCCTCTTCAAATGACATAGAATAGATAAACTCCATGGAGCCGTCAAAGTCTTCAAGAATTGTGCAGGAAAGATTTCTTATGACTTTAGATTTGTTCTTGTACAATCCCGCGACCATTATGGATTTCTCGATCTCTCTGACATCTGCTTTCGCCAAAGCTTTCGGAGTGATAGGAAACCTTGTTGAGAGATTTCTGAACGCTCGGTGTGTATTTTTGTCAGCGGTGGCTTGAGAAAGCACCGTTCTAATTAACGTTTGAAAGAGGTTTCTGCTTGTTCTGGGCCGTGATGGAAGAGAGAAATTGTTTCGAAGTATTCGCAATATCTTTTTTGCTCTGTTTTTCGCCATTGCGCTGACTTCTTCTGGTTCGTTTGAAAACATAAATAGTCAGTGAGGAACGCTATAAATAAACATGGTAGGACCACATATGCCACGTGCAAGAATTGTTGAGGAAAAAATCGAGGAAAAAGATACGCTATTCCTTGCCCTTTATCTAGGAACAAAGAACGCAAGTTTAATTCTTTTAAGCGAGGGAGAAGACCGACTAGGTACACTAGCGGTGGCCATACCTCAAGCATCGAAAATGGTGGGGCCTCCCTTGTCGTCCATTCTGCTTGGAGATCGGAACATGACAATTGCCCGTGTTCTCGCCGAGAGACTTGCAGCGAAAATGAACAAAATCGCGTTAGTATCTGTATTCATTAAGACAGTTGACGAGTGGGAGGCTGGGCCCGTCCTTTTAAAGCTGGTTGAAAAAACTCTTAAGCGAGGTGACGTTGAGGCATGAGCCTGCGAAGCTTTCTCGATGAAAAGGAAAAAAGACTGAAGATGTTGACATGATATTCTATCATCTTAAACTCAAAGAATAGACGAGAATGCTTTTTATTCTGTAGATTATAATCGCTAGTAACGTTGTTATCATAGCCATTCGCCATCTTGAAAAATTTAGCTGCTCTCAAAATCTTCCTATAAAATCCTAGTAGGAAATCTTCGCCGAAGAAGGAGTTCCGCCAAGCAGTTTTGCTGCTGCCGAACCCACCTGTTCACGATGTTTTTCGTCAGTGTAGACTCGTAGAATATTCATGAAGCCCCTGAGCACATCAAATATTCCAGAGATTTCGCTCAGCCGCTGAGGAACCTTCTGGCCACCATGCGTTTTGTGAAACACGGGGATTTCCATAGGTTCCAGCAAGACTGAGTGTCGATACGGAACAGATGGAAGCGTGGGCACATCGATGACAACTGATCGCGGTTCCACTTCTGCCTCTGAAGCAATTTGATTTCTTATTTGATTTCGAATTTCCTCAACGCTGAAGATGCTGGATACGGTTTTGTCTTTCATATAGAAAGTCTGGTCATAAACAAACTTCAGTAGCCTACGCCTTTCCAAGTTTTCTATGATTTCCTTGGATTTCTTGC
>CP070709.1:219976-224338 GCA_020350305.1 Candidatus Bathyarchaeota archaeon
ATGGGCTGGATAGTACAAGACTATTTAGGCTTACACAACAAGCCAGGTTACAGAGTTGAATCCGGTGGATCCACATCAATAGATGCTATAGTCAATGCTTACTATATGATAAAATCAGGAATGTTTGATGTTATATTGATTCCTGGTTGGGAGTGGATGTGCGAGGTTTCCGTTGCTGCAACAAATGAAATGATTGCTTCAGCTGCAGATACCGACTGGGACTTTCCAGTTGGCGGATATTACAACGCGTTCTATGCCGCTCTTGCAGTTCGACACATGCAGTTATATGGGGAAACCTGTGAAGATCTTGGCAAGATTGCTGTCAAAAACCACAACAATTCCACTCATTGGCCCTATTCTCAATGGGTGAGCCAGCACGGCACTGCTCCTATAACACTGGATGATTACTGGAAGAACCGACTAGTATGCTGGCCCTATAGAGTTCTCAACTGTGCTGTAATGAGTGAGGGAGCCTGTGCTCTATTGATGGCAACAGAATCAAAAGCTCGCCGGTTCACTGATACACCCATGTGGATAACGGGAGTTGGCTTAGGGACAGATTCGATGAGGCCAGGAGATAGAACGGCTGATTTTGCCTATGAAGGGATGAAAGATGAGGCGAAGATATATCCCGACTTTGTTGACCCAATAAAAACGCCTTATCCAGATATGGCAAATTTTGCCTCTTTGCACATAGCTGCAAAAAGAGCATACCCTCAGGCAGGTATAACCAATCCGCTAAAAGAATTAGATCTGGTAGAGCTTTTCGCTCCCTATGACGGCGTTGAACTTTCTTTGTGGGAAGATTTGATGCTTTGTTCTAGAGGAGAAGGAAAAACTATGATAAGGGAAGGAATAGTTGAATACGGTGGTGAATGCCCGTCTAACCTCAGCGGAGGTTTGACAGCATCAGGACACCCTGTGGGCGCTACAAGTCTCTACTATACACTCTTCTTATACTGGCAGCTTGCTGGAAAGATAAAAGAAAAATGTGGCCCGGATGGTTTACAGGTTCCAGATGCAAGAAAAGCGCTTATTACTGGACATGGCGGAACTGGTTGCCAAGGGGCCGTGGTAACTTTTGAAAGTGATTAAAAAGGAGAGAATGAAAATGACAGAAGTGGGAATTGAAGAAAGAAAACTAAAAGTAAGGAAAATAAAGCGTACAAGGCGTGAAGCAAAGTACAAGCATTATCCAATAGTAGAAGACCACTCAACAGCGGCTCAAGAATACTGGGAACCAATAGTCAATACTGGATTATGGGCAATCAAGGGGCATCAGATTCTAAAGGGCCCTTGTGGTGGAGGTACGGTTGAAGAAGCTCTAAAGAGAGAGCCAAAAGAATTCATGGTAATAGATCGCGCCGCTTTTGCGTTGTATTCCCACAGTTATGGGCTGGTTTCACCCTTCTTTAGAGGATTACTAGAGGGAAAGCTAAAGGGAACAAAATGTCCAAAGTGCGGCACACTATACTGCCCTCCCAGAGCTCACTGTTGGAATCCCAAATGCAGAGTAGCCGATTGTGAATGGGTCGATCTTCCACTAACGGGTGTTATCCACACTTTCACTGTGCAGTGCCTTGCAGCAGCTCCTTTTGAACACCAATTGCCGTTCTCAATGGGTTGGGTAAAAATCGATGGCGCTGACACCACTTTAGCCATGATGTTGCATATACCCCCAAGAGAACTCTTCATCGGACAAAAGGTAAAAATCAAATTTGTGCCGAAAGAGCAACGAAAAGGGGACTTGACAGATTGCTATGCTGTGGCAGTCCCCGGACAGAAGGTTCCAGAGTGGGCTTGTCTCCAGAAGGATCCAAAAATTCTAGAATCTTTGGAAGCGTCAATGAAACAGACTACTCAATTCATCAAAAAGAGGTACGGTATAGACAATAACCCTGAAGTGCGGGGTTGGTAGTCGGCACATAGTTGTATGCATTTCCGACATTTAGAAACATTAAATAAGACTACTCGCTTTCATATGAGAGGGTTTACTACATGTGCAACAAGAAATCATGTTGTGAGTATCCAGAGAAGAAAGTCAAAGACCCCAATGAATGTTCTCCTGAACAAATAGCAGAATGCCATCCTAAATCCAAAACTCACCCATGTACTGAGTAGTCTGGACAGCAAAATCTTGATCGATCTGCATTCATACATCCACTCTCTCGAGGAAGATGGAAGGCTAATTCTTCAGAAAGGCCCCACATACCCATAGTGTGCACATCGTGGAGTACTCGGCAACTCTTTTTGAAAACCTTGCATGCATGTACATCGCAAAAAGAAAGGGTTTGCGAGGGCCATCTCTACTTCTGAATGAAATACTTTTATCCTTCCTCAATGGGATTACTAAGTTCTAAGCAAGCTCGATTAAAGGAGGTTCCGCTAGTTGGTTGGCAAACCGTTAGCAACCATAGTCTCAGCTGGATTATCAAAATTTGGAAGAAGAGAAGGATTATATGGCAGAGAACTTTTCGCCGAAGCCGCAAAAGAAGCCTATGAGAGATGCCCCAATCTCATTCCTAAAAAGGACATTAAAGCACTTTTCGTCGGGCACATGGGCGAATCATATGAACACCAGGGACACACAGGACCAACGCTTGCTGACTGGGCTGGCTTACTTCCCGTACAAGCAACGAGAATTGAAAACGCATGCGCATCCTCGGGAGTAGCGTTAAGATGGGCCACTTCCGCTATATCTTCAGGCATGTGCGACATAGTGATGGTCGGCGGAGTAGAAAAAATGACCCATCGAACCACATCTGACGTAACCGAATTCTTAGCAATGGCCTCAGACTTTCCATTTGAACAATGGCATGGAATAACGTTTCCGGGACTGTACGCCCTCATGGCAACAGCTCACATGCACAGGTATGGGACAACGGAAGAAAGGATGGCAATGGTTGCGGTGAAAAACCATCATAACGGAGCTCTGAACCCAAAAGCGCATATGCAGAAGGAAGTAACGTTAGAAAAGGCGATGTCATCCAGAGTAATCGCTTGGCCGCTGAAACTGTATGACTGCTCCCTGATAACGGATGGAGCCAGCTGCTTGATTCTGACAAAACCCGAATTCGCCAAGAAGTTTACGGACACCCCAGTGCACATTGTAGGTTCAGGACAAGCAAGCGACGCCATAGGCTTGCACGAAAGAGAAGACATTACGACCCTGAAAGCGGGCAAGCTTGCGGGCCAAGAAGCCTACAACATGGGTAAGGTTAAGCCTCAAGACGTTGATATCGCAGAAGTTCACGACTGTTTCACCATCGCGGAAATCATCGCATACGAGGACCTCGGCTTTTGCAAGTCTGGAAAAGGAGGTAGCTTGGTAGAAGAGGGCGCTACTGAGATTGGAGGGAAGATTCCCGTTAACACCAGTGGAGGCTTGAAATCGAAGGGACATCCTGTGGGAGCGACGGGAGTCGGTCAAGCCTATGAGATGTACTTACAGTTGACTGGGCAAGCCGAGAAAAGACAGGTGGAAGGAGCTGAGATTGGGCTAAGCCACAACGTGGGTGGTTCAGGCGCCACTGCAACCGTACACATTTACAAGAGAGGATGAAAATGACTGAAACTTTTCCGTTCACAATAGAACAGTTCTACAAGTTTGCGAGCGAAAGAAAGCTGATGGCTGCCAAATGCAAGAAATGCGCAACAATGTTTCTGCCGCCTAGGCCCATGTGCACAAAATGTTTTTCATCGGATTTGGAGTGGGTTGAACTCAGAAACAAAGGAAAACTTTTGACTTACACGGTGATTCACGTTTCGCCCAAGCAGTTTGAATCATTGATTCCCTACACCGTCGGTATTGTGAAATTAGAAGATGGCCCAAAACTGCCAGGTATGATTCAAGGCGTCGCACCGGAAAAAATCAGTGTAGGCATGGATCTAAGAGTTGACTTCGACACGACCATACCTTCTGAATGGCCTAAGTGGCCTCGATATTTCTTTAAACCGTCATGACTTATTGAGTTGTTGTATCAAAGTTGGAAGCTCAGTGAATGATGAAGCTATGTAGATAGCTCCTGCACGAGTTAATTCTTGGAGAGAGGAGATGCCGGTGACTACACCTATCGCAATGACATTGAGTTCATGAGCGCACATCATGTCCCACACGCTGTCGCCTACAACTATTCCCTCTTCAGGCTAAACATTCAGTTTACCCAATGCAGCTTCCAAATGGGCTGAATCTGGCTTGACAGCCGAGCCAAATTCACGAGTAATTACTGCATCAAAGAAAGATTCAAGGCGAAAACACTTGAGAATATAGCTTACTGATTTTTCGCCGTTTAGGGTGAAAAGCGCCGTCTTTAATCCTTTTTTCCTTAAAGCTTTGAGCGTTTCTAAGACGCCCGGTATCAG
>CP070709.1:224438-230141 GCA_020350305.1 Candidatus Bathyarchaeota archaeon
CACAATCATTGTAGGACCAGGGGTCATCCCTTCAACGGCACCAATCATCCAAGATGGAAACATCTTCACCCTGACTGATAACATAAACGGTTCCATTATTGTTGTAAACGATCATGTTGTGCTTGACGGAGCAGGCCACACTCTTCAGGGAACTGGAGGTGGAGTAGGAATACGCCTTCTTTATGCATTTAACGTAACAGTCAGGAATGTAGAAGTCAAAGCATTCTCGCGGGGCATCTCCCTCCCTGACTACCGCGCGATGCATAACACCATTTCTGGAAACAACATAACAGACAACTGGTTAGGCATCTACCTCGGCTCTTCTAACGGCAACCACATATTCGGAAACAACATAACAGACAACTGGTTAGGCATCTACCTCACACCTTCTTACGGTTGGCCGGGTCCTGTAGACAACCGCATTTCGGGAAACAACATAGCAAACAACAGGTATTATGGCATCGAGCTCTATTCTTCTGAAAACAACCACATATCCGGAAACAACATAACAAACCACGGGAATTATGGCATCCGGCTCTGGGATTCAAACTATAACACCATTTCTGGAAACCACATAACAAACAACTATAGAGGCATTGGCCTCGCTTATTCTTCAAGCAACACCGCATTTAGGAACAACATAACAGACAACTATAGAGGCATCTATCTCTATTATTCTTCAGACAACGAATTCTACCATAACAACCTGGTTGGCAACACGCGACAAGTGTATGTCTACCCATTTAGCTATGCTAACTTCTGGGATGTTGGGTACCCCCCTGGCGGAAACTATTGGGGTGACCAATATCATGGTGAATGTGCTGACCATTTCAGTGGTCCTGGCCAAAATATCCCAGGTGGCGATGGAATCGTTGATGTTCCATACGTCATAGAAGCGGAGAATCAAGACAACTATCCTTTAATGGACCCTTGGGGTGTTGTTCCAGCTGCTGTTGAGATTTATCCAGAGACGCTGAGCCTCCACAGCTTTGGCAGATGGATCACAGCGTATATCGAACTTCCTGAAGGCTATGATGTGAGCGACATTGACATATCCACAGTCACATTGAATGATGAAGTCGCAGCAGAATCACATCCTCCTAAAGTGGGAGATTACGACAATGATGGCGTATCTGATCTAATGGTTAAATTCAGTAGAATAGAGGTCATGAGGTCAATCTTCCGCAAAGGTGAAAACACACTAACAGTTGGTGGAGAAATGATTAGGTCCCCCTTTGTAGGCAGTGACACGATCAGAGTGAACAATCCTCATTAACCATCTCTGCATTCACACACTAACCTCTGAAATAAATCCATGCATGCAACAGCCATATTCATAACACGGAAACAAAGCATAATTTTTCCCTTCTCTTATATCGGGTGAGAACTAAAATGACACCACCTATTTCTAACAACAAACAAAAACAAGGATTACTAAGGATAATGACGGGTTACGTCCAGCACACCATCCCATCTTGCGTCGAAATGTTTTTGAATCTCGTTAGGGTTTATTGCCCAAAGATTCGGCATTTCATTGTGCCATGAAACTAGGAGAGCCTATTGAATGAACAACCCACAAAGTGCCAAGCCTACGATAATCGAGTTTAAGAGAGAGGATGCTTCCAAACTCGCCGATCTCTTCAATTCGTTTGATAAAGAGGGACTGTGGCCTGGAGGATTCACAGGCGGCGTTCCATACACGGCTGAAAGGGTGCTTGATTCCTTTCCTGCCTCTGTCAAATGTATCTCTATCTTGATCTCGACTCATGAGGACAAGTTTACTGGAATCTGTAGCCTTCATCCCCACTACGAAGATCCAGAAGCTGCCTACATAGGAGTCTTTGGTGCTCACCCAGACTATCTTGGAAAGGGGCACGGAAAGGCTCTAATCCTCAAGGCAATCCAGATAGCAGCTCAAAACAACCTCAGACGAGTTGATCTCGACACTTGGGCGGGAAACCTGAGAGCTGTGCCGTTGTACAAGAAATCTGGAATGTTCTGGATACCTGAAACCAGTGTTAGAATGCAAGATTACATTCCAGGAATCAAAAACTTCCCTCTGGCAAAACAATTTCTAAGCAAGTACGATTGGTATTCCACCCAGAAACGCAAGCTGGAACTTGTTCCCGACGAGATCAAACTCGAAGAGATGGATGTATTCCAGTACGAATTTTCCAAAGACGGAGACAACCTGAAGGTATGGATCGACAGGTACGGCAGATCCATCATGGGAATTGAACGCACCATGAATAATGAACGCTTGTCTATCGTAGCAAGGCTGAAAGACCACAAAGTAATCGCGGGCGTCGAAGAAAACCTCGTGGTAAGCATCGAGAATAACACGGAGAAAAGCATTCAAGGCTCAGTATTCTTGTCAGGCTTCGAAGGTCTAACTTTCACAAAACAGCCTCAACAATCTTTCATCGTCAACAGGGGAGAATCTCTAAAACTCAGAAGCCGATTTGTGGTTAGTCCAGAAGTCGAAGTTCCAGACATTGAACGAAAACAGAAGACCATTAGAGCAAACCTCATCATCAACGGTGAACTGGTCCCGCTTGAAGTGGGAATGCGCGTTCTTGCTCCGTTAGAATTCAGAACCCAGCCCGAATCTATAATCACCTGTCCAGGAACCAAAGGAACAATCCAGTTTAACATATATAACAATTCAAAAGACGCTTTTATCGGAAAAATCTGTCTAATCGACGAGCAAGAAAGGCTTTCTCTGAAAGAACACGCAGTTCCGATGAAAATACCACCAAAAAGTTACGCTGGCTTCAATGCTGAGGTAGAGATACCGAGAGATCAGCTGACGTCTGCAATCCCTCTGAAACTCTTCGCGAAAGGAAAGATCAAAGACTCAGGCATCAAGACCAAGATCAAAACCATTCATGTCAAATGTTTGACGCCAGGTGGCACAGTTTCCTACCTTGGGGAGACAAAACGAGGAAAAGCGGTGATTATTGAAAACCAAGACGTGATGGCGTCAATGTGCCTCCGAGGAGCATTACTCGAAATCACCTACAAAGGCGCTCCATCGGGACCCAAAAAGATATGGACTCGCGGTGGATTCGGAGTCGGTCCTCCCTTCGGTTTCATTAGACCAGTTGACCATGACTATGAGTTGATTGAAAGCCCGGAAGGGCTTCAATTGGTTCTTTTCCGGATGCACCAAGACAAACCCGGCGTAAAAATGATACGGAAGCTCATCTTCTACTTTGGAACTTCGCTGATAAAAGATCAGATCAAAGTCATCAATACCAACCCTGAAGTAACCTACGAGTTGAACGCCAGAATCTTTGGAAGGTCCTCCATAACAAGCGGGTTCTCAAAATTAGTTCTTCCGCTAGACGTTGGAATCCTTGAACATGAAACAATAGGATTCCCCGTTTCAGAATCAGATCTGCCAACCGACCCAAGCAAATATGCTGAATCGTGGGTTTGCTTCGAAGATCCAGCTCAAAACTACTGTTTTGGAGAGATATGGTCCAAAGACAAACTTTTCAAACTCAGAGCCCGAGAAGGTTCATACGTACCGGAATATAGGCTGGGGGAAATAAAGCCAGGAGAATCAGTCTTCACTTCAGCTTTCTACTATGTAGTTGAGAAGGGAGGCTGGCAAACCGTTAGAAGAAGACACAAATCGCTCGTAGACAAGAGGTTTTCTCCGAAAGAAGCAGCCTCAATCATGGCAAAACCACTCTTTGAAGTGAAAGTAGCTGACCCTGTATTGTTCGACAGTCGTAGATCGTTTACTCAACTCACCGTGGTCAATACAAGAAACAAACCAGCCACAGGCAAACTTACCGTCATCCCCCCTGAAGGATGGAAAATTCAGCCCAAAGAAATAGAGATCCAGAAAGTTACAGCGAACAAAACTTTCAATACAAATATTACCATTGCTCCTCCACCTGACGCCAAATTGGGGACGTTCAGTGGAACACTGATTTTCTCGGCGCCCAATCAAGAAACTCGTTTTCCATTAGACTTCTGTCTTCTCTCCAAACAAACTCAAGCATCGATAGAAGTTACTACCAAGGAAGAACAGAATAAGAACATCTTCAACATTTCGAATGGTCTACTTCAATTCAAGGCCAGCGCTGATTTCGCGGGATGCCTGTACTTTCTCGGAAAAGACTCCACATTGAACCAGCTGGGAACAAGCTTCCCGAACATACAGACAAAAGTGTTCTTGGAGAACTATTCAGGCGGAATAAGGTCATTCTATCTGGACGATGAATTTAACGTCCAAAAGTCAAAAACGCATGAAGAATCTTTCAAGGCTGAACCCATTGAAGAGGGACTCTGGAAGGGTGTTCAATTCACTTACAAAACGGAGATGCAGGAGGAACTGAAAGGAATACTGGGGTCAATTGCCTTTCTAACTCTACCCTTCAGCAATTTTGTCAAAGTCAAGCGTAGATTCGAAAATCCCACATCAGCAAGCTTCAAATTCAACAATTGCCTCTGGATTTCCCCAAACGTTGGTGGAGTCTTCCAAGAAAACGACGTGATCTTTCCCAAAGGAGACAAGATTTTCCACTTCAAGCGGGCTGAAGGCTTCGCAATTTCCAGCGTTGAGCCAGAAAAAGGATGGGCTGTTGTGGTCAATAAGAATAAGAAGCAATCGTTAGGGGTAGTAGCTGGGAACACTAATAGGTCGACGATACTTTCGTTGGACATAGGAAAGACGATGCTGGAATTATTCGTCATCTCCAGAGTTTTACTGTTACCCAAAGAAACCTGTGAATTTGAAGATTTTATGGTTCTCGGTGACGAGAAATACAAATCCATAGACAAAATGGCGATCCTACTACGTAACCAACGTACCCATACTTAGCTTGTTGTCAAGATGCCTGCATGCAACAGAGCTTTTCAGTTATTTTCTAGCGAGCACACAAGCTTAAATGTGTGAAAGACGATGAAAATTGCATGACAGATCCATACTTGAAAAAGCTTGCAGACACCCTTGTGAACTATTCTTTAGGCGAAGTTGACTTTGCCAAGGCGTGGAAAAATGGTCAAAAAAGGTTACTCATAACTTATGAACCGCCAGCTGATGAATTAGCAAAGCTCGTTACGGAAATAATCTTAGAGAAGGGAGGCAACGTCTTCCTTGACATGACTCCTTCTTGGCAGAGCCACACTTTTTATTCAAAAGCTTCTGGCGCAGTATTGGATTCAAAGCCTCTCGCCGCGTTAAAGAGAGTGGATCACATTGCAGCCCGGCTTTTCATAAGGAGCGAGTCAAATACTAGGTCAATGGCAACCGTTGATCCGTCAAGGATTTCAATGAGATCTGCCGCTGTGAAACCTTACAAAGATATACTTTACGAGGTTGACAGTGAAGGAAACTTCTTGATCGCGTGGTGCCTTACTTTGTTTCCAACAGAAGCATATGCACAGGATATGGGCATGCCTTGTGGCGAATACAGAGACTATGTCTGGAAAACCATGCTACTTGATCATGATAAACCGGCAAAGGCTTGGCAATCTGTCTCAGAGAAGCAGGATGAACTGAAAAGAAAAGTGTTGGATGAATGCAAGACTTTCAGGCTAGTTGATGAAGAAGATCAGACAGACCTCTTCATATCTGTTAAAGGCCACAGATGGATTAAAAGTGATGGAAAACGAAACTTTCCTTCAGACGAGATTTTCAATGCTCCTCGAAAAGACTCCGTGGAAGGGGTCGTGACCTTCCCTAAA
>CP070709.1:230241-234518 GCA_020350305.1 Candidatus Bathyarchaeota archaeon
AGAGCTTTGCTAACCTTGAAAAACAACGTGTTGATACCAAACGCTGGTGTTGACCACAAGAATGCACCCAGAGGATACGCTGTTTTATGGCCCGAGAGACCCAATGAAAGCGTTTCGAAAATTCGAAATGAAATCTTAGAAAAGACGGGTAAGAATGTTGGAGTTTTGATCATCGATAGCCGAGTTACACCACTTCGAATGGGAACAACAGGCGTTGCCATAGGAATGGCAGGATTTGATCCTGTCAGAGACTGCACATCTGACAAAGACCTTTACGGCAACCCCTTACTCATAACAAGACACGCTTTGGCTGATGATCTTGCAAGCGCAGCACATTTGATAATGGGAGAAGCAAATGAGCTGGTACCTGCGGTTCTTGTCAAAAATGTTTCTGCGAATTTCAGCGAAAAAATCAATCTTGACTCTCCAATAATTTCGGCGAAGAAATGTCTATTTATGAGTTGCATCGCGCAAAATCAGGAATTTTTTGCTAACGCTTACGAATAGGTGTTCAGCTTTTATCGGTTTTGAATCTCTTCAGTTTCTCTATAGTATGTGTTTCCTTCAATCTTTTCATGTACCACGTTCTTTGGGTAGTGTAATAAACGCTTAATGCGATTCCGCAGGCAAGTAGTACATATGCAAGAATGGTGAAAGCTAGTCCGAAGAGGCTGTACGGATGGGACGTAATGTGATAGGGAATCATCAAAAACCATTCAGGATCCGATACAGTGACAGCTGTTAGGATTGTTCCCCCAATCAAGAGCACTACTCCCGCAAGGGTTATCATGTATCCAACGTTCTCGTTGTGTCTAGACTCCTCAGCCTTTTCATGCAGATATTCCATTACAGACAGTTGACTTCACCTCTTCTGCAAATGAACGACACATGCTTACAAACATGATTTGTTCGTCGTTCTTTCTGACGTTCTGTTTCTATGGTTTTTGTTACTTAAAGCTTGTTTATTTTGAATACAGATTAAAACAAAGTAGCTGAAGAGAATTCAGTGGATGCTCAATTGACTATTTTTGTGATTGCTTCGGTTTTACGATTTTTGGGACATAAATTGTCGGGCTACCGCATACGGGGCAATACCTAGGCTCTATCTTCTCCTCATGAACCCATTTGTGTCCACACTTCAAACATATCCATTCTGGCAATTTTTTCACCACACTTGTTTTCAGAGCTTTGGTTAATAATTTTTAGACACTTAAATCTTTACATGGAAATCCCGTTACATGAAGCGTTCAAGTTTAGTTAACCCAATGATTTCGTCAAAATCCAATCCCATTGCGTCAAGAACTTGAGCAAAAGTTGAGTGCATATGTCCCACGTATTTGTCTACGTCTACTTCACTGTTGGAAGCCAGTTGAACAGGTTTTACATGAGGCTCCTTCGTCACCTTCACAAAACTTATCAAATCTCCTGCTTTCAGCTCATGTCCCTTCTTCCGAAGGACTAGTGCAGCCTTTACGTGCTGTGGTGTAGTCTTAGTGTATCCTTCAGGAACCTTTCCAAGTACCACGTGAAACGCTAGTTCCTCAGGGCTTTCTCCCCATTCACGTCGCTTCAGTCTAAAATAACGTTCTCGAATAATTTGCTGAATATCTCTTTTTGCCTCCCCGAATTCTGTAGGAGATTTTACTCGACCTAACCGCTCCTCCATTTGGTCAAAGGCATTCTTGATGAAGACTGGGATGTGCCTCTTCTTTCCCGTCATTCCCTTAACATCTACACTTCCATCAGGAAAAATCCCGAGATAATTCTTCTTTCTCGAACTAAAGACCGAGTAGCGGTAGATTTTGTCTACGTCCAATTCCATTCCTAACTTGTGTTCTGACCATTTCATCAAAGCGTTTATTTGCTCCTCAGACGGTCCTCTCAGAAAGATGCTGTCCGTGTCTCCGTAAATAACCTCAATTCCTAACTCTCGAGCTTTATTTATCGTCTGCGTTATGACGTGCCTTCCAATGGCGGCTGTTGCTTCGGCCACGGGTGGACAATACAAATCAAACTTTTCTGCGCCGAACACTCCGTAGCTCGCATTAAGAATAACTTTCAAAGCGCTTTGTATAACATAATACCAACTTCGAAATTCGTGAGATAATGTTTTGTCTCTGGATTTCGGTTTATACCATTTAACTCGGAGGTGTCTGAGCGAGCCTATCAGCAAGCTTTCAATTGCCCTATTCTTCTTACAAACCCAGTGAGGAGTGCCGGGAACTTTGTTATCCTTACATTCGCTGTGAGCACAACGAACCGACTGATAACCCAAATTGTGAACCTTGATTATGGACGGGTACAGGCTGGCAAAATCCATAACCTTCACGTTGAAATGTACACCAGGCACCGGCTTGACCACAATGGCGCCTTTATATTTTTTACCTTTTATCATGGCTTTGGTGGCAGTTGTTCCCTTCACGACAAGTATGTCTTCAGCATTAGGAATCAACATATTTCGTCGGCGATGTTCGTGATGAAGAAAGTTTCGAATCCATCGAGAAACTCCCTGTCGACTGACGTCTTCCATTGGCATACGAGCAATCCTAGTAAGCGCCAGAATAAGTTTCATGACCAGGTCGTCATCAAAGGTGCAAAGTTCAAGTGTGATTTCAGCGTCTCTCGCGCAGTATCGAGCTAGTTCCGTGTACGTTAACTCAGATATTGGCTTGGTGCGTTCAAGTTTGGTGCGCCCTACCAACGCTTTGCCAACCTCATCCAGAGTTACGCCTCGGTATTTCTGGCTGAATGCGTAAATTTGGATGGATCTGTTATAGAAGAATTTGTAGAGATCGATGTGGACACCATATTTAAGCAAACATACCCTTCTTCTAACCTCTATGGGAATTTGGCTTTTCTTCAAACCCATGTTCAGAGCCCTATGGTAAAGGTATCGGAAATCGAAGTCATCTCCGTTGAACGTTATAACGAAAGGGTAGTCCCAAAGCGCCTTGAAAATCCCCAGAATAAGCTTCTCTTCAGACTCATAATACTCAACCGTCACATCAGGGGGCAACCTCTCAGAACCTTTCTCTAATCCCTCACGTCTCAGAAGCAGGACCCTATTCTTTCCATCAGATCCCAGAAGCGTCGCGCAAATGACGCGATATGCCGCTTCCTGGGGGTCTGGAACACGTGTAGGTATTGGTGAGAAAACCTCGATGTCGAGGGCTACTCTTCGAAAATTAGGAACCGGGTACTCTAGAAGTCGAGCCCACAATTCTATGTTTCGCAGAGTTTCCTCTGTCTCGTTCAGAGGTAGTCCGCAAATTTGTTTAATCGTTTCTTCTGAAAGTTCGTGTCTAGCTTGAACGAGTTTGCCTTTCTCGATTCTGTAAATCATACCTGGAGCTAAGTTTCTGTCATAAATGTAGCTTTGATAATATTTGATGGCGGCTTCCCAAACCTTTACCTCTTGTTGCTCGCCAGCGATTTCAGAATACTCTTCAGGTATTATGTCTCTTATGCATCCTCTGGGACGTCCTCCAACTGCTAAAGGGTCTCTAGCTACTACTTTTGTCACGGTTACCTGTCGGTCGAGCAAAGAATTATGTTTCTCTAGAGTTTCGAAGTGGTCAAACCCAGCATGCGACGTTAAGGTAGCGATTTTTTCAAGTTCCCTCGGCGGAAGATTCGTGAGGCAATATGGTTTGTGCCCGGTTGTGTCGTACCAAAAGTAAATTTTTCCAGATTCTGGTTCGTACAGTTTGAGGCAAGCGCGTCTCTTGTTTCCATCGTAGGTGGCAGAGACGAGATATGAAGCAGGGAGATTTCGAGGAGCTACGGTTGTAACGACAACTTTTTCTTTCTTTTTGGATAAACTTTCTTCAGGTGCTGAAGATTCTGTCTGTTTTTCTTTCACAGTTTCAGCTACGGTAAAGAAGTCATCTAAACGTTTTTTCATCGCCGTATCCATGACCCATTATGTATACGCGCTATGTGCTAAAAAACTCTATGATTATAGATTGTCTCTTTCGATTTGTCATTCTATAAATGAGAATAGGAAAAAGGTAACATATGATGGAACAAGTTTTTATGAAGATTTCTTAACTACTAGCCGGGTATTGAAGTGTTATGCGACGCCTTGGTGCTCGCGTTAGTATAGACTCCGTCTTCAGTAAGCATAGCTGAAAGTTTGCCTATGAGTTAGCTTTTGAAAAAATATCTGGTGTGGCTTGAAGAGACAAGTTTCGAAAACTAGCTTGTTCGTGTCTTTTCTATGCGACATAACACTTCAAATATGGTTTTTGCAGCCTGAATAGCCGTTACGCCGTTAT
>CP070709.1:234618-241769 GCA_020350305.1 Candidatus Bathyarchaeota archaeon
CGCACCTGGCTTCTTGCAGAACCTCTTGAAAGGAAGAAGCCCAAAAAGGGCATCTAAACTTACGGTATTAAATTAGTAATGACATAAAGGGTGCAGGAAATTTCGACAGTTCTGCACAGGCTGGAAGAGCTCAGCGATGTGCGCGATAGGTTCAAGCAGATGTGATTTTGGCAGATTTAATGGCAATCGAGGGGGAGACAACTCCACGCAAGGGTCGAGTATCAGCACCAACGCTGGAAACTCCTAGGAAGAAGTCACGCATATTAACACCAATGAGAGTGTTTTTCACCGGATGTTGGATTTCACCTTTATCAATGAAAAAGCCTTCCATGACGAGGGCGCTGAAATCACCGGTGCTAAGGTTGGGTTGGTCAAAGGTACAGCGGCAAAGAATTCCTTTTCCAGTTTCTGCAATCAAGTCCTCAAGAGTGCCCCTTCCTGGGGTGATTACGAGATTGGAGGGAGCAATAGTAGGAGTATTCTGGTAGGGAGAGCCAACGGAACCAAATGAAGGATTACGACTAGCATTACCTGTATTATCGACTTGCGCCTTATATGCCGTATATGAATTATGAAGAAAATGCTCCAACAAACCCTTTGTGATGATATCTGTCTTTTGCGAGGGATAACCTTCTGCATCAAAGGGCCTAGACTGATTACCGCTGGGGAGTAGCGCGTTATCACTGATTTGGAAGTGTTGTGGAGCAATGGATTGGTGAAGAGAGTCGGACAGATATGACCGTTTCATCTGAATTTCTTCAGCATTGAACGCCCGAGCGAGGCCCAGTCCGAAGAGCCATTCAATGGCCATGGGCGTAAAGATCACTGGAAGTTGACCACCTTGGATTTTTTTCGGGTTTAATAGATCGACGGTATTTGCTGCAGCGGTTCCCCCAATCCATTCAGAATCGATTCCTGAAAGGTTTCGTGAAATCTGGAATTCAAAACTGGATGCTTGAGAATTTCCTCCTTTGATTGTGGGATCAGTGGATAGGTCAATAAGAGTTTCTTGGTATGCACCATCGATTCCCAGCGAGTTAGTGATAACAGTGAGCGTCGAGTCGATGGTAAGTCCAGCTCCTATCAAAGCCTTTCTGGTAGTGAGAACTGCACGACATGCATCAACTGCTCGTAGAATCAATTCCTTTGCCGCCTCCATAGACATTTGACTTAATTCTTGATCATAGAGTCCTCCTGGGTCTGGGTAGGAGCCTCTATGCATTGGGAAACCATGGAGAGCAGCATCTGGGAGAGATACTTTTGCGAGTGTGACCGCTTCCTTAGTGAGAGCTTTGATATCCATCGGGTCCCGAGTGGTAGCATAGGAAAAGCCTAGTTTCTTGTCCACGATGGCTCGAATCGCACAGCCCACATCATGTTTTTCTTCGGCTGTTTTGATGGCCCCTTTTTCAACCCGGATAACTATCTTCTTCCGAGATGTAAGATAGGCTTCCACTTGATGAGCACCATGTTTTTCGGCATCTTGCATGATTTGAGCTCCCAGATCAAAGAGCTCTTTTTCCATTTTACATCCCTCCTAGGGGTACCTGCCGAATTCGCGCGTGTGGACCTCCAGAGTTATCGGGAACGAGTTGATTCGCCTTTCCGCACGTGCCTGCAGACATTCCAAAATCATTGCCAATCGCATCAATCTTGTTTAAAAACTCTAGAATCTGCCCCGCTAAAGACACATCTCGAATCATCTGGGTTTTTTCACCTTTTTCAATCAAATAACCATAACTTGCTTGAAACATGAATTGCCCTTTCGCTGAATCAGTGTAACCGTAATTATAGTCACAAAGCAAGATGCCATCCCGCATATCAGCAATCATTTCATCGATGTTCCATTCACCCCGTTCCATCAAAGTATTGCTCATCCGTGGAATAGGCTGAAACATGAAAGATTGACACCGGGCAGCCCCATTTGGATCCATTCCCATACGCGCCGCGGTTTCCAAACTATGCAACAAATCAGTAAGAATTCCATCCTTGACAAGGCACCGTTTTAGAGTCTTAGTGCCCTCCCAATCATATTCAAAAGACCCCCGCCAACTTGATATCGTTGGGTCGTCACTTAGATTCAGAAACTCAGGCCCGACCTGTTTGCCGAGCATTCCCTCCAATACCGTAGTTTGGGCGACCCAGTTGTCTGCTTCACAGGGATGGCCAAAGGCTTCGTGGACCATAGCAGCATTTAGCTGGGGATCAACAATCACATCGTACGTACCCCCTTTGGCAGCCTTGGAGGCAAGCAAATCGATAGCTAACTTGGCAGCCTTTTGACCAATTTCACGAGCTCCCATTTCATCAATGATTTCAAAACCTCCCCGTCCAAACATCTGACCCCACGAGTGTTGCTGAACACCACTCTCCTTTGCAGTAATCCTGAGAAGAAGGAGAGGCAGCGAGTTTGCCATCCACACACGCGTGCCGAGGGAATTGCTTATGAATAACTGGGTTGTGATGTCACTATAGGTAGTTCGCGTATTTACAATACGATTGTCAACGGCTCGGACCTCATCGTCCACCATTCGAACGAGCGACATTTTTTCCTCTAGCGAAACATCCTGAAGCTTCTGTTTCACCTTAAGGCTAACCACATCTTGGAAAGCAGGACCTGACATATCGAATTTCTCAGCTACACGATCATGAATTGCTAACGCAGTCAAGGCTACGTGTTGTCCCATCCGCTTCATACCTGCAGGGGTCATCTCCGTTGATTGTGCAAACGCCCATGCTCCATCAACAAACGCACGAATACCTGCTCCCTTTAGCTGACCCATCGAAGTTTTCGATACACCATCACTAATTTCTAGTTTTGTCTTGTGCGTTTCTTCAATCCGAATATCCACAAAACTTGCCCCAGCATTTAACGCCGCTTGAATCGCTATCTCAGCCAGATCTTCCATGACATATCACGCACGCAAATGGTAATTTGTTTCACTGGCTGACCCCTATAAGGGTCCCCTATATAAGATTCTTGCAAGCATGCAAAGAGGCATCTTTGCGGACATTAAGAAAACTTTAAGAGTACATGAGTTCTCGCTTGAAACAAAGAGGAATATATTTGGAAACGAAAGCTAGTGAAACAACATTCAGAAGTTATCTATTCTTCTGGTCTGGACAACTAGCTTCATTGTTGGGATCATCCATTGCACAATTTGTGATTATTTGGTGGATAACTATAGAAACGCAAAGTGCCGTGTACCTTTCAATTGCTTCCTTTGTTGCTTTCATTCCTCAGGTTATCCTAACCCCTTTTGCTGGTGTGCTCGTGGATCGGTGGAGCCGTAAAGCTTTGATTGGTATTGTAGATTTCCTGCAAGCTGTAGCTACGGTAGGCCTCATCCTCTTGTTTTGGCTAGAAATAATCTCCATTTGGCAAATCCTAGTGTTGCTTGCCCTTCGTGGCCTTTTCCAAGCCTTCCACACTCCGGCAGTGAGAGCTATTGTTCCATTGATGGTTCCTCGGCAGAAACTGAGCCGAATGAATGGTTTAGATTACCTTTTTTCAGGTGCCATCAATCTGATTGGGCCAATCGTTGCTGCACTTCTGTTTGTACTTTGGAGAATCGATCAAATTCTTTGGGTTGATGCTGCCACTTTTGCAGTAGCTGTGGTACCTCTCCTCCTAATCAAAATACCATCTGTGAGAAAGAAACAAGAGGTGAGCCAGGATAAGCCTTCCTTCAAAAGAGAATTCATGGAAGGCTTGACATTCATTAAAAACGCAAAAGGCCTTCCATCCTTACTAATGCTGGCAACAGCATTAAATTTCTTGCTAATCCCCTTGTTCACTCTGCTTCCTTATTTTGTACAAGTTGACCATTTTGGAATGGCCGAAGATTTTGCACTTGTCGTTGCAGCTTCAGCAGGAGGAACCCTTGCTGGAGGATTGCTCATGTCAGTCAAGAAAGAGTTCAAAAGGAAAATGGTTGTGGTTGCATCTTTCATGTACGTTCTCTTCCTAGGGTATGCCCTAGTAGCTCTTACCCCCACAGGCTTGTTCTGGTTCATGGCGTTAGCCAGTTTGACCATATCTTTTGCCACTCCATTAGTTAACGTATCACTTCGGACAATAATCCAAACGGTTATTCCTATGGAAATGTTAGGTAGAGTAACTTCAGTCAACATGACATTAGCCACGGCTGCAATGCCTCTTGGCATGATTCTTTCGGGACCAATTGCAGAATTCATTGGGACAGCCAATTTTTTCTTAGCCTGTACTGGGTCCGGGATACTGGCACTAACATTGTCTTGGCTCTTCACTGACATCAGAGACGTAGAGGAAATGGAGAAAAGAAGAGATGCAATGGAAGTGGCTTCGGACCAAAGCAGAGAAAAACTTGTGAGATAAAGGCAGTAATACGTTGCATGCATGCCATCAAAGGTGACCAAACAAATTACATTAGCAACGTATTGACCATATTGCATTTCGAAGCGTGACATATGGTGCGGAGAGAAATAGTTTTATTATCTTACTCACGTTCTAATGTTCTCTATCAAGGAGAGACGGTGAATCCATGGAACGCGAGATGAGCCTCAAGTCTTCTCCATTCTTCTTAAGAAAGATCAAGACTGCACTTCTTAAGGAAGGATTTCACAACACGCGTTTCCAGTTTTGGAAAAAAGGTCAAATTTTCGGGTTGGTTAAACGATTCTCAATTAAACAACTCCATGTGAGAGGTTTTATCGACGGCAGCATCAAAGCTGAACTGGAGATATGGAGGTTTCTCGTACCCTTCCATCTCGTTCTGAAGCCAAAGATAGAACCAGCGCTTCAAAAATTGAAGGCGCTACTCAAAGAGCATGGTCTTCTCCCGCTCTCTTGATGTGATTTCTAGATCTTCTTTTGGCGGAATCGCGCATCTAGTTCAGAGTGGGTAAGCTAACTTTAAAAGTTACAGAAAGGTGTATATGCATCTTTCAGAAAGGACAAAGGAATGGAGTGACCATATTTGGCATCTTTACAAGAGATTCGGTGGCACGGTAGAGGCGGGCAAGGAGCATGGACGGCAAGCGAACTGCTCGCTAAAGCCGCCATACTAGAGGGTAAATACATACAATCATTTCCAGAATTTGGGCCAGAACGTATGGGGGCGCCTATGCGTGCCTTCACCAGAATCAGCGATGATCCCATCAAACTGCATTGTGGCATTTACACACCGGGCGTCGTGGGCGTCCTCGATCCAACTCTGTTGAAGACGGTTTCGGTGGCTGAGGGGCTTGGTGAAGATGGTGTTCTTGTTGTAAATACGAGAGAAAGCCCCGTCGAACTTAGAAAGCAGCTAGGCCTTGTCGGTCGTAAGCTGTGGACGGTCCCTGCAACAGATATCGCGACCAAAATTTTGGGGAGGCCTATCACTAACACTGCTATGCTGGGGGCTGTAGCCCGTGCCTCAGGAATGATTGATTTGAAGAGTCTGGAAAAGGCTGTGGGAGAGCGATTTCCAAAAAAACTCGCTGAGAGAAACATTGAGGTTATAAGAGAGGCATACAAGGAGGCGAGATCAGGATGACCACTGGAAAGAAAGGCTGGAAAGAGATTCCGATCGGTGGAGTGTGCTGGAGGCCGACAACAGATTACCTTACGGGAGACTGGAGAACGTTCAAACCGGTACGAGACAAGGAGAAATGCAACAAGTGTCTGATTTGCCACGTGTTTTGCCCAGATGGTGCAATCACTTGGAATTCGGAGACCGAAGACATAGGGTTCGACTACGATTTCTGTAAAGGATGCGGCATATGTAAAAATGAGTGCCCACGAGAAGCAATTGAAATGGTACTTGAGTAAAGAGGTGTGCTTAAGATGGCAGTAGCTAAACAAAATTTGCGAGCAATGAACGGAGACGAAGCAGTAGCCTACGCCGTGAAACAGTCAGATGTGGATGTGGTAGCCGCATACCCAATAACGCCACAAACCATAATCGTTGAAAGATTCAGCGAGTATGTACACAATGGAGAAGTAGACACAGAATTTGTATGCACAGAATCCGAGCACAGTGCTCTGAGCATGTCTCTAGCGGCTTCAGCCACGGGAGCGAGGGTGTTCACCGCATCAGCGTCAGCTGGTCTTGCATTGATGCACGAGATTCTTTACGTGACGTCTGGTTGCAGAGCCCCTGTTGTAATGGCTATTGCGAACCGTGCTCTTTCTGCGCCGATCAATATACACTGCGATCACAGTGACAGCATGGTGGAACGAGACGCAGGCTGGATACAGATTTACGTTGAAAACTCTCAAGAAGCCTACGATTCTACCTTGCAGGCGTTCAGGATAGCTGAGCACTCGGATCTGCTCTTGCCTGCTATGGTAATGCTGGACGCTTTCTTCCTTAGCCACACGCTGGAAAGCGTTAACATTTTGGCTGATGAAACGGTCCGCAAGTTCGTTGGAACAAGAAAGATTCCTCTGATAAGAGGTCATGGGGGTAAACTGGTTCCATTTAAGCTGGATCCGGAAAACCCGATAACGATGGGACCGCTTGATCTGCATGATTACTATTTTGAACATAAGAGGCAGCAGGATGAAGCAATGCAGCGAGCGTCGGAAATAATCAAGGAAATACATGATGAATATGCGGAAATAAGTGGACGTAAGTATGGAAACGGTCTCATTGAGCCTTACCATCTGGAAGACGCAGAAATTGCCACTGTATGTTTAGGGTCAACTGCGGGAACAACCAAGACAGTTGTGGATCAGCTTCGTAGTAAAGGAATAAAAGCTGGGTTGCTTCGTTTACGCACTTATCGGCCATATCCAGTAGAAGACATTGTAAACGCGTTGGAGAACGTGAAAGCCATAGCGGTTATGGACAGGAGCCACAGCTTCGGAGCCCATGGTGGACCAGTATTTCATGAGTTACGTCACGCTCTTTACGATGCTTCAATACATCCACACGTAGTTGATTACATATACGGACTCGGTGGGAGAGATATGCCACAAAGCCTCATACATGAAATCTACAAGGATCTGCAAAAAATCCTTGAAACAAAACGAGTTGAAAAACCAGTGCAATTCATAGGAGTTAGGGAGTAAAAGAGGAGGCAGAAAAAATGGCGTCAAAATGGAAATTTACGATAAAGGACTTTGCAAGAAAACCTGAAGCTTTTATGTCAGGACATCGAGCTTGTGCAGGATGTGGCCCAGC
>CP070709.1:241869-247525 GCA_020350305.1 Candidatus Bathyarchaeota archaeon
CTCACTCAAGAGCTTGCCAAGTTCAAGAAAGCACTTGAAGATTGGACTGGGAAGAAGATAACCAATGAGGATTTGGATAGGGGAATAAGGATTATGAACAGAAATAGGGAGCTAATGCGAAAAGTTTACGAGTATAGAAAGTTGGACAATCCGAAAATCACCGGTTTAGAAGCCATGGAAATGGTTCTCTCAAGCCAAATGGCTGACAAGGAGGAACACAGCAAGCTCCTAGAAAAACTCCTAAAAGAATTGCCGAGTCGACAGCTTAGCCGCGACTCTGGGGTCAGACTCATGATTGTTGGAAGCGAGGACGACGACAGAGTCTTCATGAAGAACGTTGAAGCAATAGGGGCAACCTTTGTGGCTGATGAACACTGCACGGGTTCAAGATACATCTGGGATGACGTAGTTCCCAATGAAAAAGACAGATTACTTGCCATCGCCTCCCGCTACGTCAAAAGGGTTCCATGTCCCAGCAAGGACTGGCCCGAATTCACAAGAGTCAATCATGTCGTCAAGCTTGCCAAGGACTTTAACGTTCAAGGAGCATTGGTAATTCAGAACAAATTCTGTGATCCACATGGTATTGAAATCCCTCCATTGAAGGACGCCCTAAAGCAAGTTGGTGTTCAAACATATCCTCTTGAGTTTGACGTTACTGTTCCGTGGGGGCAATTTCGAACCAGGGTTGAGGCCTTTCTTGAAACTTTGACAGGATTGGAGGAACTCTTCTAAGGAGGTGTATGAATGACTCAAGTTAAAGAATATCCAACAGAACTATTGAGAATCTGGGACAAAGCCAAACAGCTTAGGGGAAAGTATTACGAGGATTATTTAACCGCTCATGAACATGGAGGACTCCGATGGGCAGGTGGCGCATGGTCCTTCAGCGCCATACCAGCTGGCCTAGGCGAGGACGTCTACTGCATAACAGGAGAGCCCCACGGAGCCACAATAGCCTTCTTCAAAGATTTCACAGCCAAATGCCACGAAGCCACCGAAGCAGCAGGCTTTCCACGCACACTCTGCGCCTACATGAGAAACTATTGGGGCTCCATTTTACTCGACAAATACATTCTTGCTGATGGGACAGTGGTTGATGAACATCCAGTTCCAGACTTCATATGGCAGGACCACATCTGTTGTAGCCATGGAAAATGGTATCAAGTTGCCAAATGGCTTGAGGAAAAGAAGGGTAGAAAAGTCCCAATGTATTGTGTAGACGTTTCAGTCGGTTACCCGATGGATAAACCCCTAGAAGAATACAAGATAAACTATATTGTACAGCAACTAAACGACGGAATTGAATGGCTAGAGAAGATCACTGGAAGAACATACGACGATAAACTGCTTTGTGAGGCTGTTTGGAACGAGATGAAGGCAACAAGGCTCTGGGCTGAAATCTGCACCCTAAACCAAGCCGTTCCAGCGCCGTTGGATGAGAAGTCTATGTATGCGCTTTATGTTATGGGGACGCTCATGAAGCATAGGCCCGAATGTGTTGCCTTTTATGAGGAGCTGAAAGCTGAGGTTGAGGATAGAGTCCGAAGGGGGATAGCAGCAGTTGGCAACGAAAGATTCAGGGTGATTACCGACACTCAGCCTCCATGGGGTTTTCTACGGATTTTCAGGGAAATGGAGAAATACGGGGTTATCTCAATTGGGTCTCTCTACACCTATGGACTGATTGGAATGTGGAAGTATCGTCCAGACGGAACATGGGCTCCAAAAGAGCTTCCGGTGAGAAAACCACAGACTAGGGAAGAGGCGGTAAGAATGATTGTTGAATGGACTGTTGATAGGCCTGAGTGGGCACACTTCTACGTGCCGGAAGCAAAGACAAAGATGATATTAAACATTGTAAAGCAGTGGAAGGTTGACGCAGTCTTACTCCACTACAATAGAGGCTGCGAAGGTCTGAGCGTCCACATAGCTGAAAATCGTCACGGTCTACAAGAAGCCGGTGTACCCGTCTTCCCCTTTGAGGGAAACATGGGGGATGAACGAGAATTTGATTTCCCCGGAACCCTAGCACGCCTGACCACTTTCTTCGAGAGTACGGGATTGAAGAAACTGAGGGAATAGGAGGGAATTGGAAAATGATAACAGCCGGGGTAGATGTCGGAGCAAAATACGTGAAAATAGTACTCCTTGAAAACGGAAAAAACGTCCTGAAAAGAGCCAACGGCATCGTCGGATTCGACATCGTGAAATCGGCAACCGAAGTTTTCGAGAAAGCCTCACTCGATGTGGGCTTAAAACGTGATCAGATTATTCAGGTCACAGCCACAGGGATGGGAAGAAAAGCCGTCCACAAGAAACCCCCAGTAAACCCTGGAGAAATAGTGCCCGAGGTTATCGCCGACGCAAAGGGAACTTACCATCTTGCGCCAGCGGTGAAAACTGTCATTGATGTTGGAGCTGAAGAAGGAAGAGGGATAAAAGTGGGTGAAAATGGGAAGGTAAAGGACTTCGTAATTAATGAAAGATGTGCTGCTGGGGCTGGAACCTTCATAGAAACTATGGCCAGGGCCTTAGAAGTAGGCGTTGAGGATATGGGTCCTCTTGCACTGAAAGCCACGAAGGCCATACCAATGAATGCACAGTGTTGTGTTTTCGCTGAATCAGAGGTCGTAACTCTTATTCACTCAAAGTTTTCAAAGGAGGACATATCAAAGGCAATACATGACGCTATGGCTGGTAGAATAGCCTCAATGGTCCTAAGAATAGGCGTAGAAAAAGAAGTAGTTCTAATTGGAGGCGTAGCCCGAAACCCGGGGTTCTTGCCGCCTCTGAGAAAGGAGTTAAACACAGAAATACTTGTTCCCAAACATCCTCAATACGTGGGGGCCCTAGGGGCTGCTTTACTTGCATTTGAGATGGAGGGAAAATAGATGCGCGAAGAATCTGAAGAGTTTTGGCGATGGCAAGAATATAGGCACACAATGCCTGACATGGATTGGCACGACGCAAAGATGGTTACAGCTGGTGTTGATATAGGTTCTGTGGGCAGCAAGGCTGTCATAATGCTTGACGGGGAACTTTACGCATACTCGGCTATGAGAACAGGTGGGGTAAGCGAAGAAACAGCGATTAGAGCGATGAATTGGGCTCTTGAGGAAACAGGCTTGAAAACCAAAAACGTTCATTGTATCGTTGGCACTGGTTATGGCAGAGTGAATGTTCCCTTTGCCAAGAGAACAATAACGGAGATCGCTTGCCACGCACGGGGAGCCAATTACATTTACGGGCCGACGGTTCGAACGGTACTTGACATTGGAGGGCAAGATTGCAAGGCCATCAGATGCGATGAAAGAGGGAAGGTCATGTCTTTCCTCATGAACGACAAGTGCGCAGCTGGGACCGGAAGGGGTCTCGAAGTCTTCGCTGACCTGATTAGAGTTCCAATTGAAGAGCTTGGGAAGGCTTCACTAAGCGTCGAAAAAGAGCCCCCGCCAGTTAGTAACACATGCGTGATTTTTGCGAAAGCTGAATCTGTGGCTCTACTTCGTCAAGGATGGCAGAAAGAGAAGGTTGCGGCAGCCTATCACCTCGCCATGGTTAACCGAATAATCGACCTGCTGACAAAGGTTGGAATCGAAAAGGACTTCGTAGTTACGGGCGGAGTGGCAAAGAACACTGGCATAGTTTCTAGACTGGAGAGAAGTCTTGGGATCAAACCTCTTGAGCCCAAGTTGGACCCGATTCTGGCGGGAGCCATGGGTGCTGCGTTGTTCGCTAAGGCCTTGTATGAGAAGCAGGTAGGCTTGCGCTGAAAAGGAAAATGCAAGATGCAGGCTCATTATGGCTATAAAGATGGCTCCGGAGACTACTTCATCACCATTGACACTGACAAATGCAACGGTTGCGGAAAATGTATCGAAGCATGTCCTTATGGCGTTCTCGAACTGATCGAAAACGAATTCGATATTGAAGGTGGATTAATGGCGGCGGTAACAGAAGAACATCGCAAGAAGATCAAGTACACCTGTGGACCTTGCAAACCCGTTAGCGGTGAAAGAAAGCTTCCGTGCGTCCTCGCATGCGAACCTAAGGCAATAACGCACTCTTGGTAGGGAAAAACCATTCTCTCTGTAAAACTCTTGATTAACGATGCTCAAGTCGAGGTTGAAGAAGGCACAACCATACTTGAAGCATCCAGAAAAATAGAGGTTTATACACCAACCATCTGTTATCATCCCGACCTGCCACCACCTAACAAGGCTAGGTCTGTTGAAGCTGTCTATCGTGGCAACGCGGAAATCGTGAATGATTCTTCTGAGAAGGAGTTTGAAGGTTGCAGATTATGTTTGGTCCAAGTTGAGGGTGAAGAAGAACTTGTTCTATCATGTTGTACACCGGTTTCTGACGGCATGAAGGTTTACACCGAAACTGAGCAGGTTCGGAAAGCGAGAAAGGTTGAGTTGATGCGGATTTTAGCCAAGCATCCTCACGCTTGTTTGATCTGCGCCCAGAAAGAGGGTTGTACGACAGAGCCCTGTTCAACGAACGTTCCGGTGGAGGAGCGTTGTTGTCCCCAGTTTGGAAACTGTGAACTGGAAAGGGTTGCAGAATACATTGGAATCAGAGAGGACACTCCACGCTATATGCCTCAAAACTTGCTTGTCGTAGAGGATGAGCCTCTCTTTCTGCGGGACTACAACTTATGTATCGGATGCACTCGGTGCGTGAGGGCGTGTCAGGATCTTCGCGGTGTTGGAGCTTTAGGCTTCGTTTACAACAATGAAGAGGTTTTCGTTGGGACGGTTGCGCCGACGCTTATGGATTCTGATTGCAGGTTCTGTGGGGCTTGCGTGGAGGTTTGTCCAACTGGAGCACTGAGAGATAAGGAGTTGAAGGCTGCGAAGCGTGAGGTCGACTTGGTTCCATGCAAGTATGTTTGTCCAGCAGGGGTTGAGGTTCCAAAATACGTTCAACTGGTTTCTGAAGGCAAGTTCGCTGAGGCTGCGGCTGTCATAAGGGAGAAGTTGCCGTTGCCGAACGTTCTGGCTCATGCTTGTTCACGTCCATGTGAAAGCGTTTGTAGGCGTCTGAAAGTTAACGAGGCTGTTGCGATTCGTTGGTTGAAACGTTTTGCAATGGAAAACGATACAGAGATTTGGAAGCAGGAACTGAAAATTGCAGAATCCACTGGTAGGAAGGTTGCCATAATCGGGTCTGGTCCTGCAGGACTTGGCGCTGCTTACTACTTGGCCAGACTAGGGCATTCGGTTACTGTTTTTGAGGCTATGCCTGAACCGGGGGGAATGATGCGTTATGGTGTTCAGGAATACCGCCTTCCTAAAGAAATTGTTGACAAGGACATTCAAGGAATTGTTGATCTGGGTGTGAAGGTCAAGACAAGTGTGGTTTTTGGAAAGGATCTGACATTCAAGTCTCTCAAGGAGAAAGGATTTGACGCTTTTCTTATTGCTGCGGGTTTGCAGACCAGCCTGAGGTTGAGAGTTGAAGGTGCCGATCTTGATGGTATAGTTGGTGGACTTGGCTTTCTGAGAGACTTCAGACTTGGGAAAGCCCCTACGGTGAAGGGTAGAGTCTTGGTGATTGGCGGCGGTAGTGTTGCAATGGATGTGGCTTTGACAGCCTTGAGGCTTGGAGCTAGTGATGTGCAGGCTGTTTGTTTGGAGAAGCCTGA
>CP070709.1:247625-251643 GCA_020350305.1 Candidatus Bathyarchaeota archaeon
AGCCAGTCTGATAGTTGGGGGCGCTCCCTTACATCGCTCCTTGCCCTAATCTCCTTGAATATGGGTTCGTACCTCTCCCAACTCCACAAAATGTATGTGCCCAAGAGGTCAGATACCTGCTGAGGGTCAATCTGGTCCTGCTTTACCAACATGGCGATGCCTGCCAGGTAGGTCCCCCAGGCCATCCACCCCGAGTAGTGCTCTAGATTTGAGGGCCCATATTTACCCCACCACTCCTCAAAGCTGTTCCATTCCTCATGATGTAACATCGTTAGGTAGCATTTCTGGAATTTCTTGTCGTAGAATCGGTTGTAGATGTTCATGAACAGCTGGGTTCTCCTTGTCTTTTCGCCGTTCCTGAGTATGAGAATGTAGTACGTTGCACCTACGAGCAAGCCCATGGCTGCAAGGGTGACAGAGATCATCTGTAGATCAACCACTCCAGACACCTTGACAAACTATGGTGGATTGGATAAAATATATATTTGCGTACAAGCGTGCGTCGCATATCTGTGACCCTGCCAATATCAAAGGGTTGACGAAAAATGCTGAAACTGGAATGGTTGAACTGTTTCTGGTTGATGATCTCCGTCCTGTTATGGAATACAGCGCGCGCTCAACTCAACCGCCATCTAAGCTGTTCAGCCCGCATCCTGCCTTTTCATTACACCTTCACGTTTCGTTGGTTGGTTGGGTTAAAATTTAATCCCACACACAACCTTCCTCTTTTCAACCTCCTGATACGGAGAACAGAATGTGTTTGCCTTGTAGCAGAGATGTGGAAAGTTGTTTAAAATTGAATTGTTTGAGGGTTCAGCCCAAATGAAGGAATCATAGTTTCTTCCACACACGAATGTAAAGCAGGAATGACAAATAGTAAAGCTTAAATAACATAATGTAATGTATATTTGACATGAGGTGGTGTTATGGACAGGAAAGAGCTAACATGGTGTAGAATAATAATTGTTCTAGTTATGGGAACCCTGATCGGCTGGTCCGTTTCAGTTGGAAATATAGTGTTGCTCGTGGTTGCGTTTATCGTGGGGCCTCTCGCTTTGTATTTCCTTAGAAGCAGGATTGAGGAGGTTATGGAAGATGAGCGAATCCACCTGATACATGAAAAAGCATCAGCAAGGACCATGCAGGTTTTTGCCGTGATTACTGCATCGTTAGGCGCTATTCTAATAGCACTGAGCAGAAGTGGCTACGCTGATTTTTCACAGTCCGGCTTCACTCTTGTTTACTCCGCTTGTGCTCTATTGATATTGCATCTGATTTTCAGGGGCTACTACGGCAGGAAATACGGGGGTTAGCGATGGATGAAGACTAAGCTCAAGGTCTACAGGGCCATGCACGATCTGAGACAGGAAGACCTTGCAAAAGAGATCGGAATTACTAGGCAGACGATTATAGCTATAGAAAAAGGAAAGTACAATCCTTCTTTAGAACTTGCATTCAAAATAGCAAGATATTTCGAAGTTACTATTGAAGATATTTTTGTCTATGATCAAAGTTTTCGATCGATCGAAGGAAAGGGAGTAGGATGAGTGAATGATTGAGGCCCAAGATCTAACAAAAAAATTCAATGGAAAAACTGTGCTTAGTGGAATAAACTTTCACGTGAACGAAGGAGAAATATTTGGATATCTCGGCCCCAACGGAGCTGGAAAGACAACAACAATGAGAATACTTCTTGGACTTCTTAAGCCAGCATCAGGGAGAGCATTGGTTTTTGGTAAAGAGCTGGGTGACAATGATGATCTCAGAAGGAAAGTCGGGGTTCTTTTGGAAAATGATGGATTATATGAACGCTTATCAGCTCATGAAAACTTGAACTACTATGCACAGCTTTACTCCGTTTCTGATACTGAAGGAAGGATCAAGAATCTTCTCAACTTTGTAGGGCTGTCAGATAGACAGAATGATATAGTTGGTGTATTTTCCAAGGGGATGAAGCGGAGGTTAGCATTAGCAAGATCAATACTTCATGACCCTGAGGTTCTCTTCTATGATGAGCCGTCAGCTGGTTTAGATCCAGAAGCTCAGAAGATGGTCAGAGACCTGATACTTCGTTTGGCAAGAGAGAAAGGGAGGACCATATTCCTGAACTCCCATGATCTAGATGAAGTGCAGAGAGTCTGCTCGAAAATAGCGATACTTCAAAGAGGCGAAATAAAGGCATACGATACCGTTGAGAATTTGAGGAGAAAAATCAGCAAGCCTGCTGTTGAAATTGTTCTTGACAATGACAGACAGGCTGAGAAGGCTTTAGATCTCTTGAATTCATTAGATTATGTGTTTGAGTGTGAACGAGACGGATTGATGATAACCGCCATTATAGAAGGTGAGAAGACCTCAACGATTCTAGGTGTGCTGATGAAAGACGGCTTAAGGGTGGAAGAGGTGAAAAAAGCCACGAAATCTCTGGAAGATATCTATCTGAATATTGTAAGGCAATCGGAGGAAAGAATGTGAGCGCTATGAACATGGCACTGGTTGTTGCACGAAAGGAAATGAAGAACATCATTAGAAACAAAGGACTCCTTTTTGGAGGTTTGTGGATTGGAGGTATGTTTGGAGTACTTAACGTGTTACTTAGTGGACAAGTTTTTTCTTTTAATAACACAGTTTTCTCTGTGGCACTTCTGGTAGGGGTTTTTGTTGGCTTTATGTTCTCTGCACAAGTTTTCTTGCGAGAGAAGCGAGAAAAAATCATAGAAACTCTGCTTTGCACTCCACTAAGTTTGAAATCTATATGGTTTGGAAAAGTGTTGGGAGCAACCATTCCAGCCTATTTGTTTTCCCTTTCAAGCGTTACACTCGTAGTAATAATTTCAAACATTATGATGCGTTCCCTTTTGCTTCCTTCTGTTGCAATTCTCACCCATATCTTAGGCGTAGTACCAGTTTTCATTGCCTCTGCCATAAGTTTGATGGGTTTCTGTCAGTTTTTGCTTGGGATGCGCGAAAATAAAATCATAGGCTATTTAATCATTCTGATATTAATTCCCTTTATGTATCCTTCTATCTTTAGTGGTCTCATTCAGGGAAACATGAACGTTGTTGTCTCATGGGTTGAAGTTGTAGTCTGTCTGATTGTCTCGTTGCTTGCGTTATCCCTCACAACCTGCCTATCCAGATATCTGAGCAAGGAGAAGATAATCACAACCATTCCCTGAAGAAACAATAAGGCAGTACTGACAGGATTCAGTCTATCTAGAATGCATGCATGTCTTATTCGCCTTTTTCAAATAGCAAGTGGTGATGAACGTCGCCACCGATTCCGTATTGAGTGCAAGTGTAGGTGTGTAGATGCCATCCATTCTTTTGCCATTGCTCAATTGTCTTACCGACATCCCTGTGGTCTTTAACTTCCACGCATTCATATTCTTTCAACTCAGCTATCACCTCTTTTCCGTTTCCATAAATCTGATTAGTTCGCGTGCGCTTCTAATACTCTTTTTATTTTTTCTCGATATTCGTTGAAAGCAGCGCGTCCTTTCTTTGTAAGCTTGAGTGCTGTGTGGGGCTTTCGTTCAATGAATTCTTTAACTATCTCCACATAACCTGCCTCTTCAAGCTTGCTCAAATGAGATGATAGATTACCGGGAGTCATCTGAAGTTGATGTTGGAGGAAGAGGAAGTCTGCGCTTTCAACTACGTAGAGTTGGGTCATGATCATTAACCTAGTTGGTTCGTGGATCAATCGATCGATGCTCTTTAGGCTAGAAGGATTTTTCCACATTGGCCTCGTCACCTTGTGGAAGTGGGTGTTTTCGTATGAATTGAATCAAAAGAACAAAGCCATTGACGATAATTACAAGTCCAATTGTTAGAAGGAAATATTCAAATGGGATAGTAATGAAATGACCTGCTAGAAACAGCACTAGTGTTAATAGTCCATATGCGTAAAGCCGCTTTAGACCCATGGTGTATGCGAAAAGGCTTGATATTGCAGCTGCTGAAATACCGATGATGATCATACTGTTTGTAATGATCAGATTCCTTAGCGTCAATG
>CP070709.1:251743-257771 GCA_020350305.1 Candidatus Bathyarchaeota archaeon
GGAAACATCTTCGCCACCTCCCAAAGCGTAAGAGGATTCATATTTCTTAAATCCAAAGCTGGCCCTCCACCTCCACCGAGAACACCGAAATGTATGATCACAGGAATCCTCATCTTCTCTGCCGTCTCCCAGACAGGGTAAATGGACTTGTCGTCTATGGGTCTCGTCTGCGAGGAAGCTATCACCTTGTACCCCTTCAGTCCAAGTTCCTCAACCGCTCGTTCAAGCTCGGAGGGCGCGTCTTCGGAAAATAGGCTGTGGTGAGCGAAACCAGAAAACTTGTCCGGATACAATCTCACTATCTTTGCAATGTTATCGTTTCCGCCTCCAGTCACAAAATTTACCCTCTCCACACCCTTATTTTTGATATCTGCAACCCACCTGGCTGCCTGCTCCTCATCCGTGTGCGTCTCTGATTCAGGGGGCGCAAAGCCCCAAAGCTTTCTCATCTCTTCTCTATCATGCGCCGACTGCTCTATAAACAACTGGGCATTCTCATCTCCATACTTCTCAGCCAATTGTCGCTTCCATGAGGCCACCCACTTCGTCCAATTCGCAGTTGGAAAATGGGCATGAAAGTCGATTACCTTCAATCGGTCAGAGGTCATAGAATTCCTTCTTTCTTTTGGTACTAACACCTTTGGATCGATATTTTAATCTTCTTTCAAGCCTACTTGTTGTTAAGATTTCCTTGAGATTAGGCCAAAGACTGTTGCTGTGGTGCTTTCGATGCATTATCTGCACTTTGTTTCTCACATGCATGCATCTACGGAAATTTGCGAACCCAAGTGAAAAAGCTAAGGCACTTCTCAAAGTAGACTTCGGATTCGTGGAGAAAATGAGCGGTGAATAACTCTATAGAAAAGTACTAAGCGATTAAAATGTTTGGTGTTCTACGGACTCAACAATTGAATGTTTCCTATTCTAACGTTTCTCAGATATTCTTCAGCAGCATCATAGCATTTGCCAGCCAGCTCTCGGCTTGTTTTGGATAAGTCCGTCATTACGTATTGTGGATAAAAGGCCAAGAGCGTGTAAGGGACTCTCGAATCTACTTCTGCGATGAAGCTTGCCAAATTGCGAATTTCCTCGGCGTCCACATAGCCTGGAATAAGAAGGGTGCTAGCGGTCAAGATGGGCAGGTTTGGGCGTTTCTTGAAGAATTTCTTGCCGATCATCTTGAAACTCCTGAGGGTAGGAACATTTGAAACTCCGCTAAGGGCTTTGTTCAGGTTTTCATCCCATGTCTTTAGGTCGAACTTGATGACTCCTCCACTGATGAAAGATAGCTCAGCCGCCCTCAGTGCGAACTCTTTTTTCCAATGTCCATTTGTTTCCCAGCAGACTCTGAAAATACGCTTTTCCTCCCTAGCCCTTTCTAATACTATTTCACTTGTCTTCAAGGCATGAGGCATCTGAACCGACGGATCTCCACCAAAAAAACATATACATGAGACGTGAGCGTCTGCTTTAGCGGCCAAACTCTTCGCACTCATCACCGGCTCAAGCTTTGCGGCTAGGTTTCTGTAGTGCCAGTTTTGGCAGTAGAGGCAGTCGATGCTGCATGCTCCGTAGAACACGGCTAGGTTTGAGTAACCTTTCTCTGCGCTACGTCTGTGGGCGTATTTGGGGTAGCCTGCGCCCGTGCATCCTGGACAGAACCACCATGCGACGCAGTTTGTCGGCAACGGGTCATAATACCATTGAAGAATACCTTTTTCTGGGGTCCCTCCCCTTCGAGCGAGTCGACCATTCACGTTGAAGACTAGGCCGCAGAAGCCCTTCTCGCCGATGCCTATCTTACAGTTGTTGGCGCACATGCCACATGAGATTCCGGCCGGATTTTTTGGCGGTTTTGGTGGAAGCCCAAACGTTTCTCGATTTTCTACGTGTACTTTGTCGGCTATTTTGAGCGCTTGCTCTGGGTTCTCTCGGATGCACCTTAAACAAACTCCGAGACGGCTAGAGATTAGATTCGACTGTTTACCGCAGACTTGGCATCGACCCAACAAGGTGCCTCATGAAAATTTAGGCGCAAACCCTATTTTAGGTTGTCACTTCGTAAGTTCACGTCGCGACAAGCCGATTTAACAGAGCATTCAATTTCGGCGGTGTCAAGTTTTCAGTACTTCAATGATTGAAGATTTTCTCTCCTATATCAGCTACTAGGCTCAAACGGAAGCTTCCTAACCATCACACCGGCAGCTTCACCGTCAGCATAATAACCGCGAATTGTTCGCTTTACCATAAACCCCATCTTCTTGTAGAGACCCACACCCGCGGTGTTGCTCGTTCGAACCTCCAAAACACACTCCTTTGCATCATACTCAACCATAGCCTTCATCGCCTCCTTCATCAACGCAAATCCAACACCGCGGCGTCGACAGTTTGGTAGAACAGCGATGGAAATAACATGCCCCCTCTTGGCAATCCCAAGCAAGCCGCCGCCGGGGAAAGGCGTTTCAATTCGACACATCACGTAACCCACCATTTCTCCATCCTCTTCTGCAACAATGAAGGTCTTCGGAAAACGTTTATACAAATCCATAAAAAAGAAAGGCGAATAATTCTCAGGAAGACATAACTTGTTTATACGTATCACACGCTCTAAATCAGCAGGCTTAAACAGCCTCAAAGTGAACATCGTCTGCATAGTAAGCCCGCCCTTAACATTACTCTGCTTTTTTTACCACTGGGAACGTGAGGTTGCCAAAAGGCATGGTCCAGACCTTGGCGTTTTTGCCTGCAATGTCAAAAGCATCACGTAACGCATCGTTCACAACCCTCGCGGTTTTCAACTTGAACAGGTTCACGGCATAATAATCAGGCATGACTGAAACAAAGACAATCTTAACCTTCTGCAAAGCCTTCAACAAGTAATAGGCCTTATGTCCACCCATGCGAAAACGCTTCTTGATCTCCTTCTCCATCGCCTTCAAATCTTTTAATCTTGTCATCCACTCGTGAAAAACGTCATGACCATGACCTTCCGGACATTCCGCCACCAAAACGATGACTCCACCTCTTTTCACTGCTTCGAGGGCGTTATCAACGCCTTTATAGGCTTGATATAGATTAATGTCAAGCGGATGCCCGCCAGGGCTTACAACAACGATATCCGCCCTTCTGTCAATAGGTACCTTATACATTTCATCCACAAGTTTCACACCTTCGTAAAAAGCTAGCTCCAAATCTCCTGCAAACGCCTGAACCAGTTCCAGCTTGCTGTTTGTGACAATATTCAAGATGAAGTCCACCTTAGCGAGTTTCGCTGCTTCTACCATATCCTCATGCACCGGATTGCCCTCTAACACGCCTGTTCTGGATTTTGGATGCAAAAGCATGGCATGATTGTGCTGGATAGTTTCTGCACCTGACACAGCGGGTAAAACGCTTTTCCTTCCGCCACCATACCCCGCATAATAATGTAAGTCAACGTCTCCCGCCAAAATTTTAACATTAGCGTCGGCAAAAACCTTGTTTACGTAAACCTTAGTTCCAAAAGATGTTTTGCCCAAAAAAACCTGATCCTTAGCGTTACAGTCATGATTTACTGCTCTCACCCTTTTCAGAGTCTCTTCGCCCACAAGTTTTTTCATCTCATCAGGCGTAACAGCACGATGTGTGCCACAACCAAAAATGATCGTAATGTCTTCATCTTTCACTCCAGCCTTGTTAAGTTCATCTAACAACGGAGGGACCATCAAGTGAGTCGGAGTTACTCGTGTTGCGTCGTCAACTACTATGGCTACTTTGTCGCCAGGCTTTGCAATTTCGTTCAATTGCTTAGTGCCAATGGGTTCTCTTAAGGCTCTTTCAACCTCAACTCGGGGATCTGGCACGCCACTCTTTTCTTTTGGTTCTATGGTGCCCAAGAAGTTTCTGGTAGGTATTCTTGCGCAGATCTCGGTTTTCCCGTAAGGAAGCCATACGTCAACCATGAAATCCCTTCGATTGATTACAAGACTTTTGTGAGATGCATTTAAACATAGCGGACAAACAGCGCAAGTTCCATCTATATGAAATTTGCCCCAGACGACTTTTGCAGTTTATGATCTTGGAGGGGGGACTGAACAGATTGAAATAGAAAGTGACAAAACCCACAAAGCATTCATTAAGTTCATCCCTGATATCTGGTGATGCGCGTACATTGCAAATGGAGAACCGATTCGCTATGCCCAAGCTGAAGTTGAGGGTGGAATCCAGTCTACGTGGCTATCTAACTGGAGAACTGATAGATCAAGGATTCAAACAAAGCATTCAAGCAATACTGAGTGAATTTAAGGGAAAGAATTTGCTTCACCAAAACATAGGGCAATTAACTTGGAGAATGGAACATGAGAACCCAAGCGATAAGAGCAAGTTTCGGAAGATTTGGATTCTACTGGATCAAGTCAATCCAAAAATCCGAGAGGATCTAAACCATCGAATGAGAAAGGGGCCGAATCGGAGAAAGACTTGAGCAAGACACGCAAAAAAGAGGTTTTGCAGGGGATATCACCATTTAGGTGAGTTTGGTCAGAAAGTCTCAGAAAGCCTATTGATATGACCTCAAAAGTAATGAGATTTGTCATGTTCTCGTCTAAATCGCTGAGTATCTGAGTGAGTAGGAGCCAAGCCTCAAGAGAGATGAAAAGCTGACTAGATGTTTCAGTCAACAAGATTCTTATTAGGAAAGCAAGTTATACAAGTACTTTGAGGAGACCTAATTTGTCGCTAGGAAAAGAAAAGGAAGCGATGAAGACTGAGCTTTGTCGAGTTCTGAACAAGATTGGCGCTTTAAAGTTTGGAACCTTCAAGCTTACAAGCGGAAGAGTCAGCCCTTACTACGTTGACCTCAGAATCGTTCCAAGTTTTCCAGATGCGTTTCAAAGAGTTTGTAACCTATACGTCGATTTAATAGAAGGGGATGTTGGAACTGACAACTTCGACAGAATTGCAGGAATCCCAACTGCGGGTATTCCATTCGCATCTCTTCTTGCTTATCATCTTAAGAAACCTTTCCTCTACATTCGGCCGCAAATGCGACTGCATGGACGAAAGCGTCGAGTAGAAGGCATCATGATGCCCGGTGACCGCGTCTTGTTGATAGACGATCTCATAACTACTGCACTCTCTATGAGAAAGGTTGTAGAAGCCGTCAGAGCGGAAGGAGGCTTGGTGACAGATGCGGCCGTCTTAATAGATCGTGAAGAAGGCGGAAAAGAAAGGCTGGCGACAGACAGCGTTAAGTTGCACTATTTGCTGAAAGCAAGTGAGGCTGCTGATAAACTCTACAAGATAGGTGTCATCACAGAGGATCAATTGAAAACAATCTTGAAACAAGTGAAAAAGAAATAACGCTTGGCCTCAGATCTCAGAAGTTTATTACCTTTCTCTTCGGCGCTCAAAATCACATTTTAAGTAATTGTACGAAAAAATATGGAAAAGGAGAATCTAACTATTTCTATTCGTAGTATATCAGTTCTTGATCTTCAAGTCTCTGATGGAGTTTGTCAACTGCTTGATAAACGTCTTCTTCATGCTTGGCGCCTGTGCATACCAATTTTCCGCTTGCGAACAGAAGAATCACGACTTTAGGCTCAGCCATTCGGTAGATGAGACCGGGGAATTGTTCAGGCTCATACATGGTTTTCCCCAGTGAATAAGTTGCTTTTTCAAGGTCAATGTTTCCTCCTAGGCCTGCTGAGGCGACGATGTTCTGTATCTTCAGTTTCGGCTTGCCGATGATTATTATTCCGCTCTTCTTCAGTTCTTTGACGACTTTCATTACTGCCCTTCTCGCCTCTTTTTCCGATTTGGCTCCTGTGCACACCATCTTTCCGGAGTTGAAAATTAGAGTGGCTGTTTTCGGCTTTTTCAAACGAAAAACGAGTCCTGGGAACTGTTCTGGACGATATTCGACTCCTGGATGACCTTTCACCACAGCGTTCAGGTCAACTCTTTGATCCAATGTTGCAGATGCAACCACGTTTTCGATGTTGATTGAAGCTTTGACCTTTGGCACGTGAGCACCTCTTTATAAGAA
>CP070709.1:257871-262912 GCA_020350305.1 Candidatus Bathyarchaeota archaeon
AAAAGTAGCGAAAAAGAAGGATACGCTATCAAAAACAGTTCTAAAACGTTGATTAGGCAATCTGAAAAGGAAGGACAAAAGCTTTTATGCTTTAGTTAGGCTAACATTTTGTAGAGGATTATGTCTAAGGCCGGTCCGGCTCCAACGGTGTTTCATATTCTTGAGCGAAACATAGGTCGAAGAATGGTGGCCATATTAGATCCTTCATATGGATTTGAAGGAACCCTAGCCGCTGTTACGCTAGAACCGCCCGGTATCTGGCTTTCTGACGCTGAGATTGTGACATTGCGGTCAACGATCGCTCAGCCGGTGCCGCAGGTGGTGAGTAGGGAACATAGAAGTGAAGTTTTTATCAACCTGAGTTCGGTTCAACGCATCGAAGTTTTACATGAGAGCTAAGGTTGATTAGAAGAACACTTGTGCAAAAATGCATGTTATTATTAGCGCTACTGCCAAGATTACGGCTAGTTCGGGTTTCACCTTTATGCCCCTAGTTTCTTCTTCGAAGAATCTTAGTAGTCCAGCGCTTTGGGCGGGCATAGGTGACTTTCTTTCGCCTTTTTTCTTTTTCCTTTTGCTCATGATGGTTCTATTTTATGATTTTCTTGAGGCAAGCTAATTAAGGTTGTGCTACTTGTTGTTTATTTTCTATATCTTTCTTCAGCCCTAGTTCTCTGAGGTAGGGGAAGGGTGTTATATAAGGCTCAACTTGTTTGTGACACAAACACAGAATTCACCTACCTTCTAAAGAGTGGAAAACGTGAAAAGAGATGTGACGGAATTTAGAAAAGGCTAGCGAAGAGGGCTGTTATTTTGAGAGCGCGAGGGGCAGTGTTGTGGACTATAGGGCATAGTAACAGGTCTATTGAAAAATTTGTGGCTTTGCTCGAGGAGCATAAAATCGAGGCTTTAGTCGACATCCGTAGTTTTCCCACGTCTAAAATTGAGCATTTCAAGAGGGAAGAGATGGAGTGTTGGTTGCCTGAGTATGGAATCGAATACGTTTGGCTTGGCAAAGAACTAGGTGGATATCGTCGATGTGGATACGAAGCCCATATGAAAACTGGGCTGTTTAGAGAGGGCGTAGAGAAGCTTCTTGAGTTTGCTAGACAAAGGCGGGTATGCATCATGTGTATGGAGAAGAATCCGAAATATTGCCACCGCCGTTTCCTCACCGCCTACTTGGAAAGAAAGGGCGTGGAAGTGATGCACATCCTCGAGGGGGGACAGGTGGGCCTTGTGAAATTAAAGGCATAATAGTGGAAAACAGCCTTTAGGTTTACGAACTATTATGAGAGGGAGAAAATGTGCACGTCCGTGAGTTTCAGGACATGATGCGGCGGATTTATTTTCACCGAGATTCGGAGCGTGGAGCGGTTGGAACATTCGATTGGCTTGTGGAGGAAGTGGAGGAACTGGGAGAAGCTTTAAAGGAAAAGAATACGAAGGCTATGGAAAACGAGTTTGCCGATGTTCTCGCCTGGTTGGCTTCTCTAGCAAACGTCGTTAACGTAAATTTGGAGACAGCAGCAATGACAAAATACAATAACAGGTGTCCTAAGTGCGGGCAAACACCATGTAAATGTTGCTTTTAAGAAAAACGTAAATGAATTACTGCTGAACAAACAAGATAGTTATGGAATCACTTTTATACGTGAAACTACGAAAACAATCTTTTAGAGGCATGATAATGCCCTATTGTTGGAAATGTGGAACCGAATTGAAAGAGGACGCAAAATTTTGCCCTAAGTGTGGCGCTCCTGTTAGCAGACGCGTCAGAAGAGAGAAAGAACGCGAATGGTGGGAATGATTCGTGGTTTATTGTACTAAGTGTGGCACCAAAAATGAGGAAGATGCTGTAGTGTGTGTTAAATGCGGAGTAAGCTTAGTCGCTCGTCCAGCTTGGAGACGCGAGCGCAGGCGACCAGAAAAAGAATGCTTTGGACTCCCCTACGGCGGCGCAATCGTAGGCCTAGTCATTGGCATAATAATAATACTTGTAGGACTCTCTCAGGTGCCTGGAATACTGCCGCCTGAAATAGAATTATGGGATTACTTGTGGCCACTTATAGTAATCGTCTTTGGAATACTGATCGTCGCCGGGGCCTTGTACAGCTACAGCCGCAGATCCTAACCTACCCTCTTTTTTCCTATTTCTAAATTTACAGGTAACAACTTTGCAAGCGTAACAAATTCTTTCATGATCCCACTGCGAAAGCGATATTCGCGTAAAAAGCCAAAAAAGAGTCAAAGCAACCAAAAACAGATCAACCGTCACGCTGTGAACCAGTTTATCGACTCCAATTAGGATGAAAAAGGTTCCCAAAACGAAAAAAATGTTCAAAAACAAACGGACAAAACTCCTAAATTTAAACTGGAACAAACCAAAACCAACTCCCAGAACACCTATCCAAACCATCAAGGAACTGCTCTGCTCAATACGCCAGTAACTGAAAAAATGCAGAAGGGTTCCAACAAGAGCCGAAAGCCCTCCCAAAAGTAACCCTGTGCACGCAGCACAAAACGTCTTGTCGCCCATTCGAAACACGTGAGCAGAGAAGTTTCCGCAATCAGGATGATGCCCTCGCAGAGTGGACGAAGTTCCATGAGAAGCAAACTTGCCAAGGTCGGGGAGACTGAGCTTCTTTTTTCCGAAATCAAAAACTCTTGAACATTGTCTTGGGAAAAAAACCGCAAGAATTCCAAAAACACAGATCAATCCGAAAATTGAACCAATCAATGGTTTTCGCCAAAGAAGGTTTTCATGCACTCTCGGCGGGTAAACCGTGAGTATTCCTGCAAGAAACAATCCGAGGAATGACATAATGACTAGATATGTTATGTCGGAACTATGAGATAGGTTCTTGGACATGACTAATCGCTACTCAAAATAATGTTCTAAACTGGTTTACAATGCCTCGAGCAGCCATATACCAATAGACTCTTCTCTTTATTTCCTTCCTTGAGAGAAGCCCCCGGAGCCTTCTACTCCAAGAGCCAAAAAAGCTTCTATAGCATTGGTAAAGTTCTTCCTGCACTTCTTCTCTAGACAGCGTCTCCGTAGGCATGATGGCGTGAATCATGTCATAGTTCGCCCAATTCCAATCTTCAATCCATCTATTCCGCTTAGCCTCCTCAAAAATCTCAGTGCCAGGAAATGGAGTAAGAATCGCAAAAATCGCTAGGTCAGGGTCTAAATCGTTTGTAAACTCTCTTAAACTCTCCATAGACTCAGCAGAATCTTTGCGTTCCCCAATAATGAACATCCCTTGCGCAAATATGTCATTCTTTTTTAACAATTTCACCGCCTCCTTAGCTTGTTCTGGACTCGTTTCTTTGTTAAAGGCTTCAAGGGTAAATGATCTGTTGCTTTCTACCCCTAAGAGAACCCAGCGGAGACCGGATTTTCTCATCTTCGGCAAAAGGTCACGATGCTTTACAACATCATCACATCTAACCTGCATAAACCACATCATATTATCTGAAAAATCTCGCCGAATAAGCTCGTCGCTTAGGTCTCTTGCACGTTTGCCTAAACCGAAATTGTCGTCGGTCAACCATAGAAACCTGCTCCCATAATTTTCGTAGCAAAACTCAAATTCCTCAGCGATCCGTTTCGGCGACTTTGTCCTCCATTTCCCTTCCCAATGCCTCCATTGAGTGCAGAAAGTACACCGGTGTGGACAGCCCCTAGACCCTTCGATTAAGGCGTACCTAGTTCTGGGACCCGCCATTGCGGTGAAATGGTATTCCTGAATGACATCCTCGACATAATGATACCCCGGATAAGGTAACGCGTCCAGATTTTTGATCAACGGTCGTGATGGATTGTGTAAGATTTTTTCGTCGTGCCTGAGGGAGATACCGTTTGTTTTTGCAAACGACTTATTTCCAGCGAACGCTTGGACCAGTTCCACAAAAGTTTGTTCCCCTTCTCCACGTACAATGACGTCGATCTCCGGATACGTCTCTAAACTCTCATGAGCCATGACTGTAAAGTGCTGCCCTCCGGCAACGGTTAGAACATCTGGATTCACTTTCTTCGCTGTTTCCAAGGTTCGTACGGCAACGTAAGTATTGCAGGTGGCAAGGGCGCTCGAGGCCACAATATCGGGGTTAAAAGATTCAATGTGCCTTTCTAGTCCTTTCCAATCCAAATGCTGGGCATTGCAATCTAACACATCTATCTCCACATCCTTGCATTTACTTTCAAGGAAAGCCGCAAGCTGAAGAATTCCATAGGGAGGTGGGAGATACTCGCCCATAACAAACCAGTAATCCTTCGGAGGTTCTACGAAGAGCACTTTCATCTGCGCCATCTCGATTAACAACACGTCGTTATTCTAACTTGATTCTTTTGCTGATTACATTTTCGTTCACCTATGGAACCATGGAAAGTTTAATACGACAAGCACCAGATACTTTCATCTACACTGGAGAAACGTAGCTGATGCTCTCGCATGAAAGACAACAGGAGAAACGAGACATACTCGGCCTCGCTTCCTTCGGATTTTTCCTTCTGCTTATCGGTGTGATTTGGCTAATTACGCCAAACCTCTCCCAAGCAATTGTCGACTTCTTCAACAGCTTCACGCTCGAAAAGGAGGTTTTTCCAAACGTTTTCTTGCCTTCACCGGCAGACCGTCACCCGGTAGTTTATACAGCTTTTGCGCGGTTTTGTTTTGTCTTTGGTCTATTTCAGATCGTCATTTTGGTTTTGAGGTTCTTTTTTAGAGAACCCACAGATAGGGTGGCTGGGACGTTTTCGGGTATAGTTTTTTGGTTGGGTGTCGGTTTCTTTTCGAACCTGTTGGCGGCTGAAGCCCTTGAGTGGTTCGGTTTTCTTGGTTGGTTCATTGTTTTTATAGGGATGTCGCTTGTTGTTAGGAGCCTTTTGATGTTGCTGTTTGAAGTTGCACTGCGAAAAATTCTGAAATAGAGGTTTAAAAGCTTCACAGCCTATGGACAATTTATTTCTTGCTGCCTACGTCCGTTAGTCTCTGTTGTCCAGCGCCAGTTAACTCCCAAACGTAGGACCTCT
>CP070709.1:263012-266867 GCA_020350305.1 Candidatus Bathyarchaeota archaeon
ATAACAAGGGGACCCGAGTAGCGCACACGCATAGCAACAACATTCAACTTCGGACAAAAGAACAGACAAGTTTTCACGTCTCTTTCAAGATGTTACACGCAGGATTGATCAGTCAAATCTAAGACGAAAGACAAAACTCCCAAAAGACGAATGAAAGACAAAACTAGGCTAATCAGTTCCAATCATTTTTCAGCCGGCTTCTTTGCTAGAAGCCCAACCTCCAAAACATCTCCAGGCTTTAGCTCCAGAAATACAACTACTTGCGCAGGAACAGTTATTCGCCCTCCCTTGTGCAACTTCGCAAAGAATGTTTCAGACGCATGTGACCGCATAGGCGAAACTTCCACCTTTAAAACTTCAGCAGGCTCCAGCTTAAACTTCCACCTCACAAGAACAGGAATCTGAACACGATTCTCACTCAGCAGCTTCGCATGAATCCACATGGTTTGTGATAGAGGCAACGCCAATTTCCACCTTTTTCAACCATTTCCATACAATTCCATACATTTTCCTACACTTAAATACATTTTTATACATGAGATAAACCGTTTTCAAGCTTAATTTCAAAAAACCAACGAGAAACAAGCTTTTCAACCACACCCCCCCGGGTAGGTAGGGGTCTAATAAGAGAGAGACATACACAAACAACGTAACAAAATAACTGAAACAAACCAACAAAACCCATGCATTCACAAAATTACGATTAGTTTCAGCCAACACTCCCACAGAACCTTTTATCTGTTCCCTCAATCAATTTAAATAGACCATAACCCAACTTCCACTCAAACCCTCAACCGAGGAACAAAAATGACCGAAGAACCCCAACAAAAAAAGAAATACGAATACCTCGAAGACCTACCAGGCATCGGACCAGCAACAGCACAAAAACTACACGAACTAGGCTTCCACACAGTCGAATCCCTAAGCACAGCAGCAGCACGAGAACTACAATCCGCAGGCATAGGCGAAAAAAAAGCCCTAGAAGTCATCCGCACAGCAAGATCAACCCTCACCATCTCCTTCATCCGAGCAGACGAACTACTAAAAATGCGCCAAAACGTCCTACGACTAACAACAGGAAGCAACACAATGAACGAACTCGTAGGAGGCGGAATAGAAACCCAAACAATCACAGAATTCTACGGACAATACGGAAGCGGCAAAAGCCAAATGTGCCACCAACTATGCGTAAACGTACAACTACCCCAAGAGAAAGGAGGCCTAAACAGCGGAGCCCTATACATCGACACAGAAAACACCTTCAGAACCGAACGCATCGTCCAAATGGCACAACACCTAGGCTTAAACCCTGAAGAAGTAGCCAAAAACATCATATTCGCCGAAGCATACACATCAGACCACCAAATGTTCCTCCTCGACAACGCAGACAAAATAATAAAAGAAAACGGCATCCGCCTAATCATCATAGACTCCCTAACCTCCCACTTCCGAAGCGAATACCTCGGCAGAGGAATGCTGGCAGAGAGACAACAGAAACTCAACAAACACATGCACAAACTAGTACGGTTAGCCCGAGCCTTCAACGCCGCCGCAGTTGTAACAAATCAAGTGATGGCTAAACCAGACGTTTTCTTCGGCGACGCCACACACCCCATCGGCGGTCACATCGTTGCACACACAAGCCACACCCGCTTATACCTTCGCAAGTCTGCACGCGGACCCGTAAGAATCGCACGCCTCGTTTCAAGCCCTTATCTACCCGAGGGTGAGAGAGTGTTCAAGATCACTGAAAACGGAGTAGAAGATGTGGCCGAGGAAGATAAGTCGAGACGAAAATGAAATGCCTATCCCATCAGCCTTCGTGACACGATTCTTTCAACTTGTAACAAAAAGACGGTTTGCCGAGGCAGAACGAATACTTGAACGACTAAAACAGAGAATACAGAAAACTGAGTGGAACAGCGGATATTTTCAAGCGCTCCACGGCATATTCTTAGCAAAAAAATCGAACAACGACCGATATGCATTCCTTTCAAACAACGATTTCAACAACCCAGATGAGCTAAGAAATTATCGACGCGAATTCTTAAAACACACTAAGAACAAGCTTCACGCTGATTATGACCGAGGCTTCTTCTCAGCTTGGGCTAACTACATGCGCGTGCTGACAAAACTTGAGAAGCCTACGGAGGTTAAGGCCACTAAAAGCGTGAAATCTAGGCAGCAGAAAAAGAAAAAACCTGAAGAGACAGCTAAAACTAGGCCCAAACAGATTAAATCTGAGACAAGTGATAAGCTCAAAAGAATTGTACAAACGAAACTCGCATAACAGCACTCCTTTTCATTTTCTTAGGTTTCAGTGCTGTTGGTAACTGTGACGACTTTTTGCGACGTACTTGTATGCCCATCATTGTCAGTAACATTGAGGGTTACGGTGTATGTTCCAGTGTTAGTATAGGTGTGGGTCGCAACGTTACCGGTTCCCGTGGTTTCATCGTCAAAATCCCAGGCAAAACTCTCGATATCACCAAATAGATCATAGCTTCCCGTCGCATCGAAGGTTACTGTTTGACCTACGACTGGAGAATCAGGCGAGTACGTGAAAACAGCTGTAGGAATCACAAGTGTAAACAACAAACCAAATGCAACAGCAAACGTAAGGAAATAGGCACCTATCCCCATAGTCATTATCTTAGACGGTTTTTCCACCTTGGCAACGAAAAAATGCTTAAGAACATAATATGTGAGAAGATAAAAAAAGATTCCAAGCATTATGCCGGTTAATAGGTCGTCAAGCCTCAGAAGAACGCACATCGCACCTGCAACAAAGCCCAAGCAGGCTCTGATTGAATAAACAACGCTTAAAGGCTTCATTTTCTCACCTTCTTAGAGGGACCCACATTGAAGGAAGAAATGACGAGTTTCGACATTGCTGCGCTTACTCCTGAACTTGACCGAACTATCAAGGGTGCTCGTATTGATAACATTTACCAAATTAATCCCACTACTCTGCTTTTAAAGCTTCGTCAACCAAGCCAACCATCTCTTCATCTACTCATAGAGTCTGGAAAGCGAATTCACCTGACTTCATACGCTCTGGAAAAACCAAAAAGGCCTACTGCCTTCTGCATGGCTCTCAGAAAACACCTCAGAAACGGTAGAGTCACAGGGTTTCGACAGCATGAGTTCGAACGAGTCATAACGGTTCAGGTGAGCACAGGAAAAGGCGACTTCCAACTCATAATTGAACTGTTCGGTGGAGGAAACATCATTCTGGTGGATTCACGGAATAAGATTTTGCACGCATTAACGTATCGGAGAATGCGAGATCGAAACATTTTGCGCGGCGAAACCTTTCAGCATGCTCCATTACGTGGCAGAAACCCTCTTAAACTAAGTCGCCCGGATTTCGGTGAAATAGAAACGCTAGGACAACTAGAAATAGTAAAGGCCCTCACGAAATTCCTGAGCATCGGTGGGCTCTACGCCGAGGAAATTCTTCTTCGTGCAGGTGTCAACAAAGACGCTGCTTGTGAATCTCTTACAAGACAAGAAATGGATAGAATCTTCGACGAGTTTCACAAAATTCTCTCCATTATCAAAACTGGAAATGTAAAACCTCGTATCGTGATTGATGAACAAGGGGCGTGGATTGATGTAACGCCCCTGCTTCTAAAAAAACATGCTCACTTCAAACAAAAACCATATACAACTGTCAACGAAGCTCTCGACGAATATTACACAAAGACAACAGTGGAAGAAAGCGTAGTTGAGGTTTCTAAAGAAGCTGAGAAAGAGGTAGCGAAACAACGAAGAATCCTTAAAAGACAACAGAAAGCCTTGAAAGATTCAATAGAGAAGATTGAAGAAAACAGAAAAATTGGTGACGTCATA
>CP070709.1:266967-273161 GCA_020350305.1 Candidatus Bathyarchaeota archaeon
AACGCTTGGACAAGTTTTTCAATTAAGGTGGTTTTTCCAGATCCAATGGCGCCCATTACGTCGATTGTAATTACGTCGTGTTTCCTCAGAAGTTCCCTATTTTTCGTCGCAAGTTCTTCGTTGGCTTTCAGAAGGTCTGCTTCAAGCTCTATGTCGAAGATTTCTCCTTCCTCAGCTTTGATGACTTCCTTCAAATGTGCCAAAATTATACGCCTCTTAACTTTCACTGTATTTTAGGATTTCTTCCCATAATCGGAGGGTTTCCTCGGCCGCCTCTTGGTCAATAACTTGAATGGCGTATCCGGCGTGAACCAAAACGTATTCTCCCACACGGGCTTCTACAAGCAGGACATTTACGTCTCGGACAATTCCTTGCCCAAAATCGACTTTTGCAACGTCTCCTTGAACTTCCAAGACTTTAGCCGGGATTGCAAGACACATTTACTATCACCTATAAACCGGGTGCCCAAAATAAATTGATTCTGGTTCACGGCTTTTGGAAAACTGCAGCGATAGCTTGACCAAAGGAAATCCCTCCATCTCCGGGTGGAACCCTATTATGAACGAGAAACTTGAAACCGTTTCCTTCGACAACCCTTTTGATGGTCGCCGTAATATGTTCGTTGTAGGCAACGCCCCCGGAAAAACCGATGTAGTTAACGTTCAGTCGTTCTGCCTCTTCCACGGCTAGGTGAGCCAAACTCTTGGCAAGATAAGATTGAGCTGAATAGGCTAAGTCGGCGACGGAATAATTGTCCTTCTGATTGAAGATTTCTTGAACAAGAAGTTTTGTATCGATAACATTTCCCTCAAGGCGAGGCGCCAAGTTTAACACATCTTTTCCTTTCAAGGCGACGGATTCCAACTTCATCGCTGGCTCGCCCTCATAGGTTCGCTCGTAACATAGGCCTAGTATAACTGAGACAGCGTCTAACACTCTTCCGCAACTTGTAGTCTTGGCCACCAATCCCTTTTCCAGCTGTTTAACGATTACCTCAACTTCCTTTTTGCCGTGAGGGAAACGGTCGCTGTTTGAAAGCAACCATTCTTCAACATCTACTTCACCATGAAGTATTCCGGCAACCATTCTTAGGGGATATAGTGTAGCTAAATCTCCTCCCACCATGGGTTGTTCTTCAAGATGTCCTAGACGCTGGAAACCTTCTTGGTTGCAGTAAATAATTTCTCCGCCCCATGCGGTGCCGTCTGAACCGTAGCCGAAGCCGTCGCAAACTATGCCCACCATTTCGTTGATGTTCCATTCGCCCATAAGAGACGCTATGTGGGCGTGATGATGCTGAACTGAAACAACCGGACATTCAAGTTTGTTCCCTAAGTTTTGAGCCAGCTTTGTTGTGGTAAATTTTGGATGAAGATCGCAAGCTATGACTTCAACTTTGCTGTTGGTCAATTTTGTTAAATGGTTTATGGAGTTTTTCAGGAATACGAGCGTCTCTAGATTCTCAACGTCTCCTATATGTTGTGAAATGAACGCTTTGTTTCGCAACAGCATGCAGGAAGTTACGTTGAGTTCAGCGCCAACCCCTAAGACGCAACGGTCGACCAAAAGTTTTAGGTGGATGGGTTCAGGAGCGTATCCTCTTGATCGGCGATTTATGCTCGGATTTTCATCATGGAAACGAACGACCGAGTCGTCGCACCTATGGGCGATTGTTATGTTGTGGAAAAGGAAAAAGTCGACCACCGAACCAAGTTTCTTTATAGCCTCAGCGTTTTCCGTGACAATAGGTTCGTTGGGAGGGTTTGCGCTAGTCATCACAAAGGCGGGTTCGTTTACCTTGTCAAACAGCATTGCGTGCAAGCCTGTGTAGGGAAGCATTACACCAACGTTGTGTAAGCCGGGAGAGACAAGTTCTGAGAGGTAATAGTTGTCTCTTTTCTTCAGCAGAACAATTGGCTTGATGTAGGAAGTTAGAAGTTTAGCCTCCCTTGGGCTTACTTCGGCAAAGGACTTCACGGTTTCCAAGTCGGGAGCCATTATTGCGAAGGGTTTTTGAGTCCTGTGCTTAACTTTTCTCAGTCTGGCAATAGGTTCTGATCTGGTGGTGGCTGTGCCAACGTGAAAGCCTCCGTTCCCCTTAATGGCAACAATGTATCCTTCTTCCAAAAGCTTTCCTGTTTCTCTGATAGGGTCTTCACATTCCATGAACTCGCCGTCATTTGTCGTAAGATAAGCTTTCGGACCACACTTAGGACACGCCACTGTCTGAGCATGAAACCTGCGATTTGACGGATCTTTGTATTCTCTAGAGCAGAAGTCGCATGTCTGGAAGTCCTGCATCGTGGTGTTTAGCCTATCGTAGGGAAGCTTTCTGATTATGGTGTATCTGGGACCGCAGTTTGTGCACGTGATGAAAAAATAGTCGTAGCGTTCGTTTTTTGGATCGCGAAGTTCTTTTAAACATTCGTTGCAAACCGAAACGTCGGGGGGAATGACGGAACCGGAGAGTTCAACTTCTTCAGAACTCTTGACAATTGTAAATTTTTCAAAATTACCTTCATTTCCCCTATAGTTTGTTGTCAGGTCGTAGATTCGAGCGAGGGGAGGCTTTTCATCCTTCAAATCTTTAAGAAACTGGCTAACATTGTTTTTCTTGCCTTCAACAACTATTTCTACGACAGCGTCTCCTCGGTTTCGCACATAGCCAACCAGTCCATTCTTTACGGCAATCCGATAGATAAAGGGACGAAAGCCCACGCCCTGAACAATACCGCTGACCTTGATTTCTGCGCGCAAAGGCTAGTCGAACTCCTCTAACGGAAATTAAATTCTTCTAAACGTGACTAATAAATGAGCACTTTCTGGAAAAAATTCCCTAAACACCTTTTATCGAGATATTTAAAAGTGTAAAGTTGCACTAATACCACTCTAAAATAGGGCGTCTAACAGCCACATGTCGATGGAGAGGGTTGAAATGGCGAAAAAGGAAGAACCCAAAATCGGAGTGTACATTTGTCATTGTGGAGGAAACATAAGCGATACGGTAGATGTGGAAAAGGTTAGAGAAGCCGCTTCCAACTTAGAAGGAGTGAAGGTTGCGAAAACCTATGAATACGTGTGTAGCGACCCTGGGCAAGAGATGATAAAGGAGGGCATAAAGGAACACGGGCTCAACAGAATAGTAGTGGCTTCATGTTCACCGCGGATGCACCTTGACACTTTTAGGCGAACTGTAGAATCTGCTGGTTTAAACAAGTATTTCTTAGACATGGCAAACATTAGGGAACAGTGTAGCTGGGTTCACGACGACAAAGAAGCAGGAACAGCTAAAGCGATTGACCTTATCCGCGGGGCAGTGGCACGAGCCAGACACCTTGAGTCCCTAGAATCGAAAAGTATGCCTGTAAACCAGAATGTTCTCGTAATCGGGGGAGGAATAGCAGGCATAATCGCTTCCTTAGAATTGGCGGACAAGGGTTATCAAGTGTATATGGTGGAGAGAAGCCCAAGCATAGGCGGACATATGGCTCAACTTAGCAAGACCTTTCCAACCCTCGACTGTTCTCAGTGCATTATGACGCCAAAAATGGTGTCTGCCTCACAGCACCCTAACATAAAAATCATCAGTATGGCGGAACTAACATCCGCCGAAGGAACACCTGGAAACTACAGGGTCTTAATCAAGAAACGCCCTAGATTTGTGAACGACGACAAATGTACGGCGTGCGGAGAATGTGAAAAAGTCTGTCCTATCAAAGTTCCAAGCGAATTTGATGTCGAATTGCTTCCGCGAAAGGCTATTTACAGACCATTCCAGCAAGCGGTTCCCAAGACCTACGCCATAGACAAAGAGCATTGTTTACACTTCACTAAGGGAGTTTGCAGACTCTGCGAAAAATTCTGCAAAGGGAATGCTATTGATTTCGATCAGAAAGAAGAAACCGTTGAGCTAGAAGTAGGCGCAATCGTTGCTTGCACCGGATTCCAGCAAATCGACCCAAAAATCCTAGAGGAATTCAGCTACGGTATACACCCCGACATCATAACCAATCTACAGTTTGAACGCCTATTGCCGCAAGGATTACGTAGACCATCCAATGGAAAGGTAGCGAAAAAGGTAGCCTTCATACTGTGCGCGGGCAGTCGAAACATGAATGAGGATAGAGGAGTGGACCATTGTTGCAAAATAGGTTGCATGGCCTCAATTAAGCAATCTATGTTGCTTCAAAAGGTTGTGCCAGACGCTGACCCATGGATTTTTTACACGGACATAAGAGCAGATGGAAAGGGATACGAAGAATTCTACGCCACCTCTCAAGATCATAACGTGCACTACGTTAGAGGACGAGTTGGAGAAGTTATTCCAACAGATGATGGTATACTGGTAAGGGCTGAAGAAACTCTTCTTGAAGCACAAGTTGAAGGAAAATTTGACCTAGTGGTGCTCGTTTTGGGCATCATTCCCAATTCAGGCACCCAAGAATTAGTTAGAAGGCTAGGTATTCAAGTTGGCTCCGACGGCTTCCTCTTAGAAAGACACTATAAGCTTAGACCCGTGGACAGTCAACGCGATGGAGTGTTTGTTGCTGGATGTGCCCTAAGCCCGAAAGACGTGAGAGAAACCACCTTAGAAGCGATGGCTACCGCCTCAAGAGTTGTAACCTTCGTCGGAAAAGGTGAGATTACTATTTCGCCAGAAGTAGCTTACATCATCCCAGAGAAATGCGACAACTGCGGAATATGCATAAGCGTATGTCCCGTTAATGCTGTGGAAAAGTCGGCTGAGGGTGTGACGATCAACTCTATTTCATGCATCGGATGTGGAATCTGTGTCCCCAGATGCCCAAGAGAAGCCATTGAACTTAAAAACTCCACAGAAGGCCAGTTAATGGCTCAAATCCGTGCGATAAGCAAAGGCGGCGAATCTCCGAAGATCGTGGCGTTACTTGAAAAGGAAATAGCTTATGGGTCTGCAGACTTGGCTGGGCAAAGCAGAGTTTCTTATCCTTCTAACGTCGAGATAATCGGTGTTCCCAGCACAGGACGCGTCGGCTTGAAACAAGTGTTACAAGCGTTCGCTTCTGGAGCCGATGGCATCATATTGCTCGAGAGCCACGGCGGTGTATTGACAGAAGAAGCTTTAAGGGAGCACGTCATCCAAATGAAAAAGGAACTAAGAGCGTATGGCGTCAAACCGCTCCGATTAATGTCATTCTCTACAACGCTTCCAGAATACAACAAAGTGCAAAACACCTTCGAAACATTCTCTACAAGAATTTCAAAGATCGGCCCCATTTCAGATGAAACCCGAGCGAAAATCAGAGAAAAATTGCGAGCAAATTGATTTCAACTATTTGGCACCGAAACAGTTACTTTTTACCTTAATGTTTTAGAAGATAGCCTCGCGAACTATTTCATATGGTGATGACTATGGAACATTGGGATCTGATCATCATAGGTGCTGGTCCGGCGGGTCTAACGGCTGGTCTCTACGGTGCCCGCAGTGGGCTCAAAACTCTGGTTCTGGAGGAGAAAATGCCAGGTGGAGCAGTCATTGACACCCCCTTGGTCGAAAACTATCCTGGCTTTGAAAGCATCAGCGGCCACGACTTAGCTGACAAAATGGCGGAACACTGCAAAAAAGCCGGAGCAAAAATCAATGAGTTAGAAAAGGTTGTTGAACTCGACCTAGAAGGTGAAAAGAAAGTTGTCAAGACGAATAGAACCGTTTACACCGCCTCGGCAGTGATTATTGCTTCTGGAAGCCATTATAGAACTCTTGGTGTCCCTGGTGAAACAGAGTTTAGGGGTAGAGGCGTTAGCTACTGCACCTTGTGCGACGGAGCCTTCTTTAGAGGAGGAAACGTAATTGTGGTGGGCGGTGGCAATTCGGCTGTGGTTTCTGCCAGATACCTCGCAAACGTTGCGTCCCATGTCAGGTTGGCTCACAGAAGAGATCAACTTAGAGCAGCAGAAATGCTTGTGAAGGACTTGGTTCAACAGGGAGTGGAGATTATGTGGAACACAGAGCTCAAGGAAGTTAAAGGAGACACCAAAGTCAAAGGGGTTATTTTGACAAACAACAAAACTGGCGAAACTACGGAAGTCGACGTAGACGGTGTATTCGTTCAGGTTGGAGAGGCACCGAACAGTCAGGTTGCTAAAGAGGCGGGGATAGAAGTGGATGAGGCGGACTGCATTATTGTGGACAGCCGTCAAAAAACCAATATTG
>CP070709.1:273261-276164 GCA_020350305.1 Candidatus Bathyarchaeota archaeon
AAAACACTGCCTACCGGCGAAAACGTAACCTTCAACGCCACAGACAGCTATGACCTTGACGGACAAATCGTAAGCTATTTCTGGGATTTCGGCGATGGGAAAAATGGGACGGGCAATATGACAACCCTCTCATACGCTGACAACGGAACCTATACTGTTACGCTAACCATAACCGATAACGACGGATTAAAAGACACAGCCCAGGACACAATTATTGTTCAGAATAGACCACCAATTGCTCAATTCACTGAATCTGCAACAACTGTTTACACTGGAGAAACCATATATTTCAACGCTTCGGATAGCCATGATCCCGATGGTTATATTGTAAACTACTTTTGGGATTTCGGCGACGGAAAAAACGTCACCGGCATTACTGTTAGCCATTCATACGTTGAAGATGGCAACTATACAGTTGAACTCACAATTACAGACGACGACAACTTCTACGACTCTTCAGCGCTAACCTTGATAGTTAAAAACGTTGACGTTGCTATAGTAGACGTCATTGTCTCAGCTACTCAAGTATACGCTGGCCAAACCGTTAACATTTCTGTGGTCGCTAGAAACGAAGGAAGTGCCAACGAAACTTTCAATGTCACTCTATATTACGACAGCACTGCCATCGGAACCCAAACTGTAACTGACCTAGAACCAGGAACAGAGAGAACCTTGAAATTTAGTTGGGACACAACAGATGTGGCACCCGACGTGAGTTACTCGATAAAAGCTGAGGCAAGCGGCGTTGCGGGAGAAACAGATACCGATGACAATACGTATGCCCAAGATACCCTAGAAGTGAAAAGCCAAGCCACTTCACCTCCCTTTGACTTGAGTCCTGTACTTCCATATCTTATCCCAATCTTGCTAGGAGGTCTAGGCTTTTCAGTCGCAGGAATCTTGCGGAAGAAACGAGAGACAGGTGAAGGATTTGAATTCTTCAACGAATTGACTGCCGGAGGCATTCCAGACGCCTACTCGGTGATGATCATAGGCGACGCAGGCTCAGGAAAAAGCGTGTTAAGCCAACAACTAGCCTACGAACACTTGAAGCAAGGAAAATCATGTGTCTACGTTACCTACGACATCTTTCCCTCCGAAGTACGACAAAACCTGAAAAGCTTCAATTGGAATGCCTCACGCTACGAAAAGAAAGGAACCTTCATACTAGTTGATTGCTATTCTTCCATAGCTGGCCTAGACAGTGAAGAAAAATATCACATCGAACAACCCTTCGCTCTATCAGACTTAGGCATCACAATGTCCACAGCCATGGACGAAATAAAACATAAATCGACAAGAATGTTCCTCGACTCCACAACCCCCCTCTTCGCCCGCGTCGACGCTTTGAAAGTCACGGAATTCCTACAAGACCGCAGCGCAAAAATAAAAGGCGACAAAGGTGTCTTCCTCTTCACCGTCGGCAAAGGAACAGTCCCATCAGGCTCAATTCAGAGGCTAGAGGAAATCGTTGACTGCATCATCGAGTTAAACGTCTACGAAGAAAAGGGAAAAACCTGGAAAAGAATGCGTATCAGAAAACTGCGTGGACGACAAGTTACTGATACCTGGATACCCTTTAGAATCGAATTGAAAAAGGGAATAACTTTCTTTCCTCCTAAAGGAATGGTCAGAAAAAAGGAGAGCTGAGAAAACCACAGTGACCGTTCAGGCGCCAGCTAAGACACTTTCTTTTGAAAACACTTCGACGCCATTTTTATAGATCTTGTAAGGCCGAAGCTGATGATCGTGAGAAATCCCACGCATCTTCTCAATTTGGATGGCTCTGATCATTCTTCCCCCTTCCTTGAAGGTATGAAAAACAATGACGCCATGTGAAAGGAATTCTTCAGTTTGCACCTCTCTCTCCAAGGCTGTTGCTCGAAGTTCGGTTGCTATTAGAGAAGTAGCTCCCAAATTTGTGACAGCCTCAAACAAGTCTAAAATCGCGTTTCGCCTTTCAGTTTCATCGGGATATTGAAGTATCAGACTGGAAATGGAGTCAATGACCACGCGTTTCGCTCCGATCTCTTTGGTTCTCGACTTGATCACTTCTATTAGGCTCAGCATTCTAAAATCTTGTTTTCCTAGGCTAATCTTGCCGACTTGAACACTTCTCGGGATGGTTCTGAGAGGAGAGGCATCCACAATCACAAGTTTCTTATCTTTTTCTAATCTTTCAATATCCCAACCGAAACCACCTAAGTCCTCTTTGAGATGGATCGGGCTTTCACCCAAGGCCACGTATAAACCAGTTTCATTATATTTAGTCACGCCATTATACAGAAACTGAATACTCAAAATGGTTTTTCCAGATCCGGGTCCGCCACAAACCAGTATGCAACGACCTGACGGCAAACCTCCGCCTAACATATCGTCAAGGCCTTTGATGCCAGTGGAAATTCTTTTCATTCATATTTGCTCCTATTTCCCTTGGTGCACGTTTCCAAATCTTTATTTGGATTCAAGCTTAGTGAATGACTAAGAGTTTCTCAGGCGTTAAAAATAACTTATGAACAGAAAATACGGATTTCAAATTCCTTTTCTAGTTCATCAAGGGCTCATAAGCCATAAAGCTTTGAGCTGGTTTATTAAAAGACATGTCGAGGTCAAAGTTCGTTGGATGCCTAGTTGGCAGCGCTGTCGGCGACGCGTTAGGTAGTTCCTTCGAAGGCTTGTGGAGTTCCGAAGCCAAAATTGAACGTTTCTCGGGACGCTGGACAGACGACACCCACATGATGATCGGGGTGACAGAATCCTTGATTGCAAACAAAGGCTTTGATGGAAGTCACATGGCACAGGTTTTCATCAAGAATCATGAACGGGAACCATGGCGCGGCTATGCAAGCGGTCCACCTCAAGTCTTCAGATGGATAAAATCTGGTGTGGCTTGGAACGAAGCT
>CP070709.1:276264-278832 GCA_020350305.1 Candidatus Bathyarchaeota archaeon
GAGCTTCGGAACTGATGAAAAGCCCCACCCTCTTGGTGAAGACTGTGGTTGCATAAGGGCTTCGGCATATTCACGGAGCTAAAGCCATAATCAAATAATGGAATTATTAATTACGCTGAAGTGAACTGCCTCAACCTGAGTGAGCGTTACTGGAGAAAATAAAGATATGAAGACCATATCCCAGCATTTCAAGTACGCTTTGTATTACGTTTTAATAGCAGAAAGCAAATCCTCAGACCCGATTATGGCTACCCCAAGATGTGGGGGCAGGCAAATTCAGGAATGTCACCAATCGATTTAATCACTCCAAGCGATCTTTCAAAGGCTTCCCACCGAAGTCAATCTATTTGTTTGCGATACAGATACGGTGTCCATGACAATCTAGCATATCTCCAGAGCAATCAACGTGACGTCGTCATGGGTTAACCCCTTCTTAGTGTGTTGATGTAATGCATCGAGGACTTTCGATTTAAGTTCTGAAAGAGGGCTTGTTACGTTTTCATCCAGGATATTTTTAAGACGATCTTTACCGAACATTTCCCCTTTATGGCTTAATGCTTCCGTAATACCATCGGTATAGACAAAAAGCCTATCCCCTGGTGCCAGAGGGATTGCAATTTGCCTATATTGGGTATCCGGGGAAACATCAAACGGTAAGTTCATTGGGAGACTATCACTTTGAACTTTTCGATCTGGCGATTTCGCAAATGACCAGGTCTTATCAGTCGTGTGCTTGTAAAGTATAGGTGGGTGTCCTGCATAAGAGACGAGTGCCTCACTTTCATCTTTGTAGTAAGCGACAACTGCCGCTGTTGTCATAGCATCCAGGTCACGGCTGCTAACTCGTTGATTAACGTCGGCCAGGATGGTTCGACTGTCCGGATCTCACATATGATCCTTCAATGAGTCATATACATACTGGCTCACATCCGTGACGGCTTCCCCATGGCCGGCAACATCTGCGATAGCGAGTCTAGTGATCTGGTCGCCTTTACAGACTCCAAAGTAGTAGATGTCTCCCCCTTTTCCTCCATCACAGGATAAAGAGTATATAGAAGCGATGACTTTTCCAGCGGTAATCTCTATGTCGCGATTACGTATCCCTCCCAACATTCCGGAGCACTTAAGCCTTTGAATTGGCTCCGTGCTTTCGATTTCTGAGTTTTTTCCGTGCATAAGCTGCTCCAATACTATGCTGTTATAGAATTTTAAATTAAAACGCCCAACCAAGGTCCACCCGTATCTTGTGGACAGTCAGGCCAAAACTGGTGTGGCGATATCATACCAATACATTCTTTTTAATTGTTTTCAGTATATTGAGATATGCAGATCTCTCTTTAATACGCATAAATGGTCTGATGCTTACCAATACCATACTTAATTATTTCGTGTGTACCGAAACTTTCCCATTCTTGCATTATGGTTAATTTTCTTTCAAATTACTATTTTATCACAATACTAACATTTCTGAGAGCATCAAATTTTTAAGGATTCTTGCTATATCTCTGCATGAGCATAGCCCTCATTTTGTTACGATTACTAAATGTAAGATGAAAAATTTCATTGATTCAAGGCTACCCAAATTAGTCTTTACTTTTTGGCGGGTCAAGATTTTCAAGACTTCTTGCCACAGTCCTCATCCGGCTATCTAGCACTTCCCTTTTAGCTTACAATCGGTAGTGGTAAGGTTTTGAGCTTCCAGAAATTGTACAAGTATAGCAGTATCTGTTGGTCGGGCGGCTCTTAAGACTTCTTATCGTAATATGGAATTTAGGGACAATCGATTTGGTTACGATTACAATTAGAATACTTTAAGATGGTAGAATTCCAGCATCATAAATATCTAACGTTGCGTTGAGGCGCGCTGCCATTTTTGCCGAGTCGGCTCTCAAGAGCATAGTTAGACGATACCTCCACCAACTATTCACTCAAGATGTCCTTTTTCATATTTGCAAATTCGTCCTTTGTGATCTCTCCTTTAGCATATCTCTTCTTCAATATTTCTAACGCTGTATCTCTTTCTCCACCTTCTCTGTACGGTCCTCTGGGGTTCCACCACGGTGGAAAACAGCCACCTCGTTTGAAAAATAGGAAAAAGAAAATGATCATTACTACAAACATGATCGTGGGGAAAACCCACCATCCGCCCCAATGCCACATCCACGGTTGATCTGGTGTCATAGTATTATTCTCCTTTCTTCCTCAGCAAACCTGCGAGGCGCCAAAAGGCAGTTCTTCTTGCCTTTGGGTTAAGTTTTAGCCCGATATGTCTTCTTCTTTCTTCTGCTGGGATATGGGAACTATCTTGCAGTCTTCAAAGGAGATATTACTGGGAAAACTGAACGTTAATCTTGCGTTCATAATGCCGGCAACTTTCATGCCCTCAATTACTTTGCAGTCGGTTGATTTTACCGCATCGCGAACTGTTTCGGTCGCAGAATCACAGCCCAAAACTATCACAGCTTCATATTGTCTCGCATATTTCTGAAGCTTTTTGCGCTTGCCTGAAGTCCACATGCAAAGAAACCATTGGTGATAAAGAATGCTCTTGAACACTTTTGTGTCCAC
>CP070709.1:278932-282392 GCA_020350305.1 Candidatus Bathyarchaeota archaeon
CCTATTTCTCTGAAGGATGTATCGCATTCTTTACGAGCCAGAATCATCCACGTAGCACCGATTACAAACGAACTATCATATGACGTCATTGGCAAACTACGAACAATGACGGACGTATTATCTCTGGATCCACAGGGATTTTTGCGAGAGTCTGATCAAAAAGGAAATGTGCACTTGAAGAGATGGACGGATACACGCGTTCTTGAGTTGATCGATTTGTATAAATCATCCTTAAACGAGATCAAGATGGTGACAGGATTGGCAGACTTGAAGCTGGCTATGAAAAAAATTCAAAATTACGGCGCGAGAATAATTGTGGTGACCAAGGGTAAGGAGGGTTCAACGTTACTCTTTGAAGGAACATTCTACGATGTTCCAACATGCAAGCCAAGAATTATCCGTGATTTTACAGGAGCGGGTGACGCATACATTGGAGCTTTCTTAGCCGAATTTATTCAAGAGAAAGAGCCTGTGTGGTGCTCATGCGTTGGCTCAGCTGTCGCATCTTTTGTCGTTGAAAGTGTGGGACCAGCAGTGTTTGGGGAAGCGAAAGAAATCTATAAGAGAGCGGAGGGAATCTATGAAAAGGGACTTGACTGTTTAGAGTAGAATTGAGGTACCACTGTTGGGTCGAGTTGCTAAAGGGGTAAATTGCAGCGTAGTTGGATGTGACAAACAGGCGATTCGCTCTCTGTCTACTGAGAAGGTGAGCGCCGCTGGATTAAAAGTTGGTAGAGGAAGACGGGCGTATCTGTGCAAAGCGCACTACAAGGAATATAAACGGAAAACCAAGAGAGAGAAGATGGCGGAGAAATGGAGGTACAAGGGGCAAGGTCCTTAACGTACATTGGATCAATTCAAAATAGATAAATTTTCAATAAGATAACTGTCGTTATTAAGAGGAGTTTCACTGAAGGAATCAACGAGGGGATAGATGATAATTGAGGATACTTCAACTGCACTCAAATTTCATAGAATATGAGCCTGTAAAGAAAGAGGCTGCGATCGCTGAAGAATGCGAGAAAAAGAAGCACCGACTCGAAGAACTTGTTGTCCTGTTCACTTGTATTGAGCAAGGAGACGACGAGACTGTTGCCAAAAAAGCAACAGAAGAAATTAAATCATCTCTTGAGAAATTAAAGGTCAACCGGATTCTGATATACCCTTACGCTCATCTGAGCAACAATTTGGCGAACCCCACAACTGCCTTAAGAATAATCAAAGCGATAGAGAAACATGCGAAAGAAGTAGGCATCGAAACCTATAGAACTCCATTTGGTTGGTGCAAACAGTTTTCAATTTCAATAAAGGGGCATCCTCTAGCTGAGCAGGCGAAAATAATTCTGCCAGGTGAATTAAAAGAAGAAAAGAAAAAGAAATGGAAAATCCCTAAGCCAGAGTATTTAATATTAGCGCTAGATGGCAGAACTGTGCTCGCTGAAGATTACAAATTCGGAAAAGGTGAAGAAGATTTTAAGGCTTTGGTAGAAAAGGAGGCTTTTAAGAAAGAGGCTGTTGGTGGAGAGCCTAGGTTTATCAGTGTATTGAAGAAGTTTGGGTTTGAGTGGGAGTCGAGTTCTGATTCTGGGCATATGCGATATGGTCCGAAAGCTGCGTTGATGGTTGATTTGGCTGGGGATTATGCTTGGCAAAGCGTGACTGAAATGGGAATACCAAGTTTTTCTATTAAAGGGACGAATTTGTTTAATCTCAATATTCCAGCGATCAAGGAACATGCTGGCTTGTTTGGTGAAAGACTGTACACTGTACGGGTTGACAATGAAGAATTTGTTTTGAAATATGCAGCTTGCTTCCAGCAATTTTCGATGATAAAGGATTGGACAATTAGCTATAGGCAAATACCGCTTGGAATGTTTGAAATTGCTGATAGTTACAGGTTGGAGCAGTCTGGTGAATGCTTGCTAGGATTTAGGCTTAGAAGATTTTTCATGCCGGATTATCACATTTTTTGCAAAGATTTGGAGCATGCGAAGGAGGTGTCAATAAGGGTTCATAGGAAAATTTACGAGAAGATAAGAGAACTTGGAAACGATTATGTTTCGGTATATAACTTAACGAAGAGTTTCTTTGAGAAGAACAGAGAGTTTCTAGGACGATTGGTTGAGATAGAGAAGAAACCGGTTCTGTTGCGTTTTGTTCCTGAAAGGAAGTATTACTGGGCTATAAACGTCGAGTATAACATTATTGATGAGTTGAAGAGGCCGCGAGAAATTGCTACTTTCCAAATTGATGTTGGGAATGCACGGAGATTTGGAATAAAGTTTGTAGGTAAAAATAAGGAGAAGATTTATCCGCCGATCTTGCACATTGCCGTTTTGGGCGGAATTGAACGTTATATCTTCACTGTTTTTGACACGGCGTTGAAACAAAAGGTTCCTAGTTTGCCTTTGTGGCTTTCTCCTGTTCAGGTGAGGGTGATACCTGTTTCGGATAGTTTTGGTGAAGATGCTGAGAAAATTGCGGATGGGATTGAGGCGGGTTTGATAAGAGTTGACGTGGATGATAGGTCACTTACAATGCAGAAGAAGGTTAGGGAAGCGGAGATGGAGTGGGTTAACTATATAGTCGTAATTGGGCAAAAGGAAGTTGATTCTGGGGTGCTTGCGGTTAGGGATAGAGAGGCTGGGAAGATTAGGAAGATGCTGCTTCGGAAATTGATTGATGAAGTGAAGGGGAAAACGGAGGGTAAGCCTTTCAGAGCTTTGACTCTTCCAAGGTTATTGTCTCAGAGACCTCAGTTTTGATGATGAGTTAAGGTTCCAGTAGGCTCTTTTGAGACGAAGAATATGGAGAAAAGCGTTGTTTGTCTGTTTTATGTTGGTTTCGAGGTTGTCTGTTTCGTCACATTGTTTGTGTATATCTCTCATTAGACCCCCCTATACCCCCCCTACACGAGGGAAGGGGGCATAGGCTTAATCTTGAGAATTTATCTTGTTGAATGCAAGGTTCTATAGTATGAGCTTGGAGACTTCCCCCTTGCGAAATCCCTCTTTTAGTGCACGCTTATTAAGCAAAAGCATATGTTGCGTGAAGTGAAATGATGACGTGTGAGGAAGTTGCCTCAAGCCTATATGTGTCGAGGGTGCGGAAGGAGATACTCCTATCAAGAGTATGAGCAAAGCCGGTTTTGCCGTAGTTGCGGAACGTACCTAATGTCTGAGAGAAAGTTTTCTAAGCTTCCCAAAGGTGTACGGGAAGCAGTGAAAAGAAGGGTGAGAGGCAAAGTCTTGAAGGTGGACTGGCTTCCTAAAGGCTATGAAATGCGGAAAGGGCAGATGGAATTTACTTCGTCAGCGTCCAAAGCCATTAGAGCCAATGATATCCTTCTCGTAAGTGCTCCCTGCGGCATAGGAAAGTCTCTGGCATCCCTGCTGGCTGTTTTGCCCCAGCTTGGGAAGAACAAACTATTGATCTGTTTCAGAACTAGAAGTCAATTACA
>CP070709.1:282492-285199 GCA_020350305.1 Candidatus Bathyarchaeota archaeon
CCATGATTTTATGGACAATTTCTGCTCCTAAAAACAATACCCCTATACTATCGGTGGTAACGTTTGTGGTAACTAGTTCTGGTGACACTCTGCTACTTGCTTGGCTGTGTAGGTATCTGTCTGTTCAGCGTGTTTTTATCATGTGTATTGACTACAGAACAGCCGTTAGTCTGAAGTCTGTCTTTTGAATAGGCTTAGAAATGAGCTGCTCTCCAAGAAACTTCTTGGCGAGAGACGACGGTCTGTCACTTTCAAGCGGTCAGGTCTGTGAAGGACCACACACACTTGCGTGCGCTAGATGGCAATTTCAATTATTGGGAATAAAAACCTTTAAGAATTCCCTTATTTCTAATAATGAAGTAGTATATTCCCCCTCCAGCCCTGGTAGTATAGTCCGGTCTTATCTTACCTTTCTGGTGACATCTCCCGCGCACCCCCATTTTTCGGCTAAGAAGAATGCTAAGGTTGACTATTGTGGTTATTATGCCGAAGAAGAGAGCAATGACAGCTATGAAGATTGCTCCAAAGAATAACAGCATATCTCTTCCATATTTTCCGAATTTGGTTGCCAATATGGCGTTAATTGCTGGAAACATTGCTGCTATTCCGGTGATAATGAGAAGTTCTGTTTTGTGGGGCCACCTGTTGGGATTCCAGGTAAAAGCGAAATCGCCAAACCCAAACACACACACTTCTAGTACCGTTGGAAACATTTTTCAAACCATAGGTGTATTCGTGGAAGAAGAGAAATATTGGGGTCAGATGCATATGGGAAAACGTTATGATGCACTTGGTATTCTTTTTATGGTATTCTTTTTCATGGTGATTCCTGTAGGTATCCTCACAGCCTGGTTTGGCTTCCTTCTGTTACCAATTCCATGGTTGGTTGCCTGGCTAGCTTGCGGCGTAGTTTTCGCTCTAGGCATTTACGTTTTCGCTCTCTCCAAAAGGGAATTTGACCGCTCAGGTCAGAACTTGCATTCGAAAACTGGCGTCACGCTCATTACAAGCGGCATTTATGCTTCCATTAGGCATCCGCATTATCTGGCACATATGCTTTTCTGTTTGAGTTTCGCTCTTGGATTTAGATCACTCGGTGGCCTGCTAACTGCAATAGTAGAGGTCATATTGGAATATTGGTTTACGTTAGAAGAAGAGAAAGAGTTGATACAGCAGTTTGGAGACGGATACCGCGAATACAAAGCTAGAGTTCCTATGTTTGTTCCAAAGCTGAGGAGAAAAAGCCAATAAGAAGAACGCGTATAGTCCATACACGTTGTGAAATGGCATAAGGGAGGGATTAAAGAGGAAGGTTAATGTATTGCAGTGAGCGTCTTTTCTGCTTTTTTTAGAAGAAATAGGTGATTAGTTGGTAATATTGAGCGAGAGCCGCTTTTCCCTTTTCTGTAGTCTTGAATTCGAAAATACCTTCTGTGGGTTCACTGAGCTGCTCGAGAAGTCCTCCTTTTGTGAGAATGCTCAGAGCGTCCTTGGCGGCAGCTGTGTTGAGGTAGACTTTTCTCATAAGCCAGCTCTGTGTTCGCGGGGTTCGAAGGCACGCTTCTAGTAATGCTGACCATATCTCGAATTTGCCTCGACGAGGAGCCTTGTAGCTTGTTCTGCGGGAGGAGGATGAGGTTTTTGGTATCAGGCCTTCCTCACAGTATTGTTTGTGCTTTGCTGGATTGTTGATTCAAGATTTGCTTGCCAAGTGGTGAGGGCGTCATAGAGGTTCAGCCAGCGACTGATGAGTTGTCGCCACTTGAGGAAAATCCCAAAACGAACGACCATCAATACAATGTTGAACAAGAGAAATGGGATGATAGATGTAGTAAGAAGCTGGGGAAGAACATAGGGGTGTCTGATGAAGAAACTACCAAAGCTAAAGATAACTATTGCAAGGATCACAACTTCTACAACAGGCAAAATCCTAAGGTTTCGAATTATTTTGTGGATTCTTTGTTTCTCATCCATAGTGGCATTAGATGTAGGTGATTTCGTTGAAAGAAGAACAGGGAAGAGTAGATTCATGTAAGTAGTGAGATCCTCCGCAGTCTTGGAGGCAATGATGTCTTTTTTGGCGTCATCCAAGAAGTCTTTTGCAGATCGCATATAGACAACAAATACCTTCCATCTGGACCAGAAACGGAAAACGGAAAACGGTAACGTAATCCAAGTTGAAGCAGTGATCAAAAGAAACCACTCAAAGGATTCTGCAATCGCTGCTGCGAAGAAGACGACCCAGATATACCAGAGGGGAAATATAAGAAATGATGCGAAGAAGTGGATTACGAAAAGGCGGTGGCTCTGATACAACCGTGGTAACAGCTCTCTCTGACGATCAATCAAAGCATTTGCACTGAAATCTACCTGCTTCATTTTCCTCGTCGACCTTCCCTCAAGTCAATCATCAAACTTGTGCTGATTTTCGTTTCAATATAATGACCAGTTGACTATAAAAGACAATAAGCCGACAAGATTATTGATGACTGGCTCATCGTCCATAGGAATATTCGCATGATCTTGTAGAAGATGTTTTGTTCTTACTTGCTCCTTAGCTAGGCGTCAGGGCGACCTAGCCTTCGGATTCCAACGAGCACAAGTAGTCCACCGATGACCAACAGTGAGGTGGTAGTGATTATCCCTTGGGCGACTCCTTCACCCACGATTCCTAAAGATGCCATAATAGTCTCAAAGGGGACTCCTA
>CP070709.1:285299-289312 GCA_020350305.1 Candidatus Bathyarchaeota archaeon
ACGAAGAGGAAAGCTGCGTCGGCTTGGCTGGCTCCTGTGATCATGTTTTTTACGAAGTCTCGGTGTCCGGGTGCGTCGATGACGGTGAAGAAGTATTTTGGTGTTTCGAATTTTAGGAAGGCGAGGTCAATGGTTAATCCACGTTCTCGTTCTTCTTTCAGTTTGTCGAGAACCCAAGCGAATTTGAAGGTTTCTTTGCCTAGTTTTTTTGCTTCTTCTTCGTATGATTTGGTAGTTCGTTCATCAATAGTTCCAGTGAGGTAGAACAGGTGTCCTACAGTTGTAGATTTTCCGTGGTCTACATGTCCGATGACAATGAGGTTTAGGTGAGGTTTTTCGGTTTTGCTCATTTCCGTTTTCTCCAAATACTAATTTTTACTTATTTTCCTTTAGTTGTAGTGAAATTCGTTATTAGAGACTGTCTGTTCCATTAGATAAAGTTTTTGAATAGAAATATTTTTCGTAAGGAGACTAGATAGAAGGATCTGTGTCATAGTCGAAAAGCAGGGTGAAACGCTCTGCATCTTCAGCTTCCCAATGCTGAAGATTTTTAGTTCAGGCAAAAAAGTTTGCCTCAACACGCTTGTACGAAAGGCAATCTTCTTCAGGCTTCCACTTCCTTAGCACGTAGCCGAACAATTATGCAACTTTTGTTGCATCCTTTCACTTTCATCTCTTCACCTAGCACCGTCACCCTCATTTTTGCGCTTGGGCAACACGCTTAAAAAGATATTAACATCAACGCTCTGATTTATAGTCGTGGATGCGGTTGCGGTATGCCAGCGAATCTTCCCGCACAGGCAAAGCATAAATGGAGTGAAGTTTCATCAGCGAGGACGCCTCAAGAAAAACTTCAAGCATTGAAAGAGTTTTTGAGTTTAGTTCCGAAACACAAAGGCACTGCCCGCATCCGCGCTCGAGCAAAACGCCAAATTGCCACTCTGCGAAGAGAAATCGAGGAAAGAAAGCAGAGAAGAATTGGGAAGGGCGGATCAAAATTCTTTATAGAGAAAGAAGGCGCCGCGCAGATTGTAGTTTTAGGTCCAACGAATGTAGGTCGAAGCAGCTTGTTGGCTTCGATCACGAACGCAAAAGTCACGGTTTCAAGTTATCAATTTACGACACTAGAACCCGTGCCGGGAATGTTTCAATATGAAAATCTGCAATTTCAGATAGTTGAAGCCCCACCATTAATGGAAGGTTCAGCCGACGGCGAAGCATGGGGCCTACAGACGTTAGCACTTGCTCGCAACGCCGACGGACTGATTCTAATGGTTGATCTGTCACAAAACCCCAGTAAACAACTGTCTCTGATTTTAAGCGAATTAGAAAAAGCAAAAATTGTCACCCAAGAACCTCGCGCACGAGTAGACATTGAACGAAAGCATATGAACGTAGGCCTTAAAATTCTCGTACTAGGCCGACTAAACGACTGCACTGTAAAAGATGTAGAACAACTGCTGAAAAGCTACCGAATCTCAGACGGAACAGTGAAAATCTACGGCGAAGCAACTCTAAATGATATAGAGGACGCCGTTTTCGAAAGCACAGTGTACCGACCTGCAATAATAGTTGCCAACAAAACGGATGCTCCTAATGCAATGAGAAAAACGAAGAAACTGAGCAGTCTCGTAGGTAATCACATAGAAAGCATCCCAATCTCCTGCAAAAACCAAACTGGCTTAGAGAAACTGGGGGTGGAACTATTCAAAATGTTGAATATAATCCGTGTCTACACGAAGGAGCCGAACAAGAGAGAGCGTTCCTCAAGGCCGTTCATCCTCAAAAAGGGAGCCATGATTCAAGATTTGGCAAAACAAATACACAGCGACTTCTACGAACAGTTCAATTATGCAAAGGTGTGGGCTAAACGTCTTCCCTTCAGCCCTCAAAAAGTTGGATCATCCTTCGTTCTAGAAGATGAAGACATCGTAGAGATACACATAAAATAAAGTTTCGAAATCTAGCTTTAGCGAGATGACAACGCCACTCTTTCCACCTCGTGACGTTTTGCTACTCCTTTACTCTTTGAATCATTGTTTGCTGCCAAGATTAGCTCTTCTGCAAGCCACTCTTCGAGGGTTCGAGGGTTACGAAGCGTTGCTTTTCTGGCGCCTTCCGAAAGAAAACGCAGAGCCAAGTCTACTCGTCTTTGAGGCGAGATGTCTACTGCCATGTGATAGGTCACGCCACCGTAGCCGATCCTGGTAGTGTCCTCGCAAGGCGCTGAATTTTCAACAGCGCTGACAAGAATTTGTATAGGATTTTGTCCAGTGCGAAGATGAATAATTTCGAAAGCATTTCTCAGAACATTAATAGCTCTCGCTTTTTTCCCAGCGGTCATTCCTGGCCGCATGAGATTGTTCAAAAACCTCTCCACGATGTTGACTTCGCCCTTGCGAAATCTTCCGTGTTCATGCCGTCCCATGCTGTGAGGGACATAAACAGGTTTGAGGGTGACATAGCGTTTGAGGTCGGGATTTTCTACCTTGATTCCGTCAAAACTCCATTTTCCGAATAGTTTGATTTCGTCAGTCTTGCTCAACTACGCGCCACCTTAACAAACGTCTTGGGTTGGGAGGGCGTATTTAAACATTGTTGAGGAATGGACTGTCTATTTTAGAGATTTATAACGACTATGATTTTCCACAACCAAGCTTCAACTTGTGTTTTGCCTGATTAGTGAATTCGTGGACATAGAAGGAGAATGTTTGCTGAAACCGCAATGCTGAATTTCACAACAACTGTAGTTAAAATAACATATTAAATAAACTCATCAAATAATAAATCACACACCGGCAAAAGTGAAAAATATGTCTGGAACAGAAACTCTCATACCATACATCAAACCGCAAGACAAACGAACACAACCCACGATTATTGTAGACAACCGCGAAGCATCCACAGCCACGAAAATCGTAAAAGGCCTAAAAGAACACGGCGCTAACATCAGGACAGAAACCCTACAGAAAGGCGACTACATCATATCTGACCAATGCGCCATCGAAAGAAAGACCGTACATGATTTCGTTTACACGCTCACCCGAAGATATTTATTCGAACAATTATTCGGACTAAAAGAAGCTTACCCAAAACCCTTCATCCTCATAGAAGGATACCTTCCCATAATCTACAAATTCAGCAAAATCCAGCCAGCCTCAGTGTGGGGAGCCATGTTCGCCCTCGCAAAACAAGGAATCTGCATGATACACACGACCACCTATAAGGAAACTATAGATTTCCTATACACAGCTGCGAGACAAGAACAAATAGTCGAAAAGAGAATACCCATTGTACACCCGTTCAAGAAACATGAAACGTTAGCTGAAGCTCAAATATTCTTCATAGCCAGCCTCCCAAAAATCGGACGAGAAAAAACAGTAGCTCTCCTCCACTCATACCAGACCCCCATGAACGCTCTGATAAACGTAGATCAATGGGCTAAAGATGTCCACGGTCTCGGACCGAAAATCACCGAGAAAGTCAAACAGGTGTTGCACATACGATACAAGGAGTGAATTCAGAATGGAAGCAAAAATTGTTCCAACAAAAAAGCTCCTCGTTTTAGGCGTGGACAAACGTTCACTCGAAAATCTCGCTTGGTGCGCTACAACTTACGGAATCAATCGCCTCTTTTGGGCTGATGGTTACCTCTTCTGCGTAGAGGTGTATGAAAAATCCTTTGAGCATGAGATAAAAAACAGGTGTTTCCAATAAGCCAAGTCTGCTACACAAGCTTTCCAAAATACACTAAAGTCCTTGAGGTACAGAAAGGGGTCCGAATCCCCATCGCAAACGCTTCGGACATGCAAATATATCGCAGCCTGTTAAGGGCCATATTGAAAGGTTAACAATAGCTCAGCAGTTCAAGTGGGTCTTGCTAAGTTGGGTAGTTCGCTTCTTTTAATGCTCGGTATACTTGAAATTGTCCATCGCGCGCGTTGGCGAAAGCCTAAAATTGATAGTGTTGTCACCTAATCATTCGTGGTGTTAGTATGGAGTCTTTCCCATGG
>CP070709.1:289412-293696 GCA_020350305.1 Candidatus Bathyarchaeota archaeon
AAAAATCACCATTCATAACAAACTTAGACTTGACACATTGATCGATTAGCACGCATGCTTCCAAGAGTTACCCCTGAAAACTCGATGACAATCTAGATGCTTTATCCATTGAATGATCCACAAGAAACGTCCTAGACGACTACACATTGTATAGGTTAGGCCTAATATCTTGATAAACCCATGAACAACCAAAGATGAAAAACAAATTTCTAAACCTTATGATTCTGCCAGCTTTATTGCTTCCTCAGCTGGAAACGCAATAGCGTTTACGCCAGCCTCAACAGCCAAGACATCGGTTTCCCTTTTGCTTTTGAAGAAAATCAATATCTTTTGGTCTATCGTCTAGGCGGCGTCTTGTTGATCCTTCTTTCTGGACAAGGGAATATAGTCATAAAACAGGAAAATAAGCAGTAACGTAACAATTAGTATCATTCCGATCGGGGTCCACAAAAACTCTCGTAGAAACAGAGGAATATAACCTATGTGCGATACATGGCCAACAACTTTGCCAACCAGATGATCCTCTGCAAGTTCCCACGAATCTGGTGAAAAATTGGCGTCTCCCTTTGTTTGGAAATACCACGTTCCATCTCTGAGTTCCTTATCTATCGCTCGGTGAACGATAAGCTCACTTGGGTCTGTGGGCCTGTGAAAAACAATAATGTCACCAGGTTCGGCAGAGTCTTTCGGACCGACGTTGATATCGACGCCGGTTGATACTCCTTGAACCATAATAAGGTCGCCTTTGTACAAGGTGGGTTCCATGCTTCCTGAGGCAACTGCTAACATTGGATACTCCGTTTTCAAAGCCGTTGTCAAACTAATCCAGAAAGCGAAAACACTAATTACAACTACTGCGAGTAAAATAGCGGTCTTCACGTATTCCTTCTTGAGCATTTCTGATAGTTTCAATTGTTTCACCTGTCATTTGTCCTCGTAATCAGAGCATTTTTCTGCAAGAGTTTTGTTAGCTGTCGCATGCTAAAAACCTAGCGTTTAACCAAATAAAAAGGAGGGAGGTTGAAGTTTCCAAACGTTCGCTATCATCAATTTCCCGGTGCGTTGACCCAGGTAGTGCCCGTGTCTTAAATCTTTCTTTTGCTTAAGACAGTCCTGAAGGCTTTCTTGCATCTTGGGCAGTCGAAGAGCCCTATAGTCAGCTCGGTTCTCTTTCCCGTTCTATCTGGGCGACCAGCCATCTTCCAAGACTTTCTTTGGCTACCAACTTCTGCTCCACATTTTGGACATTTAGCCATGCCATTTTCCTCCATCATAAACATTCATCATGGTTTGAATGATATTGAATAAAAAACTTTCCCTTACATTGCCCCAAAAATCTCTAACTCAACATTGACTATATGGAAAAGTCAAGGCTATTAAGGCATCCAACCATTGCTTTGCCATATCCCCGACTACTTTTGAGAAAGACAACTCAGCATTTGCGTTAGATTTCCAAAATGCTTTTACACATGCTTTTGCTGTATCTTTTGTGCTTCAGGGTTGCTGGTCTTCTTGGATGAATCTTCAAAGAACCCTTTTAAAACACTGCTCAAACCCATTCGCAGACTGATTGAACAGAGGGGATTTGAGGCTCCAACGGAACCCCAAAAGAAGACCATACCAAAAATCCTAGAAGGAAAAAACGTTCTCCTCATATCACCAACAGCCACAGGAAAAACCGAAGCAGCAGTTCTACCGGTTCTCAACATGCTCATCAAAACGCCGGAAAGATCGTATGGAATCAAAATCTTATACGTTACACCACTCAAAGCATTAAACCGAGACATACTTGAACGTCTCGAATGGTGGTGCAACAACCTAGATGTTAAGCTGGCGGTCAGACATGGCGACACAGACACAAAAGAACGCACAAGACAAGCTCGCAACCCACCAGATATTCTTATCACAACGCCAGAAACGTTGCAAGCCATCTTACCTGGCAGACTGATGCGCCAACACCTCAGCCACGTCAAATGGGTAATCGTAGACGAAGTCCACGAGATGGCGGACAGCAAACGAGGAAGCCAGTTGTCACTGGCTCTTGAGAGACTTCGATGGGTCACGGGCAGAGAGTTCCAACTGATCGGCTTGTCTGCTACGATTGGCAGCCCAAAGAGGGTTGCTCAGTTTCTTGTAGGCAATGGACGTGATGTTGAAATCGTGAGAGTCCCTGTTGCCAGGCTTATGAGATTGAAGATTCTTTTTCCGAAACCTAAACCTGAAGATTACGAGCTTGCTTCAACACTTTTCACTCGCCCCGAGGTAGCTGCTCGACTCAGTATAATCCGCAAATTTCTTGAGAAGCAGAAGTCCGTTCTTCTTTTTACCAACACGCGAGCTATTTCAGAGGTTTTGGCAAGCCGATTCAAGGTTTGGGACATAGACTTCCCTGTATCTATTCATCATGGGTCTTTGGCTAAACCTTCACGGATCGCGGCTGAACGCGGGTTGAAGAGTGGTGAGCTTAGAGGATTGGTTGCCACATCGTCTTTGGAGTTGGGCATCGACATTGGCCGTATTGACATGGTTATTCAGTACATGAGCCCTCGGCAGGTTACACGGTTGATTCAGCGTGTGGGCAGGAGTGGACACAGGATTGGAAGAATCGCTAGAGGGATTATTATCACCATGGACTCCGATGACACATTGGAGGCTATGGCAATTGCTCGTATGGCTGGTGAGGAAGATTTGGAGCCAGTAGAGGTTCCGCACAAGCCCTACGATGCCTTAGCACATCAGATCATCGGCTTGCTGATGAAGAAGAAGCGTTGGTACTTTTACGAAATTTATGACTTGTTCAGGCATGCTCATCCTTATGCCGATTTGACGGTAGAGGATGTTCAGAAGGTCTTGACCTACATGCACCAGCGTTTTCCAAGGTTTGCTTGGGTTTCCTTTGAGGACCAGTTGGCAATTAAACCTCGTCGAACGAAGGCCATGTACGAGTATTATTTTGAGAATTTGTCTATGATTCCCGCGGAGAAGAAATACCTCGTGGTTGATGGGACGTCTGATAGTGCTGTCGGAGTCTTAGACGAGGCTTTTGTCGCAGAATACGGCAAGCCAAACGTGAAGTTTATTATCCGCGGAACTCCGTGGAAGATTTTGAATGTGATGGGCGACCACATATACGTGAAACCTGTTGATGACCCGACTGGCGCTATTCCAAGCTGGGTTGGAGAGGAAATTCCTGTTCCATTTATGGTAGCACAAGAGGTTGGGCGGATACGGGGTCAAGTGGAGGAGCAGACAAAGGCCGGAGCGAAACCTGAAGATATTGCTGTTCAGTTAACCAAGGAGTATCCAGCGGATAGAGATACGATTTTACGTGCTTTGGCTGAAACCGTTGAGCATTTACGTAAGGGTTTTCCAATTCCTTCTGACAAGCGAGTTTTAGTTGAGGATTGGGAAGACTTCGTGATCGTCCACGTTCATTTTGGTTCGTTGACGAATCGTGCCCTGGCTCAGTTGTTTGGCCATGTTTTGTCTGAAGAGTTTGGGGCTGGTGTTGCTGTTCAACATGACCCTTATCGTGTTTTTGTTCAAACTGGGGGGCAAGCGAATGCCGACCGTGTTGCCGTTTTATTTGGCGAGTTGAGCCAATTGAGTGAGTTAGCTGTTCGCGGTTTGTTGGCGAAGTCAGCTGTTCGAACCGGCATTTTTAAGCGGCGTATGGTTCACGTTGCTCGTCGTTTTGGTGCTTTGAAGAGGTGGGTTGATTTCAGTCGTGTGAGTTTATCGCGGTTGATGAAGAGTTTTGAAGGGACGGCGATTTACGATGAGGCATTAAAGGAGGTTTTCACAAAAGATTTGGATTTGGAGTGCTTGGTTCGTATTTTGGGCGAAGTTCGAAGCGGCGAAGTTGAGGTGGTTAAGCTGGATACTGGTGGGGAGGCAACTCCGGTTGGTCGTGTCGGCATTGAGAAGGTGAGTATGAAGACGGATTTGATTCAGCCAGCGCGTATGAAAAGGATTCTTATAGAGTCAACTAGGGCTAGGTTGCTGAATGAGGTTCGCACATTTGTCTGCTGCAACTGTTGGGATTATTTGGAGATGCTGCGTGTGAAGGATTTGCCTGAGCGTCCGGTTTGTCCCCGTTGTGGTTCCGGCCGGTTAGGTGTGTTGCGTATGGGGCAGGAGCAAGTTTTGTCCTTGGTTGAAAAAAAGGATGAGAGGTTGACTAAGGGGGAAGAGAAGATTAAGGGTTGGGCTGTTAAGACGGCTGGTCTGGTGGATAGGTTTGGCTTGCCTGCGGTTGTGGCTTTTTGTGGGCGTGGGTTGAAG
>CP070709.1:293796-299483 GCA_020350305.1 Candidatus Bathyarchaeota archaeon
AGGATACGACCGTATAGGCAAACGCCTTGCGACTGAGGAACTCTTATTGGTGCCTTTCCAAGTCCGCGAGGTTTTCTTCGAGAGTAAACCCTGGTATCGGCCAAGGACCGCCAAACATAGTGTGAAGAAGCTCCCGACTCTCGATGACTGCTTCGTAATCTTTTTCGACGTCATCTACAGACAGCATCCGAAGGCGGAAACGGTCTGTCTCAAGCAAGGCGGGAATCTCAAAATCATCGGGTACGAATTGGTTTGTGGACATCGGTTTCTCCTCTCAATCATCTTTGACATATACTGTGTCAGGATGTATCGGTTTATATATATGCGCGTGCGAACACAAGTGTTAAAGCGGTTTGAGGAATAATCATCGACATTGGTGGATCTTTCAACTGCAAAAAGATGTTGATAGATTATGGAACGTCTAGCTTTGAAGATGAAGCTTGCAGTGCTATGGCTATTCGTCGCTGTCAGTATGACGGCTGGCTCCGTGATATTCTTCATGGTGCCGGGCGTAATGGAAGAGATAATGGAAGGGGCAATATTGGGCATGCAAATAGGACAGGAACTGTTGCTGGCTATGGCAGTTATGTATTTCTGGATTCCTTTGGTGATGGCTGTCCTGTCCCTTACTTTGAAGGATAAGGTGAATCGCTGGGCAAACATCATCCTAGGCATAGTCTATATTGGTTTCGTCCTCGTTGAATTAATCTCGAATATTTTGACAGCCGCCTACCCCTATGCGATTCTGATGAGCACTTCGGCGTTTGTGGTTGCAGCATTGATTACTTCGTATGCATTCAAATGGCCCATACAGAAAGCATGAACTTCACTAACGAATTCTTGGCTTTTCTTTCGCCCACTACTATGGATTTCTCCTTAGGGGGCAATAAATAGCCCGGCTCGCATGGTTTCATATGGAAGTGCATGGTAACATGGGAAGCAGGAAATCGATTTGTCTGTATCTGGATCAAGGAGTGGTCGAAACCGCCAAGCGGGTGGGGCTAAACGTCAGCAGGGTGTCCGAGAACGCCCCAATCGAAGCGATAGAGAGGCTGAATGGACCCAAACGAGAGACGGACCTCGGGAGCCGGACCGGCGCTGAGGGCCGGGGCCGGGATTTGAACCCGGGCGCCAGGCTCCACAGGCCTGTAGGCTACTAGGCTACTCGACTCTGGCCGATTATGTGCGCGAAATCTCGACAACAATACGATAGGAATATAACATTCTCTGTTTCGCCGCACATTCCTGCTCTTGCTCAAGCGTCACTTCATAGCTCTTCTCCAGATTAGAAACAATCTGATCAAGTAGATGGCTACTGCTCCCATAAAGCACCAAACACACAACATATGCACCCACAATCCAGGTAGTGAGCTACTGTTTGAGAAAGGATTGAAATCCAGCGGGTAGAACGGTCGGATATCCCTATGCATCCGTGAATCGAGTAGTATATGAATATAGATGCCAGTAAAGGAGGCCAGTAGGATATTCTTGAATGTTGATTTCTGTTCAAGCTTGAAAAACGACAATAGAGGCGAAGGAGATTCTCTAACCTTGACCATCACTGCAGCCAGAAGAAGTGCAACGATGGTTCCTCCTAAGAAAGAATGAAAGAAACCATGAAGCGGATAGTCTAGGCCAAAGATTATGACTACAATCGGTTCCACATCAACGATTACGCTAGCAACCAAGAATGTGGCGAAATCGATGTAACTAATGAGTAACAGCCCAATCAACAAACCAGGGCCCAGATGAAAAGGTGTCAAAGGCATGCGATACAATGAAGAGATGGGTACTATAATCTTTTTGTGTAGTTTCAATAGCGCTTGGGTTACAAACCTATTACATTAAGAGCTGCGAGAAGGGCGATGGTTGTTATTGTGTCAGCCAGCGAGCTTTCAATGGGAATCACGAAGTTATCTGGGTCCCATCCTTTTCTGTATGTAAGTATACCTACAGCATAGGCGATAATGACCATGGACAAGGCAGCCAAGATGTTTGTGACAAAAAGTAGCACCATGAATCTTGAGAACTTCAATACGGACATCCCTTGCGTGACACATGAAATTACAGAGTAAAGCGTAAACATCACAAGCGACGCCGCCCACGCACCGCCTATCTCATTTAAATGCTGCTTAACTGATGAAAAAGATGACATGAGCGTTCCCAAAACCAGTTTTGTAGTGGCTGTTGAACCCACAATGGACCCTACGCTTCCGATAGTATCGATCAACGCGGGGTAAACAATGTATATCTCCGGCCTACTGCCAACAACTTCGGTAATTCTAGCGAGAAAAGAACCTGTAACGTTTACAATGAGAGCCACTAGAGCTATAGTAAGAAAGGATTCTTTGATTGTTTTGACAAATTCTTCTTCCCTAACATCTCTAGACAAAATATACAGCACAAGGCATAGAAAAATGAAGTTGAAGACTCCAATTAAATAATATCCTGTGAAGCTTAACGAAAAGAAGGCATTCAGTACCAAAATGTAGCATGCGGTAACAACAATGTCAGCCACAGTGGAAATAACTGGATATACGGTCACATCAGGGTCCAAACCACGCCTAAAAGACAAAACTGAAACAGCCACCGTAATCGGAGAAATGAGTACAAGTGACAACGCCATGGTCGCAATAACAACGCCTAAAATAGCAGTAGAATCCAAAAAATTGATTCCCCAAAAGAACATTCCAAACAGCGAAGCAACTGTCCCAAGCATAACGCTACTTACAAGCGTCAGTACAATGGTTGCTCGCCACAACGTGTAAAAATTTCTCGTGTTTTTGGTGAAGCCAACCCTCACGGTTCCTATGTGTAAGCCTGTGCTAAGGCGACCGCTGAACAAACCACCTATGACCCCTCTCATACTTAGGATGCCTGGGTACACGGCAAGCGTCCATGGAGCAAGAGAGAAAATTCCAAAATATATGGCGAGTAGTACCCCCGCCAGAATAGCACCCAAATTGAATGACAACGAAAAAACGGATTGCTTGAATGTTTGAGGGAATCTACCCAGACTAATGTTTAGGAGGCTTCGGAGCACGCTTCGCGGAACTCTCTGGGTAGATGACGCACCTTCTCTGTAGATTCGTGACAGTATCTCGTTGGTTATGTTGCGAACCGTCATCGCACTCACTCTCTCCCATCTTGTGTCTCCTCCGCTCTTCGGATAACGCGTTATCAGGGTAAACGGTGCCAGTAGACATGCATCTGCTGGTTTCTGGAACCAGACATGACTCAGGCTTGCCAGGCTCTAACACTATTTCTTTAGCTCCTTGCGTTCCCAAAGAGTGTTAAAACTTCATAAACTTACGTTCTTAAAGGCTTTTTGTCGGCCTCAACATCTGAGTGGTGCTCAGCTGTAGACCTGTAATATAGGTGATGAGTGAAAAATTGTTTTCATTAACACAGATAAGTCGGCAGAAAACATTGTCTTCAAGGAAGAAAATTCAACAGAAGACTGGTCAAATGTTTCGCCGCCTCATTTAGTTCTGCTGTTAACCCTTCTCCGAAGCTGGTGTCCTTCGGCCGTATCACGAGGAGCGCAATCTTAGCGCCTGTTGTTTTTGCGAGGTACTTACAAAATATTTGGAGAGGCAGCGCATGGGTTGATATTGCTGTCGGGGTTGCCATTTGGTCTGGTTCTATGAGTTTTGAGGAACCAAACTTTCGATTTATAACGCCTGCGTCGATGAGTAGTATATTTGTGGGTTTGAACCTGGTTATCGGCCCGATAAAGCTCTCAGGAACGGTTTCACATTCTATCAAGTAAACAAGCTGTGAAACTTTTCCATGTAGATTTCTTACAATTTTGACTCCAACGAAGTCGTCTTTTCTAAGTGGGTTTCCGATACCTGTGATTACTACTCTTCGGGCATCAGAAAGCCAGCTCTGCAACTTATCCTCAAGTTCGTTTGTGTCTGTTGCATGCTGCTTTTTCATTTGTCAGTTCTCTTTGTAGGAGCATAAGAAATGAAAAGATGCAGAAGGTTATCTTCTCAGAGTTTTTAGCAGCTTCTTATTAGTGTCGTATATTTTCACTTCAAGAGGCATCTGACCAACAGCAAAATGCGTGGCACAACCCATACAAGGGTCATATGCTCTAAATGCCATCTCCACCTTGTTTAACAACCCATCATTAACTACACCATTCTTTATCAAACCCTTCGCAGCGTCACGAATAGACAGGTTAATGGCTGCAGAATTGTTGGTTGTAGCTACTATCAAGTTTACCTTCTTAACTAAGGCATCTTCGTCTAGAATGTAATGATGGATTAGAGTGCCTCTTGCCGCCTCCACAATTCCTACACCCTCACCAGGTGCACCCACTGGGTTCCTCACATCCTTACTTGTAATCTCTGAGTTTTGACTAAGCTCCAGCGTTCTCTCAGAAGCGTTCATTAATTCAATCAGCCTCGCCCAATGAAAAGCCAAAGTAGAATGCACGGGTTTACCTAATGTCTCATACATTCTCTCAAACTCTTGTTGCGCCAGAGGGGTCGACATTCCCTCAGAAGCGTTAAGGCGCCCCAGCGGGCCAACACGATAAACACCGCTTCCAGCGCCATCTACGAAACCTTTCCAGCCGACCTTCTTGAGGTATGGGAATTTAACGTAAGTCCACGGCTCCACATGTTCTTCAACAACGTCTAGATACTCATTTGGACTGAACTTCATGAATTCTCTGCCTTCAGGGTCTACAACTCGCACTTTTCCATCATAAAAGTTGACCTTGTTATCATCATCGACGAGACCCATATAATACGTTCTCATGGTGTAGATGTCACTTCTAATCAAGTTCACGTAATCTTCATTCTTCAAAACCACATCATTGAACAATCTAAGGCTGAACTTAGCAAACTCCACACAAGACTTCGCCATCCTCTCAATCTCTTGTCTATTCTCCTCACTTAACGAACTTGAAATACCACCGGGAATCCCGCAAACAGGATGCGTAGCTTTACCGCCTAGAATGGCAATTATCCTCTGTCCATACGCTCTGTGCTTAATAACTTCCTTACCTACGTCCAAACCAGCTTTCTTAATTACGCCTAAAATGTTTCTCTCAGCAGCAGGCGCGTCAGGGCCCACAACGAAGTCTGGGCCTCCTAAGAAGTAAAAGTGCAGTATGTGATCGTAGATAAAGTAGCCATTATACATGAGTTCTCTAAGCTTTTTGGCAGTCGATGGCGGATCAACTTTAAATGCCATGTCCAAAGCTTTAGTAGACGCAAAATGGTGGGCAACTGGGCAGACACCACAGATTCTGGTGGTTATTATTGGTAGGTCTTCTGCTCTTCTTCCTTCACAGAACTTCTCGAAGCCTCTCAGCTCAGGTATAATCATATAAGCGTTCGCAACGTTCCCTGCATCGTCTAGGAATATGTCAATCTTACCATGGCCTTCAAGCCTCGTTATCGGGTCAATGGATATTCGCTTCATTTCTCCATCACCTTTCTTCTAAGGATCGAATGCGGTAATGAATACTTGTAGAAAGTGCCAACCGGATCCTTGATTTGGTTTATCAATTTCTCTGCATCAAAGCCTACTTCTTTCTCCTCGTCGATGCCAAGAATAGATGCTAAAGCACTCATCATAGCCGCCCCTTGTTCTGAAACATTGGGGCAAGGACCACCACAACCAGTGCAAGGATAACCAACGTTCAAACATTGTGCGCTGCAGCCTGC
>CP070709.1:299583-303460 GCA_020350305.1 Candidatus Bathyarchaeota archaeon
AGACCGCTGGGTGATAATAGCCTCTGAACGAGCGAAACGCCCAACAGACTATTCGAGCAAGCCATCTGAAAGGACAGAGGTCAAAACGTGCCCTTTTTGCCCCGGAAACGAAAGAAAGACACCACCTGCAGTCCTTCTTTACCTTCCCTCTGACGGAGGCATAAAAAGGAAGAAAGACTCTGATGAAAGAAGAGTCAAAAATTGGCTCATAAGGTGCATTCCAAATCTGTACCCTGCTCTTAGTCCTCGAAACCCTATTCCTCTAGTTGAAGATGATCTTCATAGAAGAAAGGACGGCGTTGGAGCGCATGAAGTCTTAATAGAGTCGCCTAATCATGATGAGCATCCGAACAACGCCAGACTTGCGCAAATCGAGTTAGTGGTGCAAGCTTACTTGGATAGGTTGAAGAGTCTTTCAAGGTGGGAATACGTTTCCATTTTTAGAAATCATGGAAAAGAGGCTGGGGCTTCACTTTCTCATGCTCACAGTCAAATAATCGCAACTCCGATGGTTCCTGAACTGATTTCAGATGAACTTGCCGCTTGTAGGAGCTGGTTGGAAAAAAAGGATGTTTGTCCTTACTGTGAAATAATCGAGGCAGAGCGTAGCAGTCCCAGATTTATTTCTGAAAACCAAAGTTTCATTGCATTTGCTCCATGGGCAAGTGTCTATCCGTTTGAGCTCTGGCTTCTTCCCAAAAAGCATCAGCACACATTGTTACAACTGGATGAAAAAGGGAAGAGAGATTTTTCTCGTGCTCTTAGAATATGTTTGAGCAGTCTCGCAACAATCCTGAATGACCCGCCGTACTCCTATGGGTTCCACATAGCGCCAACTCGTGGGCAACATGAATGTTTTCACTGGCACCTTGAAGTTTACCCAAAATTATCAATTCAAGCTGGATTCGAGAACAGCACGGGTATGTTTGTAAACGTTACGTCCCCAGAAGTGGCTGCGCAGAGTTTGAGAGAGTCGCTTACAAGCATTTAACCAAAAAAGATGCTTGCTAATTCATAAAGTTTCAAATCAACGGTTTTTCGCTTACCCACAACGTCTTTTAGCGGAACAGAAACAATCCTATTTCCTTGTATGGCAACCATACGCCCAAACTGGCCTTGGTGGACAAGATCTATAGCAGCGATTCCGAACCTTGTGGCCAAAATCCTGTCAAAGGGTGTTGGAGAACCACCTCGTTGAAGGTGGCCAAGAACCACAACTCTTGTTTCAGTGTCTATGCATTTTTCCATTTCTTTGCCAAGATAGTAGCCCACGCCGCCGAACCTAACATTACCAAACTCATCTCTGTTGTCGCTGTAGAGTATCATTTTGCCGTCCTTGGGTTTCGCTCCCTCAGCAACGACGATAATGCTGAAATTCTTGCCACGACTTTCCCTCTGCTCAATACGATCACAAACTTCATCGACGTCAAATGGTTTTTCTGGAATCAAAATAGCATCGGCTCCTCCAGCTAATCCAGCCTCCAACGCAATCCAGCCGGTATATCTGCCCATCACTTCGAGAATTATCACCCGCTGATGTGACTCCGCCGTGGTGTGAAGTCTGTCAAGCGTGTCGGTGGCTATTGAAACTGCTGTGTTGAAACCGAAAGTGTAATCGGTGCCATGCAAATCGTTGTCGATTGTTTTAGGCACTCCAACGCAGGAAAGCCCCATTTCATGAAGCTTGCAAGCCACTCCTAGGGTGTCTTCTCCTCCAATAACAACTACTGCACCAAGGTCATTTTCCTTAGCATTTCTCAGAATTTTCTCCACGTCATCTTTGTGCTTGAAGGGATTAGTTCTCGAAGTTCCAAGGATGGAGCCTCCGCGAGGAAGTATTCCCGAAATTTCGTCAAGATCCAACGCGATAAATTCATTTTCAACTAGTCCTCGCCATCCGTTTCTAACGCCGACCATCTCATACCCATAGGATTCAATTCCTTTCTTCACAACAGCCCTAATCACAGCGTTAATTCCCGGAGCATCTCCTCCTCCGCTTAATACTCCGACTTTCATTTTTTCTCCACTACTAGAAAGCTTTGGCTGAGCTTCCAAATAAACGCATCTTACCCTTTACAACCTCTTTCACAGCATTTTTCGCCGGCCTTAAAATCTTTCTGGGATCAAACTCTTTCGGCGAACCAATCAAGATTTCTCGAATTGCACCTGTGAAAGCCAATCGTAAATCGGTGTCAATGTTTACTTTTGTTATTCCCAGAGATATAGCCTCTTTGATATGTTCTTCTGGGATTCCTTTAGCTCCACTCAGTTCAGCTCCCCACTTTGTGGCTTTCTCAATTATCCGTGATGGAACACTGGATGCTCCATGCAAAACTAGCAGAACCTCAACCTTTTTTCTTATAGCTTTCAGCCTTTTGAAGTCAAGTTTTGGCTCTCCCTTGAACTTGTAGGCCCCGTGCGATGCACCAATTGCCACCGCAAGCGCGTCTACACCCGTTCGTTCAACAAACTCTTTAGCTGCCTCAGGATCTGTCAACACCGCTTTCTTCTCTTCCACGGTTGCATCCTCTACGCCAGCAAGTCTTCCGAGTTCCCCTTCAACAGAGATGCCTTTTGAATGAGCCAAACGTGTAGCGTGTTTTGTCAAGGAAATATTTTCTTCAAAATTTAGATGCGAACCGTCAATCATTACAGAAGTGAACCCGGCGTCAATGCATTTTGAAACGGTCTCTATATTTTTTCCATGGTCTAAATGAAGAGACATCGGCACCGGAACAGATTCCGCTGCAGTCTTTACCATTCTAGCCAGATATTCTAATCCTGCATATTTGATTGTGCTAGGGGTTACTGCAACTATTACAGGAGACCGCTCTTCGGTGGAGGCCTCAATTACGGCTAACAAGGTTTCTAGGTTTTGAATGTTGAAGGCCCCGACAGCGTAGCCTTTTGCCATAGCGGCGGATAGAAGCTCTTTGTTTGTAACAAACATGTTTCCATCTGAATACGTATTTGGTCAACGGATACTAATGGATTTTACGTTACTCAAGGATCTCGTGACTATTAGCGAAACATACATTGTCAATACTGCCTAGATTTCCGAAAAGCATAATTAGGGAAAAGAAACTCATTGGAAGAGCAAAAGTTGAATATAGATAAGTGAAAAAGTGCTCTTGTTATGGGTGATTATTTTGGTTGACAAAAAAGCAATCGAACTGTTGAAGAAACTCTGCGAATCATTTGGGCCCACAGGCTTCGAACGTGAGGTTTCAAGAATCGTCAAAGAATATGTGAAGCCTTATGCAGATGAGACAACCACAGACAAATTGGGCTCTGTTGTATTCAAACATCGTGGAGACGCCGGTCGACCACGGGTGTTGCTTGCAGGACACGTTGATGAAGTCGGCTTCGTTATTTCGGGGATAGATGGAAAGACAGGGTTCCTGACATTTAACCCGCTTGGAGGATGGTGGGATCAAGTGCTTCTGACGCAAAGAGTGACTGTAAGAACTAAGGAAGGAGATGTTCCCGGAGTTATAGCTGCAAAACCCCCTCATCTACTCTCTCCAGAAGAACTGAAAAAAGTAGTTGAAAAAAGATCTATGTACATAGACGTTGGGGCCTCGAGCAAGAAGGAAGCTGAGGAAATGGGCATAAGAATGGGCGATCCAGTAATACCTTGGTCACCTTTCTCCTTAATTAGGAATGGAAAAATCGCAATGGGAAAGGCGTTTGACGATCGAATTGGTGCATTCGTTGCCATGGAAGTTGTCCGCAGGCTCAAAGAAAAAAGAATTAAACATCCCAACACGGTCTTTGGCGCGGCAACGGTTCAAGAGGAAGTTGGATGCCGAGGCGCCATAACAGTTGCACACGTGGTTGACCCAGATGTGGCCATCATAATTGAAGTTGACATAGC
>CP070709.1:303560-306544 GCA_020350305.1 Candidatus Bathyarchaeota archaeon
ATCGGGGCCCGGCCGGGGGAAGGAATTAACCATTAAGATTGCAGGACGCAAGGAATACTCTATTGCAGAGGGTGCAGTAGTCACAATTGCAGAGATCGCCTTGGCGGCTCTGGCAGGAAGAGATTTATTTCTATGGTAGAGTTGGAGGTATGATCCCAAGCTATGATGAAATCGCAGCTGAAGTGGAGAAAATCGTGAAAAAGAGGCGGTGATCTGAGATGAAGAAAATTTTTGAACGCCCCAAATCTATGTACCCGGTATCAACTCACTATTGCCCCGGATGTGGCCACGGAATAGTCCATCGTTTAATAGCTGAAGTGATTGATGAGCTAGGAATTTTGGAAAAAACAGTTGGAGTGGCGCCAGTGGGCTGTTCTGTTCTTCTGTACAATTATCTTAATTGTGATATGTACGAAGCAGCCCACGGGAGAGCACCAGCGATTGCAACGGGCTGTAAACGAGTGAATCCTGAACTTGTTGTTTTCACCTATCAGGGAGACGGAGATCTGGCCTCCATCGGGACAGCTGAAATTATTCACACGGCTGCTCGAGGGGAGAAAATTACTACAATTTTCATCAATAACGCTATTTACGGGATGACTGGTGGGCAAATGGCCCCAACGACTCTTATTGGTCAGAAGACAACTACTTCACCCTTTGGACGAACTTCGGAAGAAGCAGGCTATCCGTTGAGAGTGTCAGAGATTCTTGCAACTCTTGATGGGGCAGCTTATATCGCACGAGTGGCGGTAAACGATCCAAAAAATGTGATACGAGCAAAGAAAGCGATAAAGAAGGCGTTTGAAACTCAGATAAAAGGTTTGGGCTTTTCCTTAGTAGAAGTCTTATCTCAATGTCCAACGCCTTGGAGAATGTCTCCTCGCGAAGCGGTAAAATGGGTGGAGGAAAAGATGATGCCTTACTATCCACTTGGCGAATTTAAATCTCCTAAAGAGGAGGGATGAGAAGAGAATGAAAGCACCTTCTTATGAAGATATCATACTGGCAGGTTTTGGTGGGCAAGGAATCATGTTTATTGGAAAGCTACTGATAAATGGTGCAATGAAAGAAGGGAAAAACGTGACGTGGATTCCTTCTTATGGTCCTGCAATGCGAGGAGGAACAGCTAACTGCACGGTAGTCATTTCAGGTGAAGCAATTGGATCTCCCGTTATCACGTCTCCTCATTCTTTAATTGTGATGAACAATCCATCATTAGATGCTTTTGAACCTCGGTTAAAAGAAGGGGGTGTGCTAGTAATGAATAGTTCCTTGATTACTCGCAAAGTCAAGAGAAAAAACATCACTGTGATTGGAGTGCCGGCGAATGAGATTGCTTCCGAAATTGGTGACAAAAGGGTTGCTAACATGGTGATGTTAGGAGCATACGTTGCACACACAAAGATTGTATCTAAAGGAAAGGTTCTTGAAGGATTAAGAGATCTTTTGGGAGAGAAAAAAAGACAACTGTTTGAAGTAAACAAGAAAGCCTTCGAGAAAGGAATGGAATTTGGTCAGGCTTAGCTCGCTGAACAACTAAATTAAACCAAGCTTTTTGCCGCCGTCTTCAAACACCTCAACGGCTTTGTCCAATTGTTCTTTTGTGTGCTTGGTGCATAGCTGAGCGCGAATTCTTGCCTTATCACGGGCCACCATCGGATAGACTATTGGTAACGCAAAGAAACCTTTCTTCCAAATAAAATCTGCAAGATCCTTCGCCTTCTTGCTGTCGCCACACATCACCGGCACGATCGGTGTTTCGCTGTTCCCTGTGTCAAAGCCTAGGTCTTGCATTGCTTTTATGAAGTAGTTGCGATTTTCCCAAACTTTCCTGACGTGTTGTGGCTCAGATTCAAGAACACTGATTGCTGCACTGCATGCCGCAGCTACTCCTGGGGGTACGCCTCCGCTGAGTAACCATGTTCTTGACTTATTGTAAGCGAAGTTTCGCAAGTCTTCGCCACCAGTAATGTGTCCACCAACAACTCCAAAAGCTTTTGAAAACGTTCCCATTTCAACATGAACTTGCTTGTGGTCAAGGTGGAAATGATTGACAATGCCCCGACCACCGTCTCCAAGTACACCTTCTCCATGTGCATCGTCCACGTAAACGCCTGCACCGTGTTCTCCAGCGATTTTTGCGATTTCGGCCAGTGGCGCGAGGTCGCCATCCATGCTGAAGACGCCGTCAGTGAAGATCCATATGTGCTTGTAGGCTGGTTTGTGTTTTTCCGCCTCATCCATAACTCGCACCAAATCTTCAACATCCTTGTGTTTGAAGATAGCGCGATCAGCGTGGGTCAGTCTTACACCGTCGATGATGGAGCCGTGATTCAACTCATCTGACACGAAAAGATCACCTCTGCCACCAAGCTGAGGGATGAGTCCCTCATTTGCCATGAAGCCAGTTTGATAAGTCAGCGACGCAGGTGCCCGTTTAAATCTTGCAAGATGACGATCTAGCTCCTCATGGGCTGTCATGTTGCCAGCGATTGATCGGTCACTACCAGCCCCTGCACCATACTTTTTGGTTGTCTCGAGCATTGCTTTGACGACTTTTGGATGGGTAGACAGGTTGAGATAGTTATTGGCGCAGAGCATTATGACTTCTCTGCCGTTGACGGTACAGATAGGTTCACTGGGGGTCTGGAGTTCTTTAAGTTCCCAGTTCAGGCTTTCACGGACTAAGCGTTGATATTCCTCGCCCAAATATTTTGTTGGATGTCGTTTTATTGACATATGAATCACCTTTTAATGAACAGTTTACATCTCTCTTTTTAATCTGACGAACATTCTCTTAACATTTACCTATTCCCACCTAGGCTCAAGGACAACCTTTCCTGCTTGTTTGGAATGAATTACTTCCATGCCTTTAGCTATGTCCCTAATCGGGAATCGATGCGTAATAATTGAGGCAATTTTGTTTCTAAACGTGGAGTTAGAGAGCATTCCTCTCACTTGATACCATGTTTGAAACATCCTTC
>CP070709.1:306644-319477 GCA_020350305.1 Candidatus Bathyarchaeota archaeon
AACATCTAAACTGCTTGAAAAACTCAATTTGGAGAAGGCGAGGAAAACCCTACGTGAGGTAATGGGTTATGGTCATCATTCCGTGATTGAACATGCTTCGTTCACTTTCAGCGTCGAAGGAGTTTCGCGAGCGTTAACCCATCAGCTAGTGAGACACAGAATCGCCTCATACACACAGCAGAGTCAACGTTACGTTACATACGACACCTTGGAACGCTACGTTGCTCCTCCAAGCGTTCTTGAAAACGAAGAAGCAAAGAAAATCTATAATGAAGCATTGATGAAAATATCAGAAACATATCAAAAACTGTTGAAATATGGAGCTCCCAAAGAAGACGCAAGGTTTATTCTGCCTAACGCGGCGAAAACGAATATTTTGATAACTATGAACGCAAGGGAACTGCACCACTTCTTCAAACTTCGATGTTGCGAAAGGTCTCAGTGGGAGATAAGGGAGATGGCGATAGAAATGCTGAGGCTGGCAAAGCGAGCTGCTCCAGTAATTTTTGAGAACGCCGGACCTTCTTGCATTGAACTTGGCTACTGTCCTGAAGGAGTTTTGAAGGACCCCACTTGCAAAATTGAAGAGATAAAAAAGAAGTTTATGAAGTTATAATGGTAGCTAAGGCGAAAAGCTACGGGTCAGCAAAAGAACTGAATAAAGCCTTTAAATAGACTTGCGCGTGCAAAAAATGAGATAAAGAATTCGATGCACAATTTTCTAACTGAGTGATGTGGGGAAATGAAGAATGGCTGGCCACCTTCTGAGGTATAAATGTACGTCCGCACGGTCTTTCCTTTTGCAGGTATCACATATTTATTCTGCATAAACGCTTAGAGCTTTGACGCTTGAACCGTGATGCAACGTGGTTAAACGATACAAGACGTTGGCTGTGACAACACGATACTGGAGACCCAGGCAAAACTACCTCCGCCAAATAGTTGACGCCATTGAAAACAAGGTGGAGAATGGAGACATAGTAACAATCTCCGAAAAGGCTATTTCCACCGCTTTAGGCAACATTGTAGACGAAAGTGTCATTAAACCTGTCTGGCTGGCGCGTCTTCTGGCAAAATATTGGATGCGTTATGTTTGGGGCTACTTTCTTGGACAGCTCTGTCGCCTGAGAAAGACGACTATTCGACACATTCGGGAATATCCTATAAAAGAAGGTAGCGCTCACAAGCAAGTAGCCTTAGAACATGCAGGGTTTTTGCAGACACTAATGTTCGGGTCAGAGGGAGGAATCGACGGGAGCAATCTACCGTATTCCTACGTCAGCCTTCCACTAAGAAACGCTTCTCAGATTGCGGAGAAAATTCGTAGATACTTAGAATCTAAGCTAGGCAAAAGCGTCATAGTCATGATAGTGGATACAGATAAGACGTATTCTATAAGAGGATTCCATTTCACTCCCCGCCCAAAATCCATCAGCGGAATACGTTCACCCGGGGGGTTTCTTGCATATGTGATAGGAAGATTATTCAAAGTCAAACGTAGGGCTACTCCAGTCGCGGTTGCAGGCTCGGAGATGCATGTTGAAGAAGCTCTGGAAATTGCGGAAATTGCGAACAGAGCACGAGGCTTCGGCGCGGGAAGAACCGTCTGGGACATGGCAGAAACGTTCAAAGTCTCCATAACCAATGTTGCGTGGGACATGCTCAGCGCAATAGAGCACAAGCCAATTGTCATTGTAAAAGCTCATAAATAGAAAATGATAACCCTTGAATACACGGACAAGAAAATACCTGTGCATAACAATTCACTCATGAAGGCGGAAGCGAAAAATGTCTGATGTCAAACAGATGAACCTGTTTTTTAATCCACGTTCAGTTGCAGTTGTAGGGGCCTCCCGCAGAGTCATGAAAGCAGGACACACAATCTTCAGTAACTTTGCTGAAAACAAGCGAAGAGGCCTCTTCAGAGGAGAGTTATATCCAGTTAATCCACATGAACGGTTTATTCTCGGGTTCAAATGTTACCCGTCCATTAACAGAATTGTCGGAGAAGTTGAACTAATCGTCATCGTAGTTCCCGCCGAGATCGTTCCAAAGATTATGAAAGAAGGGGCCATCAAAGACGTGAAAGCAGCCGTGATCATCAGCGGTGGCTTCGGCGAAATCGGCAGACATGACCTTGAAGAAAAGGTTAAAACGATCGCCAAAGATGCAGGAATTAGAGTGCTGGGGCCAAACTGCCTCGGCGTTTTCGATCCCCACACTGGTGTGGACATGCTCTTTCTCCCTGAAACGAAGATTCTTACAACCGGAGACGAGGTGATCACCACTCCACGTCCCATGTCTGGACGCGTCGCCGTCGTCACTCAAAGCGGGGCCTTTGGAGTGTCTGCCTTGGACTATCTCGCTGGCAAACAGTTAGGCATAAGCAAGTTTGTGAGTTTTGGAAACAAATACGATGTGGCTGAACCTGAAATGCTTCGTTATCTCTTACATGACGAGAAAACCCGAGTTATTCTTCTGTACGTCGAAAGCATAGAGTCTGGAAGAGAGTTCATGAAGGTTGCAAAGGAAATCACGACCAAAAAGCCCATAGTCGCCCTGAAATTAGGAAGAACAGAAGCAGGGGCGAGAGCAACGATGTCCCATACTGGGGCCATTGCAGGTTCCGACATAATCTATGACAGCATTTTCACCCAAGTCGGCATCATAAGAGCCAGAAACATGGAAGAATTCTTCGACGTAGGCAAAGCCTTCGCCTTTCAGCCACCAGCACTAGGAAAAAACGTTGCCATAATCACTGACGCTGGTGGACCGGGTATAATGGCGGCTGATGAATGTGAGTCGATGGGAGTGAATGTAGGAGAGTTTTCGAGTGAGACTATCAAGAAGTTTGAAGGACTCAAGAGAGAGGGCAAAATTCCCACGTTTGCAACCAATTTGAACCCTCTAGACCTTACAGGCTCCGTGACCTCAGAAATGTATGAAGCCGGCGCCAAGATTTTGTTGGAGGATTCTGAGATTCACGGCATCATCGTGCTCGGGTTGCATCATACTCCTGGTTTGTTGGAAGATTTTGTCGACAGGGTGGCAATGGTGTCGAAGGACCATGCGAAACCTATGGTGGCCTGTGACATAGGCGAGACTGAGATGGCCATGTACATTCGGTCAAGATTTGACAAATTTGGAATTCCCGCATTTTCTTCGCCTGAGGATGCCGCACGGGCAATGGCTGCTCTCGTCAAGTATGGTTCATATCTGAAGAAAAACGGTTGCTTTGAACAGTATCTGGAAAGTTTTTGGGAGTGGGCTAAGAAGTAGTTTTAGTTCCCTGTTGTTTTAGCCATTGGGCAACCTTTTGAAACAGAGGACTCGTTGACATATCGATGACTGGAACAATAAGCCTTTCTTTTGTCTCAATTGTTGACTGGTATTTCGGCATTAGCGAGTAACTTACGAAGGCCCAGTAAACTCTCTTCTCTTCGATGAGATGTTCTGCAGCAGCCCTAGTCGTTATTGGTATAGGATAATAAACGAACGCTACTCCATCCGCCCAGTAGATGCCAGTAGGTCTTCCTCCAACGCTGATATTAGCAAAGCGTGCTAGGTCGTCTGGCGTTGGGAATTGGTTGCATTCCATGATCACGACTTCTTTGAATGGTTCGTGTCGAATAACTGTACCTCCCATTCATAAACCTCCGATCAACTGTTATTGATGAACGAAACTTGCTTTTACATTTTACTCAAAACTATTGGCTGGCACAGTCTGTCGCTAACTTAAATAAGCGTTTGTAAACTGAATGATGTTTGTGGAGGAACTGATTTGTCGGAAATTCGAGTTGCGATTACGGGTGTAGGTAACTGTGCTTCAGCTCTCATTCAAGGAGTGGAATACTACAAGAACGTGACAGAAGAGGTTAAGGTTCCTGGGCTGATGCACGTGAATTTCGGAGGCTACCACATTCGAGACATAAGGTTTGTAGCCGCCTTCGACGTGAATAGGCTCAAGATCGGCAAAGATTTAGGTGACGCTATTTTTTCAGAGCCAAACTCTTGCGAAAAGTTTGCCACTGTGCCTAAACTGGGTGTTAAGGTTTCCAGAGCGCCAGTTCTTGACGGTGTTGCAGCTCACACCAAGGAGACTTTCAAAACTTATGATGCGAAGAATTGTAAGCCTGTTAACGTAGCGGATGTTCTCAGAGAAGCTGAAGCAGACGTGTTGGTCAACTTTCTTCCTGTGGGAAGCTATGAAGCAACGCGGCACCATGCGCGGGCTGCTTTGAATGTTGGATGTGCGTTTGTGAATTGCATGCCTGAGTTTGTTGTTTCCGATCGTGTGTGGGGTGAACGGTTCAAGGCGAAAGGTCTGCCAGCTGCTGGGGATGATGTGAAAAGTCAGTTGGGTGCCACAATTTTGCATCGGAACTTGGCTAGATTATGCGTTGATCGTGGAGTGGAGATAGAAGAGACTTATCAATTGAATTTAGGCGGGAACACTGACTTTCAGAATATGACCGTTGAGGAACGGCTGAAGACGAAGCGGATCAGCAAGACCGAGGCGGTGACGAGCATGGTTCCCTACGACGTTCCAACACGGATAGGCCCGTCAGATTATGTTCCTTTTCTCGGCGACAAAAAAATCTGCTACGTTTTCATCAAGGGTCGGAAATTCGGTAATATGCCAGTAACGATTACCGGGAAGCTAGAGGTTGAGGATTCCCCGAACAGCGCTGGAGTAGTTATCGACGTTGTTAGAGCAGCGAAGTTAGCGTTAGACCGAGGAATAGGCGGACCACTTATCAGCATCTCCTCGTATGCGTTCAAGCACCCACCTATTCAGGTTCCAGACGATGTGGCAAGACAGTGGGTTGAAGATTTTATCACAGGGAAACGTGAGGTTTGATAGTTTGACAGAATCGCCTCGGCAGATTTTCAAAAGGGTCGCTTCCTACGCAAAGAAGGCGCCCAAGGTGGAGTGTAAGCCTTTGAGGCGTGGTCCTTACATTGAGGATGGGCGGAGTGTTGTCGCTCTTGTTCGGACAGATGACAGGGTTGAAGGGATTGTAGAAGCATTGAATCTAATCGGTGGCCTTGACTCTGCATTGGCTGGGCGAGATGGACACATCTTGGTCAAGCCGAACCTTAATAGTGATGATGCTTTTCCAGGTAGTGTTCATCCAGTGACGCTTCAAACAGTTTTGCGATTGTTGCTGGAAAAAGGAGTGTCTAAGGATGAGATTGTTGTAGGCGACATGTCTGGTCCAAGGTGGCTTCCTACTCGTAGGGTTATGGAATTGAATGGAACTTTGAATGTGGCGAAGGAGTTTGGTGTTAGGGTTTCATTTTTTGAAAATGAAGAGTGGGTGACGGTTAAGCCGAAAAAAGCAACGATGTGGCCTGAAGGTTTTAAGCTGGCGAGGACAGTCTATGATGCGTCAAGAATTATTTCGCTTCCCTGTCTGAAGACTCATCAATATGGCGGGGTTTTTACGTTGAGTTTGAAGAATGCGGTTGGCGTAATTAATCCTGCGGATAGAAGTTACCTTCATAACAGTGAGAGGATGCGCAGTCTTATTGCTGAGATTAATCTCGGTTATTCGGTTGATCTTGTCGTTTTGGATGGTATGAGATGTTTTATTTCTGGAGGACCAGATAAGGGAGAGGTGGCTTCGTCAGGAGTCATGATCGCTGGAAGTGATAGGGTAGCCATCGACGCTATTGGAGCATCTATTCTAAAATCTTTCAACGCGGTTGGAATATCAAGCATGCCTATTAATGAACAAGAACAGCTCAAAAGAGCCGTTGAAGTTGATTTAGGCCAGTTGAGCATAGAAAACATCAAGCTGAAGACATCCAATCTAGCAAGAGACAAAGAATTTCGCGAACTGCTAAATTTCATTAAGAACGAACTACAATAGTTCACACGCAGGCATTTCTTACGTCAGACAACTGTTGTATCCGCAATTCGATCACTATACTTTCGGTGAGGATCTCTCGCGGTGAAAAAACCACCGATTACGTCCAAAATCAAGAAAATCCAGTAGATTTTGCTAATATTTCTTATGAAGGCGCTTTCCAAACTTGGTTGTCCCCCATCCACCGCCACAACTTTAAGCCCGACTGTCCCCTTTCCGATGGTGCATCCATAAATCGACTCAGCCATAGTGAAATAGAGAACGTAGACTAAACCCATTGCAAAGGGAAAGATCAGCCAGTTGAAAAACCCAATGGGGTGTGCTAGAAATAGCGGAAAGAAGACGGTTGCAAACACGACTGTAGTTGCGATAAAAACTATGATAGAATCAATCACGATGGCAATAATCCTTCTGATCCAATGTTGCTGCAAAAAACGATCATGCCCAATTCTTTCAGCAGGCGTCTCAACTAAGCCAACCTCTAGCCCAACAGCAGCTCCACAGTTTGGGCAAAATTCTGCGTCTTCAAGCAGTTTTTTCCCACACTTCGCGCAATACATAGAGACATCACCTAATCTCTACAAGCTTTTTTGCAGCGATCTTGCTAATAAAAAGCATGCTATCTTGCGTGAAAAAAGGCGTGTGCATAGAAAAGAAATGTGTCAAACTTGCCACAAAACTCAAAGCATTTCTTCTTTCTACGCAATCTCCAAAACACCAATTTGGAAAAAACCCAACCATGCTTCTCTCTTTCTGTCGTTAGACATATCTGCAGACTATTTGAACTGTTGGTAAACCCTGGGGCTAGGCGGGACTATTCCCGTTTCTCCGTGTTCACCTATCGCTTGGACTCTCTTATGGTGGAAGAGGCTTAGCAGGAATACCTAGTCGCCTCTGAATCTCCTTCGCTAACGCAACTGCATCTCCAGACCTATAATTGTCCGTAAAAACCATCTTTGGCCTGCTTTCCTCAACATACCTTAGTAATCCATGGAAATCACTATGATCACTCAAAGCAACCGTAAACTCGTTCTCAGCCCTCCTGCGACAAGCCTCCCTAAACTCCCAACCACTAACAAAGATGCGAACACCATTCTCTCCAACACGCCGTCTAGAATTCATATGATGAAAAGCCACACAAGGCTCGCCACGACTCAACATAGTCCGAGCACGCTCGTCCTGAGACAATAGGAGTCTACGTCCAAACCTCATACCGTGCCGTTCACAGACCTTACAAACATGGAAAACCTTCTCGGGCATGATAAAAGGCACTTCAACTTTCGCGTTGTGCAAAACCTCTATGACCTCCTGAAGCTTCCCATGATATCCAAACACCAAAACAGGACCACGCATCAAACTCTCCTCAACCAAAGAAACCAAGACGTCTTCAACGTTTTCTCTAAAGTGTCTCACGCGAGAGGAATTCCCATAAGTAGCCTCAATAACCAAAACATCCGCCTCAACAACAGGAGTCCTCGAAACCCGAAAATCACCCGTATACAAAATCCTTACTCCCCCAGCATCTTCTACAAGAACCTGTGCAGCACCCAAAATATGATCCGCAAAATGCAATGTCAGACGCTCATCATAATATGCAAAAGGCTTCTCATAATCAAGAGTCATCACGTCTCCTCTCATAAGAAACAAAGGGTTCCGCATGACATCAATCAAATCCCTCGTAGCAGGAGTCATCACCACGACTTCACATTTCCTCAAGCTTTGCCTCAAACCCAGCAAGTGATCAGAATGAACATGAGTGACTACTCTCAAAGGCCTAGCTTTGGCAAATCCGTCACAAGCGACATATCTCCCCAGAAGAACCGCGCCTCTCCCGGTTACAGAAGCTTTCGGCATCATAATGATACCTGATTATAGATGCCAACAATTTTTAAATTGTGTGCCATACCGAGACCATTCTGGAGCGCGTGCACACACTTTCAACAAACGGAAGACAGCCATAAAAGGCGAGAATGGCTTTTGAAAATTCGCCAGTGATGCTTTATATGCATAACGGATAATGTAATTCAAGACCATGCTCACCCGAGAAAAACATAAGCCTATGTGCAAGGTCTGGCTGGAATACAAAGGAGAACCCATCCTCGGAAAAGGCGGGGCAAGGATTCTAGGGGCTATCCGAGAAGAAGAGTCCATTTCTAAAGCTGCAAAAAAAGTTGGAATGTCGTATCGGTATGTGTGGAATTATCTAGCAAAGACGGAGAAAACGTTACAAGAACCGATCGTAAAAACTTATAGAGGCGGAAGAACACGTGGCGGGGCGAAACTAACTAAGCTGGGAGAAGATTTGCTAAAGGAGTATAGGCGGGTTGAAGGTTACGTGGGTGAGATTTTGGGTGATGAGGAACATTGGGAGGCTGTTGGATTGAAGATGAGTGCCAGAAACCGGTTGAAAGGAGTGGTTGAAGAAGTAGAAAAAGGAGCGGTCGCCGCGAAAGTTAAGATTAAAACAAACAAACCTGTCATCATAACCGCGCTCATATCTAAAGAAGCTGTGGAAGAACTCGACATAAAACCTGGAAACAATGTGGAAGCGGTGATCAAAGCCACAGAAGTTATGGTTGCAAAAGAAAGAGAATAAAACTAGTCTTCAACGACGTATCTATAGGCCATGTATTTTCCAGCGGTCGGGCTTTCTCTGATAATTCTGACGATGTCCCCTGGCCTAGCGCCAATCGCTCTGGCTGCAGGATCTGAGGCTTTTATCTGAGGCAGTTGATATGGGCTTACCCGGTATTTTGCTAGTAGTTCTTCTTTTTCCTCTGGTGCGAGGATTTCGTGTATAGGTACGAGTGTATGCTTGAAAATGTTGAAGGCCGGGAAAATTCTTGGGATCAATTCGATTCCTTTCTCCTTTGCCTTTTTTTTAGCCGCCTGAGTGTACCGTCCGCTGGTGACGATGATTCCATTATCAACCTCTGCTTCCTTCATGGCTTTGTCTAATTGATTTGCATATGCAACTCCTACGGTTCCTTTGGTTGGTATGCACCAGAGGAGAGCTTTCTTTTTTTCTCTGGGCATCTTTATGACAAAGCTGATGGCGTCTTTCTGTTCCTGTCGTTTTATTAGTTTATATCCGCGAAGTTTTATGAGAACTTTGGCCTTTCTTTCTTCTAACGTCATTTTAGCGCTCAAATCCTAGAACCTCATGTTCTGAGAAGATTGTAAGTGAAAATCTTCTGCATCCCCTTAAACTTTGCGTTTCGCTTGTAGATGATGATGTGGATTCTTGCTATGTTCTTTGAAGGCTGTGTGAAATAGACGCTGTTTGAAGGTTCGTTTCCAAGAATCTGGAGGGTTCAGCGAAAACAACATTCCAATTTAGAGGGGTTTAAACAATTCATACGAAATTCTTATTTGAGTATAGCCGGTCTATGTTGGAATTCCTTACAGCAAGGGTGAAGAAGATGAGCGAGAGAGAGCAAAAAACTGTGTTTTTAACGCCTTTACAGATTGCGATGACTGCAATCAACGCTGCTCTGTACGCGGCGGTAGGAATTATGACCTACTTTGGTATTCTTGCACCACCTCCTATAGGTATTGTCAGATTTTGGCCTGTTGTCGTTATTCCCGCGGTTTTCGCTACGCTTTTTGGACCATTGGTAGGCGGAGTTGGGGCTGCTTTAGGGATTTTCGTGAGTGATATGGTTGCTCACGGAAACGCTCTCCTAAGCATATCAGTTGGTGTGACCTCAAACTTTGTAGCTTTCTACTTGCTTGGTTATATTGCAAAAAAGGAGATAAATCTGAAGAAGCTCCCACTAGTTCTTGCGATTGGTTCTCTCACCATATTTGGAGGCGTCTTTTCAATAATGTATTATAATTCAGAAACCTTCGGATTTACGGGACTCTCAACAATTAACAGCGTTCTTCTGTTTCTCGGTGCCATTGGCGGAAGCTATCTTTTGATAATTGTTGTGGCCTATTTGTGGCCTGAATGGAGGAGTTATGGTGTTGCTTCGGTTATAGGGCTTGGTGTAGGAAGTGCAATTATCGGTTTAGGGCTTTGGGCTTGGACTCAATTCTTCTCTTTAGGCGAATTGTTCAATGCACCGTTTTACTTCAGTTTGTTGTGGTTTGTTTGGACTTTTACTACGGAGATCCCCTTTCTGCTGTTGCTTGGCCCTCCAATCTTGAAAGCATGCTATAAAGCCTATCCTTCTTTGCGGTCTAGGAAAAAAGAGGCAGATAGTGGGTGATGAAAAAAGCACAGGCTTTTTGTCCAGCAGGGATTTCTAGCTTTTTTGAAATCTGTGATAGAACACATGATGGAAAGCCTATCACAGATCTTGAACGAGCAGGTGCACGTGGCGGAGGGTTTGCTATTGAAAAGGGAGTTTTAACAGAAGTTGGCACTATTGAATCAGGGGAGACGAGTATCCATGTTTTCATAAACGGTAAGCCTGCACCCGAGGCGGAAACAACAAAGACGGTAGTGAATGCTCTACTTCACAGGGTTGAAGGAAAATATGATGTTACCGTAAAACATCGTGTAGAAATTCCGATTGGGGCTGGATTTGGCTCTAGTGCTGGAGGAGCGTTAGGAACAGCCTTCGCGCTCAGCAAAATCCTAAACATCAACCTTACGTGCAACCAGTTGGGTCGAATAGCCCACGTAGCTGAGGTGAAATGCCGTACGGGATTAGGAACGGTTGGTCCATTGATATTAGGGGGATGTGTTATCACGGTTGAACCAGGTGCACCTGGCTACGCCTTCATCGATCGTATTCCTATTTCTTCTGACCAAAGAATAATCGCCGTTACTTACAGATCTTTTCCAACAAAGGAAATGCTTTCCTCACAGGAAAAAAGGTTGATAATCAATAAGTGGGGACGACAAACAGTAGACAAAATCCTGGCTGAGCCGTCTCTTGAAAATTTTATGCTCGCAAGCAAGGAATTCGCCATAAAAACTGGTCTTATCACTGATCGGGTTCAAAAGTTGATTGAGCTTGCGGAAAAAGCTGGAGCTGTTGGCGCTGCACAGAATATGGTAGGTGAGGCAGTTCATGCTCTTGTTACAGTTGATGGAGTGGAAGCGGTTGTCAAGGCTTTAAAGAAAGTCGCACCGAGTGAAAGGATTATTATAACCAGAATCGATTTTCAAGGTGCACGATGGCTCAGGTGACCTTGCCGTGGAAAAAAAATTCAAAAATGTAGCTGTTGGTGGAACGTTCGACGAGTTTCATAAAGGTCACAGAGCGTTGATACTTGAAGCCTTTGAAGTTGGCAAACAAGTTTTAGTAGGTCTTTCCGTAGATGTTTTGGTCCAAAAAATGGAGAAACCCCACAAAGTGGCAACCTATGATGTTCGATTAGAGGAACTGAAAAGCTTTCTAAGGAGGAGGGGTTTGCTTGAACGAGCAGAGATTGTTCCTCTATATGACCATTACGGCGTTACGCTATCAAGTAATGAACTGGACGCTTTGGTTGTAAGCCGGGAGACCGAATCAGTTGCGCATGAAATCAACGAAAAACGAAGAGTAAAAGGATTACATCCCTTGAAGATTATAATCATAGACATGGTTCCCGCAGAAGATTGCGTTCCTATCTCAACCACTAGAATTCGAAGCATGGAAATTGACCATGAAGGTAAACTATTAAACCCCTAAGACTGAAAACTCGGTATCTAACTGATTTTTCTTTGAAGCTCTCAAGGGACCGTCAGTTGGTTAATATTCCTTTGTGGTCCATCCTCAAAACCGCGAATTAGTTTCTAAAGGCACATGCTTCAACTAAACCTCAGGCGGGAATTTTCTCGTTTCAAACGACGGTAAGTGAGATTTCAGGTGTTGGAAAGCTTGGGTGGATGTTTTCCATGGCTATCTGTTGGAGATCTCAAGCAAATGAATTAGCGTAGGTTTCATATGCTCACATGGATGCAACATCTATATTTCTGATTCATAAACGACAAATACTTTGAAAAGTCAAGAATCTTTAGTGAATACTGTGAAAGAGAAAAAAAGAATCGTTAGAGTAGTTGACAAACCAGAATGAGATATCATGTATTTGCGCAGATACGAATAACGCATTGGAGTACTTGTTTGTAATAATGATCTTCAATTCACAATATTTTTGTTTACTTATAGGAAAATAACGAAAAGGTGAGATCAAACGAAGAAACATACAACACAGCTCCTGAGATCCAAAACCGAAAACAAGGAAGAGTCGGCCCTCGAATCAGAAAACCCAGAAGACGATTCTCATCCTGAATCCATCACAACGAAGCAACAAAACTCTTCTCCAACGAACGAGGCGACCCCGAAATCTGAAGACCTCGCTTGTCCAAACAAAAAATGTGGAAAGACAATAGCTGAACCATTGGAAATGATCGACCTGTCTAGGGGGTCAAAGGAGAACGTATTTTACGTTTGTCCTTATTGCATGTCAAAACTGGATGCTACGACTGAAACAGAAAGTGCTCCAAAGCCATCAGTGAAAAAGCCGGTTGAAGCAGCCGAGACTAGCAAGACAGGTCCGCAAAACTGTCCTCATTATTTGGGATACTTGAAAGGACGCGCAAGAAACACTCCAATCCCAAACGAGTGCCTTACATGCCCAGAAACGATAAAATGTTTGCTGGGCTAAGCAATTATTGTGCATGCTATGCATGCAAAGGTCAATAAATTTCTTGGTCCTTGAAATCTGAAACTGGGCTTCACAAAACCTACCTATCTGTTTAGAGAAATAGACATGAAAATCTATATAATTCGAAGAGTACATACGTGAAAAAGCAACGGAATAAAGGCATAAAGAATCTGTTGGATTCTCGCTAATTGTTTTAGGCATAACCGTGCTTGTGGGAGAACTGCTTATCACCTTCATCAACGTTGGAAACCCCGACTAGTTCATGTTTGTTCCTTGGAAACAGACCCCTGACCCCACAAGTTTGATAAGTCGGTCTATTATCTTAAGCAGATTTGTGTTGGCATTCGTAGGAGCAAC
>CP070709.1:319577-340495 GCA_020350305.1 Candidatus Bathyarchaeota archaeon
ACCTGAACATATGCCCTTTTGCCTATTACCCTCCATCCTACAAATTGGTAGAGAGATTAAAAAGAGGGTAAATGAAATTCTAGGTATAGGAGAGGCAGAAGCTAGAGTTTTAAAACATGTCATAAAGAACGGAATCAGCAAAACCTTACGGAGACCTGAAGATGACTCAGAAAAAGAGAATCTTGACGTGCCCAAAATGTGGTTTCAGATTCGACATTAGCTATGCCAGAGCATTTGCATGTGGAGGTTGTCCATCAATTGTGTCTTGCGGCAATGCAAAATGCCCCAAGTGTAGTCACGAATTTCCTATTCGATGACTTCTCGCAGGAACAAGCTACCTAAGGCTTGTTCTGGATTAGTGTGGCTCTGAAACCCAGTAGGATTTTTTGCTCCCCAGATATTCCTTCTTCCAAATCGGAGCCTCCTTCTTGTACCGCTCCACAGCCTCTCTCAGAACTGGAAAAACGTCCGTTCTGTGAGCACCGGCAACGACAACGTAAACCACGTCTTCAGAAACGTCAAACTCCCCGACGAAATGGTGAATCTGCACATCTACTACACCAGGCCTTTTTCGAAGCTCTCCACAAATATTGTTAAGAACTCTATCGGCTTTTTCCTCATAAGCTTCCAACTGCAGTTTCTTTACAGTCTCGCCGTGTGAGGTTTCGCCACGCACTACACCTACGAACACTCCGAGGGCACCAGCTTTAGGATAGCCTGGTTTTTTCTTGATTGATTCAATGACATCAAAGAGGGAAAACTCTCCTTTGCTGCAGACGCCTGCTTGTTTAACCATACAGACACCACATTTTATTGAACTGCGCTATTTGTAAAGCTTTGGAGACCGTTGGGATCTAAATGCAGCGGTTCAGAAAGTCTGAAGGTGTAGACAACCATTACTAGCCATAAAAAATTTCAGAAAGACTCTCATTGACCCCACACCTTGCCGACTAGCCAACCAGCTTGGCTAGAAAATCGCCAATCCAATAAGAAACGATGATTACGAGCATGGCTATTAAAAGATGCTCCAATATAATCTTCATTGGGCTTTCCTTCTTCATTCTAGCGATGTAGAAATTGAAAATAACAAGTAGTAGCATTCCCCAAGCGACAGCAACAAGAATACCAGTTCCCAGCTGCTGAAAAAGCAAAAGGGGAATAGTAAAAGTCAAAATAAAACCGCAGACGGAAAGAAACGTGAAAATAGTGGTCAGCCAGATTTCCTTCTGAGAAAATTTAGATTTTTCTCCTTTCATTTCAGATTCTTCTGCCAAATGCCAACCACAAGCATCGGCTAAACCATCAGCCACTGCCATGACCACAAGCCCAGCAACGATGACAAACCTATCGGAAGTAGCTGAATCCAGTCCAACAAGCATTCCCAGAGCCGTAATTGTTCCTGAAGTTATGCCGAAGGATATCGCGCTGAGCACTTGTTGGTTCATCTTGTCACTCTTTTCCACGTTTTGTCCTCGTATTCAGATGTGAATTGGGATTCAGTATTTCCAGATATAAACATATCCATATGCTCGCCCGCAAAACGCTTCTTCCTTAGAGTTGAATTTTCCAAAAGAGGACAAACTAGGGATGTCAAGTTCCAAGGCAAAACACCTAAAACTATTGTGAATGAGCCCGATAAAGACCCAGCTTAAACCTATATAGGATTTTGGCAAAAGATTGGACGAAATAAAAGATAGGGTGCGTGTATCAAAAATGGGATTGCGGATGTATTGTAGAATCGGCATTCACATGCCCAAATCTTGAAGTCTGCTTACTTTCCAAGCTCGCCACAAATTGGGCATTCAGCGCTTCTTTTCATTTCAACAGTCCTGAATACCATCTCTTTCACATTTAAGAATAGCATTCTTCCAACAAGTGGGTCCACTATTCTAGTAATAAGCTTGATTACCTCCATGACTTGCAACGACGCCAAAAGCGCCGGCGTAGCGCCTAAAACTGGAATCCTTTCAACTTTCAGCGGTTCTTTCGGAAATATACATCGAAGGTATAGGCCTTTTCTGGGTAATATTGTGATCATTTGCCCTTTGTTGCAAAGTTACGTATAGTTTAAGCTGTTCGTACATAACTCTTTAACAAAAAGGGTGAAGGAGAATTATGGGGTTCCTTATGTTTATTTCTCACAGCAGTCCTTGTATTTTTTCCCGCTACCGCATGGACAAGGGTCATCCGGTTGTGTTGTCTTCTTCTTTCCTCCGCATCCACATGACAATATTATTCGCCTCCGATTCAAAATAATGAACGTGCGGATATAAACATATCTATCATATATGAGAACGTACTTCTTTGCCTTTAGGAGTTTGTTTCAAATGAAGAAGGAAGTGCTGGTTCGTGATGGATTGAGGCAGTTGCCTATCAGACCAGTTTATCTGGTGTCAGTTGAACATGAAGGAAAAAGGAACATTATAAGTATCGGCATGTTTGCTTTCTTTTCTGGAAAACCAACGTTAGTAGGTATTGGTATAGCGCCTGCCAGATACTCCTTTGAGTTGCTTCGTCAATGCAGAGAGTACGTAGTTAACGTGGTTGATGATAAGCTTAAGGAAGCTGTGCGAATTTGCGGGGAGAAATCAGGTCGAGAAGCAGACAAATTTGAACTGACAAAACTCACCCCCGTACAAGGAGTTAGAGTGAAGGCCCCACTTATTCAAGAAAGCCCAGTTAGCATCGAATGCAAGGTTGTCAAAGAAGTAGAAGTCGGCGATCATGTCTGGTTTATAGGTGAAGTGCTGGCAGCTCATGTCCGAGAAGGCTACAACTGGAAGGATAGTTTTTTATTCAAGTGGATAGGCGAAAAAGGATTCTACTATAAGGTAGGAGAAAAAGTAGGCCAATTCTAAAACACCTTACACACGCCATTTATAAGACAGTATTTCATAATGCAGTCTTGGTGAACATTATGGAAAAAACAATTAGAGAACGCGTGGAAAAAGCCCTTGAAGAACTGAGACCCCGTTTGCAAGCTGATGGCGGAGACATAGAGCTCTTAGGAGTAGACCACGGTGTTGTTAGGGTTAAGATGAAGGGAGCATGCGCTGGATGTCCAATGTCAACTATGACCCTTAAAATGGGAGTGGAGCAATATCTTAAGAAAAAGATGCCAGAAATAGTTAGGGTAGAGGCGCTCTAACACTAGCTTACTGAAATGAACTAAAAGAGAGAGCACGCGCTCTGTGTGTGGAACAATTAGTTTCGAGAAACAAGCAGAAAAACCGTCATAAGATTCATCCCTTCGAAAAGGGACAGAGCTTGGATCGATTTGAGTTTCAGAGTAAGGGACTAGCTTATTCTTTAGATTTAGATGTTTCTTGAAACTCGCTAAAAAACAGCAAACTACTGAACCCACAATGCCCATTACGAAGCATTATGCAATAACCATTGTCGTTTCTTAAACTGTTAGCAACCGTGGATATAGTATCCTTATTCAATTACCTTTTTTTATCGCTTATCAGATCGTGCCTTCCTAGTTTTAAGGAATACTTCGATCTTTTTGACAATTCTCATAAAAGCCTCTGTTGCAGGAGAATTTGTGTGCTCAACTATGAACGGCACACCCTTGTCAGAAGCCTCACAGATTTCAGGATCTATCGGAATGCCTCCCAAAAAAGGAATCATCAAGTCTTTCGCTATCTTTTTCCCGCCCCCAACTTTGAAGATGTTGATCTCTGCGCCGCATTTTGGACAGACGAACCCACTCATGTTCTCTATGATGCCTATGACAGGGATGTTCAATTTCCTAGAGAAAGTCACGGCTTTCCTAACGACGATCTGCGAAACCTCTGAAGGTATCGTAACTATCACAACACCATCCATCTCTGGAAGAAGCTGCATGATGCTGAGAGGCTCGTCGCCAGTCCCCGGGGGAAGATCAATGAAGAGAAAGTCAAGTTCCCCCCAAACGATATCTGACAGAAACTGACTGATTGCCTTCATCTTCAACGGACCACGCCAGATAACCGGCACTTCGTCGCTCGGAAGCAGAAAACCCATAGACAACACCTTAATTCCCAAAGGACCTATTGCGGGAAATACGCCTGCAGGTCCAACTTGTACCCTCTGTCCATGCAAGCCGATTATCTTTGGCACACAAGGGCCTGTTATGTCCGCGTCAAGGATACCTACCCTATGGGCGTAACCTTGCTTGGCAAAAGCCATCGCCAAGTTCACCGTCACGGTGCTCTTGCCTACCCCGCCTTTGCCGCTTATCACGGCTATCTTGTGCCTGATCTTACTCATTCTAGCTCTGAGTTTTCGCTGTTCTTCTTCGTAAGCCCGTTTTCTTATGTCGTCTAGTTCCTTTACCTTTGAACTCAAACCATATTCACCGGCACGTTTTCCCTATTTGAACAGACTAATTATCCAAGTTTGGTTCGTTAATGACCGAGTGCTTAACAGATAAACCGTATTTAATGATTTCTGTCTATTCTAGACAGACAGATGACAGCACACGTTGCCGTTCTCATTTGGGGCTTCATCAGAGGCCGCTGGTTAAACCTGTTTTGAAATCAGCTTTGTTACATATTTGGTGGTGATGCGGCTTATCCACCTAGATGGATTCGTGTGCGCAACAAATTTATAAACTGCTACAACCAGATTGAGCGAAACAAGAAACCACATCGGGCAGAGGTTCTATGAATATGGAGGAAGACGAGGAACTAGAGAAGATCAAAAGGGCAAAGCTGGAAGAAATGGCGCACAGAGTACTTCAAAGTCCTGAGATACCAGCTTCGGATAAACCTATTGAGGTAACTGATGCGACGTTCAAAGAAACCATCCAAAATCATTCTCTGGTCGTGGTTGACTGTTGGGCGGCATGGTGTGGTCCATGCCGTATGGTTGCCCCTATCATTGATGAGATGGCGCGCGACTACGCTCGGAAAATCTTGTTTGCGAAACTGAACGTAGATGAAAATCGGGAGATTGCCACGCAGTACGAGATTATGAGTATTCCCACACTGCTAGTGTTCAAAAAAGGACAACTTGTAGATAGAATCGTCGGCGCGATGCCTAGACAAATGCTGGAACCAAAAATAACCCGCTATCTTTAATGCGCTGTCAAAGGAAAAGAAATGGGATAAACGAGGAACTGATTAGAGAATCTTTGAATAAACGAAACATGTTCGCCGCTACAGTTGCCAGTAACAACCCCAAGAAACCTGGATACAAAATGTTCAAAGCAATAAATTCTGCGATGAGTATAACACTGATGTTGTACACGGAGTTTACGTTATGATTCAATGCAAAGGTATGACATGAAGGATAAATTGTTAAGTGTAAAAGTAAAAACAGCTCTAGAGAAACGTATGTATTAATGTTCCCCCACAGTTACAGGCGTTGAAAACTGCGAATGAAGAAATTCGATTCGTTTGAACATAAAAGAAGGAAGAGGGGCATCAATAGATGGAGATAAAAGGAGTAATTGATCTCAGCCTTGCAGATTGGGACGAAAAAATATCATCTGTCCTCTTCCTTCCAAGCTGCAACTTTCGTTGCCCATACTGCCACAACGTCTCCCTCGTTCTTCACCCTGAAACGGAGGAGACAACCTCTTTTGAACAAGTAGAAGAATATTTGAAGAAACAAAGAACTTGGATTGATGGAGTATGCATTACGGGTGGGGAGCCGACGCTTCACGGTGATCTGCCAGACCTCTGTTCAAAATTGAAGGAAGCAGAATTTCTAGTTAAGTTAGATACGAATGGGACTAACCCAATGATGGTGAAAGCACTAATTGAAACGGGGCTTGTTGACTACATAGCCATGGACGTCAAGGCCCCGCTGACGGTTAAGAAATATTCCAAAGCAATAGGCATCAATGCAGATAGGCTTCTTGAAAAGGTGAAGGACACCATAAGAGTCTTGTTAGCATCCAAAATAGATTGCGAGTTCAGAACCACAGTAGTACCTACACTCCACGAAGATAAAGACATCGAAGAAATATGCCGAAGTATACAAGGCTGCAAGAAATATGTTTTGCAGAAATTTGATGTCAGTGTCGGAAAAGAAACTCTAGATCCGGACTTTAGCAAGTTGAAACTTTTCACGGACAAGGAAATGGAAATGTTTCTGACGATAGCTCAAAAATTACTTCCCAACGTTAAACTAAGGTGATTCCGCGCGCTACACGCATCAAGAATGGCCTATGAATCTGATTATTATCATTAACCCAATTCCAGCTAGAAACACGGCAAATCTTGTTAGCGATCTTACTATATTTTCCTTGAATCTGATTTCTGGAATCAAGTCTGTGCTTGCTATGTAAATGAAATTGCCTGCAGCGAAAGGTAGAAGGATTGAGATTGATTCACCTAGCCAACCATACAGTATGAAGCCTACAATACCCCCGACAACCACTGTTATTGCTGATATGTAGTTCAAGGATAACGCTTTGACTTTGTCAAATCCACCATAGACCAGAACACCAAAGTCACCAATTTCTTGAGGGATTTCGTGTAGTGCTATTGCCAATGTTGTAGTAATTCCAATATGGAAATTTACCATAAATGAGGCAGCAATTACCAAACCATCAATGAAATTGTGTATTCCATCGCTGATTAGAGTTAGGTATGAAAAGGGCATTATCTTTGGGTGAGATGTGGCATGATGGTGGTGCCAGCTAATCAATTGTTCCAAGACAAAGAACGTACAGAACCCAACGAGTAAATATGAGAATGTTGCGAAGATGGACTTCTCATCAACTCCAATTTCTTGAATTGCTTCAGGTATCAAATGAAGAAAGGCTCCTCCAAGCAAGGCTCCAGCAGAGAACGCAACCAGAATTAGCAGAATCCTGCTCAGGATTTTTTCTCTTAAGAACAGAGTAAGAGCTCCAATGAAAGCTACCAGACTGATCAAGAACGTGGTTGAAACTATCCAAGCCAGCATCTTCTAATCAACACACAGCACTGTTTCCGTTGCTTCTGCAGTTTGGGTCTGTATAGATCTGTTTGTTGCAGGGACATTGAGTTGGATGACCATACGTACTGCAAATGCTATTTGCTAGGGTTTCGGAACAATAATAGTCTATTCTTGAGGCTTCATTGCATGCTTTTGTTGGGTCATATTTCATCAATCTTACAAACAGGGTCTCCAATAACCGATGCTTTCTCAAGAGTTTTTTTGCTTCAGCAACTCCTTTCTCGGTAAGTCTGATTCCGTAATAAGGTATGTGCTTGACTAAGTCTTTCTCGGCAAGCTTGTGAAAAGATTCAGTTATAGTCGCTGCAGTGACAGCAAATTTTCTGGCTACAATTGTAGTTGTGACTCTACTGCGATCCTCAACTTGTTTTCTGTACACAAAGACTAGGTATTCAGACTCTTTTCGTGTCAGGCAAACGTTGATGTTCAGAATTGATCCCGTTGTTGATATTTAGGTATTGCTTAAAAATATTTGGGTAAGCCTAAAGTTTTATCCATACGCCTTTATTCAAAACCTTGCAAATAAAAACAAGGAACGTTCAGGGAATGGAATTCTTCAGGAGAATGAGATAAAGCACATAAGAACATGCTGAAATCAGTGATGGGTAAAGATATATCCCTTGAAGTGGTTACAAACCTTCCGAAGAAACGCCAACTCTAGTAATCACTGGAGGTCAACTATGAACCTCGCCAACAGAATCCAAAAGTTGAAAAAAGAGAAAAAGGCACTCCTACTGGCTCACAACTATCAGAGACCCGAAGTTCAGGACACCGCAGATTACCTAGGCGACAGCATCGAATTATGCAGAAAAGCAATGGATGAGAAAGACGCGGATATTCTAGTGTTTTCGGCAGTTGATTTTATGGCCGAGTCAGCTGCCATCCTAAATCCAAACAAAAAGGTTCTCATTCCAAGCCTTGGCGCAAGATGCCCAATGGCACAGATGCTCACCGCAGAGCAAGTTAGATTATGGAAGAAAAAATACCCAAAAGCACCTGTGGTTCTTTACGTCAACACGCTTGCTGAAGCAAAGGCAGAATGCGATATATGCTGCACCTCCGCCAACGCCGTGAAAGTGGTCAACAGCTTAGATGAAGACACCGTACTTTTCGGGCCTGACGCTAACCTAGCGTGGCATGTTCAGCAGAAAACTAGAAAGAAAATTGTTCCGATTCCAAGCAGAGGTTGTTGCCCGACTCACATTCTCTTCACCAAGGGAGACATTCAACTCTTGAAAGAGAAGCATCCTGATGCTGTGGTTATGGCGCATCCGGAGTGTATTCCAGAAGTTCAATTGTCAGCAGACTTTGTTGGAAGCACGTCACAGATGTGCAGATATGCCCGAGAGACATCTGCAACAAAATATGTAGTCGGAACAGAAGTTGGACTCATTCACCGTCTTAAAAAGGAAAATCCGAAAAAAGTGTTCATACCACTTTATGACGGAGCTATTTGTCCGAACATGAAAATGAACACGCTGGAAAGAATATTTTTGTCCCTCAAAGAAGAAAAACACGTTATAACTGTTTCAAAATCGATGGCGAAAAAAGCTCGAAAAGCTTTAGAAAAAATGCTTTCTCTACTCTAATAGCCTTAAATTCCATGTTTCCTCTAAGAACTCACCTCACTCGAAAATACAAATACCGACGATGCACACAGTGAGTTGAAGTCTTTTGCTCCTAACTCAAAACCCAATCTTAAAGAAGCGTAGATTTATAGGATTAATGGGAGAAAGCGTGAAAACCTCAAAACTTTCAATGCTTTTGATATTTCTATCATTTGTATACATGCCGCTCGCTTGTGCTTCTCCGACTCTGCACATTACAGCAGGAACCGACAAATCTTCGTATTTTCAAGTAGAAACTGTAAGAGTCTGTGGGAAGGTGATTCTGGGAGAAAATCCGCTTAGAGAATCACTGGTAGCGTTCGAAGTGAGGAATGAAAGCAGAGATATCGTAGCTGTGGGAACTGGCCAAGCCAGTGAAAAAGGCATATTCGCTTTTACTTTCAAATTATCACCAAACGCTGGTTCACAAAATTATACAGTGTACGTTAGCGCACGGTGGGAAAACCAAACAGCTGTTGATTGTTCGACTTTTTTGACAGAAGCCTCAAGTTCAACAGGGTATAATGAAAACTCTGGCAATGAAGTAATCCCAAGTAGTTTCGTAATCTCAATTCTACTGGTCTTGTTTGGAATTCTCCTACTGTCTGTCTTGATAATCTCAATTTTTCTTTTTCCTAGGTTAAAGAAAATAGAAGTAAAAATGGAACCTTCTGCCCCACCTGACAAACAAATTGGCGAAAAACATAGAACGTGCATGAACTGCGGAAAGAAATTTTTTAGGATTCGCATGTTTTGTCCGTATTGCTTTGCTGATCACGGCCAAGACGGTGCAAAGAAAGCCTAATAACCACTCGGATAACATCTTTTTGTGAAAGCCTTCTCTAAGCGCCAATTTAATTATATCTTGGATACGCTTAACTCGAATCTGTCTTCAGCGTAGTTTATCCCGCGTAGACATCGAGTCACCGGAATGTCAAAGTCTAAGGAAGAGTCAAGAACATTTGATAGAAATTTCTTTAAAGAGGTTCGTAGTGTTAGTTGGTTAGCCCACAGGAGAAACTGCTATGGATTCATCAGGACGTAGGGTTATAGGTTCCCTGTTGTTGATGTCAGGTTTGACCTTTCTCGTTTTGGGGTTATATACTGGTCAGTTGAGCTACGTTCTGGAACTTGTGAAGACAGTTTTTGAAACTGCCATTGCAGGAACACCCTAGCGTTGAAAGAGAAATACTAGAAACAGAGGCAATTTCACGGTTAGATTTATTTCAACTTGACTTCTTTCGGCACTCCGAACTTCATCTCCTGTTGATCATGACTGTGAGGACGGCTATGGCTTGTGTTTAGGCTCGTGTTTGACTCTCAAAGGGCTGCGCATCTAACTCTTCTTCTCAAATTACTTGATTTTCTTATGTGCTTAGTAGCCTAGCCATATATTACTACAGCTTATATTTCGAAGGTATAGTAAGAGTATGTGCAAGAGGTGAATGATAATTATCCGAAGCGAGGAAGGTGAAAGAAATGGAATACTGCATGTCGCGAAGTTGATGCTTGTTTCAGCTAGGACTGCGCCAAAATCCGGCGGCATTGACGACGTATCAACAGCGATTATTCTTGGAGCAAAAAGGGAAGCGCTAGCCGCAGAAATGGACAAGATAGCAGAAGAAAGAAAGATTGATGAGTTTAGGCGGGACGCGAAAAACGTGAAAGGTTCTGAAATCATTGTACTGATCGGTGTGAAAGGAACGAAAAGCTTTGGTCTTAACTGTGGTGCCTGTGGCTATGCCAACTGCGACGAGTTTGAAAAAGCCGAGAAAAAGGTGGGACGAGACTTTGTGGGGGCAACGTGCCTTCTTAAGGCGTTAGATCTTGGAATTGCATTAGGATCAGCGGTGAAAACAGCTAGTATCTTTAACGTGGATAATCGGATAATGTACAGAATTGGAGTTGCAGCTAGGCGACTAAACTTTTTGCCAGAGGCAAGCGTCATCATGGGGATTCCGCTATCTGCGAGGGGTAAGAACATATATTTCGACAGGAAGCGTTAGGATAATCTAAATCCCGCGTTTATCAATGTGATTATCATGCAAGGTGAACATGAGATTTTATGTTGCGGCGCATGTGTGAAGATTTGTGGCAAAAGAATTAGAGTAGTTGGCGAGCCGAAGATTCTTCGCTGTCCTCTGAATGAAGCCTTGTACGGATTTAAATCAACCAATAAAGACACGGTTAGGAAAATCGTTGAAACAAAAATGAGAAACTATGGGTTTTGTTGCCAACATCGAGTTTTCGACGACTCCGTAGTTGTTCCTTACGGCGCCTCTGAAATGATCAAGGCTTGCATGAAGAATGGACTGTTGACATGCGCTGTAATTGTATGTGAAGGCGCTGGGACAGTCATAACATGGAATCCTTCATTGGTTCAAGGCATAGGTGCTAGGCTCACTGGCATAATCAAAACCTCACCCATACTCGGCATTATCAAACACATAGAGACTCATAAAGGCGTAACTTTGGATTCGGCTAGCGCCAAAATTGACCAGGCAGAAGGGGTCAAAAGAGCCGTTAGCCTAGGCTATGAGGAAATTGCTGTGACAGTTGCCAGTTTCCAAGCCAAGAAAATCGCAGAGATCAGAAAATTTGAGAAAAACAAAAACGTGAATGTAACCATTTTTTCGGTGTGTAACACACGTGCCACTGAAGAAGACGCGAAGTACATTGCTGACGCTGATGTCGTATGCGCCAGCGCCTCGAAAATCATCAGAGAATGCATAGGCTCAAAGGCACTGATGCAGATTGGGGTTGCCATACCTATTTTCGCGTTAACTAGAAAAGGGAAAAGAATTGTTCTAAACTATCTCTCAACGTTCAATGAGAAGACCGTTGTTTTTAGAAGCAATTTGCCTTACTTGGTTGCAAGCAGGGAACCAACATTGAAAGAACGGTAACTACTATCGCTAGTCTATTTATCATACGGAACTAGTTTGTTTCATTTTCTCATACATTTTTTCCAGAGTCCAACGGATCGTTGACTTGAGCTCCTGTAACCTTTCAGGCCTAATGTTTTTGATGGTTACTTCACAAATGGTATCTCCGTCACGGATAATGTTGTACGACAATATCTTGTCTGGGGCTATTTCTCCGGTACCCGCGGCTTCATGATCTTTTTCCTGCATTTTTGCTAGCACCCTCTCCACAAGGAAGGATGTGAACGGTGGAATGTTCACATCGAAGTTTTTGTCTTTCGAGGGTACAATTCGCATAGAATTCTCTGCGACGTACATATCGGCGAGAAGGTCGCCTGTTACTGTTTTCAATGGGATGGTTTCGCCATACTGCATGGTTGGTAGTGGAAGAGCTGTTTCATGTGAGGTGGCAGGCATCGCTTGTGGGGGTGTGGGTTTAGGCTTTACCATTTCTGCTCGTTTGAACCCTTTTTCTAGCAGCGAGGTGTCGGTGAACTCGAGTAAGACTCGTAATCCTTCTAGTTCGGTTTCTACTTCTTCTACGCGTTTTTCCAGCCACGCTCTAAACTCTGCCATCTTCTTTGTTTTTTCTTTCTCAACCACTTGTCTCCTCTCCACTACATGAATAGGCTTGTTTTCATAATCTGCACTCCATAGGAGTTACTTATAGAATGTGCAGTGCTACATTTAAGTATGAAAGAAGCTTTTGAAATGTGGGTGCCATATGGCAGAGAAAACGTACGATTTCAATCTTCTTGTTTCCTGTTCATGGAGTGCATATGGAAAAGCAAAGAAAGAAATCGTGCATACCTTGGGAGCGCTTGATGACAAGAATCCTCTCGTGAAGCGTACAGTTGCTAAGGGAATAGTAGGCGTGAGGACCTGCTTAGACTCGCGGGAGGTTACACGTAGGCTTCGAGCACTTTTTGATCAGAATCCTCTTGTCTTTCAGCACACCTTGAAGTGGGTGCCCGTGGACCTTTGGACACACTCGGACATGGATTCTATGAAAAGGGCAGTTGTCGAGTTGAAGAACAAAATTCATGTTGGTGAAAGGTGGCGTATGACTGTGGAAAAACGTAGATACACACGATATCACAAGGTCGAAATCATAAGAGAACTTGCCAACCTCATAGATGAAAAAGTTGATTTGATAAGTCCTGATAAAATTCTTCGCGTAGATATAATAGGCCCTTGTGCAGGAATGTCCATTCTGACGCCGAGGGACGTTTTCTCTGTGACAAAATATTACTCTACTGTTTTCTGATGCCATGAACAACTGAGTTTGCAGTTATCTTAATCTTGGTCCAGACTCTAGAGCTACTACGGATGTTTGCGAAGTCACCGATGTCGTATTCGTACCCATAATGGGCATACTTTGTCATTTTTGACGCTTGAACTGACTTTGCAACTTTCAGCGACAATACAGTGACTTATATGTGAAAAGTTGCCTATACAGGTGTTTTCATAGACCAAAGAGCTTGCTCACCAACTAAAAGGAAGCATTGGCTTGGGCTTGGCATAAGAGAGCGATCTCAGTCTTGTTCCATGTCCACCGGCTAATATGACTGCTCTTATAGCTTGCCTCTTCCTTCTTTGCATAGATGCGCTTGGGAATGCGTGAAGAGCGCTTGAGGGAACGTTGAGATCAGGCCAGAGCCTTTGAGTCTTCCACGTTCATCTATGCATGAACTGGTTTGACTTCGACTCCACATTTCTCTGTTAAGAATCGTTCAAACTCTTGGAATACTGTACTATTTGTATCGTTCAATTTTAAACAAATAGGTTTACCTGCGTATGCCCAGCTTAAATCGTAGATTGCGGTTCTTTTTGAGAGTTCGGGATTCTTTACAACCGTCTCTACCAATTTTTTGGATGGAGTTTGTGGAAACAACCAAGCGGTGTATGAAACGTCGACTATATGGTAAGAGATGTCCTTACGAATGACACATTTATGTTTTGCAGCAACCTTTTCGAAGGTTGAAGGATGAACCGTTCGAATCCAAAGAAAGTTATGATATTTATCATCTGTTTTGACCCAATCTTCTAATCCAGAAATTTTCCAGCCTCTTGATTGACATTGCTCCTTGAAAGATTTGAGAAGCTCCCAGATTTTGGGAAAGTCTAAGGTAACGGTCATGGGCGTACCTCGTATTTTCTTATAGAAGATTGTTCTATTTTCCGTCGATTTAAAGATATTTGACAATAATACTGCAAAAATCACCTAAAAAAATCGAATTATTGAAAAATTGTAGGAAAAACGCTCTGTTCCCTACAATTGTCCGAAAGATTTCTCAGAGATACTTATGTTTGAAATCAATAAATCTGACGAAAAACTTGGAAGATCTCTACATTTTTCCGAGGATAAAAAATAAATGCAAAAAACAGTTAACGTACTCTTCTTCCTCAAGGTTAGAAACATGAAAATAAAAAATCAAGCAGTCGTCTTAGATAACTTGGACTGGAAGATTCTCCAGGTTCTTCAGGAAAATGCAAGGCAGACATACACCGAGATTGGTCGACTTCTAGGTGTGGCGCACTCCACTATCTACGATCGGATTCGAACGATGGAAAAGCATGACATTATCAAAAAATACACGGCTGTTATAGACCTTGAGAACATTGGAATAAAACATGTTACTGCAGTCATGACGGTATTTACAAATCCACAGGAAAGTGAAAAGGTGGCGAAAAGGTTGTCGGAATCCAAAGAGGTTCTAGAGGTTTCAGCGTCTCTTTCCGAAAATTTGTCGATAATTGCAAAGGTGGTGGCAGAAGACCAGAATAGGCTTCACTTGTTCATCGCACAATCGGTTGCACCTCTTCCGGGAGTGTTGAGGGTTCGAACTTCAATTATTACAAGAAAATATAAGGATGAAAGCTTTTCAATCGAGAATTGGAAGACGGTATCCAAACGTTAAAAGAAGAACATTTTCGCATTTTTGAGTAGCTACTGCGAAGACGTTAAGTGTTTATATAAAGCTTTCAGCATCCTTACAAATGAGGGACTCACTTGGTAGCGAATTCGTCCATTTCTAGAATTCTCAGGAAAGTGCCCCGAGAAAACGCATTCTACTTCTTCACATCTATTGGAAACTACACAGGTGAGAGCGCTACGTCCTTGGAAGAGTTTGTGAAAAAAGTTAAAGAAGTTGACGCCAAGTCGTTGGGGTTTCATCTCTACAGAGGAGATTTTGAAAAGTGGGTGACTGAGACTCTTGAAGATGAAGAGTTAGCTGAGAAGATTAGGAGCCTAAAAAGTCTTAGTCCCACCGGAAGCTCGTTGCGAAATCAGCTTTATCTCATTGTGTCAAAGAGGTATGAGAAGCTGAAAGGTGAGTTTTCTAGTTAAGCATATAGAATTAGAACTCACATGAGTTGGAATTTCGGTCGACTTCGTTTTCAGATAAACGTTCCATCGTATTGGTGCACGCATTTGTTCAGGTCTATAGAAAAGTTTCATAGGCTACTTGAGTTGACCATTTATTACAAACATCACTAAACAGAAATAGTCCTTAAGAAAGTCTATGAAAAGACTTTCTTATATCCAGAGTGTTGTGTAGCAAGCTAGACAGTAGTAAAGGGTGTATGACTCACGTTTTCGTGGGCATATGTGCGCCCAAGCCTTCTTGCCAACATGTAAGTGTTCACCACAAATTTTACACTTTGGCGTACCATCTAAGCGGCTGACTAGGTTTTGCATTACAGTTATTTTCTTCCAAGCCGCCATGATGCAAAGCCTCTTGGCATGTTTGTCGGACGAATTAATTCGTGTTAACCGAGTTTTTTATATCTTTTGCAGTTATTTTACCACAATATCGTTTGACCTTGGATTTTCCAGTAATTGCAAGAAACTACTTAAAGAAGAGAGTATATGGTACAGATCGGTTCCAGCGGACGAGTGTTGATGGGAATGGTCAAGAAACTGTTATGTGTCAAGAATTTGAGTGCGCACTTATGCGGTAGGGAAGGTATGATAAAAATAGTTGATGGAATCGATTTGAAGATAGACAAAGGAGAAACTGTTGGATTGGTTGGAGAGACAGGAGCAGGAAAAACAGTGACTGCTCTTTCAATTTTGGGGATACTCCAACCATTGGGAAGAGGTAAGCGTCTCTGGAATATTGAGGGTGAGGTCCTGTTTAAGGGTAGGGATCTAATGAAATTACCTGAAGAAGAGCTGAGAGAGATCAGGGGAACGGATATCGCTTTTATACCCCAAAACCCCATACCGTCTCTTCATCCAACAGATATGATTGGACATCAGACTGGTGAAGCGGTTGAGGAGCATGAAGAAGTAGAGAAGCAAAGAGTAATGAACTTAGTTGTAGACCATCTGGGAAAAGTGGAAATATCCGACGCCAAGAAACGTTACCACCATTTTCGAAATCAATTCAGTGGAGGTGAGGGCCAGCGCATCTTAATCGCCATGGCACTAATACGCAACCCCTCGTTACTCATAGCAGACGAGCCGACGAGCTCATTGGATGTTACCGTGCAAAGGCAAGTTTTGCAACTGCTTAAAGCGATGAAGGAGCGATTTGACTTGTCCATGCTTTTAATCACGCATGATCTTGGGGTCATCGCAGAGATGTCTGATTATGTTTACGTTATGTACGCTGGAAAAATCATTGAATATGGTGATGTAGTAACAATTTTCAAGAAGCCCGTACACCCCTTCACAAGGGGACTGTTAGCGTCCATTCCCAGAATTGACACGAGCAAAGATTTCTTTAAATTTGAGGGTATCCCAGGAGAATCTCCAAATCCACTGTATCCAATATCCGGCTGCAATTTTCATCCGAGATGCAGATATGCTGAGGCCATTTGTAGCGGAGACGAACCTAAACTGATAGAAGTTGAACGTGGACATTTGGTGGCTTGTTTGCGGATTGATGCAGTGCGTCGCCCGAACTGAGCATGGAAAACGGAAGGCGGCTCTCGACCAAAAGTATGTGGGAAGAAGTCGTGAAAGCTGAATATGCGAAGTTGAAGAACCGTGGAACACTAAGATATATGCATGCGCATTTCTGATAAGATAATCCGTAGGTAAAGGATAAAAATCAGGATACCAAAAGATAGATGAAGCAAAGACCCTCCTATAAGAGCTTTTACGCCGCCGAGAGTCGTGAGTATTCCACTTGTCTCAAGCAAAAACTGAGCAGTTGCGAGAAGAATGATTGTTAAAGAAAAGAAGTAGATAAGACTGATGAACACGAATTTTATGGATTTTCCCGGTTTCAATGAAAAGAAGTTAATCGCACAAAAAATCATGATTACTATCGCACACATTTGGGCAATACTACTTAATAGACTACAGAAAATATGCAAAACCGCTGGATCCATCGTCATCGACCTCAGATTAAGCTTGCATTGAAACCTGTTTTATATATTGATAGAACGAGTCTGTTAGAGTATTATGTCCTTTAAAGATTTCTGTTTTGGGTTGCAGTGACTAGTATGGTTCCATTTGTGCGTGCGTATTAAATATGCTTAGCTGGGATTAAGGGGAAGAATCCGTTGCATCGCATTTATCTTTTTAGAGGTTTCTTGGTGTGTGGATGATGTCATCCGCTGAGCTGTTTACGGAGGAGGTTAATGCGGCGATAACGTATGGCTTTTTTGTTTGAACAGCAAACTTAAATAGATGGTTGAATGGGTTATCGTTGGCAAGAGCGATACATTTGCGAGGTTTTCTATGAGCGTTGGAGCTCAGAAGAAGCGGTTTAGATACCCTTATGGTAAGGTTAGGGTTTATTTGAGCGTCACTATGACTGTGGTGTCTATAATTTTCGCGCTTTTGCTTTTGAAGAGTCTTTTATCATTTCTGTATTACTTGGGCCTTACAATAGTTCTGGTGGCTGTCGTGCTAGTGTTGAAAATGCGTTTCCTCTATGTGGAAATGCCTGAGTCCTCAGAAGAAAAATTGTCTGAGGCTGAGAGCACGATGCAGAATTGGAAGGCACTTTTGATATTATTTGTTGTGTTAATTATGTCTCTATTGTTACCACTGTTGTTGGCGAAATTTCATCCTGAGATCTGGTTTATAGGCCTGATCAGCTACATATCAGGTGTCAGTGTCGCAGAAGTATTGTTTTTCTTGATTACGAGGAGATGAGAAAAGCTCTCTTTAGGACAAAAGGTCTTACAGAGGAAAATGGCATGCTATATACCTATCTTTCCCGACTTCTTTGAGTTGTGGGTCTTTCGTATTGCAAATTTTCTTTGCATAAGGGCATCTGGTGTGGAATCTGCATCCTGGTGGCGGGTTAATAGCGCTTGGGACCTCTCCCTTGATTGTGACTTCAATCCTTCTCGACGTCGGATCAGGCACTGGCACAGCTGCAATCAAAGCCTCAGTGTAAGGGTGTGATGGCTTGAGAATTAAGTCTTCTGTCGGGCCCATCTCCACGATCTTCCCCAAATACATGACTCCCAAGCGATCGCACATATGTCGAGCTAATGCTACATCATGTGTTATGTATAAAAATGAAGAATGAGACTTTTCTATTAGGGTCAACAGTAATTTCAAGACTTCGCTCCTTATGGAAACGTCGAGCATGGATACGGGTTCATCTGCTACTAGGAACTCGGGTTCAAGCACAAATGCTCTAGCTATGGCAATTCTCTGCCTCTGTCCACCGCTAAGCTCATGAGGAAACCTGTACATGAATTCCTCAGGTGGAGCCAAATCCAGATCCTCCAAGGCCCCTGCTACTCTCTTTCTTAACTCACCTTGACTCTTGGTGGCTTTTTGTAGTCGTAGAGGCTCCGCTACAATGTCAAAGATGCCCATCCTCGGGTTCAAGGATTCGTAAGGGTCTTGAAATATTATCTGCATTTTCTTCCGTAGTTTTCTCATTTTATGTTCTTCTGAGATGGCGGTTATGTTTACACCGTTGAAATGCACTTCACCTGACGTGGGTTCAGTTAGGTTGATTAGACATCTTCCCGTCGTCGTTTTTCCACAGCCGCTTTCACCGACAAGGCCAAAGATTTCCCCTTTGTATATTTTGAAACTTATGTCGTCAACAGCGTGAACGACTGGAGTTTGCCTTGTGGTCAGCGATTTGAAGAAGCCCATCTTTATTGGAAAATGCTTCACCAAGTTGCGTACTTCTATGGTTATATCTTTGGGCATTGTTTTTCACCCTAGTAGAGATGGCATGCTACATAATGATTATTGCTTGTTTCTTCTTTAAGTGGAGGGTCCTTCGTTTTGCAGATCTCCTTGGCATGGTCACATCTCGGGTGAAATCTGCAGCCTTGAGGAGGACTTAAAAGATCTGGTGGGAAGCCACTTATAGATGCCAGTTCCTTCCTAGTTCCAACAATACTCGGGAAGGCGGATATCAGCTTTTTGGTGTAGGGGTGGAGTGGGGCCTTAAATATCGTGACGACGTCTCCGTACTCCACGATCTTTCCTGCATACATGATTGCACTTTTGTGACAGGTTTCTGCGATCAATGAGAGGTCATGCGTTATTAATATCCAAGAAAGATCTAGCTTTTGCTGCAACTCTTTCATGACCTTTAACACCTGAGCTTGTACGATAACATCTAACGCTGTTGTTGGTTCATCGGCAATAACCAAGTAGGGGTTGCAGGCTAGAGCCATTGCTGTTACCACCCGTTGTTTCATACCTCCGCTGAGTTCATGTGGATATCGGTTGATCTTTTCTGCTTCAATTCCAACAAGTTCTAACAACTTGCTGGTTCTTTCCAATGCTTCCTTTTTACTAATATCCTCATGGGCGAGAATGCCCTCTGTTATCTGTTGCCCAATGTTGTATATGGGGTGAAGGGCGTTCATAGCTCCTTGGAATATCATAGAAATCCTTTTCCACCTAATCTTGTTACGAAGCTCTTTGTCGCTGAGTTTTACCAAATCCATGCCATCTAGCGTTATGCTTCCGCTTACTATTTTGGCATTCCAAGGCAACAGTCTTAAGACAGCCAATGCGGTGCTTGTTTTTCCACACCCTGACTCGCCAGCAAGCCCTAGGGCTTCTTTCTTACCTACGTCAAAAGTTATGTCATCTACGGCCTTGACGTATCCTCTTAGTGTTTTATAGTACATCTTCAGGTTTTCGACATTAAGTAGTGCCACCTATCTCCTCCTCCTCAACCTTGGGTTCGCAATTTCATCTACCGCATGTCCCACAAACACGAAGGCTAGGCAGAGACCTATTATTGCTAACCCTGGTGGAAATATCCACCACCATGCCATATGTGTAAAAGCTCCGTAGTTGAAGGCGTGGTTGAGCATTTTGCCCCAAGTAGGGACGGCTTGTTGACCGAACCCGAGGAAACTCAATGCGGCTTCTGTAATTATGGCTCCTGGAACGGCGAGAACCATGTTGGCGAAGGCCACTGGGAGGACGTTTGGTATTAGGTGTCTGAAGATAGTGTAAAATCTGCCTGCGCCGGCGGCTTTTGCAGCTTCAATGAAGGGCATCTCTCTGAGGGATAGGACCTGAGATCTAATGATTCTTGATAATCCCAGCCACCAGAATACTGCTATAATGAGAATTAGGTAGTATGGGCTTTTTCCATAGATGAACATTAGTGTTAACAACAAAGGTAATACAGGTAGACATAGCAGTATGTCTACTGTCCGCATTGTTATCTCGTCGACAACGCCGCCTGTATATCCTGAAACAACGCCAACGACAACGCCTATAGATGTTGAGAGGACAGCTGCGAGTAGTCCGACTGTGAGTGAAATTACAACGCCAGCGACTAGTTGTGAGTATACGTCTCTTCCAGCGTTGTCTGTTCCTAACAGTCCGTGAAGAAGGCCCAATATACGAAGTTCACCGTCTTTGATAGTGAATTTGCATGCTGCGTCTTTTGATGTGGGCATAAAAATAACGTCTAGAAGCATGCCGTATTCACCTTTTCCAGAGAAAACTCTCTCTGCTACGTTATCACTTATCGGGTTAAGACCTAGTCTTAGGAATGTGTCAGTGCCTTCTGAGTTGATGAATGCGTTGCCAGTTCCATCTTCATTTGAATCGAACCACCAGAGAGGTTGCACAGTATCATTTAGTCTGACCATACCTAGATTAACTGTATACGTTACGTTCTCAACATTCTCAGCTGTCCATGTGAACTCAATCTGGAATGTTTGTGGAGGAACTTCGTGTGGATAATTGAAGTCGTATAGCAGCCAGACATGAGCAGTTTTTATTTTTCCTCCAAGATAATTGATTTCCGCGTGCTCTCCCCACTGAATGTCAATCGACTCGGGGTTTTCACTGGCGTTCCAAAAGATCGGATTTCTAATCGTGCGGGGGAAGTCTGCATATTGGGGAAGGATGGCAACCCATTCAGGCATTGCAAAGCCTTGAGCTAGCCTAGTTTCTCTGATTGGATGATGTGTTATCATCCAGGGCGAAGCGAATGCCACGAATACATATATGAAGATGGTTGCTGCGCCCAGCAACCCT
>CP070709.1:340595-352856 GCA_020350305.1 Candidatus Bathyarchaeota archaeon
CTTCCAATGTCTCCGCCGGGAAAGAAAATGGGCTTCACCGCGTGCGAGTCAGACTTCAAAACTATGTTGCTAATCACTGCCGCATCGTCTAGCGCTTCCAACGGAACCTCAGCACTGCTTCCGCCGAGATATTTTAACACGTAGTTCTTAATCAGGTGGTTCATTATGGTTCCGCCGGCGCCATGGGCCATAGTGATTTGTTTCATGGTCAAGCTCTCCTCACAACATTGAGTGCGGGTTGTCTTAAGAGTCTTATTAATATCTCTGCGGTCATGAATGCATCAAAGTTCAAAGAAACGATTAATGTTTAAATAGCAGTTTACATCGCCTAAATATCTTCAAAGGGTTTGCTGTACAGTCCCTTGCGTGGATGAAACAAGATGCCTATGAAACTGATGAAAAACGAGACGGAAAAAGAACTTGTAATCAAGAGAATTTTACATACAAAAAACTACTCTTTAATCTTGGATAAGACGTTGTGCACGGGATGTGAAATCTGTAAGGAAATCTGTCCCAAAGAGGCTATTGAAATCAAAACGTTTCCTAGAGTGGCAGAAGAAAAGTTGAAACATCCTATTATAGATGTGGATGAGCAGAAGTGTCATTTCTGCGGGATATGTAGCTCTCTCTGCCCTTTTGGAGCGTTGGAAGTAAGGGTTGACGGCGAACACGTGATTCCTGTGGTCAAGACCGAAAGCTTCCCTGAACTCATTCGGGAAATCGACATCGACACAACAAAATGCGACGTACAATGCGTGGAATGCGAGAAGGCTTGCCCACTTGAACTCATCAGAGTTAGTGTTCGAACTCCCGATGGTAAGGAAATTACGGACACAGAGTCCATACGAAATAAGGAAAAGCTTACGGTTGTTGTAGATGTAAAAAAGGAGTTTTGCCCGTGCTGTCGAGTGTGCGAACTGAAATGTCCCTATGACGCTATTCATGTGAAAAAAATCTTTCATGGAACCATCAAGATAAATCAAGAGAAGTGCCCAGATGGCTGCCAGGATTGTCTCGATGTCTGCCCGATTACGGGCGCGCTCTATCTTTCAGAAGATGGGAAAGTACACGTTAACGAATTGCACTGCGTTTACTGTGGTGTCTGCAAAATCGTTTGCCCTGAAGAAGGGGCACTTGAACTCCAGAGAACAAAAATACGACACACACCAGTTCATTCTGGTGCGTGGAACAAAGCTCTCGAAAAGTTGACATCAACCAAAGAGTTGACGAAGGAGTTGCAGACCAAGGGTTCAACCAAAGTTCGAGAATCAGTGGAGAAGAGATTGGGTTTGAGGAAAGCATAATGTCAGAAGAACCGAGGATAGGAGTTTTTATCTGCCACTGTGGTCTCAACATTGCAGGAGTAATCGACGTAGAGGAACTCACCGAGTACGCTCGCACATTACCCAACGTGGTTTGTGCCATACGCAACCGCTACACATGCGCAGACCCAGGGCAAGAGGAAATCAGAAAGGCAGTAAAAGAGCACAAGCTGAACAGAGTTGTTGTCGCAGCTTGTTCCCCACGTATGCATGAACCCACCTTTCGCAGATGCGTCGCCGAAGCAGGATTAAACCCGTATCTTTTTGAGATGGCGAACATAAGGGAATTCTCTTCGTGGTGTCACCCAAGTACGCCGAAAGAAGCCACCGAGAAGGCAAAAGACATCGTGAAGATGGCGGTTGCGAAAGTAAGGCTGTTTCGGCCTCTCGAAACAATGGAGGTGCCCGTTACTAACAAGGCACTCATCATAGGTGGAGGAATCGCGGGGATAAGCACTGCGCTAGATCTCGCCGACATGGGGTTCAAAGTTTACCTTGTAGAAAGAAGTGAAAGCATTGGGGGACACATGGCCCAGCTTGACAAGACTTTTCCAACGTTGGACTGTTCAATTTGTATTGAAGGACCAAAAATGGTCGATGTCTCCCGGCATCCTAACATCGAAATAATCTCGTACGCCGACGTTCTCAGTGTGCAGGGTTTCGTGGGAAACTTTAGAGTGAAAATTCGGAAAAATCCGCGATATATCATTGCAGATAGCTGCACAGGTTGCGGCGAGTGCCGCGATGTTTGCCCGATAGAAATCCCCAACAAATGGGACATGAACATGGGCGTAAGAAAGGCAATTTCTGTTCCGTTCGATCAGGCGGTTCCACTTGTTTACACGATAAACATGGATTACTGCATTGAATGTTACAAGTGTGTAGATATCTGTGGTGCACGTCAAGCCATCAATTTTGATCAGAAAGCTGAGGAAATCGAACTTGAGGTAGGAACAATTATCACCGCAACTGGATTTGACATCTACCTACCATACGACGACAGCCTGTATGGCTACGGAAAGTATGACAATGTTATCACAGCGTTAGAATTGGAGAGATTGATTCTGGCCGCTGGTCCAACCGGTGGAAAAGTTGTGCGCGCTTCTGATGGAAAGAAGCCAAAGGTCGTTGTATTCATTCAATGCGTTGGTTCAAGGGATGTAAACAAGTATGAATATTGTTCAGGCTTCTGTTGCATGTACTCGCTGAAACACGCCGTTCAGCTCAAGGAGAAATACAAGGAGGACGTAGAGGTTTACATCCTCTACATGGACATGCGTACCCATTTCAAGGGCTATGAGGAATTTTATCGAAGGGCCCGCGAGCTGGGAGCCAACTTCATTCGAGGTAGAGCTGTACATATTCTTGAAGATCCGAAGACAAAAAACCTAACTGTTCGCGCAGAGGACATGACACTCGGTGAACTAGTCGAGCTAGAGGCAGAGCTTGTAGTTCTGGCCACTGCCGCCATCCCCACAAAGGGAACTGATGAAATGGCGAGAATTCTTAGCGTCACACGCGGGGCTGACGGTTTCTTCATGGAAAGCCATCCAAAGCTGAAGCCGATCGACACAGCTGTGGACGGAGTTTTCTTGGCAGGTGCTTGTCAAGGGCTGAAAGACATACCCTACTCTGTGTCTCAGGGAAGCGGAGCTGCAGCGCGAGCTGCAACCATACTTTCTAAGCCTACATGGAAGATTGAACCGATCATTGCCTTGGTAACCCCTGATAAGTGTCGCAATACCCGGGTGAAGTGTGGGGTTTGTGCAAAAAAATGTCCTTATGGAGCAATAAAGGCTCCAGAAGGGCAACCAGCTGAAGTCACAGCGGCGATGTGTCATGGGTGTGGCACATGTGTTGCCGAATGTCCATCCGACGCCATCACTCAGATGCATTTCACAGATGCACAGATTTTTGCGCAGATTCGAGCTGCTTTGGAGGAGAATCCTGAGGATAAGATACTTGGTATTCTGTGTAACTGGTGCAGCTATGCGGGTGCTGACTTGGCGGGTACGAGCCGTTTTGAGTATCCGCCCAATCTGCGGGCTGTGAGGGTAATGTGTTCTGGACGCGTGGACCGAGACTTTGTTATGGAGGCATTTAGGCTCGGCGCTGGCATGGTCTTGGTGGGTGCCTGCCACCTACCATACGACTGCCATTATATTTCGGGAAACGTTGCGATGAAAGTTAGGATGGAAGCGCTAGCGAAAATGCTTGAAAAACTTGGGCTTAGTCAAGAAAGATTCAGAGTTGAATATGTATCCGCTGCAGAAGGAGTGAAGTTCGCAGAACTCAACAAAGAGATGACAGAACAGCTGAAGTCACTGGGAAAGGCAAAAGTCAAAGCTGAAAATGAGAAACTGCGACCAATGCTGGAAAAGATGCTTACACGGAAGAAAGCGTAAGTCGCGCTCATCTTCTGTCAAGACTAGATATCCGGAAAAGGTGCTTACACTTGAGTGTTTGGAGGTTTCTCAAGCTAGAAGTGAAGGACGCGTTTACGAACATGGCTGTTGACGAAGCCATCCTGTCAGCTAGAATAGCGAGCATGGTGCCAAACACTCTGCGCTTTTACAGCTGGAAACCTTCAGCAGTGTCTATTGGACGTTTTCAAGATGTTTTCAACGAGGTCTATGTGGAAAACTGTCGAAAGCATGAAGTGGACATCGTGAGAAGAATCACGGGTGGGGGAGCCGTGTACCATGATCATGTTGGAGAGATAACCTACAGCGTGGTCGTAAAAGGGAGTGATCTGGGGTTTGTGGATGTGGCTTCTACTTACGACATGATATGCAAGGGGCTGATCGAAGCAGCCAAAATGTTGGGAATTTCCGCTGACTTCAACCTAGGAGACCCAAAAAAATGTCCAAACGTTACCATAAATAGAAGAAAAATCTCTGGAAGCGCTCAGTCCCGCAGGAAGGGGGTACTGCTTCAACACGGAACGTTTCTGTTAGACACAAACCTCGAGAAGATGTTCACGTTCCTTAGAGTTCCGTGGGCCAAAACGTGTATGGAAGTGATACCCGTAGCGGAGAAACGGCTAACATCCGTAAAGGAAGAACTCGGAACAAGCATATCGATGAAAGAGGCACATCAAGCTTTGGTTCGAGGCTTTCAAAAAACATTCGAAACACAACCCAAGGAAGGGAAGCTGACAAGCTACGAACAAAAACTTGCTGAAAAACTTCGTAGAGAAAAGTTTGCCACAGACCTTTGGAATTTTGAAGGAAAATAGTTCGCTGTTAAACAAGCAGTAGCAATAAGATTAGAGGGGCAATAAGGTTTGCTACCAAGCCCATTACGCAGATCTGAGTGTTCAAGGATGGTCCTGCCGTGTCTTTGAACGGGTCTCCTACGGTGTCGCCTACGACTGCGGCTTTATGTGCATCTGATCCTGTGCCGCCTAGAGCTCCTGCTTCAATGTATTTCTTAGCGTTGTCCCACAATCCCCCTGAGTTAGCCATCAGCAGGGCAAACACCAAACCAGAGAATATGCTGCCAGCCAAGTAGCCACCCAAAGCTTCTATGCCAGCTTCATAACCAGCCAAGTAGCCAGGTAAGAAGCCAATGACTATGGTAACGACAATCGATAGAACGCTTGGGAGCATAAGCTCCTTCAAGGCGCCTTTAGTAGCTATGTCAACGCATGCTGCATAGTCAGGTTTTACTCCTTCTTTCCCCTCCTTCAACCCAGGGATTTCTCTGAACTGTCTTCTGATCTCTTCAATCATTCTTGAAGCGTTCCTACCTACACCAAGCATCACCAAAGCCGAAAACAATGGTGGCATTGCAAGTCCAACGAAGACTCCAAGCAGAACATACGGGTTCATCAAGCTAAAGGCGAGTTCTTCCGCTGCATGCTGACCCACTTTACTCGCAACTGTCTCTACATACGCGGCAAGTAGTGAAATGACCGTCAGTCCAGCAGCACCTATTGCAAAACCCTTTGATATCGCCTTCGTCGTGTTCCCAGCTGCGTCTAGTTTGTCAAGTATTTCGACGACACCTTCGGTTTCTCCTGACTGCTCAGCAATTCCCTTGGCGTTGTCTCCTATGGGTCCGTACGCGTCGTTGGCAACAATATGCCCTACGATTGATAGCATTCCAAAGGCAGCTACTCCTATGCCAAAAGTTCCGTACACAAAGTATGCCATCGCAGTCGCGATGCCGATTCCAAGGAGGGGTGGAAGTACACTCGCCAAACCATATGAGAACCCAGTTATTATGTTAGTTGCCGTTCCCGTCGTCGATGCTTCAGCAGTTTTTTTTACAGGAGGCCTGTTTATGGACGTGAAATAGTCTGATGTTATGCCGATAATGATTCCTGCTACCAATCCAGTGACGGCCGCCAGCCAGATTTCAAATGGGTATCCTAGATACGTGACCGCAAAAAAAGTCAAAGCAGCGAAGACCGCACATGTTATGTATGTTCCCATGTTGAGAGCCTTTCCAGGATCACCTTTCTTGCTAACTCTCGTAACAACAACGCCTAGAAGAGAAGCGAATATTCCCAGACCTGCGAGTATAAGTGGCAAATGCATCATTTTTGTCCCCCAAGTCGCAGCTAAAGCTTGTCCAAGTATCATTGCTGCTACCAGAGAGGCAATGTAAGAGTCGATCATATCAGCACCCATACCGGCGACATCACCAACGTTGTCGCCTACGTTGTCTGCGATAACAGCAGGGTTTCTCGGGTCGTCTTCAGGGATGCTGAGTTCAACTTTGCCAACTAGATCAGCGCTTATGTCTGCAGTCTTTGTGTAGATCCCTCCTCCGGCTTTTGCAAATAAAGCTAGGGCACTTGCACCAAAGCTGAAACCGAGAATAATTGTCAGATTGGTTACTGCATCTAATCCTCGCGCTACACCTATCCCATATACTACACTTATTCCAAGCACGCCCAATCCAACAGCAGATAATCCCATCACTGCCCCTGCGCGAAATGCGATTGGAAATGCCTTGTGTATACCCTGTCTCGCTGCACTAGTTGTTCTCACATTTCCCTTTAGCGCTACATCCATACCGAAAAGGCCGGCCAAAGCAGAGCAAGCTGAACCAAACAGGTATGCTAGCGCTAAACTGAGGTTATTGAGCACGTTCGTGCTGGTCCAAATGGGGTCTGGGAGAAAGACACCAAGCACAATGGCTACGATTATCACGAAATATGCAAGAGTGCGGTATTCTCTTTTCAGAAACGCGTCTGCGCCCTCCTTTATTGCTCCAGCAATTTCCTGCATTTTCTTGTTTCCGCTGTCTTGTTTGTTCACGTAGCGAAACAGGTAGAGCACTGCTACTATTGAGATTAAAGCTGAAATTGGTGCCAACAGCCATTCCATTTCAATTCACTCCAAGGCTAGACTAAATATTATCCGTTGAATAGCAGATACGCCTCTTTTAACTGTTTCCTCTTTTTCGCTTTGTACCAGCATACATGCACTGATTTTGAGCGAAAATCCTTTTTAGGAACTAGAATATTTTAGAAGTCTAAACGCAAGGTTATTGGAGCCGATGAAGGAATGTGGTTGCTTTGAGTCACAAATGGCATGCTATGGAAAGCAAGGATGTCATGTCCACTCTGAAAACTGATCAAAAAGGTTTAAGCGCGGAAGAAGCTAAGCGTCGGCTGGAAGAATTTGGACCCAACGAGCTGAAGAAGGCAAAGAGGAAGTCGCCACTAAAAATTTTCATTGAACAGTTCACAAGCATTTTGATAATCATATTGCTGATCGCCACAGCTCTCTCCATGTTTGCAGGTGAGATAATTGATGCCATATTTATCCTTGCCATAGTCATGGCGTGCGCTGTTTTGGGCTTCACACAAGAGTTCAAAGCGGAGAAGGCCTTAGAAGCCTTGAAGAAGATGACTGCTCCAACCACTTTAGTTCTACGCGACGGAAAAGAGCTGGAAATCCAAACACGCGAGATTGTGCCTGGAGACACAATTTTACTGCACACGGGAGACAAGGTTCCGGCTGATGCCAGACTCATAGAAGCCGCTAATTTGAAAACAGATGAAGCCCCATTAACAGGTGAATCCACACCTGTAGACAAGAACGTTAACCCCATGCCAGAGGATACGCTGGTGGCCGATAGAAAAGACATAGTTTTTACTGGAACGGCGGTGACATATGGGCGTGGGAAAGCCGTTGTCACCTCAACAGGCATGAACACGGAATTCGGAAAAATTGCTGAAATGGTTCAGGCTACGGAAGAGGAAGAAACACCTCTCGAAAAACGGATGGCACACGTTGGAAAATGGCTCGTAATTTTCTCGGTGGCAGTTTGTGCTATAGTAGCATTTTTGGGCTTATTACGAGGTAAGGAACCCCTCGAAATGCTGTTATGGGGAATCAGCCTGGCCGTCGCCGCGGTTCCTGAAGCGTTGCCAGCAGTAGTGACAGGCGCCCTTGCCGTGGGCATGTACCGAATGGCCAGGGAAAACGCAATTGTCAGAAAGCTTCCAGCCGTTGAGACACTGGGTTGCACAAGTACCATATGCGCAGATAAGACGGGCACAATGACTAAAGGGGAAATGACCGTTCGAAGAATCTACACAAATGGACAACAAATTGATGTGAGCGGCGTCGGTTACGAGCCTAAAGGCGATTTCCACACAAAAGGCAACAAGCTTGATGTCGCCAAAGAAAAAGAACTCGTCCTCCTTCTGAAAATTGCAGCTTTGTGTAACGACGCTAAATTGGAAAAAGAAGAGGAACAGTGGGCCGTAAGAGGAGACCCAACAGAGGGAGCCCTTATAGTTGCTGCAGCTAAAGCTGGCTTGTGGAAAGAAAAGCTTGAGAAAGAAAACCCCCGCGTCGGTGAAATCCCCTTCTCCTCTGAGAGAAAACGAATGACCACGATTCATCCGATATCCAACAAATTAGACATGGCTTACATGAAAGGGGCTCCTGAAATAGTTTTGGAGCGATGTACCAAAATTTACAGAGACGGCAAGGTCTCCAACTTAACGAGCAAAGATAGAAAGAAAATTCTAGAAGTGACCGCATCCATGGCAAGAGAGGCTTTAAGGAACCTAGCCATGGCATACAGAGAGTTGCCGAAAGCTCTAACATCTCTTGTTGAGGCAATTCCTGAGAAAGAATTTGTTTTCGTTGGAATAATGGGAATGATAGACCCTCCGCGACAAGAAGTGAAAGAAGCTTTGAAATTGTGTAATAAAGCAGGCATAAAAGCCGTCATGGTCACTGGCGACCACAAGCTTACCGCCGTTGCTGTGGCCAAAGAGCTCAGTCTGATGAGCAAAGATAACCCGACCAGCGTCTTGACTGGAGCGGAATTAGACAAACTCAACGATGAGGAATTTGAAAGAATCGTCGATAACGTGGCAATTTATGCTAGAGTCTCGCCGGAACATAAGGTGAGAATAGTAAAGGCTCTAAGAGAGAAAGGGCGAATCTGTGCGATGACTGGGGACGGTGTAAATGATGCACCTGCACTGAAAATGGCTGACATGGGAGTTGCCATGGGAATTTCGGGTACAGAGGTCACAAAAGAAGCATCTGACATGGTGTTGATGGATGATAATTTTGCCACGATTGTAGGAGCTGTCAAAGAGGGACGAGAGATTTACGACAACATTAGAAAATACTTGACGTATCTACTGCGTTGCAACGTCATGGAAATATTGATAATGGCCGTCGCCGTGATGGTTAACTTGCCCTTGCCTCTCACGACTATACAGCTTTTATGGGTCAACCTAACAACTGATGGTTTGCCAGCCCTGGCCTTAGGTGTGGACCCGGGAGATCCAGATATTATGGAGAAAAAACCAAGAGACCCTAACGAGAGCATTTTTTCAAGAGATGTGAAACTATACTTAACCGCTGTTCCAATCTTAATGTCGATACTGCTTTTGGCAAGTTTTGTCTACCATCAACCATGGTTAGATGCTGCAGCAGAAGAAAAAGCCCGAACGCTGCTGTTTAACGGCATGGTTTTTATGGAGCTGGCGAATGCTTTGAATGCACGCTCGCTGAAGCACACAATTTTTGAGGTTGGTGTATTTCGAAACAAGTTCTTGTGGCTCGCTATTCTTTCATCAGCGGCCCTTCAGTTCGTCGTACTCTACACGCCTCAACTACACGCCGTGTTTGACATAACGTATCCAGACATGTTCAATTGGATTGTGACCATAGGCTTTACAGCGTTCGTATTCTTCGCCGTAGAAATTGGTAAGTACATAGGAACCAGAAAATCTGGGTCATAACTGCCTTTTTGCCCGAGTGAAGCATGTCGATTCTAGGGTTTGTAGAATTTATCTGATAGTGCCAAACCAATCCGATATCTTCTTGTCCTTTCTTATTTCGAATACTATGTTCATTGGCTTAAATGTTTGACCTAACGCTGTTCTGAGGTTCCGAACGTAATCCTTAACGTTTACTTCTGGCAAGCTTTTGACATGAGCTGTGGGTCTCACAGTAAATTTTCTACCCTTATAGTTAAACGGGTTGACTTTTACGAATGAAACTGTGTCTCTCCTGCTTACCTCAACACCAGCGTCGATGAGTTGAACTGCACACTGGTATGGCTGATGTAACGCTTCCTCCAATCTAACCTATTTTTTCGGATCAAAATACAGTTGCACTGAATACTCCAAGTCTTTGAGTTCAATTCTTCTTTGTCTCAAATCTTTGATTGCCTTTTGAACAATTGCTACGATTCTTTTCTTCGCCAACTCGTATTCTTCTAGGTTTTTCACGTGGCTTAGTTCTTTAACGCAGTTTCGAAACACTTTTAGAAAAAACTCGGGTGAATTGGATTTAATTACTGTTAGGCCTTTAATGTCTGGTGTTCCATCTTTTAAGATTCCGAAATACGCTTTTTTTGCTTCCGGCAACACGCAGAGTGAGTACTCTTTGTCAACAGCTAGATCAAGTCGAAGCTTCTCCTTCACGGTTTTGACTAGCCATTTCACTTCTTCTTGAGAGGGGTTGTCTAAGAATATAGAATCCGTGTCTCCGTAGGTTGGGTGTAAACCATGTTTTTCAGCCATGCCCCATGCCGTTTGAAGAGCGTAACGCCCACAACCCGTTATAGATTCCGCTAGCGGCGTGGACGCGAGTCCATGGATTCTCACGGTGACGCCGTAGCTGGAAACTGATATTAGTTTTAATAGTTTGGTTAATGCTTCGGCTAAGAGCCGTTCATGTTTTGATATTGAGGAGTTCTTTGAAAGAGGTTTAGACAAGTGGATTCGCAGGTCCTTTAATGCGCCGATTATCACTGAGTAGAAGCCTCTTCTCCTTGTACAAACGTTGTGATCCAATTCTGAAATTCCGTGGTCTCTACACTCTTTGTGTTTGCAGTCAACTGTCTCGTATGACAAGTTGTAGCTGTCGATACAGCTTGGATAGAGGCTTTCAAAGTCGGTTACGACAGTTTTGAAGTAGATTCCACTCTTCGGCGTGATCGTCAGGGCTCCTGGAACTGATTCTTTCAGTTTTTCTCCTTTTCTCAGCTCTTTTGATGTGGGAATTAGAAAGTTGTTTCTTCTCAGATACGTGTACATCATGGATTTTATCCATTCGCTTACCCGTTTGTTAGAATAAGCCTCGGGAACCGGTAGGTTTGCTATTCTCGACAGCATAAACGTAAGGTAATATCGTTTAGGGTCAATTTCTCCGTGGATGCCCAAAATTTCTGGGCTAATCTGCGGTATCGGTTGATAGCACAAGTCGAAGAACTCTTTCAGCTGGGCATATTTTAATGGGTCAGCTTTCTTCACTTCAGCAAAGACTCTGTCAAACTTCTTTTTCTCCTTCTCAGGAACATTTGAAATGGATGCCAGACGGTTCCCATGTAAGACGTATTCCGAACCAAAAACCAACCCGTAATCATAAACGTATCCACGGCTGAACTCTATTTCGTTCTCCCAAACATTCTCAAACATTTTGCCGAATTTTTTAATTTGATCTGGGTTTTTGATTTCAACCTTGGCTATCGTTCTCACTTCGTCACTGTACAAATCTTGTTTTTCAATCGTCGAGACTTTTCCCAAGATTCGGTCAACAGTGTATTCATCTTTTTCGCCAAGCGGATAGGGTATGAGAAAGTAAGGCTTGTATTTCCTGTCCTTAACCTCTATTATCTCTTCCGCTGAAGCGTCATAAAACCTCAGTTTCACCATGCTACCTTCAGTTTCAGCGTTTATCAGATACCAAGTATCCAATTTTTTTCCTTCTCTAGCCAAACAGCCTCTACGATAAATGACTGCTTTTTCATAGATAATTCTTTTACGATATCAACCACACAGAAAATAGCTCTGAATCATTAACAGAAAACAACGTTTGCAATCATTAAGTGCATTTCATAGAGTGAATTCATAACGCATAATATACGGCAACGCCCATGCTTTACTGACGAAAAATGGAGAAGACAAAGCTGGACTGGCTACTGTTCTTTCACAGTTTGGGATTAGGCTGCCTCAGCAGTTCAATATTCCTTCAAATTCTGGTATTCAAGGATATAATTCAACAAGGATACTTTATAGCCCAAGAGCAGAATCAACTCATACTCTCTTTGGAGGTTTTTCTCTCAGTTTTTGCTGTAATTTATTTTGTTTATATATACCAGCGATACGTTCGCTCATTGAAATGATCTTATACAAGAAGATTCTCGAATTTCCCTTTTAGATTGCTGTTGATCATTCAAAACATTGCAGAAATGTTAAATATTTTCTATTAAACAACGTGAGGCATTGACGCGTTTTGAGAGGTGGAAACATGAATCTTGAGAAAAGCATAATTCCGCTCTTTTTGTTAACAGTTTTTGTACTAACTGTGACCTCCAGTGCTGTTGGGCAGTCTACTCAGGAAGAAACACGAACTGTTTACTACCATGGAGAAGAACAAGGAGGGCTTATAGTTGATGTTGAAGCCCCATATCAGGCGTATCCAGGTGAAAAGATAAACCTCAC
>CP070709.1:352956-355856 GCA_020350305.1 Candidatus Bathyarchaeota archaeon
ACGTTACCAACAATAAGATCATTGAAACAATGACACAAAAAGTTGAACAGATAAGAAGGGAACTAGGCGAGTAGCTCGCATGAGTTTAGTTCATCGCGTGCCCTCTAAATCGAGGCAGCGTCGCTCGCTTTGCAGCAACAAAGAGTAGCAAATACAGAGTTTTGCGCGCGCGGGAACTCAAATAAACCATTTTTATATGGGTTTGCATATCCTCTGGCAAAAAGAGGCTGCATTAGATGACGATAACCATAGATGATGCTGGTGTCGGAGATCTCCTTTTCGGTGTGATCATAGGAGGTTTTCGCGAAGAACCCCAAGAATTTAGGTATGAAGTCTTGGATGTCAAGTATTTCAGATCTCAAAGGTTCCGCCGAAAAGAGTATCTGAAGCAGGCTTCACGGGTTGTGTTCCAACTACTCGGCAAACTCAGACTCAATGCAGAGGAACCAATCTACATCTGCAGAGGCTACATCTTTGACGAGGCTGTTAACGATTTAAGGAGAAGGTATGGTGACGACCGAATTCGCAGAGTCAAAGTGACGGGGGAACCACAGCGGCTCACGGAGATAGCATACCTCGATGAAATAAGAAACTTGGGCTACGAGCCGCTCAGAAAGAGAGACGAGAATAGGGCGAAGAGCTTCTTTCATATGATGAACTGGCTGAAGGAAAACCCAGACAAACTAAAATACGCCAAGACTGGTTGGCCACGCTTGTCTAGATACCGTCTGTTTAGGCCATACCATCAAGCCCGATTAGGGAAAGACCGAAAGTAGAGCATTTGAATCTTCGATAGATATGCTTTTTTCAGAGATGCGCAAACCATCGACAACTAATCCAAAATTTCTTTCGGTGAAAATTGAAAGACGGTACACTCGTTAAATACACATCACATTTTTTAAAAAAGAAAACCTGATTTTGAAAAAAGATGACAACGCCGAAGACTATGACGAGATCTGTGCGCATGACTAGGTTCTAAGGTGGGCTCGTCTTTTGATGAAAGCCAAATGCGCGCGCATTATGATTATGCCAAGGAGTTAGCCCTTTTGAAGCTCAGGAAGAATTTTTTCAAAGTAATCCAGCGATTCTGGATTAATTAAAGCATCCCTGTTTAGAACCGGCTTGCCATGTATTATGTCCGTGACGGCAATTTCAACTTTTTTCATGCTGAAGGTATAAGGAACATCCGGCACTTCGATGATTAAAGCGGGGGCATGGCGGGGGGAAGCATTTTCGCGCAGGGTTTTTCTTATCTTTTTTTTCAAATCCTCGGTTAAACTATATCTTGGAGCAAGTTTAACAAAGAGGATAATACGTTGATCCCCTTTCCAATTCTGCCCTATGGCGACGCTGTCGGCAATTTCTTCTAATTTTTCCACCACGTTGTATATTTCAGCTGTACCAATGCGCACTCCAGAAGGTTTCAAGACGGCATCGGAACGACCGAAGAAAGTTATTCCACCTGTGTCGCTATGAATCATGATATAATCTCCATGTCTCCATACATTCTTATCGGAATAAAACCTGAAGTAAGCCCCCTTGTACCTTTCATTCTCTGGGTCATTCCAGAAATAAAGTGGCATCGAGGGAGAAGGAGCTTCACAAACAAGTTCTCCTTGTTGATCAAATGTTGGATTTCCCCTCTCATCATATGCCTTCACTCTCATTCCTAAAGCCGGAGCCTGCAATTCACCAGCATATACTGACAGGGTGGGACTTCCGGCAGCAAAACAGCCATTAATATCTGTGCCGCCCGAGATAGAATTAAAATGCAAATCCTTTCTAATCTCTTGGTAAACATATTCAAATCCTTCAGCTGAAAGAGACGAACCAGTTTGGGATATTTCTCGTAACGATGACAAATCGTAGTCTTTTCCAGGCTTGACTCCCTCGCTTCGGAGGTAATTGATATAAGTCGCACTACAACCGAAAATAGTTATTCTTTCATCCTGAATTAATTTCCACATGGCACCTGGATCAGGATAATTGGGATTGCCGTCATACAACACTATAGTAGCCCCCACCGCTAAGGAGCTTAGCAGCCAATTCCACATCATCCAACTACAACTGGTAATATACATGATCTTATCTTCTCTTCTCAAATCTGTATGCAACATCAGCTCCTTCAAGTGATTGACAAGAACTCCACCGGCCCCTTGCACCATGCACTTTGGCTTACCGGTTGTCCCGGAGGAAAACATAGTAAATACAGGATGATCAAAAGGCAATTGTTCAAATTGAATTTCCGGTTGTTTTTCTGAAGACAGAAAATCATCATAATGTACGGAGTTAGGAATACTGCTAATATCAGGTTTAGATTCGACATATGAAACTACAATCACTTTTTCCAGCGAGGGAATTCCTCTCGCAACTTCCTCAGCTTTAATCAAAGTATCAAAAGTCTTACCTTTATAGAAATACGCATCAGCCGTAAACAAGACCTTCGGTTCAACTTGACCAAGACGATCCAATGCCGCTTGTGCCCCGAGATCAGCACCACAAGAAGCCCATGTAGCACCGATGCTGGTAGCGGCAAGCATGGCAACAGCGGTCTCGATCAAATTGGGCATGTAGGCACATACTCGATCTCCCGGGGCAATCCCCACCTCGCGCAGCGATTTGGCCAGACGCGCCACAGAGTTGTATAGTTCTGCATAGGTCATCTTGGCTGATTTCTGGTTTTCTCCTCTGAACATAAATGCTGTATGGTCGTCTCTATATCTCAGAAGGTTCTCGGCGAAATTCAATCTTGCTCCTACAAACCATCTTGCACCGGAAAACTTGCTTAAGCCATCGACCACCTTGTCGTATCCACGGGAAGCCTTTATCCCCCCAAATTCCCACATAGCTGCCCAAAAATCCGATATATTTTCAATCGACCAGTTGTACAGTTGGGCGTA
>CP070709.1:355956-359176 GCA_020350305.1 Candidatus Bathyarchaeota archaeon
AGGCTCCATCCCGGGAATATGGTGAAGTTGTAACTTTACTATTGAGTTATTTAAGCCTTTCCATGATGCCTCAGCAATAATTTTATTTCATCGAGAGCATGCAAGACTCGTCTTCCGCGATTTGTTATTTTGAAATAGTTTTTTCCATCCTTTGCGTAGGCAACAACTAAACCTTTTTGAGACAAAGAGTTCAGATGTTGGTAGATGGCAGTTCTTGTCATAGTTTTTCCAAGTTTTTTCCATAGATTATAACCATAAGCGTCTCTTCGACTTAAGATATGCAGAATCTTCTCTTTTGTGCTTAATTCCAAGCCAACTCCAGCAGTTTTTCGCTTTTTCGTCAGAGCTTGAAGTACATCGGTTGCTTTCAAACCGCTTGCGGTTATGAGACACACAACATTGTCTTTCTTGTTGATAGTGCCTTGAATAACCATTTTTTCAAGTGCGGCTATTGTGGCTGAGCTCGCTGGCTCTGCGAAGATTCCTTCAAGCCTAGCAATTTTCTGTTCAGCGGTGAAGATTTCGGAATCGCTGACGGAGACGGCGATGCCTTTCGATTCTGTTAGCGCCTTTAGTGCCCATATTCCGTTCAACGGGTTGCGCACTAAGATTCCTAAGGCGTGTGTAGAAGGCTTATGAGCAACAGTTGGTTTTGATTTGCTTTTCAGGTGTGCATTGACGATGGGTGCACATCCGTGAGCTTGTACGCCGACCATCTTTGGTAGCGTTTCAACCTTTCCGAGCATTTGCAGTTCTTTGAAGCCCTTCCAAATGGAGTATATGATTCCACCGCTCCCCATAGAAACGATGAACCAGTCGGGTACCCCAAATTGCTCCGCAACTTCGTATGCTATGGTTTTCTGGGCTTCAATTACGAGCGGGTTCAATTCAGCGGTGGCTTGATACCAACCGGTCTCTGCCGCCAACGACTCTGCTCGTTCTATGGAGTCGTCAACAATTTCACCATGTTCGTCAAGGATGGCATCGTAGATCAGCATTTGAGCCAGCTTGCCCATGTCAACCAATTTTGGAACAATAATGTGACACGTAAGTCCAGACTTTGCGCAGTAAGCAGCCGAAGAGGCTCCTAGGTTCCCGTTCGAAGCGCAAACCATAGAATTGTATTTCAAATCTAAAGCGTTGGAAATCATTAACGCGGCGCATCTGTCTCTAAAGGAATTCGTCGGGTTTCGCGTTTCATCCTTAAGATACATTGTACTCAAACCAAGTTTTTTGGCAAGACGCGTAGCTTTGTGCAGGGGGGTGCCGCCTTCGCCCAGTGTCACGGTGTTTTTGACTTCTGGAAGAAGGTGTTTGTATTTCCAAAAAGAGATGGCACCAGCGAGCTTGATTCCTCTTAACTGTTTGAAATCAAGAGTGTATTCAAAAAGGCCTCCACACTTTTCACATTTATATCGTGGAGGATACGGCTTCAGGATTGCTGAACACTGGGTGCATCGCAAAATAGTCATAGTGAATAAACTCCATAAAATAGTTGTGCTCTTCTGAACTTTTCTTTATCGGTTGTTAAGTAAATGTTTAAGACAACCCGAGACAAGTTATGAGCAGAACACGGCTAGTGAAGAATATCTGAGGAATATTTATTGAATATACGAGACTTGAAGCCTGGCATGAGCCACGTAAGTATGAAGGTGAAGGTTGCAAGCGTTTCAGAACCCAAGCATGTCACGTCGGGTAAAGGTGTTGAGCACGAGATCCTTGAGTTAGAGGTGGAAGATGATACTGGATCGATGGCGATGGATTTGTGGAACGAAAAGATAATTCCAGTGAACGCTGGAGACGTCTTGCAAATTGAAAACGGCTTTGTAACCTCATTCAAAGGAGTTTGGAGAATCAACGTCGGAAAATATGGCGACGTAACAAACGTTTAGCTGAATCAAGGGTTTTTGTAAGAAGAGTTTATTGTGGCAATTTTTCTACTTTCGTTGGATTTTTTGTAAAAGCCACAGCTCTCTCGGTTTTCAAGCTATAAGTGTATTATACTTCGCCGTAGATGTGGCATCCCGACTCAATTCAGATTCTTTCTCCACGCATGCTCCATCCAATGCTGCAGAAGATCTCTCAATATGGAGACATATACATTGATGACCTGACATAGACTAACGCTAATGACACTGCACACACCCCCAAAAATTCACACAAGTTGATTAAATAGTGAAGGCTAAAGAGGCAAATCTTTCAGATGTGTTAGAGAAAATCTCTTGAATTCGCCTTCCCCAATGGGAACAATGAAACTTTGAATGTCCTCTACAATGTCTTTCCATTCAGTTCTCATCAAATTTACCTTGTTATAGTATTCTGCAAAATTCTTGTAGGCAGCAATACTGACGGCGTTCATACCCAGCCCTTTTCCGGCAGACGCAAATATTGTGGTGGGAAACTTTGCAACAAATTCACTGGCTCTCGCGCTCATTTTAGATGAAAGAACCCCAGGACGGATTTTGGCGAAATTTATGGCTAACAAATTCAAACCCATCTTTCTGAAGTCAGGAGTGATTGTATAGTCCAGAATTGTTCCATCCTTTTCGAGTTTGTGGCGAGTTCTGGTGATTGTGGGCTGAGAAACCTTGAGGATTTTGGCAAGTTCTCTGTCACTTCGTTTTGAGTTCTTAAGAAGTTCTCTTAACAGTTTTTGGCGCAAATTCTTTCGCATGAAACATACTCAGGAGATAATGATATTAAAAGTTTTGTTAGAATGCATTGAAGAGAAAGGGGGAGAACACACTCTAAATAACATTTCTTGATCTAAGAGGTTGGAGGAAAGGAAGAAATATTAATTGAAGACAAAACCTATGCGCGCGCAGCGTCTTCTATCCATAATTTTGGAGGTTGTGATAGAGGGTTTATTGGTATGCTAATGTTGCTGTCCTCAAAGACTAATCCATGCATGCATGAAGGAACTTCTTAGCGCGGTCAACAGGAAAATTACCACTATAGGATGCTCTCGTAAGAGAACAAGACTTTCTTCTCATAATGATTCCCAAAGTGTCAGCATAAATCCCATATTTCGTCTTCTAATAGACATACTCGCCAAAACTGAGTCATAACTTCGTTGGAACGCTGGATGAACTACCGGCCAACGTTTTGATTCCAACCCACTGCGTTGCCACAAAGCCTATGGAGAGTCGGAGCCATACGGTTAAGATTCTTGTTAGAACGGTTGCTGCGCCGCTGATATCGACGGGAACACCGAGCAACG
>CP070709.1:359276-368405 GCA_020350305.1 Candidatus Bathyarchaeota archaeon
AAATATTATCTGCCTCTCTCCTCACGACTATGATGCTTTTCTCAATGACTATCCTGCATTTTTGGGAGAAGAGTGGTCCAGATTAGATCTCAAGGTTCACCATTATACTGAGTTCATTTTGAATCTCGTACGCGACAAGAGACTTAAGCTAAACCGTAGATTTGACAAGACTGTAACTTTTCACGATCCATGTTATTTGGGCAGAATAAATGGCATTTATGATGCTCCTCGAGAGATAATCCGAGCAACAGGAGCTAACTTGGTCGAGATGAGACTAACACGTGAGAATTCTTATTGTTGCGGTGGTGGAGGAGGAGGTATATGGTACGAATCTTTACACAAACCTCGCCTAGAGAACAAACGAGCGAGTCAGGCTTGCGATATGCGTGCCACTGTACTTGCCGTAGCGTGTCCTGTATGCACGCAAATGTTAGAAGATGGATTGAACGCCATTGAAAAATGCAACATGGAAGTCTTGGATGTCGCGGAAATTCTACTAGAATCAGTTAATTTGAAAGGTCAAAATCGTTAATTAGATGGAATTATGTAACAAGCTTTAGTGATGTGTTATGAAAAGGCTTGGAGTTGGATTTGTAGGATCGGGTTGGGTGGTTAATACCTACCATGTAAAAGCTTGGAGAGGAGTGAGGCATGCAGACATAACAGCCAACTGTGATGTTAGAGAAGATCGAGCGAAAACCACAGCTGCATTATGTAGAGAACTTGGAGTAGGTAACCCCCAAGTCTACGGGGATGTTTCAGAAATGGCTAAAGATCCGAAAGTTGACGCCATATGGATAACTGTGCCAAACTATGCTAGAATCCCAGTAGTGAAAGCAATAACCGAGGAAGTTACACAGGGAAAAGCTGAACTTGTTGGGTTAGTATGCGAGAAACCATTAGGTCGTAACGTGAAAGAGGCACGGCAGATGCTAGAGATGGTGGAGAGAGCAGGTGTGCTACATGGCTACTCCGAAAACCAAGTTTTTATGCCATCACTAGTTAAAGGGAAAGACATTTTGTGGAAAAGAGGTGCAAAGATCGCTGGTCGTCCACATCTTGCAAGATGTACTGAGGAACATGGAGGACCACATGCAGCGTGGTTTTGGGATGCCACACGTCAAGGTGGAGGAGCATTAAATGACATGCTTTGTCATAGCATTGAGGCTGCTAGGTTCTTGCTAACTGCTCCTGATGAAGAGAAAGCAGCTCTAATTCCCCGAGCAGTATCAGCTGATGTAGCTTCGTTAAAATGGGGTAGCAGACCGAAGTATGTAGAAAGACTGAGAGAGATGACTAGAGGAGAAATTGATTATTCAAAAAATCCTGCTGAGGACATGGGGCGAGCAAGCATAGTTTACGAGACCAGAGATGGATTTCTGGTGTTAAGTGAGCTGTCTACTTCTTGGAGCTTCGTTCCAGGCGAACGAATTTATCTCGAATTGTTAGGGCCCGAATATTACATGCAAATTGATTCCCTAAATCCGGAAATGAGAATTTTCTTCAGTCGAGAAATTAAGGGCCCAAGCGGAGAAGATCTGGTGGAAAAACAGTCGGCCGAACAAGGTTTTATGCCAGTTTTACCTGATGAGACTTCCACATATGGATATGTAGAAGAACATAGACATATGGTTGAAAGTTTTCTGAATGGAGAAACGCCCAGAGAAACATGGAAAGACGGAGTTTTCGTAACCAAACTCTTGATGACCTGCTACATGGCCGCCGAAAAGAATAAAAAATTGAGTTTTCCCCCTGCACATTTAGAAGACTTTGTGCCAAAAGTTGCGCAAGGAACTTGGAACCCAAAGGACATAATAAAAACAACTTTTGAATGACCCAATTTCGCTTATATTCCTTAGAAAAAAGAGGCAAGATGTTTCTTTCATGTAGGCGATACGAATTGGCAAAAGAAAAATATATAATAGGAGTAGATCTGGGGGGAACATGGGTAAGACTTGCACTTTCCAACAAAGAGGGAAACTTTTTAGGAAAAGTGCAAAAAAGGGTAAACAAGAGTAGCGAGAAAGCGATAGGTAAACAGATTATTGCGATGATTCGTTTGCTGTGTAAGGAAAGCAATGTTGACTCTGCAAGCCTAGAAGGTGTAGGGATAGCCACAACAGGACCCTTAAGCTTGAAGAAAGGAGCACTTATTGAACCAGTAAATTTACCATTTGAATACGTACCCCTTGCAAAGCCTATCAATAGAGAGCTAGGACTACCCACATATCTATTGAACGATTGCACAGCAGCTGTTTTGGGCGAAGGAAGGTTCGGGGCTGGCAAAGGATTAGACAACATTGTTTATATAACAATAGGTACGGGAATTGGCGGGGGCGCCATAGTTGATGGTTGGCTACTTTTGGGAAAAGATGGAAATGCTGTTGAAGTTGGGCATTTCACGATAGATTTCACGGGGAGACTAGAGTGTGGATGTGGAAAAAAAGGACACTGGGAAGCTTATTGTTCAGGCAGAAATATACCAAATTTCGTCAGGATGAGACTTGAAGAAATTGACGAAAAAATAGTGACGAGAAGCCTACTATTTACAAACGTAAAGGGTGACTTATCCAAGCTGAGTTCTGAAGGTATATTTAATGTAGCGAAAAGCGGAGATGGTTTGTCTCTTCAACTTATCGAAGAAATAGGAATTCTTAATGCCATCGGCTTTGCGAACGTAATAAACGCTTATGACCCTTCCCTAATTACAGTTGGCGGTACAGTGACTCTAAAGAACAAAAAACTCGTTTTGGCCCCGATCAAAAAATACGCAAAAAACTACGCATTGAACAGATTACCGAAAATAATGGTAACTCCATTAGGTGAAGATGTAGGTATGTATGGCGCAGTTGCAGCAGTTTTGAAATTTGGATCGCAATAAGTAGCATTTTAAACGAGGATGATTTTCAGCCAAGTGGAGGAGGTAACACGTGCATACTAAGCATATTTTAAAAACTCTGCCAAATTTGTGGAATTCAATTTAAAAGACGGAAATTTCATAATAAATATTTGCAACTAGTGGTCTCTGTTGGTTGAAGCAGGAGTCGCGGCCGTGGTCTAGTCTGGTTAGGACACAGTCGATGGTGTATGCCTTCCAAGCCTGCAATCCCGGGTTCAATTCCCGGCGGCCGCACCATTCTACTATTTTTTTGTTTTCAGATTTTTTGCGTAGACTGGTGGGACAGTCGGCGGAATTACCAATTTGATTATTGACCTAGAAGTTTGAGTGATAAAGACTTAATGGAAGGTTGTGGAAGTATTCATTGAGATGAATGCCACGAGACGGATAGCCTTGCAACGTATTCATGTTCTCTTTCGCCTTGCTAAAGAGACTATTCACGAAGACCCCCAGTTAGCGCAGAGGTATGTGAAGGTGGCAAGAACAATTGCTATGGCTACTAACCTGCGACTGCCGAAGGAGTATAGGCGACTGATCTGTAGGCATTGTAAAGGCTTTATCTTGCCGGGTGTAAATTGTCGTGTTAGGATACAACAGAGAAGGGAACCGCATATGGTTGTGACATGTTTCGACTGTGGCAAACACTCGCGTACACCACTGAAAAGTAGGAAAAATAAATGATAACGCCCAAGATGAAGCGGAGAATAAAGCGTGAATTGAACGTTGAGAAGCCAACTGTATGGGTTGGAAAAGAAGGAGCAACATCGCATATACTGAATGAGATCAGTAAGCAGTTGGAGAAAAAGAAAATGGTGAAGGTGAAGATGTTAAAGACAGCGTTAAAAGATGAAAACGCTAAGAATGTCGCTTCGAAAGTCGCGCAACAGACGGAGTCCATTCTGATCGATATTCGTGGCCACACGTTCATACTCTACAAAAACAGAAAAAAGAAAAGGTGAAAAGTCTTTATAAGAGGCTTCCTCAAGTAGTGAAGGAAAATTAGTCAAGGAGAAGAAGTCTTGCCAACGCCCCATGACGTGCCGGCATCTATTCTAATTGAAAAGTTAACCAAATACCTAAAAAATAATGTGGATGGAGTGGTTCCGCCCAAATGGGCTCCTTTCGTAAAGACAGGTTCTCATGTTTCAAGACCTCCGCAGAACCCTGAGTGGTGGTTTACAAGATGTGCCTCGCTTCTGCGTAAGATTTACTTGAAGGGACCAATTGGAATAGAGCATCTCAGATCAGAGTACGGCGGAAGAATTGATCGAGGAGTGAAGCCAGAACACGCTAGGCGAAGCGGTGGTTCGATTATTAGAAAAGCCATACAGCAACTTGAAGCCGTAGGGTTTGTGGAACCTTTGAGAAACAGAGGGAGGGTAGTTACCGCAGAAGGAAGGCGACTGCTAGACAGATTGTCCACGGAAATCAGGAAAGACTTGGAGAAAAAGCTTCCAGAGCTGAAGAAATATTAGGTGTGCAAGATGAGCGAGGAGGAACTAGAAGAACTGCGAAGGAGAAAGCTGCTTGAACTGCAACGACGAATGGCACAAGAGCAACAGCAGATTCAAGCAAAACAGCAATTTGAAATGCAGAAACAAGCCGTACTTCGTCGAATACTCACAACCGACGCCAGACGACGCCTCACCAACCTGAAAATGGTGAAGCCAGAATTTGCCGAGCAACTTGAACTCCAACTCATCCAGCTCGCACAACAGGGCAAGACCAGCATCCCAATAACCGATAAACAATTGAAGGAAATTCTGATGAAGTTGCAGTCTCATCGTAGAGACATCAAAATCAGGAGAGTCTAACAATGGCGAGAAACAAACCGACAGCGAAAAAACGCAGATTGGCAAAGGCGGGAAAACAGAAGAAACCAGTTCCTAGTTGGGTTATTCAGAAGACAAGTGGACGCGTGAGAGCCAATCCGAAAAGGAGACGTTGGCGACAGAGGAAAATAAAGGGTTGAAGGGAACGCGGATGAAAGAGATCGCTGAGGAAACGGAAGAGGAGAAAGCGATCACGGAAGAGGAGGCTGAAACCGTAGAAGAAACTGTGGAAACTGAGGAAGTCGTGGAAGAAGAGGAAATCGCTGAAGAAATTGTTGAGGAAGCTGAAGCTGAGGAAGAGGTAGAAGTTGAAGAAGCGAGGAAAGAGGAAATAGTAGAAGAGGAGATTGTTGAAGAAAAAGTCTACACGATACCACTAAGCAGGGCATGGATTTCTTCACGTCAAAAACGGGCTCCACGAGCCATCCGCCTCGTTAGGAGTTTTATTCAGAGGCACATGAAGGTTAAAGAAGAGGCTCTAGAAGAAGGAGAAGAAGGGGAAAGAGTGATTATCAGCAACGAATTGAACGAAAAAATCTGGAGCAGAGGAATCCAGAAGCCGCCACGAAAAATCCGCGTTCGGGCAGCCAAGGATAAAGAGGGAACAATAACCATCTACTTGGCAGAAGGAGACTAATGCTTGGCGATATTCCTCTTCGACATTTTTGGCAACGCAAGTATAGGCGTTTATTGTCTGACCACTGATAAAATGGCGATTGTTCCTCCGCAAGTCACAGATGCTAGGACGAAGAAGCTGAGAGAATGGTTGAAAGTGAAGGTTATCCGTTCAACTATCGGCGGGGCAGCGGTTATGGGAGCCTTAGCCTGCGCAAACTCTAATGGCATAGTTCTTCCACACACTACCCACGAGGAGGAGGTCCAAGCCGTAAAATCAATCTTAGACATCAAAGTTGCAGTTATGCAGACAAAAAAGACGGCTTATGGAAACCTCGTTTTGACGAACGACCATGGAGCAATCGTTGATCCACGATTAAAAAAGAAAGACGTAACAAAAATAGAAGATACTCTGGATGTTGAGGCAGTTCCCGGAGAAATAGCAGGGCTACCATACGTTGGGTCCCTCGCCACCGCCACGAACAAGGGCGTGCTAACCCATCCACTGCTGAAAGAGGAGGAACAGAAAGTTTTAACGGACGTGTTAAAGGTTCACGTGGATGTGGGAACCATAAACTGTGGAATACCGTACGTCTCCACCGGACTTTTGGGAAACAAATATGGCGCAGTAGCTGGATCGGTGACAACTGGACCCGAACTATTTATGATAGGTCAAGCATTGGATGTGGTGAAATAAAATGAGTGAAGTCAAAGTTTTCCGGGTGACGGGAGAGATTGAGAAGCCGAACTTCCACACGAAATTTAGAAAGGAGATTAGGGCTCTAAAACCCGAAGATGCTGTCGAAACAGTCTACAAGGAGATTGGGAGCAAACATCGAGCCAAACGCTTCCAGATCAAAATCGTAAAGGTTGAAGAAATAAGTCCAGAAGAGATTGAAAATCCTCTCATAAAAAAGTTGACGTTGGGAGAAGAAAGTGTCAAGTGAAGAGGAAACCTTCCGCAGACTAGCGGTTGAACTTCGAATCTTAGAAGGAACAGCTGAAGCTTTACAATCTAGGATAAACCTTGTAAACGCTGCCTTAACCGAGCTTAGAGTGACAAATATGACCTTGGAAGGGTTAGGGAAGGAGAAGAAAGACGCGTCGCTTTTCGTCCCAATCGGAGGCGGTTCATACATAAAGGCAAGACTGGAAAGCGCGGACAAAATGATTGTGGGGATAGGAGCAAACGTAGCTGTCGAAAAAACGATAAAGGTGGCTAAGGAAAACATGAGCAAGCGTACAGCTGACCTAGAAAAAACGAGAACGAGCCTTCAACAACAAATAACTCAGGTCATAGGAAGGATTCAAAATAACCGATCCCAGCTTCAAGAACTCTCAGCGAAACTTAACAAAAAGGAGAGGGCAAAGGGTGTTCGAAAAACTAAGAACACGAGTTAGCAGCCTCGTCAACAAGGTAGCAACAACAGAACTAAAAGCCGATCAACTTCACCCAATTCTAGAGGACTTTAAACTAAGCCTAATTGAAAACGACGTAGCGATGTCAGTTTCCGATCACATCTGCGAAGAGATGGAAAAACGTTTAAACGGAATCCAAGTGAAGCGGCTAGAAGACCGCAAAAAGATCGTGGAAAGAAAACTGCAGGAAATTTTGCTCGAAATCATGGCTACCAAAGAGAAAATCAACCTTTTGGAAAGTGTGGGGGAAAAGCGGAAAACAAATACGCCATACGTGATCGTTTTTGTGGGAATCAACGGAACTGGCAAAACCACGAGCATAGCGAAGGTGGCGAAATTGCTGATGAGAGAGGGTTATTCGGTTATCCTCGCTTGTAGTGACACCTACCGTGCTGGGTCTATCGAACAGTTGGAGGAACACGCCAAACGATTGGGCGTCCGCATTATTAAACACAAATATGGGGGAGACCCAGCTGCTGTAGCCTACGACGCTATTAGTCATGCGAAGGCACATGGGATAAACGCTGTGCTCATTGACACCGCGGGGCGTATCCAAACAAACAGAAATCTCATGAACGAGCTGGCGAAGATTAAGAGAATTATTACTCCAGACTTCACTGTTCTCACAGTGGACGCTCTCACCGGAAACGACGCTGTCCTGCAAGCTGAGGAGTTCCACAAGAGCGTGGGTATAGATGGAACCATATTGACTAAGGTGGACGCTGATGTGAAAGGAGGCTCGGCTCTCAGCGTCACATATGTGACAGGCAAACCCATTTTGTTCATTGGGATTGGTCAAGAATATGAGGATCTACAAGAGTTCAGCCCTGAGCGATTCACACAAATGGTTCTTAGATAGAAATGTCTCTGGCTTTGTTTGTTGACAAAAGATTTTTACGTTTTGGCCAAAAGTTTTAGCAGAATTCCCTTTGCAGAGTACAGTCTGTTTTCGCTTTGTTCATAGATTATCGATTTTGGGCTTTCGATTGCGTCGGCGCCTATCTCGTAGCCTCTGTGAATTGGCATGTCATGCATAATCAGAGCATCGCCGTCCTTCAGCAGTTCGTTGTTCACTTGATATGGTTTCATTAATCTAATTCGTTTCTCCTTTTCCTCCTTAAACTTTGGATCGAGGAAAAACTCCATGTCCACCCAAGTATCGGTGTAAACGACATCGGTGTCTTTTACTGCTTTTTTAACATCTAATGTGGTCTTATGCAAACCTGTTCTTTCAGCTTTTTCGATAAGTTCCTTGTCAATCGATTGTTCGTTCACTATCGGCGTCACCGTAGTAATTTCCACTCCCATTCTAGTACAACCTTCTATCAGAGAATTGCACACGTTGTTGTGAACTCCGATGTAAACAAGCTTCAGGCCTTCCAAGAGGCCTTTTTTTTCTTTTATGGTCACCAAGTCGGAAATGGCTTGGCAGGGATGGTATTTTTCGCAACACCCGTTGATAACCGGAACCTTAGATGCCTCAGCCATCTCTTTCAAGTCAGCGTGATGCTTTAGACGTGCCATGATGCAGCTAACATTCCTCGAGAGGTATCTGGTTTCGTCTCTGATGTCTGCTAAGGCGAAGTTTGTTGCCCTCCAATCCAAAAAGACGGCGTGACCTCCCAGCTGGGTCATTGCTACTTCGAAAGAGACCCTTGTTCTGGTCGAGGTTTTCTGAAATATCATCGCCAATGATTTGCCCTTTAGCATAGTTTTGTATTCAACTGGTTGCCTCTTGATTTCTAAAGATTTGTTAATCACGTCTTTGATCTGTTCTGTACTCCAGTCTTTAAGAGTTAGCAAATGCATTTTTGTTCTCACCTTTTCTCTCCGCTTTGAACAGTCAAATCAATAATATAAGTTTAAGTGCTCTTTCTACACGCGTATTGCATCTATCAACCGTCTTTATCAACTACCCCCTCACCTGTCTAATACTTGACCAATTTATCTCGCCTAATGCCTTGTATTCAAGCTTTTCAGACTCTCAAATGCACTCTGTAGAAAAGGTATGTGGAAGTGAAACTTTATTTCTAATCTACTTCTTAGTACATTGTTGTTAGAAGGCGCAATCATGATTTTGATGGTGGCTTCCACGAAAGACATTGCTGGCATGAACATCACTCAACAACTCTTGGATTATTATGAATTTGAAAAGCAGTCGGAATTGTTTCGTAGTCACCCCGTGTACCTTGAAAGAGTTCAGGACCGTGAAGTCAAGCTGGTTTTAATCGATGAAGAAATTGTTCACGCCCAGTTTATCATCGACTTTTTCACTCCTGAACTGTTGATTTTTTTATCTCGACACGCGAGCGCAAGCGGAATCCCCACTCTTTCTGTTCACACTCCAGGCAACCTCGGTGAAGC
>CP070709.1:368505-371021 GCA_020350305.1 Candidatus Bathyarchaeota archaeon
AAAAGTTGGGCATCACGGAAGCCAAACATCCACATCTCAGCTGTTTCTCGACACTGTCGAACCATCATACGCAATCGTAAGCGCAGGAGTAGACAACACATACGGTCATCCACACAACGAAACAATACAAAAACTACTTGCGAAAGAAGTGACAATATATGGAACCTATGTTTCGGAACGATAGTAGCCTCAACAGATGGAATATCAATAGTTTTCCAAGATGGCCTGCAACCTATACCCGAGTTTCAGCCAAGCATACTCTTAGCAATATTCATGACAGCAACATTGCTAGCAGCCATACTCTACAGAAGAAAACAATGCAACAGAAAAAACCCAGACTTCAATTCGTAAGTCACAAAAAAAGAGAAGAATGTACGGGATGTCTCCAGTGGGATGTGAATTTAGATTCCCAAGTCTGTGCGTTACTTACGAGTCTTTTGCCTCTTCAACAGGTCTCTTATCTCACGCAGAGTGATCAATATCTCATCGTCCAGGCCTTCCATTCTTTGAACAGGTTCTTCAATTGGATGCACTACTTCGGTTCCTGTTACATAAGGTGCCTTAAACTTCCTAAGTTCATTGAGGATAAAATCTCGTACTTCCTCGTAGAAAACAACACCTTCGAGTTTTACTTCAGGGCCTCTCTGCTGACTTCCAGAGTAACCCGCTGTCTCTATGTGGACTGAGCCGATGTTAAACAGTCGATCAAAGGGTCCTGCCCTGCTAGATATATTTGTAATAGTTCTAAAGGGCACATGCTTGCGGGTTACCGTCATGACACCCTTCTTCACATAGACCTCAGGCATTGTCTCACCTGTCTCGGCTTTAACCGAATACTCAATACTCCTGAAGTAGAACGGAATGTAGATCAAGGTCGGTATCAACCAGATCAGGTTTAGGGCGATTGTCCAAAGGTTAACCGGACCAATCCAAGCGTTGATGTGTTGGATAGCACTTGGATACTCCTCTGGTTCCATATGAGCAGCCACAAAGGAAAACCCTATGAAACCGACGACGACTATCAACCAAATCGAAATCGCCAAGACTACAGGCTGAAGCATACTCTTCCGTAGGAATGCCTTCGACGGCTTGAAGACTTTTCCGCTCATTACTCTCTTAACTGGAGGCTTGATGACCTTTTCTTCAACGTCATTTCCCAACTTAATCACCTTCCTTCTTTCTTTTATATCGAGGGATCTCCTTCGCCGCGAGCTTGTTCAGAATTGAGATGGATTGCCTAGTCATGAGAAGTTCCTCCTCATCTGGCCTCAACTTGATATTGTACTCCTCCACGATTGTATCCAAGATTTCCCTGCACTCGAATTTCTTTGGGCACTCAGGACACAACTTGTCTGCATAGGAGTCATGCTTGTACCAAACGATAATCCCGAGTTTCTCCGTGAAGACAATATAAACTTGGGCGTTTGCCTGATAGTCGAAGCCTATCAACAGTCCTTTGTAGTCCAAGAGACTCTCAATGTCGAGACGGTGACTGTTTGCGTGCTCCTGAAGTGCCTTTGTTATCTTTTCCCTGGCTCGGCTGAGGACTCGCGACACATAAGAGGGGCTCCACTCTTCTTCACTTTTATCTGCAATGTCGCTCGTAGGTTTGCCCTTATGAAATTGCTCCCACACAATTGATTCATGTTTTGAGAGTAGCCCCATGTTCCATCCCTGGTATTTCTTTACCTAAAATAAGTAAACATTTACTTATAAACCTTCCGAAACACGTCTACAACCCGAAAACCTTTCTGGTGCCAAAAAATCGGAAAATTGCTGAGGGCATCACCACTCGACTGCGAAATCCACGAAATCCACGTACATATTGAAGAAATCAGAATCTTTTCCACCTGCTCAACCCACAACAGCACAGAGTTCAATAGAAAACAGCGATATGTTTCATCACAAGTGACATAGAAGCGTGTGCAAGCAAAAAACTTGTGAACACAGAACGAGGCAAAAACGGTTAAGATTAAACAATCCTTCATCAATTATCGCTTTCAAGTCCTTGATAGAGTAAGTATAGAACACCAAAAAAGCGGAAATCACATGGATAAATTCTGACGGATGCATGCAAGGTGATGAGATGCTTCTCAAGGATGAAACCATTTTGACGATAGGCATGATATCAATGGCTCGGGGTATTCTGATTGATCGTTTTCTACACTTTGAATATTCAGGCTTTTCGTTTTCAGATTTTGTGGAAGGAGCCTTTGCGCGCGCATACTCGAAACCTGTGTAAGCTTCAGTATGTCAATAAGGCCATTTGCCTATGGCATCTGGAAAGACTGCAGGATATTCCTTAACACCAAGGGGTTCATCAATAGAGAACGAGCGCCATTTATTGTGCGTGGGCGCACCAAAGCAGACATCAGCTTTTATAGAGGTCAAATCGAATATCAAGGACCAGACAGTGCCAAAGCCCTCGGTATAGTAGTGATCACAGAGGCCTTTCGGGTATTTTCTTGATAAGATTGTTCTTAGTGCTTCCCTTTTGACTTCTGATGAGGGTAAAA
>CP070709.1:371121-374187 GCA_020350305.1 Candidatus Bathyarchaeota archaeon
ACGGTTTCCCGTAGCGGTCATAGAACAGTCACCGTTAACGGAGATCTATACGAAGCTAATGGAGGATTTGAAATCGGTTATTATCGCGCGCCTGTTGACTTCTCTTCCATTATTCAAAGCGAGTCTGCTGTGAAAATTCTCGATGAAGCTGTAGGGGCTCTTCAGAAGCACTTGACAAAGAGAGGAGACGATATGGGTGCTTTCGAAGAGGAAATCGATAAGACGAGGATGGAACTTACCAGATTGGGTGAAGCTATCACCACTCTAGAGAGCGAAATCGCGAGAGTGCGCAGAAGCGTAAAACAAACTAGACAAAACGTCAAGCGTATCGAGAGGTATATACAAGGGGTTAATGATCGGTTTGAAAGAGAAAAGACACAGCTAGGCCTCCAAAAAGCCCAACGAGTCGTTCTACGAAAAGAAATGCAAGAGTTACGCAATGAATTGGCAGAATTACGGCGAAAAACTGATCAAATTCAGATTCAAGAGATGGAGATTCAACGAGAAAGATTGGGAGAAGAAGGCATTGAGTTACGACAGAGACTTGGTAGCACAGAGACTAACCTCGCAACTCTTGAATCCAAGTTTAAAAATGTCCTCAAGATCGGCGCCGATAACATTAGAATTCAGCTTAGAAAGGTGAAGTGGCAGATTTCAACAGTAGAAAAGGAAGTTGAAGAAGCACGTCTGCGAGAAGAGACGCTCGAAAAAGAGCTATTAGAACACGAAAAGGTCAAAGAGGAATTATCGCGCACCGTTTTAACTGCTAGGAAAGAGTCGAAGACTTTTACGTCCCAAATTGATGATATAGATAAGAAGTTGCATCGATTAGATACCGTGTATGAACGTTCGGATCATTTGTTCAACGAACTTCAACTCAGCCTTCAAACACACGAATTGCAGTTGGATCAGAACCGCCGTAGATTAAAGGAACTCGGTTATGAAGAACCTTTGAAGATTTCGCCGGAACAACTCAGGACGGCTGAGCCCTCCCTTAAACTGTTGCGTTTTGAGCTGGATCGACTTGGAGCTGTAAATCAATTAGCTCTAACGCATTATGCCGAGCAAGCTTCAAGATACAAAGAACTATCCATACGTATGAATGAGCTTGAAAAGGAGAAACAAACCATCCTCTCCTTCATGTATGAAATTGAAAAGAGAAAACGTGCGGTTTTCATGGAAGCCTTCAACAAAATACATGGAAGCTTCAGAAGATATTTCTCAAAACTAACCGACGGTGGAGAAGCTGTCCTAAAACTTGAAAATCCTGAAGAACCCTTCACTGGCGGAATGGACATGGTTGTTCAATTCCACGGCAAGCCTCCCATCCTCGTGAGCGGAGCCAGCAGCGGGGAAAGATCCGTGGCAGCGGTTGCTTTCATATTTGCTTTGCAAGATTTCATGCCTGCCTCCGTCTACTTGTTTGATGAGATTGATGCGCATATGGATGCTTTTCACGTGGCCAAGCTAGGAGAACTTTTGGCCGAAGAATCGACGAAATCCCAGTTTCTGGTTATCACATTGAAGCCTGAGATGGTTAGCAAAGCTGAGAAAATATACGGCATATACGAACGTAACGGAGTCTCCCACGTGGTTTCCGCCATGCTCAAGGAGGCTGCCTAGTGTCCTCGTCTATGGAAAAACCTTTCTATTTTCAGCCTCCATGGAACATACTCTTCGAGCTTCACAGGTTACAAAAGATAATGCCTTGGGACGTCAACATCTCCTTTCTGCTAAGGTCTTTCTTGGATGAAATGGAGAAAAGAGGAGAAATGGATTTCAGAGCCTCAGGCGTGGCCCTCGATTCTTCCACCACAATATATCTCATGAAGTCCAAACTTCTGCTAAAGCTGGAGGAGCCTCCGCCTCCACCTAAAGCTCCACCAGGTTTCCTACCTCCACCCTTGTTCCTTCCGCTCCGTTATGAGCTGTCTTCAACCACCATCCATCATTTGTTGAAGGTATTGGATGAAGTGTTGAAGGGTGAACGCTTAGTTCCTTCAGAACCACGTTTGGAACCAGTCTTACCCACGCCGGAAGTTCTTCCTCCGGTTGACCTATATTTGATGGAAATCGAAGAGCGCATGGAAAATTTGTATAATTTCCTCTGCCAACTCGCAAGTGAAGCGAAGTTGATTGTATTCTCCAAGGTTGTAGCTGGATTAGAAAAGCTTGAAGCGGTTAAATTGTTCATAATACTCCTCTTCCTTGCACAAAGAGGCACAGTGAACTTGTGGCAAGAGGAAGACTTCGGCGGGCTTTACATAACCATCACAGGAGGTCCAACTGTTGAAGGAAAAGGAACAGGAATCGTCTGAATCGCTTAAAGAAGAAAAATTTACGCGCGATTTAGCAGTGCTGGAAGCAGCGCTCTACGTGGCTGGGCGACCTCTTGATTTAAAGACCTTGGGAAGACTAATTGGGACTCGCTCTAAAACGAAAGTTAAAAGGCTCGCGAAGACTCTCACGGAGAAGTATAAAAATCGTGACACAGCCCTTGAAATCCTTGAACTTGAGGGTGAACGGTTCGTTTTGCAGTTGAAGGCGGAATACACGCCTAAAGTTCGAAGGTTGGCCACAAGGCCACTTCTTTCTAGGGGTCCCTTGAAGACCTTGTCTTATATTGCCTATCGACAACCGGTGCCTCAGCCCCGAGTCATCGATGTCAGAGGACACCACGCTTATGGTCACCTTAAACAACTGGAAGACCTAGATTTGATCATTCGTGAGAGGGCTGGACGAAAAAAAGTGATACGAACAACCGAGTTCTTTGCTGACTACTTCGGTCTAAGCCACGACTTACGAGCCATGAAGCGTCAACTCAAAAGTGTTTTCGAAGATTTTGCCAAGCCCGAACTGGAAGAGAAAACAAACCTAGAGAAATAAGGTTGTTGTTAAGATAAACTTATATGTCAAGTTTCGGTAGTCTCATCGATATCATCTGAGATGATGTAGACTTGTCTGTGTGGCACGGAGATCAACATAAAAGAAAAGCTTCGGGCGGCAGAAAACGACGGTATCGAACGAAAAGAAGATTTGAAAGAGGCTCCTTTCCCGCGGAAACGA
>CP070709.1:374287-377221 GCA_020350305.1 Candidatus Bathyarchaeota archaeon
AGGAAAAATATTCAGCTTTCTCCACACGTCTTTACGTTCCTTTGGAGCTAATGCTTCCACGATTTGGCTTGGCTCGTAATGCTTTCTGTTAAAGTCAGCTTCCACAAAATCACACAAGCGAACGGCTACTTCGTTTTCTGATCCTGATGTATCTATTCCAAGCCGTCCAGCAAAATCTTTCAATTTGCCAGGTTCCTTAATCTCGAAAGGTGTCCGACCTTTTGCCGTTGCCCGAAGGGTTCTGATGGTTTGATCCGTGTGGTAATGATAAGTGGATGCACCCATGACATTTCTGAGCAGCATCATGCGCATAGCCATGCCATCTGCGGTGATGCCGCACACTCCTCTCTTGTCCTTTGATGCGTCTGCACGGCAAGGGCCATTGGAACACAGGTCGCATCTAATCCCTCCCATGCAGAAAGGGCATCGCTTGTCGGGGTCTCCTGCAAAACCTTGGGCCTCATAACGGTTCCAAATGCTGTTCATGCCATCTCTTCTTATCTTTTCATAGAGTCTGCGAATAGATTCGTGGTAAGAAATCCTATCTCCTTTCATTTTGACCAACTATTACCGTTAATTATATCGATTCTCTGTTAAGGTTTTCCGAATATTTTCTGGGCTTATGCGTGCATGTGAGAGTTGGACGCTAAATGTTGACTGTACAAGAAACGTCTATGATCTATGTCAAAACAACATATGCATGCATCCAAGTAACAAGATTCGAGTGCTCATGCATGCATGTTAACGACTCTTGTATCTCTGAGTGTAAAACTCTTTCATGAAGCTTCTCCAGCAAACTCATTTTGTTCAAAGAAAAACGTCCCCGGAGAGTTTGCAGGCGCAAAAATATTTCTTTATGGGTAAGTATGAGCATCCACATCTATCTGTTCGGGGAGTCTCTTAATTTTCATCTCGATGTTTTTTGGCAAATTTTCCAAATCTTTTAAAGTTTTCAAAAAGCCTATCATCACATTCGCCAATGTCTCTTGCACGAAATGGTTCAAAGGCAATTTGTGTTTATTAACCCATATTTCTGTTTCAAAGTTCTTTTTCAAAACTCTATGACCTGAACTCATTTTTATTACCACACGTGCGCTGATAAGAAGCACAGCCTCTTAAGTGTATGTGACTGTGATATAACAGCAACATAACTTTAAATATCCAATACTTCCAAAGAGATTTTTTGGTGATTGAATGCCAAAAAAAGAAAAAACAAAGATGAAGAAAGCTGAAAAAAACTGCGTATATGTCTGTGATGTCTGTGGTTGCGAGGTAGTGTGTACAACACCTAGTAGAGGTCACCTCATCTGCTGCGACGAAATAATGTATTGCTGTTAGTGCGCGCAATGCATGCATATCAGCATAAATAGGGCTACTGATAATTGATAATGGGTTGTAACGTTTCTTTCGATTTTTTTGTCATTTGTCCTATCCAAAAAGTTTAGAGGTAGAACATATGCACTATTGATGATTCTTGATGCAGTGGTAGTGCCATTTTTTCCGCATTTGGTTGGCCAGAAGTAATCATGTTTGACTCTACCTATTATCTCACACTGAGTTATCCAATTCCACTTTCTTTTCCTTTCCACGTTTCGACTGACACCTCATGGGTGATTTATAACCCCGTTCCAAGTTCATCGTGGAGCCCGGGTGGTTTCCATCAATTTATTTCTTGACATTAGAAATTGGAAAGTTTGCGTTTCCCACGAGTCCTTACCTCTTCCTGCTCGTGTATTCATTTTTCGTTTTAGCCAACATCATAGGAGGCATCGTTGGGTATTGGATAGGCAAGTCGGCGATTCTTGAAAGATTCTTCAAGAAAAGCCCCGATTAAGAGAAGAAGTCCCATCTGGTTGGACGCACGCAAGGCAAGCCCTGCAGGCATGCAAAATAGATACGCTTGCATGAGGATACATTCGCTGAAATGTTTCCAGAGGGGTCGACATCAACCTCTGGACCCTAAGAGTGCCCGACAAACACTCATCCTTTTTTGTGTTCCAATGCTCGCGCTACTGCGCGTGCCAATGAAGCAATTTGGCAACTAGTCTTTTTCGCTTAAGGTTTATTTGCAGTGTCCTGTTGTTCATGCAATCTAAGCAGATATCAAGACCGCACACTAGACCATCATGAAAAACAAACTTGCAGGGGTAAACGACCTTGACGACATCACCGCAACAGTCACAAAACAAAGGATTCACAATCCTAGCCTTTCTCTATTTAAAATGAGAATGACAGGTTTTAAAAAGAAAGTTTCGCGCGCAGAATGATTAGTGATTCGAACTATTTGAGAAGATGGATATGTTGTGTCCTGCGTAGCAAGCGGGCACAGGGAAGGTGTCAACACGTATGCGCACACATAGAGTTTCGCATGCTTACCAAAACATGTGCTTCTCTATCATGTAAGCAATATCGAATTCTGGAGTATATCAGCTCTTAGAGGATACCACTTATAAAAGATTGATAAATTTTTGTGATAGAAATGGCGGCTTGGGGATCTCATAGAGTTGAGAATGAGACTTGTGCAAGAGTTCGCTTTCATCCTGATAATAATCGGCATTTCAATGATTATACTTGCCCTATTTCAAGCATGCTTGGCTGGCGAAGAGCTTACAGTTTCTGGAATGGCTCTGAGAAATGATGGTGTAGCCGAATTGGAAACCTTTAGCCGTAATCTAATGTGGTTCTTCTCGTTGTTAACAGAGCTTGTAGGCGGGTTTTTCCTAGCTTCAATAGGAATGAAAATCCTAAAAGGATAGACTAGCATAGAACTTGAAGTCTCTTAAAGGATCTGGAACCAAAGATGCGGAGAAGTTGAGAAACATTTTCATAGCCTATCTTTCGGAGAAGTCTTATCTGAAAAGGGAGTTTGAGTCATGTGGCTGAGATCTCAGAAGTGGATGACACTTCAGATTTTGCACAAAAGCAACACCGTTA
>CP070709.1:377321-384870 GCA_020350305.1 Candidatus Bathyarchaeota archaeon
ATCCCTCCCTTTACGCTGATGAGCTCGCCACAAAGGCTCGTGCCATTCTTCGTAGCCGAGAATTACGAGTTCTTCCTGTTGTGGACAAGCATAAGCATCTTATTGGCATGATTTCCCGCGGTGACATAATGACCATAACTTCATCAATCTCCCCCATTCGGGTGAAGGGAATGATGTCACTGCCCAAATTCATTGCAACCGAGGAAATGGACGTTATTAAAGCTGCACGGGAAATGATTCGTATAGATGAATGGTATACTCCTGTAGTAAAATCGTCTCAAGATTACACCTATTTAGGAATGCTCGGCCTAGAAAACCTCATTGATGCATTTTTGAAAAAAGGTTTTGCCAAACTTGCAAAACCTCTTTCTGAAATTATGTCAACGGAACCTGTTACATGTTCTCCTGACGATGATGTGGACAACGTTTGGCGTTTGATGCAAAAACATTCCTTCACTGGGTTGCCCGTTGTGAAAAAAAGTAAGCTGGTCGGCATAGTAACACAAAAGAATTTGCTGGATGGCGGGGTGGTCTTTCCGATGTTTGAAGCGAAAAAAGGACGATTCAAAGCTCCATCAAAAATATCATCTGTGATGAGAACTTCTGTTATTTCTCTTAAGCTAACATCTCCGGTTAAGGAAGCAGCTACACTTATGCTTGAGAAAAACATTGGACGTGTGCCTATTATTGATGGGAAGGGTAGGCTTATCGGCGTGATTGATCGTGAAGACATCGTGAAAGCACTCCTTTGAACTGAATAGAGGTTTAAGATTTGACAGCACGTCGTAGTGGAAGACGAGAATCCTTTCGACGCAGGTTACGAGAGAAAGGGGATCTCCGTTTAAGGGGCCATCTTTCCAAAAAGCGTGAAGGAGAAGTAATGACCATCGCAAAAAGTCCAGTGGTCACTATGGCTCCTACTACACCAGTCAATGACGCCATACAGATCATGAGTAAAGAGGGCTTTCGACGCATACCTATCGCCGATCCAGGAACCAAAAGGCTTCGCGGCATAATTGTCGCCACCGACATCGTCAATTATCTTGGCGGAGGCGAAAAATTTCAGATAATTCAACGAAAGTACGCTGGCAACTTTTTCAAAGCGATAAACGAGCCGGTCAGATCGCTCATGACTCAAAAGGTGCTTTCGGTTCCAGTCTCTGCAAAAATCAGTGACGCGATACGACTCATGAAAAAACGCAACATCGGCGGCTTACCAGTTGTAGATGAAGAAAACCAAGTATGGGCTATCATAACAGAACGCGACATAGCGTTGCTCTTTAGTAGAAGGTTAAGGGGAGCTAAAGTCGCAGATGTAATGTCTAAAAATGTTGTGACGGCGAAGCCTGAAATAACCGTCTCTGAAACCGAAAAAACAATGATCGAACACGGCTTCAGGCGATTGCCTATCGTTTCAAACCATAAAGTCGTTGCCCTAGTCACCGTAATGGACATATTACGCTTTTTCGGTACAGGTAAGGTTTTCAAACATCTACAATCCGGAACCATTTCTCAGGTTTTGCAAACACCTATTCTCGAAACAGCCACAAAAAACATTGCAACAATTGAAGCTGACGCCGATGTGACTCAAGCTGCAAGAATCATGCAAGAAAGAAACATAGGTTCCCTGCCCGTAGTAGAAGATGAGAAACTCATTGGCATAATAACAGAACGAGACTTCTTCAAACTCATTGATTGAGCAGATTTATTGTTCTCAGTGACCATGAACATTTCAAATAAACTTGAGGGCAAGCATTTGCCAGTCGACCTGGTTCTTAGCAACGCCAAAATCTATACTCGTAAAGGAATTGTTGAGGCCGGCCTAGCTATAGATAATGGAAGAATTTCTAGAATAGCCAAGGAGACAAACCTCCCTGAAGCTTCAACTAAACTGGATTTACAAGGATGCATAGTACTTCCTGGATTAATAGACATGCATGTGCATCTTCGAGACCAGCGATTAGCGTACAAGGAGGATTTTTTCACCGGAACATCGGCCGCAGCCGCAGGTGGTGTTACGTTAACCGTGGATATGCCAAACAACAAACCCGTAACGATGAGTTCAAAATCGTTAAGAGAACGCATGAAGCTGGCGGAAAAACGGATAATCGTTAACGTTGCTTTTTACTCGGCTTTTCCAGCGACCTTGGAAGAAATACCTTCAATAGTTGAGGCTGGAGCCGTGGGATTCAAACTTTTTCTGTCGCAAAGGATAGGAGGACTAGACATCGAAGAGAATGATGTGCTGTTGCGTGCATTCAACAAAGTAGGAGATACAAATGCTCCTGTCGCGGTACACGCAGAGGACAAGGAAATCCTTGAAAACATCAAAAACAAGATGAAACAAGCCGGACGCAACAATATGAACGCTCATCTTGAAGTCCACCCGCCAAACGCTGAAATGAAGGCAATACAGCACATCATTCAACTTGTAAAGGAATCTAAGGTTCGCGTTCACTTTTGTCATGTCAGCTCGGCTGCTGGATTGAACGCCTTTTTGGCAGCGAAAAGAATGGGGCTTTCTGTCACTTGCGAAGTTACCCCGCATCATCTCTTTTTGTCACATGAACATTTAAAACGATGCCGGACTATAGCACTTATCCATCCTCCATTGAGAACCAACGAGGATGTCAAAGCTCTCTGGAACGCTCTTACGCATGGGTTAATCGATGCTATAGCTTCAGATCACGCTCCCCACACGATTGAGGAAAAGGAAGCCAAGTCAATCTGGGATGTAAAGCTTGGCATACCTGGGCTTGAGACAACGCTTCCGTTGCTGCTCACACAAATAAATGAAGGAAATCTAGCATTGTCTGATCTTGTGAAAATGACTTCAGAAACGCCAGCGGAGATATTCAACTTGAAGGACAGAGGGAGTTTAGATGAAGGCTATTTAGCTGATCTTGTGGTGGTGGATATCCATCGAAAGCATAGGATCGACTCATCTAGATTTCTTTCAAAAGCTAAGTATTCCCCGTTTGACGGATGGAAAGTCAAGGGTAAGCCGATAAAGACATTTGTAAACGGGCAGTTAGTTATGGACGAGGGCGAAATTGTGGTAAAGCCTGGGACTGGTCAAATCATTGTAGGGAAAAATTGCAGCCATTAAACTTGTCTGACGAGTATAGACGAATATTCGGTACGCTTATCTATGTGCAGTAGAAATAATCTGGCAGGTAATGAAATGCCAAGAGATCCTGTTTGCGGAGTGGTGCTTGACGAAAGAATGGCTAAATTCAAAATCAAGTTTGGAGGAGAAACGTACTATTTCTGCTCAATAACATGTAAAAAAAGATTTAAGAGAAGCCCAAACAAATTTGTGAAATGAAACATGTTTTGCAAGTGTCTGTGCATGCACATCGGTGGAAACGTTGAAGTTCATAACTGACGGCATGCTTGGAAAGCTCACTCGATGGCTTCGCATGCTCGGCCAGAACGTTGAATACTCCAAATCTCTTGGCGACAAACAGTTAATAGAAATCGCGAAAAAGCAGTGCCGTGTCCTCCTTACTCGTGACCTCAGACTTTCTCAACAAGCTGTGATTCATGGAGCGAGTGCCTTTCTTGTTGAGGGCACAACAGAAGCTGAAAAGCTTGCTAACTTGGCAAAGCGATTTGATCTCACGCTTGAAATCGATGTCACTGTTTCACGTTGTCCCAAATGCAACACACGAATCAAATCAGTTTCAAAAGATAAGGTTGTCAACAAGATTCCCCAAAGAACTTCTTCATACTACAACGAGTTTTGGGTATGTCCTGACTGTGAACAGATTTACTGGCAGGGAGCCCACTGGAAACGAATCGACAAGACCTTGAGAAACGCCAAGCAAGCATTAGAAAAGCTCGACAAAATTTGAGGATATAAAGTGTTAACTTAAGCCTAAAAAAATACAAAAAAGTTGAGAGTGCAGATGGGTTTCAGTCTTTTGGAAGGAGCCATTTTAGTGGGACGTCTTGGTAGGTTCCATCTGGTAGCGTTCGACGAATAGTGATGGGAAGAATTTTGCTCTCAAGTTCTTGAAGAGCAATGTCAATAGGGTTTGAAACGTTTTCTGAAGGTTTGACGAGTGCCGGTGCGCCCATGGAGATTTGAAGAGCTCTGGCCCCCACTATACGGGCCTTTTCAAAGCGTGTAAGCTTAGGGGGGCCTATCAAAACTTTCTTCTCTCTGTCGGTCGGATTCGTTAGTACGCCCCCATGCCTGGAGGCATCCCACCAGGTCCCATACCCGGTCCACCTGGTGGTGTTGGTGGAGCTTTCATTTTGCCAGCCGCGATGATATCGTCGATCTTTAAGATCATGCATGCAGCTTCACTGGCTGATTTGATGATTTGTTTCTTAACTGCAAGTGGTTCAAAGACATTTACTCGTTTCATGTCTCTTACTTTTCCTTCGTGAACATTGACTCCTGTCCAAACTTCACCTTTCTCGTGCCGAGCTCGAAGCTCAGATATGATATCGATTGGATCGAGTCCCGCGTTCTCAGCTAACGTGGTTGGTATCGCTTCAAGGGCCTCTGCAAAACGCATTGCCGCGAGTTGTTCTCTTCCTGGAAGCGTCTCTGCATACTCCTTAATAATCTTTGCAACTTCCATTTCTGGTGCTCCGCCGCCGGCTACGATTTTTGGTTCTTCAACAACGTCGCGTGATACACATAGTGCATCATGTAGTGATCGTTCGGCTTCGTCAACAATTCTTTCGGTTCCACCTCGTATGAGGATGGTAACTGACCGTGGGTTTTTGCATCCTTCGATGAAGGTCATCTTATCGTCACCGATTTTTCTTTCTTCTACGATCTTAGCGTAGCCCAAATCTGCTTTGGTCAAGTCGTCTAAGTTTGTGGCAATTTTTCCTCCAGTAGCCTTTGCGAGCTTCTCCATATCCGATTTCTTAACTCGGCGCACTGCAAATATGTTCTTTCTAGAAAGGAAATGCTGAACCAAATCGTCTATACCTTTTTGACATATAACCACGTTAACGCCTTTTGCGGTGATTTTTTTAACCATCTGTTTTAACATATTCTCTTCTTCTTTCAAGAAAGCATCCATCTGCTCTGGGCTTTCGATGTTGATTTTCGCGTCGAACTCAGTTTTTTCAATTTCAAGCGCAGTATCCAGTAGAACAATTTTGGCGTTTTCCACGCGTTTCGGCATACCTGAGTGAACAACTTCTTTATCGATTATAACTCCGTTGACTAGTTTTGTGTCGGTCAGCGCCTCACCAGCTTTTTTCTCAACCTTAACATCATCAATATCCACCTTGTATCCATCCTTGCCTTTTTCAGCAACTTGAAGAATCCCCGAAGAAGCGATTTCCGCTAGGTATTCTCTGTTCTCAGCCACAAGCTTGCTAGCCATAGAGGTCATTGCAACCCTTTTCAAAGATTCTTTGTCATCTGGCTTCACCGAGATGGCGATCTTATCAAGTGCCTCAAGTGCTTTTTCAGCTGCCTTTCGGTATCCATCTATGATAACCGTTGGGTGGACCCTTTTCTCAATGAGGTCTTCAGCTTTTGCCAACAACTCTCCAGCCGCGATTACCGATGTTGTTGTTCCGTCACCTACTTCATCGTCCTGCGTCTTGGCAACTTCTACCATCATCTTCGCGGCGGGGTGTTGAATGTCCATTTCGTCAAGAACTGTACGGCCGTCGCTTGTGATGGTAACGTCGCCCATGCTGTCTACAAGCATTTTATCCATGCCTTTCGGACCGAGCGCGCTTTTCACCGCTTCAGCAACAATTCGAGCTGCCATCATGTTGGCACGTTGGGCTTCTCTTCCTCGAGATCGAGATGCTCCTTCCCTCAATATCAGAATTGGGGTTCCAGCAGGTTGTGAAGACATTCTCAAACAATCCTCCTATTATAGCGGAACAGTAGAAAACGGATTAGGATATAAATCTTACGAAAAAAATTTTTATGCGAAGAAGAGACCACAGCTGTTTTTGGAAGCATTTGCGGTCGATGGATTTTTTAGGTGAATATAGAAGCTAAATAATAAAAACTGAATTGCTAAACATTAACGCATTAACGAAGGGGAGTGTTTAGGGATGCCCACAATAATCGTATGCCTCAAACAAGCCGTGGACGTAACCGAGTTAAAAGTAGATTCGGCGACGCAACGTCTAGTAACCGCAGATGCGCCACGGAAAATAAGCGACTTTGACAAAAACGCGTTAGAAGAAGCTGTGAAACTAAAGGAAAAGCTCGGAGGAGAAGTAATCATAGTAACCGTTGGCCCAGAAGATGCCAAGATGGTTCTGAGAGAAGCCTTAGCAATAGGTGCAGATAGAGCGTATCTTCTAAGCGATCCTTCATTTGAACACTCAGACACGCTTGCCATCTCCTACATTCTCGCCGAGGGAATCAAGAAGCTGGGAAACTTTGATCTGATCCTTTGCGGCGAAGCATCGATTGACAGCTATTCAGGTCAGGTTGGGCCTCGCCTAGCTGAGAGACTAGATCTTCCACAAATAACGTATGTAAGAGCATTTAGCCTTGATGGAGACACCGTGATGGCTGAGCGAAGCTTGGAAGATTGCCATGAAACGGTTAAAGCGAAAACCCCGGCGCTATTAACGGTGACCAAGGAAATCAACGAGCCCAGGATTCCTTCCCTCATGGCTATCATGAAGGCGTCGAAAAAGGAAATCACGATTTGGAACGCGGAAGACCTTAAAGTTGTTAAGGCAAGACTTGGAGAGGCTGGCTCAGCAATTCAGATATTGGAAGTCTTTGCGCCAAAGATGGAGCGGAAAAAAATCGTGGTGAAAGCAGAGACTGTCGGGGGAGTTGCAGAGAAATTGGCGAAGGCTCTTGTTAAAGAGGGAGTCATAGGAAGGTGAAGGCGTTGAGTGAATTTCGAGGCGTTTTGGTTTTCTCCGAAAACCTAGATTTGATGCTTGAATTGCTTGGGAAAGGAAGCGAGTTGGCGAATAAGCTGAGCGTAGAATTGACCGCTGCACTGGTGGGACATAACGTTAAGGATCAAGCAAGTAAGCTAATAGAACACGGAGCAGACAAAATCTTCATAGTTGATCGTCCAGCACTCAAAAAATTTTACGTTGAACCCTACACCAGTGCACTCTTTCAACTGGTCCAACAACATAAGCCTGAAATTCTCTTGATCGGTTCAACGAGAAGGGGAAGGGAGATAGCCTCAAGACTTGCCACAAAGCTTGAAACTGGATGTGTTCCAGACTGTACAGAGCTGAGCATCCATGATAATGGGAGGTTGGTTATGAGTCGAATTGTGTACGGCGGGAATGCTATGGCCACCGAGGTCTGTCGCGTCAAACCACAAATTGCCACGGTGCCTCCAAGAGTTTTTGAGAAGCTTGCGTTCAAAGAAAGAAAGGGAGAGATCATCGAAGCCGACGTTGAACTTGAGGCGCCGAGAACTGATGTTGTTGAAATTAGAGAAATTGAGGTGGCGAAGGTCAAAGTGGAAGAAGCCAAAGTGATCGTTTCTGGTGGACGGGGAGTGGAAAAGAGGGAGGATTTTGGAATCCTTGAGGAACTAGCAGAAATACTGGGTGGACAGGTTGGAAA
>CP070709.1:384970-388432 GCA_020350305.1 Candidatus Bathyarchaeota archaeon
AGAAAGAAGCAGATTTATTGAAGGAGCTATGTGCAGACGATGCAAAACTGCTTGCTGTTCTTGAACGTGTGCTGTATCTCGATCCTATGGCAGCCATATCCTCAAAGGATCTCGAGCTACTCCTCTCAGAAGCAGAGACAAGTATCAAGGATGGAAACTACGAAGAAGCTATACGGAAATACAGAGTGGCAGTGGATAAGGCCATTTTCGAGGCTACTCAAAACCCAGAGGAGCGGGGTAGATACATCAAAGTTATCCAAGACCTCGCGTCGAAGACCATACACGCGATGGAGAAAGCAAAAGAAAAGGCAGAGAAGAAAGGGCTCACCGACCACGCCGCTTCCCTTGAGAAAAACATTGAACAGTATAAATTTGTGAGCAAAAGAATCGATGACGTAGTAAATGTAGCTGCTCACTTTTACAACGAGAAACTAGCGGTGCTCGGAGATGTAGAGCGACGAGAAGCGAGAAGAGAAGAGATACTAGCCATGGGATGGGAAGCGACAAGAGAAGCTAGGGGAGAAGAGGAGAAACGAGAAGCAAGACGAAAAGCGAGAAAAGAGATGGGAAGAGAAGAGAGACGAGAAGCTGAGAAAGAAGAGAAGAGAATAGGGGAGCGAGAAGAGGAGCGACGAGAAGCGAGAAGAGGAAAGATGCGAGAAATGGAACGGGAAGAGAGACAAGAAGCTTGGGGCGACAAGGAAAGACAACAAGCAAGACAAAAAGAAAGACGAGAAGCAAGACGAAAAGAACTTGAATAAGACGCGCCGGTAGTTCAAGAAGAGTGTCCCTGTGAATTCAGGTCGTAGATAGTGCGCAATCCAGATTTAGTTAGCTGGCGCAGAATTTGAGGTGATCCGCCAGAATATCTTGTATGCATGTAAAGGCACAAGAAGAACAAGAAATAGAGCTCTGGCGACTCTTCGTGGGATAAGAGTAGATCTCAATTTTAATGGGATGATCGGTTTCTCGAAAAATATTTATACATTGATTTTCCTCTTCTCATGGGGTTTTGCATTATGGTAAGTGGGGAGGTTGAGAGGCTAAGAATTCAATCCCACAACGAATTGGAAAAGTTTGTGAAAAAATTTGCCGAGAAATACAGACCTTTGTTCAGAAACGGAACCTTTGACTATCGCATCCATCCGAAACTAAACTTTCTCTACGAGGTTTACCTGGAAATTAAACTCGCAGAATGAGTTATAGCTACCCTCAAACCGATTTGTATGCATAGAATACGAATAATCGTGCGCGCGTTGCGCTGTGGATGATTTAAGTGTAATGATATATATATTCCTAACGCTATAGAAGATTATGAGAGATCGAGATGCCAAGGTGTTCTAAGTGTCATACATTTCGCAAAAAGAGTTATTTTCAACATCATGTTAAGATTTGTGTTAAATCCTAAAAAGTGACTTATTTCCAGACCCACTCCAAGATATCTCCTTTAGTCTAGATTCTAACTACAGGTTCCACGGAACTCTGATGGCTAAATTCGATACCATAGTTGCATGTATGTACTGTTGCTCACAGGAGAATTGAAAGATTCTTATAGCCCGCCAACCTTAGAATTTCATAGGAGAAGTAACGATTTTTGAAATCTCGCATGTTCTCTACTGTGCAATGTAAAGGTTGCAGCTTCAAAGGTTCCACCTACTGCTGGCGTCAATGTCCATACAACGTTTGGAAGAAACAAACCTGGTAAGAACCCGCATTGCATGCATGCTACGCTTCATATGACCGATGATATTAATGGTGAATAGTTATGGATGAAAGAAGAGAGGTGAAAGAACGTGCCATTATATGAAAAAATCTGTGAACTTTGTGGAAAGGAATTTTCAACGACAGACAAAAAACGCCGAAAATGCATAAACTGTGAGTATGCCGAGAGATGAATGAACAAATTAGAAAAGATTTTTGCGGTTGGAAAATTCAACAAGGCGTATGGGTTTGCATTAAAAAATGCAAGAAACACAGCAAACCAAAAAAGAAAGGACCATACAGACCTATAGCGGAATGTGTAAGACCATGACAAGGGATGCATGCAGATCATTTGAACATCCACTTTACCACATGGCAACGATTATGTCACAAAACATTCATATACGTGTGTGTGGGATTAAAATTCAACCAACCAAAATCTGATTATGATAAAGCTAAATTTCTCCAAAAGATTTGACGCTGAAGTATATTCCGACAAGCGAATCGATAACAAAAGAAAGCTCTTTGATTATGCTAATTGGAACTGTGAAAGTGTACCATGCTGGGTCGCCTGGACTCGCAAATAGCCCGCCTAGACCAAGAATAAGAAGGACGACCCCCAAAAAGTAAGCTGCTTTGATCCGCCTAACATAGAGCGGTATCAAAATCCAAGCAATAATGGTCATTGCTGCAAATATTGTTAAGGCAAAGGTAGATTGCAATCCCATGTCAATAGCTATTATCATGGACAAGAGGGCCCAAACCGCTGCAATGGTCACAGTCACGACTGCACCTTTCTGATTGAGAGTAAACTTCGAAGTCATTCATTCCATCCCATTTTTTAGTTACTGCGAATTAATTTTGGTTTTTTGGCATGCCTGCAGCCAAGGGAGGTGATGTAATGATTAAGAAAAGATACATGATTCTATCTCATGCATTGGCCTCTGTCTTGTTGGGAAGTCTATTGCTGCATGCAAGTGGAAGTCAAAGAAGTGAAACAAGAACTTGCAAAGTCACCCAGAAATAGTTCGCCTTCGGACAGGACATAAGTCCTCTGTAGGTAGCATGCTTCTACAGTAACCTCTGGCGTACCATTTTGCTAAATTTCGTCCGATTTAAATGTTTTGCATGCATGCCAACAAATATATTTGAGAGTTGTTGCTGGAAATACAAAGAAGAGTTTAGGAAGAATGTGAGGTTTTATGTCTCTTCTTGATTTGATTCTCACCCGAAGGAGCATTAGACGCTATGAAAACAAAGACATACCTGAAGAAGTTTTGCAGCAAATTCTTGAAACTGGCAGACAGGCTCCTTCAGCTGCTAATAGACAGCCTATTCATTTCGTCATTGTGACTGATCGTGATATACTGAAGAACTTGTGCGATAATTTGATTAACCGTTTTGTCAAATATGCTCCCGTAGCTATTGTTGGATGTGCAGACATAAAATCGCTTTTGACTGGAAGATGGGCCGTTGTTGACGCTACAATTGCAATGGAGAACATGGTTATTGCCGCGTGGACTTTGGGGATTGGTTCATGTTGGATAGGAGCTTGCAATGAAGAAAAAGTCAAGGAATTGCTGAAAATCCCTGATAAATGGAAAGTGGTTGCGCTGGTAACCCTTGGTTATCCTGCTGAACAGCCAAAACAAAGAAAGAAGAAAGTTGTTGAAGAAATGTTTAGCTTCAACTCTTTCTAAATATTGGCTATAGAGTTACTTTTTCTGAAGATTTGTGAATTATTCTCTTTGATAGCGTCGA
>CP070709.1:388532-397011 GCA_020350305.1 Candidatus Bathyarchaeota archaeon
AGGATTTCGTCCATTTGTCTCTGTTAACCAGACCAATTATGAGAAAAACTATTCCCATTACAAGAAACATAATGCTGAAGAAACCAATTGTAAATATTCCGCCTACTCCTATTACGAAAAAGACAAGCCCGAGCACAAAGAAAACTTGATAGTCTATTTCCCCTTCTTGCTTTTCACTTGCTTTCTCACTTGAACCCAATGTTCTCTCTTCCGCCTAATCTGTAGAGTAAGACTGCTAGTAGTCCCCTATCATGAAGTTGTTTTTGTTAGTATTTTTGGTTCGTTCCATTCTTCTCTAAGAATGCTGTAGAGAAAACCGTCTTCCCATTTCCCTCTGACAAAAATGGATTTGCGAATCAACCCTTCCTTCTTAAATCCTGATTTTTCTAAAACCTTTTGTGATGCTATGTTTCTTGGATTTGTTTCAGCTTGAATGCGCACTATGTTTCTTGACAGAAACAAGTAGTCCACGACAATCTTGACTGCTTCAGTGCAATAGCCTTTGTTTCTCTCACTTGGAAGTAGTCTGTAGCCTATGAGGAAATGTGATCCTCTAGGAGAGTGGAATATTTGACCAATCTTGCTTCCATCCTTTTTCTCTATGATGAGCCATTTTTCTCTAGAACCAAGATTATCATACCACTTCTCCACCTCTTTGTAGGAAATTTGTTCAAGAGGTTCATATTCACCACCAAAATCAGGATTGTTAGCCCATTCCGTAACTAGTGGCAAGTCCTCTTTCTCCATAACCCTTAGATTCACACGCCTACCTTCAAGCAATCACTAACACCACCAGCAAGGTCTTCTGTTTCAGTTTTATGACTTGTGGAAGAAACTGAGGTAACAATATTGTTTCCTGAATTTTAGAAAGGTAATAGATAGTATGTTAGACATCCTATCAATGTCAAGAATGTTGTTGTCACCACAAATCCCATTTTCCTGTTTTTGTCGAAGGAAACGCCTATCATACTGAACATAGCAGCATAGAAGACTATAATGTAGGGGACATGAATTGTCAGTATTTCTCTGAATGGAATTTTGAGGATGTAGTCTAATGATAATTCCAGAAAGAGATAGAAGAGAATAAACACATGAGATATTATCGTCCTTTTTTCCGCCTTCTCCTTCATATATCCTAGCAAGGTGACAGTGAAAGGAATTATCAGAGAAAGGACAATAGCACCACACACCTGCACGAGTGCCATGTTACCAAGTTTTGTTGCAATGTAGAGAACACTCACCAAAATATTGAAAGCAATAGAAGAGCAAATGAAGACAATGTCCATTAATTTACTCATATTCATTTGTTAGTCTCCGTTTCTTATTGCCTGGAACATCATTGGAACCTCTACTAAAGCTTAAGAATGTAACTCCTATTCACTATAGAGGAGGTCGCCATGTTGAAGAATTCTTTGCAGATATCAATGGCAAATGTTGCTATGATACCACTTCTAATTCTTTCATTCTTGGCATTTCTGATCGTTATTGCTATCCTGTGGAAGAGAGGCAAAACTATAGAAGCCTTACTAGCTTGGAATTCTTTGTTGCTTTATGTCATTGCCTTGATTTTGCTTCTCAAATAAGAAATAGGTGTTTACATATTGAGTGAGTGGTCATCGTAGTTACCCTTACGATGTTCTCTCTATCATCTTTTCTGTATTCTAATCAATTCTTTTCTGTAATATTAGGCTCCCGACTTGCCCTGAAGTCTAGCCATTTCTCTCGTGCTATTAGTACCCATGAACATAGCAACACGAATCCGATGGCCACTATAATTTTGCCACCGTTCCACTCCCAATATGATTTTGCAACATAGAAAACATCACCCCCAGATTTTTCATGTTCTATGTTCTTCAGAAAAGCCCAATCATAGAAGAGTTCAGCATATCTATCGTATTCTTGCCAGCTTTGGTAGAACAAAACAAACCAGAGCAACGTCATTGCTATAAGTGTTATCAGAAGTATTGTTGTCATGTTTTCTAGAACTACTTTCTTTATCATTTAATCAACCCCTCATACCATTCTAGTTTCGCTAAAGCCCTCTCATGCATTGATTTGATCATGTGCGTAGGGTAAACCCAAACACGCTGTTTCCTGCCAAGCCCTCTAAGTTCTTTCTCCCTACCTACAAGACTGGATTTCCCAAGTCTATTCAAGACATTATAGATCGAGTTGATGTTTTCTTGTGTTTCCATACCAGTTCCCTAGCTGTCAATGAGCCATGATCAATTAGGGTCCTAAACACTATTCTTTTCTTCCGTCTACTTTTGTCTTTGCATACTTGTAGTATTAACGTGATCTGAAGAAGTCTTTGAATGGATTATAACAAACAGAAACCATTGAACTCAGAAAGGTAAAGCCAGAAAGTGATGTGGTAGTTTTCCAGTTGGAGAAAAAATAATTGAGAGAGGGCTGATTGAGCTTCGATAGATAACGTCTCTAGGTTTTTATGAAGGTTGATGTGCCAATATTGATTATGCGTTCATTAGTTTTTTACATCAGCTTCACTAATTCTAGGGTGCATTAAGACCTTCGGTGTTTAGAATCTCTAGGATGAACTAAATGTGAACGAGAAAGGAAAAGTATTGATGCTAGGACTATCCTTCATAGCTTGTTTAGCCCTAGCGTACGGTGAAAACATCTTTTTCTTTCAATCTACAGGCAACATTTTTACAATTCCACTGACAGCAATTATAGTGCTATTCTCACACAACGTTCTAGCAGTCTCACTCATAATACTAGGCATGACATTCTACGTAAGATACGTACTGACTTTTCTACCAAAAGAAAAATTCGGATACATCGTACTTCAACACCCCCGCCTGTTCGCATTCATATTCACGATTATGATACTTGCAATCAGCATTTTGAGGGCAAACACCCTGTTGCACATTGAGTTTTTGGCTAACACCTTCTTCATCATACTTCTTCTCTCCATACCCCAAGGAATTCTCGAGGGCTACGCAATTTTCCTAGCAATCAAAAGAACACTGGAGAAAAACATAACCAAAAAGAATTTAGTCACCATATATACGCTTTTCCTCTTAGCCGCCATACTAGAAGTAAGCTTCATACAAATTCTCCTAGCAACACTTGCAAAATAGAGGCCTTCAACAAAGCGCTATCACATTTAAGAAATGAGCTAAAATCGGTTTAGCGGGCCCGCGGGGATTTGAACCCCGGATCTCCGGCTTTCTCCCAAAGTCCGGAGGCCTACGCGCTGTTCCATTAGAACAGCTCGACGCCTTAATCCGAACTAGGCTACGGGCCCATTCGTCAGAATCATCTGCCAATCTGAATTAAACTTGTTGTGCTATGTTTCGATAAGCTCCTCGCTTATCCACCAAGCCTTTCTTTTACCCGACCTTTCTCCTGAACAGTATTCAACTATGGGTTTCCCAAGCTGTTTCTTAGAAAGCCTTTGAATCTTACGAAGCCTGTTGAGAATCAACCAACGATTGGTTTTAAGAAAATCTGCCAGTTCAGGAGTTGTAGCCCCCTTATAATGAATGAGGTAATCCACAATTCTGTGGTCGATATCGTCTATGCAAAAGCTGTGAGGATTTATCTTACCCCGCTCATACGTAAGAACCTCAAGCTCAGCTAAGGACTTCTTTATCTCAGATACATCCCTCCCAAGTCTGCTGATCTTCTGTTCCAATTCAAGAATCTTGTCAGGCCGAGGAACCGTTTGCAGCTTTTCCATAATAGCATCACGAATAAAGCCACTTCTTTCTCCATCAGGAACACGGAGAACGAACTCCTTGTAAACCTCCTCCGGTATCTTGGCAGACACAACTGCAACTTTGCCCATGATATTTCCCATATCTACTCTAATTCGAATATTAAAAAGCATTAGTAGCCTGATAACAAAATCCCACGCTCGATTAGAACCGAATAGTTTGAGGAAGTCTTTTAAGATACACATAGAGAAACTACACAGAAATCAAAAGTTACAAGGCGAGTAGAATGCCTGAAAAAACGACCATATCAGTCATAAAATGCGATGCAGGTTCCCTAGCAGGACACCACACCGTACCCAAACCCCTACTAGAAATCGGTGAAAAACATCTAAAAAAAGCACAAGAAAACGGACTCATTAACAGCCACTTCGTATTCCATGCTGGAGACGACCTTGAACTACTCATGGTTCACCAAAAAGGAGAGAACAACCCCGAAATTCACAAACTGGCATGGAACACTTTCCAAGAAGCCGCCAAAAAAGCCAGCGACCTCAAGCTATACGGCGCAGGACAAGACCTATTAAAGACAGCCTTCAGCGGAAACGTTCGCGGAATGGGCCCTGGTGTGGCTGAAATGGAAATAGAAGAGAGAGGCTCTGACCCAATCGTTGTCTTCGCCGCTGACAAGACGGAGCCAGGGGCCTTCAATTATCCCATGTTCCGCATATTTGCTGATCCCATGAGCACCGCAGGGCTTGTAATCGACCCCGACATGTCTGGCGGATTCAAATTTGAAGTATTCGACTTGATAGAAAACAAGAGAATAATTCTGAAATGCCCCGAAGAAATGTACGAACTAATCGCACTAATCGGAACGCCAGGGCGCTACGTGGTTTCGCATGTGCGGCGAGCCAGAGATGATCTCATATGCGCTGCAACCAGTACAACGAAACTCTCATTGATTGCGGGCAAATACATAGGAAAGGATGACCCCGTCTCCATTGTGAGAGCTCAACACGGCTTCCCTGCGCTTGGAGAAGTTTTGGTGCCCTTCATGCACACTTTCTTTGTAGAAGGTTGGATGCGTGGTAGTCACTGGGGTCCACTAATGCCCGTTGGGCTAAAGGACAGTAAGTGTACTGCCTTTGATGGCCCTCCGAGGATGGTCGCAATTGGTCTGCAGATCGTCCATGGTAAAATTGCCAGTGATGATCATGGTAATCCTTTGATAAGTGACTTGTTTGATGATCCAGCCTTTGACCTAGCTCGTCGTGAAGCTGTTGAGTATGCTGTAACCTTACGCCGTATGGGTGAGTTTGAACCTGCCCGACTAAGTGCCGATGTCATGGAATACACCACTCTGCCTAAGCTATTGAAGAAGTTAAAGGACAGGTTCAAGCCTGCCTAATTCGCTTCTTTTCATGCAAAAGAGGAAACGAAGACCGCTCTTAATGATACTCTTCTACGAAGTCAGTGGACTTCCGGATAAATCCGCTAGTTCTTCACAGCGAGATTTAACAGATTCGTAAACTTTCTTGCGAAGATTTTCTCCAGACAAACTAGCCCTTCGAATTATACCCATTATTTTGGCTAGCTCCAAATCTCCCAAGCTGTCAAGCCAAAGCTCAAAGTCTCTGCGAGGAGCATGAAATTCAACAGATTTCACATTGACCTTTTGAATTTTATCACAAAAATCGTTGAGGCTGGTTGCGTAGACCCCCACGTATTGGTCGAGTCCAGTGTAAAAATGGAAAGCTTCCTCTTTGGGCAGTTCGCGCAAAATGTGCAAGGCTTTCTCTTTGGTGAGACTTGGCAAACCTATAGCTTCTTTGCCAGTTTTTGTTATGGCATAGCAGCTTTTTCCAAGAGTAGAGACATGCCCAGCCTTTCTAAGCCCGAGCAGATGCATCATAGATGAAGAAATGCTTAATCCCGCCTTTTCCGCTATGTCTTGGACTCTAATCGGTTTTCCAGCTATCCAAAGTATTTCAAGAATTTTCCTTTTGATTTGACTTATGCTCATGTGACTTGCGCCTCCTAAGAGATTTGACCCGCAATTATTGCGTACACTGCTTTTCAGATTTTCGGCGTATTCTTGGGATAAAAGTTTGAATGTCCTATAGTGATGATGTTTCTTTCGATTTGCCTTTTTGAGAAATAAATTTTATGAGAACCTCTAATAGAGGGGGAAATGAGTTGTGAATTTGGATTAGGACTTGTGGGCTTTTTTGATTGGGTTGTCAAAATTGAGTGACATGATGAGCTCAACTTTACTAAGGTTATTATCACCTCAGCTAAAACCTTGCTACAGCACGAAAGTGCCAACGAGAATAAGGTCAGATTTATTTTGACAAACGTAACCTTTTGTTCTGAGAAAAATTTAACGATTGGGAGAAGTGATAGTTGAAGAATATAGGTGTAGTCACAAGTGGTGGAAATGCGCCGGGCATGAACGCTGCTATTCGAGCAGTTGTCCGAATCGCTTATTCAAAGAATTTCCAAACTTTAGGCTTTAAGAAAGGGTGGGAAGGGCTGATGACTAATACGTTTGAGACGTTAACCCCCCGCTCTGTTGGTGGAATACTACAACTAGGCGGCACTATTCTTCAAACATCAAGGTGCCCACGATTTAGAAAGAGAGAGGGAGTTAAGAAAGCTGCTGGAAACCTTGCCTCGAACAATGTTGACGGACTCATAGTTATCGGCGGCAACGGCTCTTTCAAAGGAGCTTTAGAATTGAGCGAAGAAACCGACACGTTAATAGTTGGGATTCCGGCAACAATCGACAATGATGTTTTTGGAACGGATGAAACGATAGGCTTCGACACTGCTGTAAACACAGCTGTCACCGAGATTGACAAAATCCGAGATACAGCAATTTCCCACGAAAGAGTCTTCATAGTTGAGGTCATGGGACGAAAAAGAGGATTTCTTGCATTAACGGTAGGACTGACAGCTGGAGCCGAAATAATTCTGGTTCCAGAAGTCGAATGTGAAAACGAGAAAATCTTCAAAACGCTAAAGGAAAACAGCGTTAAAGGAAAGAGGTCAGGCATCATAGTAGCAACGGAAGGAATCGGAGACACTGATAAACTCGCAAGAGAAATCGAAGAAAACACAGGAGCAGAGGTTAGACTTAGCATTTTGGGCTACGCTCAGAGAGGCGGCAACCCTACTGCGAGGAGTCGATTTTTGTCTAGCCTATTCGCAGACAAAGCAGTTGAAATATTATCAAAGGAACAGGGAAACAGAATAGTTGGATTACAAAAAGGCAGATTAACCAGCATCAAACTTGAGAAATCATGTAAAACGGAAAAGCCTTTGGATTTAAACTTACTAAGGCTAGCGAATATATTAGCAACATAAGTATTCCTCAAAGCGAAGAACAAGACAAACTCGTACAGTGCGAAGATTTTCATGTATGCATGACTTTAGTTTCTTCGCTCTTTTGCTCCTGTAGCTATATTTCTCTATTTGTTGGTGGCAAATCATAGATTTTCAAGTTTCTGTTCAAAGATTTCTCTAAGCTTTGACATTGGAAGATATCCATTGGCTGCCACGACATCATGGAAAAACTTGTCACTGTACTTATCACCCATCTTAGCCTTCACGTCGTCTCGCAGCTTCAACATTAAATGCTTCCCGAGAAGATACGAGAGTGGATATCCAGGGCTCTGCGTATATCTGCGAACCTCCGCGACTGCGCCGTTCTTTGACATTCCTGTCTCTTTCACCAACATATCAACTGCTTCTTCGAAGCTCATTTCTCCACAGGAGAGTTTGACATCAACTATCATTCTTACAGCACGCCATATGATGTCATTCACTTGCATGAACTTGGATTTTAAGCCTCCTTGAAAGCCGCGTTCCATCATCATCTGTTCGCAGTAGTGTGCCCAACCCTCTATAGTTTCTAGTCCTCCAGCAAGATTCCTTATAAAAGAACCGACACGGTTTGAACGCGAGGTTTGCAAGAAATGTCCTGGATAGGCTTCATGCACGGCAACGTTTGGTATGCTTGAATAATTCGCATCTTTGCTCATGTCTTCAATTTTCTTCGGACGTGTTACGATATAGATCCCCTCTTGAGTCTTTTCATACTTGCCTGGTATGATCAACGCTGCAAAGGGAATTAACGGAGCCATAAATGAAGGTGTCTCTTCAACGTGAAGCTTGTCTTCCTTGGGAATCGTTGCGATATTGTATTCAAGCACGAAGTTTTTTGCACGTTCCATTTCTTTTCGTGTAAATTCTAACGCTTCTTCAAAAGTTTTAGGAGCGTCAGCTTGTATTTCTTTCATTACTTCCTCAACCGTTTTTCCGGGAGAAATCTTCTCAGCTAGCCTAGCCCTTTCCTCTTTCAATTCCTTGAGAAATTTCACTCCCAATTCGTGAATTTCATCAGCACTCATTCCCAGTTCTCTGAGTTTCAGGAGTTTTTTGAATTTTTCCTTTCCAAGCACCCAGTCAGCTTTCGCCTTTGGCAACAATGCTTTCAGCCATTCAAGGTGTTCATTCATTGGTTGAGACAGGCCTGCAACTGCCGTTTGAAGTCTCAGAAAGAGTTTTTCTGTGATTCTTCCCTTTGTTACAGCGATGAGGAACTGGAAGTAGCCAGGTATTTGTTGACATTGTTCGATTGCGATTTCAGTCCACAGCTTTGCTGGCACACATTTTTCATAGCTTTTTCGAAACTGTTCAAGGTACAATGGAAGCTTCTCAAGTCGAGAAACTATGCCTTCGATTCTTTTCTCAAAGGGTGCATATTCCCTAGTCAGCACTACGAAAATCACGCC
>CP070709.1:397111-401147 GCA_020350305.1 Candidatus Bathyarchaeota archaeon
CAAAGCGAAAACTTAATGAACAATAGATTGACGAAGTTATTGGGGTTGCCGGCCATAGGGCGCGGGACCCACCTGATCCCATTCCGAACTCAGAAGTTAAACCGCGTTCCGTTTCCGGTGTTAGTGTGGTCTTCGGCCATGCGAAGCCGGGAAAGCTGGCAGCCCCACTGCCCGATTATGCAGTGGCTTATGAAAGAGAAATACTGAAACTTTATTACCAACTATGTATTGTCTACTTTGAGGAGAAAAACCAATAACATGATTCCAGAAGTTTCACAGCTGTTTCCGCAGGACAACATCCTGGGCTGGATTATTCAGATAACTTGGCTAGCATTCTTTGTGGTTTTCATGTTTTATGGACAGCGCATTCAAATGTACGTCATGTTGAGAGAAGTTCAAAACTCCTTGCTCCGCCTGAAACTGATAAGAGACAAAGGACGGAAGACGGCCATAACCACTATAAACGAACTGGGAAACCCGAAGGAAGACCCAACCACGAAAGTTGACCAATTTTTGGAGTACATAGCCATAGCACCTCAAAATATGGATCCCTCTGGCATAGTCTGGAAGCTGGAACACATACTGGATGTTCGAGACACACGGTTTAAAGATGAAGTCAAGCTTATGGCCCCCGAAGCAGACGAAACTCAAATAAATAATCTGGAGAACACATTGGAAGCCGCTCTCGCTTTAAACATAATCTACAAGATCATAAGACATTTCTTCCTACTCGGCAAAAAAACCTTAAGTCTCTACATCATCATGCAGATACAAATGATCTTACCTCTCGTGATGAAAGAAGCAGAAGCTTTCGCCAGCGCCCTAAAAGCCTTCAGTAGTGGTCAACCAATAGGCGATGGAGCAGGTGCGCTTGTTGCTGCCAAGCTGATGCTGGGACATAAAAAAAGAAAAATCGCCAAAGATGTTGTCATGGCCACCGTGCCATTGGAGGGCCGAACAGCATACGTTTTAAAGGCCGAGGGCCCCGGCGGAAACGTTGGCAAGCCTGGAGATGCTATGAAACATATAATTGAAGAAAATGGAGGAAAAATCGCCACAATAATTGCGGTAGACGCTGCTCAAAAGCTTGAGGGCGAGAAACCTGGAGAAGTAGCTGAAGGTGTGGGTGTGGCAATTGGAGGTCCTGGAGTTGAACAGTACAAGGTGGAGGAAACGGTGCTTAAATATAAGATTCCAGTAAACGCGGTTATCATTAAAGAAGATATTGGAGACGCGGTTTCTCCGATGCGGAAAGAAATATTCGACGCTGTGGACGTTGCGATTAGTCGAATCAAACGGTTGATCTTGGAAAGAACGAAAAAGGGTGACTCACTTATAATAGCAGGCATAGGGAACACTATAGGAATTGGACAGTAGGTGGAAAAAATGAGTGAAAAGGAGATCTCGCCGAGAAAGTTTTCTATCTTTTTCCTCGCAATAGTCTTCATTGCTCTTGCCTTGTCAATCGCCGCGTTTTTCCAAGCATTTGATGCTTATAGCGTTGGACAGGTTGAGAGCGGACACTTTTTCATGTTAATAGGAGTTTCAGGACTTGCACTGTCAACATACATGGTGTTTCAAACAAGAAGAAGAGCGTTGAAGCTGACCTTTAGACCCCCGAGAATAGCCACTACAATTCTGTGCCAAAAATGTGGGTTTAAGAATATCAGAGACTTCGAACGCGGAGACTTCATCTTTAAAGGGACAGAAGAATGCCCAAAATGTAAAGAGAAAACAATGATTACTTCCATCTTTCGCGAGATTGAAGAAAAGAAGAAAAGATGGAGCTAGGTTAACACAAGACATCCACCTTCTACGATTAAAACCGTGTGTTCTGCTTGTGCCACTGGTTTTCCGCTTGCCTCTATAAACACAGGATAAGACATCAAACTCTTTGACGAGAGGAGCTCCGAGAACGCAGAATCAAAATGGTCATGCGGCACACAACCACGAAGCCACCGCTCTGCGAAGGGAAGAATAGAAAAGTTTTCCTCGATGTAACCGAGAAGCTGCTTGGCGTAAGGATTCTTCAAGGATTTACGCTTCAATAACCGAAAAATGTAAGCCTCAAAGCCGCTCCTAATTTTGCCAGCAGCATCGGCAAGCGTTACGAAGGGTTCAACACCATAGACCTCCCCCAAACCTGTTCTAGAAGTGGAAATGTGGAAAACATTAGGCAAAGATTTCCCTGCATGTAACGAGTATCGCTGAATCAAGTGCCCGGTAAGATTCGATACAGGTTTAAAACCACGAGACTTGATCGTTTTCTCAACCACCGACCCGAACCGTGATGTAAACAATCCTGGGCGAAGCGTTTCAACGGCTTTTTCAAGAGCTGCTTCCGCCGTGGTCACAAGATTCTCGTATTCGGGATTGAGACACACTGTTACAGCGGTATCAGCGATGTATCCATCCACGTGAACGCCGAGATCTACCTTGACGAGACTATTTCCAGGAATTATTCCCTTGTCTTCTGGAGCAGAGGTATAATGAGCTGCAATTTCGTTAATAGAAACGTTGCAGGGAAACGCGGGCTTCCCTCCCTTCTTCTTAATTAAAGACTCCGCTTTTTCGCACACATTAATAATCGGCATGCCCTCATGAACGGTTCTCTTCATCGTTTCTCTAACATCGTGAGCGATTTTTCCAGCCTGCTGATATTTTTCTAGTGTGCCTTCAGAAAGCTCTGTCATCATTTCACCCTTTTTCGTCTGTTTGTATACGAGGTGTGATTATTTCCGGAATAAGCGTTGTGAAGTCGTCTCCTCCCAAGTGGTAGACTGGTTTCACTTTGCGAAGGTTATATTTTCCGTTAAAGATTCCCTCGTCAGCGTAGGTTGCTAAGACTTCGCCGACAAAGAGTGTATGATCCCCCGTGATTATTTGTTGATGTAATTTGCATTCTAGGTGCGCCACACACTCCTTAATAATAGGCGGCTGAACCATCTTAGCTGGTAACGGGGTTAACCGTGTTTCCTTGAACTTATCGTATGTTCTACCAGTTTTTCTGCCACAAAACAGAGTTTCTTTGAGAATGTCCATCGTCGGTACATTAACTACAAATTCTTTGGTTTCTTCAATCAACTTATGAGAATATCTTTTTGGAGCAATACTTATGACAAGTAATGGAGGGCGAATGGATGCAGGCATACACCATGCCAGAGTTATTACATTTGCCTTGCCTGCTCTGTCTACGCAACTCGCCAACACAACATGCTTCGGATGTAACAACCTGTACGCTGAAGACAAAGCAACATCAGTTTTACCAATTCCCAACATAATCATCCCATTTGAAGTTTAACTCGAACTGTTGTCCAAATTATTTGTGTCTACTGTTTCTTAAGTATACATGTTTCGGGAAACCTTAAGTACCCCATAGTATTAACTCAACAAGGTGGCCGCCTTGGAATGGCATTAACCCGAGTGCAACCTACCATTATTGTTTTGATCAGTAAATTTTATGAAGAACCCCTTCAATTCTGTGGAATTAAAGCAAGTTGCGAGGGCTCTAAGAAATGTCAGTGACAAATAATAGAAAGACAGTACTTGACCCTTTTGGAACAACGGTGGTCCAAGACTATGAGCGTCTCTATGAAGAGTTCGGAATTCAACCGTTAAAGCCTCTGTTGGATCGAATACCCAATCCAAGCATGTACATGAGACGCAATGTGGTTTTTGGACACAGAGATTTCGAACGATTGCTAGACGCTATGAAAAGTCATGAATCATTCGCCGTGATGAGCGGCATCAAACCGACTGGAGAGTTCCATCTGGGAACTCTTATGACCGCACGTGAGGTTATATACTTCCAGCAACAAGGAGCAACAGCTTTCTACTGCATCGCAGATGTTGAGGCGTATGAAGATAATAAAATTCCGTTTGAAAAGAGCGAGAAATTTGCCGTAGGCAATGTTGCAGACCTACTCGCCTTAGGATTTGATCCAAAGCGAGGCTACATTTATCAGCAGTACAAAGAACAGCGCGTGAAGGATCTGGCAATAGTTTTTGGCAGAGGGGCAACCTTGGCCACAATGAA
>CP070709.1:401247-406338 GCA_020350305.1 Candidatus Bathyarchaeota archaeon
CCTACTTAATGCGTAATTATCAAGTGAAGGGGAAGACTTGGCGAGGGGATACCACGCCGAGCTGTTCGCTCGGCTCAAGCCCACCACCCACCCCAACGACCCACGCGCATGAGGGCGGACTCGTCGAGAGCTTCAGGGTTCAGCCTCTCCTCGTCCGCTACATATTTGGGGTCCTTGATGATTGCCTCTGTTCTCTGGTTGGTTGTTGGCTGTTCTTTCTTTTGTAAGAAAGAACCAAAGAAACAGTCTATCTTGATGCAAATGCCGCGCGCGCGGGCGCGAAGAAGGAAAAGTTTACAATAGAAACGATTAATGCACCAAAAAGAGCGCACTAAGAGGGTAAAATAGCCAAAACTGGAAAAATGGGTAACAACAAATCTACCCTTATATCTTTCGTTGTTGCAGTAACGTAGATTGACTGAAGAGTTGAGCAAATTGGGCGAGCTTGTCTTCGTCGGTTTAGGCCTTTGTGATGAGGAGGACATTTCCCTTCGTGGAGTTAAAGAGATAAAAGAGGCAGACGCTGTTTTTGCAGAACTCTATACCAGTCTAATGCCTGGACTGTCTATTCAAAACCTTGAAAAGCTCGTTGGAAAAAAGGTTTCAATTGTTTCGAGACGAGTTTTGGAGGAAGAAGAAGGAGAGTTGATTTTGCAGCAGGCAAAGAAAGGAAAGACGGTTTTGCTGGTTCCTGGGGACCCTCTAATCGCAACGACTCATGTAGATTTGCGAATTCGCGCGGAAAGGCAGGGAATAAAGACTCGAATTATACATGGGGCATCTATTATTTCAGCGGTCATCGGTTTGTCAGGCTTACAAAACTATAAGTATGGAAGAAGCGTGACCATACCGTTTCCTGAAAATGGGTTAATTTCTGAAACTCCCTACAGAGTCATCGGTGAGAACAGAAAAATGGGGCTTCACACACTATGTTTCCTTGACATCAGAGCAGATGAGAAGAGGTACATGACTGTGAAGGATGGGCTAGAGACACTTTTGGCTATAGAAAAGCGAAAACGAAGTAAAGTGATCACAAAAGAAACGTTGATCGTGGGTATCGCAAGAGCAGGCTCAAAGCCTCCTATAGTCAAAGCAGGCTATGTAGAAAACATGATAACCTACGACTTTGGCGCTCCTCCTCACATCCTTGTTTTTCCAGGAAAGCTTCACTTTATGGAGGCTGAAGCACTCATTACGCTCGCAGGGGCGCCTGAAGAGATAAGGGAGAGAGTTCAATGACGTTAAGTGAACTGGTGTCAAAATATGTTCAAAACAGCGAGCGAGTGCTTACTGAAATAAGAGTTACACAGGATCCAATACAAGTTGATGGAGAAAAAGCTGAAAGCATCGTTGAAACTGCTAAGCGTTATTTAGAAGACGCTAAGTATTATCAGAAGAGGAACAGGTTGGAAACAAGCTTGGCGTCGGTTGCCTATTGTGAAGGACTACTAGACGCCTTGCGGCTCCTGGGGATCGCAGAATTTTCATGGAGAGGAAAGAAATGAAGAAGAAAAAGGTAGTCCTAGCCTCAGGCACCTTTGATCTACTACATTATGGACATGTGAAATATCTTGAAGAAGCAAAGAGAATAGGCGGAAAGAATGCGGAGCTAATCGTCATCGTGGCCCGAGATAGCACAGTTAAAAAAAGGAAGGGAAGAAAAACAGTGATGCCGGAAGACCAGCGAAGATCACTTGTTGAAGCGTTGAAAGTGGTGGATGAGGCTATTCTGGGTTGTGAAGATTTTGACATGATCAAGGTGGTGGAGAAGACGAATCCTGACATAATTGCTGTGGGCCATGATCAAAGCGACATAGAAAAGGAAGTGCGAAAAGCATTGGTAAAAAAGGGAATCCCTATTCAAGTTGTGAGAGTTGGAAGGTTTGGAAAGGATGAACTGAATAGTTCTTCAAAAATTAAGAGGAAAATTATCGAGTCTTTTGAAAAGAAATAGCACGACAAGCCATTCTTAATCCGTTTACGGTAGGATGAGAACTTCTACTTTCACTTTGTGCCCGTCTTTCAGTTTCAGTTGGCTACGTAGGTATGTGGGGGCGATGATTTCTAGCACAGAGGAGTTGTAGTGACTTCGTAATGCGAATATGACTGCGCCTTTCATCTTGTTGTTGATTACGACCGGGTAACATTTTACATTGCCGAAGGTTCTAGACTCGTCTTTGAACCCTTCAATTTCTATTCCGGGATACGTTTCAAGTTCTGACCGTGCTTTTGTATCGTATTCGCTGGTAAGCTTGAGGTTAAGGGTTCCAGGGTACGGGTCAAACCCGAGTTTCTCAATGAACTGCTTACGGTACTTGTCGCGCGTCACGTAGTAGGCGCCTTCGCCCAGCCCTGTGAACAGCACTCCTTCCAAGGTGACAGATAGAGGGTATGCCGCTTCCATTATTAAACGCAAGTTAGAGTACAGTTTCTTCAGCTCAGTCGCGCCAGCTTCTGTTATTTTGATAAGGCATCCTTCCGGAGTAATAGTTCTCTTAATCCACGCTTTCTTGTCCAGTTCAATGAGGTTTCGGGAGGCTGTTTGTTGAGAAGCCCCCATTTTTTCCGCTAGATATTCTGTGGAGACTTTTATGGTTCGGTTGCGTGCACCCATCTCCGCCAGCTTGTATAGTGTAAAAAAATGTTTCCACTTCCGCGCATCAACGTTCAAAGAGCTCATTTGAACCGCCTTATTTGAGGAAGGGACAAACTGTCTATTTAAAGAGCTCGAATTGATGCATGCATATGTGGCTAAGGCTCCAGAAGCGGTAGCTAGGACAATGGTTGCAACGAAGTTCAGTACATCCTTAAGGCTATATGGGGATCGTGTCTAGGTAGAAAACTAGGTGCTTGGTGGATTTGAATTGCTAGCCGCTACGGGATTATTTTGTCAGATTTAGCTTTTTCAGTTCTCTTAGAATCTGTTCTATTACATCTTCCGGTGGCAAGCGGTTGCATACCATGTTTACAAGAGGTGTTTTGTTCTTGTAGTGTTTTATCAGGGGGCGAGTTTGTTTCTCGAAAACTTGGAATCTTTCTTTTATGACTGATATGGTGTCGTCTTTGCGTTGGATTAGTGGTCCACCGCATTTATCACAGATTCCTTCTTTTTTAGGCTTCAAAGTCTTCAGATTGTATATTTCTCCGCAGTTTTTGCAGGTTCTTCGGTTTGAAAGTCTCTCGATAATAATTTGTTCAGGAATTAACAGGTTGATGATTGCGTCGATTTTAACGGTTTCTCCGAGAGCTTTTGCCTGTTCGACCGTTCGTGGGAAACCGTCTAGGATGAAACCTCTTTTGCAATCTGGCCTAGTAATTCTGTTTCTTACCACTTTTATGACCGTTTCATCTGGCACCAGTTGACCGCTGTCCAAGTATTTTTTGATTTTTTTGCCTAGTTCGGTGTCTTGTTTAATGGCTTCACGAAAGATGTCTCCAGTGGATATTGTGACTATGTCAAGTTTCGATTTTAGTCTGGAAGCGTATGTGCCTTTGCCCGAGCCTGGCGGTCCAAATATCACAAGCTTCATTTTGCCATATCCTGTGGTTTAGGAGACACTGTACTTGTCAATATCCACTATTTCAATGTTAAGGAAATGCAAAAAGAAAAACATATGAAACAACTGGTGAGGGAAAAAATGCGGGGGGTGGGATTCGAACCCACGAACGCCTACGCGACAGGGACCTGAACCCTGCGCCTTTAACCTGGCTTGGCAACCCCCGCTCAACCAGAACTTTCTCAATACGACGAATTAACTGTTACTAGACTATTTTTGGCTTATTTTTGCTGTTTCTCCATCCAGTCTTCCAGCGCTTCTTACATTGCTTCACTCAGGCTATACCCACCTCCTCCCGACCATAATACTCACCCTTAAAAGTGAACGACAATACCTATAATCCATCATTTACCACCCAAGGAAGCCATTAAATTGACCGACTGGTTGAACACACTTAAAGCATGCTCCAAAAAAATCAGAAAGGATGTTCTTCCTCTTTTCGGATCAGCCGACGCCGCCATCGGATTCGGCATTGGCGCAGGCGGCGATATCATGAAGAAGATTGACTTGGCTGCTGAAAAGGCTCTTATCGACACTCTGCAAGATCTTGATGCATCATGCACCCTTATCAGCGAAGAATCGGGAGTCAAAGAAATTGGTTCTCAGCCCTCTAACTTCTATGTGACAACGGACCCAGTCGACGGAACAACTAATGCAGTTCGAGGGATACCTTTCATAGCCACCTCTATTGCTGTGTCCAAGGCTCCGTACCTCAAGGACGTAGAAGCAGCACTCGTATCAGACATAATCCATGACATCACCTATACGGCTAAGCGAGGCCACGGCGCCTTCAAAAACGAAAAGAGAATTCAAGCCTCCTCAACATCCACCCTGGAAAAAGCGGTCATAGGCATCGACCTCAGCACCATCAAGAAAAAAGAGACTATCACTCCTTTAACAATGGTACTCGAAAAGACAAAGCACCTCCGCCACCTCGGAGCCAACGCCCTTGAGCTTTGCTACGTTGCAGACGGCACTACCGACGCCTTCATAGATCTACGCGGTAAGCTGCGAGTTACAGACATTGCCGCCGCTTATCTCATCCTCCGCGAAGCAGGAGGCATAATGGTTACATTAGAAGGAAAAGAACTGAATGCTCCATTGACTACAACCCAACGGGTATCGTTTATCGCAACCGCAAACACGCTACTATATGAGACCATTAAGAAACTCTTACACTCTCATTGAGCGTCACTAGACATATTGGATTTAACTGAGCTCCAATATTCATGATGAGGAGCGTTATATTGCTTGATCACACCTGCAAGCCCGTTTCCAGCCCTGCTACTACGAAAAGGTTCTGAACGAGTTTTGGCGGTTGCAGATCTCCACATCGGCTGGGAAGTCTCTCTAGCAGAGAGAGGAGTTCACGTTCCATCTCAAACACCAAAGATGTTAGACAAAATGCTTCAGCTGATCAAAATGTGCAGGCCAACGAATCTAATCTTCCTCGGCGACGTGAAACACGCGATTGCAAAGGTGGCAATGGGAGAGTGGCGAGATGTCCCAGACTTCTTCGAAACCATCTGCAAAA
>CP070709.1:406438-409811 GCA_020350305.1 Candidatus Bathyarchaeota archaeon
GAGTTACTTACTAGCACTCATGACAAGCTTTGGCAACTCCAACATCAAAGAAGTTACATTGAAGGCAAGGGGGCGATCAATAACAACCGCAGTCGACGTAGCCGAAATAGCCAAACGCAGATTCGTCAAAGACTCTAAAGTCAGCAAAATCACCATAGGAACCGAAGAAATAGCACGAGAAGAAGGCGGAACAAGAAACGTCTCAACAATCGAAATAACAATATCCAAAGTCTAGTCCAAACGACTTCTTCAAACGAATTCAGGTTCCCAACGAACAATAGCCTCATAATCTGATACGTTAGATTAGGTCAGCAAAGACAAACACACACAGATACCTATAAAAATCCCCTTTTCTAAACACATAGTCTCTCACGGTGAAGAACAATGAGCGATTACCCAAAAATTACTGTCCCTCCACCAGGTCCAAACGCAAGAAAACTGGTAAAAAGAGACAAAACACTAATTTCACCCTCCTACGGACGTTTCTACCCACTAGTCATCGAATCCGGAAAAGGCTGCATACTAAAAGACGTAGATGGAAACGAATACATAGACTTCAACTCCGGCCTAGTATGCCTAAACGTCGGACACAACCACACCAAGGTCACTGACGCAATAAAGAAACAATGCGACCGATTCTTACACTACTCAAACACAGACTTCTTCTACAGAGAAGTCGTAAACCTAGCTGAAAAACTATCCGAAATCACCCCAGGACAATTCGAAAAAAAAGTATACTTCGGAAACAGCGGAACAGAAGCAATAGAAGCAGCAGTCAAACTATCAAAATGGCACACACGCAAACACCGATTCCTCGCCTTCATCGGAGCCTTCCACGGACGAACACTAGGAGCACTATCCTTCACAGCAAGCAAACCCGTCCAAAGAAGAAACTTCTTCCCCCTACTCCCCGGAGTAACCCACATACCCTACCCCTACTGCTACCGATGCCCCTTCAAACTAACCTACCCAAACTGCAACTACTGGTGCGTAGACTTCATCGACGAATTCATCCTCCAAAAATACGTACCACCCGAAGAAGTCGCCGCAATCATCTTTGAACCCATCCAAGGCGAAGGCGGATACGTAACCCCACCTCCCGAATACTTCCAACGCCTCAAAAAAATAGCAGACAAACACAACTTCATAATGATTGACGACGAGATACAGGCAGGAATAGGCCGAACTGGACGATGGTTCGCCATAGAACACTGGAAAATTCAACCAGACGTAATCTGTTCAGCCAAAGCCCTAGCATCAGGACTACCAATAGGCGCAACAATAGCTCGAACCCAATTCATGAATTGGGAAGCAGGCTCACACGCCAGCACCTTTGGCGGAAACCCCCTAGCCTGTGCAGCATCCCTTGCAGTCATCGACGTGATAAAAGAGGAGAAACTCCTTGAAAACGCTACAAAACAAGGTAACTACATCATGAAGCGACTGAATGACTTGAAAGAAGAATGTGACATTGTCGGAGACATCCGAGGAAAAGGACTGATGATCGGCGCCGAGATTGTTGAAGCCAAAGAAACCAAAAAGCCTGCAGCAGACAAAACAAAAGAAATCATGATGCGATGCTGGAAACGCGGAATCGCCATCATAACATGTGGCAAATCAACAATCAGAGTAGCTCCTCCACTGACCATAACAAGAGAACTCGTTGACGCAGGCATGGAAATCATTGAAGACATTACCAAAGAAGTTGAAAAAGAATAGAGAACTATTTTTCACCAAGAATTTTTTCTTGATAGGCTAAGATATCCAAGAATCCGTGGCCGCTGATGTTGATGCAGATGACTTTCTCCTCACCAGCTTTTTCATTTCTCAAAGCTTCATCAATGGCTGCTCTAACAGCATAACTGGATTCAGGGGCTATAAGCCATCCCTCACTTTGTAGGAAGATTTTTGCCGCCTCAAACGTTGCCTTCTCATCTCTTGGGTACGCTGTTGCCTTTACAATTCCATGATTTCGAAGAAGGCTTATGATGGGAGCGGCACCATGATATCGTAAGCCGTCTGCCTTGATAGGAGACATCTCCGTCTTATGCCCAATCGTATACATTTTCAGAAGTGGAGTATGTTCGGCTACATCTGCAAAGTCATACTTGTATTGTCCCCGAACGAGGTTAGGAGCTGCTATTGATTGCGACGCAAGAAACTCGCAATCACGCTTTTTCCTCAAGACCTCTCCAGCAAACGGTAGAGCAATGCCTCCAAAGTTGGAGCCACCACCAAGACAACCAACGATCAAGTCTGGCTCGTCATCAATCATTCCAAACTGCTTTATGGTTTCAAGGCCGATGACACTTTGGTGCATGAGAACATGATTTAGAACAGAGCCTAGACAGTAGACAGTTCCTTCATGTTTCTCAGCATATTCTAATCCTTCAGAGACCGCAATACCCAAGGAGCCTTGATGATTAGGAGCCCTTGCAAGAATATCTCTTCCAATACTGGTTTGCTTGCTCGGTGACGCGTAAACAGTAGATCCATAAAGTTTCATGAGAGTTCTACGATCGGTCTTCCAATCATACACCGACCTAACCCAGAAGACTACGCAATCCATATCCATCAATCCAGCAGCATATGACAAAGCAGTTCCCCATTGACCAGCTCCAGTTTCAGTGACAAGCGTATTTTTTCCCTCTTTTGCTGCAAAATATGCTTGAACGACGGCGGTATTGGTCTTGTGGGACCCTGTAGGAGACAAATCTTCTCTCTTATAGTATATTCTCGTCTTTTTCAATCCAAGATGTTTCTCAAGTTTTCTAGCACGGTGCAACGGTCTTGGCCTGCCCATTTGAATGTAGAGCTCTCTTACCTCTTCTGGTATTGGAATCCATCGTTGACTTGAAGACTCTTGTTTCAGACATTCTTTTATCATGGTTCTTGATAGAAATTCGAGGCGAGATGGGCCTTCTTTCGGTTCTTTTGGAGGAGGAAGTGACTCGGGCAAATCTGGTACAATGTTATACCATTTTTTGGGTAACTCATCCACGGGAAGTGATATCTGATTCTTGTTCATGTTTTTCACCAAGTAAGAAGAGCACATTATAGACAGTACGTAGAGATAAAGGTTTCACTCTTCTAGTTTAGATAGAATCTCAACTGAAGTCAACGTGCGTGAAGTGAGTTCTAACTGATCGGAAAAACCTTTTCTTGCATACACGTTTTTTACTTTAATCCAAGTTCCGGTGTTATGTTCTTTACAATATTCACAAGCGTTCTCCACGCAGAAACCAGAATTTTTCCCGTATCATCTTCCAGTTCAAAAGAGGAAACCGCAATCGTCTCACCTCGGGATGTGACAACATCCCTTGTTATTGGTGTAGTTACCACAGTTCCTTCAACAGTGATGGGGCCATCCTCC
>CP070709.1:409911-413374 GCA_020350305.1 Candidatus Bathyarchaeota archaeon
ACATGCACATGGGATGCAGACTAACCTCGGAACTGAACCCAAAACTGTACAAGCTAGAGCCAGAAGACATCCACCTAGAATTGACAATTCCCGAAAAATAAGACGCACACATTACTGAAAAGCACAGTTGTCGTTGTCCGCGGTTCCTGTGGCGCAAGCCCGACGACAACCGCTGCTCCACGAAAATACCAAACAAATATAAATATGACGTATGTCATGTTATCATGAGGACATTCCAGCGATGTATAGTAGGAAATCTCTTTTCTTCGCAGTCTTGCTAATGTGGGTAGTTGTAGCAGCTGTTTTTGCTGGTAATACGGTTTGGGAAAACGAGATGGCATATGGAACGAATACACTGAGACCCGTAGAAATCAGAGAATATGAAGGAAAAAAGCTCTCTTCAATAGATGATTTCAGAGAAAACTCGATCAAAGGACCCCAATTCATAGACAACAAAAGCTACAGACTCGCTGTAACGGGCCTTGTGAACAATGAGATAGAATACACATACAATGATGTAATCAACAACCACCAGCTTTTCAAGAAAGTTGCCAAACTGCACTGCGTAGAAGGGTGGACTGTTACAATACTCTGGGAAGGGGTCTTAGTTAAGGATTTGATAGAAGAGGCAGGAGTTGACTCAGGAGCAAAGGTGGTAATATTCTATGCCTATGATGGTTATTCAACATCTTTGCCACTGGAGTACATAATCAGCAATAACATACTAATGGCTTACAAAATGAACGGCGTAGTTCTCCCAGCAGAGAGAGGCTTCCCTTTTCAGCTCGTAGCAGAGAGCAAGTATGGATACAAGTGGATAAAATGGATAACCGAAATCGAACTATCTGACAACGTAGACTACCAAGGATTCTGGGAAAGCCGAGGCTTCTCCAATGATGCGGATTTTCCATAGAGTTATCTCTGAAAAAAGAATCGAACAGTGACACAAAATGAATCAAAGACTGGCCAAAAAACTGATAGACTGGACACTATACGCCGTGACGATAGTTTACCTCCTCACAGGATTAGGCATCACACAATATCGAATTACCGAACGCCTAACATTTGGACTATTAAGCAAAAGTGTCTCTTTAAACATCCACGAAAATTTACTGTTGCCATTCCTAACATTGCTAAGTATACATCTTCTCTTTAGGCCGATTGTGCAGATTTTTTCAACAACAAGAAGGACTAGGGAAGGACTACCAGCAGCATAACAATTTGCATGCGCGTTATAGAAGTCTCTTACATCGATTTCTAGCTTTAATCCCACATCCACCGCACACGCATCCTGTGGAAGAGGAGGACCTTTTGGACCAGAACCGAGTCACACCCAAGCACGCTTAAGCGTACGCGCACACGCGCAGAGCGACTCAAGGTTCTTCGAGCCCTCCTTCCCACAGAAGGCAGACCAGAAAAAACATGAGTTACAATAATTACTTTAGCAAAATACACAGATAAATTTTTTGCATAAGCTTGTTCAGACGATCTCCTACTGCTAAGAACAGTATTGTGAAGGGTTTTGGCGTTTGATGTCAAAAAATAGATTCTCAAGATAGAAGAACTGTTCAGATTCTATGCACACATGCATTTCTGGATTGAATTTACTCCAACTGCATCACTTTTTTTGACCGCAGTCGTCTCAGATAGGCGAGGTTCATCACTATGGATAACCCAACAAAGACTCCTTCCACGAAATCTGAAACCGAAAAGCCTGAATAGTCAAAGTGTGAAAAGCGACCAATCAAAATACCAAGAGCCATAGATATCATGCCTATTGCCAACATGGTTTCATCCTTGAGAGGCATCTCATTCACCTTGTCACGAATACTGTAATACTTTTTTTGACGGTTGATTAAAAAAGATTTGCACACACTTGCATACATACATTTCAAGTTCATAAACCATTTAAACCAGAAAATATGTTTGTGCTTCGGGGTTGCCCTCGCAGAAGACCTGCTCTGCACGCATAAATCCCATACATGCTCTTCTCATAAAGAGAAAGCCAAACGTGACCTATCCTGGGTGGCGTGGTACAGGCTCCGAGGGCAACTCCTCAAAAACCAATCAAACTAGCACAACGCATGCGTGTAGTAACGGTAGAAAAGTTCAATCCCAGATTTTAAATCCAGAACTCTTAATTTCATACCCAGTTAATGGAATTAGATAGGTCGATTCAAAAGATGAAACCAATCATTCCTTTCACAGCTTTGCTGAAGCGATACGGCTACTCCAAGAAAGCTATCGAAGAAATTTGGAAATGGTACGATTTCTCAGAGAAAAAAGGAGTCGCGAATTTCTAACAAAACAGGAAAGCACGAGCTTTCGCCATTGTGGATAGTGTGCAAACCTCACAATACATTCAAGACTTCAGTAACCTGCTTAAATAATCTTAAGGCCCCATTTCGTAGGCTTTCCTAAGTATAGTCTCCATAATTTCATGGTGCTTCTTCTCATCATCAGAAATATGTTTGAGCAACAGTTTCAAGGCTTCATCATCAGTTTTCTTGATTTCATCTTCGACATGTCTCATCATCTTCGTTTCAGTTTCCACATGGTCTTTCAACATCTTTTTCACTACAAGGGTGTCGACATAGCTGTCTATCTTCGCGTCCCAAAGATTGACAGTGAGAGCATCTAAATGAGCTTTTGAGGGCATGCCCGCTTCTCTTTGCTTCATTAGATTCAACATCGTTCGTAAAATCTTGGCGTGCTTCTCAGTGTCAAACCTCATCTCCGCCAAGAGAAGCTTTGTCGCCAAATTGCCAGTGGCATCTTCCAGTTTCTTAACCTTTACTACAGTGTCCTTTTCCAACTTGATTTGAGCTTCAACCATTTCGACAAATTGGTCTTCAAACGTCATCTTTCATCAGTTCCCTTTCGACACTAAAACTTCCCCAAAGCTGAGTATAAAAGCTTGCCTCCACCCTAATTATTCAAACACGATTTGAAGACCTCAATCATCCACTTGCGAACAATTACAGAAGAGTCAAACGGCATGGGCACATTACTTTCATCTAGCTCCCTCCACTCTTTCACTTGATGCTCGGGAGATTGCCTTAAATGTATGGAAAGATGAAGCCCACTTGAGGAATAACCGTGACTAATCATGCTGAACGTTGTGGAAACCCCTGGAATGGCGAATGCAAGAACACAGAGATAGAAGTCTACATCTACTATAAGGGTGAGCGACAGCCAATCTGCAGGAATTGCTGGCAAAAAATAGCAGAGAAAGACATCGAGTGGTAGAGGTGTGAGGCTGATGCCTTTACGAGTGATTTGTCATGGTTGTGGCGTTGTTCTTTATGAGGGAGCAGAGTTGAAACCTCCTTATGAAATCATTGAAATTTTTAATGGCAAGTGTCCTACTTGTTGCAGAAAGCTGTCCCATATTCCCACGCAAGTTGAGATAAAACCGGTGAACGGGGCAGATTAGGAATTTCAGGGTAATGCTCACTTTACT
>CP070709.1:413474-416944 GCA_020350305.1 Candidatus Bathyarchaeota archaeon
TTAAGACCCTGTTCTACTGTATCAACTATAATTTCACGGAGTCTTGGAAATGGCTTCTCCTCATACTTCCCAATAAGATCCACTTGTCCCACCTATCTAACAAATTAAATGTGCTTATCCAAGAATATGATTTGTGGAAGAAACTTCGATTAATGCATGAGATTGGACACTCGTACTTTCAACTTAGAACAACTTTCCACACCTCTAAGGCAAAACAAGCAGCTTCGGTTCTCCCTATCGGAGACCTAGAAAAGTGGAAGCCTAGCTAGAGACTTGTAGTGGGGCTATCTGCGGAGATCTACTACTCGCCCTTCTCAAACAGCAAGTAATGATTGACCTTGTATGCCATCGGCCCCGCACCCATGCCAGCTGTCTGGTAGGTGTGGAGACGCCAACCATTCTTTTGCCATTCCTCAATTGTTCTACCGACATCGTTGTGATCCTTAACTTGCACACATTTCCATTCTTTCAACCTAACTTCACCTTCGTAGCACTTCAGGATAAGCTAGCCTATAACAATTTGCACAGCTATGGAGATCATGCATGCATGCTAATGAGGACGCGCAAAAGACTTAAATTTCAATTCTAAAATGCATCTAATTCTCGAATGATTAACTTGGTGAAAGGGGTATGATTAAGAGAGAAATATATTACTTTGAAGATTTTGGAGAACAGAACACGGAGCAGACCATAGAAGCGGCGAAAAAGGCGGCCTTGAACCTTGATGTGAAATATGTTGTGGTAGCAACTGCAAGTGGAGCAACAGGTGTGAAGGCAGCTGAAGTGTTCAAAGGTACTGGTATGAAGGTTGTGGTTGTAACTGAATACGCAGGGATGGCGGAATTCAAGGACGAGAACAGAAGGCAACTGGAAGAACTGGGAGCTGCTGTTATCACAAGTACACATTCTTTCCTTAGTCCAGCTGAATCGATATCAAAGCTCCACACTGGCTACTGCAGCGAGAACACTATAATCAAGGATGTGTTGAGAAGATTCTCACAGGGTGCAAAGGTTGCCGCTGAGATAGTCATGATGGCGACCGATGCTGGGGTCATACCAATAAGTGAAGAAGTAATTTCTATAGCTGGAACAGGAAAGGGAGCGGACACTGCAATGGTATTAAAATCATGTCATTCGGATGACTTCTTTCATAAGGAAAGAGGGATGGAATTCAGGGAAATCATCGCCATGCCGAGGAAGAAGAAGTTCTGGTAAACACGTCGCTGAACCGTAGATGTCCCCGCAAACTCCATTTTCTTCTTGAGTTTTTGACTTGCTTTCTCATTAGCTACCATTGTTGGCGATGCACTCGCTGCTCGTCGTACTGTGTGCGTGGTTCTTTTTCTTCCGCTGGACGGCCAATAGAGATCAGGTTGAGAGGAACAACGGTCTCTGGAATGTTCAACACCTTCCTTATAGGACCGATGCGTTCTTCCCTAGGGTGAACACCAAGCCAAACTGCACCAAGCCCCAATGCAGCTGCGGCTAGGAGAAGGTTCTCTGTAGCCGCAGAGCAATCCTGTACCCAATAGCGTGCTGAAATCGTTGTGTCGCCACATACGGCTATACAGAGAGGCGCTTTGAACAGCATCTTGCCATGGGGATGAACCATAGCCAGATCATCCAGAATCTTGCGGTTGGTGAGTACGATGAAGTGCCAAGGCTTGCGGTTTGAAGCTGAAGGAGCTGCCATAGCAGCCTCCAGCATTGCCTTGATGTCTTTTTTGCTGATCACTTCTGCAGTATATTCGCGAATGCTGCGCCGAGCGAAGATTGTGTTAATAAGTTCCTTTGCCAATTTCAACTCCTCAAGTATAATTAGGTAGCAAAAGTGATTGCAGCTAGAAAAAAATATTGGTTCTATACTCACGCTGTGTTGCGGTATCTTCGACAAATTTCCAATTTTTTGTCTGTTGCACTCAGTCGTCTGTTCTGCTCAAAATTCTGCTAGTTTGAGTAATGCCTTGGATTTTGAAGTCTGAAGCCTTTTCCAGATACTCTTTGCTGCACGGAAGACAAACATGCATGGAGGAGAATTAGATTTGTGCTTTCCATTCGTTCATAAGTCTTTCCAGAAACTGTTTGGTGAATTTGTATCTTTGTTCTGCAATTCGTTTGGCTGTGTCTGTGTTTATTGTGTCTTTCACCTTGAGAATCTTTTCGTGCATATGGTTCACTGAAGTTAACGATTTGCCGTCATATTCCTCTTTTGGTGGAATCGCGGGGTCATGAATGGGTTTGTTGCCCCAGCCGCCTCGAGTAAACACTCGTGCTATTCCTATCGCCCCAATAATGTCTAATCTGTCAGCATCCTGCAGAATTCTAGCCTCTGGACTTTTCGCTTCCACACCTTTCCTGAATCTATGTACTTTTATACAATAGATAACTTTGGGTATTTTTCCTTTGGGAAAACCTACTTCCTCAAGTATTTTCTTGGCCATTTTTGCGCCTTCCATTGCATGATCTGCAATCTTGCCTTCATCCTCCATGGCTCTTGCAATGTCATGAAGCAATGCGGCAGCCATAACCACATCCAAGTCAGCCTTCTCTATTTTTGCTATTCGCATGGCCAAATTGTAGACTCTCTCTGTATGGAATTTATCGTGGTGTGAAAGTCTGAAGAATTCTTCGCTTTTCTTCTTAAGTTTTTCAAGAAGAGAAATATCCAGCATGCTCCCTCTCCATATGAACACGTGAATACACTCTGTAATAAGGCTGAAGAGTTTGGAATATCATAGGATTGACGCGGGCGCCCTTTTGCAGATAAGTTTCATGCATGCAAATTTCAAGAGTCACTTGCTGCACCTTCTGGTTGAGCAATTACATGACCGTTTCTTAGACTTTTTCAAATGAGTGCAGAATACGTCATAATCAATGACTTCCTCCCATTCGCTTATGCATCCACCTGCGGGAACCAGAATCACTGTTGTTCCATTAGGGAGCTTCATTCTAGGATTCTTTTGAACATTAAGGAATTTCCGTGGCTCAATATGCGCTGAAACTGCCACTTGCTTGTAAAACCTGTTCTCGATAGGATTGTAAACCATGTGAAGCACGCTATGATACTCTTTAAGTGGAAAACTCCCCCTACCACAAATCAGCTTATCCAATTCCTCTATAAGATCAATAGCACTCGCCTCATCATCTAAAGAAAACTCAAAATCACTACCAAAAACCCTGTTAATCGGATACTCTCTGACAACCAATTTAATCCTTTTCATCTATCTTCTCTAATGCCAAACTTTCTTAACCAAATAATACATTACCCCACCTAAGAAAAAGCCTATGTATGCATTAGAGAAATTGAAATACTTCTTTCTAGTTTTGCTTCCTCTATGAGGTTGCCCATACAGGTTCAAGCATTTTTGTTCAGGAAGAGTAAGGAAAAGATTCAATACTTAGTTATGAAGACGACTCCAGAAAGAGAGGGATTTTGGCAACCAATAACTGGTGGGCTAGAGGAAGGGGAA
>CP070709.1:417044-421054 GCA_020350305.1 Candidatus Bathyarchaeota archaeon
GTCCATCCTCCAAGTTTCTTTTCAAACTATCTGCGCGATAGATGGGATATACGTAAAAACAGATGATCGATGAGGCTCCCGCGAATAAGCTTGCCCCTATTCCAAAGAGACGCGAAGAAATTAAGGGAAAATCAAGAATTGAAATTGAGATTAGGGGAAATATTGTAAGAAAGGAAATGGAAACCAACAAAGTCATAAGAATAGCCAAGCTGACATATGCCCTAAAGCTGATTCTCATCCCTGATTTTCTTAAGTTTTCGTCCATGTCTCTAAACAGATGTAAGAATCGGATGGTTTTTTCCCCAACAACTCGATAGGCAAGCATGCATGCCTTCTTAAGACTCTTTTTGGTGTCGCCTAAACTCAATGTGCTCCCATCCTTGCTTTTCGATAAATACGGATAGGATTGGCGTAGTATTCTCGAATTACGGCAGCAACATCAGTATATCCCCGAATCTTATTTCCCACAATCCACTCTAACACTGTTTTTCTTCGATGGAGCTCCTCTTGAATTTCCTTGGAGTTAAGCCCCAGTTTTTTCATGTTTCTCTCCAAAATGTAGCTTCGCCCAGAATGCAAGAAAGCGTCATGCTTCGCATCCCATCGATATACATCATTTGTTAGAAGCTCCTTTGTTTTTGGATCCAGAGCCACCATTTCGGTCACGGTGAGAGCTCTTCTAGCGGGTTTCCCTTCGATTTCAGTCCGCAACTGAATCATCACCACATCAATCATAGAGAGGAGAGATCGTGGAATACTCATGGGCTCAGATTCCAAACGGTGAATAACGGCGTCCACAGATTCAGCATGAACAGTGCTCATGCCTAAATGCCCAGTGGCCATCGCCTGAAAAAGAGTGTAAGCCTCTTCGCCACGCACTTCACCTACAATGATATAGTCAGGTCTCTGTCGCACCGCCGCCTTCAGAAGATCAAATAGTGTAATGGCTCCCGTCGCTTTTTGTTCGTGTAAAAACCCAGGCCGTACAATAGATGGAATCCAATTTTCATGAGGCAAATTAAGCTCAGCGGTGTCCTCTACGCTCACAATTTTTGATTCAGGTTTTATGAACATCGATAGACAGTTGAGCGTAGTCGTCTTCCCTGACGCCACGCCCCCTGCTACGAGGACAGATGCTCGATTTTCAATGGCATACCAGAAATACGCGGCTAGATCCGATGAAAGAGTGTTGAAGGAAATCAAATCTGAAATGGTGAGTGGGTTCGCGCGAAACCGACGAATCGTAAATGTTGAGCCTCTTCTAGTGACTTCAGTTCCATAAGTGAGTTGGATACGACTCCCATCTGGCAAGGAGGCATCAAGCATTGGACTTGCGATAGAAACATTTTTTTTGGTGAGGTAAGCTAGCCGGATTATGAACGAGTTCAATTCGTTAACGTTCTTGTATATGATGTTAGTAGGCAAAGACTCGTATTCTCTGTGCCAAATGTATATGGGAATGTTGACGCCATCAGCAGAAATATCTTCGATCAGATGGTCTTTCATGAAAGGGTCGATTTTTCCGTAACCGATGAAGTCACGTACGATGTAGTACATGAATTTGTCGATAGCTTCCTCAGCAATCTTTAAGTGATAGCCCTTTATGACTTCTCGGACTTTGTGTTTCAGATACTCCTCAGCCCTTTCTCTCGTTTCAAGGTCTTTAAAATTGACATTTATCTCCTCCATCAGAAGAGCTTTAATCTCTTTGAGCTGGGTCTCTTCTTCTTCAAGAAGCGTAGGCTCAATTACTTCATACAACATCTTCTGCGTGTTGGGCTGCCGAACAATTGCAGCGTAGACATAGGGCTCATTTATGGGATAAACTTCTCGAAACACAGAAGGCTTTTTTTCTTTCACTGCCCTTGCTTCATGTACCATTTAGCGTTCACTCTCGCCGATCTCATTCTTTTTAGGGACGCGTTTGCTATGGGCGAATGCGCATTCAGGAGAATCTTGTGTCAAAAGACTTAATAAACTCTATGAACGTTAAATCACTTAAGTTTCCACTTACACCAACAGTTTGTGGACATTCGAGATTCTGGAAAATAGCGTCTGCAAACGTTTTCTATCCCCTTTCTAATTGTAACAATAAGATGTTTTTTAAGGCGTTCCAGCTTTACATATAGATGTTTCCTTGAGGAGGCAGGTTAGATGGAACAATGGTTTGTGAAGCGCCGTAAGTCTAAGGTTTTGGATCTTGCGTATCGGCAAATGACGCTTGCTATCGACACTGTCACTGAACTTGAGAAATCTATCATTGCAGCCTCGAAGAAGAGCAAAGAAAAAGCGAAGAAGTGTGTAGAACGACTCTTCCCTTTAGAGGAGGAAATTGACAACCTTAGAAGATCAGTGTTCGAGGAGTTGACGAGGGGAAGTCTACCATCTAATGATCGTGAAGATATCATGCATTTGGTCAAGAGACTTGATGTGATGGCAGATCATGTGAAGGATTCTTCAAGAAGCGTTTTGGTTCTAGTTGAGGCTGAGGTGCCTGAAGAGGTTTGGGGCATGTACGTTGGCATGGCTGGCAACCTAGTGGATTGCGCCTCTACCCTACGAAAAAGCCTTGAAAAATTGGGGAGCGCTCCGCATGAAGCCAGAGCTCTTTCACAAAAAGTTGACCAAATAGAGAAAAAAGCTGACGACAAATATTTAGAAACTAAAAGCTTACTCCTTAAACATGGCAGAAATGTCAATCCTGCTACATTAATGATACTTAAAGATCTGTTGGAATCCATGGAGGAGGTAGCAGACAGCTGCGCTGACACTGCTGACTACATCAAGATATTAACGGTTGCTCGAGAAACTGCCTAGACAAAGTCTGTTTATCTCATTAGACGTTTAGGCAGCCCAGAAAGAAGATTTGCTTCTCATCATATCGACAAACTCGTTCAGAACTTCAAGTCCTTCTGGGGATAGGCGATCTTGGAACTTTGTTAGCAACGTTTTTGCGTGTTCTTCCGGAACTTTTACGTAAAGTATATCCTTCTCGTAGATGTGTCTTCCCACGGTAGGTTTGTCTAGTGAGATAGCTACTTGCATTCCAGTTTTTGCTTCTGAGATAGCTTGTCCACGATCTTGAATCTGAATTATTTCGCCGACGTTACTTCCATCTTCTCTCGCAAGCGCATATTTGGGTTTGATCTGGCCAGCTAAAACCTTTATTCCTACTACAGCGGGCTTGGCTCGCCTAAACACGTAGCCGGAAAGAAGTTTTATTTTACCAGGCTTGATCAATCTGTCGAATTCTTCTTGAAGACGTGCTTCTCTCTTGCTTCTCACCCATTTAGTGTAATCGTCGATCAAATGATAAATGATGTTGTGCTGGAATATCGGAACTTTTCGGTTTCTTGCTTCCTCTTCTGCGTCTGGCAGTGTCTTTACGTTAAAGGCTATGATAACTCCGTGAAGTGGTTCATGTTCTTTGACCACGGCTGCCTCCATGATGTCTCGTTTAGAAACATCGCCGACGTCTGCCAATCGTATTGGAACATTGTTTCGCCTCAGACTATCGGCAATTGCCTCAAGAGAACCTAACGTGTCAGTTTTTAGCACAATGCCTTCTATTTCGGTAGCAATTCTGATTTTTTCTATTTCTTCAGAAACAGTTTTGACGTATTTTTCAAGTTGGTTTTCGGATGGAACTACGTATAATGGTGCGCCAGCTAAGGCGTCTTCAAGATCTGGCGCCGCTATTTTTATTCCAGTTGCAGCTGAAACCGTGTCTACTGAAGAGAATTTGTCTCTGGGGTCTCTGATTTCGTCAAGCGGTTTAGGTAGGAGGGCTGCGCGGACCTTGGTTACGAGGGGCTTTTCTTTCCCTCCAACGACAATGATGTCTCCTTTTTTGAGCACGCCGTCGTAAATGACAGCGTTAATGGTGATTCCAAGTCCAGATTCCTCTTTGACTTCTAGGACTGCGCCTTTTGCTGGGCCTTTCGTCACTTTCAGTCGGTTTCTCAAGAATTGCTGAGTTAAGCCGACTAGAACTGCTAGAAGCTCGGGTA
>CP070709.1:421154-426300 GCA_020350305.1 Candidatus Bathyarchaeota archaeon
ACTGCCTGGCTTAGCTTCTATAGGGCGGCAGCTTGGTTGTACACGAATATTTACTTGGGTGCTACCCTACTCTGACAAGCGACCTTTCAAGGAGAATTTTGACTGGCATGTTACACGCCTCCAGCCGATAGCTGAGACCTTAAAGGACCATAGTTGCCGCTTAGGGCTAGAATTCATCGGCACGAAGTCATTCCGTGCCCATCACAAATATGAATTCATTTATACAATGGAAGGCATGTTGGAACTTTGCGACTCGATAGGAACAGGAAATGCTGGACTCCTACTCGACTCTTGGCATTGGCACATGTCGCACGGTACAGTGGACGATTTGAAGCAACTGACTGCTAAAGAAGTAATTTATGTCCACATCAACGATGCTCCCCCAGATATCCCACTTGACGAGCAAATTGATACCGTTCGGTGTTTGCCCGGTGAAACAGGTGTTATTAATCTCGTCAGTTTTCTCGTGTCTTTGAGAGAGATCGGTTACGGTGGTCCCGTTACTCCAGAACCTTTCAGCAAAAAATTGAAAGAGATGCCTGTTTCAAAAGCCGTGCAAACAGTAGGTAAAGCGTTAAATCGAGTGTGGCAGGCAGCTGGGCTATGTTAGAATTCTTTCAAAGAAGTATACTTCGTAAAATCGCTTTCTTTTGGTATTCCTTTTCCCAAGTTAATACTCGGGGGCTATGAAAGTTAAGTTTTTTAATCAGCGGATCGATATTGTTCATGAGCTACGCAGAGAGGCAACACTATGAAAGTAACTCTAAAGGATGCTACGAAAAAATTTGGCAAGATTATTGCGGTAGATGACGTAAGCCTTTGTATAGAAGACAAAGAGTTTATGGTGTTGCTGGGGCCTTCGGGCTGCGGGAAAACAACGACACTTAGGATTATTGCAGGTTTAGAAACCCCTGATAGCGGAGATATTTATATTGGAGATAAACTCGTGAATGATCTGCCTCCCAAAGACAGAAACGTTGCGATGGTCTTTCAAAGCTACGCCATATACCCCTACATGTCCGTTTTCGACAATATCGGGTTTCCTCTTAGAATCAGGAAGATACCCAAAGAAGAGATCGAAGAAAGAGTACATAATGCAGCAAAGCTGCTGGAGATTGAAGAGTTGCTAGATAGGAAACCGAAGGAGCTAAGCGGTGGTCAAAGACAGAGAGTAGCGTTGGGTCGCGCGATCATAAGGGAGCCAGATATATTTTTGATGGATGAACCACTTAGCAATCTGGATGCAAAACTTAGGGTACATATGAGAGCGGAATTGAAAAAACTTCATGAAAAAGTAGGGGCTACAACGATTTATGTAACTCACGATCAATCAGAAGCTATGAGCATGGGCGATAGAATTGCGATCCTCGATCGAGGAGTTCTGCGACAAGTAGCTCCGCCTTCAGAAATTTACGATAATCCAAATGATGCATTCGTAGGAGGGTTTATCGGGAGCCCCTCTATGAACATGCTCAAAGGGACTCTCGTAGAGAAAAATGGCAAATTTTTCGTGGATGCAGGCGTATTCCAGTATCCAGTTTCGCTCAAAATAGCAAAGGAATCATCTGGGACAGAAGTGATATTTGGTGTGCGGCCCGAAGATTTCATTATCTTGAGTAAGAAGGCGCCACATGCCATCAAAGCCAAAATCGAAGTCATTGAACCGTTGGGCCGCGAATCTATACTTTCACTAGATGTCGATGGAGTACCCCTTACATTAATCGCCAAATCTACAGTGGGCCTCTCCACTGGCGACGACATATGGATAACATTCGAAGAAAAGAAGCTTCACATCTTTGATGAGAAGACCAAAAAACGCTTGGGGCTTCCAAAACGCATCAAGGTAGCAAACTGAATCTCAGAAGCAGTGGTCAATTCTAAGTAGTGAATGTTTGCGAGCTCAGAGTAAAAAATAAAAATGACATATGTCATATTAGGCTATGTAGAGTGTGAAGTGAAATGCAGACGACGCTCTTAATCAAGCTGAGAGAAATAGTCGGGTCTAAGTATGTATCGGATGATTTATTCGTCCGCTGGAGTTATTCTATGGATTCAAACATTTTTGACATCATTAACCCAACACCACCACTCATTGTTGTAAGACCAAGCACTTCAGAAGAAATTTCAAGAATACTGCGCCTAGCAAATGAGACCAGAACACCAGTTTATGCTAGAGGCGGAGGCACTGACGGCGGAGGCAGTCGTGGAGAAAAGATTAGCAGCTCAATCCTAATTGACATGACCCGTATGAATAAGGTTCTGGAAGTAGATGAGATTTCACAGACTGTTACCGTTCAAGCAGGCACTACTTGGGGCAAACTTAACAAAGAAGTGGAAGAAAAAGGCTGGAAATTGGGTTTTAAGGGTCCATACTCCGGCTATGGGTCGACCGTGGGAGGAAGCGTCGCTGTACAGAGTAATGGTTACGGCAGTCCCAGATACGGTGTAGTTGCAGAGGATATGACAAATTTGAAAGTAGTACTACCTAACGGTGAAATATTGGAAACAGGATCGGCAGTAAATCCCAAGGCCAAAAAATTTTACAGATATTGTATAGGTCCAGATTTGGCAGGTATTTTTGTCGGTTCTGGGGGATGCTTTGGTGTGATAGCAGAGGTGACTTTACGATTATACCCAAGGGCTATAGATAGTGCCTTCGGAGCATACGGTTTCAGAGATTACGAATCTTGTCAAAAATGCTATTATCGTTGGCTTAAAACTAGAGAAGCAGAGCATATTGCATGGTTTGCCAAAGACGGTTTAGACGTTAACACTCCCGAATTGGCGGAAGAAGGATATATTTCATTGTTGACCTTTGTTGTCGAAGACCAAACCCATGAACTTGTTGAAGCTAGGGCCAAGCTCTTAAATGAAATAGCCAGGGAGGAGGGAGGCGAGAGTTTAGATGCTGAGAAATACGCTAAGGACGATTGGAACTACAAATTTGAACTTTTGCCTAGATGGGCAGCGAAAATTGGCCAATGGCAATGGAATTGCCATATGATTCCCGCAGGAGATACACTAAAAGACTTGAAGACTATTATGGCTTTTCTGAATCAACACAAGGAAGAACTCAAAAAGCACAACATCACGCATTCTACTGTGAGTATTGCGCACAAAAACGCAGGGCATGTTTCAACCTCTTTATACTACGATCAAAGCAGTCCAGAAGCAGTTGACTTGGTGAAGGAATTAAGTGATAAATATGCTGAAATAACGACAACCAAGAGTGGAGGCTGCAATTATTGGTTGGGCAAATTTTGGTATCCCTATACTATCATGAGGAGCCCCATCTACAGAAAGCTTCTAATAAAGATTAAGAAGGCGATAGATCCCAACAACATAATGAATCCCGGCGGACTAACTCTGCCTTGCACTCTGGGGGAAGAATAACTATGCACTTAACAGATCCAACTGCAAAACGAAGAAGAAAACGAAGGAGTCTGGAGGACTATAAGAAAGACGTCTATCTGTGTGCTAGATGTGGATACTGTAGGAGTATGGTTAGAGCCAGGGACAACACAGATTTGGTTTGTCCCATTCGTGAGAACACTGGCGGATTTGATTCCTTCACGTCGAGAGGAAGGAATATAATAGCGAGGATGATTCTAGAAGGAAAAATTGATCTCCAAAATGTTTCTGAGGAGTTTGTAGACTCTCTGTATGCATGTGCTCTTTGCGGAAATTGCCAAATGCATTGCCTAGCGCTTGATCCCGAAACTTGGAGTAGCTTTCCAAACAATAAATTTGCAGATCGCAAAATTGACATTTTAGGGATAACAGAATCGCTAAGAAGCCTGATTGTGGAGAAGGGTGTTCCTCCCCCTGTAATTCGAGATGTCTTGAGGAATATTCAGTTGTATGGCAACCCAGAAGGCAGACCGCGAAATAAGCGTGATGAATTTACGAAAGGGCTCAATTTTCATGTTAAGAGGGCAGGGGAGGAGAGATGCGGAACATTATTCTACGTGGGTTCAATCTCGTCTTATAATCAGCGAAATCAGAGAACGGCACAAGCAGTTGCTGAGATTCTGCGGGCTGCCAACTTCGATTTTTGCATTTTTGGTAATGAAGAGGAGGATAGTGGTGGGGAAATCCTGAGACTGGGAGAGGAAGGTTTGTTCGAGGAATTAGCCCGACGGAACTTCGAACTCTTCCGTAAATATGATATCAAAAATATTATCTGCCTCTCTCCTCACGACTATGATGCTTTTCTCAATGACTATCCTGCATTTTTGGGAGAAGAGTGGTCCAGATTAAACCTTAAGGTTCAACATTATACTGGGTTCATTATGAATCTCATACATGACAAGAAAATCAACATAAATCATAAATTCGATAAAACTGTAGCTTTTCACGATCCCTGTTATTTAGGCAGAATAAATGACATTTACGATGCTCCCCGAGAGATAATCCGAGCAACAGGAGCTAACTTGGTCGAGATGAGACTAACACGCGAGAATTCTTATTGTTGCGGCGGTGGAGGAGGAGGTATATGGCATGAACCTTTACACAAACCTCGCCTAGAGAACAAACGAGCGAAGCAGGCTTGCGATACGCGTGCCACTGTACTTGCCGTAGCATGTCCTGTATGCACGCAAATGTTAGAAGATGGATTGAACACCATTGAGAAATGCAACATGGAAGTCTTGGATGTCGCGGAAATTCTACTAGAATCAATTAGTTTGAAACGTCAAAATCGTTAATTAGATGGAATTATGTAACAAGCTTCAGTGATGTGTGATGAAAAGACTCAGAGTCGGATTTGTAGGTACGGGTTGGGTAGTTAATACCTACCATGTAAAAGCTTGGAGAGGAGTGAGGCATGCAGACATAACAGCCATCTGTGATGTTAGAGAAGATCGAGCGAAGACCACAGCTGCATTATGTAGAGAACTTGGTGTAGGTGACCCCAAAATCTACGGGGATGTTTCAGAAATGGCTAAAGATCCGAAAGTTGATGCCATATGGATAACTGTGCCGAACTATGCTAGAATCCCAGTGGTGAAAGCAATAACCGAGGAAGTTACACAGGGAAAAGCCGAACTTGTTGGGTTAGTATGCGAGAAACCATTAGGTCGTAACGTGAAAGAGGCACGGCAGATGTTAGAGATGGTGGAGAGGGCAGGTGTGCTACATGGCTACT
>CP070709.1:426400-430424 GCA_020350305.1 Candidatus Bathyarchaeota archaeon
GAGGTAGAATCCGTAACCACCTCCTGATCCTTGGAGTGTATGGCCATTTCCGTCGATTATTATATTGTTTCTCTGAACCACAATTGCATCATTAATGTTATCAGTGAAGGTATAAGTAACATTGTCCATGCTAGTGATAGGTGCTGTATCAGGGTCAACACTTCCGTCAGCCCTAATATAAATGGTTCCGATTGCCTTGACTGGTTGAATGCTAAGAGCTAGTGCTAGCATGCTTGCGGTGAGCATTGCCAGCAGTATCCCCGATGCTGGTTTTCTCTCCAACTTCATATTCTCCTTTTCCAAGAGTGGTTAGACTGATGACAAAATCGGGATTTATGATTTGTGAAACAATCTTCTAGTAAATAGGGATGAATCATCAAATTATCAAGGATGGGAAAAATCGTGCGTGCAATTAAGGTTTCTTGATTTGTTCCTGCTGATGTTGTTCGCCTAAACAAAGACATATGGTTCAAGAAGCTAGATTCAGACGAAGTCTCTTCAATAGAGGAATTCTTGACTACATCTATGTATTGATGTATGCATAAGGGGTTAAAATTTAAGCCCCAACCCAACCCAACCCCTTACTTATGTTTACTTTCTTCCCCTTTCTTTCTCTCTACTACTTTGACATATCTCACAGAGAGATAGAGACATTTCACACGCAGAAAGACAAGACAGACAAGCAGACAAAGCAATTACAAGATTGCCCTCAGCATGAGAATCAAAATGCACACCATTTTCTTAACTCAGGGCATGTTACAATAACTCGCTCTATTTCTCTAGCGAATTGAGGGACGAATACCATTCTATATTCTCTGTCATCGCTGTATTTTCTAGGTTTAGTAAAACAAGCATTCCAAAACGGACTTTCAAGTTCGCCAAGAATCCGCCTTTTGCTACTGTCCGTTATTATGACTGGCCTATCTGCCCGAAATATCTAAACACGAGAGATGCTTTTAAATGCGCGCGCATGCGTGCGCGCCACTTCTTCTCAACATGAACGTTTTCGTCAAAAGTGTGTGTCCAATAATTTGAGGAGAGAAGGTTCTTTCTAATAGAAGATTGTTGCACAAGCCATAAATTGTGACTGCATCAATTAGTAGATTCTCTTGAGAAAGGTGTATCAAAATTGAAAAGGAAAGCAGTCTGCGGAATAATGTTGACAGTGCTTCTGATAGGGACATTAACTACATTAAATGTGATGCCAGTATCAGCTAGTCTAACAGTTCATAACATTGATTCAGGTGAGGATTTTGCAACCATTCAGGAGGCTATAGATGATTCAGATACATTAGATGGACACATGATCTTGGTTGATGCTGGGGTGTATTATGAAAACGTGATTGTGTCCAAGTCTTTATCGCTTATCGGAGAAGACAGAAGTATTACGACTATTGATGGAAAGGGAATCGGATCTGTGATACATGTAACAGCTGATAGTGTCCATATTTCAGAGTTCACAATAGAGAATAGTGGTGAGGGGCTATTCGATGGCAATGGCATCTTCTTGGATTATTCTCATGACAACACTATCGAGAACAATCTAATTCAGAGTAATGAGCTAGGCATCAATCTCTGGAATTCCAATAGCAACATTGTTAATGATAACATATTAAGATTTAACGCCTTCTTGGTTTGGTATTCAACAAACAACTACATCAACGATAACATTGTTTACCAAAATTGCCTTGAATTAGTACAATCTGGCGGAAACACTTTTCGAAATAATGCAATGGACCATTTCAAGGTCACAGGTTCTTCCCTTGCTGACTATATCAATGACGTCGATACTTCAAACACTGTGGGATACAAGCCAATTTACTATTGGATTAACCAGCATAATAGACAAGTTCCAGCAGATGCTGGGATTGTAGTTGCTGTGAACTCAACGGACATCGTAATGAAAGACTTAGTGTCTGTAGATGCGGGTGATATCGTGTTTGCGTATACAAACAATTCTCTCATAACAAACATTATTTCTCAAAGTGCTAGTTACGGCATCCGACTTGACTTTTGCAACAATAACACTATTGAGGGCAACCTTGTATCAGAGAACATGCTTGGCATATTCCTTCGGCATTCAGAAAACAATACCGTAAGCGGAAACACAGCACATTCTAATAGTTGGGCAGGCATACTCCTAGAAATCTCTAAAGGAAATTTCATACAGAATAATGTCATGCAGTACAATGAAGATACTGGTATTTCCCTTGAGACATCTCGAGAGAACGTTATTATCGAAAACACCATAGCCAGCAACGGTTTCATGGGGGATTATTATCCAGCTGGAATATCCTTTTCAAACTCTCCTGAAAACATCATATGCCGTAATAACTTCATTGACAACATAGTTCCTGTGTCTCGTCATGCTGGAGAAGCGGTTGCTTCGATAAATGTTTGGGATAATGGGTATCCTTCTGGAGGGAACTATTGGAGTGATTATGAGGCTAAGTATCCTGAGGCTGAGGAGCTAGATGATTCTGGAATATGGGACGCACCACACATTATTGATGAGGATAATCAAGACAACTATCCATTGATGGAACCATGGGTTCCCCTTCCAAAAACAATTAACCGATTAAAGACAAGAGTAGGAGAATTGTGGTTAGAAGGTGAAATTGACAATCAAGGTGTTGTTAAAGGTCTCCGTGCCAAATTGAATATTGCTCAGAAACTGGTTGATAAAGGAAAAATAGATGACGCCAAATGTGTGTTGGTAGATGACTTTATACCACAGGTTCAAGATCTATCAGGAATCCATTTAACACTGAGAGTTGTGGTAATTCTAGTGGAATCGGCAGAATACATTCTATCTCAATTGTAACTTCTCTTTTATACATTGTTTTGGAAAGAAGTTTCTTCGCGCGCGAGATGATGAGCTGACCAGAAAAAATGGGTTGGGTTGGGCGTAAAATTTTAACCCCAAACCCAAAACCGCGCACGCATCGAGTTTCTTTAGATATTGAAAAACCCAGATCAGTTTACCGTGATACGTGCGCGCTAGACATAGAAAACTCTATCAGAACAGGCAAGTCAGTCAAAATAAAAGGGTTGATATGAAGCAACCGAAAGCCCAGGATATAAACAAGAAGGTTTTCTTGTTCTTTTCGCTGACTTTCATAGCCATAGGATTGGCGCTTTTTTTGCCAGCAGGATCATTAAACTACTGGCAGGCATGGACTTTCATGGGAGTTCTTTTCATTCCTGCTATTTTCATAATTTTCTATTTTTTGAAAAATGATCGCGAATTTCTGGAAAGAAGATTGAAATTTAGAGAAAAAGAAACTCAAGAAAAGAGTATTATCAAAATTGCACTCTTGCTCTTTTTCATAGGCTTCTTGATCCCTGGGCTTGATTACAGGTACGGATGGTCGAATGTACCATTTTGGCTTGTTATTTCGTCGGATATTGTTGTTTTCTTGGCCTATATTACTGTGTTTTTTGTGTTCAAGGAGAATAGTTACGCTTCACGGATAATTAAAGTTGACAAAAAACAGGAAGTCATTACAACAGGACCTTACGCCATCGTCAGGCATCCGATGTATGCGGCAGTGATACCTATGTTTCTATGTATTCCTCTTGCCCTAGGCTCATATTTTGCCTTGATCTTTTTTGTACCCACCGTCCCAGTGATACTTTTTAGAATATTAGATGAAGAGAGAGTGTTATTGAGAGACTTGAAAGGATATAAAGAATATACAAAAAAAGTAAAATATCGATTAATACCCCTTGTCTGGTAGAACATTTTTCTATTTATAACAAATAAATGCAACTCGATTCAGTGTGTGGGGATCAAATTTTAATCCCACACACAAAACAAAGGATGAATATATGAATAAAGACCAGAACTTCTACGAAAGACTTTAAACTATTTCAAACAATCCGAAGCTTGTAAGGGTGCTCATTATGTCGGTGTTGAACAAGATTTCCTATTTCCAAAATAGGCGTGATGAAGCCCCCAACAAAGAACTCGCCAAAACACTTGCTGAAACAGAAAATAGAGCTGGAATCGCAGAACTTGTGA
>CP070709.1:430524-438831 GCA_020350305.1 Candidatus Bathyarchaeota archaeon
AAGGGTTCAGCCTCATAGACTTGATAGTTTTTAGAGGATTATAACTGAATCAGAAGTCATCTTTTTCCATCGACCATGAAGTCAGAAAGCAAACTGGAACACATAGTTGTGGGAACGATAATTATAATTCTGTGGACAATACTATTTTCTCCACGGGAATACATATTGATAATAATACCAGGTCCAGCATCCCCAGAACTAGGCCGAAAGATCGCGGATATACTAAAGATAGAGGTTGTCCCAGTAGAGTTCAAGCGTTTTCCAGATGGAGAATCTTACATTCGATTTGACGGAAACATAGAGGATGAGGACATTGCTATTGTTCAGACGACAAGTCCACCCCAAAATGAACGGTTAGTTCAACTCTTTATTATGGCGGATAATGCGAAAGACCAAAAGGCAAGGAACATTACCGCAGTTGTCCCATATTTTGCGTATGCTAGACAGGATAAACGCTTCAGATCCGGCGAAGCCTTCAGCATAAAAACGTTAATCAAACTCTTAGAAAGGTGTGGCGTAAACAGAATAATCACTGTAAACTCTCATAACCCCAAAATTCTAAAAACTTTCAAAATACAAGTTGATGATCTACCAGCCATCAGTCTCTTGGCTGAGTATTTTAAGAAAAAAGGCTTTGGCAAAGCGTTTTCTCTGTCGGTTGGCAAAAAAGCGTTGGACAGCGCGGTGCAGGCAAACAAGGTATTGGAAGGTGGATATGGATGTATCTCAACTCACAGAGATCGGATAACTGGGAAAGTTACAATTGAGAAGGAACCTTTACCGGTGAAGAATCGAAACGTAATAATATTCGACGACATCATCAGTAGCGGCGGGACAATGATTAAAGCCGTCAAAGCGGTTAAAGCTGAAGGCGCTGAAAGAGTGTTCACAGCGTGTGTGCATCCTCTTCTTATCGGAGACTCGAAAGACAGAATCCTCAGAAGTGGTGCTGATGAAATTGTGGGCACGGACTGCGTTCCCAGCCCTGTTAGTGTTGTCTCGGTTGCTCCATTAATCGCGGAGGCGTTAGCTAAAAGAGGAGTCTAAGCGTGGCTAGACTTTTCTTTCTACTTTCAGGCGAACACCCAACCTTGCCTCAAGCTGAACTCCAATCCATTTTGAAGGCAGAAGCCCATGAATACCGAATCTTGGAGAAGTTGGCTCAAGTTCTTCGCCTAGAAACGAGTTCAGACAGCGTAAAATCAGTTAAATCGAGGTCAGCTATGACCCGAGTTTGTGGTCTGGAGCTATTGAATTGTCATGCTACTATTGCCAACATCAAAAGTAAGATGGGCTCCACTTCTTTAGATGATATAATTGAACGAGACGAAGCTTTTGTTGTTCGCGTGAGAAGAGTTAGAGGAAGCGCTTCACCTGCTATTAGGGTGGAATTGGAACGAAAACTCGGTGAGCTAATTCTAAGCAAGGCTAAAGGTACTAAAGTAAGCTTGAAAAAGCCTCAAAAGACTTTTTTCGGAATTTTAACAGAAGATCGATTTATCTTTGGACTAAAAACAGCTGACATCTTGCCGAAACCTTTTATGGCGAGAGGGCCCAGAAAGCGACCTTTTTTCCATCCTTCAGCCATGCCTGCAAAGCTTGCAAGGTGTATGGTGAACTTAGCCCAGCCGAAGGAAGGAGAGTTGGTGCTTGATCCTTTTTGCGGAACTGCCACAATGCTTGTAGAAGCAGGATTGATAGGGTGCCGCGTGATCGGTTTTGATATACAATCACGCATGGTGAAAGGAAGTCTCCAAAACCTTCTCTACTACGGTGTGGAACCAGAGGGGATGGTGGTTGCAGACGCTAAGCACCTTCCAATAGCCAACACTGACTGCATCGTCACAGATCCCCCCTATGGCAAATTGGCAACAACGCTTGGATGGAACACTCGGCAAATTGTTGAGGATACGCTATCAATGATAGATGACAAACTTCCAAAGGGGCGGCGAATCTGTATGGCTTCTCCGAAATCAATACAGATAGGTGAAATCGGCGAACAGCTAGGTTTTAAGCGAGTAGAGTCTCATTTTGTGTACGTACACAGAAGCTTAACAAGAGAGATAATCGTCTTCGAGAGGACCTGAAATGAGCTTGCGTGTTGTCTTTCTAGGAACCGCGGGAAGCATCCCAACGCCTCAGAGAAGCCTACCAGCTATTGCTGTTCAACGAAAAGGTGAGCTCTTTCTATTTGACTGCGGCGAAGGCGTTCAAAGACAGATGATCAAAGCTAAGGTGAGTTTTCATCGAAAAATGAAAGTTTTCATTACGCATATGCATGGAGACCATATGCTTGGTTTGCCTGGGCTTCTTCAAACCATGTCCTTGTTGGATAGGGAAAACAAACTGGAGATTTACGGGCCTCCCGGGGTCAAAGCATTTGTGGAAGCGATTAAGCAAACCGTTCAGTTTGTGCTCACTTTTCCCATAGAAATTTATGAAATTGAGGACGCTGGCGTGGTCTGTGAGGAGAAAGAATACGAAGTAGATACGATCTGGATGGAACATGTTATTCCAAGTCTGGCTTATGCGCTGGTGGAAAAACCGCGACCTGGAAAATTCTATCCAAAGAAAGCGAAATCCTTAGGAGTTCCAGAAGGACCCCTGTGGTCAAAACTACAGCAGGGTTCAGCAGTCAAGCTTCCAAATGGACGAATGGTCAAGCCTGAAGAAGTGTTGGGTTCTCCACGCCCCGGAAGGAAAGTCGTCTATACAGGGGACACCAAACTTTTTGATAGCATCATAGAGTTCGCCGAAGGCGCGGACTTGTTGATTCATGAAGCCACATTTGATGATGAATTGTGGGAGAGAGCTGTAGAGGATGGGCACTCTACTCCAAGCCAAGCAGCGGAGGTTGCAGAAAAGGCGAAGGCTAAGTGGCTGGTATTAACTCATATCAGTGCACGATACAAAACAGCTGACCCTTTGCTTGAACAAGCGAAGAAGACGTTTCCTCGCGTCGATGTGGCTGAAGACTTTATGAAGATTGACCTCCATCTTCTAGACGCTTAGGGGAAAAGTTTCTGTAGTTTTTGAAGACTTTCTTTCACGTGTTCTTCCGATTCCAAGATGATAAGTCCGTCGTATTTTATTTTAGCAAGCGCCTTCGCAACACTGTTCCAGTCTATGGTTCCGTATCCTATTCCAAGATGCTGGTCGCCAGCTCCGTCGTTGTCGCTTGCATGTATGTGGACGATCTTATCAGAAAAACGTGCAATGAAATCCTGAATCTGATGGTTGATGTTCGCGTGTCCTATGTCAAATACTAGTCCCAAGTCTTCGTCGAGCTCGTTGTAGAAACGCGAAAAGTCCTGCACACTCTTCATCAGAAACGGATATGGCTCAGGGACATTCTCAATAGCTATTTCAACATCGTGCTTCTTGGCAATTCCTAACAATGCGTGCACCGAATCCAAGTTCAGCCGCCATTCTAACCCAGGATAAAAGGGACTGACCGCCGTCTTTAAGCCAGGATGGAAAACCCACAGTCGACAACCAAGTTGAGATGCATAAAAAATGGATTTTTCTTGTCGCTTCAAAATTGTCCTTCGCAAAACCGGGCTGGGAGAAGCTATGTTGATATCTGCAAATGGTGAGTGAAGCGACAGCTCAAGGCCACGGGACTGAGCTATCTTTTTCAGAGCTTTTACTCGCCTGCCGTTAAGCGTATGCAAACCCTCATCAAAAAGTTCCACGTAAGATACATCTATGATGCTAAGGCGTTTCATAAGAGAGAAGAAGGGTGCCCCAAGGCAGAAGAGCATGGATAGGCCGATTCTCGTTTTAGTCAAGGTGATCACATACAAGTTATTTCTGTTTGCGTTCGGCTGTCTTCGGAGCCAACCATTTAATGAGTTCTTGCGGACTGTTGCAGCGAATTTGAACCTTGATTGGCCCTAGCGGCGATTCTCCCATAGGCTGAGAGAATGAAATGTGCCCCACATGCGCAACTTGCTTGTTCAAATAGAAGACTACGGATTTCTTGCTCAATCCTTCAAAAAACACACCACGTGCGGCATCACGGATCCTCTCCCTACGAAGCAAATCACGCAGTTTTGTAAGCCCATCAATGCCCTTGGCCTCTGCAATGAGCAGGTTGTCACGTTTTTCAGGTGTAACCTCAAATTCTATGTCTCCAAAGATGTTTTCCACTGCCTTCTTCACCTTCTCTAAATCCTCAGTGGGATTGACTTCAACCTCAACGTGAACGTCTACCTCATCCACTTCTCTACCACACTCCTCAAAACTCTGAGTACTTTTCTTTTTAGTTGCACCCTTGTTCCCTCGTTTACGAGCATGTAATCCGCCGTGGCTATAACATCTCCTAGGCCGACGCTGAGCTCCCTTAAATCGCGTTCCATGAAGGTTTCCCAACTCTTTGGATCGTCGCTTCGCTTCCTTTGAAAGAGACGTTGAAACCTTGTTTCAGGTGACGTATGAATAGCAATAAGAAAGAAGTTCGAAAAGCGTTTCTTGAGCTCGTCTACCTCGTGTAAGCTTCGAATTCCATCAACTATAACGACTTTTTCTTCTGCTCTTTCAATTTTTGGAACACATCGTCTGGCTACTACTGCTTGACCCGCTTCTTCTCTCAACTTGAGCATCAGTTGACCAAGATTTTTCGGAGTGGGCTTCAGTTTCCTTCGCTTGGCCTCTTCACGTATCTCGTCTCCCATCTCCACCATTGAATAAGCCTTTTCCTGAGCAATCTCCTTGACCGCTGCCTTCCCAGAACCTGGCATGCCAGCTACGCCTACAACAATTTTCTCCTTCATGCCACATCATACTCGACGTTGTAAATGTATCCACATGCTTGACTTAAAACCTTTAAACGCAACAGAATTAATAGATTTACAGAATTGACAGGAATGAGTGGTCATGTCAGAGATGATTCGAAGCTTCATCGCATTTGACATTGACAGCGAGTCATTGCTGAGAAAGTTTTCAGAAGCCCAAGGCATCCTCGCTAATACAGGCGCAGGTTTGAAGCTTGTTCAACCACGAAACTTACATATAACCATGCGATTCCTCGGAAACATAACCCTCAGCATGGTTGACTCGATTCATGAAGAAATGAACAAGGTGCCGTTTACTCCGTTTGACGTTGAAATTCGAGGCCTGGGAGCATTTCCCAGTTTGAAATACACACGAGTCGTTTGGGCTGGAATCCGAAAAGGCGCTGACGAGCTTGCAAATATCTCCAGCCAACTGGAACCACGCCTCCAGAAACTAGGCTTTAGACCAGACCCGGGAGGATTCAGTCCACACCTCACAATTGCCCGCGTAAAAACGGGACGAAATAAGGTTGAACTCGCTCGATGCATCGAGGAGTTGGCGGACTACGAGTTCGGCATTGTTGAGGCTAACTGCTTGAAGCTGAAAAAGAGCGTTTTGACGCCAAAAGGGCCTATCTACTCGACCTTAAGAGAAGTTTGCCATTGAAGCATAGAAAACGGTTTCATCTGGTGACATTATTTGGGCTCAACTCTTAAAGAAGTATGTGCAGACGTCCTGAAAAGGATCACTCCAAGCAGTGAAGAAAGAAAGCGTATTCTCGAGTTAGCTGACAGGCTGGTAAACAAAGTAACAGCTGCAACTAAAGAAGCTAAGATAGACGCTAAGGTGCGAGTGGAAGGCTCAGTTGCAAAAGACACTTGGCTAAGCGAAGAGCCGGACATAGACATTTTCATGCGTGTGCCAACCACCCTACCACGCGAATCGTTTGGAACAGTTTGCTTGGAGATTGCTAGAAAAGCCACTGAGGGATTCAAGCAGATTGAAAGATTTGCCGAGCACCCTTATCTTGAGTCTATAGTCGAGGATGTACGAGTGAACATTGTTCCGTGTTACCAAGTCAAGCGGGGCGGGTGGATCAGTGCCACCGATAGAACTCCGTTTCACACGGATTATATGGAACCAATTCTAGATGAAACAATACGCGGAGAGGTCAGGCTCTTAAAGAAATTCATGAAAGGCGTCGGCGTTTACGGCGCTGAGATAAAGATCGGAGGGTTCAGCGGATACCTCTGCGAACTTCTCACCCTTAACTACGGATCGTTCATAGAAGTTTTGAAAGCAGTAGCGGACTGGAAGGAAAGAAGAATCATTGATTACGAGGAATATTACAAGGGAAGAGAGAAAGAGGTGGGAAGAATTTTTGAAGGACCGCTTGTTTTGGTGGATCCTGTTGACAAGGCAAGAAACGTGGCAGCAGCGGTGCGAAAGAAACGGCTGGATCAGCTTATTGTTGCGGCAAGGGCGTTTCTTCAAATTCCCAGCCTGAAATTCTTCTATCCAAAAGATGTCAAAACCCTAAATGCCAAAGGTTTGGTCAGCGCTATAAAAACTCGCGGATCAACCATCATTTTTGTAAAATTCGGAAACGTGAAAACAGTATCAGACATTCTGTGGGGCCAACTCTACAAAACTCAACGGTCACTGCGTAAAATGCTTCAACAATACGACTTCAACGTCGTTCGTGATGTTGCTTGGAGCGATGAAGAAAACGTTAACTTATTTGTCTTCGAGGTGGAACAGCGTTTCCTACCACTTATGAAGAAACATTTAGGGCCTCCTATCAGGAAAAGAGTAGAGTGTAAGAGGTTTTTGCAGAAACACGTTGGAGCGTCGCACACGATTTCGGGACCATACGTAGAAGCAGGTCGCTGGATGGTGGAAATAAAACGAAAATACACAGATGTGGTGAAATTGTTCACCGAGAAATTAAGGGAAGGCGGAAGGCATGTTGGCGTAGCATACCTAATTTCTCAAACTATTCCAAGCAGTCTCGAAGTTTTGGTGAACGAAGAAGTCGCGAGACTGTATTCATCTAATCCCGAATTTGCGAAGTTTCTAACAGAATATCTGAAAGGAAAGCCCAGATGGCTCATGTGAAAGCAAAGCCTCTGATGTTTTTTCTTTGGTGGGGTCGCGGGGATTTGAACCCCGGATCTCGCACACCCCAAGCGCGAATCTTAGACCAAACTGGACCACGACCCCCAAACTCTGCACATCAACTTTTTGTTGGATGCCTTTCTAAACCTTGCGGAGTTTGCATGTGTTCAAGATTTTTTCGAAGTTTTCCCTTGTGCGCCCTTGCTTATAGTTTCTCAAGGGCTCTATTAGTTGTGCTTTATCGATTTTACCGAGTTTCCTCTTTATCATCTTTGCGACATGGCTTCCCAAGAAGAGATATTGACAGATTGAGGTTACGTTGGAAACTCTTCGATTGACGCTGGCGGTTTCGAAATCTACTATGCAAGGTTCGGCATTCAGGCGTACTAGAATATGTTTTGGAGCTGTGCTCAACTCTCCATGGTCTAAGCCTTCTTCGTCCAGTCGCCAGCATTGCTCCAAGACGTTCCGCAAGACCCGTCGAATCCTATTTCTCGTTCCCTTTCCACTTGACATTTCAACCCACTTTGGAAGCAACATTCCTCCAATAAACTCCATTAGAAGGAAGTTTTCTGTTACATCAAGCAGATTTGGACCAACCTCGATAGCGTTTGCTTTTCTCAACATTTTCGCTTCGTGTTGCATCCCAGCTCTATCTGCGTCTGTCCTGCGGATTTTCAATGCAGCTTTTCCTCCGTGTGTGTGCGCAGCAACTACTATGCCTACGCAGCCCTTACCTAAAACTGGCACGTCAAAAGCTGTTTTTCCTCCAGAGAACTCCAATGTTTTGATGCCGAGCCTCTTTAGCTCCTCAAGACGTTTTGTGAATTCCTTCAAATCATATTTTGGATAACACAAGACCTGAGCGTATTTCTCCTCATTGAGTTGCTCTAGAGGAATTTGTTCGTCTTGATGCAACAACACTCTTCAGTTTAATGATGAGGTTTCAGAGAGATAAAGGATACTAGAAAATTGCTGTGGAAGTAATTCAGCGACTCAGAGCAATGATACAAAAAATAACTGCCCATCTGTCGAGTTTCACACCTTCTAAGCACACATGGATAAAAATGTCAAGTTCTTACATGAGTATAGTTGAAATGAAACTCTAATTGTTCTCTACCAGATTGTCCATATAATACCCTAAGATATATGACAGTAAGATATTTGCAAAAAATATATATACAAATTATGATGCAAACTCTGTTCCCGATGAAGGGGGTGCGTGTAAGAAAATCTCTCCTTTCTCTTTCAGGGCTTATTTTTGAAGCCTAACACGCATTCCCTGAGTTTCTTTTCTCATTTCTAGAATTTCAAGTTTATGGAGGAATCTTCTATATCCGATTACTTACAGGGTTACATCTGGAAGCGGGATTACCTTGGCGAGATGCGAAATATGTCACAACCTATGCAAGA
>CP070709.1:438931-444421 GCA_020350305.1 Candidatus Bathyarchaeota archaeon
GTTATGAAATCGAAATCTGAATTCTGTATCCACACACAAAATTTTCACAGCACACACACCGAAAACTACGCTAAGATATTTTGATATCGACTTTGAACCTACATTTGGCTTTTGTCGAGTCTTCCAAAGCGTTAATGTTGAAAAATGTTGACAACTCCGAATCAATTTGCTTAAGAGCTAGAGTCGAAATATATCATATACTCTTCAAGTGGGCTATCATAGACTGTAAGTCAAGTTTTTTCTCTTTCAAAGCAGTTTTTGTTGCGGTCAGAGCTGGTTTTGTATGGTAGGCAGCTTGAAGTGGTTCGATAAGTCCGTTGGGTCATCTAGGAATAACTGCATTTTTGTTGATGCACAAGTCCAAGAATAGTGACGCCATTCGGCTTGAGACAAACGGCGTGTCGCGCGGAAGAAGAAGCGAATATTTGCCTTTAGCATTCCCAAAGCCAGTTGATGCACTAATAAGAGGACTTTGCGTTCTACCTTTATCAACTACTATGTTTGCTTCACCCTGTAACAAATCTTCAATTCCTCCTATTTGGTATTTTGAGCTGACAACAACTACGGTTTCATCAACCACTCCAGAAACTGCATCAAACACGTGGAGAATGAGGGGCTTTTCCACTAATTGAACTAACGCTTTGTCCTGACCAAACCGCTTGGAGAAATCACCCGCAAGAACCACCGCTGATCTTTTCGAAAGCCTGGGCCTCATTTCAGTTGTGACCATTCGTTCTCTTCCGCTAAATCTCCTTTCTGTTCTGACTTTTTTCGTAAAAACACATATCACAAAACTTGATCTTTTGCGTAGTCGAGTTCCTCTATGCTTTCAATTCGGAGAGAACGTAGTGGATTATCTTGTCCGCAATGTTAATTGTGGTGACCGATTGTAATCCTTTCCATCCTGGTTGACTGTTCAGTTCAACTATCAGAGGTCCTTCGGGTCCTTCTAAAATGTCGACACCAGCCGCTCTGCAACCAATCACCTTTGCGGCTTTCACCGCAAGATTTTCCATTTCCTTATCCAGCTTGAACGCCACCGGCTTCGCACCTAAGCTTACGTTTGTTTTCCAGTTATCAGCTACTCGCCTCATGGAGGCGACGACATGATCACCTAAAACCAGCGCCCGAATATCGGAATTTCCATGCGGGACAAACTGTTGAATGTACAGAACACCGTGATGGAAGGAAACTGCTCTGAACACTCTTGTGGCAACCTCTGGGTCCGAAACTCTTGTGGAGCCGATTCCTCTTGATCCAAACAAAGGCTTTATCACAACATCTTCTCCCATTTCGTAGAAGGATTTCAAAGCGTCATCAGGATTTTCTGTTACTGCTGTGCGTGGAACAGGTAATCCGTGCTCCTCCAAAAGAGTCAGGGCGTGGTATTTGTCTACTGAACGTTCGATGGACAATGGGGGATTTATGATTAGCATTCCTAGGCGTTCAAGGCGATGTAGAAGGTCCATCCTGAAGATGATTTCCTCAAGGGAGCCGCGTCCGATAGGGCGTATGACTAACGCGTGTAAGTCTCCAAGGATGTCTGTCTTGCCTACCGATGCTTTAGTCTTATGTTTGATGCGAGCAACGATTTTGGGAAAGCTGAAACACATAGGCGTGACGTTTCGCCTTTCCATTGCTCTTATCAGTTGAGTTATGTCCCATCCATTCTCGTTTCTCGTGACGATTCCCATCTTCAAAACAGCATCCCTCACCATTAGCCTTTATTCGGATTAAGGAATAAAGGTTAGCGTCACCAACCGCTTTCTTACCTGCAAGAACCTAAAACTTATGGATATATTGTATGAGTTGTGTGGCGTTTTCCACTTTCTTGGAGAGGTTCAGGTGTAGGTACGCTCCAAACTCGTTGTAATATGGTGGGCCTCTCCTTGAAAACAACGTTAAAATCTTTCCACCTTGATTTATCTTGAAACCTTCTCTAGTCGGTTCGTGTCCTCGAATCAGGACCTTGACGTTCAACATTCTTAGAAGTTTCTCTGTGATGTCTTCACCGAAAAGTCTTCCAGCCCCTCTAGGCGAGGGATAAGTGCCTCTTATACCCTCTCTAGGGTCGCTCCAAAGTATCTCCTCCAGATGGATTTCGCGTGGATGCTTCTCATGAGCGAAGGCTAAATCCTCTATTGTAGAAGCTTGGCTTGGAACTCCGCCGTGAAGGAAAACGTACCTGCCTTCTATAAGCACCACGTTGTACAAATAGCTGAAAAGTTCACGTATCTTCATATAGACATGTGGTGCCATGTCGCCGAACTTTCTCTGCAGGTGAGCTGGCAAATCGTGTGGATGGGCGAGGAGGTCATCGGGTCCTTCGTGATTGCCTCTCATGAGAATAACATGCTTTGGAAATAGTTCTTTGAGCTTCAAGATAACGTTGTAGACCTCGGGCGAGTGGAGTCCTCGGTCTCCGTAGTCTCCAAGGAAGATCATAGTGACGTTTTCATCTTTACGGCTTTTCTTCATGAAATCGCTGTCTTTCAAAACAATCATAAGACTTTCCAAGTCTCCATGAATGTCTCCAACGACGATAGCCTCACCTACTGAGGGTGTTGAAACGAGTCTACCTGTAATTTGCATGTTTCCTATTTGTCCATTCTCTTTGGCCAATAGCTGTATGGCATTTTCAACTAGCTGGAGGAATTCGTTGACATCTATTTTCTTAGCCATGTCAATCAAGTCAGAAGGTTCTTCAACGTTGATGACCACATACATCACCATTTGTCCAACCAAGTCAATTATAGATAACCGAGCTTCTTCAAATAGTATTTCTAAGCCTTGGTTCTTGTCTCAGTCTTTTCGTGTTTTTACTTGGTGATTCATCTGCGGGACTAAACGGAGGTTAGAAGAAGGGGCTCCACACCTGATATCACTTTCCGTGTGGAATGAGACAGAGGAACTTTAGAGTTTTGTCTCCTACGTTTTTGAAGCAATGTGAAACGTTTGGCGGAATGAAAATGGCGTAACCTGGGCCTACGCGTTTTCCTTGGTCTCCGCACTCAACTATGCAGTGTCCGTCCAGAATGAAGACTTCGTGTTCCCAGCTGTGTGAGTGGTGTGCTGAGTGCCCTTTTGGCTTGACTTCAAAGTAGCGCATAGCGAAATTTTTTGCACCGTCTTCCTTCGTTATCAACCATCTGACTTTGATGTCTTTGTATCCGGGGTCTTCCACTTTTAATGCTTTTATTTCGGTGAAGTGAGTAGCCTTAATTTTCAAATATTTCACCTTCCTTTATTTTGATTGCAATCCAACGGTTATATAAAACTAGGGATATCTCTCTCATAGACCCCCTACCTAGGGGGGTCCTTTGGTGGATTTGGTTCAGGGTTTGTTTTTGGTTCTGTTTGGATGCGCAAGATCAAGCAATATCAGAAGAGCAAGAAGAGTTAAGATGCTGAACTGGAAAGATCTTGGAGAAAAGGGGGAGGAAGTTTAGGATGTGTCAGGCGGAATTGTCTTTAAAGTTCAGTTGACGTTTCCGGTGTGTTTGTGTAGCCTGTGTACTTGACCTACATTTTGACTTCATTCGAATACCACAGGGTGTACACACGATTTCCGCTTTATGAAGGCACAAAAGAATTCTTCAGTGAAACTTAGGTACCAATTCAACCTTCTCTGTTATGTAACGTGAACTTCTTTGCCAGTTAATTCAAAAACAGTCGTTTCTAACTTTTTCTTTTGGCTTTCAATTTTTTCCAGTGCTCTTTTGTATTCGCTATCCACCGCAGCGATCCTTGAATCAACAAGTTCCTTCTGCTTCCGTGACTCCTCTAGCCCTTTTTGAAGTTGGGCAGTCTCTTTTCGAAATGTTTTCACCGCTTTGGAGGTTGAGAGTCGTTGTTTGCCATTGAACGCCTCTCTACAGCTTCGATGCATGGAGGTTAAGGCATCCTTGTGAAGTATGCTATTTATTTGCATTTGAGCTTTTTTTAGGCGAGTGCTCTTCAATTTCAGTTTTCCTTTGGTCATCGCGTCATCCATCTTTCGAAGTAGTTTTTTAAGCAATGGATATTCCTCATCCTCGGTTGCGAAAGCTTCAAACGGTCTGGTCAAGTATTCGTCAAGTTTTTTTGTTTCATCCGGCGGCAGAGGATAACCCGGACCCAGAGCCAAGGTTTGGAATTTAAGAAATGGCTTTTGAAGGTGACGAAAACTATGCCTTACTTTTTCTCTAAGTTCTTCGATTTCTTCGTTTGTCTGAACAAGCTTACTTACCTCGTCTCTACTTTGAATCAACATGGTTTTCCGCTGATCTTCGTCTATCTTTTTTTCAAGGATGCTTCTTCTCAATTCCATTTTTTTCCTTTGTTTCTCAACTGCATCTAGCTTTTTTAAGGACTGAGAAAGTTTATCAACCATTAGAAACGAGTCTTCCACGATCTTAGCCTCAGTGTATCTGTGTGAAGAAAAAGAGCGTAGTTTCTCAAGCGTTTTCACAGTCCTTCCGAATGCGACATCAAATCTTCTTCGATCTACAATGAAGAACGGTGAAATTCGGGGGAACCACTTCGCTCTTTCCCTTCCAATCACTGCAAGCGCCTTTTCTAAATCATCACATGCCAGCTGAAGGCTTTCTGATGAAATCAAATCAGGGAACTCAATATTTTCAATCGTTTCTAGAGCATATTTAGCAAGTTTATTCAATATTTTAGCTCGTCGATACGTTTTGCGACTGTCTTTCGACATCTCTATTTCGCTGTTTCGCATCAGTCTTTCGCAATTCTCTCGAACATCGTCTACTCTTTCCTTAACATTGTTAATTAGTGACGTTCCCTCTGTCTTAAGCGGTTCAACTATAGGGGCTGCTTCTTGCTCCAGCCATTCTTTAATATCGTTTAGCGGTATTTCGGTCTCAGCCATTGTAGCTGCTCCCATTAATTTAGTTGGGATTATCTGATTTTAATATTAATGAACGAAACAAACTTATTTAATCTGTTGTTTATGTAAAGTTTCAACAGATTATATAAACTCTTTTTGGCGTTTTCACTTGCGCTTGCGGAATAGCATAAGTCCATCGTTGAAATCCTTCACATAGTCAAAGCCTGCCTCTGTCAATGCGCGTGCACCTTTCACGGATCTGGTTACCTTGGATATCCAATCGCTGCTTTCCGTTCCCTCGATGAGATGTGTGTAAATCATGGTTGAGTTTATGCTTCGGTGTCCCAGCATTTCTTTGAGCTCTACAAGCCTCATTCCTCTATGATATTCTATGCTGGCCTTCCAATGCCTGAGTGTGTGAAAGGTTATTCGTTTGATCCTTGTATTCTGAAGTTTCCTTGCAATCCTCTTTCCAATGTGGTTCCGATACAGATACCGAGCTTTCCTAAACAAGGCCAGGGCTCATGCCAGCGACTATTACTACTACATCAAAGTTGAGGACCGATTGGAAGAAGCTCTAGCCGCTGTACTGAACTCAACCCTTATTCAGTTTCTGCTGGAGCTTCTAGGTAGGCAGTACAGCGGCATGCTTCACACCA
>CP070709.1:444521-469410 GCA_020350305.1 Candidatus Bathyarchaeota archaeon
AGAAAGAAAGTTCTACGTTGTATAGTTGTATAGCATAGAATTGAGGAAATGAATAGATATAAAAAATGGAATGAGAAACGATGAAGAAAAAATTAAAGATTGTTCTTTTCGCTGTCAGTTTGATTCTATTAATTATCTTTGCTCCATTCTATTCTTTGGCGTTTGCAGCAATCTGGCTTCCTATTGTTGAAGCACTACTAGAAGAAACTTCACCAGAATATATATTTCTCATTTTTATGATGAGTTTTATTTCAAACATTGTGATGATAACTCTTCTCATACCGATCTTGTGGAAGCTTTACATAAAAGAGGAATAGTTAAGCATTTGGTGTTTACTTCACCTGGCTTGATATTCGTGTTGTATGAAGATGTCTATTCAACGATTTTCCAACTTGGAGACTTTACATCTCTAAGTCTGGCAATAAGTTTACCTTTGAATGTGGCTAGGTCATAGATGATGATCTCCACCTTGAGATTCTCTGCTTTTTTTCTTGCTTCTTTTAATACTCTTTTACTATCTTCATTCAATATCCTTTCAGTCTTGAAAGTTTCGTAAGCATCGCACAAATGACGACATACACCTTTGACTTGAACCTTTCGAACAGGAACCTCCTCATTTCTGACAAAGACTTCAATTTTCATTATTGGACTTTCCATATCCATGAAAGTACAATACTCTATTTTGAAATTAAAGTTTCAAGATTCTCTTTGGTAGGGATTCCCTCGATTTTCTTCCCTCTAAAACTGATTGTCGGAGCTGCTATTCCCTTGAACATGAGCTTCATCTTGCTAGCGAAACCCGTATTTCTCATGTCCACAACTTCATACTCCAATCCGTTCTGTTGACAGAACTCACTAACTATAACAACAGCTTTCATCTGATCGTCTGTCAAGTATCCGTCCCAAGACTTTTCAGGAAGGTGTTTGAACTCAGTAAAGACATTCTTACTATGGTGAGAAGTAACACATGGATGCCCTATGCTGTGTTGATCCACATAATCAAGGGTTGAAATCTCGAAACTAGAAACATAAACCTTAATCTTCTCTTTCAAGCGATCTTCCTCCAATACTGGGTCCCCGAATTTCTTTCTTCATCCAACACAGAGAAGTTGTCTTCACTTTTGACGTAGACTTTTTGTCCACTTTCAAAAGCTTCCATTTGTAAAATGAAACAAGAAACCATTTAAAGTTATCACAGTCAATCGTCAAAAAAAGAAGCAATGTAAAGTGTTTGGTGTATGCATGCACACCTGCGAAATTAAATTGAGGAAGCTAATACGCAAAACAACACAGTTCAGAAAACCTTAATTCAAGGCTATATACTGAAAATAACCAACAAACATTGAGGGCCGGTAGTCTAGCACGGTTAGGACATCTGCTTGACGTGCAGAAGGTCGCCGGTTCAAATCCGGCCCGGCCCACCAACCTTGACTACTGCTCTGTGCATGTAAGTTGTCAACATGGTTGACAAGCTGTTTCATATGGTTTTCAAATGTCCTAGAGAGGTTGAACCCTAGTTCCCTTGATTTCTTGACGAGTTCAGAGTCTAGATACAAGACACATTTCGTTTATGCATCATTTTGCATTCGCAACCCCCTGCGCACGACGGATGCAGTGTTCTCTGTTATAAGTTTGATCCTGGAGCCTACTGATGCGTCAACGATAGCATTATGGTTTGGTGGTTACTATGATAAGTGGTGTTTCGTGTGTAGCAGTTTTCACAAGGTCACGGCGGATACATTGAGCGTTGATAAGAAAGCGAAGAACTTATCTGACTGACACGTATGCATGCTGTTACACAATGAAATCGAATCTAATTAGATTTCTCACCTTTGCCGCAATCATGTCTTCGATGACATACATGTCTATTTTTGCCAAAGGCTTGGGAATATCAGATCCGGAAATCGGTTTCATTGTAGCTGCCTATTCTTCGGCTTTATTCTTGTCCTCTTTCATTTTTGGTCGCGCGTCAGACAGGTATGGTAGAAAACTCTTTTTGATAATTGGCTTAGTGTTATCCAGTTTCGCATTCTTCTTGCAGATATTTGCTCGCAATTTTTTGGGTCTATTGCTGACTCGCGTTTTAGCCGGTTTTTGCGTAGGCATATTCCCCGCTTCGTTGATTGCACACGTTCATGAGAACAGAAAGGATCTGTCTAAGTTTTCATCTTTCGGGTCGATGGGTTGGACTTTAGGATTGTTGATGGCAGGTTTGATAGCTTTCTATTTGTCCATTGAAAGCGTTTTCGCTTTCGGTTCCTTGCTATTTATCCCTGCATTTATTGTGGCCTTGAAAATGAGGTTTGGTGAGCATCATTCCGTAAATGTATCTGCCTTGCCTGTCAAAATCATAAAGAAGAATCTCCCGTTATATCTGTCCGTTCTTGTTCGTCACAGTGGAGCGAATATGATATGGACTTTCTGGCCCCTTTTTCTGCAAACGCTCGGTGCTGACCTGTTTTGGGTTGCTGTCATTCAAGCTATTAATGGTGCAACGCAGTTTGTCTTTATGTATACGCTAAGCCCAAGAATCGGATATGCGTCTTCGGTTGCCGGAGGTTTGATAGTGGCAGGTGTCACTTTCTTCTCTTTTACCCTAGCGGCAAGTTTCTGGCAAATATTGCCAGCGCAGGTTCTTCTGGGTGTTTCCTGGGCACTCTTGTATGTAGGTGGATTAAGGTATCTAATGGACAGAAACGTAGAGAAAGCAACAGTCAGCGGTTTGTTCGATTCTGCTTTAAGCCTGTCATCTATAATAGGGCCTCTCATCGGAGCTTTTGCAATATCGTTCGGGGGTTACACCACAACAATGTATCTTGCTTCAGCACTAGCCTTCATGGGCTTTCTTTTATTCAGATTCTTAAAGCGAGAATAACCACTTCATATCTATCTCAGATCTCAGCATTTACATGCACGAGTTCTACAATTTTACAGATGCACGTATGCAATTTTGACCAAGTCAGAGATTATGAATTGGAAAATTATGTGGAATCCATCCATGCGCATGCAACTACTGTTGCTAGCAGTATCAGTATTCTACTATCTTTGGCAACCTTTTGGCCTTTTTGACTGAGAACTCTGCTTCTTTTGGCAACGTGCCTATTCCGTCAAATCCAGTTCTTTCAACGCACTCGATCAACATCTCTCTTAGCTCTTTCGGATTCCATTCTGCCATTTTCTCGACAGTATCAACACCAGCGTCAAAATACAACCGTGCACGAATACCTTTGATGCCAGGGATTCTTGCCAAGTCTGAGAGCTTCACGAATTCAAGAACAGCTTCAAGCGGTATTCCTGTTTTCTCTGATAAATTCTGCCTACTAACCCGAGTTTTTCCAGCCTCCAGCATCTGTTTGACATTTTTTATGCCTAGGGAAGCCAATTTGGCCACATGTTCGGCGTTTACTCCTCTGAAATTCTTCAAGTCAAAAGGTTTTCTCTTAATCCTTTGCACGCGCAGTTCATTGGCTAGCTTACGCATCGCTTCATCTGAGGCGTACTCATAATAGTAGCTCAAAGCCCATAGGTGTGTCTTTGCCGAGGTTTTCAGGTCTCTTTCTATCCACTCCACAAAGTCTTCCAGATTTTCTGGACTTGCCTCGCCAAGCTTTTTGCTACCTTTGCGATTTCTAATATACGTCTCGAATTTCCTTACATAAACTATACAACGTTTTATGGCACTTTGCGATCGTCCGCCTCTTTTCAAGAATTCTCTAAATCCTTCTTCATCCATGTTTCACACCCTACCTTAGACGTGTTGTAAGACTCCAGCTAGATTTCTTATTGTTTCAACATTTTCTGAAGAGCTTCCTTCTCTATCAATCAGTAAGGGTTTCAGTCCAGCTTTTTTGGCGCCCTCGTAATCATACTTTAATGAATCTCCCACGAATACTGTTTCTTGCGGACGCACATGGAGCTTGTCGAGAGCGCAGAGAAATATTTCCTTATCTGGCTTTCCTTTGTTACACGTATCTATGCCTATAACGACGTCAAAACAATTCGTTAGCTCAAGCTTTGCTAGGATTTGTTCAAAATCTCTCTTTAACCCATTAGTTACCACTCCCACTTTTACTCCTTTAGCTTTCAATTGCGCCAGTGTCTCCATCACATCTGGATAAACCTCTGCGTCAGCATATTCCCACCACAACTCGTCAATTTTCTTAGCAAGAAGCCTTCTATTCTGCTGTATACCAATGCTTTCCAAAACTCTGAGGTTCCACTTGATCCAGAAATCTTTTCCAAACCGAAGTTGGCCTTTCACCACGTCAAGCTCTTTCTCGTTATCTCTGTGAGCCTTTAGAACTTCTTCAGAAGAAACTCTAACTCCGTAAACCTGAAGAATACGCTTGTAGATTTCAGGAAAATATGTTGTTTTTATAAGGGTGCGTCCAAGATCGAAAAGCACTGCCTTGACACGCATTTTTAATCCTCAAAATCCATGGTTCACGTAGCATAAAACAGTTTTCTCGAAGAAACCGATAACACGAATAGCGAACCCGCCGAACCAAATCTGCATCTCTTCAGCCTTCGCATTAGAAAAATCAATCCAAATGCTGTATTGGTGCTTGCAAAGAAAAAGGAGTGAAACGGTGAGAAGTTATTTGGGTTCTTCCAAGTAGCTGTATCCATCGTCAACTTTTTTCTGCATTTCTTCAGCGTATCTTCCAACGCCGTTTTGCCTTATGGCTTGAAGCGCTTGAGTGAGTCTTTTGTAGCCCTTACGATAAGGAGCGAGCGGTTCACAAGTCTCAGCTTCACTGCATTCAGCACAAGTGTGATAACCCTTCTGTTTTGCACACGATCGCACTTTGCACCCTGGGTCGCCGCCGCCTTGTAGGCACCCTGGGCAGTCACCGAACATTTTGACCAAACCTTCCATGACTTCACTGAATTCGTTGTAGTGTTTGAGGTTTGGTTCCCACTTCGCAAGTTCGGGCATTATTTTGTCAAAGCCGTAATGAGCAACAACGTCACGCAGATTGTTGACAGCGATCTTTATCTTTTGTTGACGAATTCCGCAAGCGCCACAGTAGAGACCGCAATAACCAACGAGGTCTGCTGGGTTTGTTGTAGCCATGTCTATGCCTTCTTTACGTGTTTATCTTTTGGTGCTCCGCATTTCGAGCGCATTGCTTGGCGACATCTACTAGTGTATTGAGTTTTGCATTCCGTACATACCCATGTTGGCATTCTGGTTCCATTCCCCTTTCATCTGGTTTAGACGCCCCTCAGTGTAAAGTCAAGTTATTAACGATTTCGCACACTCCGTGCACCAATCAATCTCTTTCCAACCTCTTAGTTCGACACGATCTCTCCTTGAGGAATCACTTGGAACATTGCAGTGTTTAGTCTTCAGCGTGTGTCTATTGGCCTTCGTCTTTCAAGTTTCAAACCCACAAGTACGGTTGAACTTCTAGAATCTTCTCTTGCTTAGAAACTCAGAAAGTCATATGCATTCCTACGCGTTATTCGTATCTGCACAAACGCATGATGGCTCGTACTGGTTTGTTAACTACTTCTTCAGCGACCCTCTCTTTCTTTCCACAGCGTCAAGTATGCTATGTGCCAGCTGATTGTACAGTGTTTCTGGGTTGCCGATCTTATTGACGTAGTGATCAGCACCAAGGTTCAACGCCTTGATGGCTACTCCGCCCTTTACAGTGAACATAACAAATTGAATCGAGCTACCGTTCTCTCTCAGTTCTTTCAAAAATTCTAGCCCACTCTTTTCAGGCATCACATAATCGCAAAGAACTGCATCGTACGTTTTCTTCCTCAATTTTTTCATGGCTTCTTCAACAGAGGATGCAGTGTCAACTTGGAATGCTCCCTGCATCTCTAAACACTGTTTCGAAACTTTCAGGAACCCTGCTTCGTTGTCTACGTGCAAAACTTGTATTGGCGTTTTCTCGGTCAAGTCTGCAGCGGCTTTGGATGAGGACTTAACTGAAGGTTTAGCCATCTGACCCAACTTCCTTCACGGTTGTATGCATGAGCATGGAACGTTCAACTGTAAGGTTCTATGTTTACGCATGCCTCTAAACAGCCAACTCACCCTGCAGTAAGAGAGATAGCTCCAATCAACATGGATTGTCAGTAGTATAACTTCATAGCTCTTAAGTTTTCCTATGTAGGATCCCAATACTCTGCGTCAAAAAACAAAAGAGGAGGTGACATAACCTGAATCTAAAAGTTTTGTTTGTTCTATGCCTTTTGGGCACTGCGATAGTCTGCAATGCGGTAATGGTGACACTGAATGTAACTGAAGAAAATGGTTGCAGAGCGTCTAAGCATATAGTACATGATAGTTACATTGCAAACATCGGAACTGAACCAGAGGGAGGCGATGAAATAGGCGGCGGTTGGCCCAGACCCTAAGCACAACTTTAATAACAACACTCGACAAAATTGATGAAGTGTTGGATACCTGTGAAGCGAGAGACTTTGAAATGCGGAAACAACTCGACTCTCTCGACATAAAAATCTTAGAAGCGCTGGGAGTTTACGGCCCAAGAAATATATCGAAGATCGCCGAGAGAATAAAGGTGCCAACACCAACGGTACGGGACAGAGTAAAAGTTCTAAAATCCCATTTTTCCTTACTTCTACAAGTGAGTGTCTACCACACTTCTATCGGCCTTAAGAAAGCTTTCGTTTTTGCTAAAGCAACCTCGGGGCGTGAACGATTACTTTGGGAATCAATGAAAGCGAACGGATATTGGCTTTACTTAACTGCACGCTACGACGCACCTGAAAGTTTCTATGGAATCTATGGTATTCCAAAAGATCATACTGAGGAGTTCAAGCAGTTTGTTGAGCGAATAGAGAAACTCGGTATAGCCCAGAGCATCAATCTGTACTGGTCCACCTGCATACAAACGTTAAACCTAACCGACAATTGGTATGACCATGAATCAAGACGGTGGAATTTCAAATGGGACAAATGGATTAAGGATATCCCCAGCCAAGGAACCTCGCTTCCTTATACACTTGTGGAGTCAGAGAGCTATCCACAGAAAGCGGATAGAATTGATGTTATTGTTTTGAAAGAGTTACAAAAGAACGCAGAATGTGAATTATGTGATATAGCGAAACTGTTAGGCGTATCCCCACAAACAATGCAATACCACTTCAAGAACCACGTGATTGCGAAAGGCCTAATCGAAGGTTATGTGGTTTTCCTGCCACACTTTGAAGCTCGATCTGATAGTTACTGCTTCAGATTTGACTTCCATGATAAGGAATTCATGGCTAGATTTGCCCTTTCACTTAAAGACAAACCTTTTGTGCGCAGCATAGGTAAGATCTTCGGAAAGAACGCTTTATTTGTCCATATATACCTCCCTAGAGAAGAATTTAGAGGTTTAACAAACAGTCTATCAAAACTAATTAGAAATGGCCAATTGAAAAGCTATGATTACGCAATCGAGGATTCTTCAAGAAAAAAGGCACAAACTATTCCATACGAATTCTTCAAAGATAAATCGTGGATCTACGACCACAGAAAACACATGGAAAAGCTTCAAGAATTGGCAAGTCATGGTCTAAGCTGACATTTGCATGCATGCACTAAATTTGATTTTAGACTTTCGTACTTACACGAATATCAGCGGTCTTGTCACTTATTTACACCGAGGTCAAGTGAATTAATAGTAAAGCTTTTCAACAGTTTTGCAAAAGCTATGGAGTCTTTAAAAACTTAAGCTGCGTTTGCGCAGAAGTCTTCCTAAACTGACTCTTGTCAATAATGCACGCACACAATTTTATATGGGAAAAAACCGCATGCATGGTTGCAAAACAGAGGTACTTCAATGATGAATGAAAATAGGTTGACCCGCGACATCATAATTCAAACCCTTGTAAATGCTTTGGAACCGCTTGGTTATGTCCATGCATTTTGGGAAGGAGGTGCTGCAGCCTTAAATAGAATCGATGAATGGTCCGATATCGATCTGTATTTGGTCGTGGACGACAAGAAAGTCGATGAGACTTTCCTTGCTGTTGAGAAAGCCTTGAAATCGTTGTCCCCTATTAAACAGAAGTACGATGTGCCACATCCTCCAGAGTTAGGACTTTTCCAAGCTTTCTATAGATCGGAAGGCGCAAGTGAATACCTTGTTATTGACCTCGCTGTCCTAACACTCAGCAGCCCAAACAAGTTTCTTGAACCGGAGATACATGGTGACGCTGTGTTTTTCTTCAACAAATCCGGTAAGGTCAAGGCTCCTCCATTGGATACAAAAACGATGATTGAGAAACTACTGAAAAGGTTGGAGAGATTAAGAGCAAGGTTCGATATGTTCAACAGTTTCACACAGAAGGAGATCAATAGAGGTAATTATCTCGAAGCGATGGATTTCTATCGTGTTCTTACGCTGGCTTCATTGGTTGATGCCTTGCGGATGAAGTATAGCCCTCTCCATCACGACTTTAGGACACATCACATACACTATGAAATTCCATCGGAAGAAATTGAGAAACTCAAGCGTCTTTTCTTCGTCAAGGATGAGAATGATCTACAGGAAAAATATCTTGAGGGAACTAATTGGTTCCACAAGATTGTGTCAGAGATTAATCGAAAGGAGATAGAAAGGTTAATTCGGAAATCGTAAGGCGCGTGTGCAGGAGGCTTTAACGATCTACTCTATACATTCTTTTGATCGAGCTTGATGATATGACCTGAATAGACTATACCGAGACAGTCGTGGCCAACCAGTCTTGGCATATCTTAGTTTATCTGGGTTCTTCTTCAGCCAATTCATCATGTGAAAGAAGCTCTTTGCCCTCTTCTTGTCTCTCTCCTCCAGTGGGCTGTAGCCTAGGTTTCTTATCTCATCAAGGTATGCAGTTTCCGTGAGAAATTGTGGTTCTCCCGTAACTTTTACTCTGAAAATTCGGTCATTGCCATACTTCCTTGTCAAATCCTTGACAGCTTTGTCGAAGATGTAACCTCTGCAGATGTATACTGGTTCATCGGGCTTCAGTTTGAGTTTGCTTAATAGTTTGAAAACGGCCTTTGAAGCTTGTTTCAAATACTCTTTTCGATCGAATTGTGGAGATCTAAAATATTTTACATCTAAGATTTCATATGTAAATTCTTGAGTTGTGCTACGAAAAGCCCCTATAACCGCACCGAAAAGGAGGTCTCCGACACCAGCATCATCGATAATTATTGTCATTTAGTATCGCCTCTGCACGAGTGGTCTCTACGAGTTTGCCAAGCACGCTGCCGCAAATGTGATCCCTAGGCATTGTCTCACTTTCAATCCCATTCAATAGTAGCTGACGGTGCGCTTTCTGCCTATTATGAATAACGGTAGAGCACATCGAAGAAGAAAAGATATGAAAACAATGTGAGCAGAGAATAGATGTTAGTATGTGCATGCATGGTGTGCGTATAAAAAAGGGCCGACTCTTTTTTAGACTCTCATTGGCTGCAACATAGCGAAGTGGTTTCCTTCAGGGTCCAGTGCAATTGTTACCCAGCCTACGTCATGGACCTCTTGTTTTGGCTGTACAATTTTTCCTCCTAAAGCCTTGATCTTCTCAATGTATTCGTCTATCGACTCAACAGAGATGTAGTTGACTGGTTTAAACTCCGGGCGATCCTTCTTGTACATACCTCCATTCACTCCAAGTCTCAAGGGTGTGCCTTTCTCATCTGCTGGTACTGTCTCGATAATCCAGTATGGAATCGGTCCTGAACTTTTCTCAATCTTCCATCCGAAGAGTTTCGAATAGAACTTCCTCAGCTTCTCCACATCACTAGCAGGAATCTCAAAGTGCACAATCGTATGATCCATAATTCTTTACACCTACACTAATCCTCCACAAGTGCCAGCTAGCTCTTTTTTGTATGCTTTTCTTTAGGTGCTCCGCATTTCGAGCATGTTGCTTGGCGACATCTACTAGCGTATTCAGTTTTACATTCTGCACATACCCAGGTTGGCATATTTTTATTCTCCTTTCAATTATGCTAGATGTCCCTTACTGTGAAGTGAACTATTAAAAATTTCGCACATGTTGAAGGAAGACAAACATGACTTTTTCATCTTGAGAACCTATCGTTCTTCCAGACGTCTGCAGTGTCACTGTAGCCTCGACTTTCCCAATAGCCTATCTCCTTCCTTGAAGTGAATTTTATCCTCGTAATCCACATGGCACTTTTATAGGCGTATTTGTCTGGAACAACCAGTCGCAAAGGAGCACCGATTCCTTCTTCAAGATATTTACCATCGAGTTTGTAGGCTAGAAGGATGTTGCCTCCCAGAAGTTCCTTCAGCGAAAGAGAAGTTGTGTACTTATCTGCGCATCCGAAGGAAACAAACTTCACAGTATCCTCAGGTTCTACCATGGTTACTATGCGTTTGAAACGAATTCCTTCCCACTTGAGACCTAAGACGCTCCATCCTTCTACACAATGAAAATCGCTTACAGATTCAACCGTCGGAAGTTTCAGAAGATCATTCCAACTCAGTTTTACGGATTTCTTAACTTCTCCCTCTATTGTCAAAATCCATTTTCTTAAATCAATCTTTGGAACAGAGCCTCCAATGGTTGGGTGATCCTTGCCCCATTTTAATAGCCGTTTGATTGGCTTCTGACCTGGAGGCTAGCCTTTACGTTTGCTATCATTATTATCTGATGGCATGTCTTATTCCAGAGAATACACAAAGTACGAGAGATAAGTCTTATCATGCGCATGCTATTACTTAAAGAGGCTCCTATGCTTCAGACTAGAGATTTCTGATTTTATACTTCATAACCAAGTCTGGATTTCATAAACCTAGAAAGTTAATCTAAGCTAACGGTGGCCACCTTGGCTGAGAAAACCGCAGAGAAGTGTAAGGACTTGTCTGTGAGAAAGGTGAAGGCTATAAGAGAATTCGCCACTAATTCAGAACGAAGAGTAGTCAGTCTGTTAGGTCGAGGGGATTAAGGTTGGATGTTTTCGAGGCTATTCAAAAGAGGAAATCAGTTAGGTCATATAAGTCTACACCAGTTCCGGTTGATAAACTGAGGAAGGTCTTGGAGGCAGCTAGGCTGGCTCCTTCAGCAGGAAGCGTTCAGCCTTGGCACTTTATCTTGGTCGTAGATCCAGATAAGAGAAGAAAGATCGCTAGGGGATGTAGATTTGGTCGTTTTTTGGCAGAGTCGCCTGTGGTTATTGTTGGATGTGGCAATCAGAGGGCTTCTCCGCGTTGGTATGCCATTGATACATGCATTGCCATGGAGAATCTTGTGCTAGCCGCTACTGGCGAGGGACTTGGAACATGCTGGATAGGTCTCTTTAATGAAAAAGAGATTAGAGAAATGTTGAAAATACCTAGCCGTCTGGAGGTGGTGGCGCTATTGGCCTTAGGCTACCCAGGAGAGAAGCTGGATATCTCAGCTAAGCTAGCTCACTTGATAAGACCTAGAAAGAAACTGAGGAAAATAGTCCACGTCGAAGAGTATGGCAAAAAGTTTCCAAGCCTCTCATAAAATGTTTGCAAGAACACACAACTTATATTGAATTTGTTCGATATTTTGAGTTAACGGTGAAATTATAATGAGTAGGACAATTGAGAATTTGAAGGATGCGTTTGCAGGTGAGTCGCAAGCAAATCGACGATATTTGGCCTTTGCTGAAAAGGCTGAGAAAGAAGGCTTGATGCAAGCTGCAAAACTTTTTAAGGCAGCAGCAGAAGCAGAGACAATACATGCTCTGAATCATCTTAGAACAATGGGAGAGATAAAATCAACAATTGAGAATTTGGATGCTGCAGTTTCTGGGGAGACCTTTGAGTTTAATGAAATGTACCCGAAATACTTGAGTATCGCCAAACAAGAAGAAAAAAATCAAGCGGCTTGGAGCTTTGATGTGGCAAACAAGGTTGAGCAGGTACATGCTGGTTTGTTCTCAAAGGCTGTTGAAGCGTTAAGAAATAACAAGGAATTAACAAAAATCGACTATTATGTTTGCAGCGTCTGTGGGAACACTGTCGAAGGCATGGCGCCAGAAAAATGTTCAATCTGCGGAGCACTGAAAACAAAATTCTTCAAGGTAGCCTAGCGCGCGCAAAGGCGACTTCATTTTACGATTTTTAAGATTTTGTCGACTAGAGGAATAATTTGCATGCATGAATTTACAACAATGGTCTTTTTAGTGGTTTAATGTTGGAAAAACCATTAAAGTAACCACTAAAATCCTTTTTTCCCAAAAACTCAGAAACTTCAATGAAAATATTGTTTAAAAATTTGAAAATCTAACATCAATTAGTGCTTTTTTTAAATCCTCCAAAAATTAATTGGTTAAGCTCATTTTGAGCTTCTTTTCAAAGAGCTGTCTTATTTCACGGAAAGGGAGAGTTTCCAATAGTTTTCACAGCTTCTTTTAAACAAATTTTGCATTTAGTTTCAATGAAACTGTTCAACCAAGTCTGGTGTTAATTGTCGAGCAGACCCAAAAACAAGCTTTTTGCGGTTTGGTTACCAAAAGATGATTGCGAATGGTTTGAGAACTATTAAAAATTAATTCTCTTGGAGCAGACAAAGCAGAAAGATTCAGACAATATCTCTGTAGCTCATGATTTCCATTGGTTGATTTATCTCATCTACGAGACAACCTCACTTTCACGCGTGAACTATGTGTGCGCATGCATGCGTGAAAATAGGAGATATTGTTATAGAACTTTTCTTCACAAACTTTTTATTCAAAACAAAGAAGTTCTTGCATAGCTTTAGTGAGAACGCAAAAAGCAGATAGTTATAGAATGCTGTTTGCGCACGCATTTGTTGCCTCTTCAGGAGCGCCAAGGTGGGGCGCAATGAAACAAATACCAATGACTTTAGGAGGAATAGAAAAAATGATCAATAAGAACAGGCTGAAGGGATTTGCTTTATGCTTATTGAGCGTTTCAGTAATGCTTATTTCACTCAAGTCTATTGGGCCGGTTCACGCTTCTTTCTATCAATCTCGGCCGAAAGATGGTGGAGTCTATGATAGCCTGACCTCTGTCCAAATAATCACCCCAGTAACAGAAGATCTAAACACTGGTTATTGCACTTTTGCCTATGAGGTTAGATGGTTCTTGGATGAAACTCCAACCGGCGGGTTATTGCTTGAGGTTGCAGAAGGGACAGCAACTTACATAAAATGGAGTGGAACCATTGAAAATCCTTGTGGAGGATACCATCAATACACTTTCAGAGTGTATTGGAGAAAAATACATGAAGCAACTATAATAAGTGAATGGGAGGAAGACGTTTTCGGAAACTTCAGCATGACTAGTCCGTACAATTCCATACCTGCAGACGGAGGAGAATACGAATACCTAACCACTGTTCAAATAATCACGATAATTACAGAGAATTTGGTGACTGGTTATTACACTTATGCCTATGAGGTTAGATGGTTCTTGGATGAAACTCCTGGCGGGTTATTGCTTGAGGTTGCAGAAGAAACAGCAACGTATAGAAGATGGAGTGGAACCATTGAAAATCCGTCTGCGGGACTTCATGATTGTGCTTTCAGAGTGTATTGGAGAAAAATACATGAAGCAACTATAATAGATGAATGGGAGGAAGACGTTTCCCTAACATTCACTAGACTCGCCCCGCAGCCGACTTCACCAAACATTCTAACATTGGGGCCAGCTGGAAATTTTGACCCTGGTGATTGTACTTGGGACGGAGGTAATATAATGCCCTACGTATGTGGGTTTCAAGAGGGTGAAGACGAGTGGGGAGAATCTTATAGTCAGACCGACAAGTTTAGGATCACCGTTAGCTTTCCTAACACTCCACCCCCAGGCCAAACTATCCAAGATGTGATTCCTGAGGACAACTACGTTGCAGGCGGCATGTTTCTTCAAGGCCAAGAAAACTCTCTTGGCATCGATCGCACAGATTATGGATTCCTTGCTAGTCTTTCCTTGGATCATGATGGCATACTCAAGTACAACATGGCTTTCTACAAAACTCATGAACCGCTCCATTGGGCTGCGGCTTTGATTCTTTATGGCTGGCCACCACAACCAGAAGGCGCAGACTATGAGATTCCTTGGAAATCAGCTATAATCATTAGCAGCGTAGATCCGTCAGAACCAATAACGCTAACTATGCAATGGAACGCAGGCTGGGTTGAGTGGTTCTACACAATCGGCAGTTCCACATATTTCGCAGGCATCTACAATGCAGAAGGATACTCTTCGACTATTATCAAAAAATTCTTTGTGGGCACCCGAGATGCACAAAATACTTGGGGTAATGTTGTGCTAGCATGTTATTCCCAGTTCGGCGTCTACAGCAAGACACGAATAGAAAATACAGGATGGAATGTGAGGCTGGAAAATCCACAGTACTACACTTCAGATAATCAGTGGAAAAGAGTTTCTACAACAACATCTAACGACGGGACTGTGGCCTACCTTGATAACTGGTGGAAGTGGGGAGGCTTGAAATATAATGGTGCGAACGGACGCTACTATGAGAATGGAGAGCTTCAGGAAGCCTGTGTGCTAGAAATTTACTGGCGCGATCCAAGGTACTACGATGACCTTGTGCCAGGCACACTTCTATGGGACATGTGGCGCGACGTAGCTGTGACGCAAGTCACGGCTTCTCCAACTTCTGTGATAATAGGAGACACTGTTACCATAACCGTGAGCGTGGAGAACCAAGGTGACTGTACAGAGACCTTTGATGTCGTAGCCTACTACGACTCTACAGCCATAGCTACGCAGACAGTCGCCAATCTGGCTCCAGGAGACTATACAACCTTAGATTTCGATTGGGGCACAATAGGCGTTCCAGTTGGAACCTACACAGTGAAGGCCACTGCGAGCACGGTCCCAGACGAGACAGACACGGCTGACAATACCTACGTTGATGATACCGTTACGGTGAATCGGGGTTCACCGCCAGGGGGTTGTCCGATTCTTTCGGTTTACGATGGAACAGAATATGTCTTGGAAGGGTTACTTGACATACATAACCCTGATGAGATAGATCAAATCGCAAGCCATGTTTTAATCCATACTCCTGAACCCGTGGAACACAGATACTTGCTCCGACTAACAGAGCATCCGCAGACCTACAGCCACCTAGACCAAGTGCAACTATTCGCCATGTTGACGAACGGAACCGAGGTCAAACTGCCGCTGGTTTCAGCCGTTCATTCAGAAGATGGAAACGTTAAGCAGGAATTGCTTGTGAGCGACGACGTGAGAGCGGTTATGTTAGGGGAGAACTGGAACAACGGCACAAGCCAATATATAGACCTGAAGTTTGTAGTGTCAGACCAATTGGAAATCGAAACGTTCACCTTCATCATCGAAGGACACAACAGGCCTTTGAAAATTCCATAGCAGCAAACTGATAAGAACAAGAGCTTCACCAATTTCTCCTTTTTTATGTGTGCTGACTACTTTGGAGACGTGCCACGAGCGTAAGCACAATCACACCGTTCAAAACAACTCATCTGAAACGCGCTCCTAGTTTATCGAGTCATTGGAGGTAGGTTCACGAAGAAGGACCCATTCACAAGGTCAGCGGTGGAGTATGGAAGGTGCTAACCACTAAAACTTTTGCATGCATGCAACACTATGAAACCGTAAATCCTTACTGTTTCAACGTCAACCTCGGTTATGAGGTCCAACGTTTTCCAAATGTAATCTCCCAAATCGATTGAACCCATTCGCCGAAGCGTGAGGGATAACTTTCCAAAGTCATGCTTTTTTGTTTACTCTTCTGTTCTTCTCACCAATTTAAACGAGAGCAGAGTGATTACCATGATAGCGACTGATGCGATTATTCCGATGATTGCCATGCCATTAATCGTTGGTCCAAAGGTTGGTTCTTGGCTTATCATTTGCCATGTCGTGGGAATCAGGGAGAAACCAAGCACTATGGCTATTATTATTCCAGATATAATCGCGTGTAACAGTCTGATTTGCATGCTTATCCTCCTACTATCTGTAGTTTTTAGTGGCTATAGTTCTATTCTTTAGAACATTGGTCAAACAGGTTTCAGCGTCCACTGCCTCCACGTTTCGTATCCTGTGATGACAAGCCCACTCACCCCAAAGACCAAAGCGAAGACACCTTGCAGGGATAGTGAGCTAGCATATCCAACTACAAACACTATGAGAAGAGTGAAGAAAAAGGTCGTGTAGAACATGTATCGCGGAATCATCAGATGGCTGATCCTCACAAAGGAGCTCATAGCCTCCAGACTAACTGTTTTCTTCAGTTCGTAATCTCCCCTGACATTCTTCTTGACGAGATCCATGTCCATGAGTTTCTCCAGATGATATGATGCCACGCTTGGACTTGACAAGCCTAGACTTCTCTGAAGACGCCTGATAGTGGTTGGTTCCTCGCTTCTCAGAAGATGCCAGTAAACCCGAAGCGTCGTACCCTTCAGCTTTGACCTAACATCCTCCATCAATAACCCTCAAATAACCTACAATCGGTTGGCTTATAAGCTTCTGACACTCCAGCGGACGTGTTGCTCACCTGTTCTAACTTTAGAACACTTGTTCTATTGCATAGAACTAAATTCATCTTTAATCTTCTTATTGTTTGGTGATGAAATTGAGAAAGAAACTGCTGGTTGTCGCAATGATGGTAGCCATCTCCCTTCCTTTAGTAGGTTACGCTTGGATTGAAATAGACAAGGGCGTGTGGGCTGAAAAGAATCAAGAAGCATCTTCAGATGTGACTGAGTTTAAGGCTGTTGTCAACGGTATGAGGAGCATGGATGTCTTTGTGTGCGTCAACATAAGCGACGGCTTGACTGAGAAAGAAGCTGAATTGATAGCGGGGACAACTTTTATCCAGGTTAAGGGAGAATATGTTTGGCGTCGACTTAATACTCTGACCTTTGATGATATTCAAATAAAGGCACACTATGCTTGGGGCTATGATGAAACCGACTTGGGACATGTATTTGATATGATTGCTGACCTCACAACGCTTCAGATAACAGTTGATCACTGCTTCTGATGATAGGGCGTGCTTAGAAATGAAAAAGACTGCATGCCTGCAATCTACGAACAGCCAAAATAAATCCATGCATGCATCATATGCACACCTAATGCGCTAATTGGCAATTTTCAATTTGGAAAACTAAAGAAAATCAAAAATCTATGTCACAAGTTGTGAACACCTCTCTTCAGGCTCTCTTTTAGCTTCTGGTGGTCACTCTTTAATATTCATGCACCGAATGTATTAAAATAGAAGTGTTAGCTCGTGACAGCTGTGAGTTGATAGTCGATGCCTTACTATGTCTACATCCTTCTTTGCAAAGACGGCAGCTATTACACTGGATACGCCAAGGATTTGAAACACCGGGTTAAACAGCATAAAAAGGGTCAAGGCGCCAGATATACAAAGGCGCATGAAGCTGAGAAGATGGTATACGTGGAAGAGTTCAGCAGTCGCAGCGAGGCTATGAAGAGAGAACGCAGAATCAAATCGCTCAGCCACAACGAGAAACAACGATTGATTAACAGCCAACAATAAAATGCATGCGTTGTGCACCTTTGAAATTGAAACTGAAGTTACTTGAGACGTTTGAACTTGGTTGATGCATGCACACGCAATTAAGCTCAACTGAGGGTTATCATGGCTCGCGTTGGCGTGAGCGTAATTCTTCTATCGAGTTTCTCACAACTCCCTCAATAAATTCCATGGTCTTCTCGATTTCTTTAAACATGACCCGCAAACGATTGATTTCAACCTGCTCTTTTCCCTTTGACTTCAGGGCACTCGCTTTTCGCATCAAGTTTCTCATTTCCTCCCTTTGCACTTCGTAAGCTTTCATCATCGTCTCCAAACTGCCTGCCGCGATTTCGAGGAAGTCGACGCTCACGTGGAAAACAAAATGTTTTAGGGAGGCATCCTTGTGTTTGCGGACGATTCCCATTCTAACCATCTGATCCAAGGTTCTACTTACAGAGGAGATGGAGTATCCAGTCAATTCCGAAATTTCTTTGTGGCTTAACTCTCGTCTCTCAAGGAGAAGGTTGGCCATGATTATGCCGAAAATTGGTGGTAGGCCTTTCGCCCGCACAATATCTTCGTAGACTCGAACAAAATCGGCTTTGACTTGCTGAAGCGAGTTCATGTGTTAGTATAGTAAAGGAAACATTTATATTTCTTTCGATACTTATAGTTATTTGCGTATTTATGCAAATTACGGGATTTGTGATGTGCATGGTGGGAGGTCGTGGAATGGAGAAGGAAAACGTGATAGAAATGAAAAATCTGACAAAAATGTACGGAAATTATGTAGGTGTTAAGGACTTGAGTCTCATGGTTTGCCAAGGAGAAATAATGGGTTTTCTTGGACCTAATGGAGCAGGTAAGACAACCACTATACGGTGTTGTCTAGATTTGATTGCAAAGACAGCGGGCGAGATAACCATATTCGGACTAGATTCCCACAAAGATGCCGTTACAGTACGGAAAAAGACAGGATATCTGCCCGGTGAGTTTGGGCTCATTCCATCAGTTAGAGTCAGGTCTTATCTCAGGTATCTACTTTCGCTACGCGGCTGCAACTCAAAGAAAAAAATGGTATCACTGGCTGAGCAGCTTCAGCTTGACCTTGTCAGAAAAACAAACGAGCTTTCCAAGGGCAACAAATTGAAGGTGGGGATCGTTCAGGCACTGATGGCAGATGAGGATCTTATCATTCTGGACGAGCCTTCGGGGCTTGACCCGCTCATGCAACAGGAGTTCTATCGCATTCTGCGTGAAGAGAAAAAGCAGGGAAAGACCGTATTCATTTCCTCACATAACTTGGCAGAGGTTGAATCGGTATGTGACAGGGTTGCCATCATCAGAAAGGGACGACTGGTGGTGGTAGAGAATATACAGTTGTTGCAGGAAAAGACAGGGAAGGTGCTTGAGGTTGAATTCAGAGATCCTTTTAAGATTGACGAGTTCAGATTTGAGGGAGTAAGCAGTATACACCGGGATAATGGTAGGCTTGTTTTGACCATACATGAGAATCTTGACAGCGTAATCAAGGCTGTCTCGGATCATCAGATACTGAACATGAATTTGAAGACCTATAGTTTGGAGCAATTGTTCCTGAAGTATTACGCAGAGGGAGAAGTGGATGAGGGAGGAGATAGATGATGTTCGGTAGAATGGTTTATATGGAACTTAGAACTGGGTTGAAAGGGCTCATCATTTTCAGCCTACTTATCTTAATTGTTTCGGCTGGCATTCCAATGATTTTTCCCACCTACCGAGATTCATTAATCGAACAATTAGAAGGGGCAAACAAGGTGGATTTGGAGCTCCCCGATGAGGAGGGAGGCCTAATCACCCTTTCATGGGAACAACTGGAGGCCGCAACCAGTTACATGGTGCTGGAGGACAATCGCTCGAGCATGTTGACTGCAAAGCTCAAATATATGGTTAATGAGACAAGCATTACTTTTGAAAAGGATTTTGAGGAAAAAAGGTATTATGCAGTTATGGCTGTGTTAGGCGAAACATCGGATCCGGTCCTAATTGGCATCGCTTCAACAGAAAAAGGCGAAGATCCTTTTCAGGAATTATTAAAGAATCCTGCCTATGCGGGCTTTACTGGTGGAAGAAACATCAGCATGATGGAAGTCAAGGGATTTGTAGCCCTAGAATATTACAGCTGGACATGGATGCTTACAGGGTTGTTTATTGCCTATCTGGCTGTATCTGTCATTGCAAGTGATTTCGAGAACAAACGTATGGATGTGATGTTGTCGGCACCGATATCCCGTAGACGTTATCTCTTGGAAAAGTTCACGGCTATGGGTGTCATCGCTCTGTTAATAGTCTTGGCAGAGATTGCTGGGCTTATCTGGGGACTTGTGGGCATCAATGCGCTCAATGAATTTTCTGCCAATGCAGTGTTGCTCTCACTGATAGGCTGCCTCCCTTTCCTCATGGTCATAGCGGCGGTTGGGGTGTTTACTGCTGTGTTTTCCCAAAAAGTGAGGACTGGAATGGGTATCACGTTTGCTTTTGTCTTTGCGGAATTTTTCCTGTACACTTTTGGGGGTTTCTCCAAAAGCCTTGAGTGGATGAAATCTATTAGTATCTTCAAATATTGGGATTACTTCTCTGTTATCTTCGACGATCTCTTCAAAGCAGAAGATTTCATTTTGTTGGCGATGCTGGCAATTGTTATCCTCATTATTGGCATGTGGGTCTTTGAAAAGAAAGACATACCAACGTGAATGCGCGCGAATGCATTCAAATGATGGCGAAGTGTCTCTCTTTAACCTCGCCTTCTAGCTTCAGTGGTTAAACCTCGTCATGGTGTACTCGCCACAAAGATTAGCTTCTGGCTTTCTGGAGAGTGTAGGGATCTGTCAAAATTTCCGTATACTTTATCGACTCTAAAACCAATGTCTTTTAAGGTCTTTTCTATTTCCCCCCTAGAAAATATTCTTGCTTCTCCATATTCGTAGTATCTTTCTTTCAGCTTTCCCTCTTGATAAACTTCAAAAAAGAGATTCACTGAAACAATGTTGGTTTGAGGGTTTCGTCTTGAAAAGATAGTCCTGACGACTTCTTTTTTAGGGCTGAGTTCTCTTCGATCAATCCACCACGAGCTTTCCCGCTTCTTACTAGAAAGTTGTGATACATCAAATGCCAATATGCCTTTTCTTTCCAAGGCGTTGTACACGTTCGTTAAGCATCTGTTTTGATCTTCTTGCGTGACGCAGTGTTCAAACGTTGCAGATGGAATGTAAACAAGGGGAAATTTCCCCTTCAGTTTGAAATTTCGTATATCTCCAAGCTTCAATCTTACACGTTTTCTGACGAAGGAGCCTAACGTTTTCAGTTTCTGTCTGGCCACATTGAGCATGTACTTGGAGTTGTCAATTCCCCACACGGTAACATCTGCTTTGGCCAATTCAATCGCTACTCTTCCGGTGCCTACCCCAAGTTCTAAGGCTTTTCTTCCGTGTTTAACAGCCAATTCTCTGTAGAAATCTACGTCATCCCCTGACGCAAACAAATCGTAGTATTTTGACGCCGGCCCATAATTCACTGCAACCACCTGTTAGTAATCTTTGTATTAATGTTTAGCTTCTTTGTCGAGCTAGTTCTCGGAAATCGCTACTTTCTAAGTGAAAGCTTTGCTTGGTCTTCTAACCAGCCGGGATGAACTCCTACCGATTTCTTCAATGTGGGGCACGGGAAGTCTCCACATTCGGTGCAGAAGTGCAATTTCTTGTCTGTTTTACAGCAATCGAATATCTTGCAACCTTTTCTGTCTTCACTACCACAGCCTTTGCATTCTTCGGTCATGTAATAACGGCAAGACCCGCAGTACAGTAAGCAAGGAGTCGCCAAAGGATCGACGCTCATAGTTTCACACCTATTCTGCATTTTAGATTGAGCAAAAAAAATATATGTTTAATGGATAAGCGAAGCACAGCTTCACATGGACGAGCAGTCTCCTTGTGTCCACAAGCGAACTAACATAGACCTAGACATTTTAACATTATTTCGGGATCGTTTCGTGTTCAGCTCCAAAAATCGGGGACTTGATGTTTTCACTAACGTATTCATTGTGGCGAATTCGAATGCTTTTTGTGTTATCACATGCACGCGGAATCCAACCTTTGAATGGTCTGTTACTTTTAAATAGCCTTTCAGTCACTACAATTCGTGAGGTTATAGTATGGCCAAAGTAGCTCGAGAAATGGTGGAGAAGGCGGGTATCAATGTTGATCAGCTAGTAGAGTTATTGGTCAAGAATGCCGCAGCTGAACTTACAACCTACTATTATTATACTATCCTTCGATGCAATCTAATAGGACTTGAGGGAGAAGGGATCAAGGAGATCGCGGAAGCCGCTCGCATTGAAGATCGTAACCACTTTGAGGCTCTTGTTCCTCGCATATACGAGTTAGGAGGCAAACTGCCAGAGAACATGAAGACTTTTCATGATATTTCAGCGTGTCCCCCCGCCAAATTGCCAAAAGACCCAACTGATACTATTGCAATGCTGAAGGTGTTGGTGGAAGCTGAACGATGTGCGGTGCGAGGATATACCTACATCTGTAACCTGACCGCTAGCAAAGATCATCGAACCTATGATTTGTCTCAAGCCATTCTTAACGAGGAAATTGAGCATGAGTCCTGGTTCTCCGAATTCCTAGGCGAGGGCCCATCTGGCCACTTCATGCGTAGAGGTGCCACCTCACCGTTCGTCTCTAAGTTCCTTAAGTAGAGTCTTTTCTCCGCCTTCCCTCTTTTTTTAAAAATCTCACAAATATTGGATATGGACTTGTGTGGTGTGTATGATTGAGGAGATAGTTTGGTTCGGTATGGTAGCCAGCTTGGCTGCGGGTTTAGCTACTGGTGCTGGAGCTTTACCTGTATTATTTACTAAAAAGATTTCAGATAGGTTGTTGGATGTTATGCTCGGATTCTCGGCAGGGGTTATGCTGGCGGCAACTTCATTTAGTTTGATAGTTCCAGCTATTGATTTGAGTGGCCCGTGGGTTGCCGTTATCGGTCTTGCCCTTGGAGCTGTTGTTTTGCATCTGATCGACCGTTTTATTCCTCATTTCCATCCGATACTTGGTGCTGAAGGGCCTCCTTCGAGGCTTTCAAGAGTTTGGTTGTTTGTTCTTGCCATAACAATTCACAACTTTCCGGAGGGCTTGGCGGTGGGAGTCAGCTTCGGTGGTGGGGATGTGTCAGCTGGTCTTGTGATAGCTATGGCTATTGGGCTTCAGAATATGCCTGAAGGTCTTGCAGTTGCGTTGCCTTTGGTGAGAGAGGGTTATAGTCGACGTAGTGCTCTATGGTATGGAGCACTGACTGGGTTGGTTGAACCGGTTGGGGGTTTGTTGGGTGTTACGCTCGTCTCTATTTTCCATCCGGTGCTGCCTTGGGCGCTTGCTTTTGCTGCGGGTGCAATGCTCTTCGTTGTAAGCGATGAGATGATACCAGAGAGCCATAGAAGAGGCTTTGAGAGAGAGGCGACCTTCGGTCTAATAACGGGATTTGTGATCATGATGTTGCTAGATTGCTTATTTACTTGAGAAGACTGCTTTCTCACAAACGTGGAGGAATCAGATATATGAAGGAGTTCACTGAGGAAGAGCTTATCCAATACAATGGGAAGAACGGAAATCCAGCATATGTGGTGTACAAAGGAAAAGTGTACGATGTATCAACTAGTTTTCTTTGGAAGGATGGAATCCACCAAGTTTTTCACACCGCTGGCAGGGATCAAACAAAGGCCTTGGAGCAAGCTCCACACGGTGAAAATGCCCTTGAGAAGTTTCCAGTGGTTGGGATCCTACGTGGTTCTGGTGTTTCTAATACGCATGCACGCACATAAGATGTGTCAGTTTTGGGAATGTTCCTTGAACAGACTCATTTCAACTCTGGGAACCTAATTTTAAAGTTGCCAAAAGCACGCATACATGCAGGAGGTAGGACAGTGCCTCTATTCATGATTAGGAAACAGTACTTTGAACAGTATAAATCTGGAAAGCAAGATGTAGAATTAAGAAGCATGCGACCTCAGTGGAAGAACAGTAGAGTAGGAAATCAAGCTGTTTTGATGTGTGGAAAAGACATTCTAAGGAAAAGAATATTGAAAGTCCATACAGGTTCTTTGGCTAGAATGCTTCTGAACGTTAACTATAAGAGAATCTTTCCAGATGCAAGGACCATATTTGAAGCAAACCGGCTGGCTCGAGAAATATACCGAGAAGACAAAGAGTTCATGGCTTTTGAACTAGTATAGAAATGCGTGCGTGCAGTTTTAGCCGCAGTTGAATTTGCAACCATTTGTGCACTCATGATTGAATGTGGGTAATACTATGGAGCTAGACTGTTTTCTAGATGGTTGCCGTTCCGTGGTGTTCCATTTTTTCCCATTTCATTGGATAGTGGAATGTTTCTTCAAGCTGACTTAGCATTCTTATTATGTCCAGTATGTAGAGGAAGGAAAGTCTGTGGAGTATGGTGTATAGCAGTAGGGGCTTTTTTTCTTTGATATCCAGAGATAGCGCATAGGTGGCGACGGCGACTTCTATTATGATGAAGGCTAGGAACCAAAAGACGTAGATGTATGGGATTGTTTGGAAGAAGTCAATTGCTATCCCGATTTGGGTATTGCCGTTTGGGGGGCCAGGTCCGTGGTTCGATGATGACCCTCCTGGTGCCCATTCTGGAGGGCCGCCTCCCATTCTTGGCTGATAGATTGTGTAGGGTGATATTGGGTTGAAGCAGAAGACTAGTAGCCACATCATGGTGAAGAACATGAACCAAGGGTAGATGATTCCATTGAAAATTCTCCATGGCATTACAAAGGTGCCAGTGCGTCCGTATTTCTTGTTGAAGGCCATGTCTTTATGTTTGGTGAGCACTTGGAGACTGCCTCTGTACCATCTGTATCGTTGTTTCGCAAGGCTGGTCATTGATGTTGGGGCTTCTGTGTATCCGAAGGCTCGTGCTTCAAATGCCGTTTTGTATCCAGCTTTTAAAATTTTGAACGTGATGTCCGCGTCTTCAGCGAATGTGTCCCCTTCGAACAAGCCGATCTCTTTGAGTACGGATGCTCGAAATGCTCCAATGGGCCCCGGCACAACTGTGACGTTTTGTATACTCGCTTCGCTTCTTCGGTGAAGGTTGATTCCGACAACATATTCGAGTGCTTGAAGTTTTGTTAGAAGGCCACGTCGATTTCCGACTTTTACATTTCCTGCTACTGCGGCTATTTTGGGGTCATTGAAATGTTTGATTAGGTGTTGGATGGCGTTCGGGTCAAGAAGCGTGTCAGCATCGATGCAGATGATGAATTCTCCCTTGGCAAGTATAATTCCTGTATTGAGAGCATCCCACTTTCCACCATTTGGCTTTGTAACTACTC
>CP070709.1:469510-474737 GCA_020350305.1 Candidatus Bathyarchaeota archaeon
ACAGCATAGGTATATGAGTTATGAATTAGCGATACAGACTCGGAATATCGGGGGATATCTCCAGCCTAACGTAGGTTCAAATCCCACCTACGACGCCAAAGTGGCGCGCGCATAAGGAAAAAATGGGGGAGATAAGGTTTTACTCTATTTTTCGATCATTTTGAAGAATATTTGAGTCAAAACCTTTCTTTCTTCAGGAGTTGATACGTCCCACATTTCTTTGAGTAACTCTTCTTCCGGAGTGGCAGGACAAACCTTTTCCGATAGGAAATTTGCTAAAGCCTCCGACATTTGTTGAATTGTTTCCTCGGAAAGACCTAGATTTCGAGCTTGAGAAATTGCTTCTCGGATGGTTGATCTCCAAGTATCCCAGTCTTTCATGAAATCCATCGCTTCCATACATTTCTCTTTTTCCATTGCCTTCACTAAACAGAAAATGGTACCTTACTCGCTTATAATGCTGTGTGACTGTTAAGCAACAGTAACATACACTTAAATTCCGAAGACAGTTGAAATTGAGATATGCTGATTTGTATGCGCGCGCTCCACGTGGTCTGTTTGGAGAGTTGATATGAAGATCGGAAATAGTCTCGCTACAAGTCTCAAATCATTTTCTTTTGTTTTGGAGAGGTTTTTTCCACGGTTTATAAGGTCTTTCTTAAACAAAAAACTTAGAGAAATCAAAGATAAAGGGGCGATAGAAGACTACAAGTTGAAAGTCAAGCGAAAAAGAAAGTATTACTATATTATTGAGGTGGATCTTTTTTTCGATATTAGGAAAGGAGGTGAAAGGTCTGACGGAACAGAAGAAGGGACAAGCAAAGATCACAATTGACATAGAAATAAACGAACCTTTGATGGAAGCAATCATAGCCAAGATGCCTGAAATCATAAAAATATTCAGAAAATGAGCTGAATCCACAAAAAGCAGTGCGCGCGCATTCCATAATACTGTCAAATCTCTTGGGGGAGGCGGGTCATTTGCCACTCTCTTGGTATCTGCATGCATGCCTAGAAGAAAATGCCTATTTGCTCAAGGCCAGAGATTCTTTAGCTCTGGATTCAAGGCTTTTATCCACTGCAAAAGAACTACAGACACGACGCAAGACCCAGAACCGCGCGCGTACACAACAAAACATTTTAGAAGACATGACGCATTGGTAGGCATATTGATTAACATGGACATTGAGACATTGTGGCAGATGCCCAATAATGAAGTTGCTTCGATGATTGAAAGAGGAAAATTTCCTAATAGTTCAAAGAAAATTCGATTCTACGCACCAAGTTTTATCTACTACAAAACCGGCTACTTCTGTTCTTCTCCAACCGCCTTCCCATCCATTTCAATCACAGGCTCCTCTTGCGCTCTAAAATGCAAGCACTGCGACGGAAGAGTTCTCAACACCATGTTTCCAGCTCTTACTCCAAAGAAACTATTTAACCTCTGCGTGAAACTGAAAAACAGAGGGGCCATTGGCTGTCTCATAAGCGGAGGATGCTTGCCAGACGGTTCTGTCCCCCTTAACAAGTTCGTAGATGCCATTGCCAAGATCAAGAGCGAGCTTGGGCTAACCATAGCAGCGCACACTGGAGTCATCGACCTTTCCACGGCAAAGAGGCTGAAGAAAGCTGGAGTTGACGCCGCCCTAATTGACATAATTGGTTCCGACGAAACAATACAGGAAGTTTACCAACTAAAAGTCACCGTTGAGGACTTCGACAGGTCTCTAAGGGCTTTGCACGAATATGAAATCCCATTGGTGCCTCATGTGCTTGTGGGGCTTCACCACGGCAAACTCAAGGGCGAACTTCAAGCGCTAAAAATGATTTCAAAATACTCGCCTTCAGCGGTTATAATAATAGCTTTCATGCCAATACATGGCACGCCTATGGAAAAGGTGAACCCAACTGAACCGGAAGACATAGCGAAGGTGCTGGTAACAGCCAGACTCATGATGCCTCAAACTCCAATAGTCTTGGGGTGCATGAGACCGAAGGGTAAACATCGGAAGAGAACCGACACGTTAGCTGTGAAAGCTGGGGTCAACGCCATCGCCTTTCCAACCGAAGAAGCCATCCAGTTGGCTGAATCCACGGGGTTGGAAATCACGTTTTCATCCTTATGCTGTTCACAAATCTTTGAAGACATCAAATTCGGCATTTAGGAAGAATTCTTCAGAAATTCGAGTATGTATTTGTTGACAAGCTTCGGTTCTTCCAGTTGAACCCAATGACCGCAATTTGGAAGATATTTTATAGAATAGAGGGAGTCCACAAATTCATCCGTATCGGCTATCAAATCTTTTGAAAGAGCAGCATCTTTTTCTCCCCAAATTACCAACGTAGGCGACTTAATTTTTGGAAAAGCTATCGTTCTCTCCGAAAACAATGTGGCGGGATTCATGTTAGCCCGATAATAATTTATCGCTGCTGTCAAGGCTCCTGGTTTTGACCACGCCTCTGCATGAACCTTCAAATCTTCGTCTGTGAGAACGTCTTTTTTGACGAAAGAAAGTCGAAGCATACTTTTTAGAAATAGATAGTCGTTTCGACTCAAAGCCTCTTCTGGAATGTCGGCTGTTTGAAAGAAGAAAACATACCAACTTTTCTGCAGTTGCCTCAGTAAACTTTTAGTCCTCGTTGTATAGGCGTTGGGATGGGGCGCATTCAAGATCACCAAGTTCTCTGTAGCTTCTGGATTAAAGGCTGCAAGAGACCAAGCTACAACTCCACCCCAATCATGTCCAACTATTATTGCCCGTCTTTCACCTAATGCACGAATAAGTCCAAGAATATCCCCTGCAAGAAGATTCAACCTGTATTCGTCAACACCTTCCGGCTTATCAGTTTCATTGCAACCTCGTAGGTCTGGAGCCACAACACGAAAATGGTTAGCCAATTCGGGAATTTGAAATCTCCACACGTACCAAAAATCAGGGAACCCGTGAAGAAGAAGTAACAGTTTTCCTTCCCCCTGGGTCACGTAATGCATTCGAATTCCGTCAGCTTTAACAAAACCATGCTTCCATGCTTCTTTCATCCACATAACCTCGGTTATCATATGTAATCATTTGCGTTTAAGGGTTGATCCTTAAACCTTAAGAAACTATAGCAAGACGTTAGTACGGGAGAGAACATGACCTTTTCGTCTGCTGAACTGGAAAGATACGACCGTCAAATTAGGATTAGAGGCTTAGGAAAAAGCGGACAGTCAAAGTTGAAGAAGGCTCGTGTAATGGTGGTGGGGGCTGGTGGGTTAGGCTGTCCAGCATCGTTCTATCTCGTCGCCGCTGGTATAGGCCACGTTGCGGTTGTTGACAAGGAAACTGTTGAGTTGAGCAACCTCAACCGACAGATTTTGCATTGGAGCAATGACATTGGAAGGCCAAAAGGCGTTTCTATGACGGAAAAGCTTCGTCAACTGAATCCCGAGGTAACGGTGGAGACACTTCAGAAGGTTGTGACAACCCATAATGCTAGACAACTTGTCAAAGGCTTTACAGTGGTTGTCGACGCCCTAGACAATTGGCGCACCCGATTTTTGCTGAACAAAGCCTGCGTAAAAGAAAAAACTCCGTTTGTGCACGCTGGAGTTTACGCTCTTTACGGACAAATAACAACCATACTTCCCGGAAATGGACCTTGCCTTCAATGCATTTTGCCCAAAATTCCTCCGGAAGAGAAAAAATTTCCCGTTCTCGGAGCTACCGTGGGAACGTTAGGCCTCTTAGAGGCTTTAGAAACTGTAAAAATCGTCACAGGTTTAGGTGAACCCTTAATCGGACGTATGCTTCACTTCGACGGCGAAACCATGAGTTTTCAAGAGATAAAGGTGGAACGTAGACGAAGCTGTCCTGTTTGCAGTTCCTTGTAGAAAGCATAGTTAAGTTTTTAAGATGAACAAGAACAAAATATCCTACTCAATCGATGAGGTGAAAGGTTTGGTTAAAGTAGATGACTACGAAGTGCCCGAAGGATTATACTACCACAAGGAATTCGGATGGGCACACATAGAAAATGGAAAAGTAAGAATTGGCATAACCGACTACGCCCAAAAACAGCTTCGAGAAATCGTTTATGTCGAACTTCCCAGCGTAGGTGACACCACCACCCAAAACGAGCCCTTCGGAACCGTGGAATCTGTGAAAGCCGTCTCTGACTTAGTTGCCCCCATAAGTGGTACGATAGAAAAGATCAACGAAGAGTTGGAGTCCAAACCCGAGCTGCTCAACGAAGACCCATACGACAAGGGATGGCTCCTAGTCGTAACTCCAACAAATCTTGACGCGGAATTAAAAGAAATTATGGACTTCAACGCGGCGGTGGAATGGCACAAAGAGCTCATAAAAGGAAGCTAAACTAGCCTAGGATGAGTGTCGGTAGGTTTCCTCGGGTGATGTGCAAAGAGCTCTTAGTATGGGTTACCCTAAACCGGTTTCATCATAGGATACAGAACTGAAAAGGAAATATAATAAAGAATATTGGCTAGGGCGTGGTCCACCATGGGAAAAGTTGAAAAGCAAATCATTTCGGTGCTAGAGAGCTCAAAAAAACCCTTGAGTCTCGTTGAGATAGCTGATCAAATCGGGAAACCACCGAAAACCGTTTTCAAATCCTTACGAAAACTCTTTGATGAAGGTAAAATCGACTGCGACGTCAAGAACCGTGTATACACCCTTGCGAAAGAATAGATATGCAAGGATAGCAGGCTCAGTACTCTTTCGGCATCATCTCAAGTTCTTTGTAGGCGAAGACTGGACCGTCTTTGCACACGAACTTGTTTCCTATGTTGCACCTTCCGCACTTTCCGATGCCGCACTTCATCCTCATCTCGAGAGACAAAAAGACATTCTCGGGAGGGAATCCGAGTTCGTTAATAACTGGCATGGTGAACTTTATCATTATAGGTGGGCCGCAGACGATGGCGATGGCGTTGTCTGAGCTTGGTGCAACCTCCTTGAGAACGGCTGGGACAAAGCCAACTAATCCAGTCCAGTCGGGAACAGCGCGGTCTATGGTCACGTTAAGGTTGATGTCGTCCCTTTTCCCCCAGGCTTCAAGGTCGTATTTGTAGCTGAGTTCGCCTGGGTTGCGGGCTCCGTAGATAACCGTCAAGTCCTTGAATCTATCTCTGTTTGCCTCGTGAAGTATGAATTTGGTTAGAGACCTCAGCGTCGTGAAGGCGAAGCCTCCTCCGACGATAACAACATTGCGGTCTTCCATTTTC
>CP070709.1:474837-478114 GCA_020350305.1 Candidatus Bathyarchaeota archaeon
AAGTCTTCATGTAGTCAAGAATTTTGTGCATCTAACAGCATCCGTGGCCATTCATCCGCTAGAAAGACAGATGGATCTAGGACTATTGTCTTTGGAAGATCGTCAATCTACCTGTAAGGTCAAACCCTTCCTTTTCAAGGACTTTCTTAGCTAGATAATAGTCGCTGGTCATTGCGCTCATACACGCAACTGATTTGCAATTTTAATCTTGAATCAGAATTCATGCTTAGTTAGATTTATTACTTTATTATCTCACCAATCCTTCAAAGATGTTGACAATGAAAATTGAGGAAGCAATGATTAAAAACGTCATTACCCTGCAGACAGACGTCTCAGCCTACGACGCTGTAAAACTCATGAATGAGAAGAGAATAGGTTGTTTGGTGGTTCTTCAATACGGCCAGGTTGTTGGGATTATAACTGAAAGAGATATGCTTGAAAGAGTTTTAGAAAAATGTAAGAATCCGAAAGAAACTAAGGTTACAGAAATAATGACAAAAAGGGTAATCGTTGGAAAGCCTGACATGCAACTTGGTGGAGCTGCGAAACTTATGTTTGAAAAAAAGGTGAAGAAACTACCTATAGTAGAAGGAAACCGTTTAGTAGGCCTGGTTACCTTGACCGACTTAGCTCGCGTTACAAGCCTTGACAAAAAGACGATGGAACTAATTGAAACACGCGAGCGCTTCTTAGAGGCTTGCATGCACGCATGGGATACTACCCTCAGAAAACAAGATCAAGCCACGGTTGCACGGTAGCATACACTACAAATGATGCTCTAGGCTTAGATGCATGCATGCGCACAACCTTTTATAGTACGACGTAAAAGCATCCCATCTGAACTCTGTGGGAATCATATGGATGCGACTGATGTTGTCTCGGATGTACTTGTGATCGGAAGCGGAATTGCAGGGCTATCCTTCGCATTAAAGATAGCCGACCACGCCCAAGTAGCAATTATTACCAAGAAAGAGAAGTCCGAGTCGAACACAAATTATGCACAAGGCGGAATTGCTGCGGTTTTTTCCCCAGTAGATTCTTTCGAGAATCACGTTAAAGACACTTTAACTTGTGGCAACGGATTAAGTAAGAGAAATGTGGTTGAAAAGATCATACGAGAAGGCCCTGCACGTGTTCAAGAACTTGTAACGCTTGGAGTCAGTTTCTCTAGAAGAGCAACAGGTGAACTCGACCTAGGAATGGAGAGTGGACACTCAAAGCGACGAATCGTCCACGCGAAAGATCTTTCAGGTCAAGAGATAGAACGCGTTCTGTTGAACGCTGTTGGTAAACATCCATCCATCAAACTTTTTGAGAATCACATCGCAATCAACCTTGTCACAAGAAACAATCAATGCATAGGTTGCTATGTCCTAGATAGAGAAAATTCAACGATTCAAAATTTTATAGCAAAGATAACCGTTCTTGCATCGGGTGGAATGGGGAGAGTCTACCTTCACACAAGCAACCCCGACGTAGCCACCGGAGACGGAATCGCCATGGCATATCGAGCCGGAGCCACTATTATGAACATGGAGTTCACCCAATTTCATCCGACATGTCTGTACCAGTCCTACGAAACACCCTTTCTCATCTCAGAGGCCCTCAGAGGCGAAGGAGCCATTCTTCAGGACAAACGTAAAACACGGTTTATGGGTGATTATCATTCGATGAAAGAGCTAGCTCCCAGAGATGTAGTTGCTCGAGCTATTGATCAGGAGTTGAAGAAAAGCGGAGATGAATATGTTCTTCTCGACATATCCGTCAAAGACCCTCAGTTTATTCAATCTCGATTTCCAGGGATCTATGAGAAATGTCTCTCGTTCGGAATTGACATAACAAAAGACTCGATTCCGGTGGTTCCCGCAGCCCACTATTGTTGCGGGGGTGTAAGAGCCACTACTGCTGGTGAAACAGACGTGAAAAACCTATTCGCGATCGGCGAGACCGCATGCACGGGTCTTCATGGAGCCAATCGATTAGCCAGCAACTCTCTACTTGAGGCTTTAGTTTGCGCCGACCATGCAGCGAAGAGATGCAAAAGATTGCTGAAGAAAGAGATTCCTTTACGCCCATTTGCTCCTTGGGAACCGGGAGAAGCCGTGGACATTGATGAAGCTGTGGTCATCACTCAGAATCGGGATGAGATTCGCCGTTTGATGTGGAACTATGTGGGAATCGTGCGCTCTAACAAGCGTCTAACTCGCGCCAAAAAACGCATAACCCTCTTGCAACAAGAGATCAATCAGTATTATTGGGATTTCATCCTTACCACAGACCTCGTCGAGCTGCGCAATATGGCGTTGGTCGCAGAGCTAATCATCGACTCCGCGATGATGCGAAAAGAAAGCCGGGGGATTCACTATTTCTTGGATTACCCTGAGAAACTACCAATTGCCCGAGACACGTTGCTGAAGAAAAAGGTCAAGTAAATAATTCTTCACGCATCATCGCTTTCACGCTTGCTGAAATAAAGAATAGACTTCTCAAAGACGTATCCCAGTTTTTCGAAAAGTTTAATCGACTCCTGATTTGTCTCCTCGATTAGAGCACAAATGACTGTTGCGTCTTTCTTCTTCAGAATTTTCTCCATGCTTGCAATCAAACGCTGGCCAATGCTTCGTCTGCGGCATTTTGGATCTACAGCTAAGCGATTGATCCAGCCCTTTCTCCTATGATCGTAGCTACCAATTATAACCCCGACTAGTGTGCCATTTTCAAATGCTCCCAAAAAGAGGCTGTGATCTTTTTGCATTTGACTTGCAATAGCGCGCCTACTGTCCCGGCCTTTAGGTTTAAAGGGGAGAGCTGCTTTTATCCAGAGATTAACCATATCCTCATAATCATCTATTGTTAACTTTCGCATCTCCATCTCTCTTCACCATGCCCGATTGAATCAATGCTCCATGTACCTTTGTCATCCATCTTTCTTTGATTAGACACTTTTATTTGATACGTAAAATTTAAAGCTAAAGGAATATCAAGGAAAGGGTTGTTGGTGGTTAGAATGGAAGTCTCTTTTGAAGATTTTCTGAGACTTGATATGCGGGTCGGCAAGGTTGTCGAAGCTGAACAAATACCAGGGTCGAGAAACCTGATCAAGATGATTGTTGATTTTGGTTCTGAAAAGAGGCAATCAGTAGCAGGTCTGCTACGATACTACAAACCAGAAGAACTGGTAGACAAAAAATACGCCTTTGTCTTGAACCTGCAAAGAAAGAAAATGATGGGCGTGGAATCTCAATGCATGATACTCGCCGCCGAAGACACTAAAGGC
>CP070709.1:478214-481401 GCA_020350305.1 Candidatus Bathyarchaeota archaeon
AAGGGATTTGACTTTATAAAGGAATATGTATTTGGTGTGGAGATTTCTTCAGTTGAGAAGATTGTTTTGGACGGAGAAGAGCATTCCGAATTTAGATGGTGTAGCTTTCAAGAAGCTTTGAACCTGCTGAAATGGAAAGAGAACAAAGAAGCTTTGACAAAGCTCAACGAAATTCTGAACTTTCTCAAGTAGGCATTTGCATGCATGTGCACGTATAAACCCTATTGACTCACGACTTACTGTGAAATCCGCTTTCTCATTTCCACCAAGTTTGTTCTTGCTTCTTCTCCAGAAACAGTTTGAAAGCTTCTCCAAAGTTTCTCAAGTTTTCCGCAGGGAAACTCGTCACAGTAGGCACAGTTTTCAGTGTTTCTCTGAAGCCCGCATTTTCTCACTTCGCAAACTCGGCAGAACGAGTGTAGCCTTTTTCCCGTTATGCACCCGTCACAGTCAACATCCTCCAGTCTAAGAGGTTCCTCGTCTGTTGACCATTCTTTGACAACCTTTTCTCTTAGCTTATCATCGTTCTTCTGAGTCGCAATGAAAGCTATACAATCGTCGCAAATGAGTCCACATACAGCAACTATTTTGTTCATCTTCATATCTTGACAGAGTGAGCTTTCCAGCTTTATAAGTTTCTAGCAAAGAGAGAAACTAGAGGTTTACAAAATGCATGCATGGTAGGTGGAAGTTTCCAGCACAAGCCATAAAAAATTAAAGATTGGACTCTCATCAGAAATCGAGGATGGAACATGAAAAAGGTGATTTGGGCAACTCCCCTCTACAAATTCCTCAGATACTGTAACGATAGTCCACTAGATAAGATAGTTTTGGATTGTGGTGCAGGTGGAGATGATCCTCCACTTCAGCTTTTCTATGAAAATGGATACAAAACGTTTGGAGTAGAAGTCTCCAAAGATCCATTTAGGCAAGCAAAGAAATTTTGCAAAGAACATAGCCTGAAACTAAATATACTGAAAGGGGACATGCGCTATCTCTCCTTCATAAGCGAATCTTTTAGCTTCGTATATTCCTTTAATGCAATCTTCTTTATGACTAAGAAAGATATTGAGGTTTCAGTAAAAGAGATTGAGAGAGTACTGAAGCCAAGTGGCCTGTGCTTCGTGAATTTCGTGTCTGTTGATGAACCTGACAAAGGGCCCTTCTGCAAACCTTTTCTCGGGAACCCTAGGTTTTCCCAACATAAAGATGATGAACCCGACCGATACTTCAGCCATTTCGAGATAATCCACAAAGAGAAGAGAATCATAGAAAAGAGAACTCATGGAAAACGGTTAGTTCAAGTCTACATTGACTACATTGCCAAGAAGAAAAAGTAAGTCTGAGCGCACTTGGCGAGCCTAAGTTTCTGCATGTGTGCATACATCGATCACTGACCTCTCAATACCTGATGTTCGGCTATAGGCATGCATGCAGTAAAACCGTTACCCCGAAAGCTTGATGGTTTTTTCCAAACGACTCAACAAAACAACTCGGCTTTGTGGAGATTCATCAAGAATTTTGTAGGCCATTTCTTTGGTCAGCTGAGCGGCGAACTTTTGAATTTCCCGGTGAGTTGGCATGTTTTCGAATCCTAAACGCAGTCGTGAAAACCCTACGTGCATGTAGGCTTTCGGTTCCACGTACGTCGGATTAGCCTTTCTAATCAGTTGAGCGTACAGTTCTGGGTGTTCTAAATTCAAGTTTCGTGCCAACGTTATCCGAATTACGGTGGGGCATTTAAAACTAGGTAGCAAGGATAGGGTTTCGTTGAGTTTTTCCCAAGCCGCTGGGATTTGTGGGCGACACGTTTTCGAAAATGTTTTTTTATCAAATGCAGAAACCGAGATGTATAGTTGGGTGGGTTCCTCACTTAATTGTGACAGAGCTTCTGGAATTGTTCCATTAGAGACTACAAACGTGGTAAAGCCCCGCTTATGGAAGCCTCGCACCAAATCATCTAAGGGAGAGTAAAGCGTTGGCTCACCAGTCAGGCTTATGGCTGCATGCTTGGGCGTCAAGGACTCCTTGTATTTCTCCTGATCTGTTTTCGGATTTCCCTTGTATCCGCTCAAAATCTTGAGCTGCGCCTGAATAGCCTCTTTAATTATGTCTTCCGGGGCGTCCCATTCTGGTAGTTGCGTTTCATTCCATTCTAACCCGTGGTCTCCGCTTTGAGCACGCCAACAAAAAAGGCAATGCATTGTGCAGGAAAAAAGCGTCGGCGTCATCTGAAGGCATTGATGGCTCCTTATGCCATAGAATTTTTGCTTATAGCAGACTCTGTTGTGAATGAGAGATTCGTAAAGCCATCTGCAGCGTTTGACGGCGGAGTGTCTTCCAACAAGATGGTACTTTTGATTTTTCAACAGCTGGACGAGTTTGTTGGAAACCAGAGACTGCAAATGAAATCACTAACGCGCCTTAAAGACGTAGTTTTCTCTTATTAACTAGATGGAAATCAACAAGCAATGACTTCAGCATGGCTTCTATCCTAGCGAACAGCAATAATGAAAAAGACACAGTTGTACCTTTCATGATGCCCCAAAACGTCACATCTTGCATGCATTCAATGACTATGATTATAGTTTGTTTTTCGTTTTTACTATTATTAAACGCAGACGGGGCAAAACACAAAATTCCGATTGACCGAGTTTACACGTCCTGAGGAGCAAGTGTTGGGGATGGTTTTGGCTTCGCGATGAATCCGTATACCGTGACGATTGCACCCACCGCCAATAAAATGAACCCGAAAACTTGGTATGGGTATTTTGGGCTGAGTTCAGCATTGAGGTTCACGGTATATGTCCCATCTGGTAGCTCAATCACTATGATGTAGTCGTCTTCATTTGTAGTTGTATAGGTGAGGGTCGCATAAGTTTTTCCTTCTGCGCTTTCTAGATATGGAACTGACGCGTTCGTTACTTGCATGACTTCAATCGTCACCCACTCCTGCTGCTCATTATAATTAAGCAATATGAACGCATACGTGTCTTCTTTTGGAGCCACAATGTATCCAACGCCCTCTTGAAGGTTTCCATACAGAAGAGCTTGCGTCTCAAAGTTAGCCGACGTTATTTCATCCCAAAAGCTCATTTGCCCCTCGCTGTCAAAGACTCCGAAGTACACACTGTCTTCTTGACTCACCGACCACGAAAAAACAAGCAGACCACCCTCATCGGACTCA
>CP070709.1:481501-484801 GCA_020350305.1 Candidatus Bathyarchaeota archaeon
ACCAATCCGTTTTGACCAAGAGTGATGTGACACCCGGTTTCTCTTTTCAGCATACTTATCATTGAACCTTGCCTTCCAATAAGTCGCGGAATTTTCGTAGGGGTGACTTCCACAATTTGTCCTCGCGTGATCTTCCCGAGACTTGGTTCACCGACAGTAAGTAGGGGGTCGCGTGTTCGGTTGTATGCAACTACTTTGGCAATGATAAGATCACCTATGTTGAAGATGGAGGACAAATCGTTTTTCTGTGGTTTAAACGGGCGGTCAAGTACATCTGACGCTCGGAGCATTGCAAGATAGGAGGCGTTGATAGCCAACATCCAACCACTGAAGCCTACGTCAATTACTTTCCCAATAACTGTGTCCCCAATGTAGGGGATGTAAAATGCCCTTAGGGCAACAACGTGAACCCTTCGCTCTTCATAGTCCACAAGCCCAAGTTGAGCAGAATAAATCTTGCCATCTTCCTCAAATGCATTTTCGCCAGCCACGTAATTACCTTCGGCAAGCAAATCTCCTGGGGTTACAAGTTGTTTATTCTCATAAAAGGTGGGCAATTTTGTCACCTCAATGTAAATAATCTATTCAATTAATTTTGCTTGGAGATTACCTCGAGTTATGTCTCCTAGCTTTTCCAGAAATGGGCCGTATAACCCTGCAGGCAATTCTACAATTGAGGACCAAGACCCGTCGGCCCGCCACTCCTCACGTCTTATTACGCCGAATCCCTTAATTGCTCCGTAAGCTTTACTTGCGTATTCAGGTGGAATGTGAACGGACACAGAAACCTTTTCCATTTTGAGGGGCAGAATTGGGCGGAGAAGTTTTATGATTTCTTTTGCCTGTTCCTCAGCTTCTTTGAAAGGGTCTATTGGGTGATGGATTTGCTCCCATGCTTGTTCTATGCGGAGAGGAGGATGTGGAAGATTAGTTCTCGGGTCAACGCATTGACGGGATATGAAAGAAATGATTTGTTTTCGTTTGTCCTCGATCATCTGTCTTCGTTGCTCTGTAGTTAGCTGCAATGTACCCTTCTTCAGAATCACGCTGGCAATCTTGATTGGGTCTAAGGTTCCGAAGGTTTTCTGTAGTTTATCTTCTGAGGCTCGTAATCCTTTGTTAGCATCAATGAAAATGGTGTCAGCGATCAACACTTCAGAGATCGAAGTGATTTTTCCAAGTCTGTAGGAGAGAGCATGTTGAGGCTTGACAAGAATCTCGAAGTGGTCTCCCTCTCGGGTTATGTGCGCAACTGTATGGCGTTCGCTCATGGAGTTCCACTGCCCTCGAGACCCCTCCGATAAGCCTCAATTTCTTTGTCGGTAAGCGCTTTGAGCTTTTTCGTTGCGGATGGGATCACAGATATCTTGACTCTTGTTGGCTGTTCCCTCGCCTCAAGGGCTTTAACAAGGCATTTTATAGCGAGTTTGATCGCTTCATCAAGTTTCATGTTTTCATGATATTCCGTCTTTAGGATATTTATCACCGTTTCGCGACCAACACCTACTGCAACGGCCTTATAGCCCCTGTAGGAGCCGCTTGGATGGGTCGCGAATAATCTATTTCCCATTCTATCTACGCCACCAAAAAGAATTGACACTCCGAAGGGTCTTACTCCTGCATGCTGAGTATACAGTTGTTTCAGGTCTCCTACTCGTTTCGTAATAATTTCAATGTCAATGGGGTCATCGTACATTAGTCGATTGCTTTGAGCGTAGATCCTTGATTGATCAATGAGAATGCGAGCGTCGGAGCTTAAACCAACAATTGCTGCTCCAACATGCTCGTCTACTTTATAGAGCTTCCATGAAAAATTAGGATCCTCTAATTTTGTTTCGATGGTCTCTTCTGCTCCTAACACTACTCCTTCGGAGCAAGCAATCCCCAATATGGTTGCCCCACGATTTACTGTTTCAACGGCATATTCAACCTGAAAGAGGCGCCCATCTGGAGAAAACACGGTGATGGCGCGATCATAAGCTCCTGGTGCTGCAAACATAGACAAACTTTATCACCTCATGTTTGTAAACTCGTTTTGCTTGTTCTGTTGTAGAGATGAAACTAAAAAGGCTTTTTGTTAAAAGGGATACTGTTGACCCTTTTGTTAATGAGGAAGTGGAAGATGCTTCAAAAGGTCACATGTGCACATTGTTCTAGCGGTCTGAGATATGATTTAAATAGGCTTTTCTGAATTCGTTTACGGTCATTCTGCAAAGAACTTAAATGATTCGAAGGATTCGGAGATATTATTGAGAATTGTTTGAGGTTTAAGGGTATGCGTTACGAGGAAACATGGAAAGTGTTGGCAGATCTGATCACTGAGATTCGGAAAAGGGGTGAAGTAATTCCGGCTAGTGTCATGGATGATCTGCGCTCTGCTAAGACGATGATACAGATTTTTAAAGCCGATCCATCACACATCGAGAATATTCCGAGAATTGAGACTTACCTAGAAAATGTTGAATTCTATCTTATTTCTATGGCACAGGAGAAGTTGGGGTCTGAGTTTGTGGAGCATTGGATGGGAAAGCTTGGGGTGGCTAGAAAAAGAGTTTCTGGGAAGGAAGAGGCAAAGGTTGTTTCAAGGTTTGTTTCAGGGCTTCCACGAGGTAAATGTTGGGTGCGGGTTCAAGTTTCGGAAGATACTCCTCAGAAGGACATTGAAAATTTGGCTGAGGAAAATGGGCTCCTGCACAAAATGCAGGAGAATGGGTTTGTGCTCGTTTATGGGGATGACGAGAGTATGAGATCGTTTGTTGAGAGGTTGAGGTTACAACCGGGTTTTTTGAAACGTAGGACGAAGAAAAGTGTGTCTGCTTAGTTTGTGTTGAGTTTTGAAGTTATCTGTTTTATCAGGTTATTTGAGTGTATCTCTCTCTTTATAGACCCCTATAGCCCCCCCTAATTTTTGCTACATTGTTTCTATCTCTCTCTAGACCCCCCTATAATTTTTTTTAGTTCTTCACAAAGCTTGTTTTTGGTTGTTTTTTGAAATTAAGCTTAAGAACGGTTTGTCTCACGTATAAAAATGTATCGAAATGTACAGAAATGTATGGAACTGTACGGAATTGTACAGAATTGTATGGAAGAGGTGGAAAAAGATGGGAATCGACAGCAGCCTTATTGAAGAATACTGGTTTTCCTGTGCTGTAGGTGCGCACGCACTCCTTAATCGAAGGTTCCCCTACTAGGGGGTGCGAACTTTCTTTAGAATTCATCTTATTGAATTAAGGTTTTATGACCATTGAAGGGAGAATATCCGTGGCAACCCTCCTTTTTTCCTGATGTGGTTCTTACATG
>CP070709.1:484901-487700 GCA_020350305.1 Candidatus Bathyarchaeota archaeon
AAAATAATCTAGGGAACAACTATTGCCCTCGTCTTGATTTTTCCCTTTTTAAGCATTTCCAAAGCTTCATTTATCTGGTCAAGCGGCATTTTATTTGAAATAAGAAGCTTCAATTTCCCTCTGCGAACCATGTCAACAAGAGGGGGAAAATCAACGATTCTGCAACCTAGAGAGCCATAGATTTCTATTTCTCTAAACATCAAGCGTGCAGCACTAATTGTAAGGTCTTTGTGGCTATAGCCCACAATCACCGCACGACCGCCCCATCTAACACTGTTATAAGCCATTCGCATAACCTCGGGGATGCCGATAGCCTCAACGGCCACATCAGCCCCGCCACCAGTAATCCTTCTAACAGCCTTTACCGGATTTTCAACATCAACGTTAATCGTTTCAGAAGCCCCCAGATCCCTTGCATGTTGCAGTTTCGCTTCAATCTTATCAACCGCAATCACAAAAGCCCCTAATGCAACTGCTATCTGAACAGCATTTAAGCCAACTCCACCAACACCGTAGATCACCACAGAGTCGCCTGGTCGAACATTAGCTCGGTTCTTCAACGCGTGGAAGGGTGTGGACATAGCATCGGAAATTATCGAAGCTTCTTCCAACGGAATTTCTGTTGGCAACTTAATTAGGTCTTTGGCTGGAATTTTGGTGTATTCGGCGTAGGCTCCGTCTATGCTATTACCAATCATAACGATGTTTCTGCATAGGTTTTCACGGCCAATTCGGCAATTATGGCAAGTGCCACACGTCAAGACTGGTGGAATAAGTACCGTGTCGTTTTCTTTAACGTTAGTTACCTTTTCACCCACCTTTGTCACTATTCCAGAGGCTTCGTGGCCAAGGACAATCGGCGGCTTTTTGAATGTTGGAACTCCCTCCAAGTAATGAAGGTCTGTGTGGCAAACTCCGCAGGCAGCTATCTTGATGAGGGCTTCCTCTGGACCGATTTCAGGTGTGGGTATGTCCTCTATTTTTAATGGTTGGTCTGCTCCATAAAAAACTGCGGCTTTCATGTGATTTCTCCTCTTGATTGCAGATGATTCTTAGCAGAAAATATAAAACTTAGGGTGTTGGAGCCAAAGTCCGGTTCATGGCGTCGTCAGCTATGGCCACTGAGTAGCCAGCAATCCTCCTCAAGTCACGAGCGATATGACTGAGAGCAACTGCAAGATCAGCGTCTTTAACCCTCTTTAGAATAGTTGTCAGAAGCATTTTTTCCTTCAGTCTAACATCCGTCATTTTTCCCATGGTTGCTATTGCAAGCATAATATCCTTTTTTAGGAAGGCTTGGACTGTGTCTCTCTGCATCTCGTGGACGATGCCTGATATATCTTCTATTATACGTAATATTTCACGACTTATCTTTGTCCTATCCTTAAGGGTGAGAAATTGCATTGCGATTGATGAGGAGTGATAGACAAGTCTGTTCAAGTCTCGGGCAATCAAGGCGTAAGTGACACATTCACGGCAGTTCTTGACCCCAACCTTTCTCGCGATGGCTTTGCTAAAGCTTGCTAAGGCAACCTGTCTTATCGTCATTCTATAATGCCTCAATGCCTCTTTACTTCTTTCAACTACTTCGCTGGCGAGCTGAAAATCGTTCTCAAGAATGGATTTAACAGCGTCCTCTTGTAAGTGAAGTGAGAAGGAGGAAGTCTTTTCTATAAGTGATTCCAATAAAAAGGCTGCTGGGTCAATTATTACGTGAAAACTTATTGCATCAGCCCTTTCTTCAGCAACTTCCACTCCTGGCAAGTCCATACGTAGAAGTTTTAGTCTCTTTTTCACGTCTGCTGAAATCATCTTCTTCGACGTTATGCTGATTTTGTTGCTACCCTGTATATAGTATGTTCCAATGCAGTATTCGAGGGCCTTCACTTCCAGGAAATTCTCTAAAGCCAAAACAACTTCAGTAATTTCCTCACGTTCCATTTTTATGGGATGAAGCCTCAACGATCCGTCTTCTTCCTCGAAAACAGCTATTTCCTCGCCTCGCTTGAGCTTTCGTCTTTCAACCCATTCTTTGGGCAAGGATAACGTAAAGCTTCCACCCTTTATGTGTTGCAGTCTTCGGGCTTCCATAATGAACCCTATATAATTTATACAATTAGAAATTTAATAATATTGCTTATATATGAAAAATATCTAGATTCTATTCAGAACTCTCAAGGCGAAAATTTATGAGTATCCGTGTAAGGGTGCTGTTACATGCAAATCTTAGGGAAATAGTTGGAAAAAGGGAAGTCATTGAGGAAATAAGCTCAAACTCGACTTTAAGGGATATCTTGGACAAGTTAGCCCAGAGGTATGGAAGAGATTTCAAACAAATAGTTGATCCGGGAACAGGAGCTATTTCTTTAGAATTTCTTGTCTCAATAAATGGGCGAATCATCAGAGATGCGAACGTTAAGTTGAATAATGATGATGTTCTAATCCTTTCAATTCCGATCGGCGGAGGATAAATCAGGAGAACTAGAGAATGAGTAGGGTCAGATGTTTAAACTGCCTTAAAAGGTTCCCAGTAAATGCTGGAGCTAAGGAAGTCGCGTGCGCCTACTGTAAAACCAAATATCGCATTTCGTGGCCCCGTGAAAATCAACCCAAAATCCGTGGTCTGGCAAAGGAGTAGCTGATAAGCTGTGGTTTGGAAAAGAAAAATCTGCTACATAAACTTAACAACAGGCAAGATTGTTGTAAAGCCCGTTCCGAAACTGGCTAGACAACTGTATCTGGGCGGAAGGGGCATAAACATGCACCTTCTATATAACCATGTTAAGCCTAAAATCGACC
>CP070709.1:487800-490495 GCA_020350305.1 Candidatus Bathyarchaeota archaeon
AAAGTCTTGTTCAGGTTTCCAAATCCTATGCCTTCATAACGGTCTTTCACCAAGTCATATAATTCGACATCGGTCAAAGGACCCTTTCTCTCCAAGATTTCCACTATCGTAGTGTAGAGAGGGTGAGGTTTCCAAGTTTTTATAGACATTTTTTGGCTCCTAAGGACATAAGCCTACGCCACTGGTGTTGTGGGCTTCTTTAGTTGCCGAACCTGCTTCATGAAGCCCTTGTACCATGCCTCCATGCCCGGCCTTATGGTTGGTCCAATCTTTTCTGTGGCTTTTTTGAAATCATCGAGGCTAACTTCTTTGGCTTTTATGTCCCTCCTCAAGGCGTTTAGTGCAGCTTCTCTGCAAAGCGCTTCGATGTCAGCTCCAGAATAGCTCTTCGTCGTGGTGGCCAGTTGGGATAAGTCCACATCTTTTGTCAAGGGCATGTCTTTGGTGTAAATTTTGAAGATTTCCAGCCTAGTTTTCTGGTCTGGCTCTTGGACGTAAATCAAACGGTCAAATCTTCCGGGTCGAAGAATTGCGGGGTCCACTATGTCCGGTCTATTCGTTGCGGCGATGACAACGACATCCTCTAGGGTGATTATTCCATCCATCTCTGTTAGGAGTTGACTGATGACGCGCTCCGTGACTCCGCTGTCGGCGTAGCCCATTCCTCTTCTGGGCACGAGTGAGTCAAACTCGTCGAAGAAAATAACGGCTGGAGCAGCCATCCTTGCCTTCCTAAACACCTCTCGAATAGCCTTCTCCGATTCACCAACCCACTTGGAAAAGACTTCTGGACCTTTTATTGTTATGAAGTTTGCCTCGCTTTCGGTGGCCACAGCTCTTGCCAGCAAGGTTTTTCCGCATCCTGGGGGTCCGTAAAGCAGAATGCCTTTTGGTGGTCGTATGCCCATTCGCTTAAAGATGTCGGGGTTTTTGAGGGGCCATTCCACAGCCTCTCTGAGTTCCTCTTTCACGTTTTCTAAACCGCCTATGTCGGTCCAGTGAACTGCTGGCACTTCTATGTATACTTCTCTCATGGCTGTCGGTGTGATCTCTCTGTAAGCGTTTGAGAAGTCTTCCATTCGAACATCCATTTTTTCTAGAACGCTGGGTGGAACGCGCTCTTCTTCTAGGTTTATCTCGGGGAGATATCTACGCAGGGCTTTCATGGCAGTTTCACGGGACAATGCCGCCAAGTCTGCTCCTGTGTAACCGTGGGTTATTTTGGTAAGTTTCTTTAAATCAACGTCCTCCGCTAGCGGCATTCCTCTTGTGTGTATTTGCAGTATTTCATGTCGCGCCTGTTTGTCGGGTACTCCTATCTCTATCTCCCGGTCAAACCGTCCCGGTCTTCTTAAGGCGGGATCGAGGGCTTCAGGTCTGTTTGTCGCGCCTACGACTATGAGGTTTCCTCTTCCTTCAAGTCCGTCCATCAAAGCGAGGAGTTGGGCAACAACTCTCCTCTCAACCTCACCTGTCACTTCTTCTCTTTTAGGCGCGATGGCGTCAAGCTCGTCGATGAAAATAATGCTGGGAGAATTTTTTTGAGCTTTCTGAAACATCTCGCGGAGTCTAGCCTCTGACTCACCGTAAAACTTGCTCATTATTTCTGGGCCGTTTATGGAGTAGAAGTTAGCTTCCGATTCGTTTGCAACTGCCCGGGCGAGAAGTGTTTTTCCGCAGCCTGGTGGGCCATGTAGCAAAACTCCTTTCGGGGGCTCTATCCCAAGCCTTTGGAAGAGTTCTGGATGTCGCAGCGGAAGCTCAACCATCTCCCTTATCCGCTGAATCTCTTCGTGGAGTCCCCCTATGTCTTCGTAGGTGGTGCGGGGCATGCCCTTGGCTTCAGGGGTTGGCTCGGTTAAAATCTGGACGTTTGTCCCATGGGTGATTCTTACGATTCCATTAGGACGGGCTTTGATCACTGTGAATGGTATGGCGTGACCCAACATCATGACGAGGGTGGTGTCTCCTTCCACAAAGGTTCTTTCCATAAGTCTGTTCTTAACAAAATTGGTGAAGTCTTCGTCTACATTCAATTTCATATCGATGGGAGCCAGAACAACGCTTGTTGCATCGCTTACTTTTGCTGGACGAATTGTTACGTATTCGTTTATCGCTACTCCTGCGTTTTTACGTGTAAATCCGTCGATTCGTATGATTCCTCTGCCTTGATCTTCAGAGTAGGCTGGCCAAGCTATGGCGGCCGTGTTTCTTTTTCCCCCGATGTGCATTACGTCTCCTGCTGAGATGCCGAGCTTTTGCATGGATTTTTGATCGATTCTGGCGATTCCCCTGTATACGTCACGTTGTCTTGCGTCTTCGACTCTGAGTTGAACTTCGCTCAATCATTTCCCTTCCTTACGTTTGATCGTAAAGGCTTTTCACATCTCGAAAGGCTGACCTTCCTATATAAACTTTAAAGGACGGCATTAGGCTCTGTGGACCATTATTGTATCTATCTGGCTGATTTCTTTGATTTTAAGGAGGTAACTCTCCACTTCGTCTAAGACTCCCGACCTGTCTTCTGGGAGGACGATATGTGCGATTAATGCTGAGAGCCCAAAGGCTATGGGTTCCTCTGAAAATCCATGAACCGAAGCAAACTTCGGTAACTGTTTCTGTATGCTTTCTTTCAGCAAGTTGAGGTCAACTGTTGCTTCGGATGGAAAAATTTTGAAGGAAATAACTATTTTTC
>CP070709.1:490595-495222 GCA_020350305.1 Candidatus Bathyarchaeota archaeon
AGAAAAAGCTGTGATTTCTTTCGGGGGAACCGCTATCAGTGTTTGAACGGTGTAGTGTGTGGCTAATCCGGTTTTCATTACGAACCTCATGGCGGTTGCCTCGTTTGGGGCTTCGAATATTATGATGCCGTCGTATTGCCCGAACGTGAAGTATATGTCTCGTATGGTAATGTTTTTTGGCGGTTTGATTTGGTTGAGGTATTTGATGGCGTTTTCGCCTTTTCCTTTTGGGAGTAGAAGAGTTATGAACAGCATTCTGATGATTCTCCTTACAGAGTTGATAGTGGGGCTTGGGTTTAAAGTCTTTTCTAAAGCTTTGTGTATGCATGCAAACCCAAAAGATTTCGTTAGTTGAAATATTGTCACCATAGAAATAAGCTTCATAAAAAATGCATGCGAAGTTTCATTTGTGAGTATGGTAGATGTGGTTGAGAAAGATCCGCCAAGCTATATGGCATTATAGAATCAATAGAAAGATTGAGAAGAAAATCAAGAGAAAACCTCGTTAATGCATGCATTTATATGTACGTCGCGGAGTACATCCCCTAGTTATGTCTCACGGTGACAGTGCATAAAGAGGATTACGCCCGCTGTAAAGGCGGCTAGGCCAACGATTGTGAAAAGAACGGTGGGAATACCCAACCTTTGAAGAACATACAAGAGGTAGGTGGGTCCTCCAAATATAAGTAGAACAGCGAAAATCGTCAATACTATCTTAATAAATCTTTCAGAAATCCACTGTGGCTTTCTTACTTTTCTCATGTAACGTCCCACATTCAGCAAATCAGTGTGTATCGTTGTTCTTAATGCTTTCTCCTAAGCTTTTTTAGAGCATCCTTTTTTATCTCTGTTCCCAGCGATTTCATGAGCAATTTGAAGACGGAGAATGCTGCTCTTCGATCGGTTTTGAGTCCTGTGGTTGCGCCCAACAGGCATATGCCTTCGAACCCACGTTTTTTGGCGAGTCCTAACAGGAGGCCGGTGGCACCAACGATTCTTCCCTTTCCATAGATAATGGCGCCCTTTTCCATAATCTCTATGGCAAGCTTTTGAGATGTAGCAGCTACGTAAACTTCGTCAGTAGGGCGGGGTGTAGGCGCTCCACCCATCGTCGCAATGAATCTGCCTCCATGTTTCTCTGCGAAATCCAAGATTTCACCGCATAATTCATAATGCACCACTACGTCTTCTAGGGAAGGCTGTGCGTCTCCGGTTAGGATGATGAAGTGTTTTTTCTCTGTTTGGGCGGCGTAAAATTCATAGCGGGGTGGGCGGCAGATTCCATGGTCGTTTATGATGACGTAGTCTGGGAAAGAAGGGGAATACAGTTCCGCGAATGGCTTGGCCTGTGTAAACTCGATCAGTAGTTGTGCTGCGGCTTTTCCTACGTTTCCAAATCCTGGAAGGCCTTCTACGATCACTGGGTTTTCCAGTTCTGGGTGGAACAGATAGGAGAATTGCGGTTTGTCCATTTGCGTGCCTCATTGTAAATAGACGTCAGTCGTGTATAGATTTTTCGTGTGGTCTTCTAGAGGGCAATGCTGGTGTTGCTCGTATAAAAATATTTAAGATACTCGTGAGTCACTGTTGTGAGTGGCGGGGCAAAACCATAGCGAGAGGCACGTTCAGATTAGGAGAAGATAAAGCCTCCTATATGGGTGGGGTAGCCAGGTGAACCCGCTGGGCTCATAACCCAGAGATCGGTTGTTCAAATCAACCCCCCGCTACCATCATAGCAGCGGCAATTTTGTTGAAAAACGTGTGTACATGCGTTATTTCCGGCTTTGCTCTATTCTGCGTGCTCGTGTTTCAATCCATTTTATCACTTTTTCTCCTGTCCTGTCTTCAGCTGTTCGTTGTTTATCCAGTTTTTCTTCTAAAAGCCATAACAGTTTGTCAGGTTTGACGGGTTTTATAACGTATGAGTCTGCTCCTAGGTTTATGGATTCCACAGCGTTTTCCAGTGTGGGGTATCCGGTGATCATGATTTTCACCATTTTGGGCATGTTTTCGTGCATCTTTGTGAGTAGTTTTGTACCTTCTGTGTCTGGCAACTTGATATCTAACAGCGCTAGGTTGAAGAATTTGGCTTTTGACTTTTCCATAGCTTCTTGTCCGTTTTTCGCAGTGTCTGTGATGTACCCGTTCTGTTGAAGTATGGCGCTTATGCTTTCACGTATGTTTGCATCGTCCTCCACTATCAGGATGCTAGGTCTATTTTTAGTCACTGGTTTTCACTTCCATTTTCTTGTTGAATAGGCAGTTTAACCGTGAAAGTTGATCCCTTCCCTTCTTCGCTTTCCACTTCGATGCTGCCGCCATGGCTCTCGACGAACTTCTTACAGATTGCTAAGCCCATACCGAGGCCTTTAGCCTTCGTGGTGAAGAAAGGAGTGAAGAGTTTTTTCATTTTTTCTTTCGGCAGGCCAATGCCTGTGTCTTCAAAACTAACTTCAACAAAATCCCTATTTTTCCTAGTTGAGACTTTAAGTCTTCCTCCGTTCTCCATAGCCTGTATTCCGTTCACAACTAAGTTCAGAAAAGTCCGTTTTATCTGATTTTTGTCCGCTTCTATGCGTGGAAAGCGCCCCAGTTCTGTGACCAGTTCGATGTTTTTTGGCGTTTCGACTTGTGACAGAGTCTCCTTAACTATGGTGTTGATGTTGGTTTTTTTGACTATAGATTCTTTCGTTGATGAAAAATCTTGCAGGTCTCTTATTATCTTGTCTGCGTAGTCAACTGAGTCGTTGATCACTTGGAGCATTCCTATCACTTTTTGAGAAACTGGAAGACGCAACAGCTCATTGCTGAGATAGTATGTTGCGTTGTTTATGGACTGCAAGGGGTTCCTCAAGTCGTGGCCCACCATAGTAGCTAATTCTCCTACCGCAGCCAGTCTCTCAGATTTGATTAGTCGTTCCTGTGCCTCTGTTAACTCCTCAGTTCGCTTCTCCACCAGTTCCTCTAGGTGCTCAGAATATTCCTCCAACTTCTTCTCCATCTGCCTTCGCTCAGTGATATCTTTGTACAATCCGACAGTGCCCACCGGCTGGCCTTCAACGATGATGGGAGCAGCAGATATGGAAACTGGAACTAAAGATCCGTCTTTCCTCTTTCTAAAAGTGTCATGATAAGCATATCCTTTCCTTGCCTTTCTGTCCAAGTCTTCTGCCTCCTCCATCTTGTCTTTCGGCACCACTACATCGTTGATGTGTTTACCTTTGACTTCATCTAAAGAATATCCGAAAAGCTCTTCGAAGCGGGGGTTAACATTCAATATGTGAAAATCGAGGTCCAAGTAGTCAGCTGCTTCTGGATTATTCATAAACAATCTCTCAAACTTTTGCTGGCTCTCTCGAACTGCTTCTTCTGCTTGTTTGTTTTCTGTGATGTCTCGGAATATCCCTTGAAGCATTTTTTCGCCCCGAAGTTCAAAGACATTGGCTTTGACTGCAACGTCTTTGATTTCCCCTTTTTTGGTAATAATCTCCGTTTCCAGAACTTGTCCTTCCTTTTCTTTGAGATGCTGCTTGAAAGTCCTGCTAAACTCTCCTTCAATTTGATGTGGAGGATGGAGAATCCGCTGGTGTTTACCGATTAGTTCTGATTTCTCTCTGCCGACTAATTCTGATGCTGCACGGTTACAGTCAACTATTATACCTGTTTCGGCATCGGCTACGAAGATAGCGTCCAATGCCTCCTCAAACTGCTTTCTATATTTTTCTTCAGATTCCCTGAGCTTCCCTTCCATCTGTTTGCGTTTGATTATATCTCTAAAAACTACTATATCTGCTGGTTTTCCCTCGTATTCCATCTTTACTGCATTTATCTCGTATGGTAATCTTTTACCGTCTTTTGTGAGCACTTCAACCTCGTATGGAGCTACGTGCATTCCCATCATTCGTTTGGTCAGATTCTTTATCAGAATTGCTTTGCTTTTCGCCGTCACGATTTTTGTCCTTAAGAAATTCTTTCCAAGTAGCTCTTCCCTGTTGAACCCAGTTTTTTCTTCCACTTCATCGTTGACTGCCAAAAATTTGCCCTTGCCGTCAACTATAACCACAGGATCGGGCATGAGGTCAAACAAAGCTTGGAATTTCTCTCCAATTTCCTTCAGTTCCTCTACTACGCAAACGCTCTTAATAGGACTTTGAACAACCTTACGCTCTAACAACCGCACCTTTTCCTCAACTTCTTTGCATAATCTGAAAACTCGTAGCCTTCCATTTCCTTATATTCCAACTGAAGCCTCGAGTACAGATTCTCAAGAATAAATCTCTCTATTACCGGTGCCGCCGAACCCAGCAGCTCTTTCAAACCAGAAGAAAATACCTTGGGTTTCTCAGCTATCTCTTCTCGTTCCAAATGGCAGTTGTTCTTTATAAAAGCGTAAATGACCTTGGCACCTTCTTCTCTGAAAAACTGCCTCAGTGTTTCATCTACAACATGGACCAACAGATCATCCACAGTCCCAATGGTGCAATGCTGCTCAGTCATCTCAATAACTTCCGCCACCATGCCATTTTGTAGGTTCCGATTTGTCAGATTTAACTCATATGAAATTGGAGTCTAGAGTCTGTATTGAGACTAACTATGCGTATTCCAAATCCGAATCAAAAAATACCCC
>CP070709.1:495322-498058 GCA_020350305.1 Candidatus Bathyarchaeota archaeon
CTTCAAAGTTGCTGAAGAACCGATGCGGTCGCTCAGCAAGCCCCAAGGAATGCGTAACATTACGAGGGCTAAGATGCATATTGAGAAGACAAAATTAGCTTGAGTATAAAGTAGCCCCATTTCAAACCGTATCTTTGAAACAAGCTGTGAAAAAGAGAAAAGAAGGAAGTGAAGTTCAAAGGCTGTGAGGAAAGCCAGAGTTAACATAATCCATCGATGCTGAGACCTTTTTCCCATTGCAAACGCCAAAGAAATGAAGGGGGTGTAAGTAAATATTTAGGCTTGTGTGGCAGAAGTAGAGGTGAAAGGTGATGGCCATGCCTCTTACATCTATCCAGAAGATCTTGGATGGCCGTTTTGATGGTAAGCAAGTGGACATCAGAGGATGGGTTTACCGGAAAAGAGAAAGTAAAGACATTGTATTCGTTGTAGTACGCGACGCTACAGGCGTCATACAATGCACCGTTAAGAGGGATAGTCCAGCTTGGGCTGACGCTGAAAAGGTGACAATCGAGTCCTCCGTCACACTGACTGGAACCGTGAAAAAAGATGAACGTGCCCTCGGAGGATTTGAAGTATCCACGAACCAATTGAGAATAGTGGGACTGGCTGAACCGTTTCCAATAACGAAAGACCAAAGCGAAGAGTTTCGACGTAACGTTCGACATCTATGGCTTCGAAGTCAAAGAATGATCAAAATTATGAAGATAAGAGGTGAAGCGCTGAAATCTGTACACGAGTTTTTCAGAAAAGAAGACTTCACTGAAGTTTCGCCACCCATGTTTATATCCAGCGCTGTGGAAGGCGGCGCCACGCTTTTCGGTGTGAAATACTTTGACAAAGATCTTTATCTAACCCAAAGCGCCCAACTGCACCTTGAAGTTTTAATCGGTTCGTTAGAGAAGGTTTATTGCGTCGCTCCTTCCTTCAGAGCTGAGAAGAGCAGGACGATAAGGCATCTTGCAGAGTATTGGCACGTAGAAGCAGAACAGGCTTTCGCAACGATGGATGATCTCATGCGCTTGGAAGAGGATCTCGTAAGCTACGTGTGCCAGAAAGTTGCGAAACAATGTGAGAAAGAACTTAACAAGTTGAAAGTGGATGCCAAAAAATTGGCTGAAGTGAAACCGCCGTTCGGCAGGATCACCTATGACGAAGCCATAGAGAGACTTCATAAAAAAGACTTCAAGATCAAATGGGGGGAGGACTTCGGGTTCGATGAAGAGAGGGCGTTGGCGAAGGAGTTTGGAAAGCCCGTTTTCGTGTATGCTTATCCCAAGGAGATAAAGGCGTTTTACTGCAAGATGTACAAGGAGAACCCGAAACTCGTTATGTCCGTGGATTTGATTGTGCCGAAGATTGGAGAGCTTGCCACTGGCGGCTCAAGGATTGACGATAAGGAAGAGTTGATTGAGCGCCTTGGAGAATTCGGTTTGAAAGAAGAAGATTATGACTGGTATGTTGATTTGAGAAGATACGGAACTACTCCTCACGTTGGTTTTGGATTAGGGGTTGAACGACTACTCGCTTGGATACTTGATTTGGAAAACGTGATGGACACCATTCCCTTCCCGCGTACAATCAGAAGATTTTATCCGTGATTTTAATTGTAACATTTTGCGATTAAGTGCCGGTCTCAGGGGCATAAACATGAGAAAACTAACCAAGGGGAAGAGAAAGGGTAAGATTGTTGGGCAGGTGAGGAAGCCGAAGTTATCTTGGAAGGATAACCCCTGGATACTCCAACTCCTCGATCCTAGTCTTGCTGCGGACTTGAATTATAGTGCAGATTATCTGGCGACGAAGGCTTGGGGAAAAGGTCTCTGCGTAGCTTGTAAAGGTGGCAAGTTTTTGTGCGGCAAAACCAGATGCCCCCTAGTTGTTAGACTCAAATCTTATTTTAGAACTGTTCCTCTTCTTCGGGGCACGGATTTGGATGGCGCTTCTCCGCCAAGCGTCTTTGTCGGTCGGATTGGCTATCCCTATATCTATGCGGGTCCTTTGGTTCCTCCAGTTCACGAGGACACAAGCCTCTACGATCTGCCTGAGTTTTGGTTTGGAAAATCTATCGATGAGATTGTGGGTTTCAGGTCTTTGCTTGTTAGAGGGAAACATAGAGTCCATGTGAAGAAATTTGAGGAGGCTGGAAAGATTATGGATAGGACCCGTGAGTTGGCTTTATCGGTTGGTCCAGTGGATGTTGAGTTGACTTTGAAGAGCAAGCCTAGTAGGCGCCTTGTTTTGGATGACGAAGTTCAGCCTTTTGGGCCTTCCGCGGTTGTTAGAGACATGAGGGTTTCAACTTCGCGGTGGGATCATCAGATTGAGAAGGCTTACTTCGATAGCGACTTAAAGGCTGCTGAAGCTGTAACTACCTTGTACGAGAAAGGTGCCCTAGTTACTAAGATTCAGCGTGCCTTCAGCGTTGGCTCCTTCGGATTGAAGGACAACAGACGTTTGGTTCCCACCCGCTGGAGCATAACGGCTGTGGACAGCATTATTTCAAAGGATATGATTGAGAAGATCAAAAATTTTCCTGAGATTAACGAATACCGCGTCTACGAGTCTAGGTATCTGGACAACAGATTCGAGGTTTTGATGATACCCGGAGCTTGGAGCTACGAGGCTATGGAAGCTTGGTATCCGGGCACAGTTTGGAATCCTAGCGACAGGTATCTTGTCATGTTTTCAGATTGGGAAGGTTTTGGCGGTCGCACCACTTACGCCAGCATTGGA
>CP070709.1:498158-501299 GCA_020350305.1 Candidatus Bathyarchaeota archaeon
CGATTGGCATCATTGTCTCTGCCTTGGCAAATATAGCCTTTGGTTTCACCACCACAATTTTTATGATGATTCTTCTTTGGGCAATAAACGGATACTTCCAAGCCACAGGCTGGCCTTTGAACGTCAAAACACTTGCAAACTGGTTCTCTATCAATGAAAGAGGAAAAATCGCGGGTTTGTATGGCTCATGCTATCAGGTGGGTAATGCGTTATCATGGTTGTTGGCTGGCTACTTAGCTGAAACCTATGGTTGGAGATTTGTTTTTTGGATTCCAGCGTTAATTTTTGGCGCCTCATCAATTCTTTACTACTTTGGAATAAGAAATTCACCCGAAAGCATAGGCTTGCCCAGCGTAGAAGAACATGTGAAACAGAGTACACTAGGCAGATTAAAAAAGAAAACAACATTGGGAAGAAGCGCAAAAAAACCATTAGATGAAGAACACTTGGGCTTCGGCTTTACCTTGAGACGCACTTTTGCAAATCCAAGGATGTGGGTCATTGGAATCGCATTCATGTTCCTAGATGTTGTGAGATACGGTTTTTTCGTTTGGGCACCAACTTTTCTGTTTGAAGTGCAGGGGGCCGAGATATCAACGGCGGCTTACAAAACAATGGTAATCCCTATCGCTGGGTCGCTAGGAGCGATATCTGCTGGTTGGGCTACACAGAAATACTTCGGCTCGAGGCGGGCTCCAATCGTGGCTGTTATGTTGGCTTGTTTGGGAAGCTTGGCTTGGCTTTACCCAAAGATACCGGCGGACAACTGGATTTTAGGCCTAGTTTGCCTCGCTGCTATTGGATATTTCACATATGGACCCCACGTTACCATGGTGGCGGCTATCCCTATGGACTTCGGAACAAGGAAAGGAGCCTCCTCAGCTACTGGATTTATCGACGGATTAGGCTACGTTGGCGCCGCCCTAGCAGGAGTCGTTTCGGGATGGTTAATAGACAACTATAGCTGGGACGCCGCCTTTAACTTCTGGATAGCCAGTGCTTTCATCGCTGCTGGACTTATGGCAACCTTTTGGAGATACAAGCCTCCAAGAGAAAAATATTTCTGATTTTCTCCTCATTTTTGGGATAATCATTGTGCATGCATGCTTTTTAACAGTTTAACGAGTTCCTGTGCACGCGCACGTGTGGGGTGATTGTTTTGTTTAGTGGCTTACAGCTTCCTCAATGATTGGATAAACATGAGCAAACTGTACGTGAGGGGGTCAGTCCGACAAGACCATCGGCGGAGTGCAGGCAAGCCTTCAATGGCCTACTCCAAAACTTCATCTAATAGGTCTACCTCATCCAACAAAATACCAGTCGAAAAAATATTGGACGTCATCTTAATATGACGTAAATACTGCAAAAGTTGAGTACTTGTTTCCATTCTCGAGTGAGTTTTTAAATATTCAGGCTTTTCTATATTCGAAAGGAGTTGAGATGTTGCGTAGTGCCAAAGAGTATTATGAAGGGGTTTTTCAAATCCTGAAAAAGCACCACGCTTGGTTTAGATGTGTTATTCCTTTGATAGCAAGTGAAAACGTTCCAAGTCCAGCAGTTCGTGAAGCAATAATAACCGATTTTGGGAATAGATACGCCGAAGGATGGCCTGGAAGAAGAGTTTATGCAGGGTGCACGTACATCGATCAAGTTGAGTTGCTCTGCATAGAGCTAGCTAAAAAACTTTTTGACGCGGAGTTTGTTGACGTTAGGCCAATCTCAGGCGTCGTGGCAAACCTTGCTGTTTATACGGCTTTCGCTGAACCAGGGGATTATATGCTTGCTCTGTCGATTCCATCTGGCGGCCACATTTCTATGGGCAAAAAGAAGCTGGGAGGAACCGCGGGGGCTGTACATGGATTGAATGTTGAATATCTTGCATTGAATCATCATGAGCTAAATGTTGATGTTGATGAAACTATTAGAAGAGTTGAAGAACTAGTGAAGACAGGGAAAACTCCGAAACTTGTCATGTTTGGCGGTAGCGTTCTTCCCTTTCCACATCCGGTTAAGGAAATGGAAGGATATTTCCATAACCTCGGTGCCACTGTTGTTTACGACGCGGCGCATGTGGCAGGATTAATCGCTGGGGGGACTTTTCAGGATCCATTGAGGGAGGGAGCAGATGTCGTAACACTAAGTACACATAAAACATTACCGGGTCCACAGCACGGAATGATCTTATCCTTGGAGAAACATTCGGAGGGAATAAAGAGGGCGACGTTTCCAGGCGTTGTGAGTAATCATCATCTACAGAACGTTGCAGGAGTGGCCGTTGCATTGGCGGAGATGCTTGAATTCGGAAGAAAATATGCAAAACAGGTGATAAGGAACGCGAAGGCGCTGGGACAGGCGCTCTATGAGAGAGGATTCAAGGTTTTAGCTGAACATAAAGGTTTCACAGAGTCTCACGTTTTACTTATTGACATAACAGAATATGGAGATGGAGGTAAAATTGAAAAGGAGCTTGAAAAAGCAAACATCATAATTAACCGGAACCTTTTGCCTTGGGACATTCGGGAAGGAAGACATTATATGAACCCTGGGGGAATTCGACTAGGAGCCTCTGAAATAACAAGGTTGGGTATGGAAGAGAAAGAGATGGAGGAAATAGCGGAGTTTATCAAACGGGTAATCGTAGACAAAGAACCCACAGAGAAAGTAAAAGAAGACGTTGCCGAACTTAGAAAAAGCTTTCAGAAAGTACATTTTTGTTTCGAGAAACTAAGGGATGCCTATGAATATATAGAGATCAAGTAGTCAATCGAGCATAGTGTGCTAAACACTCTACTCAACGAGGTTTAAGGTTTGAGTTCATCTGAGGAGCTCTTGGATGCATTACGTAAAGTCGTTGTTCTTGGTGATGTGTGGAAGGCTAGCAAAATAGCAGAGCAAGCAGTTAATCAAGGTTTACCCGCAAATGACGCTTTGGAAGAATTAATCGGGGCAATGAGGGAAGTTGATGAAAAATATGAAAGAAAAGAATTTTTTGTTATAGACGTGGCTGCTGCTGCTTCGGCCATGCGAGAAGCTTTCAAAGTTTTTGAGCATCACCTGCAAGTCGAAGCTACAAAAGTGAAGTGAAAGATCGTTATTGGAGCACTAAAGGGAAATGTTCAAGGTTTGGGAAAAGACATCGTA
>CP070709.1:501399-505301 GCA_020350305.1 Candidatus Bathyarchaeota archaeon
ACTGCTGTCTTTTTCATTTCACACACTCAGAGGATATACTGTTCGGAAGACCCTTTTAACATACTCCCGCAAGGTTAAACTTTCCTTTCTCGCTAGTCTTTGAAGAGTCTTGTTCACTCCGGTTGTGTATTGAATGGCTTTCTTAGGTTTGTCAACGATGAATTGTGGAAGTTCAAGGTTTTGAGCTACTCGTCGCAGCACCCTCTTTCGAAGACGATCTTCCATAGATTTGATTTTCAAGCCTACGGGTAAACCCAACGCGAATTTTACAATCTCGCGATCTACGAACGGGAGTCGCAACTCCACTTTGTGAAAGGAGCAAACCTGAGTGTCTCTCTGGAAGTTTTTCTCGAAAGAGGATGCTATGTCGTGGTACATGGCATTCTGGACAGCTGTAATACCGAATTGAGCATACGTTCCAAGATACCTGTGATAGCCCCCAAATAGTTCGTCGCTTCCTTGCCCGGCTAAGAGAACATGGCATTTCATTTTTGAGGCAATTTCAGCCGTCCAAAAAAACGGTATGGCAATGCTGGCCTTCACTGCGTTAGATTCTTCAATCAGCCACAAAACCTTTGGAAGAACCTGTTCAACATCATTCACCGTGAATGCTTCGAGATGAAGAGGTAGATCAAGCCTCTCAGCTGTTGCCTTTGCATACTCGACTTCTGCCTGACCTTTTAGCCCAACTGAAATCAGATGAACATCGATTCCGCAGATTTTAGCGAGGTTAGCAATGATGCTGCTGTCTAAGCCACCTGAAAAAGCAACTGCTACTTTCTTAAGATCAGAAATCCTCTTTCTTGTTGATTCTAACAAAAGGTTTTGGAGATGTTTCGCTGCAGTATTCATGTTTACGGATTTTAAGAGGGGTTGTGCTACGGTTTTTATTGGCTGAAAATCGACGCCTTTGGGACTAACTACGGCTAAGTTTCCCGGCGGAAAGGACTTCACGTTTTCTATTCCAAGCGCCCACAAAGCTTTACGCTCCGACGCTATGGCACAGGCTGTTTCATTTTCGCCATAATGTAGCGAGTTTATCCCAAACATGTCCCGTCCAGCAATCACCTTCTTTGGACATGCAATAGCGAATGAGTAGGAGCCTTCAAATTCCCTGATAAAAGAGCCTGCGTTTCTTTGAAGTCTAAGCCTAAGCTTCTCACGGATTTCGTCAACCTCAGAGATGTTGGAGGGGGCGAATAAATGGCCCTCAAACACGAGGGCGAGGTGATCACCCAGAACTGGCTGTGGATGGTCTCTTGGAAAAATGCGAGAAAGGTTATGGCCTAAAGCAACCGGTGAATTGAGGTTTTCGATTTTCATGTCTTCAATCGACTTCGCTGTAATTGCTAAGCTTGGTATAGCGACCCCGTGAGCGTCAATGCCTCGATGCGTTAACTCTCTGAGCATAATAACTACGTTTGGAACAGCGTTTTCGCCTCTCTTGTTAACGACAGCTGCAATCGCGCCCAAAATCAAAGGTCTCCATCGACAACGGTTAAAAGTTAATCTTCAACCTATTATTATGTATCCTCCCGGAGGAAACCAAAATTGCCTATTCTTCCAATCGATACTGGCCGTTACGGAACGCGGGAAATGCGAAGAATCTTCGATGAAGAGAACAGGCTTCAAAGGATGCTGGATGTAGAGGCAGCCTTAACTTGGGCACACAGTGAAGTAGGAAACATCCCACGAAAAGACGCTGAGAAAATTGTGGAAATGGCCTCTGTAAAACAGGTTAGACTGACTCGTGTGAAGGAGATTGAAAGCGAAATCAGGCATGATGTAATGGCGATGGTTCGAGCGTTGGCTGAGGTGTGCGGGCCGAGTGGAGCTTACATTCACCTCGGAGCGACAAGCTCAGATATTTTGGACACAGCAACTGCCCTTCAACTGAAAGAAGCCTTAGGGCTGATTGGAAAAAAACTGAACAATTTTGAGGCTATTCTGATGAATGGTGCAAATCGATACAAGAAGACCACTATGATGGGTAGAACTCACGGTCAACATGCGTTGCCAATTACGTTTGGGCTCAAGTTTGCGGTTTGGATGAGGGAGACTGCAAGGCATGTTCAACGCCTCCACGAATGTGGCAAACGCGTGTTGGTTGGGAAGATGGGCGGTGCTGTTGGAACTCAGGCGGGTTTAGGTTCACACGCAATGGAGATGCAGAAGCTTGTTATGAAAAGATTAGGTGTCAGGCCGGTAGAGGTTTCTACACAAATTGTTCAGAGGGATCGTTTTGCAGAGCTCATCTGCATTCTCGCCGTGATTGCATCTACGCTGGACAAGATTGCCATCGAAATTCGGCAGTTGCAACGAACAGAAATAAGAGAAGCATTCGAGTTCTTTGAAAGAAAGAGACAAGTGGGCAGTTCAACGATGCCGCACAAGCATGACCCACAAACTTGTGAAACGGTCTGCGGCTTAGCTAAGATTATGAGAAGTCTTATTGTGCCTGCTTTAGAAAATGTTCCAACATGGCATGAGCGAGACATGACACAATCTTCTGCTGAGAGGTTCATAATCCCTCAAGCGTGTATTCTCACTGATTACATGCTGGTTTTGATGACAAACGTTTTGACAAATCTGCAGGTTGATGAAGAAAGGATGCTACGGAACATGGAGTTGACGCAGGGGCGAATGATGTCTGAGGCTGTTATGCTTGCCTTGACAAGGAAGGGTGTGGGCCGTCAAGAGGCTCATGAACTCGTTCGAAAGTTAGCTATGAAAAGTGATGTTGAAAAGCGTCTCTTTAAGACAGTTCTTCTCGAAGATAATGCTGTGCGAGATTTGCTTGATGAAAAAGAGATCAACAAGGTGTTAGACCCGAGAAATTATTTGGGTACAGCTGCCAAGCAAGTTGACCTGGCTGTTGAAAAGACGAAACAGGAAAGAAGAGGTCGAGGGTTGACTAGTTAATATTTGGTTAGGGCTTGTTGCTCCTGACTTTTCTCTTTTTTCAGTTTTTCCCATTCTTTGGATTTGACAAATCCGCCTACTTGTTCCTTGATTTTCTTTGCAACTTTGGGACCGATCAATGGTAGGTTGGTCAGTTTTTCAAGTGGAGCCCTTTTAATATCCTTTATGGTCTTTAGGCCAGAATTATGAAGTATGCGCGCTCGGACTCTGCCGATTCCCTCTAACCTAACGAGTGGGAGCAGTTCTGCTTTCACGCCTTTTTTGACGCGTTCTGTGAGTCCTGCGAGGTTTCGGAGAAGGTCTTTGTGGACGAAGAGAGATGCTAATTCATGTGAAGCGTATAGAAGCCATCGTGCAGTTGAGATAAGTCGGTAGAGGTCGCCGGGTTGAACTCTAAACTTTCCGATGGTGTCGTCTTCTGTTGTTTCTTCTATCCACGCACCGAGTACCCAAGCGAGCTTTGCCTCTCCCAAGAAATTTTCATAGGCTATTGTATCCACCCCTCTATCAGGCACTTCCAACATAAACTCGTCCTGATGCTCATCAACAAACAAGGCGAGTTGATCGACCTCGCTCGAGTAGGGGCGAAGCCTAGGAAACATGTCAGGTGTGTGTGCAATCATGTGGAGAAAACTGATGTCGGTTAGCTTGGGCGCTCGACTCAACAGAGCGTCTCGAATTATAACTCCAGAAACTGGGTCAATATACAGTTCAGAAACTCTTCGTCCAAATTTGGTGGCCGAAACGTTTTCACCGTTAATTTCAATCATTTTTTCATCATAAAGAAACTTCAGAATTTTTACGATGACCCCTTTAATGGCATCCGAACCATACTGATACGCATAAAAGGTTCTATCAAAAAAATCGTAGATTCCCTGCTCGGTGCGAGCAAAATCAGCTGCAATCGTAGCCAAAACGTGAGAACGAAGGATTCGCTCCACAGCCAGCTTCGACCATATTCTTTCAGTCTCGGACAGAAC
>CP070709.1:505401-509867 GCA_020350305.1 Candidatus Bathyarchaeota archaeon
ATGAGGAAGGAAGATTTAATCCGACCTATGATGAAAATGAAACGAAGATAATGGAAATTGACATGCTTTTGCTTGCGATTGGGCAGACTCCAGACCTTTCGTGGCGGACAGCAGATCAGCCAAACATATCAAAGACGAGACTGGTTCAAGTCAAGTCGCCCAATATGGAGACTAGCATTCCTGGTGTGTTTGCTTGTGGGGATATTATTAAGGGTCCGGGTTCAATTGTTGAGGCTTTGGCTTCAGGCAGGGAGGCTGCTTTTGCCATTGACAGACATCTTGGGGGAATCGGAACCCTTGAGGACAGGTTTGTTGAGGTTGAGGAACCGAATCCATGGCTTGGGAAAGTGGAGAAGTTCGGCTACAACCAGTCTGTTCAAATGCCCAGTTTACCCGTTGAAAAACGGAGAGGAAATTTTTTTGAGGTTGAACTTGGATACGATAAAAAAATGGCGCAAGAAGAGGCAGGCCGTTGTCTAAGATGTGATTTGAGATTGTGCATTCGGCAGGCTCCCGAGCCTCCAGAAAAATGGTTGCCGTTGGAAGAAGGAAACGTAGAAGTTGTTCCAGAGTCAGAAGGCGTTTTTCAGCTTTTAGACGAGGATAGGGAGATTGTTTACATTGAGGGAACGATGAACCTTAAACAAGCGTTGGAACAGCAGCTCATAACTAACACGAAGGCAAAATACTTTATCTATGAAGAAGCGAAGATGTACACAATGAGAGAAAGCGAACTACTCCAACAATATATAAAAAGACGCGGAAAAATGCCTCAGCAAAACACAGAAATCGAAGAAGACCTATACTAGCACGTGCACATTCGCATCAGTATCAATCTATTCCTTCAAAAATACATCCATAAATGTGCGTTGTCGAACGTCGATCTTTCTTGTATGCATTCTGTGAGAAATATGAAGCAAAAAAGAAGGAAGATTAAGGTTTGTCAGGATTATGACGAAGCAAAGTCAAACCTAGGAATTCTCTGTGGAGAGTGTTAAGACTGCTTGGCAAGTCATTCTATAGGGCCGCGAGTAATCTTTGTGTGTTCGGACAGTATGTCGAATACTTTTGCTTCAATATCACTTAGGGCTGGATGCTTCATTATCCCCGCAACGATTTCTCCGTTTAGGTAAGCATTTACTGAGGCATCATCTTCAAACAAGTAGATTCCGCCTGCTGATTTCTCAGCCTCATTCATAAGCCAGACCTTCCACAGGAGGCCCTTGACATCTGAGATGGGTTGGGCTACTCCAAGAAAAGACTTCTCAAGCTCGGGTCTTGTCACGTTGAACTTCAGATTTATCTGCAGAATCTTCTTCATTTCCTCACTTTCCCCTTTATCTTCGTACCAGGGTAGATTCAATTATTATTTAAGTATTTAGAGTTGAAGAGAAACCGTTAGAAAAAAAGAAGGGAAGATTGCGCTCAAGATGCCTACGTTGCATGCACGCAAGAAATACGAGAGAACTCATGTAAATCAAAGAATAAGATGCAAAGGGAAAAAAGGCAACTGTTTCCTAGGTTATGCGGAACCTGTAGAAGACTCTGTTGTCTGGTAGTTCGACTATTTTAAGTGTGACTTTGTCTCCAATCTTGAGGTCTTCGTATTTGGCGTCGTCGATTCTGGCCGAAATGAGTAAACTGCCGATCTTGACTATGCCGACGCAGAAGGGTACATCTTCGACAAGACCGAGTGGAGCGCCGAGCCTTATCTCAGTGAAAGCGTATAATTCGCCTTCTACGCCTAGGTCGGCCCATTCGAGGCTTTCAGAATGACATTCAGGGCACATAATTCTCGGAGGCCACACAACTTTTTCGCACTTCTTGCACTTCGTTGTAGTTAGGTGTCCTTCCTTAAGGCTCTTAAAGAACTGGCTGATCCTCGTGTTCTTCTCATCTTGCAACGGATAGAAATCTAGCATAAACGGAAGTCCAATCTTTTCAGGACGCTTGATCTTCTCAAACTTCACTTTACTCATCTGGGCTCCCTCGAACAGACCAATATAGAATGCTGATTCGCCGCTCCACTTAGACTGTGCTGAATCCCAATTTCAGCGTCTTTAACATACCTTCCCCTGTCAACATCTCCCCTGAACTGTTTCAGTATCTCAAACGTATGATAAATAGAAGTCGCACCCAAAGGATGTCCACAACCCATAATCCCACCACTCGGGTTCACAGCCACCTTACCACCAATGCACGGTTCACCGTCCTCAATAAACTTCCCGCCTTTACCCTTCTCACAAAATCCAAGCCCCTCATACTCCATGATCTCAGAAATCGTAAAGCAATCATGAACCTCAGCGATATCCACGTCATCCTTAGTGATCTTCGCGGTTCTCCAAGCCTCCTCAGCCGCCAGCTTAAGCGGAACCCACTCACTCAAACTCGCCAAACTATTAATCACATTCCCAATAGCACACTGCCCAGATCCAATGAGATACATCGGCGTATCAGTGTACTTCTTCGCATCCTCAGCCCGAACCAGAATAACCCCAGCTGACCCATCCGTCATAGGGCAACAGTCAAAAAGGTTAAGCGGAGGAGCCACCACTGGCGAATTCAGCACAGCCTCAACAGTAACCTCTTTCTGAAGATGAGCAATCGGATTCAACGATGAGTAATGGTGATTTTTCACGGAAACCAAGGCCATCTGCTCCTTGGTGGTGCCAAATTCATACATGTGCCTCTGAGCCGTGACAGCAAAAATCGGAGGAGCCGAAAAACAATTGATTCCGTCCCATTCTCGATCCAAAACGCACGTCATAGTTGTCTGAGCCTCAGCCATGTCCGGCTGATACATCTTCTCCACTCCAATAGCAACAGCAATGTCAGACATGCCCGTCGCGACACAATTCCACGCGTAACGGATAGCCGCTTGACCCGAAACACAAGCAAGCTCCGTCCTCGCAATAACCTTCCTAGGAGTCACACCAATATGTTCGGCAACCAGAGGAGCCACATAAGACAGAAAAGCAAACCTTTCAGGCTGAGCCGCCCCAACAAAGATGGAGTCAACATCCTTCGGCGATAAATTGTCAACATCCTCAAACAACGCTTTTCCTGCTTCTTGCACTAGGTCCCTCCAGCTGGCCGCTCTCCTACCAGCCTTTGCCTCACCCCCAGCAACGATGGCAACTTGTCTCATCGAAATCACTGGTAAAGAATATTGTTATTTTCCTTTATATTCTGGTTTTCTTTTCTCTATGAACGCTGATACTCCCTCTTTATAGTCCTCTGTCGAAGCCAGTATTCCGAAGGCCTCTGCTTCGTGCACTAGCCCCGTCCCTTGATCTGTTTCAATGCTACTATTGATGAGCTCTTTGGCTAGCTTTATAGCGATTGGAGGCTTGCTCATGATTACTTTGGCAAGTTCCTCAACGGCTGATTTGAGCTTTTCTGGTGGCACAACCATGTTGATCAAGCCGAGTCTTTCAGCCGTTTTGGCGTCAATCATCTTACCAGTGAATATAAGCTCTTTTGCTATTCCCTTTCCAACAAGCCGTGGCAAACGTTGTGTTCCTCCCCAGCCAGGAATCAATCCAACATTTACCTCTGTCTGTCCAATTCTGGCGTTTTCTGATGCTATACTGATGTCGCATGCCATTGCAAGTTCTAAGCCTCCCCCGAGGGCGTAGCCGTTGATGGCTGCAATCACAGGCTTTCCAAGCTCTTCAATCGCCAAAGTCAATTTTTGTCCAAGTCTTGAAGTCTCCACCGCTTTTATTACGCTGATATCCTTCACCGTTTTAAGGTCTAACCCAGCGCAAAAGGCTTTTTCACCAGCTCCTGTAATCACTATGACCCTAACGTTTTCGTCCTTTTCTGCATTTTCAAGACTTGAAAGAAACTCCGGAAGAGTCTCCTCGTTCAGCGCGTTCAGAGCTTTTGGGCGATTTATGGTTATAGTTGCTATTCCATCTTTCTTCTCATATAGAAGGTTCGTGAATTCCATGATTTTTCACCGCTTTGTCCAGTCATAAAAGCCCTTGCCAGTCTTTCTTCCGAGAAGCCCCGCTCGAACCATTTGTCTTAGCAGTGGGCATGGGCTGTATTTCGGGTCAAGATCATTTCGCAAAACTTCAGCTATGGAAAGAGTCGTGTCCAATCCAAGGTAGTCGACCAATTTTAGGGGGCCCATCGGCCAATTCAGTCCAAGCCTTATCGCCTTGTCCACGTCTTCTGGTTCGGCTATTCCCTCCCAAACAAGAGAAATAGCCTCGTTCAACGCTGGAACTAAAATTCTATTCACAATGAAGCCTGCACAATCCTTTTTCACCACAACTGGATCCTTCTCCATTTTCTTGGTAACAGCAACTACTAAATTTACGGTTTCATCCGAAGTTTTCGCCCCACGGATAATCTCTATCAATTTCATTAGTTGCGGCGGATTAAAAAAGTGCAACCCAACGAATTTATCCGGCCGACTTGTGGCTGAAGCAAGTTCTGTTATGCTTATAGAGGAA
>CP070709.1:509967-516281 GCA_020350305.1 Candidatus Bathyarchaeota archaeon
GACATGTCTTCTGGAATTCTACTTGTTCTTTTACGAAAAAGATTGAGAAGCATCAGGTGAATTAATACGTATGAACTTGAGGTTGTGAGCGACAAAGAGAAATTGCAGAGAAAAACAGACGAGACTCTGCGTGCGTGTGTGATTTGAAGGAATAAAAGTTAAATAATTAGAATACAGACGTTGAGGTTGGAGGACCTTTGTAGGTGCAACAGGGCGTAAAGCGGCTGGTCCTAGATGTCTTAAAGCCCCATGAACCCGACTTACCTGAACTTGCTACGCGTTTAAGCTCCATAGAAGGCATAGACGGAGTCAACATATCCCTTGTCGAGATTGACCAAAGCACAGAAAGTGTAAGAGTCACAATAGAAGGCAACAGTATCAACCTTAACAATCTCAAAGACGCCATGAAAGATTGCGGAGCCGTGATTCACAGCATCGACGAAGTTTCAGTCGGAAAAAAGCTTATCAAAAAAACATCAACTTAAGACGACTAGGCATACTCGTTTACGATAAGCAAAATCTATATTTGTCTCAACATTTAGAGGCCTAGATTTTGGTACCTCAAAGGTGATTTGCTCAGTAAAGAAGTTAAATTCCACCTAGAAGGACGACTATCGCTACAGTTAGTAGTCCTGCGGCGACCGTCTGAGCGCCGTATAAAAAAATGTTTTCCCTTGCGATTCTGCCAAGATAGAGGCCTAAAGAAAACAATGTGGTTAAGGTGAGAATGAGGGATATAATGTAGGCGTCCCAGATGACAAGCGTTTCCGTTAACGTTAAGATGAAGGGAATAAGAGAGACGACTGCTGTCAACATGGGTGATACACCATCTACTATTGCAGCATAGATGGAAACAAAGTTAGAAGCATCACTGTGCATAGAATCACCAAGATCGGTAAGCATAGAATCCTCAAGCGTCTTAAGGTGTCTCTTTCTCTCAGCTTTCTCAGCCATGTAAGCTCCGAAAATGCCTGATACTCCCATGGCCAAGCATGCCCCAAATCCTGCGGTGACAATTATCTTTGGATCCATGTTCCCCACAATCCACGAGCCTATAACAATGCCTAGCATAGTCATTGAACCGTCAAAACCATTCATGACGAAGTATCTTCTGGCGATACTACCTACATGCGTAATCCGCAGATATGATCTGATTCTTCGGAAGAAGTTTCTAACTTGCTCTGTCAAACGTTAACCACGCTGAGAAGACTAGGCTTCTCACCATCGCCACTCATTCACATCATTAGTGTAGTACGCGATTAGGAAATATAAATCTTCAGATGCTCCTTGATTGCTGATTAGAATGGTCTATGCTTTAAGAAACCAGTACAAAGGATTTAAATGCTACTGGTCAATCCCAGGAGTAAATCCGGCCATATCCCCAACACGACAGTAGCTACCGTCAACGCGACTATAGGAATAAGCAACAGCCATGAACCCTCTTTCACGTTTTCCAAATTCTCAGGAATTGCTCCAAAGAAAACTCTCCATACGAACCACAAGTAGTATCCAACGGCGATTACAGAACTAATAATTGCTATTAGGGTGAAAAGAAATTTTCCAGCGGCAACTCCGCCTCCAAATATCATCCACTCACTCCAAAACCCGCTTAGTGGAGGGGTTCCGGCCAGAGACAAGGCGCCTATCAAGCATGAGACGGTGGTTATGGGCATTTTTCCAGCTAAGCCACCTAATTTTCTGATGTCTCTTGTCCCAGTTTGGTTTAGGATGATGCCGGCGCACATGAAGAGAAGACCTTTGCAAATGGCGTGGTTCACTATGTGAAATAGTCCGCCCGTGACCCCGAGTTCTGAGCTGACCCCTATGCCGAAAAAAATGTATCCCATCTGACTTATGCTGGAATAAGCCAACAATCGTTTTATGTCAGTTTGGGCGAGGGCCATCAATCCCCCATAAATTATCGTAACGATCCCGATAATTGCCAAATAATCAGAGGTTTGGAGCATTGTTGAGCTAAACATGGAGAGCGAAATCCGTATCATAGCGTAGGCGCCACATTTGATCATGGCTCCAGACAGCATGGCACTTATCGGCGCAGGAGCTTCAGCGTGTGCATCTGGCAACCATGTGTGAAGAGGAAATATCGCCATCTTGACACAGAATCCAATCAGCAGTAAAGCGAAGATGAGCATTATCATGTTTGGTGGTATCATACCAAACTGTTCAGGGAGAGTAACTAGATCAAAGGTCCCAGTAAACGCGTATATTGATAAAATCCCAAGGAGCATACAAACTGCGCCAACATGCGTGAATATGAAGTATTTGAATCCGATGGTCGATGCTCTTTTAGCTGTTCCCCAGAAAGCTATTAAAAAGTAGGATGGAATCAACATCAACTCCCAGAAGAGATAGAACTGGAGAAGGTTCGAAGAAAATACTACTCCGAGCATGCCAGACGTGAAGAGCAGTAGATTCGCGTAGTAACCCGCTTGTCCATGTCCACTTTCCATGTATTTGGTGGAGTAGAAACAGGAAAAAGCGCTGACGATGGCAATGATTAAGCCAATGGGAAAGTTGATGTTGTCGATTAGAAAACCGAATTTGACCTCAAATGGGGGCGTTATCCACTCATATGTAACATAAATCGACCGCCCTCCGTCCTGGTAATATCCAATGAAGTCTGGTAGCATAGAAAGAATCAAAAAAACAGGCAGAAAAGCGATTATTGTCGCCAGCCATCGGACTTTCTTTTCGACACCTCTTCCACCGAGATATAGAATTATTCCTAAAACTGCGGGAAGAAGCGTTGCCAACAGGGGGGTATGATAGAACATAGCCTCCACCTAGGGAATGAACCCTCCAAATATGAATACTAAAACTATCAACAACACAATTCCAACAGAAACTGCCAGCATGTTGTAGGACAAGTCTCCTGACTGAGTCTTTCTGAAACGTCGACAAAACGATGTCGTAACATTTGCTACCAAGTAATTAAATGCGTCGATGCCTCCAAGCTCGAAGCGACGGTACAATCCTTTCGAAAACGCAACCGTCGGATGAACGAAGATTTTGTAGTAGAACGCGTTGATGAAGCATCGATTCCATAGAAATGTACGAACTTTCCTTAAGAACATGTGTTCTCTGATTAATTTAATCGGGTCAACTCTACGTGATATGTACAGCTGGTACGCAGGATAACCTCCGATTAACAACGCTGCACACGTTATTCCAAAACTTGGTGAGAGAAATGCCTCTTCTAAAACATCAATAAAGCCCACATGGATTATGCCATGACCTAAAATCGATGAGAAGAATTCAGCAAATCCCACGATAATAAACGGCGCTAACAAACCTATAACCACCGTGGCTATCGCCGCAACTCCCATAGGAACCCACATTAGAGGTGAAACTTCCTTGATAGGTTCCCCTTCATGTTCCAGCTGCGCTACGTGTTTGCTTCTTCGACCAAAAACCAAACCCATCATACGAAGGACGTAAAAAGCGGTGACGGCAGCAGTGACCATCATTAAAAAGTACAGTCCATAAGCTGAAAGCATCAGAGTGAAACTTCCTTGTTCACCAGCTTCCTGGGCAAGCATCAATATCGCGCCGTATACGGATTCTTCACTCCAAAACCCGCTCAACGGCGGTATACCAATAGTAGCAAGAGCCCCGACAGCCATGCATTTAAACGTAATTGGCATTCGGGCTCTGAGTCCACCCATGTCAAACATGTCTTGAGACTGAACCCTATGCAAGATTGCTGCCGCGGACAGGAAAAGAAGCCCCGAAATAATAGCGTCAGCCAATAGATGCAAATTGCCCGCTAAATATCCGGCAGCCGGATCAGCCATTAACCCACCCACGCCTAAACCCACCATCATATAGGCGTACTGACTGATGATAGAATACGCCAAAACCCTAACCAGATTTCTCTGGACCATAGCCATGCTTGCACCCAGCAATGCGGTAAATGCGCCAATCCATGCAACGACCAAGAAGAAGAGAGTCAACTCTCCACACCCTCCGATCAAAGCTCCGTGGAACATCAGAAGAGCCCTTGCCACCAAGTATACTCCCGCCAGAACCTCTGTAATTGCGTTAAACGAAGCCGGTGTAGCCGGCATCGCGTCAGGCAGCCACACATGTAAAGGGAATTGAGCAGACTTCGATATGGCTCCACTGAAAAACATGAGAGCTGTAATGAGTAACAAGCCAGACTTTGACAGTTCAACCAGATTTATATCTCCGAAGTTGAAGGTTCCAGAATAGAAGTACATAATTAAGATAGACGCTAACAGAAAAACGTCGCCTACACGTAGCATCAGAAACGTCTTCAAACCGTAGCGAACATTTTGCGGATCTTTGTGCCAAAAGCTAACTAAGGCGTAACAACACACTCCAACTATCTCCCAGCCTATATACAGTTGAAGAAGGTTGCCCGCCATAACCACCATACCCAATCCACCGATGAAAAGCTGTGTCAAAAACCAGTATCTGGTCAAGCCTGGATCGCCACGCATGTACTCTATGGAGAAAACGAGAACCAAGAGTCCTATGCTACTGACCACGCTGGTCATAAGTACGCTTAAAGGATCAACCAACACTCCCAGATCTATACCAAGGGAACTGACCCATGGAGTTGACCAATTATAGGGAATGTCACCTAACGTTTTCCCACTTGCCCAGTCAACCAAGCTTCCAGTGAAAACGTCCGGTATCATAGAGAGCGAAAATATGACGCTAGCCACCGCAAATGCCACTGGTGCATAATTTCCGAGCTTGGAGTTGATTCTGGCAAAGATCAGGGTGAGTACAGCTCCAATCACTGGAATAAGCCAGCAAAGCCATGGTGCATAGGGAAGCAATAAACCATCCTCACCAAGTTGGAATATGTATTCAGACTTGGTAGTTTAAGTCTTTACATCGAAAGAAGTAAAAGTCGAAAACAGAAGTGCAGTTTCATAAATCAAGAAACCTAAGAACCCTAACCTCAGGGTAAAATACCTTCATCGGCATTTATCTACTTCGATTAATCATGTGGCTATCTCTACAAGAAACCATGCTAGGATCTAATAGCGTATCTTTCCAACGTGGCACGCTGGGCTAAGACGGTAGAAAGTCTTTTCAAAAGGGAGTTTTTCTCATTTGATCTGAAAACATGTGTGAAAAGTCACCAATATGGGCGATATAAAGTTCCTCAGATAGTGAAAAATACCTATACTGTTTGCTACGAAAAAAGCTAGAACATGTCCAATTCCCCGGTGGCAACGCAACAAACTCTGTCAGCCGCGCCATAATAGACGAAGAGTCTATTGTTGAGCACTACTGCCCCTTCAGGAAATACCACGTTTGGAACGTCGCCAACTTTTTCATAATCTTTCTCTGGTTCCAGAATTGGTTGTGGCAAACGACTGATAACCTTCAAAGGATCTTGCAGGTTCAACAATGCAACGCCTGTTCTGTACTTATGGTCAGCACTAACCCCGTGGTAGATTAAGAGCCACCCTTTCTCGGTTTTTATCGGGGGCGGCCCGGTGCCTATCTTCTCGGCCTCCCATTCTCTTTCAGGTCTCATCACGATTTTGTGGCCATACCAGTCTTTGAGGTTTTCAGAATAGGCAACCCAAATACTTGGAAGATCCGTGCCGTACTCAGGACCTACCCAATCGCGAGGCCTATGGAGCATCACATACTTACCATTAATTCTCTCAGGAAAAAGCACCGTATCTCTTTCATAAACCCCAGAAGGAGTAATGCACCCATGTCTTCTAAAATGGCGATGAAGATTCTGCAAGTCGTCCAAATAGGATAGATTGTCTAATGAAGCTAAAGCTATGCGGGGTATACCCCTTTCCGAGAGAATGACACGAGCTTTTTCGCCTGATATGCCTAGCCTAGGGAAAAGAGCTCTCGGAGGACCGCTTCGTCCGGAATGAGCAACATACGTCATGTAGAGCTTGTTCTCAAGTATTACTGTTCGAGGATCCTCAACACCCCACTTTTCAAATTCTTCTGCAGGCTCAAATATAGGATTAACTAATCGTTCGAAATTGACGCCGTCTTGACTGATCGCACAGCCAATTCTGGAAACATATCTCTCGTATTCTCCAACGGCTCGATAGAGCAGATAGACTACGTTATTCCAATAGAAGGCGGCGGGGTTGAAAACCGCTATAGATTCCCACTGGTTCTTGCCGGGTTCTAAAATGGGGTTATTCTCGTAACGTTTCAATTTCACGTTGCGCAACCTCAGTAGGTTTATAATGCACAATTCTTTATCAGCCTATTTATCGTAAGACATCAAGCGCTGGGAAGATGGATATGAGAATAGCGATAATGTCTCCTTGGAA
>CP070709.1:516381-519374 GCA_020350305.1 Candidatus Bathyarchaeota archaeon
ATTCAAATGGTCTTCTTATCGTAGGGGACGCAGCCTCGCAGGTGAAACCCACAACGGGCGGTGGCGTAATCTTCGGACTAATATGTTCCAGGATTGCGGGGAACATTGCCTACGAGGCCTTGCAGAACCACGATTTTTCCGAAACCTTTCTGTCACATTATCAATCTAGATGGAAGGAAAGGATAGGCTTCGATCTAGCTGCAATGCGTCAACTAAGAAAATTGTTCAACCGCCTATCTGATGACAAAATTGACAAAATTATCGACTTGTGCGCAAGATTAGGGATAGATGCTGTTTTAGAGGAAGTTGGAGATTTGGACTTTCAAGGAGCATCACTGATTCGTATGATTCGGCGCCCATCAACGCTCGTCATAACGCTTTACTCTATTTTTTCGGCACTTACTACACCAATCTAGAAGTAATAGATAAACATTCAAACCCACATGAGGTAATTGAGATGCAGGTTCAGAATATCTGGGTTCAGATATAAGACCTTGAAGAAAACCCGCATATCTATACGATTTTGATACACATGCATGCATGACGTGTAGATTTTGGGGTTGACGTGGTTTTTACAGTTTATTTGGGCGTACGTCAGAGGTCTCTGGCGCGCTCTTTTGCTTCTTTTATGTATTGTGAGACGGGGTAGTCCAAGCTGATTTCTTTGCAGTTCATGCAGATCCAACCTATCCTGAGTGATCTTTGTCGTCCACTTGCTCCGCTGTGAATGTAGATACATCGCATTCCCATGCCACATCTTGGGCATTCTGGTGCTGGTGTCCTTGGCATTTTCAGAAGAAATAAATGTTGCACAACAATTTAAATACTCGTGTAAACTTGGCGATCTAGTAAATAATTAATAAATATTCCATAGTTGTTCTGCATGCATGCACAGATCTACCATAGACTACTGCCTTGACTCTTTTCTTAGAGAGCATGTGTGCACATAGAGAATGGCTATTACTATCCTAATCCACGCGGTATCACGACTGCTGTCTGGGTTCGCTGAACTCCATTTAAGGACATAAACTTCTCTATAATCTCTCCAAGCTTATCCATGTTGGCAAATTCGATATAGGCAATGACATCGAACTGGCCGGTAACAGCGTGCGCCATCTTCACTCCTTCAATCTTTAGTGCCTCGTCAGCAATCTCCCACATCATTCCACCAATACAATTGACGCATAGATAGGCTTCCACCATAAACACCATACTAAGTGTAGTTACAGCTTCTTTATTCTATTTTCCTATGCGTGCATTCATCGCAGCATTGCCTATCTTACAACAATTACACGTTCTGAACAGATCTTCCAAGCTCGTTGTACGAATGTCGCCGTGTATGCGTATTTTGGGATGGACCCACCTATACAACGTGTAAATCTGTTATGCTTGTAGACATAATCTCCAAACGTCTCTTTGAAGCAAATCTCGGGACAATCAAAGGAAGAAAAGTCTTATTCGTTCCTTCACTTTCTCCAATCTTGCTTAGCTTCCGCAATCAAGTCGTCAAGAGTCATTTGTTTACTCAGTCCTTCTTCTCTGTTAACAAATTCTAGGTACAATTTAAGTGCGGTTAAGTAGTTGGTTTCAGTATGCTTTGAAACCTGTGTTTTATTGGGGTTCTTAATGATGTTTCGCAACCATGAATCTGTTGGAAAAAATCAAGGTTTTAAATATAAACAGGTCATTGTCCTTCGAGTCGACTTGGGAATGAGTGAAGGAAAGATCGCGGCTCAAGCTGGGCATGCAGCAGTTTCCGCGGCTGAAAAAGCGAGGAAGAAAAATCCACACTGGTGGAGCCCTTGGATGAAGGAGGGGCAATGCAAAATAGCTGTGAAAGCACGGTCTAAGCATGAGCTTTTGGAGCTTGAGAAAAAAGCCAAGAAGCTGAAGCTGCCGTCAGCGTTGATTACCGATAGGGGGTTAACTGAACTCCTACCAGGCACTGTAACATGTTTGGGAATAGGACCCGCCCCATCAAGCCAAGTGGACAAAATAACGGGCAGCCTCAACCTTTTCTGAGGAGATTCTTTGAACGTTCCCAGGTTGGAGAAACAGCTTGGAATAGAAGTTTATGCCTCTTCATCACTGGGTATCGGTGGAAAAATCCGTCAGTTCTCTGAAGATTTTGTCGTCGAAGAGGCCTTGGTTGACGGTTCAAAGGCTGAGGTTTCACCGGTTGAAACTCGACACCTTGAAGGTAAAGGACGCTATCTCATTTGTGTGCTGGTTAAACGGGATTGGGATACATTTCTTGCAGTGAGAAAAGTCGCGAAACGGTTGGGCATAAGTCCTAAGCGAATTCAAATAGCGGGCATAAAAGACGCTCATGCTCTCACCGCCCAGCACATCAGCATCCGCCGCATCACACCTGAACAAGTTTCACGGGTTAAAATCAAAGACATCACCCTCCGCCCACTGCGTTTTTCCGAAGAAATGGTTTTCTCTCAACTTCTTCTAGGCAATCAATTTCGCGTCTTAATTAGAGAAATATCCCACACATCATCTGTGACTGAACGGCGAGTTAAGAAAGTGCAAAATGAATTGTTGAGCTTAGGCGGAGTTCCAAATTTCTTTGGGCACCAACGATTCGGCACCGTCAGGCCTATCACTCATCTAGTAGGCCGTTCCATCACCCAAGGCAACTGGAAAAATGCTGCCCTCATCTTTCTTGCCCAACCGAGCCCACATGAACACCCAGATACTTTTCCAGGCGATTCAACGCGGTACTTATCATCCGGATCAGCATCTCCCTTCGACATCTTCTGTTAGACGCACACTGCTACCCCAGCCAACTGCGTTACCCTTGGTTGGCCGACAGCAGGAGCTAGCCCGACTGCACGACGCGCTGCAAAACGCCCGGCAGGGGCGTGGAAACTTTATCTTGATCAGCGGGGATTCTGGGATTGGAAAGACCCGTCTTGTACAGGAATATCTCTCTCTTTATCCGGGTTTATTAACACTCCAGGGTGTTTGCCACGAGCTTGAGTCAG
>CP070709.1:519474-522589 GCA_020350305.1 Candidatus Bathyarchaeota archaeon
CCAACCCAGCAAATATTGCGGCAAAAGAAATGATCGTCATAGGATTGGTAATCGTTAGGAAGAACGTTGAGGCATAAGAACCAGCAAATCCTTTTCCTTTAATTAGAGCGGCTTGTTCAGCGGGTTTCGATAGAAAAGTTCTAAGGCCGAAATAGCAAAGAAAACCACCACCGACAAGACGAAGCCATACTTGCAGATTGACTAAAAAGTTTGAAACAAAGGTCAGCCCAAATCCGGCAATGAAGCCATAAATTGCATCAGCAGTAGCAGCCCCTAGACCAGAGACCAAGCCAGAGGCTCGCCCTTCGGCTAAGGTGCGCCTTATGCATAACACACCAATTGGACCGACAGGTGCAGCGATTGAAAAACCTATGATGACCCCGCTAAGCAAAAAATTAATGTCCATATGTCTATCCCTCCTTGGTGGAGTTAACAGAACCCTCTATTCTAAAGCTAAATATATAGGTAGGCTGCTGCTCCTCGATTGAGGCGGGATTCGAATACATTTGCAAGTATGCAGTAGCTGTGCATGGATCCCAGCGGGTCTACGCTTATTTAAGGTGGCTAGCTATATATTTGAGATTCATAAATAATTTGCTTTTAACCATTGGTTACATTTGTGCTAGAGAGTGGCTTTAATGAATAGAAGCACTAATCTCACGATTTGTTTGTTTGGAGTAATATTTTTCCTTATGCTAGTAAGTCCTCTAGCCATTTCAGCTAGTGAACTAGGATACCAGATTAAATCTGTAGAATTAACTGTTTATAGAGATGGATTGGTTCATGTAAGTCAAGTTCTTTTTGTGAATGAAACCTTTCCTTCTATATCGTTGGAGCTTCTCTCTTCTTTGGTTGAGAATGTAGTTGTTGTTAATGATGAGAATCAGACCGTTTTAGACTATGATGTAGCTGGATCAAATATGACTGTTTTCAGTCTAGGGGCTAGTAGAGTTCTACTTGAATACGACACCGTTGAATTGACTGAGAAGGAATCTGGGGTATGGACTCTACTAGTTCAGAACCCTTACAACCTTACTGTATACTTGCCAGAGGAATCAACAATAGTGTACCTAAACAAGATGCCCACTTCAATAGATACGGAAGATGGGACAATAACTCTCGCCTTGTATCCTGATGAGTGGGAGATAAGCTATGTACTGCCTATAATTGGTCCAGCACTTTTTAGAGTTAGTGACCTTACAGTTAATCCAGCTGAGGTTGAAGTAGGCAACGAAGTAACTATCTCTCTTGTTTTAACTAATATTGGCGAAGAAGAAGACTCCTACACCCTTGTATTGAAGGTTAACCAAGTAGTAGAGGATGCTAAAACAATAACATTGGATGCGGGAGCTTCAACAGAGGTTCAGTTTAAAGTCTCTAAAGAAGAAGCGGGAACTTATGATGTTGAGATAGGTGAACTGAGCGGTGGGTTCAATGTCAAAGAAGTTCCGTTAATCCCAGCCTTCGCAATCTATTTGATTGTAATTGTAGCATTAGTGATCGTCGGAAGTCTTTTAGTGTTAAGGCGGGCAAAAGCACCCAGCGCAGAAAAAATAATCAAAGATCACGTTTCCTTGAGACAAGAGGACAGAGAAGTAATACATTTCTTAGAGGATAATGGAGGCAAAGCCTTCGAGTCTGAGATTAGGAATAGATTTCCGGATATGCCTAGGACAAGTCTTTGGAGATTGGTGAAGAGATTAGAAAAGATGGAAATCGTGTCTGTTAAAAGGATAGGGCTTCAGAATCAGATAAAATTGAAAAAATAGAGGAAACCTGTTATTTTCCACCTTTCCAACCAATGTTCTCTAAGTGAAGGCCCATTTCTCTAAGTCTTGTTATGATTGACCACATATCTTGAATTGCTTCTTTGATTTCCATTCTTTGTCTGGCATTTTCCATGAGCCCATCTATTTCTTCATGGAAGTCTTCTAGGTTTGTGTATCCCAGTTTATTTAGGATAGCTGTGAGGTTGAATCCTCCCTGCTGTAGTCTTTCTTGTATTCTTTCTCTGATTCTGTAAAGTGATCCCAGGAAGTTTCTAATTCTCCAATAGTTTGTCCAGCAGGCTATTAGTTTAAGAGCTGTGTGAGCTTCTTGGATGTTTTTGTTTGCTTCTGTCAGGTTGTGTGCTGCCCATGTTATGTTTGGTGGTTCTAGGTACAGGGATTGGTTTGCGAGTTTTAGGTTGTCTACAGCTTCTGTCAGGTTTTCCCATCCCCATTCTAAATATGTTTTGACTTTCTCATAGTTGGGGTTTGTTTCGTTCAGGGCGCTGTTGACTGCGTTTAAGGTGTTGTTAAGTCTCTCTATTCTTGCGTACGTTCGGTTGATTGCTACCAGTATGCCTCTTGCTTTTTCTGGTGTTTCTGTGTCTACTCCATGGTGTTTCAAATAACGGTGTAAGTGTTTGTAGGCGTTTCTGTACTTGTTCATTGCTTGTATGGCTTTTTGAATGGTCCCTTCAGCTAATAATGCGTCTGCCTCATTGAGAAGGTCTTCGATCTCACTTGGTATGCTTCCAATTTCTTCTATTACGAGGTCTCTTAGTTCATATGCCCTTTCTCTAGTTCGTGTAGCTATCTCCATGAACATTTGGTCCCTTACGTTTTGCTGCACTTGGTTATTTGGTTGGGCATAAATCACCACTAGAAATGGTGACAACGTCACTAGTAGTGTTGCCATGAGAATCAAACTTACAGCTTTTTTGTTTCTCAACACTTTTGATCACCACCGAAATTAATGGTGAAAGCGTGCTTTAAGGAACACTGTGGGAAAAGCGTTTCAATAAGTGAAACACTCATTTCAACTTGTTTATGGGACTACAAGAACTCGGAGTTCCTCATGTAAGATTCAGAATATTTCGTGGATTACATTCCCGATAGATGGGCTGCTATCACATGCATGCATGGAACAATTTTGTAGCTCTTCTCCACTAACACAAGTCTTCACAACCTACAAAAACAAGAGGTTTGCAGAAATCCCCACTACAGACCTCACCCACAGTGATGTCTTTTTAGCTTAGAATTTGAGGTATGGCCTCGGTGATACCGCTTATCACAAATTGCACTGCAATAGCTAAGACGATTATGGCCATAAGTTTCGTAACCACGCG
>CP070709.1:522689-525689 GCA_020350305.1 Candidatus Bathyarchaeota archaeon
CCGGCCAATTTTATTCGCTTTTTTACACCCGGGTATATGTTTTTTCATCTATTGTGATGTTGCTTTGTAATGCTGCAATGTAAGTCTTCGATTTTGTAGAACAGTCGCGCGCGCCTTCCTCATTCTATCTGTGATTCAAGCACGTCTGACAGCTTTTCTGCATGCATGCAAGTTTTGCGTATTCCCTCTCAATCACATCCTCACGGATTTCAGGGGTTCTGTCGTATGCTCCTCAAACAGCTTCAATGCCTTGCCCATGTCCCATCCAAAACTCCACAATATTTCGGTCAATACCTCTCTCCGGTATGCTTGCTTCAGTTTTGAACAGTTTGCGGAACATATGACTATTCTGCTCCCATGCATGCATGCCCCAGGCATCCGACCAACCCTCACAACTCTGAAGAAACAGCCTAAAGAACATTTGACTTTTTCTTGAAAAACAGCCAATTTTTCTTTCCTTTGAACCTCACTAAACAGTAAACACCTTTTAGCTTGTGACCTATTATCTCAAAAACCAACTTGTTCTCTTTTCTACTTTTCAGAACGTATTTTCCCTTGTCCCAGATTTCCACGGTGCCCGCACCATACTGTCCCTCCGGGATCGCGCCTTCAAAATCCGCATAGTCAACGGGATGGTCTTCCACTTGAACTGCCAGTCTTTTTACCCCGCTTTCTGTAGGAGGTGTTTTGGGAACAGCCCAACTCTTTAAGACCCCGTCCATTTCTAATCTAAAATCATAATGCAGATGCGTGGCTTGGTGTTTCTGAATCACGTAAATGTTTCCGCGATCACTTTTTTCGTTACCCTTAGGCTCCCTTGTTTTCTCAAAATTTCTTTTTTCCCAATATTTTTCAAGCCTCATGTTTTTCCTCCAAAGTCATAATAGAGAAATCGGAATATATTTAGAATTCCACTTGGTTCACAATACTTTGTTACGATTTTTCTACGATAATTCCTAAACGTCACAATGTATCGAGACAACGTCGGAACAATTATATCACTGCACATGAATATCGTTTTGCCCATTGGACATAAATTTATCTGGAGATAGAATTCATGTGCGCAAAACTAAGCAGAGAATTTCCAATTCAATCCCTTCTCTCCGCTCGTTTATTGCTTTCCCCCCAATTGGCTGAAGGCAGAATCTATTTCCTGAGTGACATGAGCGGAGTAATAAGCCTGTACTCGATGGACAAGCGAGGCGGCATACCTCAACCTCTCTTGCCGGGAGGTCTCGCTTTGCAGAATCCCCATTTAATGCTTGGATACAACTATTTCGTTCTGCCGGAACTCCAGAAAGTTCTCGTGATGATAGACGAGAATGGAAACGAAAATTACCAACCCTGTTTTGTCCCTTTGGAAGGCGGCATACCTGAGCCGATGTTTGGCGACGCGTACAAGAATGAACAATTGGGCTGCCTCGATTGTGACATCAAGAAAAACGTTGCGTATTTTTATAGAGACGATCGAAAAAACCCAGAAACGGAGAGCCTCAAGGTAGACCTCCAAACTTTGCAAATCACTTCTCTAGGTAAAAGCATATACGGAAACTATTTGAATGGCTTCAACCCTGATCACTCAACTGCTATTCTCGCAGATTCATACACAGCAGCGGACGTTGTGCTATATTCGTGGAGAATCGGTTCGAAGAAACGAGAACTGCTTTTTGGAATTCCTCTCGACGAAAGAAGGGGCAAACAAGTCAAGCTGTCAGGAATCGGTAGATGTAATTTCACTCAAGATGAGAAAGGCCTTCTATTCAGATCAAACATCTTTCGTGACGAAGGAAGTTTGAGCTACCTTCCGCTTGAAGAGCCCGAAAAAGTGGTTGAAGTGCCCGTATCTGGAGTTCAGCATCAGGGGAAGGGAGTACTTGTGTATGTCAAAGATGTCTATGGCGACCGTTTCTTGTTAGGGTACAACATTGATGGATGTTCATGGTACTATGAAGGCCGATTCCATCAAAAAGGCTCTTCGCTACGTTTCGACATCTACCGCACCATCTGTGGTGCTCCCCCCTTGTCCAAAGGCGTTCTTCAAGATGTGGAGTTTGAGATTGAGTTGAGTGCAGCTGAGCCACGTATCGAATATATATTGTCGTTCACCAAGGCGAACAGCCCAGCCCAACTGTACCTCTATCCAGCAGAGCTAACTCAAGAGGGCCCAACAGCTCTCTCCAAAGAACGCGTCTTGGGAATTGACCAAAAGTTTCTCTCTGAAGGGGAGGATGCGAGCTATACGAGTTTTGATGGACTTGGGATTTCAGCGCGACTCTACTTGCCGTCTGAACATCTACGCTTTGAAGGCCCTCGGCCACTCGTCTTGTACGTCCATGGGGGGCCTCAAAGCCAAGAACGGCCAGACTTCACATGGTTCTCGATGCCTTTAATTCAGTTTCTGACACTCAACGGGTTCGCAGTGTTTGTTCCAAATGTTAGGGGCAGTTCTGGTTATGGTTTGAGCTATATGAAGCTTGTTGATCATGATTGGGGAGGCAATGATGTGCGTGATCATCTTGAAGGATTGAAAATGCTTGAGAAAGACCCTCGCGTTGATTCGTCGAGGTGCGCAGTCGTTGGCCGCTCTTATGGGGGTTACATGACCTTGACGCTTGTTTCTCGACATCCCCATTTATGGAAGGCTGCTTGCGACATGTTCGGCCCGTATGACCTGTCGTCCTTCATCAACCGTTTGCCTGAATCTTGGAAAACTTACTTCTACCTAGCTTTGGGGAACCCGGAGAAAGACCGTGATTTCCTAGTTGAACGTTCGCCCAAGACTCATATGAAAAACATCCGTTGTCCAATGCTGATCATCCAAGGAAGGAATGATCCTCGGGTTATCGAAGAAGAGTCCAGAGATGTGGTCAAAGACCTTCGAGCCAGAGGCGTTGACGTCGAGTTTCTAGTATTCAAGGATGAAGGACACGATGTAATCAAGTTCAAGAACAAAGTGTTGTGCTATTCGAAGATTGTTGATTTCTTTAAGAAACACCTCAA
>CP070709.1:525789-534081 GCA_020350305.1 Candidatus Bathyarchaeota archaeon
ACCTTCAGGAACTTCGACAGTAGTGATTGGGTTATCATCTATTGTGATCTCCTGTTCATGGAACATTGGAGTGGGTTCAATATTACTTGCAATAAGATTCGATATTTGATCCCTGCTCTTAGGCTCAATCGATCGATCGATCGAAGAGGGTTGAGGTATGGTCGATCGTTCTAGAATCTTTTGAGCACTTTTAGATACTGTAATGTTATCCAGTATTTGACATCCTTGTACTTTGCTCCAGCCATCACATTTACTTTGTATGTTCCATTTTCTTGTTTATGTTTCTTAAACCATTGTTTTATTTCATTGATTTTTGGGTGATTCTTGATTCCGAGCAGTGTTAGTGTGTCTATTGTTGATAGTATGTCTGTCCAGTGATATGGATAAGTGAATTTTGTCCAGTACTCAACTTCTCTCCTGTCCGAGTACTTGTCTCTGGTAAAGACTCTATCTGCTAGCAACATTCCTGCATCCTTCACTTCCTTTCTATACGCGGTCATTAGAGAGAATGGTCTTAGCACGATACCTGTTATTAGGTGCGAGAATGGTTTGGTTTTGTCCGGCTCAATCGTTTCCTTCTTATTCAGAGCGTCTAATTTCTCATTTCTGGTTCTTAAGGGAATAGCCCATCCTCTGTCATCCTGCCTCATTTCCAGTAACCAGTTTAGTGATTTCTTGATTTTTGTACCTTTATACCCTGCTTTTATTAGGAATTCCGTGATACTCGCGCTATAATTAGGACTATATTGGTTGCCATACATGCCCCTGAACTCTCCATTTATTGTCTGGAATGAAAACAAGTACTTCGCTGCTTTCCTGATTGATTCATTTTTCTTGTAGATTTCCATTTTCTTCAGCATTTCAAACACGCTTTCATTCATGGAAAAAATGGATCGAGGGAAGCCTTGTTTGGTCAGAAACTGTATGACCTCTGCTCTTACGGCTTTGTAATTGAGGTTGAAATCTACAATGGTTCCGTCAAGATCGAATATCACTGCTTTGATCGCCAATTGAACTTCCATCCGTCACGAGTTTAAGAGAGGCTTTATTGCTGAAGAGCCGAGAAATATAATTTGTGGTTTCAAAATGAGCTTGGAAGATCGCATAGGCAATCCACTTTGGCCAGTTCTCGTAGAAACGGTTCACGCCATGATCATGTATTCTCATCACAAGGCTTACACTCGAGACGTAATTCTCCATGAACAACCAGACATAACGTCCCAAAATCTAGCGACAAAACTAAGCATACCGTTAGGTGAAGCACTTGTTATTCTCCACGAACTTCAAAAACGGAAACCTGAAAGCAAATGAACAGAATAAGACAAAGTAGATCATTACCGCCTGATTAAGTGCGTCGCTGTTGCTTTGAATGAAGCATATACAGTTTTTCCAATCTTTAATCCAAGTTCTTCTATTGCTTGCTTTGTTACAAGAGCAGAAAGCCCATTATTCATGTATATCCTAAATGTTGCCCCATATTGAGTTGCATTAGTAATTGTTCCACTGATACTGTTTCGTGCGCTGCTTTCCAATTTGACCTTGGATAGGATGATGTTTTCTGGTCTAACAAATACGTTTACTTCCCCTTCCGTAAGATTTGAAAGGGCACGTATCTGGTAATTCCCCATCTCCACTAGGGCCACGCCATTTTCACTCGATATTATCTTCCCTTCAATAATGTTCTCCACCCCCACAAAACTCGCTATCTCCTCATTTGCAGGTTCATTGAAAACCTTATAGGGTGCGTCAACTTGAACGACTTTACCATTCATTATCACCGCTATTTGATCAGCCAAAGTCAAAGCCTCATCTTGGTCATGAGTAACATGGATTGTTGTTGTGCCTCGAACTTTATGGATTCTCTTCAACTCTTCCCTCAAGGATTCTTGGGTTCTGGGATCCAAAGCACTCAAGGGTTCGTCTAATAGGAGAATGTCAGGATTAATTACGAGGGCACGGGCTAGGGCTACCCGTTGTTGTTCTCCCCCGGACAGAGTGGAGGGAAATCTCCCCTTCAGCTGAGAGATGTGCATAGAATCCATAACATTCCGGACTCTAGTTTCAGCTTCTTTTTTGGGAATCTTATGCATTTTTAATCCGAAAGCTATGTTTTCTTCCACAGTCATGTGAGGAAACAAGGAATAATCTTGGTAGACGAAACCAATGTTGCGCTTCTCAGGCGGGATATATGTAATGTTCTTTTCGTTAAGGAAGATGCCTCCTTCACGAGGAATATAGAATCCAGCGATGGTCTCAAGGATTAGAGTTTTCCCGGCAGCCGTGGGCCCGAGTATAATAAAGTATTCTCCCTCATTCACCGTAAGGGTTACGTTTTTCAGGGTAAAATCTCCCCATTCGTGACTAACTTTCTCAAGAGTGATCATTTTCGTCTCCCCCAATACTTTGTAGATGCGCGTAAAATGATGAAAATAGAAAAGCACACAAGTATCATGAGAACGGCTATAGGCTGAGAGCCTTTAATACCGTGTGTGGTAAATTCATAAAATATTAGCGTAGGGACAATCATAGGGTAGAACGCTATCATTATCACAGCGCCGAACTCGCTTATACCTCGGGCCCACGCCATCACAGCCCCTGAAAAAAGGTGACGAACAGCTAAAGGCAACGTGATTCGGTAGAAGGCTTTCCACTGACTGGCACCTAAGGTTCTGGCGACGCGTTCAAGACGGGGATTGATGCTTCGAAAACCTTCTCTAGCAGCGTTTACGTAAAAGGGAGTGCTTACGAAAAGCATTGCTACAACAATACCCCACATAGAATCTTCAAAGATGAAACCGATGTTAGAAAACGCTGTTCCTAAAGCACTTCTGCGCATGAAGAACGTATAGAGGGCTATGCCTGCGACGGTGTGCGGTATTATGACCGGTACGTCTATGATTGATTCCACCACACTCTTCCCAGGAAAGTCGTGTCTTGCAAGCACATATGCTAGGGGCGTCCCTATGATCATGGCGATCAAGGTTGCAACGAAAGATGTGTACAAAGTCAGTATGATCGAGCTTATCACTGATGGGTCTACGCATGCTTCAATAAAGCCTTGAGACTCGAAGGCAAGTTGTCGAAAAATCATGTTGAAGAGCGTGAGTGTTATGAATAGAATTAGGAGAGAACCTACAAAAGAAAAAACTAGGGAAAGGGGGTGGCGTCTTGCGTTTCTTAGAGTTTTCCTGATTGACATACTTCTATCACGTTACATAGGGTTTGAGGCTTTCAGGAATTCTGTCTATGTCATTTGCTATCGCTGGCACGATAGGCGGTTGCGCGTTGTCGCACAAGACACCTTGACCAAAATCGTTGATGATGTATTTGACAAACTCCTCGGCAAGAGTCGGGTTCGGGGCGTTATTAGGTATAGTCAAACCATAGACAATCGGCTTCCCAGTACTGACTTTCGTGGTTTTCCGAACCTTTACCTTCTTGTAGGTATCCTTATGGTCATCAGAGCTCAAATCGATGGATTCAGGCAGTTCCAGAAATTCGAGTTCATGTTGCTTAGCTACGCTGGAGTACTCAAAGGCGTAATCTAGTCCACCCACTTGTACAAACGTAACTAGCCCAACAGCCTTTTCTCTAATCATCAGTCTGTCTGTGGGATTCAGATTTGTCATATTGGTGTCTATTGTATAGATTCCATCGGTTTCAGAAACTGCGATATCTGAATTGGCTTCAATTAGGTCTTCAAATATCATGTCATCGCCATATTCGAATTCAGCAAGCTGGATGACTATGGGCGACCTATATCCACACGGATCCATGTTGGGATTGGAGAAACCCCATTTCACATCGCTTCTTCGCAGAATTTGGTGCCAGTTAGTTGAGTTTATCTCGTCAGCGTATTTGCTGTTGTCTGTGTAGGCTATGGTCATTCTGTTCTTAGCGAATTTTATGTACCAGTCTGTGTGGTTTGAATTCGAAGTCATCATCATTTTCGGTATCAGTGTGTAATCTGCAGAGCCTAACACATCGGCCACTTTACCGACCTCGGTAATCTTTTGGATTGCGACCACGCTACCACTAGGCTCTATTTCCACGTTTACATCCTGATGGCCTGCCTCGAATTGGGCTTCAATATCTTCAAAAGGTAACGTGAGACTGCCCGCACAGAAAACCTTCAGTATAATCTTTTGTGAACTTCCAGTAAACCGATAGTACCAAAAACCACCTATTGTTGCTACGGCGATGACACCAACGACTACCACTGCTTGCATTTTAGTTAATCCGCTTCTAGAAATTCTTCTCATCTTCTCGACGAGCCGTTATGTTTGATTGTACATATCGGTCGTTACAACTTTATAAGCATAACGGCAAGTTTTTCATCTTAAGGTCAAAATCCATCATACGTGCAAATGCGCATTTATCTGATGATGAAAGCACTTCCAACACGCGTCTGCGCAAAGATTTAGATGCTGACGTACGAAAACGAGAAAGTTTTTAGCGAGCATTTCGAACATTACCCGTTAACAACGATTGTGGAAAAAAAGACATCGTGAAAATCAATGACTGTTAGTGAAGCCTACGAGTATACGCGTGGTTACTCGTAGAGGTTCCGAAAATCGTTCGGTTTCGACCAAACAAAAAGATTGATGAAATCGCAGCATTGAAAAATGTATAGTGTGAGCGGCATCTGTTTCAAAGCTTGTGATCTATTTTACCGTTTTCATTTTAAGTTGGATGGAGAAGGAGTAAGGAATCCAACCAGGTGAATTCTACTTCCACATTTGTTGCATTGTATTATCAGTTCTTCCAGAAAATCTTTTTTCATTTTTGTTTCTAGGATGATATAAACGTTTTCTGTTTCGTCTTCTGGAGATATCATGATTCCGCAGTTGGGACAGTTGAAATCTCCGCCTCCTTCGATTTTTGTTAGGTCTAATTTAAAGACTTGATGGTGTTTCATTTTTCTTTCTTCCTGTGCTCGCTGGTCTTCGTTTTTGATTCAAGGAGTATAATAACTTTTATGAACGTTGAGTTAATAGGTGGAAGATGTTTTCTGCAATTTGTTCCTAAATAAGTCTTGTTCTGAACCTTCCTGCCTTCGTTAAAAGCTGAAATTATCTGCATAGAATTTTTTCTGGTTTTAGGACATGTTGTTCCAAAAAATAGTATTATTGATGTGGGGCTGTTAAGTGGAACTGTTGAGTGGTGGAGTTAACGTCGCAAACTCTAAGATTAAAGTCTCTCTTTTGGGCGATAATTTGCGGAGTTCTTGTGTCATTGGTTACTGGACTGATTGAGAATCAACCGGAAGCCAGTGTAATAGGGTTCACCTACTACGGTTACCCTCTGGTATGGCGGGTGACTAAAACCCTTCAGCCAACTGAGTTTAGACTCACTAACTTAGTTGTAGACGCTGCATCTTGGATCGCCATTTCCTTTTTGCCCCTAATCATGCTGGAGAAAATCGTGCTTCCTAAGGTGAAGGAAGGCTTCAAGTTCAAGCAGTTCTTTTTGCCCCTAGTTTTGTTCATTTCCATCGGCCTTGTTATGGACTTTGTTCATGAATTTGGTCATGCATGCATGCCTATTTCGAGATCTATCCTCAATTTTCATTAACCTCAACATTTGTATTGGGATTTGTCAGAGTTGAGGGACTAGCAACAGAATTCGCATCTGGCCTCATGAGTCTAGGCGGCTCATTGACGACCAATATCGTTTCATGGTTGTTGGCCTTATTTCTGCTCAAAACGAAATTTGGATATAGGACACAAATTGCACTAAGGATTTTAGGTTTCTTCGGCCTCTTCGACCTTTCTTTCTATGTTCTTTTTCCTCAAATAGGACTCAGACATTGGATCTTTTTAGGTGGAGATACCCCTGAACCTCTTCTGGGAGCAAGAAACATCGGCATACCTGACCTGGTATTTTACATAATGTCTGTTCTCACGACTCTTGGATTAGCCTTCCTTAACTTCAAAACCATCCGGGAAAGGATTTGGAAAAGAATAGAAACATTGTCAAGATCAGTTTTTCAACACTGATTATGGCGGGGTCAACTTCTTTGCAACTCAACGCGGAAATGACACGGTATAAGCTCAAATTCATCTATGATAAACGTATATTGTGTGGGATGGATAACCCAGCCTCGGGTTTTCACAAAAATTGTCGATTTTGAATGGGTTCCATCCTAGAACTTCGTAATCATGAGACACGATGCGAGTTCCACGCCTAAGTTCAGACTCAAGCTTCGGCCTCACCTTCTCATTTGCACTAGTTGTAAGATAAAGAGTAACAACGTCCGCACGTCTCAAATCAACCTCAAATAAGTCGCGTTGAACAATTCTAACTCTGCCATCGAGGCCAAGCTCAGAAACCTTGCCATGAGCCTTCTTCACCAAGTCATCCCTTAATTCGACTCCAACAGCCTTTGCTCCGAACTCTTGAGCCGCCATTATGACTACCCGGCCGTCTCCACAGCCAAGATCGTAAACCGTCTCGCCGGGTCTCAACTCGGAGAGAGCAAGCATTTGACGAACCACTAGACGCGGTGACGCAACATACGGCGCGATGTACAAGCCGAATCCCTCATCTTACCATTTCTGTTCGCAATGCATACTTATTTTATTTTCGAATGCCCAAGGCTCAGGCTCTTGAAAAAACTTCATTTCAAATCTACAAGCGACAGCATCAGGCAACGTACTTGGTTGTTTTCGCCTGAGGTTGCCTAGCCTCCCCACACTTTTTACAGCTTTGCTCACAAAGTTCAAGATATTTTTCCTCGCTCGTAAGAACAGTTTCAGCTGCTTTTCCACACAGCTCGCTTTGTTCTTCACAACCCGCCTCCTTACACAAATGACAGATGAATGAGCAACATGCTTGGACATCTTCTTTGTTAAGCGCTACTCTGTTGGCGCGCACGAGTAGGCAGAGTTCCCTGGCTATCACACATGTCTTGATGTATTTGAATCGGTTGAGCACACGCTCCCGTTGTCTCTGACGGCTTACCTCCAACTTCTACCCCTCGAAAACTTGCGAACCTAACTCTTTAGGTTTTTCCTTTTTATACTTTCGGAATTCCACGTAACTAATACAAATCAACTTGAAGTATCTAACGTTACGGGACGTAACGTCTAAGCCTCTGAAGCGACCTCAGCCTCTCCTTACCTCCTATCCAAGCGTTTTCAACAGCGTTTTTCAGAACCCGGATGGATTCGTCCATCGCCTTTCGATCCACTGGATACGGCACACCGTCCTTTCCTCCATACGCAAACGAGTATTTCACCGGGTCTTTCCAGCTTGGCGGTTCGCCGTAGATGAGTTCAGAGATTAAGGCAAGTCCTCGAACTGTGGCTGGACCTATTCCCCAAATGCCAAGAAGCTCCTCGTAGTTTTTGGGCCGAAACTCGTACGCTTTCTTCACGCTTTTCCAGTTGAGGTTGCGGGGCAACGAGAGAACATCGATTGCATATTCCTTCCATCTAATTTTGGGCATCCATTCTTGCAGAGAACTTTGACAGGCGGGTCGAATTGACTTCAGCATTCTCATAACTTTTCTAGGCTCCTCCTTAATGATGTCCGTAGACGTCTTTCGACAGCCCTCACTCTTCACCGAGGTCATGTCCAAAACAACTTCTCGCTTCACATCGCCTACGATAGCATCGTGTGGTTCAACCATGAAATTTTTGGCAGATCCAGAGAGCCAATGATATCTTCTCGCGGTTCTGTCTTTTACGCTCATTCCTTGTTGAATTACTGCCCATTCCCCGCGCTCGGTTACAAAGAACGAATGGTGGTAGAGTGGGTACCCCGCCTGAATTGCTGTGTTGTCAACCTTTGCGCTTATTCGACTTACGTATCGTAAATCATCTATTTTAGTTGTTGAGAAACCAAACTCTTCCCCTACGTCGCCGATTTCAATAGGCGCTTGTAGTGAAGCCTTGCCTTTCCCGCCACATGTGGCTAGTCCATGCTCGGTCGGGTTTATAGCACTTTTTAGGACCCGCGTCAGGACTGTGGTCACGCCAGACGAGTGCCAATCGTATCCTAGGGCGCAGCCTAGCGCCTGAAACCAGAATGGGTCCGAGATTTTGCGAAGAAACTCGTCTTGGCCGTATTCGTCTACAATGACTGTGACGATTTCTCTTGCGAGCTTGATCATGCGGATGACAAGCCATCTTGGTGCTCTTCCGTAATGGAGTGGAAGTCTCGCAACTCCCGTTCTCTTCAAAAACGTTCACCCAAATCCAAAATATAGTAACACGAAGAATCGTTTAAACTTGAAGTGAGAGAACACCAGTTGCAGTGAAGGTTTTGCCTTCTCGTGAGCACTAGGTC
>CP070709.1:534181-538432 GCA_020350305.1 Candidatus Bathyarchaeota archaeon
ATCGAAAATTAGAAGTATCCCGTTCTCGGTGCACAATTCTCTCAGCCCTTTTAGAAATTCTCTTTCGGCTGGGATGCACCCTCCAGCTCCTTGCACAGGCTCTATAGCAATCGCAGCAAGTCTCTCGTTTTTTATCCTTCTTCTCACTTCTTCGATGTTGTTGAATGGAAGTACAATTGTATCCCTCAGGGTTCCAGATGTTAATCCGCCAGATGCGGCAACATCCAACGGAGGTTTGATAGCTACATCGAGAGCGTCGTAGCCTCCGTGCCATCCGCCTTCAAACTTTGCGATCTTGTCTCTGTTAGTGTACGTGCGGGCTAGTCGTGTAGCGTACATGTTTGCTTCGGTTCCGGAGTTCGTGAAGCGAACCATTTCAGCGCTTGGAACCATCTTCGTTATCTGTTCGGCTAGGGCGATTTCGAGTTCGTGGGCGGTTCCATAGTGGGTCCCATTTTCGATTTGTCTTCCAACTTCTTTCATGACTTCTGGTGGACTGTGTCCCAAGATGAGGGCAGTGTGGCCAAGCCAGAAATCTACGTATTCGTTTCCATCTACATCGGTCAGTTTGCTTCCCTTCGCTTTCGCTGTGTAGAACGGATATGGCTCTATGTGTCGCAGGAAATATGAGACTCCAGCGGGAAGAACCTTCTCAGCTTTTTGATACAGTTGCTGAGACTTGGGCGTCTTAGACATGTAGCGGTTCAGCACAGCTAAAACTCTCCTGTATTACAAGCTTTATGTGTCATCAGATTATAAAACCTAACAGTCTAGTCATTCACTGCATTTCCTGTTAGGCTTTCCTTGGATATGATTGATAGTTATTGCAGTGATTTCAGTTTTTGTTTTACAGACTTCCTTGTGCGTGTGCACTTGTAGAAATTTTTTAAAAAATAGGATAGCGCGTACGTTTTCAGCGGAGGCTCGTCTTGATTCTGAATGCGTCCCAGTAGTGGAAGATTTGAGTTGCGTACGCGCCTATGAGCCATTTTTGGCGTTGGATTTTTTTCATGCTTCCACCTGTGGCATATTGCGTTATGGGTTTGTGTTTCCCCGATATAATATTATGTCGTAAGATGTAATAAACATTCCGATTCTATATTGCTACTCCATACTAGAAGTTCTGTTTACTCGCAGGACCGATTTATCTAAAAACGCGGGTATAGGTCCTTAAATTTAACACTAGACTAATACATTATGGTGTAGAGCAGAAATATACAAAAGGTGCTGAAATATGAGAGCTGAAGAATGGCTTATTTCAGTTTGTGGTTTGAACTGCGCAAAGTGCGACATGTATGAAGCGGGTCATGGGAATGAAAAAATGCGAGATGAAATAGTAGAGTGGTTTAGAAAGGAACGCAATGAGATTATCGAGCGTGAAAAGATAAGATGTGATGGATGCAGAGGTTCACTTGAGGTCCATTGGAGTTCGGATTGTAAAATGATGTTATGTGCTGGAAAGAGAGGGGTTCAGTATTGCTTTCAATGCGAAGACTTCCCATGCACAGTCCTCAGCGAATTCAGCTCGGATGGTATACCTCATCACAAGAGAACTGTTGAAAACATGAAAGGAATGAAAGAAAGCGGAATCGAAGCATGGATTGCGGAGCAGAAAACAAAAGGGCAATGCCTATTCTGCCCGTAGAAACGTGGGGAGAAAGGGCGAAAAAAGGCTTCTTGATTGGGAAAGATTACAAAGTTTGCTCCATGTAGACGGCTACAAGATCGTAGCTTACAACCGCTATTCAGAAATCATTACTTGCGCAAAACCGCCAGTGCAATCTCTGGGACTATCCTTCGTAGGCTTCAAAAAAATTATAGGGGGTGTATATAGGGGGCTATAAAAGAGAGAGAATAACACAAAAATAACGTGACGAAAATATATTTTAGCAGAAACCAGGAAAAATCTCCATTGCTACAGGTCATCAAACCTCATTGAAACTTCTTAACAAGCTCAACCACATCAGGAAAATCTATCTCAAGCTCCTTTACTTTAAGCAGAGTTGGAACACCATTTGAATTCCATCCCCTTCTCTTGTAAACCGCATCCTTAAGCTTCTCATATTCACCCTGACGATGTTTCCTCAACACCACCAACTTCTCCTCCGTCGATCTACCAGTTGGATCGTAATCAAACCTTTCCTTGAGCTGCTTGTCATAACGCTTCGCACGACTCTCATATTCTTCCTTTGTCACCGGTCCAACCGCGCGATATGGTATGTCATCGTGCTCACGTGTACCAAAACCCATCCTCAAACTGAAAATGCGCTGGAAATTGTACACCTTTTCACTCATTAAGATAAGATCATCTGTTGAAACTTTTCGACCAGTCACCGCATAAAAGAAATTCGCGTAATTCTCTACATGTGCAATGATTTTGGCGGGTTCCGGAGTATTCTTGTTGTCTTCAGGCGTGATGTCATTCCAAGGAAGTTTGCACAAACCATTCAAACTGAACCACGTTCGAAACATCGGAAACCAATGTAGAGCCTCTGCCTTCTGCTTGAAAGTCGGAATTAGATTTTGCACCATATCTAAAAATACTAGCCACGCCTCATCATGTTGCGGACCCTTGAGCGCAAGCCCGTATCCACCCTGTTGCGCTAAGGACTCCTTAGTAACGTACTCGGAAAATTCCAAACCCTTTGCTTCCATTCCAATGTCCCGCAATACTTTTGGGTTAGCACCGTATTTTTCTGCGAAGAGCTTCTTCATTCTGCGAACCCCTTGACCAATAATCGCTCCAAATCCTTCTCCCCGCGCCATTTGATGAACAAGTTCCATCGCGGCTTCTTTATTGCCAAAATTCAATTCAAGGCCGTCAGTGACCTCATTGTCAATCAATCCCATCTCATAGCATTCCATGGCGAAGGCTGTTGCGGTCCCAACTGAAATAGTATCCAAGCCGTAGGTGTCGCAATAGAAGTTGATCTCGATCACGTGGTCCGCACCAAAGATCCCGCAGTTACTGCCAAGGCCAGCTATGGTTTCATATTCTGGGCCGTCCACAAAGACATGCTCGCCTTTGAATGGGCCTGTTTTGAGTTCAAAATCTTTGACAAGGTGGGAACATGCTACTGTGCATCCTGCCCAGCATCCATCGAATCCGGGATGGAATTTTTTCCTGTACACTTCTGCGCTGAGGTTGGAGCCCTTGGGATGACTTCCGAATCTAAAATTATGTGTGGGAAGAAGGTCAAATCTGTTCATGATATCGACTAGATGTGTTGTTCCTACGATTGCCATCTCATTCTGTTTTGGGTCAAGGGTTCTGACTTCTTTGTTGTATGCAGGCCCAACTTGCTTGAGGACATCGAAATCTGCGGGTTGATTACTATCTGCTCTTAGATTGGAGAATTTGGCTACAATTGCTTTTATTTTTTTGTTTCGGAAGACTGTGCCTATGCCACCTCTTGCAGCTTGTTTGTACCTTACTGCTTTGCGTTGCGAGTCATACCATGAAAAGTTGAGGGCTCCAAATCGCGTGTGCTCGGCACCTGGACCTGAGGAAACTACCGAAATGCTGCGTTTGTTAGCACCACCGTACTTCTCTGTTAGAATTTCGCCGAGCAAGTGGGTTTCGGATGGTTGTTCTTCGGCGTCTAGGATCTGGACTTTTCCTTCACCGCCGTCGATAAAGATGGTTACTTCAGACTTTGCTTTTCCCTGTATCTCCAGTGCATCCCATCCGGAAAACTTGAGGTATGGTCCGAAATATCCGCCTGCGTTGGAGTCCATTACAGAATCTGTGAGGGGAGATATTGAGAGGGCGATGCTTTTTCCGCTTCCTGGAAAGAGTGTGGTGCCGCCGAGAGGGCCGCATGCTATGCATATTTCGTTCTCTGGGTCGTCCCATTTGACTGTGCGGTTTTTCGGTAGGGCGTTCCATAGTAGCCATAGGTTGAAGCCTCGGCCTCCGATGAATGTTTGTTTCATTTTTTTGGTGACTGGTTTGCTTGTGATTTTGTTGTTTGTGAGGTTTATGTGGAGGGTTCGGTTGTTGTATCCTTTTTCGACTTTTCCTAGGTCGTATTTGAATTCTGCAATCGGCATTTTGGTTCACCTGTTGGAATGATAACTGCCTTGCTTTAGGTTGTTGAACGTTCTGTTAAAATTTTTTGTTACGTTGTTTGCGTATGTCTCTCTCTTTTATAGACTCCCCTATAGCCCCCCTAATTTTTGCTACATTGTTTGCGTCTCTCTCTAGACCCCCCCTAAAATTTTTTTATAGTTTCTCATTCTCTCTCTTTC
>CP070709.1:538532-542231 GCA_020350305.1 Candidatus Bathyarchaeota archaeon
CGTGCAATCGACAAAGAGCTGGAGATTGCCGTAAGTGACACAGGTATCGGGATTGCTGAAAAAGATATGAGGAGGATTTTTCAGCCGTTTGAGCGGATAGAGACGCAGTTAAAGGCAAAGACAGGGGGCACAGGACTTGGATTGTATCTTACGAAAAAAATTGCATGCACACACGGAAATCCTATTCCGAGTATTGAAACGAAGACGTTAAAGTTTTGCCCAATCCTTTCTCAGCAATGAAAAGCACACATCATCCCTGAATTGTCCATCAAGGTGTCTCCTTGCTTCATATCGAACAAACACATAATTTATTTGAAAGGACGCTGTATCATACAGAAAACCAGCAGCTTGGTCAGAGAAGATGCAACAGTTCATCCATAAAGGCGTCCTCATACCAAGAAAGTATGAAGGCCGAGGATTTCATATCCTAGTGAAAGGCAGAAAAATCGATCTTACGCCTGAACAGGAAGAGATGGCAGTCGCATGGGTTAAGAAACTTGGAACAGAATACGTCAACGACCCTGTTTTTGCCAGAAACTTTTTCCGAGACTTCTGCAAGGCACTCAACGTAAAAGACAAAGTCTCTGCAGAAGATTTTGACTTCTCTGAGATCAAAAGATATATTGATAGAGAACGCGAAATCAAGCAAAATCTCTCTAAAGAAGAAAAAAAGAAACTCGCTCAGGAACGCAAAGCAATCAGAGAAACAAATAAGGAGAAATACGGATACGCCTTTGTGGACGACCACAGAGTCGAAGTGAGCAACTACACGGCTGAACCTTCCTCAATCTTCATGGGGCGCGGTAAGCATCCACTGCGCGGACGATGGAAAAAGGGCCCTGATGAGAAGGATATCGTCTTGAATCTTTCTCCGGATGCTCCTAGACCCAAAGGAAACTGGAAAGAGATTATTTGGCAGCCAGATTCGATGTGGGTGGCTAGGTGGAAAGACAAGCTTCGGAACAAAAAGTATAAACACGTTTGGCTTTCTGACTCATTTCCTCTCAAACAGATGAAGGACATAAGCAAGTTCAACAAGGCTAGAGAGTTAAAAACCAAAATCAATAAAATCCGAAACCACATCACAGATAACTTCAACGTAAAGGACGTTAAGAGACGCAAAGTCGCCACAGTCTGCTACCTAATAGACACATTAAAGCTACGTGTAGGAGATGAAAAAGACAGAGACGAAGCTGACACCGTAGGCGCAACCACTCTCAGACCCAACCACATCAACATTAGCCCAGACGGAAAAGTAGCATTCGATTTCCTAGGAAAAGACTCGGTAAGATGGCAAAAGACAATATCGTTATCAAAGCCCGTTGTAGAAAACCTTTCAGAATTCATGGCAGATGCCAACTCAACAGTATTTGATGGCGTCAAATCGAAAGACGCCAATCTTTTCCTTGGCGAAGCCATGCCTGGGTTAACAGCAAAAGTCTTCAGAACATATCACGCCACAGAAGTTGTTACGCGTTCTTTGAAAAAGGCAGACGCTGATAAAGATGATTCTGAGGCAAAGAAAAAACATGCTGCAAAGATGGCCAACCTTCAAGCTGCCAAGGTATGCAATCACATACGCAAAATCCCAAAAAGCTGGCAAACCTCGTTGGACAGAAGAAAACTGCGGCTAAAGACGCGGAAAGCAAAGGGGAAAGAAGCTGTAAAGAAGCTGGAGCAGATAGCAAAAGAACACACGCAGAAACACGAGGAGAAACTGAAAAAGTATCAAATGCAGCTCGCAGAAAGAGAAAAACAAGGAAAATCTGTCAAACAGCTGAAAGAACGTACAAAAAAACTAAAGACAAAACACAAGGAGCGCGTGAAAAGGCTTAATGAACACGTTGAAAACAGAAAACAACGCGACAAAGCTTACATAGACAAGCTGAAAATGCAGATCAAGACGCAAGAGGCAACTCGGGACTATAACTTGACCACATCGCTGAAAAGTTACACCGATCCTCGCATATACTATAAATGGGGAAAGAAGGTTGATTTTGACTGGAAACTTTACTATCCTAAGGCTCTTCAAAAGAAGTTCTCATGGGTTGAACTCAACGAAGATAACCCTATTATAACATAAGGATGCGCAATGTAGTAAGTCGCTCCCCAGTGTTTGTGCACACAAAAATTAACTTACATCACATTCTTAGTTAGATAGAAGAGTGGTTACGGTGTTGAAATTGGCGAAATCTGATCTTTTGAACCTTGTCGATTTCTTTAGGACATCAGGACGACTAAAAAGAATCCCAAGATCAGGTTGGGTAGAGATAGGCATAGACTCGCCCGAATCCGTTGCTGACCATACATTCAGAACCGCAATCTTATGCATGATATTCTCAGATTTGGAAGACCTAGACGAGCTGAAAATGCTGCAGATGGCTTTAATCCACGACCTTCCAGAAGTCATAACAGGAGATCTAACGCCGTCAGAAAGGATGAGTACGACTAAAAAGAGAGAAGAAGATGCCATGAAAAGGCTATTGTGCCTCTTGCCAGAAAGACAGAGAGTGAAATACACCAATGTTTGGCGAGAATACGAGGAGTGCAAAACTGCTGAGGCGAAAGCTGTGAGGCAACTGGAAAAGCTTGAAATGGCTCTGCAGGCAAAGGAATATGAAGGCGCTGAACTAACAAAAGAAAGTCTGGAAAGATTCTTTAAATCTGCTGAAAAAGCAATTGTATCTCCAACGATAAAGAGACTTCTCTCATATATCTTTGGCTCACATTTCGAACGAGTTTAAAGCCTGAGGTATGTCTCTTTGATTTGGTTGATTATCTTCTCAACTTTCTCCTTCTCTTCCAGGTTAAACCCATCAGCTAACGCTCCCTTGCTCTTTGTCATTGACAACTTAATACGGGACAACGTGTATTCCGTTTCTCTTTAACAGTGCCGTTAGAACTCCATCACACTTGATAGAACTTCCGGAAGCTTCATCATAGACTTTCCCAGAACCGCAGGATGGACTCTTGCTTTCCAAGATCGCTTCTTCAATGTTTAACAACCTTGCAATTCTCAGAACTTCCGTCGCTCCTCTGACGAAGTTTTTGGTAACATCTTCATTTTTTTCGTTAATCAACTTCGTTTTCCCATCGAGAACGTCATATCCGTCTCCGCCAACTATTCTTGCTGGAACTCTTGGTGTGGGTAATCCACCTAGCTGTTCCGGACACACTGGAAATAGTTCGCCTCCCTTGAAAACCTCGAGAAGATGGCTGTCCAGTTTGCTCTTTCCATCAAACCTGCAATTTATTCCAACTAGACAGGCACTCACAATTTTCATAACGGTTTGTGAAAGCACATAAATGCTATAAATTATTTTGCTTAGCGCACATATATGAAATTATAAGCAGTAGCAGTTAAAGATTTCATTGAGGAGATTGAATGTACCGGTTTGTTCTATACCATGATAAAGATGCTGCACATGCGAGTGATATTCGGGTTCTTGCGAATTTGTTAGAGAAGATCAAGCATAAATGGGAAGTGGATTATCGTGTCGTAGAGGCCGAAAACCTTTCATCTTCTCAAGTCGAGCGGTTGAAGGAGGAGATTCGTAACACTATGCCTCAGCTTAGAGGAAAAATCGTCACTTCAAGAAGCAAAATCTTGCCCTTATCGAAAAGCAAAAACCCCAATTTAATGAACACTCCAATCCTTCTGTTATATCACAACGAAAGACCAATCAACGTTTTTCCCCA
>CP070709.1:542331-546303 GCA_020350305.1 Candidatus Bathyarchaeota archaeon
CCACCGGAGCGCCTGCGGCCATTCCCTCTAGAGCAACGATGCCAAATGGCTCATAGATGGAGGGGACAACTAGGGTATCAGCGCTGGTCATTAGTGCTATAACCTCTGAGTCTGGAATGAAGCCTGTGAAAATGGTTTTCCATCGATATCCAGTTGATTGCGCCAAGTCTTCAAGGTGATCTCTTAACCATCCATCACCAACAATGATGAACTTCGTCTCTGGACGACGTTGGCTTATCATAGGAACTGCCTGAATCAGATACTCTATCCCTTTCTGAGGAACTAATCGACCTACACAGAGAACCAGCTTCTCATGGGAACTTACTCCGTAACGCTCCCTGACTGCCCGTCTGTCAACGGATGTATCATATTTCGTCAGATCAATTCCGTTGGGGATTATCTCAATTTTTTCCCATGGTAGATGGAAATGATCACAAATTTCCTTTCTCATCGAGCCACTCGTTACGATAACCTTGCTCGCCTCGTATGTTGACCACCATTCTATTCCATCAATAGCCAACGAGCTGGGATTGTGAAGACCTTGCGCCCGACCAATTTCGGTGGCATGAATGGTAGTGATCATCGGCTTTTCCAGGTAATATTTGAAGGAGATACCTGCAAATGCGGTTAACCAGTCATGAACATGAATAATATCGAACTCAACTTGTCGGTTCACCTCTGCCATCTTCTTCTCCATGAAGTGATTGAATAAAAGAGCCCATGTAAGAAATTCAGGATGGCCTAACTGCACTGCTGTGCGATAGACCTTGACTCCTTCCATTTCTTCGTAATAAGGTACGCCTGGAAGATCCAAAGTTATGACATAGACTTCATGACCCTTGCGGACGAGTGCCTTAGCTAAGCCTTCGCAGTGACGGGCAATACCTCCTACGACTCGAGGTGGAAACTCCCACGTTACCATGCAAATGTTCATTCAAACACACCGATACAGGTTTGTGCGCACACGTGTCTTGGCTGATAAGCTTTCTGAATATTTGACTTTATATGTTTATGCGCACGTTGACCTCATATGAAATTTCATGATTGATACCGCGAAGATCTTAGAGTGCGTTTAAGTTGAATTGAGCGACTCTTTAGTTGCTAACTGGGCAACATCTTCATAATTTTTCAGAAACTTTTCGAAGTACGTCATGCCTGGTAAAATTGTTAGGTTAGGATTGATTCTGGTTTTTATGATCTCACAACCCTCACCAATATGAACCGCGTTGCCGATGACTGAGGCTGATTCAATACTGGTAGGACTTTCACGAGTTGATTCTACGACAACTTTCCTACCCAGAACACTATCTGAGACGTTAACATAATTCCCTATTTTCGCGGCATCCAAAATTGCTGATCTCTCAATGCTTACATGCTCACCGAGAACACAAAAGTTGTCGACGTTTGAATCGGCAATCTTGGAATGATCACCTATTCGAGTGTGCCTGCCAATCAGAGCAGCGCCCTCGATGGATAATTTGTTTTCTCTGATTTTCCTGAGTATTTCTTCTCGCCTTTTGATGGATTCCCCGCTGTAACCTTGAACCCAAACGTTTCTGTCTGGTAGAATTCTTCTTTCGGAGACTCTTATATCCAACTTTCCATGAAGAACATTGTGCATGGCGTTTAGATAGTTTTCCGGACTTCCTACGTCATACCATGCTTTCAATTCGTAGCCATAGACTGGAAATCCTTTCTCCACTAAGTAGGGAATGAAGTCAAAGCCGAAGTCAAGCCTCCTTCTCTCTTCTATTATTTTTTTGACTTGTTCACTTCCGACTTCTCTTCTGATTTCAGGTGACAGAAGGTATATGCCAGCGTTTGCGAGATTGCTTGGTGCTCTGTCTGCAGGTGGCTTTTCAATAAATCTCTTAATTCTCGCATCTTTGTCCAGCTCAGCTATGCCATACCCTTCTGTCTTTTCCACTTTTGTTAGAGCAATGGTCATCAATGCTCCTCTTTCTTCATGTTTCTTGATCAAGTCATCGAGATCGATATCAAAGAGGTTGTCACCCTGTACAACAAGCACTGGATCATTAACATCATAATATTCCATGTTCAGCCTGTAAGAATCAGCACTTCCCAAGTCATCAAAGTTTGGTTGATGTTTAATATGCACCCTCGGCGAAATCTTATACTTTGCTGAAAATCCAACTCCTTCTCCATACTGATCGAAAAGGTTCGAATAATTAGTATAACCACACTCTCCGAAAATGAAATGCCTTACGCCCTGTTCAGCCAGTGTTACCATCGAAAATTCGATTAACGGTCTATTCAAAAACCTGACACAAGGCTTTGACACATCGTGTGTCAAGGGCCTTAATCTTTTCGCTTGGCCACCAATTGGAATGAAGCATCTCAGTTCCTTTGCGTTCATATTACGCTTCAACCTGAACCCCCAATTTATATTTAGCGTGCAATATTCTGCGTTATGGCGAAACCTTGGCCACGGTCTCTTGCAGTTTTTCTATCCTTCTCCTAACAACACTAAGTATTCTATTACGCAATTTTTCACCGATCAATTTCTTGCCAGATACACCAGCTATGCTACTAGCCAGCTTATCATCCCCGACAACTTGACGAACCCACCGTTCAAAGTCTCCTCGCTCTACATGAAATCGAATTGACTTTAGATCAACGGTCTTAAGAGCGGAATAGAATTCATTTAAACTATGAACCCCCCATTGACTAGGCCGTGCAAACTCATAGAAAAAAGTGAAACTCTTTTCGATTGGAAGCTGACGCAGTACTCTTTTCGCCATGAGCTCGGGGCGCTCCAATTCCTGCATAATTCTAGCCTCAAGGTCGGAGATAATTCTTGAATATCCTGCAAAGGCTTCGATAGGACTACCACACGGATTAAAATAACTGTGTACATCTCCGGGACCACCACCCTTCACGCTTAAATAGTATAGATGATCGCTAATCTGAAGGTGCCGCCACAACTTTATCAAGTCCTTGTCACCCGTTGCCTTCACGGGTTGTTCCAACCCTTTCAGGGAGCCGTAACAAATTTTTTGCATGGGGTTGTCGATCCAAGCGCTTGGGTCTCGTTCAAGGTCCGCCCAAGAGATTGTATTATAGTCGTAAACATCAATTTCTCCAACCGGTGCATTTCGGCGGACAACCTCCGAAGGAGTACACCACTGAAGATGCTCCCATTTAATCACTTCATCTGGCAGCCACTTCAAGAATTCGTGGATTCCGCTTTCCGGCCAGTGATGTTCACCGAAAGTTTCATAGTCGACAAAAATGGTGATCGCATGTCCTGCAGTTGACGCCAACCAACCTGCATACTTGTCCGCAGTCAAGGGCCACTCCTCCCACCATGTTGAAGAAAAACGAAAGCCTATGTCATCTGAGAGGCGATAGTTGCGGAGCAGAACGCGAAGAGCGGAATCTTTAGCTCTATATACGTAGTTTGGGCTTCTCCAGCCGAGAATCCTTTCGGCACCCTCCGTGACTGTGGCCTCGTAGCCGAGTCCTTCAACGGTTTTGGCGATGGCGTTATTATACAAACACTCAGTGTTTTCGACAACTCTTGGTTCATATCCGAAAAGGTCTTTCATAAGCTGACGGTGCATGTTAATCTGTTCAACAAATTCTGATCGATCCGTTCCGTATAAGCTGGCAAGTGAGTGATAATACGGTTGGTCAAGAAATTCTACGCGTCCAGATTCGGCTAGTTGTTTGAAGGAGTCAAGAAGATCTGTGTTCCAATGTTCGCACTGTTCGATGAAAACTCCGGAAATGCCATAGGCCACTTTAAATTGTTTCCGATCTTTTTTATGTCTGTCAATTTGTTCCAAAATGATGTTGTTTGAGGGCAAGTAACATTTTTTGGCGGCTCTATCAAAAATGTAACGGTTTAACCTATGGTCAAAATAAAGTTCAAAAAGGTCATTCTTCGTCACGGATCGACGGCTCAACAAGTCCTGATGAAAATTGCGGTTTAGTCTTAACGGCTGATGA
>CP070709.1:546403-557843 GCA_020350305.1 Candidatus Bathyarchaeota archaeon
ACAATGATTACTCCAATGGAAGATGAACTGAAAACAGTTCCCAAAATTCATGATGCAAATGCATCTAACCTTACCAGAATCCCAATGAAAAATCCTGTGGCGAAAGGTATAAGAAAATTCCATATGGCAAAACATGCCACATTTTTCCCCGCCTTCTTCAAAACTGAAATCTTAGTGTCTAACCCAGCAGTGAACATAAGGAAAACAACCCCCAAAGCTGCAAAGAAATCCATAATCTCTCCCGGATAGACTACTCCCAAACCGTAAGGCCCCAGAAGGATGCCAGCAAGTATAACCGCGTTGACCCATGGTACCTGAATCTTTCTAAGCACCGCTGGAAAAAAGAACGATGCAGCAATCCAGATCAAAAACAAGAGAAAGTATTCCATACCTTGTCAACTCCCTAAATTCATGTTTGCTTGCTTTGAGCGAGTATTTTATCTGGCAACTCACTAATGTAGATTCTAAGTGATTATAAGGGTTAAGGAAAAAGGAGATGTATCGAGGAACTTTACGGAGGAAAACGGCCTACGTCTAGATCCTTGAAATCCTTTTGCGTTTTTAGATCTCTATTAGTTCTCGTTACTTTTGAGTGAAACACTTTTTCTGTGTATAATGCAGGGGTCTCCGTCTTTTTTGAGGTTTTTTCAGCGGGAAACAAACGAAACAAGGCTTCTCCAGTCTGAAAGAAAAGAAGAATGCGTTAAGACTTAGCACAAGTTTCTGAACTGATTAACCTGTTTCCGCGCGCTGGTTATATTTCTTTCATTTCCAAATCTACCCTGTCAAGATTTTTAATACGTCAACCTCTATGAGAATCATGATGATGCTCACAACCAAAGTCACTAAAGTAAGGTAAATTAGAATTCTTTCAACTCTGTGTATCATACCCAAATCTTGCAGTCTGAGAATACTATCTAAAGCGTCATCATTGGAGCTTATAAGAGAAAGCTCCCGTGAAATGTTGCTAACTGCGTGGCTTAGAGTTTGCTCATCCAGTTCAGAAGACTGAATAACCGGCACTACCCCTTCTTCTATACTAAGCATCAACTCTCTTTGAGTCCACAAAATTCTTTCAAGAGCAGAAATCTCTCGTTTCAAGGCAAAAACCGTCTTGTTAATTTGTTTATCCCCTGGTTTTGCGAGGGCTTTCTCCTCTATTTCATCAGTACGCGCTCTTAATGCCATTACTACATCTAGATTTTCGCTACTCACCTCATGAAGCAATCTGCCGACGATAAAAGAAGAAACATCACCACGCTCACAAACTTTCAAAACACAATCCCGAAAAGTTCTCAGTGCATTATCAATGGATGTAGACGAGTGCTTGCTTCCTAAAGTTATCAGAATTTTCTCTTTTGCAAATACGTAAATAGGATATGTTTCCAGCGTATCCTTAAACACAACCAGAGGAATGGAAATCAGGACATAATCATTGATTCTTTGGTATCGTGAAAAAATTTGGCGCTTCTTAATGGCACTCATGATTTCGGCTTCTTTTAGAAACTCAGTGAATACCTCCAATTCTTTGTCGTCGGGCTCCATGCAGTCTATCCAAAGCCAATTGGCCTCTTTACTAAGTTTTCGCAGTTCGCTTGAAGAATCAGCATCTTTTGCCGATAACTTATTTGATTTTGTAAGGGTATACGTCCATATCATTTCACACTTGCTCCACTGAGTATTGATAGAAAATCGAAACTGTTTATAAAGTTGTTTTCTGAGCTAGTGCATTCCTGATTGTGCGTCATTTCACACAAAACCTAACTCAATCCCACTCGCCAATGATAGTTTCCTTGAACTGAAAAATTGTTCTAGTTTTGCTGATCTGAGGAACACCTTTTATCTTTAAAAAGTCAATAACATAAGTAGAATGAAAAGAGAAACATATCAAAGCTCGCGACTTTACGACTTGGAAATTCCGATATTGAGGACTGATTGATGAAAACAAAAAATAGACAGCCTTTGGCATTTAACCAATTGAAGACGACGGTTATCGATCAAGGCTTTTGTACGCTATGTGGAGCCTGTGAAGTTGCTTGTCCAGTCCGTGCAATTAAGATAGTTAGAGAGAAACCACAGTGTATTTATGACTGCGCAAAATATCTGGATCAATGTTCAATCTGTTACGATGTCTGCCCCCATACCGAGGCGCTTTTGGTCGAGACGCCGAGTTTAGGTTGTTATAGGAAAGTGCTTCTCGGCCAAGCTGTAGAACGCAGCATGAGGATTGGTCGCGGAGGTGGCGTCGTTACTTCCCTACTGACCTATGCTCTAGAGAATAATGTTATTGACAGCGCTGTGTTTTCAGGGGTAAAAGCTGGGACTCCCATGGAACTGAAACCCCTCGTCAGTTCGATTCCAGACGATCTGCTTTCAGCGGTTGAGGTTGAGTTTTTCCCCTCCGTTATCGCCGAGGCCTTCAGCAGTGCAGTACATGAGTACAGGAAACAGAGGATAGCATTTGTCGGCGTTCCTTGTCATGTGCTTGCTCTACGAAAGTTAGAGGCTTGGCAACATAAGTTAGCAGAAAATCTCAAAATTGTAATAGGACTCTTCTGTCTTTGGAGCTTTTCCTCAAGTAAACTTCTTCGATACCTTTCACGAAATTACAAAATCAAGGCCTCGCAAATCCAGAGAATAGCCCTAACTGACGAATATCTCATTCACACAAAAAAAGGCATCATAAGCATACCACTTCAAGAGACCAAGCGAAATGTTTTGCGTAGATGTCGAACTTGCATTGATTTCTCATCGGAACTTGCGGACATATCAGTCGGCGGCGCCAACCCATTGAAAGATTGGTCCACAGTCATAATTCGATCTAAAAGAGGCGAGGATTTCTTTAACGATGCCGTGAAGCACAAAGCAGTAAAGACCAAAAACATAGAGGAAGCGCCAGAGGTTTTTTCTCAAATTATCGAAATGGCCACAAATAAAAGAAGGGCTGCTTTAAAGGAAGTAAGAAAAAGAAAACGATTTAGTAAGCCGATTCCACCAGCAATGGAATCATTTGTTGAGAGCAGTACCACGTGAAATGCAAGCGCATTAACATAGCAACGCGAAAGAGGTTTACAACTAACCTAGTTTTTTCAACTTCTTTTCAAAAAAGCGTGCTACCCTTTAGCGGCTTCAACGAGCCTCGGAACGAGTCTTTCATAACCTACAGCCATGAGGTGGCATCCAGTTGCTGATGTGTTCTTAAGCTCCTTGATGAGAGGAATGAAAAACTCAAGGTTTATCTTATCATATTTTGGTTTTCTATCTTTCTTATCCAACTGTTTAACTTCTTTTAGTTTCTTTAGAAAGTCCGCCGGCACTGGTACACCTGGAATGTTTTTATCGAAGAATTCAGCTATGGCATAGGATTTCATCGGGAAGATGCCGATTAATACTGGGATATTAAGTCTATTAACTTCTTGTAGAAAACGTTTAGCAACTTCTATATCGAAAACGGTTTGTGTTTGGATGAATTCTGCTCCTGCCTCTACCTTTCTTTCGATTTTCAGAATCTCCGGCTCCAGTGGATCAGCGTTTGGATTAGCAGCTACACCTACATGAAACTTCGGAGGTTTATGGATGGGATTATCATAAAGATCGACGCCTTGATCAACCATTTTCCGGATCATATAGGTTAGTTGAGCAGAATCAAGGTCAAATACAGGCAAAGCGTCAGGCATGTCTCCGACAGCTGGATGGTCACCTGTCAACGCGAGAACGTTCTTTATTCCGAACGCCCCGGCGCCAAGCAGATCAGAAAATAACGCTATGGCATTTCTATCTCTACAAACAAGCTGATAAATCATCTCTATGCCGGTTTCCTTCTGCAAGATGTATGACGCGGCAAGGCTACTCATATATGCATACGCTCCTGGACCATCGGTGACGTTGCACGCAACTACGTATCCTCTTAAAGTCTTCGTAGCTTCGATGATTTCAGTGAGATCTGTAGTTTTCTCCGGTTCTAATTCCCCCGTGAACACAAATCGACCCGCATTTATTTCACGCATAAGCTCGCTGTATATTTCTCCTGATTTCAAAATATTTCACCCTTCATATTTACTCATGCTAGGGTAATTCAAGCTCTCTTGGATGGTGTTGCTTATTGACGCGGAAAGGTCTGAACTTAACAAATAGGTCGAGCTTCCCGCGTTCTTCTAACCGTTTCCATATCAAAACCCATGCACAGTCTCTAATGTATCCGCCGACTTCGCACTTGCCATTTATATGCCCACCACAAGGCCCATTGACCAGACTCTTAGCACAAAGCGTTATTGGGCATATCCCGCTTGTCTCAAAGAGAATGCAGTCACCACATGCTCTGCACATTTCATAAAACTTGCCAGCTTTTGTATCATGCATTCCTATGAATTTCGTGTCGTTTGCAGGTATGATAGTCTTATCAGGAAACAGTTCTGCAAGGGTTTGAACTCCGACTCCACATGATAGAGAGATAACGGCGTCATAATCGTCGACTAGCGGGTGAAGTGAAGTTGTAACGATCTGACGGTCACATTGTCGCAGAATGGATGTGGCTTTTGTCCTAAGCTCTTGTTTGCCCTTCAATCTCCTTTCCATTTCTAGCAGAGCCTTTAGAACTTTGGCCTGCTTTTCGCCGCCAGCTTGAATGATTGATGCACATCCGTCGCAACCAACGATTAAGAGACGTCGGAAGTCACTTGCCATCTGAAAAATCTCTTGAAGGGGTTTTTGCTGAACTATAATCACCGCAGGACACTCCTCAGAGACTCATGTGAAAGCGAATTAGTGATATAAGAATTGCCATACGCATGCGTCCAAAGGTTTACCTTTTAACCTTCATGATCCTCAAGCAAATTAGATGTGCTGGAATAATGTTAATTAAAGCTTGCGTCAAATTGAACAACGCTATTAAAGCAAGCAAGCCTGCGGAAACAGACGTCGGAAAAAACTTTGGATAAAATAGCGGAAGTAAGCAGTAGTTCGCTATGGTCATTATAGCTACTCGTGATGTGACAGCAGCAATTGATTTCGAAAGAACACCTTTTCTCAACAGCGCAAATCCAAGTAAAGTCGCCAACTCAGCAATCAACTTTAAAGTTCCTCCTAGAACGTTTCCTCTAAGAAAAATAATTGAGCATCCAATTAGGCAAGTGTACACTGCGCACAAGGGTCCGTAAAGCATTAAGCTAATCATGATGGGTATCCCTGTAAGGTCCCAAGAGATATTTGGGTAAAGTGGAAACCGAATGTCAAAAGGTGGTCCAGGTATAACTTCCGACAATGCTGCAAGAACCCCTAACAGGCTGGCTGCCGCAATCTCTTTAGTTCCCATTTTCCCCAAAACACACACCACTTTCAGAGAGAATCAACAATACTTGTTCTGTAGTCTATCAGCAGATTTTACGCGTCTTTCTCTTCTTCTTTGAGAGTTTAACCAACAAATTCAAGGCACTTGATTCCTCATCTACCGCTTTAACATTCAAGTATCCATCTTTTTCAGCACTTGAGAACAATTCTTCTCCCTTTTCTGTGCGGATAATTGTGAACGTCCATCCATCTAAACCCAGACCTCCTGTTGAGATATCTGCGAGTTCAGAGCTGAAGTCATCACAGAATCCGCAGCTTTTTCGACCATATTGCTTAGCTGTCGCAAGAGGAATTGTTCTAAGTTCAGTTTTTGTTTTTACCAGTATTTTTCCCTTAATGTTTATTTTCATTACGTCATTCAGGTTAAGACCTAATGTATCACGGATGTATTTCTCTGCAAGTCCTTCATAGGTGAAACATTCTGAGCACATAAGTCCTACTAGAAACATTAGGGGCCTAGTATGCTTTTTCAAGCCACACAGCTGCATCTTTCTGATTGCGCGGATTTGGCATGGCGTACCAACAAATGCTGTCCGTGTCTTTTTCTGTTTGATTCCCTCGCTCAAGGCTAAGACGTTAGGTGAATAGAAGTACCTTGTTCCGGCACATTTCAAAATTTCCTCACGGCTTGTGGCTAATTTCGGAGCAGGATATAGAGGTTTTTCTGAGCTGATTCCCGAAACGACCGCGCTGTCAATAAACCCATTCTCTAGAGCAAATGACAAAAGTGCAGTAACGACACCTCCGTCCTGACAGCGCTTCACCATTTTGTCATCCACTGCTCGAGCCACTACGAGTCGACGATAGACTCCGAACTCTTCCTCAGCTTTCCTCTCTCTGCCAAACACAAAATCCTCCAGCTTGGGCCACGACCACTCATATTGGGGACAAACTTGTGCACAGATGCCACAGACTTGGCATTCTTTCACCAAGTTGGGGCTTTCTTTTACGTACTCTAAGCAATTAAAGGGGCAGACAACCACGCATGTACCACAGCTAACGCATTTTCCAGATGCAACAACGCTTGTTCCTAGGGTTTCTTCGAAACTTACTTTATCGAAACTCACGGTGACCACCAGTAGAAGGAGAATAACCTAACGTTCTAGAGTTTAAAACTTTTGGAAATAATCTATAGCATCCATGAGGAAACGACCTTGAAAGAACAACCTATGTCAATTTCTGGTAGCCTCTACAAGCACTAATTTTTTATAATCCCGGGCAACCAATGTTCAAGCTAGGTGTTTGGACATGGAGCAGGTTAAGATTGTGATTTTTAAATGTGGCAACATCGCGACATCACCTTTATTTGAACTTCTCCTCGACGAACTTGCTGACCGTCGAGATATCAGAATCCGAACTGTGACTACGGGTTCAAAGATGAGTGTTGAGGATGTTGAAGAAGCTCTGCCAAGAATCTTTGAATTCAACCCCAATCTTTTAATCTCTATCTCTCCCAATCCGTCGATACCTGGGCCAGCAAAGGTGAGAGAGAAGTTGTCAAGCAGTAACGTGCCTAGTGTGGTTATTTCGGATGCCCCGGGAAAGCGTATTAAGGCTAAACTTGAAGAGCAAGGCTTAGGCTACATAATTATCACAGGTGACCCACTTATCGGAGCGCGAAGAGAATTTCTAGACCCGACAGAAATGGCAATTTTCAATTCAAACATTATGAAAGTACTTGCGATTACTGGCGCCTACAGGATAGTTCACCAAGAAATCGATAAATTGATACACGCAATCAAAAAAGGAGTAAGCCCAGCTTTGCCCAAACTAATAATTGATGCCAACGCAATTCGAGATTGCTCTGATTTTGAAAATCCCTACGCAAAAGCCAAAGCATTAGCTGCATACGAATTAGCTGAAAAAATAGCCGAGATTAATTTCCAAGCATGCTTCATAGAGAAAGAAAGCACGAAATACATTCCCCTTGTCGCTTCAGCACACGAAATAGCCCAGGCAGCTGCCAAACTAGCCGAAGAAGCCAGAGAAATTGAAAAGTACAATGATACATTGGTGAGGAAACCCCATTCGAAAAAGGGGAAACTCAAAATCAAAACCAAATTGATGCTTCCTCCAACTTCGGATTAAGAGTACTACCGAGATTTGCTCAAGAAATGACTTTTTTACTCGAAAGCGATTTAGCGTAAGAGTGCACGACACTTAATAGGCATAATTATTTCTTTGCAAAAGGGAAGTGATCGTTCATGGGTGTTATTCAAATAATTGGGATTGAACGCTTGCCGACTGTGAAAACAGGAGACAATTTAGCTGAGCTCATCTGTAATGCAGCGGAGAACCAAGGGACTCGCATACAAAACGGGGACATACTTGTAATTACACACGTTATCGTTTCGCGTGCTGAAGGAAGAGTTGTGAACCTTGAAGAAGTTGTGCCTTCTGAGTTTGCAAAAAGCATAGCAGAGCAGTATGGAAAAGATCCAACCTTAGTTGAGGTTGTTCTTCGCGAATCAAAAAGCATCAGACGCATGGGTGACGGGAAACTCATAACAGAAACCAAACATGGATTTGTTTGCGCAAATTCCGGCATTGACAAATCCAATGTACCCGGAGAAAGAAACGTGGCCTTGCTACCAGAGGACCCTGACCGTTCTGCCGAGGAAATTCGAGAAAAAATAAGAAGGTTAACTGGCTGTGACGTTGCAGTTATTATTTCCGATACACACGGTCGTCCACTGCGAAAAGGTGAAATAAATGTGGCTATTGGGGTTGCGGGCATAAAGGCACTCAGAGACAGAAAAGGAGAAAGCGATTTGTTCGGGTACGTTTTAAGGGTGAAACAAACAGCGATCATCGATGAGCTTGCTTCAGCTGCTGAGCTAGCAATAGGGCAAGCAAATGAAGGAATCCCGGTAGCCGTAATCCGAGGATACAATTATCTGAAATCTGAAAATGCAAAGACGACTGATTTAGTCAGACCAAGAGAAGAAGACCTGTTCCTATAAGATTGTGTGCGTTCGAACATAACAGAAATAAAATACATTTATCTATTGTTGGCTTGTCTGTGGCCGAAACGGTCGTGGAACAATGCAGAAAAGGAGACTTGGAAGAACAGGTCTGAAAGTTTCAATCATTGGCTTCGGAGGCATACCCATTATAGCGCGGTCCCGACATGATGCAGAAAAGACTGTGAGGTACGCTTACGATAAAGGGATAAACTATTTCGATACGGCTAGAGCTTATGGAGACGGCGAAGAGAAAATAGGAGCAGCCTTGAAAGAGGTAAGAGATCAAGTTATCCTGGCAACCAAAACTCACCAAAGAACAAAAGAGGACGTGGCTAGAGCTGGTCTAAAACAGAGTCTCAGAAACTTGCACACCGACAGAATAGACATTGTTCAACTTCACGGCATAGACAACGAAGAAACCTTAAAGAAAACCATGGGCTCAGAGGGAGCCTTGAAGGCGCTTCAGAAAGCTAGATCTCAGGGAAAAATTGACTACATAGGGATTAGCGGCCACAACCCCCATGTTCTAGTAGAAGCCATAAAAACTTGGAAGTTCGACACAATTCTTGTACCACTAAACATTCTTGAAAGAAGAGCAACGGAAGAACTGATTCCACTCGCCAAGAAGCTAGACATAGGCGTAATAATCATGAAAGCCATGGGCGGTTGCGGCGCTCCAATGTATTATCCTCAAAGAGGAGCACGATTTCTAGGTAAACCTGAGTTGGACTGGCCCGATCCATCAGAGTTTGTCATTTGTTTCGGAAAAGATGGACTTGAAAGAGCTCAATGTTCGTTAAGATTTGTGCTCGCACACAACATTGACACGGTTATACCTGGTTTGCGTTCCATGGAAGAAGTAGACTACGCTGTCAAAGTAGCAACAAGTTTTCGAAAGCTTACCTTGGAGGAGAAGAAAGCCTACAAGTTTGAAGAGCTTCCACCCGAACCCTTTTGCCGAGAATGCCAATTATGCATGCCCTGCCCCGAAGGTGTAGAAATAACCACAATCCTAAGGTGGGATCTTTATTACACTTTCTATGGCATAATGAAATGGACCCGGGACCAATACCCAAAGCTAAGGACAAGGGTGAACAGTTGCACAGAGTGTGGCAAATGCGAAGAAAAATGTCCCTACTCCCTTCCAGTAATTAATATGTTGAAAGAGACGGAGAAAAGGTTGAACCCTTACATGAAATAAGAAAGATCTATTGAACTATGACTGTCAACGAAAACAATCTTATCACACTCTTGTCACACACAACCACAACATCTAAACATTGCATTAACATCAGTAACATTATGCGCAAGCTTAATATGTTCATTCTTTTTCTAAGCTATTTCTTTCAGAAACCAGTCTACGCTCTTCGATGGGGAAAACAAAATGTCTAATGAAGTTCTCGTTATAGGCGGGGGCATTTCAGGCATCACTGCAGCTTTAGATTTGGCAGAAAAAGGGTATGGTGTATATTTACTTGAAAAAACTCCTTCGATTGGCGGCAGAATGTCGCAATTGGACAAGACGTTCCCAACCCTTGACTGCTCTATCTGCATTCTAGCGCCTAAAATGGTGGAAATCTCTCGTCACCCAAATATCAAACTTTATACATACTCAGAGGTCAGCCACGTTCAACCCAAAGATGACGGTAAATCGTTCAAAGTCAAAATAAAACGGAAACCTCGCTATGTGAATGAAGAAAAGTGTACTGGTTGTCTTACTTGCACTGAAAAATGTCCAGTGAAAGCGCCCAGTGAATTCGAGGAAAAATTGGGACAAAGAAAGGCCATTTACATCCCATTTCCTCAAGCTGTCCCAGCTGTTGCGGTAATAGACAGAACTCATTGCCTCTATTTTCAAAAAGGCGTCTGCAAATTGTGCGAAAAGTTCTGTCCTGCCAAAGCCATAGATTTTGATCAAGAAGAACGTGAAGAAACTTTGGAAGTTGCCTCCATTATACTTGCAACAGGCTTTGACCTTATCGATCCTGCGATTTTATCCCAATATGGTTACGGACGATTGCCCAATGTTATGACCTCCTTAGAGTTTGAGAGGCTACTGAATGCAGCAGGCCCGACTGGGGGAAAGATCGTTAAATTATCAGACAAGACCGCCCCGGAGAAAATGGCTTTCATCCAGTGTGTCGGCTCTCGCAACGTTGACGTGAAACCTTATTGTTCCCAGATTTGTTGTATGTACGCCACCAAAGAAGCTGTTGTTTCCAAGGAACACAATCCAAAGATTGACATAACAATATTCTATAACGATTTACAGGCAAGTGGAAAAGCACATCAAGAGCTTGTAAGAAGAGCAGCCGAAGAATTTCAAATAAAATATGTAAAGGGATTACCAAGCGGAATTGACTATGATTTTGAGACAAATAAGCTAGTGATTAGGCATACAGACATAGTGAAGGATAAGCCAAGAACCGAATCAGTAGACCTAGTCGTATTGTGCCCATCTGTTGTGCCAAAGAAAGATTCTTCAGAACTAGCGAGGATGCTGGGAATCTCAATGACAAAATTCGGATTCTTCAAATCTGTTCACTCTTCATCAGCAGTTGACACCAACGTACCCGGCATCTACGTGTGCGGAGTTTGTGAAGGACCTAAAGATATATCCCACTCAGTGGCCCAAGCGAGTGCAGCAGCTGCAAGAGCAGCATCTCACGCTGAACTTGTAAAGTCTGAACCAAGACGTATCGCACCTGAACAGAAATACGCAGGAGGAGAGCCACGTATTGGAGTTTTCGTTTGTAACTGTGGAATCAACATCGGCGCAGTTGTAGATGTGCCCAAAGTTGTAGAGTTTGCAAAAAATTTCGATGCCGTAGTGTATTCGGAAGAGTTTCTTTTTGCATGTTCAAAAGATGCCATCGAGAAAATAAAGGAAGCAATTAAAGAGCATAACCTCAATCGTGTAATCGTGGCTTCCTGCACCCCTAGAACACACGAACCTCTTTTCAGAGCCACATGCGAAGAGGCTGGATTAAATCCCTATCTTTTCGAGATGGTAAACATTCGAGAACATGACTCTTGGGTCCACTCCCATCAGCCAAAAGAAGCTACAAGAAAAGCTATGGAACTTGTGCAGATGGCAGTGGCAAAATCGAAACTGCTTCACCCACTTG
>CP070709.1:557943-560639 GCA_020350305.1 Candidatus Bathyarchaeota archaeon
AAACAGCAGTTTCAAAAACGGATGTTTGAAACGTTGTTTAAGGCAAGAAATGTGTTTCTTACGATGGTGGTGGACGTTCTCCCAATGTTAGCGACTTGGTGATCTCTTGATTATCTCTAATAATCGTTAAGCTCACGATATCTCCAGGCTGTTTATTTCTCTCTGTGTACACAACCAGATCGTTCAGAGTTCTAACGTTGAGTCCATCTATTCCCACGATCACATCTCCGCCAATCTTGAGTTCTCCTCCATCTATTACAACCGTTTGATTACCTCCCCTCAAACCGGCATCATCTGCTGGGCTGTCAGAAATGACATCGGTTACGAGAAAACCCTGCGGTTTTTCTAAGCCGATATATTGTGCGATGGCTAGGTTGACATCAACTCCAGCAATGCCTACCCAAGGATGCTTGTATTGACCTGTTGCCATCAAATCGGGGAGCTCCCTTCTTACAGTGTCGGAGGGTATAGCGAATCCTACGCCGGCAAAAGTTCCAGAGCCTGATATTATGGCTGTGTTTACACCTATCACTTGGCCTTCAAGATTGACTAGTGGTCCACCGGAGTTCCCTGGGTTTATGGCAGCGTCGACTTGAATAATGTCTACAATTCGGTATTGGTTAGGTGCTTCCAAGTCTCTCCCTAGTGCTGAGACTATGCCGGCGGTTATTGTGTCACTCAGCCCAAAAGGGTTTCCTATAGCCGCTACTGGCTCCCCCACGATTAGTTCGGAGGAGTTTCCCAGCACAACTGGGCATAGTTTTGTAATGTCTGGGCTGACTTCGATGACGGCCATGTCACTGTAGGGATCTTCGCCAACCATGTTGGCGTCGGTTATGTTTCCATCCAGAAATGTAACCTGTATTGTGTTAGCGTCTTCGATTACATGATAGTTGGTTATTATGTTGCCTTCACTGTCATAGACAAAGCCTGATCCCAAGCCGATTTCCGTTTGAATTAGCACTACGCTGCATTTTATTTGATCGTAGATTTCCGGCCAAGGCACAAAACCGGTTTCGTTTGAGTAGTTCAAAATGTCAATTTGTTGTTGTAAATCCTGCAGTTGCAATTCCTGAGAATTGAGGCTAGTTTGCAAAGTGGAAAGTTGTGTTTGAACACTAAAATACGCATACGTAAAGAGGATGCTGTTAAGAATTAACGCAGCGACTAGAACGAAAGATACGTACATCCATTTGCTTGAAGAAGAAGTTGCCACCAATTTTTCACCAACATCGGCAATTGTCATCTACAACAGAAAAACATCACTTTTAAAAACTTTGTTAGGAAAAAGCCTTCGAAAAAATAGATGAGGTGCTTTGTGGATAGAGTAAATTCTTGACCCAGATTCCATCATCCGTCTTTAGTAATTTCAAGCCTTCTGCATACGTACGTGAATTGTTGTTCAAAGTTTTGAACAGACTGTTCAAAAGTATTGTATTATATCTCACGGTTCCACTAACATATTGGATGAAAAAATGTTCACTACAAATCAGTCCATACAGAAAATGTTTTCTTCAAGGATTTCAGGAAGATCATGCGACAAGTGCAACGCTAGGATAAACTCAATGACATTTCACTGCCCAAAATGCGGCGCAAGGTATTGTTTCTCCTGTGGAATCGACCTAGGCAAATGCCCAAAGTGCGGAAGCAAACTGGGATAGAAGGAGCAAAGTGAAATGGCAACTAATGGCAAAAAAATGAGCTTATACGCAGCCGCTGGAGTTTTCATAGCCTTTCTTATCATTGCATCCATGGCCGTTTCAAGCTTGACGATGCCCAATCTAACATTTCCATGGTTTACTCCGTCTTCTCCGCCCACCCCTAACACAGGCACCCTAGTTGTATTGTTAACTGACGCGCCAGTCAATCTAACCCATCTCAACGTAACCCTTGACAGCATTTCAGCCCACAGAAAAGGTTATGGCAATGAAACATGGGTAGACCTAGCCTTCGTCAACAACGTAACAGAGGTCTACTTCGACTTGCTAGCACTCCAAGACGTGGTAATGGACCTCTCTATCGATGAAATCCCTCCGGGAAATTACACTATGATCAAAATGCACGTGGAAACGGCCAACGCAACCTACGCTAACGGCAACACCACCGATCTAGAAGTGCCTAGCGAGCATATCAAAGTCATTGTAGACTTTGAAGTAGTAGAAGGCGAAACAACCGCCGTTCTCATTGACATGCAAGCCGACTGGGTAGCATTCAGCCACAACAAAAAACTCAGGCCAGTATTGAAGGCAACGGTTCTTCCATACTAAGGCCTCTGCCTCCACGTCATGAAAGCTTCATACCATAGAATTCCTGTGGAAAGAACCCCAAAGATCAGAGCAAACACGCTGTAGAAGTTAACCGCTCTAAATTGCGAAACGTAAAAAATCATAAGAGTTGTGAACATAGTTGCATACAGAGTGTAACGAGGAAGAAGAAAAGTTCCAATTTTCATGAACTGTTTAAGAACACCAATATTGACTGCCCTAACTAGGTGATACTCATCTCGAACCTTACGTACCAAGCCAAGCTCCACCAGCTTCTCCAAATGATACAACGCCAACGCTGGACTCGAAAAACCCAATGACCTCTGCGTCTCCCTAACCCTCACCACACGATTCGATTACCTTAAGAAATGCCAGTAAAACCGAAGTGTATTGACTTTCAATTTGCTGGCAATGCTCTTTTCATCCAGTTTC
>CP070709.1:560739-563488 GCA_020350305.1 Candidatus Bathyarchaeota archaeon
CGATCCACATTGCACGTAACCCGAACTCGCGTGCGCTAACTGAAAACATCACATCATTTTTATAAGAATCACAAGGATTATGAAGTTCAACATATCATCAAGTATGGAATATAGTATGGATGAAGCAATGGCAAAATTAAGTGAACTAGTCTCTCCAGAAGTGCTCGTCGACGAGACTCGAATAAAACTGTTGAAGGCGTTGGCAGTTGAGGATATGTATTGCGTTGAAATTAATGTAAAATTCCCCAATGCAAGCAAACATCTTGAAATTCTTGAGGAAGAAGGGATCATAAAAAGGGAGAAAAAGGGGTTTCTTTGTTTCTACAGTCTTGCTAAACCTGAGATAGCCGACATCATATCCGAACTGTAATCACACTCGCGCGCGAGCATTGGACAGCTGTTATGGCCTCGATGGTGGTACATGTCACACTTAAAGGCCTCCAGCATCGCGCGCAGGAGTGCGTCCTGCGTTTCAGTGAAACGAAAAAAATTTGAAAGAAGCGAGAAAAAAGGTATTGAGAACAATGGACGCCATAATTAAACAGAAAATATCAGTGAAAATGAAGAACCAGATAACGAATATTAAAGGGGTTGTAGGGATTGCCGAATTGAATGAAGAACAGTGTGGAATCGTAGCACGATTAGAAGAGAAGGCTATGAAGAATGTTTTAAGCGGCATGGGCCGCGGTAAGAATGAAGGTGTAAAAGATGCTCTTTCACGTGAGGCTACCATGGTTCTTTTTACAGATATTCACTTTGATATTCCAAAGAATTCGAATATAATGGTGCTGATTAACAAAGGTGAAGTTGTGGGAACGGCTACGTCGAATTTGGATAAAATTAAAGAATATAAAAAAGACAAAAAATATGTGGTCCTTAGTGATTTTCTTGTCATAAATAGAAATGCAAAGATCAATTCCGATTCGTTTGCTAGTGGAGATACCTACTTTCTTTTCAATGGTATCAAAATTGATCAGTTTTCAAAGATTCCAGAAATAGAGGATCATATTATTTCTTTCCCGTCACCGCCAGTCTTTGACTTTTTAAAAGAGGAATTTAAGGATCGTATGGATCTCGAGAATCATCAACTTGCCGGGCTTCTCGTAGGCTTCAACTTACTAAATGATGAGGTCCCTAAATTGATCTCGTGTGGTATTCTGGAGAGGGAGATAAATAGACTAATGGACTGTGTTTCTTTGCGTGTTGAGCCACACTTCTTAGAAGCAAGTCTTCACGTCGATTATGACATGTTGAAAAGAGAGCTGACACGAGCTATAGAAGAATGTTCGGGAGATGGGTCGAGAGAAATAGTCGTAGTTTATGGTGATCTATGCCATCCTGATATGGAAGGTATAATTGGTAAGTATAGTAATGTTGTTAAAGTCGACGCTTTGAACTGCATCGATTGTCTGCTCGGTGGTCATGGAAGACTTTTAGAAATCGATCCAGATCACAAATACTTCTATCTGTCACCAGGCTGGATGCCGTCAAACTTAGAGGCTGAAGCACTGTTTAACCGTTTCTTCGAACGGGATACAAATGAGGTAAAGAAGCTGTTTAGCAGTCTTGAGGGGATTATTTTACTCGACTCTCTTGGAGATTTAAATGAATATGAGGATGAGATAAAAAAGTTCAGCAGACACACGGGGCTTCCAGTATTGAAAAAGATAATAGTTGGGATAGACGGACTCCAAGACGGAATTCTTGAAGCAATCAGTAAACTTCAAGCGTGCGCTGCTTTAACTTAGCAATTAAATTATAATGGGTCAACCCTAAAGAACAATCGGGAAACATATTGAGGATCACAGACGTTTTCAGAGGAATGCTTAAAAGCGAAGCACCTGGTCCAACCCCCTCCTTCACAGAATTGCACCTTATTAGGGCTGTGGAAATATTTGGAGACGAGGAGGTCGGCAGAAAGGTCCTTTCTAGGAAGTTGAGGCTCGGGGAAGGATCAGTGAGAACGGTGATTGCTCGATTGCAGCAAGCGAACTTAATTAGCGTATCCCGTAAAGGATGCAAACTTACACTCGAAGGAAGAGAAATTTATGACAAATTAAAGTCCACGCTAACTCGGATCTCTCCAATTGATGCAAACCCCCTCACTGTTGGCAATTATAATTTTGGTATTTTGGTTAGGAATTCCGCACATAAAATCAGATATGGTATTGAACAACGGGATGCTGTCGTAAAAGCTGGAGCGAAAGGGGCAACAATTTTTGTGTATAAAAACGGAAAACTGATTATACCTTCAATAAGCGACGATGTTATGAGCGATTACCCAAACACAGCGAAAAAGATTATCGAAATCTACCAACCTAGAGAAAATGATGTCATCATTATTGGAGGCGATGACGCGCGCGAAAAAGCAGAAGACGGGGCGAGAATGGCTGCGTGGACCCTTGTAGACTTGGGTAATAGATCATAGTTTATTCATAGACAATTGCACAGCGTCTCGATTTACTTTAAAAGTGAATCTGATTGATGGAGCGAAAGACTATTTCTTGGTTCTGCGTCTACGTCTGAGCAAACGAGCGCGCTCATGAAGTTCTTTCCTCCATTCTTTCAGCTTTCTTATGTCTTTTCCCGAGCTTGCTCGTAGAAGCGTGTAAATGTCTATCATCTTTCTAGGTTCGATCCTTGAGAGGGTTAAGTAACACAGAGGACAAAGTGTTGTTATGTGTCTATCGGTGATCACTTTTGTTGTTCGTTGAGCAATCTCTGTAGCAATTTGGGGATTGTGTGGTAG
>CP070709.1:563588-571970 GCA_020350305.1 Candidatus Bathyarchaeota archaeon
AATGGCGGAAAAAGGTATAGCTATATACTTCCCAAAAGTCGCACATCTACTCCCTGATGATCATTCAAACAGAATGAAAAGAGGATTATCTGAGATTGAATTAATAGATTCGAAGACTCCAGATTACCTAGGGTAAATCAACTGTCAGCCTGCCATTACTTAATGGCAATATACACGGTCTTGGCATCTAACGCACGCTCGTGCCACTTCACTTCCACTTCGGATCGCTTCTTGTGAGCATGAACCTTCCTAGCTCGAACAAGCTCCGCCATCTCTGTCAAGTAGGGTGTCAGTAATTTCATACTCTTCATATCTAGTTCCGCCACGTAAACATCGTCCAGTATGTCAGTGGGTTTGAAGCCTAACTCCTTTCGAAGAGCCTGAACACGACGAGCCAAATCACGCATAACCCCCTCACCCAGCAAAGCCTCATCTCGATGCGTGTCGAGCAGAACATGCAGATCGCCTTCAGACGCCAACGCCCATCTTTTCAAGTCAACCCGCGGAACCGTTTCAAGATACTGGGCTTCCTTTACGTTGACGAGTTCCAGAAATATTTCTTCCAAGGTTCTTAACGCTTTCTGCACCTGTTTCGACGCCACAACTACGGCTTTTTGCAGAGGCCACCGACGTTTCAGCTTTGCAGACTGCCTAGCAGAATACGCTAGTGGAACGCAGCGTAGCAGGATTTCAAACTCTTGTTCTAAAGAAGTGTTTTGAAGTGTCTTATCAGGCTTGGGCCAGTCTTCAAGGTTAACAGATTCGAGGAGACTGGCGTCTAATTCTTTGAAGACGTTTTGGTACATGAGCTCGCTTAAGAACGGGGTTGCAGGATTAAAGAGAAGAACCAGCGTTTTCAACGTGTTCCAGAGGGTTGCATACACAGCCAATCGACGGTTAAGAGTTTCAGGATCGTCGCTCCACAGTTCTCTGCGAACTATGGGAACATACTGTCGGCTGACAACGTCAACAACAAATTCTTCCAGCTCTGAGAGAGCGAAGTGGAACTCACATTTTTCAAGTTTCTCAGTAACTTCGCTGACTGTTTGCTGTAGTCTTGATAGCAACCAGCAGTCAGGATTTTTCAGAGCCTCATTTTCTCTAGCCCATTGAAGAGAGTGCTTTCGCGGGTTGAAGCGGTCATATTCAGCGTTTTGCATAAAGAACCTGTGCAGATGGTAGAGCGTGCCGAGAATTTGGTAAGCACGTCTATTCAATTCTTTGGTGTCGAAGTCTATAGGATCTACCGGAGAGCATTTCCAGAGCATATAGAACCTGCAAACGTCTGCAGAGTATCTTTCCAGAACTGAATTGGCGTCCAACACGTTGCCAAGGCTTTTGCTCATTTTTCTACCTTTCGCATCCTGGGCTAACCCTTGGAAGAGAAAGGCCTTGTACGGAGCCTCTGCTTTACCAGTCAATATGACGTGTTCAAGTAGTAGTGTATTTGCCCATCCTCTGGTTTGATCTATTCCTTCGCTTAGAAAATCGACTGGAACAAACTTCTTGAACTCCTCATCTGTGAAGCGTGCGTAAGGAGAAGCACCACTATTATGCCAAGCGTCCAGAACGAAAGGCTCTCGCCTCATAGCAGCACCACAATTGTCGCATTTCAACACGACCCGATCTACCCACGGCTTGTGCAATTCAAAATCATCGGCTACAGGTTCAATGTTCTTCTCAAGCAGCTCCTTCTTACTGCCTACACACACTTTATGTCCACATTTTTTGCAAACCCAAACGGGCAGAGGTGCACCCCAGACCCTTTCTCGAGAAACACACCATGGCTTCCCTTCCTTTAGGAACGAGAGGAACCGGTTTTTTGGGCTTTCATAGAAATATTTCACTTTCTCAGCGGCTTCAACAACTTTGTCGTTCACCTTATTTGTCCATAGAAAGTATTCTCTGCGGGCGAGCCATATGAGCTTGTGATGGGAACGCCAGCATGTTGGGTATTCGTGTCGAACAATCTTTGTGGATACCAACAGCCCTTTTTGACGAAGCATATCAACTACTTTCGAGTCTGCATCTCGAGCGAATATCCCAGCGAATTCACCAGCTTCCTCAGTAAATCTACATTCGTCATCAAAGGGAACGTACACGAGTAATTGACGCTTTTGAGCAGCTTGGAAATCTTCTTCACCGTTTCCCGGCGAAAGATGTACCACACCAGTGGCAGTGCTTACATCTACAAACTCTTCACATACAACGGTGTGAACTAAGGGTTGTTGGTCTAGTTCCAGTTGACGAGGAACCGTATCCTTAAATGGATACTCATACTTTGTGCCTTTGAGTTCCTTCGCTGGCACAACGTTGACAATTCGGTAGTCTCTTATGTCAAGTTCTTGCATGACAGATTCAACTCGGTCCTTCGCAAGAATCCACGTTTCTTCGCCGACTTTCACCTTGGCATATTCAGCCTCTGGATGAACTGCCAGCATCATGTCTGTGACTATTGTGAATGGCATTGTGGTCCAGACAAGGAAATACTCGTTCTCAGCCTTGCTTACTTTCATCTTGAAGTGAAGAGAAGGATCTTCGACCTCTCCGTAAGCTCCTTCATAACCGACTTCAGCGTTGCTGAGGGATGTTTGACAATGAGGACAGTAGGCAACTACGTAATGACCCTCACCAAGAAGGTCTTGATCCCAAGCCCGCTTAAGGTACATCCATTCTCTTTCGATATAGCCGTCGAGATAGGTCCAGTAGGCTTTTTCGTTGCTCATAAAAACTCCAAGTTTCTGATCAGCAGCAACCCATTCTCGATGATATTTCTTCACGGTCTTCTTGCACTCTTCGATGAAGCGTTCTTCACCAACTTTTTCCAACAATTCTTTCTTGTTTCTAACACCGAGTGCTCTTTCAACTTCTAACTCAACCGGCAAACCCTGACAATCCCAACCCCCCCAGAAAGGGACATAAAATCCCTGCATGGTTTTAAAACGATATCGAAGATCCTTCATCACCCGTCCGCGAGCATGCCCAACATGCGGAAAACCGTTAAGAGTTGGAGGCCCTTCGACGAAGCCTAAAACACCCTTGTTCTTCTTTTCCTTAAACTGCATGAGCTTTTGAGAAACTCTGTTCTTTTCCCAAAATTCACGGAGCTTTTGTTCAAGTTCTAATGGGCGATAGTCCAGTGTAAACCAGCGTCTAGAATCAGCTTTGAATTTGACGGCCACCTCTCATCTTCACAGCACCGCCTAAAGTGGAATGTTATCAGACAAATATAAGAGTTACTAGTAGAGTTTACAGCCAGCTTGTTAGGATGTGTTACGAGAGGTTAAGAAACGAGCAATGCCGAGTGCCTCAGTGAGGCGCATGTTCATCAAGTTTCAGAAATATGCCGGGCATCATAGGCACTCTATAGTCAATTTTCGCCTTGTATCTTTAATATCTTCGCTTTATCGAGAAAATCGCTTTCGGAAATAGCTGCAACAAGATTCAGATGCATAATTTGCACATAAAGACATAGTGGATTATATGCTGACTTTTTTCCCTGTACGTCCTCTCCTGAAACATCCAAACTCGTCTTTGACTTCCCTCAACTGCTCGTCGGAGAAGACAGGTCCATCCTTGCAAACCATGAATTTTCCTAGCACACAGCTTCCGCACAGCCCGATAGCACATCTCATCAATCTTTCTAAACTCGCTTGAAGAGGCGTACGGCATCGTTCTGCCAGCATCAACATTTTATACATCATCTGCTCTGGACCACACGCATAGATCATGCCAAACTTTTCTTTCTCCAAAATTTCCCCAGCTGAATCTGTGGCAACTCCTTTTAACCCATAGCTTCCATCCTCGGTTGTAGCAATAACCCTTGCGTCGACTTTTGAGAGAACTGTCTCTATTCTCTGCAGAAACAGAAGCTCATCATGTGTTTTGGCCCCAAGAACAAAAGAAATTTTTGCAGCAACTCCTGTTAGCTTTTCTGCCAAGGGCATAAGCGAAGCTAATCCAGTTCCTCCACCAACTATCATTACATTACCGTTTGCCAGCGAGAAACTGTTGCCGTATGGTCCACGAATTCCAAGAATTTCACCTGGCTTTTTTTGATGAAGAGCCTTGGTGGCTTCACCAACCTCAGCTGCAGTTATTGAACAGTATCCATCTGAACGCATGGTGGACAAGCTCATGGGAACCTCGTCGACGCCGGGAATCCAAATCATAACGAACTGTCCAGGCTCAGCTTTCGCGCAGAACTTGTCGTGAAAGGTGAACGTCTTGACGGTGGGGCTCTCCCTTTGGAATTCTAGAATTTTTACGATTCTCAGGCGGTTAATAGCTGTGAGATAGGCCGACAATCTCTTTCACACTCCTGAACTCTCTCTTTTTAACGTATGCGTCAACCCCCTTCGTAACAGACTTGAACACATCCAGTCCATTGAATGCGATGGATGTTCCCATCTGAACCGCCGAAGCCCCAGCTAACATGAACTCCACAGCGTCTCGCCACGTGCTTATTCCACCGCAACCAATAACCGGAACATCAACCTCACGATAAATCTCATACACACACCTAACCGCAATGGGCTTTATCGCGGTTCCAGATAACCCACCGACCTTGCTAGCTAATATTGGTCGAGTCGTTTCAACATCAATTATCATAGCCTTAACCGTGTTCATAGCTGTTATCGCATCTACTCCAGCTTCAGTTGCCGCTTTGGCCACTTCAACTATGTCATCAACGCTAGGAGTTAACTTGACAAAAACAGGCTTATCCACCCTGCTTTTCACTTTTTTTACCACTTCGGCTACCAATTGTGGAGATTGTCCGATTTCTGCCCCTGTCTTTTCAACGTGTGGACACGAGACGTTCAGTTCTATCGCATCTGCTCCAGCTTCAACAGCAACCCTCGCCGCCTCAGCAAACTCCTCAGATGAAAAGCCGTAGACACTTACTATTATTGGAACGCCTAGCTCTTTCGCTTCACGTATCTCCTCGCTAAAAGAATGAATCCCTGGGTTAGGAAGCCCCACAGCGTTGAGCAATCCACATTCAGTTTGAACCACGGTTGGGTTGGGATAGCCTTCTCGCGGTTCTAATCCCACAGACTTTGTAACCACCGCGCCGGCTCCCGCATCAACAACCCTCTTTAACGTCAATCCAGACAACCCGAGAATCCCTGAGGCCAGCATCGTAGGATTAGCAAGCTTCAACCCTGCGATTTCTATGACAAGTCGACTCGACATAGAGCACTCTCCAGTTGCAGTAAGGTTATTCAATAAGCAAGATAAAGGTTAGGAATAAAGTGCTGAAACAATTGTATGGTAATGGAGAGAAAAACATGAAGGCAACGGTCATAGAGTGCGTGATGGGCGTTTTCGGATTCGGAGAAGCCAACAAACTCATTGACAAAGTCTTCTTCCCAAAAGATCCCAAGGAAACGGCAAAAAAGCTTGCAAAAATTGAAACCGGAAAGATAGTTGATGAAATAGCCACGTTGGTTGAAAAATTGCAAGAAAGGGACTACACAATCTTTGTGTTTGAAAGTTCAGAGGTCGCTCGAAACGCTCGCGAAAGGTTGAACATCGAGGCGGATGAGGCGAAACCCTCAGAGGCAGGAGAACTGCTTCGTAGAACCCTTGACAAACTCGCGGTGAAAGTAGGGTTTGTGAAACACGCCTCGGAGCTTCGCAACTGGACTCACAAAGTCTCTATGGAGCTGACCAAAATGAGAGTGAAGGGAGCAATCGAAAAACGAGACCTAGCAGTGGTGCAAGCCATCCAAACCATCGGCGACTTGGACACAACGCTCAATCTCTTTATGGGGAGAACACGCGAGTGGTATGGCCTTCACTTTCCAGAGCTAGATCGGCTGGTGGAGAAGCATGAAACATATGCTCGGCTTGTTACCAACTTAGGAGGAAGAGAGAACTTTACCGCAGAAAATCTAGAGAAAGAGGGGTTGCCGAGAGCTAGAGCTGAATGGATAGCTATGGCGGCACAAGCGTCAATGGGCGCCTCGCTTAGTGATGAAGACGCAGACCAGATACAAGCCATGTGCAAAACCGTGCTAGCGCTTTATAACCTGAGACAGTCGATGGAGAGTTACATGGATTCAACTATGGAAGAAGTTGCGCCCAACATCCACGCACTAGCTGGTCCGCTAGTAGGGGCACGACTCATAGCGCTTGCCGGTGGGTTAAACAACATGGCTAAAATGCCAGCAAGCACAATTCAGGTTCTGGGAGCCGAAAAAGCCCTTTTCAGATCGCTTAGAACCGGAACCCGCCCCCCAAAACACGGAGTAATCTTCCAGCACAACTTCATTCAGGGGGCAAAGCATTGGCAGAGAGGAAAAGTAGCGCGAGCACTAGCTGGAAATCTAGCCATAGCCGCACGAGCCGACGCCTTCAGCAGCAAGTATATTGGTGATAGGTTGAAAGCTGGAGTTGAGAGAAGGGTCCAGGAGATTCAGGAAAAATACAAGCAACCCTCGCTCAAGAAACCTTCCATGAGAAAGCCGTTTAGGAGAAAAAAACGTGGCCGTAGACGTTAAGCCACATCCACATTTTCCCGCAATCTACTGGGCCACTCTTGAAGACGGCTCCCGAAAACTAGCAACAAAAAACCTTGCCCTAGGAAAAAATGTGTACGACGAACGACTGATCCGACATAGACAGGTAGAGTACAGGCTTTGGGACCCTTTTCGAAGCAAGCTTGCCGCCGCTGTTCTGAAGGGCTTAGAAACGGTACCCACTCAACCAGATCACAAGGTCCTGTATTTGGGGGCTGCTTCTGGCACAACAGCAAGCCACATCTCCGACATCATTGGAGAACACGGTTACGTATACTGTGTAGAATTTGCTGCTCGGGCTATTCGAGAATTGGTTAACAATGTATGCGAGTTTCGTTTCAACATGTCGCCTTTACTGACGGACGCGCGTTTCCCAGAACGGTATTCAATGCTTGTGGAGGAGGTGGATGACATCTACTGCGACATAGCTCAGCCTGAGCAGGCGAAGGTGTTGGCGGACAACGCCGATGTATTCCTTAAAGCCCATGGATGGATTATGCTAGCGGTCAAGGCTCGAAGCATCGACGTTACAAAAGAGCCTTCCGAGGTTTATCAACGGGAAATAGGTATCCTGAAGACTCGTGGTTTTCAGGTTAGGGAGGTCATACACCTAGAACCTTACGACAAAGCACATGTCATGATTGTAGCTGAGCGTTAAGATGGGTAATAAGAAGAGATATAGCTGTAAGATATGTTTAGAATGCGTTAACTGTAAGTTTATATGAGACTCTTCCCTATGTTCTTACTTCTGAGGGGGAGATGAAGCTGGCGCAGATTCTGAACGCCACCGAATTGATTTTAAAGAAAGCTGGCTTCCAAGTTTCCGAAAGATGCACCTCGCGTCCAAGTTGTTTTGATTTTGTGACAAGAAAAAAGAAAAAACTTGCCTTCGTAAAGGTACACTCCGACATCGGAAACGTTTCACCGAGGAATTCTTGTGAAGTTCAAGCAATCTCCGGATGTTTTTCCGCCATATCTCTCTTCATCAGCGATAAAACACGCCAAAAACCCTTAGAAGATGATACCGTCTACTCAAGATGTAACATCTGTACAATTACCCTCAAAACGCTTGAAGACATAGTCTCTCGCAAAATGCACCCGCTTGTAGAGGCTGGTCCAGGAGGCTGCTACGTTAGGGTCAACGGAAACGCCACTAGAAAGAAGAGGTTAGAATTAGGCTTGTCTGTTGGCAAATTAGCAGAAATGATGGGTGTTTCCAGAAGAACTCTGTACGGCTACGAGAAAGGGATGGCCAAGGCCTCCGTGTCTGCCGCCTTCCGCCTTGAATGGATTCTAGGCATTCCGGTGGCCCAGTGTATCGACGTGTTTGAATCAGTTCCTCGAGATACAGGATTTTTCGCCACTGCCAAGCGCATAATCGTCAAACATCACTTTCTACAAGTGGTCTTAAAGAAACTTGCTCAGGTTGACTTTGAGGTGGCTCCAACTAAAAGAGCTCCTTTCGACTTTATAGCCCGGTCTCCGGGGGATCCATTAAACATAGTGGGCGGTGTTTCATATAAGACGGAACGAAATGTCGATCAGAGAGCAGAGGAAATTGCAAGCTTCAGCAAAATTGTCAACGCTCAACCGGTCTTTATAACGGATGGTAAACAGGTTCCAAACAACGGCATCTCGCTGATCCACCATAAAGATTTGGAAGCGATAAAACACCCAGAAGAGTTCATTGCACAACTTTAAACTAGCTTTGTCTGTTTTGCCTTGACTTCGTTTTTAATCCTTTTGGTCGGCTTCCACGATTTACGCACAAAGTCTGGGTAAGAGCCAAATTTTTTCACCCAATTTTCTAGAAATTTGATTGTCTTGGAATCGGTTGGGTAGCCACAGCCGAAGTCTC
>CP070709.1:572070-574759 GCA_020350305.1 Candidatus Bathyarchaeota archaeon
AAGCTTCAAACATTCATAGCAACAATTGACGACCTTCTATGCTGTATCTCCATCGCAGAAAAAGCCTTTTTGGCAGCAAAAAAGTTCGAGTAGGTCGTATAGGTTAATATATTAAGGCTATGATAAAATCTGGACAGCAGAGGGTTTACAGTTGCACTAAAGCTTGGAGAAGGAGCCTATCATGCTAGACATAAACTTGATTCGTGAGAACCCTGACATTGTGAGAGATAGCTTAGAGAAAAGAGGAGACGCTGAAAAGCCAAAGATGCTTGACAAGTTGATTGAATACGACAAGAATTGGAGACAATCGTTGACTAGGCTGAATAGTCTAAGACACAAGAAAAATGTGATAACATCTGAAATTGCACAACTGAAGAAAGAGGGAAAGGACACCCGAGAGAAGATTGAGCAAGTAAATGAGATAGCACGGAAGATCGGTGTATTGACAGAAAAAGTGGACGAGCACAAGGAAAACATAAATCGCATTTTACTTAGACTTCCAAACCTTCTCCACGACTCAGTTCCCAGAGGAAAGAATGAAAAAGATAACGTTGAGATAAGAGTCTGGGGAAAACCGCCAAAGTTTGATTTCGAACCGAAAAGTCATCTAGAGATAGCATCAGATCTTGGGCTAATAGAATCTGAGAGAGCCGCAAGAGCAGTCGGGGCAGGATTTTACTACTTGAAGAATGAGTTGGTTCTGCTGGATCTGGCGATACAGCGATTTGCCATCAGTCTCCTCATGAAAAAAGGTTTCACCTTGATCGAACCCCCTTACATGGTAAACAGAAAAGCCTACGAAGGGATGATAGGCGATCCATTCGATTTTGTTGAGGCTAGCTACAAGATTGAAGATAGCGAACTCTATCTGATACCCACGGCTGAATACCCTCTGGGCGGCATGTTCATAGATGAAGTCTTTGAGCTGCAAGATCTGCCTATAAAACTCGTCGGTGTCAGCGCCTGTTTCAGAAGAGAGGTCGGGACTCATGGAAAATACACAAAGGGTCTCTTCAGAACACATCAATTTAACAAAATTGAGCAATTCATCGTTTGTCCGCCGGATCAGTCTTGGGATTTTCTTGAGGAGTTGCAGAGGAATTCTGAGGAACTCTATCAGAAATTGGGGTTACACCATCGTGTTGTGAGTCTTTGCAGTGGTGACATGACTGCGAAGGCAGCAAAAGCGTATGATATAGAGGTCTGGATGGCTGACAGGGAGTTCAGAGAGAGCGGCAGCAACTCTAATTGCACGGATTATCAGGCGAGGAGGCTGAATATTAGGTTCAGAGAGAAGTTGGGTCAGGCTCCAGCTGGCTTCGTTCATACCTTGAATAACACGGCCTTGGCAACGTCAAGGACCATGATAGCCATTTTAGAACAGTTTCAGCAAAGGGATGGCTCTGTTGTGATTCCCAAGGTCTTGAGACCGTTTATGGGTGGAATTGAAAAGATGGGATGACTAAATTATCTGAATTCCTCTCGATAAACGCTAAAGCTTTTAATACTTCTGCGCGAAATCTTTCCAGTCACAAGGAGGTTCATCGTGTCTTCAAAGAGGAAAAGACGTGTACGAGATAAGTGGCGTGGAAAAAGCTGGTACACCGTGTTGTCTCCACCGTATTTCGGCGGAGCTGAATTAGGGACGTTTCCTTCTGACGATTCCTCAAAGCTCGTTGGAAGGATTGTGGACGCCACGCTTTATGATGTTACTGACGATTTTGCTCATCAATACCTGAAAATGTACTTCCGTGTCACCGATGTGGAGGGTAAGATTGCTCACACCGTTTTTAAGGGACATGATTATTCCCGAGACTATCTGAGGAGTCTTGTTCGAAGAAGAACGACGCGAGTAGATGGTACCCTCAATATCACGACCAAAGATGGTTATAAACTAAGGTTGGCGGTTTCTGCGTTTACTCTCTCGCGGATCAAGACCTCCCAAGAGCGAATAATACGTGCTATTATAAAGAGAATTGTTGAAGAAAAAGCAGCTGTGCTTACGTTTGATCAGTTTGTTCAAGAAGTCGTACTGGGAAAAATTGCGTCTGACATTTACAATGAGGCAAAGAAGATAGCTCCTCTACGCCACGTGGGCATTCGAAAATCCAAGCTTACCCTTCAACCGGCAGTTCCTGCGTGAAACATTTAGCTTTTGCTTGAAACCATATTGCCTTACGGGAGAAAACTCTTGGAAAATCACCGTTCATTTGATTTAAGAAAGCGCGTAGCCCGAGAAACAGCTGTTCTGCTTTATACGTCGCAGGAGAAAGAGTACAAGCAAGCGAAGAGTAGAGCGGCACAAACGTTGGGGATGCGAATTCTTCCAAGCAACGCAGAAGTGGCGAAGGAACTTGACAGAATCGCTGAAGAACAGGAGGGATCATCAAGACGTGAGCGGCTGTCTCAGATGCGAAAAGAAGCTTTCCAAATAATGGCTGTCCTGAAGATTTTCCACCCGAAGCTTGTTGGGAGCGTTTGGCGAGGAACCGCCCACCGAAAGAGTGACATAGACGTAATCGCTTTTTCTTCGGATCATAACCCTGTTCTTGACAGTCTTGTAAAAGGTTCTTTCAAAGTTGTGAGGATGGAGTGGTGCTCGGTGACGAAGCGAGGTAAGAAGGAATCATCATTTCACATTTATCTTGTTCTTTCCTCTGGTAACGAGGTAGAAGTTGTTGTTCAAAGC
>CP070709.1:574859-578438 GCA_020350305.1 Candidatus Bathyarchaeota archaeon
ATATAAATAATCTTTTTATCATGCAGTAATGCTGGTGGACGGGATGCCCTGCCAATTTCCGTAGTTTGGCCTTTAAGCTCGTTTTTCTTCAGTGAATGGCATCTCGGTATTGTTGAAAGCTATAGAGGGTTTTTTATTGTGTTAGATCACTCTATTCATCAACATAGTAGAGTAGAAAACAACAAGTTCTGGATGGTAACCGCACGATGAGTGAACTTAGAGAAAATGAACAAAAAACTATGCAAACATTGGAAAAGCTTGGGAGAAGAAGCCCGGTTGACCAAATAGTCAAAGCTAGCGGCTTGGTGCACGCAGCCGTAATGCGTGCAGCGCTTTCTCTTTCCACAAAGAAGCTATTACGAGTCCATGAACAAAAGCAGACGAGTATCGCGTTAAGCGAGGAAGGAAGAGATCATGCGGAGAAGGGACTTCCGGAAAGACGTCTGATCAGTGCATTGATCAAGCTTGAAGGTGAAGCCACAGTTGAAGAAACCATCAACGAAGCAGCATTAGAAAAAAGCTTCATAACCATAGCGTTAGGATGGTTGCACCGTAAGAATTGGGTGACCCTGAAAGGAAACGTGTTGAAAACATCTAAAGAACCTCCGATGGAAATTGATGAAAAGCTTCTAAGCCTTTTACAAGAAAAAAGTCCACTACTCATTGAAAGCTTAAGTAAAGAGATGAAAAATGCAGCCTACGTCTTGAAGAAACGAAAACTCATAGAACTAGACGAAAAAACCTTGAGAGAACTGGAGCTAACCGAAGCCGGGCGGAGACTGGTCAAACGTGGAATAAAATCAGTTGAGGAGGTCAGTCAACTAACCCCCGAGCTCATCTTATCCAAAAAGTGGCAGAAGATAAAACTCAGAAAATTTGACGTAACCGCACCAGGCCCAGTCGTATATCCCGGAAAGATTCACCCGGTGCAAGAAATAATCCAGATGGTCCGAGAGGCTTTTCTTGAGATGGGCTTCACTGAGATTAGAGGCCCTATTGTTCAAACAGCCTTCTGGAATTTCGACGCCTTATTCCAGCCTCAAGATCATCCAGCTAGAGAGATGATGGATACCTTCTATTTAGCACAACCAAAAGAAGGTAGATTGCCGAGAGAAAACTTTGTAGAAACAGTCGCCGAAACGCATGAGAACGGCTGGACAACTGGATCAAGAGGTTGGCAATACAAATGGGATCCTCAAGAAGCTAAGAGGCTCATAATGCGGACACACACAACTGCAGTTACGATCCACTACCTCGCCGAACACAGAGAACCGCCCGTAAAAGTGTTTTCAGTAGACCGCATATACCGCAACGAGAGACTGGACTATGTGCACCTTGCAGAACTCTATCAAATCGAGGGCATAATCATGGATAAGAACGTAACCTTAAGAGACTTAATAGGAACGTTGAAGGAGTTTTATCTTAAACTCGGATTGAAAAGAGTCGAATTCTGGCCTAGCTACTTCCCCTATACGGAGCCTTCGGCGCAAGCCACCGCCTACGTTCCAGAACTCAAAACATGGATTGAACTTTGCGGAATGGGCATATTTCGCCCAGAAGTCGTGCAACCCTTCGGCATCAAACACCCCGTGTTAGCTTGGGGAGGCGGATTAGAACGCCTAGCCATGCTGAAACTCGGCGTAGACGACATTCGTTTCTTATATAAAAATGACCTCGGCTGGATAAGGAGGAATCCGATATGCCGGTAATCACCCTGAACAAAAATCGCTTCTGCTCTTTCATTGATCGGTCAATTACCGTAGAGGAGATGGCTAAATGGCTTCCTTGGCTTGGCGCCAGCTTAGAAGAAACTGGACCAAACTATGTGAAAATTGAATTTAACCCCAATCGCATAGACTTCTCCAGCTATGCTGGTGTGGCAAGGGCGTTTTGCGGACTTATGGAATGGAAAACCGGATTACCCAAATACAAGGTACAAAAGGGAAAAATTGTCGTAAACGTAGATTCAACGGTATCCGACGTTAGGCCTTACATACTAGGTGCCATTATACGCAACATAAGGCTTGATGTGGATTCTATAGCGGAACTTATGGAAATGCAGGAAGACCTCCACTGGGGCATAGGCCGAGACCGAAAAAAAGCCTCAATCGGCGTGCACAACCTAGACAGCGTTCAACCCCCCTTCACGTATACCACCAGCGACCCGGACACAGCTAAGTTCGTTCCACTGGACAAAACGACAGAAATGAGTCTGAAGGAAATACTGAAAGAACATGAAAAAGGCAGAGCGTACCGACACTTGGTGGACTGGGCTCCCAGATATCCATTACTCGTCGACAGGAAAGGCAGGGTTCTCTCTATGCCGCCCATTATCAATGGTGAATTAACCCGAGTTGGCAGCCTGACGCAGAATCTATTTATCGATGTAACTGGTCCCGACATCAACGCGTTATCTAGGAGCATGAACGTTTTAGTCACCGCTCTAGCAGATATGGGTGGCTCCGTTGAAAGTGTTCAAGTTAAGTATCCAGATCACACCGTGGTTTCTCCTGATCTAACAGCTCAGCAAATGAAGTTGAGAATCGGCTACGCTAACAAGTTGCTAGGGCTCAAGCTTTCAGAATCGCAGGCTGTACAGAGCCTTCGGAAGTGTAGGTTAGATGCGAAGAGAGTGGGCAAGGGAGTCTTAGAGGTTTTAATTCCCGCCTATCGAACCGACATATTGCACGAGGTTGACTTAGTTGAAGAGGTGGCTATCGGCTACGGTTATTTCAGATTGAAGCCAACTAGACAGACAACCGTGACGACAGGCAAGCAGCATAAGGCAGAAGAAATGGCCAACCATGTTCGGAAAATCATGATTGGACTAGGCTTCATAGAAGTGATGAACTTCATTCTCACAAACGAAGTAGTTCATTATGAAAAAATGAGAAAGAATATCAGCAAGATGGTTAGGCTTGCAAACCCCGTGTCCGCAGACTATTCTATAGCCCGAGAGGATTTGCTACCCAGTTTGTTGATGAACCTAGCGGACAACAGGCATGAAAGCTATCCTCAACGAATCTTCGAAGTTTCCGACGTGATAAAGATTAGAGAAAAAGCTGAAACACGCAGCGAAAGAAAGCTTCACGTGGCAGCCGTCTCCTCACACCCGACCGCAAACTTCACCGAAATAAAATCCTACACAGAAGCGTTACTCGCCAACCTAGGCTTAAAAGAATGGAAGATCAAAGAAGCAAGGCATTCAAGCTTCTTGGAAGGAAGAGTAGCAGCAGTCCATGTTGAACGGAGGAAAATAGGTATTTTAGGAGAAATGCATCCAGAAGTTCTCAATAACTTTGAACTAGAAAACCCAACCAGCGCATTCGAAATCGACCTCCAAGGAAACCTATAGAGTAACATTATTGACGTATCTACTTTCTGCTTTCAAGAAGCTTTATTTCCATCTTTTCCATTCTTATTGTTGGCGATGATGTGAGCCTAAGAAATCCCACCGATACCCCCTAAGGCTCATGCAGACGGACCCAACAGAGGCAGATGCTTCATCTACCCGTGACATAGGGTTTACCCAGGCATGGGACACGGTGGGCGTGGGCGCTCCCTAAACCCGCGTCAGAG
>CP070709.1:578538-586329 GCA_020350305.1 Candidatus Bathyarchaeota archaeon
AAGTGGTGGCTTGTCACTTAGCGTTGTGGCCGCCTTCATCACCAGTCAAACCTTGGTGGGGCCACTTCGCGCTTTTCTGGAAGTAGACATGTTCGGACTAGCCTTCTTTATCTTTAGGGTAGTTGTCTCATTTGTCATTGCCATCAGTGTCGGAGTATGTTTCCAATTGCTTAACAAACACATAATGCCAAAGATTCCGCCATCAGAAAGAAAAGTAAACCATAAATGACCAGTGCGCACGCGGTTGATATTTCTTCGGCTTGGACTAGCGTGTGTGATTTGGGTTGCAATTCCTATTTTTCTTCGATTCTGTAACGTATCCTAACGTACTCTTCATTCTGAAACAAGTCCTTTGCGTACCTTCGCGCTCCACAGTGCAGGACCTTCGAGTGTGTTCATTTGAACAAGTAGAATAACTATCATAATCAACAGGTTAGACTAACACTGGAGATGTCTCTCGCATTTCCCCCTTTTTTTGCCGACGCTGCATGTACGCCTAAAGACTATAGTTTTAAGTTTCGCACCCATATTGCTTGTTGAGAAAAAAATGGAATGTGGTGAACCTCAAGTTGAAGCTGTGCTTTTTGACTTGGGAGGCACGTTAATCGAAACCGCTGAAATACCACATGTAATGAAAAGAATACTTGAAGAACGTGGAATCAATCGTTCCTTAGAGGAGATAACCTATGCGTGGAAAGAAGCAGAAAAGGGACTTGATTTTCGTGATTTGGCAACACTTCTTGATGAGTTCTGGGTCCAATGGAATCTACGCGTACTGGGCAACCTCCAAGTTACTACAAACACTCGGATCTTAGCAGAGTTTATTGCGACCCACTGGTGGGACTACTGCAACATTGCTATTTACCCAGACGCCGAAAAGATATTGCCACTGTTAAAAGACAGAAACTTGAAAGTGGGGGTTGTGACAAACGGGTTACAGAGCGACGTGGACGAGATATTGGTAAGAGTAAATCTACAGAATTTCTTCGACGTTGTAGTTGTGATTGACACGTTGAGAAAGATGAAACCAGATGTAGAGGTCTTCCATTACGCCTTGCAGAAGCTGAAGACTGTCCCTTCAAACGCTATTTTCATTGGTGATGAGGTAGAAGCAGACTATCGTGGAGCCCAAAGGTCTGGGTTAACCGCATACCTAATTGACCGTAAAGGCAAGGTTCATGATGAAAGTTTGAACAGAATGTCCAGTCTCGATGACTTGTTTAGGCTTAACATTATTCAATGAGGTCTGCGCGCGCAATAGAAGTATACATGACCTCATAACCTTGTTATGGCTTTTGACATTTGTGGACAACCCTTTTCAATAGTTGTGCACGCATACACATGCCTATGTGCGTCATGTTGTGATCACGAATTCCCCGTCGATCGGATAGACCCGTCGATAACAGCTGGGATTTCCCTTCCAATGGTGCAATTTACGCTTGCCCTTCCACTCTTCACGCTGATTATGGCATCACCAACATGAAGCAGCTTGCCGCAAATATCACACACCAGATCCTTGCGACGGGCTTTGACGTGTTTGGTGAGCACACAGATGCCTGCGAGCCTTTGGGTTGACTGGTGCCTTGATAATTCTTTTATGTTTCTCGAGTAGTCTAGTTGATAGGTGCTATTAACGTGTTCAAGAAGAAACTGGAAGAGGTTCAGCAACAGAAAGAAAAATGGGAAAGGGATGTTGTGCCCAAAAGCCTTGAAAAGCTTCGGGAGAGGGGTGATTTCTTCACAAGCTCTAATATCCCGGTAAGCCGAGTTTATACCCCCTCTGATATTGCAGGTTTTGACTATTTGCGAGACTTGGGTTTCCCAGGTGAATATCCGCTAACCCGCGGCGTTTTTCCAACCATGTATCGAGCAAGATTTTGGACCATGAGGCAGTATGCAGGCTTCGCCACAGCGGAACAAACCAACCAACGCTTCAGATATCTGTTAGAGCACGGCCAGAAAGGCTTGAGCGTGGCCTTTGACTTGCCCACCCAACTCGGCTACAACTGCGACAACCCGATGGCGCAGGGCGAAGTCGGCAGGGCTGGAGTGAGCGTAAGCACTTTCCAAGATATGGAAATCATTTTTGACAAAATTCCCCTAGACAAGATAACAACTTCCATGACTATTAACGCGCCCGCAACCGTATTGCTTGCCATGTATATTGCAGTTGGACAAAAACAGGGTCTTGAACAGTTTCAGCTTGGCGGGACGGTCCAGAATGATGTTTTGAAGGAGTATGTTGCGAGGAATCTGTATATTTTTCCACCAAAGCCCTCAATAAGAATGGTAACTGACATATTCGAGTATTGTTCTCAGCACATGCCTAGGTGGAACACTGTCAGCATAAGCGGATACCACATCCGTGAGGCTGGTGCCGACGCTGTCGAAGAAATCGCCTTCACATTTGCAAACGCAATTGCTTATGTGCATGCAGCCATCGACCGAGGCTTAGATTTAGACAAGTTCGCAGGCAGATTATCATTCTTCTTTGCAGCTCACAACAACTTTTTCGAGGAAATTGCTAAGTTCAGGGCTGCGAGGAGATTGTGGGCTAAAATCATGCGGGAACGCTTTGGAGCCAAGAACTCCGCCTCATGGAGACTCCGCTTCCACACCCAAACTTCAGGCGTTTCGCTAACCGCTCAACAACCTTACAACAACATTACTAGGGTAACCCTTCAGGCATTGGCAGCTGCTTTGGGAGGAACCCAATCGTTACATACGAACTCCTTTGATGAAGCTCATGCCTTACCTAGCGAGCAGGCAGTAATGGTTGCTCTTAGAACTCAGCAGATAATTGCACATGAAAGCGGAGTAGCTGACACTATCGACCCCCTTGCAGGCTCATATTACGTGGAGTACTTAACAAACCAAATTGAAGAGAGGGCAACAAAATACATCGAACAAATCGACACAATGGGAGGAGCTGTTGCAGCCATCGAAAAAGGTTTCATGCAACGTGAGATTATGGAGAACGCCTACTGCTTCCAAAAAGAGGTTGAAGCCAAAAAACGGATTATCGTAGGCGTGAACGAATTCCTAACCGAAGAAAAGGCTCCGATAAAAATTCTGCGAATAAACCCGGAAATCGAGAAAAAGCTTGTCAAACGCCTAAAACAGATAAAACGGCAAAGAAGCCAAGTCAAAGTGGATGAAATCTTGAACAAGTTGCGTAAAGCCGCTGAGCAAGAGGACGTTAATCTTATGCCTTTCATACTTGAAGCCGTAAAAAGGTATGCATCCCTCGGTGAGATATGCAACACTTTACGTGAGGCTTTTGGCGAGTATAGGCCGCCTTCCTTCTTCTAATTTACCACGAAGAGGGTTTCGCCCTCGCTCACTGAAGAGCCTTCAAAGACGCACACTTCTTGAACAGTTCCAGCCTTAGGCGTCGTGATTTCATTTTCCATTTTCATAGCTTCAAGGATGCATACAATCTGGCCTGCCTTCACATCGTCTCCCTTCTTGACCATTACTGAGATAATTTTTCCCATCATGGGTGCGGTAACGGCTCCTTCCAAATTCTGCTTGGGCGCCATAGTTCTCCTCATGGGCGTTGCACGGGTTGGTTCAAAAACCGCCATTACTGGTTTTTTCGTGGGGGTTTTAACTTCAGCCTTGAATGTTGCCTCTTCAACCTTGACGGGGACGAACTTCTCCCGGTTGATTTTGGGTAATTCTATCTTGTACGCTCTACTATCTATTCTTATGGAAAATTCCTTCTCCAAGTCCGGCTTGCCCGCGGGTAACTCTACACTGAATGATTTATCATCCGTCTTAACAGTAAAGCAACTTTCCCCAGTTCTTATAACTTCGATTTTCAGGGGTTTGCCGTCGATGAAGACTTCGTAGATGGTCAGTTTTATCCACCACGTTCAGCTAGGCTTTGTCGGCCAGCTAAAACCCAAGGTGAGAGTGTTCCCTTCGCTCTAACTGGTATTAGTGCCTTCACTCCATGCAAACTCCTCAAGTAGGTGGCAACCGCAACCGATACAGCGGCAACCTCTTCGAGTTCCCTAATCCTCTCTGGTCGAATTCCAGTTTTCGCTTCTTCCCATTTGGTTTTCCTCTTCTTGAAGAATTCTAGGGCTGCTTTGGGAAACAGCGCGTAGGTTATCTCGTCCTCCTCGCTCTCAATGTACGGTTTTACTTCGTCGGGTATCTTGTCAAGGATAGGCTCCAAAAGGTCGGCTGGCCTGCATGTTATAGGTTTTTCGTCGCCGATAATCCTTTTTTTCACTTCCTCATTGATGGGGGCTGATGGCTTTCCGTATAGGCCTTTCACGTAATCCTTTACCTCCTTTGGGACAATGCTGTAACGTTTGCCAGAAAGAACATTAAATACGGCTTGTATGCCGACAAGTTGGCTTGTAGGTGTCACTAGCGGAGGATATCCCAGCTCTTTTCTAACTCTTGGAACTTCTTCTTGGACTTCTTTCAATCTGTCAAGCGCGTTCTGTTCTCTTAACTGTTCGAGAAGGTTGGAGAACATTCCGCCGGGGATTTGGTGAACTATGATGGATGGGTCAAAACGTTCAGACTTTGGGTTAATCAGCTTCAATGGGTCGTAATACTTCTCTCTCAGCTCACGGAAGTACTCTGCAATCTCGTTGAGAAGATCCTTGTCAAACCCTGGATCGTAGGGTGTTCCCTTCAAAGCAGCCACAATAGGCTCAACTGGTGGCTGGGATGTTCCCAAAGCTAATGGTGAGAACGCCGTGTCGATCATATCGACTCCAGCGTGGCATGCGCGGAGATAGGTCATCATGGCCATTCCGCTTGTGTTGTGGCAGTGTAAATGCACTGGAACTTCAACCTCTCTTTTGAGGGCGGTCACAAGTTCGTAGGCAACTTCTGGAGCCAGCATCCCAGCCATGTCCTTGATGCAGATGGAATCGCAATCCCGTTCAACAAGTTTTTTGGCAATTTCCACGTAATGCGTGATGGTGTGGACTGGACTTATTGTGTAGCAGATGCTTCCTTGGGCATGGGTGCCAACTTCTTTGACGGTTTTTATGGCTACCTCCATGTTTCTTACGTCGTTCAAGGCGTCAAAAATTCGGAATATGTCAATTCCATTTTCAGCTGCCTTCTCCACGAACCTTATTACAACATCATCGGGATAGTTTCTGTAACCAACCACGTTTTGTCCACGCAGCAGCATCTGAAGTGGTGTTCGCTTCATGTGGAGTTTCAGCTGACGGATTCGCTCCCAAGGATCTTCAGCCAGATACCGTACGCAAACATCAAAAGTGGCTCCTCCCCAAACTTCAAATGAGAAAAAGCCCACTTGATCCATTTTCTCAGCGATTGGAATCATAGATTCAGTGCGCATTCTAGTCGCCAATAAGGACTGATGTGCGTCACGAAAGGTAGTATCAGTGATTCTCACGGGTTTCGCAGCCAACCTTGTTCACTCCGGTTTCTAGGGTTTTTGGTGTGAGACTAAAGTAAACGCCCATTTATAGTGGTATGTTTGCATGTTTTTTAGGCGGTCTCGCCTCTCGCTTGGTGGCTAACATCTCAAGTGCGCTAATTAGCTTGGGTCTGGTTTCTGCCGGCTCGATCACTTCGTCAATGTAGCCCTTCTGTGCTGCCACGTATGGGTCTGCAAACTTTCGACGATATTCGCTCACAAGTTCCGTCCGTTTTTGCTCCGAGTCTGTGGCTTCAGCGATTTCTTTTCTGAAAATTATGTTAATGGCTCCATGGGGCCCCATCACAGCCATCTCAGCGGTTGGCCATGCGTAGTTAACATCGCCGCCAGAGTGTTTGCTCCCCATGACGTCGTAGGCTCCGCCGTATGCCTTTCGGACGATTAGCGTGATTTTTGGCACGGTTGCTTCACAATATGCGTATAATAGCTTGGAGCCGTGTCGGATGATTCCGCCATGTTCTTGCTCGATTCCGGGTAGGAAGCCCGGCACGTCAACAAAGGTTATGACGGGTATGTTGAAGGCATCGCAGAACCTCACGAATCTTCCTCCTTTCACTGATGAGTTGATATCTAAGGCTCCAGCATAGAATGAGGGTTGGTTGGCCACAATCCCTACAGTTCTGCCGTTTAGGCGTGCGAACCCTATCACAATGTTGGGTGCCCACAGCGGTTGAACCTCAAAGAATTCTCCGTTGTCCACTACATGATAGATGATCTCTTTAACGTCGTATGGCTTGTCTGGGTCGTCTGGGATTATGCTAGCTAAGCCATCGTCGGTTCTGTTTGGGTCGTCACCTGTCTCCACGAGTGGTGGGTCTTCTAGGTAATTGGATGGTAAGTAGCTTAGTAATTGCTTTATGATTTGAATGCAGTGTTCTTCATCCTTTGCAATGAAGTGCGTGACGCCGCTGGTTTGGCTGTGGGCTAGGGCTCCGCCGAGCTCTTCAAAGGTTACTTCTTGCCCCACCACAGTCTTGATCACTTGTGGTCCTGTGATGAACATGTGGCTTGTCTTGTCCACCATGACTATGAAGTCTGTTAGGGCGGGTGAATAGACTGCTCCGCCTGCGCATGGTCCCATAATAGCGGATATTTGTGGTATCACGCCTGAGGCTATCACGTTTCGGAAGAAAATGTCTCCGTATCCGGCGAGGCTTGCCACTCCTTCTTGGATTCTGGCTCCGCCTGAGTCGTTCAAGCCGATGACGGGTGCTCCCGTTTTCAGAGCTAGGTCCATGAGTTTGCACATTTTTTCTGCAAACATCTCGCCGAGGGCACCGCCGAAAACCGTGAAATCTTGGGAAAACACGTAGACGAGTCTTCCGTCGATTGTGCCGTAGCCAGTTACGACGCCATCTCCGGCGATTTTTCGTTCAGCCATGCCAAATTCTGTGCACTGGTGGACTACAAACTGATCGAGTTCATTGAAGCTTTCGGGATCTAACAAGAGTTCAATTCTTTCTCTGGCTGTGAGTTTGCCTTTTTTATGTTGTGCCTCGATTCTTTTTTTCCCGCCGCCCAACTTGGCTTTTTCTCTCCGTGCCCTTAGCTGCTTAATTTTCTCTTCAACCGTTGGCTCTTTTATGGTGCTCATCTTATTTCCTCACTTTTTGGAGTATATTGCTTCACGGGTATTTAGAGCATATGGAAAAACTCTAAGAGATTATGATTCGCTTGCTTCGAGAAGGCCTAACACGGTTATCTTCTACCGTGTTCGCAAGGAAGTATCTCCAACGAAAACACGTCTTGTCGTTCCATTTTCAAGCCCAAGAACCAACGCACCATCATGATCAACGTCTAGCGCTAAACCACTCAATTTCTCGGTTGGACTTGTGACTTCCACTTGGCGACCAAGGAAACCAGCATAGTTTTTCCATTCTTCTAGAATTGAATTGAATCCTTCCTTTGTGAAAAGCTCATAGAGATTTTCCATCGTTTCAAGCAAGCGCCAAAAAAGCTCTTCTAATCGAACCTTTCGACCAAGCTCATTCTCAAGCGAGGTCGCAACTCTTCTCAGATGCTCTGGGAAAGCCTTTTCCACATCAAAGTTCGTGTTAACTCCGACGCCTACCACGACGAAATTGACGGTTTCACCTGTCGTGTTCATCTCAGTGAGTATGCCACAGATTTTCCGTTCATTCACCAGCACATCATTAGGCCACTTAGTCTCCACCCTTAAATCGAACATCTCCCGCAAAACCTTAGCTACAGTCAGTCCAGCCATAAAAGTGAGTTTGACGGCTTCTGAGGGGCGAAGCTTAGGTCTGAGAATCAGGGAAAACCACAATCCGCCGGTTGGGGAAACCCATTCTCTGCCAAGTCTTCCCCGCCCCTTCGCTTGAGTTTCCGCA
>CP070709.1:586429-592997 GCA_020350305.1 Candidatus Bathyarchaeota archaeon
AGAAAGAGAGAGAATAAGAAACTATCAAAAAATTATAGGGGGGTATATATACGGGGGGCTAAAGAGAGAGACACCGGACAACTTAGCAACTCCTAAAAAAACACACAAACAAATTTCAAAACCAAAGAACAAAACCATATATGCTCAACATAATTATAATAACAGCTACATATATATGCTATGCGTTGAGGTGAAAGTTATTGAAACTTGTAACAGTTCTTCTTCCTGAAGCCTATTTAGAAGGACTTGATGAACTCGTAAGAGCCGCCATGTACCCAAGTCGAAGCGCGGCGATTCGAGCAGCAGTTAGAGACATGCTCAAAAAAGAACTATGGGGCAAACGAGAATAGCAAGAACCGTTTGCGTATGAAGAAGTCTAACGGGGAGAAACGTCAGAACGACCAACGAATTAACAACTGAGATTGGCCATACTATTTTTCCAAACAACGCATCGCAGCATCTCTGATGCGTTTTGCAGCCTCACACGGATCTTCGGCAAGTGTTATAGACCGCCCAACGATGAGAAAACGCGCACCTGCAGCAATAGCTGAGTCGATGCCTCCTCCTTGAACGCCAACACCTGGCGAAAATATGGGAACACGAGTCTTCAAAATTGTGTATATCTCTTTTATTTTCTCTGGAAAAGTGGCTCCTACTACTGCTCCATCTGCGCTCCAAGACAACGCTTTTTCAGCAAAAACCAAGTATTGTGGCATCAACTTCTCGCTCTTAAAGTCACGCACCGTTTGACCGTATCCTTCACTGGCCCCTTCATGACTCATGTACACGAGAAGAATAACCCCACGCTCCAGCTCCTTGGCAACCTCAAAAACTGGCTGAAGCCCCTGATCCCATCCAACGAAAGGATTAGCGATGACGGCGTCAAATCCCGCTTCGTAATAACATTCTGCGATTGAACGGTTAGTGTGGCCTACGTCATTGATTTTACAATCCATGATTGTTGGCAAACCATAATCGTGAGCTGAATTCACGATTTTTTGTACGCCGTCAAATAGGCCGAGTGGTAGAACCAGCTGACGATTTATCTTTACTGCGCAGATGTATGGATGCACGGTCTCCAATGTTTTGAGGCTTCGATGCAGAAGACGCTGGGGCTGATCAAAGGGGAGGTCTAAGGCTAAGACTATGTTTGAACTTGCTTTTTTTGTGGAACGACTCATTTTGCGTTTGAAAGACAAATTAGTCCCCCGTTAGATAACTGGTATAGAGATTTATTATTTAGATGCTATGTGTTTTGTGTTTGTTTGGGAGGAGTCTAGAGTTCTGCAAAAAAATTGGGTTTAGAAATACTGAAGCCGTTTTGGTTGGCAACGGAGAAAAATCCTTGGGGCTGTATAAGGCTCAAAGAAACGCTCCTGCCGCCCATCTACTTACAGTTCGTAGCACCTTTAGAAAGTAACATTTAATTACTTCAAGCGTTTCTGGTGGACGGAAAAATTAGAAAAGGAGATTGACAAACGTGATTATCGTTCAAATGTCTGACCTACACTGCGCAAGTGCGCCGTCATTTCTACGAGAAAAACTAACAACAGCGATAAACGAAATCAACCACCTAAACCCAGACCTCGTAGCAAGTGACCATCGACACAGACCGTGGCTATGGAAACTGAACGACATCAACTTTCTATTCTCAGGCGCTGTTTCAACTGTGAGATTACGAGGATTCTTCGAAAACTCGTACAACGTCATCAGAATCGAGAACAGGGAGATTAAGCCTACACTGAAAGTCGTCGGAGACTCTTTCACAGATTTCCCAAAACTAACATAAAAGCCAGACTCAGTCAAAGTTCACCTAGTTTTTCAAGCTTAAACTTTACGATTTGAAAATCATCTTCAAGCCCACGCTTATACTTCACATTATATAATGCGGCTGCAGGGTGAAACGTAGGAATCACAATCACTTGCAAACCAAGAAGCCTTATAGTAAATGTTCTACCATGAAGCTTAGTGATACCTTCTACTGGAAAGCCAGCCTTAGAAAGAATATGAGAAGTTGCATGTCTTCCAAGCATCACAATAAGCTTCGGTCCAATAATTTGGATTTGCCGATCCAGAAAAGGGGTGCAAGCCGCAACCTCGTCTGATAAGGGATCACGGTTTTCCGGAGGCCTACACTTAAGAACATTTGCAATGTATAAGTCGCCTCGTGAAAGCCCGATTTCTGACAACAACTCATCAAAAAGCTTGCCCGCGGCTCCAACGAATGGTCGACCCTTTATATCCTCCAAGTAGCCGGGAGCCTCGCCTATAAATATCACGGCTGCATCAACATTCCCTTCTCCAGGGACAGGGTTACGGCGTTGCCTCCACAACTCACACGTACGGCAAGCAATGACTTCGGCCGCAACTGCTTTCATCAAATCTTGCTTAGGCACCGCAATTCAACTCTCACGAAAACAATTCCCAAATGAACCGAACGTGCGGTTTCCTCATTTAGCCATTGCTTCCGCTATTTCTCTCACTGCTGATACAAATCTATCTATTTCATCCCTTGTGTTGTAAAAGTAGGCGGATGCCCGAACGCTTCCAGACTTACGAATGACGTTTTTCATAAGAGGGAGAGCACATTGGTGTCCCGAGCGAACCATGATGTTGGCTGAAACGTCCAGCGCTAAAGCCACATCGTGTGGATTCAAGCCACTCACGTTGAACGCTGTAATTCCTATCTTATTTTTTGGTTCAGGGCCATACAGTTCAACTTTAGGAAGTTTTATGAATTCTTCATACGTCTGTTTTGTAAGCTCCTTTTCGTAGCTTTCAATGTTTTCCATTCCTAAATCCTGTAAGTAGTCAACCGCTGCTCCTAAACCAATGGACTCTGCAATGGCGGGGGTTCCTGCCTCAAACCGCGTGGAGTTTTCTTCAAGCTTGTAGTAATCGACGCCCACATCCGCTATGGTTCCTCCACCAACGCATAAAGGCTCAACTTCCTTCACCAAATCCTCTTGGATGTACAGGGCGCCAGCTCCAGTCGGCGCACACATCTTGTGCCCACTAAATGCGAGAAAGTCGCACCCGATTTTCTGAACATCAACCTTCATATGTGGAACTGACTGAGCTCCATCAATGAGGACATAGGCTCCGTGCTCATGTGCGATTTCAGTTATCTCTCTAACGGGTGTGATGGTGCCTAAAACGTTCGAAACGTGGGTTATTGCCACCAGCTTTGTCTTATCGTCAACTGCTTTTTCAAAGTCCGCTAGGTCTAAGAGCCCTTGCTCAGCTGGTTCGCTGGGCCTGACAATTTCCAAATTTACATGATGCTGATTCTTCACGCGAAGCCAAACGATAAAATTAGAGTGGTGTTCAATAAGTGATGTGACGATTTTATCCCCTTTCTTCCAGTTTAACCCGTTTGAGATTATGTTTATTCCCTCGGTGGTATTTTGAGTCATGATGATTTCGGAATCGGATTTGGCGTTGATGAAGTGGGCAACCTTGGTGTGGGCTTGCTCGTATTCTTCGCTTGCCTTTTGCGACAAGTGATGGACGCCTCGCTCCACGTTGGCCCGGTATTGATGGTAGAACTCCAGCATTTTTTGAAGCACGGGTTCTGGAGTGAGGCTGCTGGCGGTGCTATCTAGGTAGATTACGCCTGTTTCCAAGATAGGAAAATCTTTTCTCACTTTCTGCACGATCAGCAACGTTTGGCCCTCCTCAACATAGGGAACAAAGTTCTTACATCTCTCTTCTTTGTTTTATCCATTTCTTTTTTGTGCCATGAAGCTTGGAAACGTTTTCCTTGCTGCAATTTGAAGAAGATGATATCATCGCTGCTACCAATCATGAGAACCTTGACAGTTTATTGACTTGGAATGGATTCACAAAGGCTTGGGATTCAGAGGTTCAGTTATTCTTTTTTGAGTATGGCTTCCCAGATTCCGAATCCAGTTACTGTTTCAGGCGTCTCAACAGGGTTGTACCATCTTTTCTTCGTGCCGGCTTTAGACCTGATTTTCCATCCGAACGATTTTGGTTCTCTATCTATTCTCTCTAGCAGGTTTTCTATTCTTTCAGCTATCTCTCCTCTGTCTTCTTTTTTAAGGCTGCTAGGGTCAATTTCAGCTTCTGTGCCTAATTTGTCTAGCTCAGAAACGAATTTCTTGATTTTTTTGAGGTTGGTGGTTGCGGTGTACCAGAATCCCCAGTCTTTCGCCATTAGTTTGGATATGTATGAAGCGTCTATCGCTTCTTTTTCTTCTTTCTCTCCAATCTTGTGGGCTTTCAATAGGACTAGGCAGTCCTTCAAATCTTTTGCGCTGAATGCTTCCCACATTTGTATTTTCTCAAGCAGCATATCGGTCACAGAGATCGTTGGATGATCCATTTCTAGTCTTCCCTTGAAATCCACTGGATGATTCGCTACTATTAGTTTGTCGTAGAAAATGTCAACGTAAAACCAGCCCTTTGGATGGTAGTATATTTGTCTCTCAGATGCAGCTGAAGAAAGAGTCGCCCTTCTCTTAGCATATTCCATCTCGCTGAAAAGATTCTTGACTTTATCTCTATGTTTGCGATAGGACATGAAATCTATGTCAGTGTATTCTTGGCCTTTCACGACACCTGCTCCTGTTCTACTGAGTTTCCTTGCAAAGTCCCTGAACTCTTGACTGTGTATTGCTATACCTAATCCGCCTATAATCCTAAGGACTATCCCCTTCTTGTCAGCTTCCTTAACTATTCTCTCAGCTTCGTCGAAAAACACTTTTGTCGGAACTATTCCTTTCCAGTCTTTAGGTAGTTCTCTTCTAACTTCTTTGTCGAGCATCCAGGACATGTTACCGTATTCTCCTTTTATCCTTCTATTCTTTGGAGCCTAACTATCTTGTCGCCTTTAAGTTCGATTAGAAACGCCCTTAGAATTCCTTCTGCGTATTCGCTTCCAGGGTTGACGCAGTATGTTCTTCCGATTTTGATTGAGCCTGAGGCTTCGTGTATGTGTCCGTGTAGTCCCAGTAGAGGTTGGTGTTTTTCAATCATCTTCCTGACGGCTTTTGAGCCCACAGGAACTATTACAACGTGTCCTGCTTGAAGGACGGGGTTGAGGTCTTCATCGAGTAATGGTGCTTCATCCAGCTTGGATTGATAAGGTGGAGAGTGAAAGTTGAATATAGCTGACATGGGGTCTTTTAGTTGAGAGATATATCTTTCCAGTCTCGCTTCAAGTTTTTCTTCTGACTCTTCTCGGGTAGTTTTCCAAGGGCTAGGATCAGTCCACCCTGTGCTTATCATCTCGTGTCCGCCGATGTCTATTACTTCACCTTCTCCGTTGATTACATCTTTGTGATCTCGAATTAAGTCATCTACTGGAAATCTGTCGTCATTTCCGGGACAGACTATCACCCGGATTTCGCTCGGAAGCTTCTCTCGGATCAGGTCAAACCAGTTCTTCAGCGTCGATTGCATAACTTCCATAAAAACTTCATCAACTTTCGAACTGTCTTCTCTCATTTCCTTAACGTGCTTCTCATCGGTCAAATACGGGTAGTATCCTATCCCCTGAACGTCCTTGAACGCTTTTTCCAATCCACTTGAATCGATTAGATGATTTTCACCCAGCAGATAGTAACTGTATTTTCCATCTTTTCTCTCAACTATGGGAACAATCATCTTTCCGGTTAGGTCTCCACCGGAGATAGCCACGTTCACTTTCATCATAGATGAGGCGTTCAGAAATTTTCTCCAAGCACCTTCAGACCCATGCATGTCGGTTGCGAAGAGAATCTTTGTTGTTGAGCCCTTTTTCCTGAACAGTGGTGTCAATTAGACCATTCCTGCCTGAGAGATCCCATATTTCTCAATGTGACTGGAGGATATTTAAGTTTGCTCAGGATAAGAGATAGCACAAAGTGACGAAGGAAATTACTATGCTTTTCGATTGAACCTACAAGTCGCAGTTGAGTGTGAAAGACGCGTCAGAAGCGTTCTTTCGCTGTTTCAACGCCAAACGAGACCCTTTCAGCCGAAAAAGCCTACAAATGTATGGAAAAACTTAAATTCTCTGAAGGTCAAACCGAATGGAATGGTGAAACGTATGAGTTCAAGTAAACCTGCAATATTTGCTAGAGAGGCTACTGGGCTGGTCAGAGAAGTAGGCTTTATGTTGGGCGTAATCATTATCTTGTCTCACGTTGTCGGCTTAGGATGGCAGAAACGAGCATTCCAATTCACCGGCCCGAGACCGGTGCCAACAGATGCGCTTCCGCTTGGTCTTCCAGCGATATTCTGGGCTTTCCTAATCTGTGGTGTAATTGTGATGATCACGGGCTATGCAGCTGGATACGTTACGGCTGCTATGCCGAGATCTGGAGGTGGATACGTAACCATTTCAAGGGTCCTCCACCCGTTCGTAGGATACAATGCGGGCTGGCTGATGTTCCTTGCAGAAGCGTTCTCATATGGACTAATCGGAGTCGCCGTTTTTGAAGCAATAATGATATTCTATAACATCGCCTTAGCACCAGTAGTCATAGCCTTTGATGCAACCATACTCTTCGTAGGAGGCTTAGTGGTTGTCTGGATTTTTGCACTAATTGCTTTGTTTGGC
>CP070709.1:593097-596177 GCA_020350305.1 Candidatus Bathyarchaeota archaeon
AGCTGACAGGGTTAAACTTGGCTGAAGCGATAACTCTTGTCGAGGATTTCATCGAAGTACAGAATGCAAATAATCTTCAGAGAGCAAGGTTTGAGAGAGCTGAAAACAAAGCCTTGCTTATTCCTCATTGTGCAAGGTCACATATGGATAGGCAATGCATGGCAGATTTTAACCCTGAAATCCCAAGCTATAACTGTAATGGTTGTCGACAAGATTGTCTTGTGAACAAGGTAGTTACTCTTGGTAAGGAAAAAGGCTACGACGTTTACGTTATTCCAGGAGGATCATGCGCCGAAAAAATTCTTAGAGGCAATAAGTATGAGGGCGTCGTGGGCATAGCTTGTGGTTCTGAATTAAAGATGGCGCTTGGTCTTTTAAAGAAATTAGATATACCCGGTCAGGGGATTATTTTAACAAGGAATGGATGCGTGAATACAAATCTTAATATAGAAAGTCTAAAACGAGTGCTATAAAACTACTATAATTTTACGACAAAACCTAAAAAATGGAGGATGAAACCAGTGATAATAGAACTTTTGTTGTATCCTCTAATTATTTTGGTTATTTTCGTTTTCATGGAGGGTGTAGCTTGGTTTCTTCACAAATATGTGATGCATGGTTTTGGGTGGGTTCTGCACAAGGATCATCATTACCCAAGAAAAGGTCGTTTCGAAAAAAATGATTTGTTCGGCTTATTTTTCAGTTTGATATCTTTTATGTTTATTTTAACAGGAATACTATCTGGTTTCGACTTCAAACTAGCGATTGGAATTGGAATAATGTTGTATGGAATTGGATATTTTTTAGTTCACGATGTCTTCTTCCACAAGAGAATAAAAATCAATTATCGCCCAAAGAGTAGTTATCTTGACCGAATTCTGAACGCTCATGGAGTTCATCATGCCAAGAGTACCCCAAAAACTGGCGTCAGTTTTGGCTTTCTGTACGCAAGTAAGAAATATGCTGTTTAGAAGCAATACGAGCAGCTTATATGAGTAAGCGCGTGCGTATGAAATTCTATATGCCAATCTGTATCAATTTAAGCAGATTATTGATTTCTATTTCTTCTGTCCCGGTAATCAACTTGGAAAATTTTGGTTTTGCATCTGAACCCAAAGTAAGCACAGTTACACCCTTATGAGAAATTGTTATAGTCATTCCTTCACTCCTCAGCTCTTCAGCTGCATTTTTCAATTGCCTAAGCAGTTTTCGAAAAGATTTGATTCCCCTATTGTCTTTTAATAAACTCTTCAGGAACCTGTTATCAACTATGTTAAGATCAATTCGATTAGTTTCAACTGCTATTTGTAGGAGGTCTTCGTTGTTGGCAGATACGTTAACTTCCCCTGATTTAAGCACACGACCTAGCAAGGGTAGTAGTTGCAAATTCGCACCATTTGAGAGAAAGTCACTTCTTTTCTGAAACGTAGAGAATATCTAAAACAATGGAACCGTTTAGTTTTGCTTTTAATATACCAGCTTCTAATGTTAAGTCCTGAAAGCTGAGTTTGATATCTGACCCTTTTCCTGCAAGTTTGTCGATCAGTTTTATGATTGTTTCACCAATATCTGTAGCAGAAGTAGACATTCGATTTCACCATTATAGCAAAATAATGTTTGCTATATAAAAACTTCTCGCCATAACCAAGATGCCCGCGCACTCTTAAATTGAACTCAGCCAAAACTTGCATCTTGAACAAACTCTTGGTTCTCTAGAACCGAGTATGAATGTTGCGACTCAAAAACTATGCTAAGACGTTGTTTTTGGGTTTCATTCTTTTTCATGCAGTTTTCATTGGGCTAAAGACATCTGAAAACAACTTCTGCATACTCACAGGTCTTACCCAAACATCGCAAACGTTATCAAGTCTTTTTGGATCAAATAGTGAAGTAAGATTCGCTGGAGTAGTGATTCTTGAAAAAGTTTGACGTCGTTGTTGTTGGGGCAGGAACTGCAGGGTGTTTGACAGCGAAAACAATTGCCAAAGCTGGTTTTGAAGTTTATTTGATGGACCGAAAAAAGGAGCAGAGCATTGGCGATAAGGTTTGTGGTGACGCCATAGGTAAGCATCACTTCGACACTTTAGGGTTAGAATATCCTGCAGGGGAGGAGCTGGAGCGAAGAATACTCGGCGTCAAGGTTTACTCGCCGGACATGAAAAACAGTGTAGATGTTAAGGGAGAGGGTCTCCATGGATTCATTGTTAGCCGCCGCCTGTTCGGTCAGAGGTTGTTGAGCAGGGCGATTGAAGCTGGAGCAACATTTCAGGAATCGACCCAAGCAGTAGAACCCATCATAAAAAATCATTTCGTAAATGGTGTCTTGGCTAGAAACACAGAAACAGGAAATAACGTTTCAGTTTTGGGGCAAGTTGTGGTGGACGCGAGTGGTTTTTCGGCGGTGCTGCAAAAGAAACTTCCCTACGAAATCGGAGTTGACTCAGATTCCAGCAAGGAAGACGTGGTGATCTGCTATCGCGAAATTCGCGAAGTAAAGAAGCAAATTGCTGATCCGGATTATTGTGAGATTTATCTGAATCAAACGTTCTCCCCCGGAGGATACTCTTGGATTTTTCCGGAAGGAGGAATGAAAGTCAACGTGGGTTTGGGGGTGTCTATGTCCCAAGGTTTTCCCAATCCTAAAAACCAGCTTTATGGTAACGTTCTTTCTATGCCCTTCTTCAAAGATTCAAACGTTCTTAGTGGAGGGGGAGGTCACGTTCCAACTCGGAGGCCCATCAATTGCATGGTTGGAAACGGCATCTTGATAGTTGGCGATGCTGCCTGCCAAGTGAACCCAATTCACGGCGGCGGCATGGGTCCCTCAATGGTGGGTGGAACAATCGCCGGAGAAACAATTATCAACGCTTTGGAGGCAGGGAACGTTGGTCGAGGAAATATGTGGTCGTATAATGTTAGATATATGCAGTCGTATGGAGCTAAACAAGCCGGCCTCGACGTCTTTCGCCTTCTTCTCCAGCGACTCAGCGATGAAGACATGAACTTCGGGATGAAATATCGATTAATCACAGAAGAAGACCTGCTCAAAACGAGCAGGGGAGAGGATGCTCGACTAAACA
>CP070709.1:596277-599629 GCA_020350305.1 Candidatus Bathyarchaeota archaeon
AAGGAGTGGATGAGTCAAGGCCATGAAATTGTGGTCTTCGCCCCAACTGACGAGAGGGTTGGAGGCAGGATTCCCGTTGAAACCTAGGATGAAAGATTCGTTTACAGAAACTGGGAGATGTACAGATACGGAGCTAAGGTTAAGGACGAAACCAACTTAGATTTATACTTCGACCCGAGTCCAGTTGTCAACGAGGATTATGACCTCTTCGTCATCGAGAAGCCCTGCTTACTGCCTCTTGGGAAGTTACTCAAAATCTTTGATGTCATAAAGAGAAAGGCGACTACGATAGCGATTATGCACGAGGGAAGAATCCCGAAGAACATAAACTTCTACAAGTTCGATTGGGACGTAATCACGTTGTTCGATGAACGTTACAGGAAGCTTCTAGTCGACGCGCTGCCCGCAGATAAGACATACATTGTACCTTATCCATGCCACCCAATTGTTGAAGGAAACATGTTGGAAGCCAGATCAAAGTTAGACCTCCCACAGAATGAGAACACAAAAATCATTTTGGCCTACGGAATACGCCTCAGAAACCTAAGCGAAGTTCTTCCAATCTTCAAAGAGCTACGCAAAACATACGATGTCGTTTTACTGATGTTAGCCAACCATCAAGAAAGTGTTGGAGCTGCTGAGAATATAGCTCGCGAATACAAATTTACAATGTTTAGGAAAGAAGCTCCACCGATAAGTAGGCTTTACACATATTTCCACGCGTCAAACGCCATCCTCATACATAAAGGCCCTGCGGATTACTTACCAACATCAAGCACCGTCCACCTATGCTTGGGTTCAATGCGCCCAATCCTCTGCCCAGATAACAACTTCGTTGAAGTACTCAACGGCGAGATAATGAAGTACTCAAACCTAGACGAGTTGAGAGAGAATCTCGTCGATTTTTTCGAGGGGAGAAACGTTCAGTCAGTCTTAAGCAACGCGAGAAAGTACGTAATAAGGAACTCAGCCAGCAATGTAGCGAACACCCTAATGAGCCTAGCCCAATCAGCTAAATGAAAGTGAAAAAGAAAGTTTTAGACTTCAAGATGCAATAGAAACGGTGCTGAATGGCTAAGACAGACTATGCCCTAGCGTCTTTGTTTCTAACATGCTTGACTGCCCTTTTTTGTCAATGGCGTGCAGGTGTATGGCTGCTCTGGAGGCATATACTACCGCGGTTAGGGCGGAGTGAAATAGGATTCCGATTAATGAGTAAAATGGCATTCCAAAAAGGACTCCTATCAGAATGTAGACGTTGTATATGTTTCTTCTACCAGCGACTCTCCTGAAAGCGCGTTCAAACCGTCCGTACACGTCTAAACTAACGCCCATCGTTCTGCTGAATTGATCGTAGCAAAACCTATAGAATGCAATAAGTGTGACGGAAAGTGTAGCAATTACGAGTGGCAACGAGCCTTCGCTTTGGCTTAAGAATACGGCAAGGGCTATCAGCCATGAAAACTCGAACAACAAATCAAATAAATGTTCCATGCGCCCAAGTTTTGTTGTGCGTCCACGTATCCTCGCCAATTTGCCATCCAACCCGTCTATGACGCCAACAATAAACATTAAGATTGCCCCGGTTAGAAGGTGACCAAAAAGCAACAGAGCCGTTACGAGATACGCTAACACATTTGCTAAGATTGTAATCTGGTTGGGGGTTATCCTAGAATCCGATATGCGACAGACGATTGCATTTTCTATCGGTCTGTTAACGTAGTGGGCCACAAAATCGGATGCTCCACGCTTCTTCTGCGAGTGTTCAGCCAATAGTCTTTTTGCGCGTTCAACATCTTTCTTGTTGTCTACATCTACCCAGTGATGCCCACTTATGTCAAGGACTCGTGCATCTTCGTTTTTGGCGGCAAGTCGAATGCAGTCGGCAAGTTCTGGTGCTCCTTGCTTTACAGCCATTTCTGCATATGAGAATATTCTAGGCGAACAGAAGAAAAATCCAGTATCCACGCAATTTGAAGGATTTATGTGCTTGCCAATGTCGAGGATCATTCCCTCATGCTCCAGCACTTTGGTGTCATCAAATGCGTGTCCAACTCCATCAACAGCCAGAACAAGAGCACCATTAAGAGTCACGTTGATGAGGTTTCTCACGATTTGGCTGTCAAAAATGTGATCGCCCATGCAAAGAACGAAATCCTTTCTGAAAATTCCTTTTGCGGCCAGAAAAGAGTGAAGGTTTCCTTTTTCCCAATTTTGGGCCGTTATATAGGTGATGTCAAGCCCCGCGTAATTCTCGCCAATCTCCCGGCGTATTTCATCTCCTTCATACCCGATGACTATGCAGACGCTGTTTATTCCAGCTTCCTTAAGACCTCGAAGAATTCTTCCCAGTAGCGGTACACCTGCAACGTGATGGAGTGTTTTTTGCTTTGCGTATTTTCTCAGTCGACTTCCTTCTCCAGCTGCCAAGACAAGGGCTTTAGTAGCTTCGCTATCCACTACATCCATTTCAAAACACAAGGCTTATACTATGAAGGACCACTTTTAAGTGTTGGTTTTAGAAGAAAACCGATAAATTTTTAGGATTTGTGAAACTCAAAGTCGCCTCTTTACCAGAAAAAACAGTACATCTCTTCACTTTTAGCACATTCTGGGCATAAGATTCCCCATTGGTAGTGCGAAAATCCTTTTCTGCCTACTAGGGTTTTGAGAACCACTTGATCAAAATCTCCAGTTGCTCCGTGCACACATTTGAAAAAGAAATCGCACACAGAGGATGATGATGCTTCATTTAGCCAACGTATTTAAGTTGTGCCACTGTTTAGGAGAGGGAAGCCAGAGGTAGAGTAAAAAATGCCGAGTTTCGACAGAGTTCTAGCGGGCCCCAATTTTTGGGTGTGGTAAAGATGACTAAGATATGTGACAATGCTAGGTGTCCACAATGCGGTGGAACAGCCCGTGTCGTTTGGATTTCACAAGACGAAAAAACTGAAGCAATAAAGTGCACCAGTTATCATAGTCAACTAAATGCCCCGCCCACCAGGTTCAGTTCACGTGCCCAGAGTAAGACAAAGAAAGGAATGGTATTCCTTGTAGAAATGGATGCGCACGCACAAACGAGGTAACGACCAAATGAAAACTAGGAATGAATTGGATGCTAAATAGAAGATGGACAATGCGAGGACGACCTCGAGGTAAGGGCCATTCAACACGTGATACGAGGATTCTCAAATACCTCGTAACAATTTCCCTAAAACACAAAATCGACCCAAACAAGCTCTTCAATAAGATTGTGCATGCTTGGAAGAACAAAAGGTCTAAGTGCAAACAATTAACAATTCAGTGCCGCGAAAAAATGGGAGACCATGCCATTTTTCTTATAACTGCAAAT
>CP070709.1:599729-602318 GCA_020350305.1 Candidatus Bathyarchaeota archaeon
TGATCTGCCAAGTTTTTTCAGATGCCAACTGAAGTTTATCAGGTTACTTTTGGTGTAGCCATTGTGTTTTTGCAGAGCCATCTCCTTTTCTGCTCTGGCCAAATTTTCCATCTCTTTGTCTAAGACGCAGATTTTACGATCCACAGAGGTGTTGTTGCTGGTACTTAAAGAGGCTCTCTGAATCCTTTTAGCCTGTACAGACACTCTGAACTTGTCTGAAAAACGATACCCACAGTGCGCGCGCGCAAAAGTGAATTTACTGATTGTGTTCAATTGGACAGAGAAAGAGGTTAAATTTTAACCCCCAAACCCAAACCCAAACCGATTAAGAAATAGAGTAGAAGAAAAGACGGTGCAAACTCTTAAAACACTATATCATCTAAGTTATGACATTTCTTGGTAATTGTCACTTCGTCCACTCTAGTCACACCAGGAGATTTTGAAATTCTTTCGGCATATTTAGCTTCAATATATTCAACCCTCAGGTTAAATGGGGTTGGAATCATAAATGGCTTGATTGAACCAATTTTGTCCATTGCATTCCGTGCAGCTTTCTTGATAATTGACTGCGCCTTCTCCGGACTCAGAGATATTGTTTTCCTCACGCTCAGGGCTCCCAGCTTCTCTTTTTCGTCTAATGCCCATTTCACGATCGCTCCCTCTACTCCCGGTACAAGTGCTTTTGTCTCTTCAATAGCAGTCATGTCTCCTGTAACAAGCACAGTGGGGATGTCCTTTTCACCGAACCCAGCCATGTTAAGAGCTATCTCGCCAATCTTCAAATTATCCGCCCAGATATTCTTAGGATATGGATAGAAACTGTGGGCTAGTACTCCACCTGATCCGGACATTCCATGTAAACCATGTAGCATCATCGCATCGAACGATTCATCGTATCCTACTGGTCCAGCATCTCCTGCATGCATCACCAATTTACATTCTGGATGTAATACTTCCACGTTGATCCCGCCAGGGAATGCTCCGTGACCCGGCCAGGCAAATATCTCGGTTGCTCCTCCTTCAATCGCTCCTTCGATAAGAGCATTTAACTCTCTTGTTGCCATATTGATTGCCTGCTGATAATAAGCGCCATTCTCCATACACTGTTTTCTAAAGTCTACAACACCAGCAACGCCCTCCAAATCACAGACTACATATATTTTCATCTTTCCACCACATTGATCTGAATATCCATATCAGTTTTTATATCTATTCCAAGATATGAGTGTGTGCTAGACTACTTGTTTACTAGATTATTTTTGGGTTCTTAATGAACCAATGATAATTGTATTGTTGTAGTATTGATGGTTGGTGGGAGGTGGGAGTGAAGCGTGAGCAAAATTCTACTTTCCATTGTTATACGCCTTCCTAATACATGTTCATACGCATTCGTTGTTGTAGCATTATTGCTTTTGCTTTCTGCTGTTCTACCTTCAGCAATGCAGTTCTTATCTCATTTTGATAATTAGCATAGCTGTCTTTAGGCACACTACTACCAACGTTAGCATCTCTTCCTTGTAAGCTTATGGCTTCTTGAAAACCGTACATGTATGTAAATAATGGGCGAAACAGTTTTCCTACCGAAGAACCCTTTTCGTGTTCTGCTTTTTTCATTTCTGTCACTATAAAGAACGATATACGAGTAGAGAAATAGCAATTTCGCCGTCATGTGCTGTCGTCATATGACGGTTAAACTTATAAGTGAGGGGAAAAGGACCTTACTCTTATGCCTTTATTTGAAATTATGTTCAAAGTAAGACATGACTGTCCTTTCGGCAATATTTCACAGAAATTCCCATCTTTAAAGATGTTCCAATGGTGTAACCGAGAACATGAAGTCCTTGAAATGATTGTGGAAACCCACGAAGATTATGCGGCGTTGATGGAAGAAATATCCAAATTGAGTGGGATAATTGATATGTTGTCTGACCGCGACAAGGTTCACCTAGTTACAAAGAGCTGTTTTTGCACAAACGAGAACTCTATTGAGAAGAATATTGAGGCGTGTAATCTTCTTCACGTTGCGCCAGTTGTCTATGAACAAGGCTGGGAATATTATCGTGTCATAGCGTTCAGACATGAAGACGTGGAGGAGCTTCTCCAACGACTTGAGGAGAAAGGGTTAGTATTTAAAATTTTGCGTAAAGTCCCTTTTGACAGTTTCATTGCAAGCTCGTTGACGCTTACAGTTGACACGTTGTTTTCAGACTTAACTGAGAAACAGACTGATGCTCTGTTAACAGCGTATAGAAATGGCTACTACCAATTACCAAGAAAAGCTAATGTCCAAGAAATAGCTTTTAAAGAGCGAGTTCCAAGAACGACATTTCAAGAACATCTTAAAAAAGCTGAAAACAAGCTTGTCGCTGCTCTTGTTCCCTATATCCAACTGTTCAACTATGCGCCGATGGAGAAGAGACAGAAGCTCAAAATGCGCGTGCAAGCAACCTAGAAAACGAGGATATTAGAGAATGACTTTAGCGCAAGACCTAAAGCGAAAGGCAATAGAAGTTGGCTTTGTATCCTGCGGCATTTCGAACCTAGAAATGCTTCGTGGCTTGCCTCATGGATGGGTAAGCACAGTCTGCA
>CP070709.1:602418-607768 GCA_020350305.1 Candidatus Bathyarchaeota archaeon
AGTAGGCAGGAACTGTGGGATAGGGCTGTCTCTATTATCAAAAACGCTATGGACTCTACTGCCTTGTTGATGAAGAAAGGACTTATATCCGCGCCTCCATCTGAAGAAAAGGTTTTAGGCAGTCAATAATTTTTTTGCAGCTAATACATGCATGCCGACTTGCCAACCTTGAGAAAGTCAGATTTGAATCTTGGTTAGCGTGCCACAAAAAGCTATTCCAGCTTGGAAAGGAGAGACAGATGGGAAGAGAAAAACCGTTCTACAAAGCTATAGTTTTCTCTAATCCTACATGTAAATCCAAAATCTGAGTATAACCCCCCCAAGACACTCTTCCATGATCATCAGCCGCTCGTCCAGCTTTCCACTTGATTCATATAACCTAACTATTTCTAATTCTCCTTTTCCACAGGTCACTCAATTCTTCAACAGGCTCCTCAGGCCTGATACTGCTTTTGAGTCACATTCGCAATTGATATAAGCATCCACACTTAATCACATAATTCTTTAAGCACACTAGCAATTTGAAGTGACGCAGGTGAAAGACAACATGCAAGAGGCAATAGTGCTCGCAGGTGGACAAGGATGGAGACTCAAACCCGCCACATGGATTCCAAAACCCCTCTTAAAAATAAACAAACAAACCCTTATAGATCATCAAATAAGCTGGCTACGCTCACACGGATTCGAAAACATTGTTGTAGCATCAAACAGAGATGATTTAACTAAGCTCCCAGTCGCCTTCTCTGTAGAAAAGGACAACCTAGGAACAGGGGGCGCCACAAAGAAAGCCTTCAAAAAAATTAAAGGAAACTTGGCCTACGTCATGAATGTAGACGACATCGTTTTCTACGACCCTAATGAACTCTATGAATACGCCACCAAAGGAGCTGGAACACTCATCGCCAAACCCGTCCTACCTTTCAGCAAAGTGACACTTCGCAATGGAATAGAAGTAGTGAGATTTGAACGCAGACCAACACTTGACATCTACGTCAGTGCTGGTCACCATGTATTCAAAAAAGCGGTAGTTGAAAGATACTTCCCAGAAAAAGGCGACTTCGAACTCACCACGATGCAAAGACTGGCAGACCAAAAAATACTCCGCGGATACACCTATCATGGAATGTGGTTTACAATAAACACCATGAAAGACCTCCTAGAAGCCAGAACATACTTCAAATAATCCTCCAACACCTTGTGAGAGTGGGAAATTGGTACATTGTGTAGAATGCGGAGCTGACTTGCCTGAAGACGCAAGATTCTGTCCCAACTGTGGAGCCGCGGTCAAGAAAGTTGTGAAAGAAGAATTCTCAATTTCAGCAGACAACCTGGTCAGCAAAGTCAAAGAATTGATCCGCGAAGGAAATATCACGAGAATCATTATAAGGGACGAAAAAGGCAAAACGCTCCTTGAGATACCCGCCACAGTCGGAGTAGTAGGAGTCCTCATAGCCCCATGGCTTGCAGCGCTGGGAACAATAGCCGCCTTAGCCACAAGATGCACCTTAGCGGTTGAAAGAAGAGAATAACACGTTCAAGCCCGCCAAAAAAGCTCTGTAATCACACTTTCTCGGACGAACTCCACAAATACTGAAAGTAGTCTCTTGCAAACTTGACCAGGCCCATATGATTTGACCATATAACAAGCGTAGCTTCATCCTCACCAAGAAAAAGCAAAGCCTCTCTACCATCTACAATAACGCCTCCACCAAACATACTATCCCTAACCCTAACCTCCCCAATTCCAGCCAGCTTCTCCACACCCCAATCCTGCGTAACCATAACCTGAACGTTAACTCCACCATCAAACAAATGACTCAACAACGGAACACCAGCATTCACAAAACCCTTCGCAAACAATGGGGCCGCAACCATTAACTCCTTTCTAGTTACTCTCAACATCTCCCGCAGCTTTGCCAAAACGCTGAACTCCCCTCGCAAAATCCAGATGTCAGGCTTCTCCGTTAGCTCTCTACGCTTGTACAAAGGCTGCAGCTCGTTCACCACTACACGTTTCCATTTACTCACCATTTCTTCCAACCTAAGCCTAGCCACTTCTAAAGCCTCGGAAGGAGACTTGGGATAATAACGTTTAGGTCTTCCACCCTCAGCCTTAACCCACCCCTTTTTGACTAGACTGTTCAGCGCTTCGTAAATCTTGGAATAAGGAACTCCTCCTTGCCCGCTAACTTCACTTGCAGTCATCACGCCTCTCTCAAGCAAAGCCAAATACGCGCGGGTCTCGTAGTCGGTCAATCCCACATCACGCAGAAACTTCCTCGCATCCTCACTGACCGCAACGCTCAAACCCTTCTCACCTTCTGAAACGTTTGGAAACCTTCTTATACTCTATCTGCAATTCTGACATAAATAATTTACAACTCTCAGTGGTGTCAAACTTGCAAGTTATCAAACAGACTAAAAGCATATGCCCCGAATGTTTCAAAGTTCTAGACGCAACAATATTCGAAGATGACAACACAGTTTGCATAAAAAAGGAATGCCCAGAGCACGGGAAGTTTCAAGACATCTACTGGAGCGACTATGAACAGTACCAACGAGCCGAACAATTCACATACGAAGGTGACGGAATAGAAAACCCCAGAACCAAAACAAAGCTCGATTGCCCACTCGACTGCGGCATCTGCCCCCAACACAAATCACACACAGGACTCGCCATAATAGACGTAACCAACCGCTGCAACCTCCGCTGTCCTGTCTGCTTCGCCAACGCCTCCGCAGCAGGATACGTCTACGAACCATCCAAAAAGGAAATTCAAGCAATGCTAGAAAACTTCAGGCAAAACAAACCAGTACCAGCTCCAGCGTTGCAGTTCTCAGGCGGAGAACCAACGATTCGAAAGGACCTATTCGAATTCATACGGATGGCGAAAAAACTGGGCTTCGAACATGTAGAGATCAATACTAACGGTCTCCGACTCGCACAGAGCGTGGAGTATTGTCGTGGTCTAAAAGAAGCTGGCATAAGCACGATCTACCTGCAATTCGACGGCTTGACCCCAGATGTTTACGAGTTCACTCGAGGGTGTGACTTGCTAGACAACAAAATGAAAGCAATAGAAAATTGCCGAAAAGCAGGGGTAGAAAGCATAGTCCTAGTCGTCACGTTGATCAAAGGCGTTAACGATCACCAACTCGGTGACATCATAAGATTTGCAGCTGAAAAATTTGACATAATTCGATGCGTAAACGTTCAACCAGTGTCTCTATGCGGTAGACTACCAGAGAAAGAAAGAGCAAAAATGCGCATAACTATCCCTGACTTCATGAAATTAGTTGAAGAACAGACTGACGGAAAGATAAAGATTTCAGACTTTTATCCAGTGCCCACGGTAGTTCCCATTTCCAAGGCGGTCGGCGCTTTGAAAGACAAACGATACGTGGAGTTCACAGCTCATCCTCACTGTGGAATGGCAACATACGTCTTCATCGAGGATGGGGAAATGGTTCCAATCACTCGTTATGGAAACGTTGAAAAGTTCATTAAAACGATGAAGAAAGTCTACGAAGCGGCCTCGAAGGGGCACAAGAAGCAAGCTAAACTTCTTCTAATAGGAGTCTTGCGCCACATCAAGTTTGGCCTGCTGAGAAAATATCTTTTGCCGATACTTAGAACAGGAAGTTACGAGTCTCTGGGCGAACTCCACCGAAAGATGCTTCTTATCTCATCCATGCATTTCATGGACCCATATAACTTTGACTTAGAAAGAGTGCAGCGATGCTGCATACATTATGGCGTGCCAGATGGCAGAATTATCCCATTCTGCACCATGAACTCCATACATAGATCGAAAATTGAAGAACGGCTCGGAATTCCCATAAATGAGTGGCAACAGAAGCATAGAAGAGAAGTCAGTGCGGTAGCATAGCGTCGGAAAGTCTATAAGGTCCATTGTTCTTTCTCAAATTCTGGTGTGAAAAATGGGCGGAGGTAAGAAGAAGACCACTCTCAGGAAGATGGAAAAAGCGCGCACTCGAAAAAGTTCACAAAAGGAAAGCAAACCGAGCAAACCTAGTAGACATGCAACCGAAAAGAAGACTGCCGGAATAGTTTCACCCGACTCCAAAAGTGAAAAGGTCCTTAGCGAGTTGAAAAAGATAAAAGCTCTCACTCCTTACACAGTGGCTTCACGTTTCAACCTGCGCCTGAGTGTGGCCCGAGACCTTCTTGAGGAGCTGGAACGACGACGCGTCATAGAATACGTTTCAGGGAGCAAGAACCTAAAAATATACAAACTCGCAAACTAAGATTTACATTGCCTACGCCTCAATTGCTCCTTATCAAGTCATAAAAAAGGGATAATCGAAATCTCTAATCAGCCAAGCATACTCTTAGATAGTCTTCTAGGGTCTCGCCTGCGATTACTTCTATGTTGTAGTCTTTTGGATCTATGGAGTGCAAGTAGTTCTTCTGTGGAATAATGACTTTCTTGAATCCCCATGTTTCAGCTGCTTTGATTTTTTCGTGCAAACCACCGACAGCCGTTACTTGTATCGAGTTGACTACGCCCACGTTGATTTCTCCCGTCACTGCAATGTCTTGTCGTATCGGCTTGCCTTCGATCAATGAGCATAAGAGAATTGCCATTGTGACGCCGGCACTTGGGCCGTCAACTCCGTAGGCTTGAGCAAAGTCTATATGCGTGAAGCATTCTTGAGCGATGTCAATCCCGTGTTTCTGCAGGATCACACTTCTGACCTTTGCCACGCTGTCTTCAATAAAGTTCTGTTCTTTTCCCTTCGCTATGCCGGTAACCCTATAGTAGCCTTTCAAAGGGTTCTTTCGATCTTTACCGTTTTTCTCAAGAAAACCCTTTACGGTTAAAACGTTTCCAGTCATTTCTCCGCTGTATGGGTCGGCAACGACAGCTAGTCCGTATATTTGACCGATTTTCGCCCCCTTTGGTCTAATCTCGAGGAGTTTTCCTCTCTCGCTCATTTGATGCTCAAGAATCTGCTTCTGAATCGTCTTACAGTGGTTTTCTATGGCTTCTTCAACATGCCTTCTTTCAACAAACCGTTGACCATCATTTATTGCTAATGTGGCAGCTGTTTTCAATATTGCTATCATTGGTCGGAATTTTGTGGCTAAAGCATCTTTCTTGTTGCTTCGTCTACGTCCTTCGTCAATGATTTCTTCACATGCTTCTCTACTGAACGGGATTAGATGGAACCGTGAGACTTCCTGAGCGATGAACTGAACGTATTTGCGACGGTTTTCAACAGTGTTAGGCATATCATTATTCATTCTAACGACTTTGCCATAGCCATATATCCTGTCCATGAGCGCAGGATGAATTTGTCCTATGCTGTCGAAGTTTCCGGCACC
>CP070709.1:607868-614545 GCA_020350305.1 Candidatus Bathyarchaeota archaeon
AAATAGAGAAGGCTAAGCTTGATCTTCTGCAATCTACTTTCTATCTTTCTCTTCTTTCAAGCAATTTACGACCGCTCGAAAAATGGTGTATGGTTCAACCTTTTCTACTTCTTTTCTCTCTTTTCCTTTGCTGACGTAATAAGGTGGAGGATTTGATTTCTTGACTGTTCGAATCCAGAGTGCACCCCAAGCAGCAATTAAGATTAAAGCGGAAAAAAAGACAAGTAGAAGCAAATCAGCGGCCTCAATGACGGCGTTTTCAAACAATTCATTCACAAGGAAAAAACCGTTGAGACTTGTTAAAAATCATGTTTCGAAAATAGAACATGCCGAAGAATAGTATATTTTGAAGAAGGATAGAACAAATTCATAATTATAAAATTTCTGACCTCACCACGATGTGGCACTTTAACATGAGAACATCAATATACTACATAGTGATAATGTTGAAAAAAGGGGAGGTTACAGACGATCTCGCATAGCCAAACCTAACAGGCGGTACCAATAGTCTTAATGTTTATGAATAGCCCTAATTTGTACTTGTTGATTGCTTCTTGCTTTCGGTCGTAGAACGTGGATTCGCGGCTTTCAGCTATGAGCTTTTTCGCAATGATGGTGCTCCGGCCGGGATTTGAACCCGGGTCGGCGGCTTTCTTCCATAATCAAACGTCGAGAGGCCGTCATACTTAACCGGACTATACTACCGGAGCGTCATGACTAAAAAGAGTATATTTGTCTTTAAATTTTTGGCGTCGAGTAGCCTTGTTGAGGAAAAAGGGGAATATAGGGAGATTAGTATTCTCCTTCTTCGGGCGGGCCTCCAGGTGGGCCTCCAGGCATCTTAGGTTTTGTCGCCGCGATCACGTCGTCGATCCTTAAGATCATCGATGCTACTCCAGTTGCTGATTTTAGTGCTTGCTCTTTCACTCGCAGAGGTTCGATCACGCCGCATTCACGCATGTCCATGATTTTACCAGTGAAAACATTTACTCCCATCAGGTGTCCCCTTGGTTTTTGGTGGGCTGACCTCAATCCCACAAGTATGTCAATGGCTTCAAGGCCAGCGTTTTCAGCTAGTGTTTTTGGCACTATCTCGATGGCGTCGGCGAACGCTTCAATGGCAAGTTGCTCTCTTCCACCAACGTTTGTTGCGTATGGACGAATCACCTTCGCTATCTCCGATTCAATCGCCCCTCCGCCAGCAACAACCTTGTTATGTTCAACCACATCTGCAATCACAGACAAGGCATCGTGCATGGCTCTCTCCGCCTCATCAACCATTCTTTCAAGACCAGCGCGAATCAAAATGGCGACTGATCGTGGATGCTCACATTTCTCAATGAAGATCATCTTGTCGTCGCCAACTTTGCGTTCTTCCACTAGTCCAGCTTTCCCAAGGTCCATAGGCTTCAAGTCATCCAGATTTGTGATTACTCTTCCTTTAGTGGCCCTAGCCAATTTCTCCATATCAGACTGTTTCACTCTTCTGGCGGTTAAAATTCCATTCTTCGCCAAGAAGTGTTGAGCTACGTCGTCGATGCCCTTCTGGCACAACAGTACTTTGGCGCCTGAAGCATTGATTTTTTCAACCATTTCCTTGAGCATGCGAGTTTCTTTGTCTAGAAACGCTTTCATCTGTGTAGGGTCTCGTATCCTAATTTCGGCGCTGAACTCAGTCTTCTCCACTTCCAGTGGACAGTCGAGCAAAGCTATTTTTGCGTTATTGATTCTTTTTGGCATCCCTGGATGTACAACTTCCTTGTCAATTATTATGCCGCTGATAAGCTCTGTGTCGTGGAGGCTTTTTCCCGCCTTCTTTGTGATCTGAATGTTGTCGATATCTGCTACTCTTCTATCGCCTCTCTGATCAGTAATTTGTGTTACCGCGTCAATAGCAATTTCTGCCAGATGATCTCTTGCAACACCTACTGCTTTGCTAGCCATAGCTGTCATTGCAACCTTCTTCAAGATTTCACGATCTTTGAGGTCAGCGGTTATTCCTACTTTGCTGAGTGCCTCTATTGCTTTTTGAACAGCCTTCCTGTACCCGCTCGCGATGATTGTTGGGTGGATGTTTTGATTCAGTAGTTCTTCAGCTTTTTGTAGGAGTTCTCCCGCAAATATGACAGCGGTTGTTGTTCCGTCACCGACTTCATCATCCTGTGTCTTGGCAACTTCCACCATCATTTTTGCAGCTGGGTGTTCAACGTCGATTTCATCTAGGATTGCTGCTCCGTCGTTTGTTATGGTTATGTCACCGAGGCTGTCGATTAACATTTTGTCCATGCCGCGGGGGCCAAGTGTTGTCCTTAGAACTTCAGCGACAACTCGGGCAGCCATGAAATTGTTTCTTCGAGCTTCTCTACCGCGTGAACGGGCGGTTCCTTCTTTCAAGATTATAACCGGTTGTCCCGCTTGTGTAGTTAAGTAGGCCATACAAACTCCTCCATTAACAAATATTTAATCTAACTACAGCAATTTCCCCTCGGATATAAACCTTTTTCACTAATCAGTGGGTCGTGGCTTGAATTTCTGAAATGAAGGAAGGTGAAGATGCGATCTATTTGCCCATAATTTTCTTTACAGCTATCTCGATGTCTTTTGCCTGAACCGTTTTTCTTCTAGCATGCTCGGCGTAGTCTCTGGCTTCTGAAGCAATTTTGATGCCGATATCTTCAAGCGCCTTTGCTAATTCCTTTGCCGCTGACTCACTTACTCTTTCTGCCCCTGCTTTCTTGCATATCCTATGCATTGGGGCTACAGATAACTCGGAGTTTTTCATACAACCGCCTCCGTAGCTTCTTTTTTTGTTTAAGTCACCATTTAACCTTTTCGGAGACTGAAAGCGTCGGCACTTGTTCAATGTTAAAAATCAACCCTTTTTTATCCATCTTATTCTCAGTTATACCCGCATTGTGAAAAAAGGCATAAACGAGATTCGCCTTTGAAATAGCATTAAAGGTAATTGAATTGCTTTTCATAAATTCTGTCAAGACGCAAGTAATAAAAGGCACGGGAAATGCAACGTTATTGGCGAGATAGATAAGACATGGTTTAGGGATGGAGGCAAGTGAATACTTGGGTAAAGTCCGAACAGAAAAGGTGAAGAAAGTAGCCAGAGAACTAGTGAGGCAACACCCAAACAAGTTTACATCAGATTTCAAGAACAACCAAGAACTAGTCAAATCTCTTACCATAATTTCTTCAGCAAGGTTAAGAAATAGAATAGCAGGTTATATCACCCGATTATTGGCCAGTGTGGAAGCTGACCAGATTTCTGAAACGGAAGAAACAGAATAACAGTTTTAATTTGTGGATTGCTTAACGCGCGTTTACATCGGGAGATGAGGGAACGTTGATGGTGGATGAATACAGAAAAGGATGGGCCTTACGCTATCTAAGGGAAGCGAAGGCAGAGTTGACCGCGGCTCAAAAGACGCCGTACATGGCTCCAAGCTTGATTCTGGAAGCCGTGAGGAAGGCTCAGGTGGCCATATACTATAGTTTAGGTGATCCAGCGTTTGTTGAGACAATCGTCCGTCAAACTATAGGCAAGAAAAAAGTTGTTGAAGACCCGGTTTTAAGGTGTCTTGTTGAAATTGAGCGGGCGGTTCAGCGGGTTGTACAGTCTCCAGAGCCGAATCATGAGAAGGCTGTTGAACGAGCAGATGGTCTTATCCAAATTGCTTCGGACATCGTGGAGCTTTTGACAGGTGAGACGGCGTAGTGAACGTGAAGGTGAAGCTTCTAGGGGTTTTTCGGGGACTTTCTGGAAGAAGCCAGCTTTCAATAGAAGTGGATGAGCCAGCGGTTATGAGTAAGCTTGTTGAGAAACTTGCTGAATCTTTTTCACCAAAATTCAAGCGAGCGTTAGTTGCCCCGGAACTTGATGACCCGAGGCCGAACACACTTATTCTTGTGAATGGAAGGGAGATCAGTGTTCTTCATGGTCTTGAAACTGAAATTTGTGATGGCGACGAGGTGGTTCTGATCCCAGTTTCACACGGCGGATAAGTCAAATGGCATTTTGTAGGATTATAAAGTGACTGTTGCCTACTCAGACCATGTGGGAATGCCCCTGTAATTTTACATCTCTTCTGCGAAAGTAATTTTGAATAGATTTTTGGTGTGGTTGCTTGGAAAACGGACATGCCGGGTACGTATATGTCATTTTCTGTAATATTTGTTGACTAGAAGTATTCCCTATAAGACGATTTCATAGTTTAGTTCTATTTAGAGGACATGGTTATGACGAAAAGCGGTTGCACGTTTGTAGGAAACTCTTCTGCGATTTTTCAAATAATTATGGATATGACGCTTCTTCTATCTATAGGACCAATTGAGGTCACGTTTCTAATATTGTTCGTTGTAGCAGTCTTCTTCGGAGTCGTTTATTCAAAACGCCTGCACATATGTATGAGTTACTTGGTGGGTCATGGAATTGGATAAAAAAACCTTTGAGCTCTACAGACAATTAAGGGAACATGGTTACTCCCACAAGGTAATTTACCATATTCTGAAAATCTATGAGCAACACGACATCTTTCAGAAGATAGAAACAATATCAAGAAAGTAGTTGTATATTGCCTATTCTGACTTTTTGTAGCCAAGTGGCGGCAATCACCCTCACAAAACCATCCGTTTTTGTGTTTAAGGTGAGCCATTCATAAATAACTGGGTTGAAAATCGGGTTATCTGAACTTGCATGCGTGTGTCCCTAGTTGTTCTAGGGAGTTGTTGAGTTCGTGGGGATCAATACTGGGATTCCGTCTGTTCCAATTATCAATATCTCTATATCTGGTGCAATTCTCTGTAGCGTTTGAACCCAAAGATAGAGCTCTGCGATTCTTGTCTCATTTCCACTTTGGCCAACCGACTTCAGAACCAGTTCGATCGCCTCTCTCGTTGCGTTAGCTTCAATGACCTTCGCTTCTGCTTCACCTGAAGCTTTGATAACAATCTCCTGAGCCGTTGCATTCGCTATTATCAAGATTTTTTCTCTTTCAAAGTCTGCCTGGATTTTCTGTTGCTCAGCAACAAGTTTGTCCTCTATTGCAGACGTGTATTTTTCTGGGTAGCCAATATTCTTCAAGTCGAACTCTAAGTTAATCAAAGTTCCAGCCAAGGATGATTCAGCTTGAAGTTCTTCAAGTACAGTCGCCTCTATCTCATTTCTGACAACGTCTCTGAACTCTATTGTTTCCAGAGCGGTATAGTTCTTAGTTATCAACCGCATGGTTTCTTCCAAAATAGACTCGATAGCAGTCCCCTTGTAGTTCATATTTGGGTAATTGCTGTAAAGATCCCTGATTTTGTCTGTGTCAAGTGCCCATCTCACTAAGACTTCTATTTGCATCTCAAGCTGATCGGAAGAGAAACATGGAACTGTAGCTTCATAGGAGTCTGTTGCATAATAGATATCAACGGCACTGACCCAAGGTGCCTTCACCGCGAAAGCTGGACCAAGTATCGGATCACTTATTGACTTAGAAACAGGGTCAACAAGAACAACAGCATGTCCAACGTCAACTTTCACTAACATCATCAAAGGAAATATTATTGCGAAAAGCAACAGAACAATAAAAAGTACAATCAGCCCAGTCCTTGCTAATGTCCAAGAGGGTCTCATAGAGTCTGAAGCGTAATCCTCTTTACTCATTTTTATCTCTCTCCGTTTACAATGTAGCATCAGTAGGCTATATCATTTTCCTGCGTTGCTGGCTCTTTTTGACAAAATACCATATTAACCATGTGATGATGAAGACAGGTAGAATGTCCGCTCCTGGCACTAGCTCAAGCAGTGACACAATTCCAATCCAGCGAAACATAACAAAGCAAGCTATGATTCCAACTATGTCAAGAAAATCGCCTACTACAGGAAGAAGTAAAACTGCAACCATGTATTCGCTGACATCTAATACTATGCAAATAACGAGAAAAAGCAATTCATACTCGGTAAGAACAAAGTATTGTGGGAAAGACCTGAACCGTTCATCGCGCTGCGCCAAATGTCATTCATCCGCCTGTGGTTCTAACCTTTCTATCTGTTTTGAAGATCTCTTATAAGTAGTTTTAGAGCAGGCGCGATATGCACGCCTGTGATAAAGAAGATTGTTAATACAATATTGCTGGGATCTTGTTTACTTCTTTAGTTATTTGTAGAGCAATGTCCAGTTCTCTAAAGTATCTGAGTACAGTTCTGCCTCTTTCTGTGATCGCGTAAGAAACTCTTTTTTTGCTTCTTTTCTTGCGACAAGTCTGTTCTTCAACTAGTCTCTGCTGGATTAGGAAATTCAAGGATTGCTTTAGAACACTACAGTTCACGTTAGCCTTGTACATGACATGAGTCAGCTTTAGAGGTCCATAACGAGCTAGCACTTTAAGAATGTCAATATACATTTCGAACTTTGATCTTCGCGTTTTTACACACCACCAATAACATTACACTTCAGTTAATTCGCAAGATCATGTTTTCTTGATTTGCTGTCGATCAACCATATGAGACGCGCGTATTCTTCAAGAATGTGCTTCTTGTGCTTCTTCCTCGAGTCAATAATTTTTCTCAAATAAGAGGCGTGAAGCTTTAAATTATTGATGTTCAAAAGCAATCATTCCTTGGCCGCGTGTCTGGAATAATTCTAGGATTCTACCTAAAAGATTTGTTAAGCGTTAAGAAT
>CP070709.1:614645-617257 GCA_020350305.1 Candidatus Bathyarchaeota archaeon
AAAAAGATGCCCATCAACCCACAAGGACTAGCAGTCTTCCACTGCGGCCCCATCGTAAAAAAGGAAAACGACAAATGGACAATAGTTGCAGCAGGCCCCACAACAAGCACACGCATGGACTTGTTCGAAGACGAATTCATCAAAAACTACAAAGTCCGAGTGGTAATAGGAAAAGGCGGAATGGGCAAAAAAACGACCGATGCAATGAAAAAGTACGGCGCAGTCTACGGCGCCTTCACAGGCGGAGCAGCCGTCCTCGCAGCAAGGGCAGTAAAGAATGTGAAAACCGTAGAATGGTTCGACCTGGGAATGCCCGAGGCACTATGGATTCTAGAAGTTGAAGAATTCGGTCCTTTAACTGTCGCCATCGATTCGCATGGAAACAACCTGTTCGAAGACGTCCGAAAGAGAGTGGAAGAAAACAGGCCGAAGATTTATGAAAAACTCGGTATATAACGCGAATCTATGCACATCACTCATTAGGTGGGCTAAACAGACCGTCGAGTTATACAACGAACAAAACAGATGTCCCCAAGACTATAAGAACTGATCCAACAAAAATTCTAGTGGTAACTCTTTCTTTCAACAAAAAGGCTCCAAACAGAGTTGCGAAAAGCGGAGACACGGAAGAAATCGGAACCGCATAAGAAGCTGGAATATCTAAAAGACTGACAGCCAACAAAACCCAGCCCAAGCCCAAAGCTACAATCCCACCTAAGGCGAGAATGACCCACGTTTTCTTCTTCAACTTCAAGAAACCGAATTGCCTGTCAAAAAAGGGAGAAATAGCCAGCAACGAAAAAGTCGTCGCCGACAGCCTAACCGTGTTCACAACAACCGCAGCATCCAAAACATCCAACTCAGAAAGCGTTAGAGCCTCATCCATAAAGGCTATACTCACCCCCCACACCGTCGCCGTAATGAGCGCAACGAAAACACCTTTGAATAAAACACTCTTCACCATTCCAGTCAACTTACCCTTCCCCTGACTGATCAACCATATACCTGCAATTATGAGCACGGCGCCCAACAGCCCAAACAACGCGATTTGCTCGCTGAAGAACAAAGCCGCAAACAACATCGTAAACAACGGATATGTGCACGTAATAGGAACCGCTCTGGAAACGCCGATCAACTTCAAACTCAACATATACAAAGTGTCACCAACGCACAAACCAATAGCCCCACTGAGACCAGCCAAAAGCAACGAGTCTAGTCGCAAAGCCGCTAGATACTGCAACCTCCCCGTCACACCTAGGCATGCAAAGAAGAACACAGTTGTAGATATACATCGTGAAATGTTAGCTGAAACCGGCTTCGCATCAGACAAGGCTACCTTGTACAAGGCTGCGGACACCGTCCAGCAAAGCGCGGCGCCTAAGGCTGCAAGTTCACCAATCATGCTTATCACACATGCGTTTGCCGTGTAGTTGTTAAACAGTAAAAGACTCGTTTAGTATATTTTAGCTCTCTTACTATCAGTTCTGCTACATTCCCAAAATTGAAATAACGAATATAATCTTTGCAGCGAATTTCCAATAAGCAATTCGACGCAGGGGTGCAACATAACGGGAGAAAGCAACGAACTCGACAAAGCTGTTAATATACTTCGTGTTGCAGCTGAAGGAATCAAGAAAACTGAGATCATGTATAGGTGTAACTTAGACCACATGATCCTGAATAACTACTTGTATGCCTTGATGGAAATGAAGTTGCTAAAAGTGGAAGAGGCAAGCGAAACATTTTATCAAACTACAGAAAAAGGATTGCAGCTACTGCACATCTACCATAAGCTAAAATGGCTCCTGTGGGGCAAAACCTTCGACTTTCTACTAGTCCGCCTTCTAAATCGTCTATTGTTGAACAAACGTCTACCGCATGAGCGTCTTATGCCAGTTGAGGATACTAACGAGTAAGTGTGAAGTAGACTCGCCGGTTATGCTTGCCTTTATTTTCAGTTTTAAGCAATTTTATCTGCCCAACCTCTCTCAGATTTTTTACGTGGGTTCCACCGTCCGCTTGTTTATCCACACCAACTACTTCGACAATGCGGAGAGAGGGAATATCAGGCGGGAGGGCCTTAGCCATTTTTATCACGCCTGGAATTCTTAGGGCTTCTTCTCTGGGAAGCTCATACCACTTTACTGAGATATCTTTTCTGAATAATTCGTTCGCCTTATCTATGTACTTGTTGAGGATTTCTCGATCATACCTTTCCAGGCTAAAATCAAAACGAATCTTGTCTTCCCCAAGCTGGTTGCCAGTAACAAGGGCTCCTGTACCCGTGCACAGAAGCGAAGCGAATACGTGAGCTGCTGTGTGGCTTCGCATAAGTTTGTATCTTCGTTCCCAATTTAGGACGCAATGCACATTGTCACCTTCTCCTAAGCCAATCTGATCAACCTCGTGAGATATCTCTCCAGAAAACTTGGCAACATAAACAACATTGTACATTTCATTTCCCTTCATGATTTTCCCAGTGTCCCACGGTTGACCCCCACCTTTAGGATAGAAGATTGTTTGGTCCAAAATTACATATTTTCCATCTTTAACGGAAACCACAGCGGCATCGCAATCTCTGCAGTAGCTATCGTCTAAATATAACACTCTAG
>CP070709.1:617357-620587 GCA_020350305.1 Candidatus Bathyarchaeota archaeon
AGCAAGTTCTCAAAGTTTGAAATCACAGTGAAACGTTGGAACGGTTCGGCTTGGGACAGTGAAACCCTATACGATGCTGCCACAGGATCGACCACCAAATCACACATAGATGGTTTAACATCTGGAGACTTTGGTAACATCCATCAAGGCATGTTGGAAACAGACTACTACTTAGTGAGAGTACTCTACTCATATGACCTTACCGATGAGACAACTCAGATAACAGCAACCTTCCAATACACGCCATTGCCACAAGACTCGTTCTAGAAAACCACATCCTCTTCGAGAGAGAAAAGGTGAAGGACAAAATCCTACAACTGAGAGTAAAGCTCTTTCTGGGATTGATCACGCTAGTTGTCGGCCTCTTAGCCAGTAACTTGGCTCTATTCCAATGGGTTGAGAGAATAGGGCTTAACTACTTATTAGGATATTATGCTCGCTACATATGTGCATATGGAGGTTTCACAGCCATGATTTTCGGAGCAATGCTAGTCAACGACTTTCTAGTTCTCCGAAGTGTTACTAGGAATAGTCATGAAATAGGGGTTAAAGAGAAGAAAAAAAAGAAAGCCGTTCACAGAGGACCCAAGAAAAGAAGAGAAACGATTGCAGCCACGTCTCTCGCTATATTTCTTTTTATGTTGTCGCCTATAGCCGTGTCTTCTTTAGTGTCATACACTGCCACGGTTGTAATAACGCCGTCATGGACTAGTGGCTCAATATGGCTTTATGTCAATAACGATGACGTGGCTAGGACTGACTGGAAAAGGGTTGGAGCGAATCCTTATCTTGATGCCATCGATTATGACACAAATTATTTGTCTGTAAAAGCAACGAATAAAGAAGCGGGAAACTTCGACTTCACAGATTCAGGGAAATCTACAGAAACAATAGACAATGTTACAGTTCAACTTTACGTCAAACAAAGTCGAGCAGGCGACAGCCTTGAAGTCCTTGTTTGGAACGGCTCCCTATGGGCATCTTTGGGCCTTAAAGAAATACCTACCTCATGGAATTGGGTTAATTGGACAGCATCTACCCAACTCAACAGCTGGGCAAAAATCGATGGAGCCAAAATATACTTTGTGTCCTACCGTCAACCAGGTGCCAATGAGTTTTGGGTCGACTGTGCAAGACTCCAAGTTGATTACTCCTAGAACATTGACATAAAATTCACTAATGCTAGACATTTCTTAATAAAGATTAAGGCATTTTTCCAGAGAATATTCAATTTCAGAATATTATGAAAGCTATGATTATTCTGTTCAACCTTTTCCTCCCAGGACACGCATTGTGAATTCGCGCCTGCAAAACTGTTGATAGGGCCTTCTGATAGTTATTGATTCAGAAAACTTCTGCAACGACGGGAAGCCGCCCCAAAAAATTAGACCACTAAGAAGAACGAAACTCCGGACAATACATGAAACTTTCCTCATTTGCCCAGCATACTATAAGGTTTTAGTGTTCCACAAATCCAAGAAAAGCGTTTTCAAGGCTATAATAAAGGCCTCGCAATTAGTCCAAAGAGAAGAAGCTTTTACTTTTCCTCTTCTCCCTCCATCATTTACATAATTGCCGTTTTTTATGGAAAAAAGAAGCTGCTCCTGGTCCGATATTATGAAACTTGGGAGGTCCTCCAAATCTGAAAACAGGTACCTTACATCAGTTAGCTTCGTTTTCTCGGCAATGAAGCGGCTTTTCGGCGAACAATTGGTCAAAATTCTGACTTTCCCGTCCTTCTTCGAGAATCTTTCAAGTTTATCTGTAAAGCCCGAATGGTAGAGACGCAGAAGCTCTAAGTCAGGCGCAAGCACGTAGATTACTTCCCTAGTTTTCTCGAGAATTTCATTGGCTTTTACAATGATCTGTTCTTTACCCTCTAGTATCTGGAAGACCTCCTTATTTTCAGGTTCCACCATTGGATGAGGAAGGGAAAACCACATGTCGATGAGATTTTTCTTCTTCCTCTCCAGAAAGGCTATTTCCAGTTTTTTGGCTTTTATAAGGATGTCAAGGGTTTCCTCGAAGGGAGTAGCCACAAACTTCAACGGTTTCTCCAAAACAGAGTAAATGAGTCCCCTTTTACCCAGATCCCGCAAAATCCTATACGTTTCTGTTCTATGAAGAGAGAGAGTATCTGAAATTTCCCGCGCTTTGCACATTCCCGATCTCGCAAGATAAATGTAAACTTTGATTTCGTTCCTTGAAAGGTCGAACTTGACAAGCGCATCCTCAATGATCTCAAGAGATCTGAGGGGTTCCTTGTCTCTCCTAAGAAGCTTCCTCACCCGCGCATCCTTGTCGTATAGACTCACTTGAGACTCAGGCTTTTCTTTCAGTATTTCCAAGGGCACTCACAGCCTTAGTTCCGATTCGAACCGAATTCAGATTTAGTGCCTGAATTAGGCTTTGCCCTATATTTTATGCTTCTGAATTGGTAATACGAATTGTAAATGAAGGTATAAAATATGAATTGCGAATCTATGTTCAGATGTACTCCACTATAGAAAAAGAGGGAAAGCTAAGAACCACTTTTAATGTAAGCGCGCACACTGGCACGTGTTTTGGGTCTTGAGCCACCAAGATGTTGACCTATCGGATTAGAATCTTTAGTATGTCTTTGCGATATTTATTATCCGTTCACAAGAGTTAAAAGATTTTTTCCACATTGATTCACCACGGTTTAGATGATGAATCGGAGGTGAAAATAGCGTGACAGAATATCTGGTCCTGCTGAAACTGAATCCAGCGAAACTAGTCGACACGATGGACGCTTTAAGGAATCTTCCCGAGAAACCCGGTCCAGGGGTAGACCTGCACTACATAATGAACGTTTTCGGAACTTGGGACGTAGCCATGTGGTTTGACGCCGAAAACCCTGCTAAAGCCGTAGACTTCGTGCAAAGAAAGATAGGGCAGACTTCTGGGGTAGTCGATGTATATGCGGTACCTACTTTCCCCAACAAAAAACTACAGGGAAGACAGGAAGAACAGCAAAAGGAAAAACCTGCTGAAAAGACGAAAGCTCCGGAAGAAGAATAATCCTCCTCTTTTCTTTTTTCCCTTCCGCACACGCACGCGCGTTGTCCCTGACGTGAGTGCAGGGTCTTTTTGGAACTACTCAGCAAGAGAAGGTGCAGAGAAATACCTTAAGCATTGTCCTGAGAGCTTGGACAGTAAGCAACTTAGCGACTATGACCTTATCATAGCCATGGAGCCACATCATAGAG
>CP070709.1:620687-624441 GCA_020350305.1 Candidatus Bathyarchaeota archaeon
CATGCTTTTCACGGATTCGAATTGCTCGTACATGTCCGTGAGAGTGAACCTACCGCTCAAAATCGCTCGCATCTTCTTCTCTGGAACCTTTACCTCTGCCTCGCGCACTTTTTCGATGAGCGTTTGGAGGTCGCCCATGCCCAACAGTCTGCCAACGAACCGTGATGGGACAAAGGATTCTATGTAGTTGATTTTTTCGCCTGTGCCAATGAATTTTATGGGTGCACCTATTGCTGCGACGGCTGAGAGTGCGCCTCCTCCTCTCGCGGAGCCATCTAGTTTCGCAACTAAAATTGATCCGATTGGTGTGGCTTCATGGAATGCCTTTGCTTGTATTGCTGCCTGTTGGCCTATGGTGCCGTCGACCACTAAGATCACTTCTGTGGGTTTGACTGCTTTTTCCATTTCTTTCATTTCTTTGATCAAGCTTGTCTCGTCTTTGTGTCGTCCAGCGGTGTCGACGAGGATCACGTCGTATTTGGGAAATTGTTCTAGTCCGTCCCGGGCAACTGTGACGGAATTTTTTGCTTTCGAGTCTCCGTAGACGGGAACGTTTATGCGTTTGGCTAGTTGTTCTAGTTGTGCGAGTGCCCCGGGTCTGTAGGTGTCAGTGCAGACGAGTGCTGTTTTTAGTCCTCTTTTTTGGAGGTATCTGGCAAGTTTTGCCGCAGCCGTGGTTTTGCCTGAGCCTTGTATTCCTACAAGCATGAGGATGTTTGCTTTTCCAGTTTTTATCTTTAGGGGAGTAGGTTTTTCGCCCAAAAAGCGTGTAAGTTCTTCGTAGACCACTTTTATTACGTGTTCTCGTCTGGAGACTCCGGGTGGAAGTTTTTCTCCTAAAGCCCTGTCTTCTATTCGTTTCGAGATTTCAAGAACAAGCTTCACGTTAACGTCCGCTTGGAGTAACGCCCGTTGAATGTCGCGGACCAACTCCTTTATAGTAGCCTCATCTACGATGGGAACCCGGAAAATCTTCCTTAACGCACTGTATAGGCCTTTTCCCAGCGTTTGGAGCGCCATCGTTTATTCATTGCTCTTTTTGTTTTTATGTTATATCTATTTCTCTTCTCACACTTCTTTATTAAGTAAGTCATTCGTTGGTAAAAGCTAAAATGCGAAATGATGCCATTTTTAGATGTGACTTTCCGCCCATTCTGTAGAGGCGGATCGAAGAATCAAAAGAGTCTGAAAATAAACCTGCAAGCAAAAAACAATACCAAAGACAGGCTACAGCACTTCACTGAAATTCTTCTCAATTCTAAATGCCTATTTGATTCTCATTCACCATAACCCTTTTCTCCCACATGAACAAATCTAACCCTAGGAAACAAACCATGTCACAACCCGTAAGAATCATAGAAAAAAAGCCTATACCCACAGAAGCATTGATGCTTCACGGACTTCCAGATGTTGGCTTAGTCGGGCTCATCGCAACCTCTTACATAATATCTGAACTCAACCTAGACGAAATAGCATACGTAGACTCAGATCTACTTCCACCAGTGGTTGTATTACATGAAGGGCTGCCTCACGCTCCACTACGAATCTACGGGGGCAAAGGCATAATCGCAGCAATCTCTGAGATGGCGATTCCCGCTGCTGGAATCCATTCTGTCATGCGGAAGCTTACCGAGTGGGCACAATCAAAAAAAGTGAAACTGGTTCTGTCAATTGGGGGGATGCCATTAGAGAACAGACAGAACATTAAGGAACCAAAGGTTTTTTGCGCCGCATCAAACAGAGACCTTCTCGATCTGTTGGATAAGAAAGGATTGAACATTTTGAAGGAAGGCTACGTTGTTGGACCTCAAGCACTTACCATGCGATATTGCGCCGAGAGAAAACTCTCAGCAATAGCCTTTCTAGCCCAATCGTTTTACAACTACCCTGACCCAGAAGCGGCAGCTGCTGCAATCAACGAACTTGCCAAAATAACTGACCTGAAAATAGATGTCTCGAAACTGCTTGAGAAAGGAGAGGAAATTCGGTTGAGAGCGAGAGACGTCATGAAACGAACCCAACGCGAATTGACCCACATGAAAAAGTCGCAGGAATACGACCTTCCGCTATATGTTTAGGAGAAAAATGCATTGACGTACAAAAGACGAAGAAAACGATCAATCTTCGACATAATGAGCGATTACATAGAAGACTTCAAAACTTGGGCTGAAGAAATAATGGAGTCTGCCACCAGTGAACGCCCTAGCTGGGACATCGAATCCTGTTCGCTTGAACCGTTATGCAACATTTTCGTCACAACAAAAGAGGTAGTGGTCACTGCAGATCTCCCTTACACAGAACCGAAAACGGTTAGGGTCGAGGCAATAGGTGAAGACCTTATCGAAATAGAGGCAAAGATGAAACGAAAGGTGCATTTCGACGACTTTGGCATTACCCATCGGGAGGGTGAGTTCTCCTCATTCCGCTGCCAAACCCGCATCCCAGTACCAATTAAGTCTGAACTGATGAAAATCTCCCTCAAACACGGTATTCTAGAAATACGTCTACCGAGGAAAAAAGGCTACGAAATCAAAGTTAAGTGAACTGCAAAAATGAACTAAAACCGGCTACCCTTTCGTCCGCGTTATTTTTGTTCTGCCTAAAATGCGCCAGTATTCAACTTCAACACCAGAGGCAAGCTTTGACTTTAATCCTTTCTCTTCGGGCAAGGGGGCTTCGAATATTTCGTATGTTTCTAGGTCCATCACCTGTACAGCCGATGGCAACATCGCAACGACTTGACCTCCCTTTTTGTCAATGATGGGCACTTCAGCTTGTGCACTAACCGGCTTGACAAACGTTCTTTTTGCCCCATCAAACGTGCCTATAGCCACGATTCTCGCCTTTGCAGAGCCGTGTTTCCCCGGCTTTGACTTTGTTAAACTGACAATGCGACATGGTTCTCCGTCAACGATTACGTAGCTACCAACTCTCAAGGCTCCTACTTCCATGGGCTTGCTCATTTTTCTTTCACCTCGTCACACAGCAATTCTTACAACGTGATTTATAGATTAAGGTATCGCTGTAACGTTGTGAATCAACCATTTAAATAGTTAGTTTTCGGCATTCTCTTATATCGGGCTTAAGCAGTAAATGTTAGTTGTTGCGTTGGAGGAAATAGAACTGTTTAACGCCGTGGGCTTAGTTGCACGCGTTGACCGTAAAGCTGCGTTGAAATTTGCAGCAAAACTGATAACTCGCCTTGAAGCTAAAGAACTATCTATATTTCTTGAGCCAAAACTCGCAAAGCATATCAACAAGACCAAAGCCGCTTTGCCGCTGGAAAAAATGAAGGCTGACCTAATAGTCACAATAGGTGGCGACGGCACCATCCTGAGGACATGCCTTCAGATTCCTAAGCCTGAGCCGCCCATTCTCGCCATCAACATGGGTGTGCGAGGCTTCCTAGCAGAAGTCAATCCTGAAGAAGGGTTAGACGCATTGAACAAATGTTTGGAGGGAAAATTCATGCTTGAACGTTACATGAAGCTCGCATCTTCTATTGCAGGGACCCGACTGCCCGACGGTTTGAATGAAGTTTTCATCACGTCCCACGCACCAGCTAAGCTTTTGTACGCTAGAATATGGAAGGATGGTGAGGCGGTTGCAGAGTGCCGAGCTGACGGGATGGATACGATTAGGGTGAAATAAAATTTAGTACTTAAATCCCAAATTTTGGCCAAAAGCAAAGGGATTTCAAAAGCGAGGCTTTAAAATTAGTTCAAAATATCCATTAGCAGTAGATTTTTTCCTC
>CP070709.1:624541-630462 GCA_020350305.1 Candidatus Bathyarchaeota archaeon
ATAGTCACACGTGCTGGTCAAGCAAAGTCCTTAGGTTTAACCCAGAAGGGTCACCTTGGAATCGGGGCGGACGCTGATATAGCGATATATAACATAAATCCTGAGCTGGTTGATCCCTCTAGAAAATACAAAGCGGTTCGCAAAGCTTTTGAAAACACTGCGTACACGATCAAAAACGGCGAAATCGTGGGGAGAGATGGAAAAATTGCAAAGTCGGTCCGGGGAAGAACATTCTGGGTTAACCCACAGCTTTCATCGCCGATAGAAGTTGCAGATGATATGAAACGAAGATTTCGAGAATACTGGACAGTAGAATATGAAAACTATTCTATCCCAGAAAACTTCTTAACAGCCTCTGCTCCTATCCCGGTTAAGGCTGAGGTCTAGAACTCATGATTACGCTCTACCCGAAACGTTTATTCAAAGCTCCCGTAGACGCCCAATGCATCACACCTGACATTTTCGCTGAAAAAACAGTCAGTGAAATAGCTGAGCTGCGAATTTGGGAAGGAAATCAGAGAAGAACTCTCGACCAGCTCTTCAGAATAGATTATGATGCAAAAAACCCATCGGAAGAAATGACCATACGGATTTTCGGAGATGTCAGAAAGGTCCGAAGAATCGGCACTAAGATGTCCACAGGTAGAATAATTATCGACGGCGACACAGGCATGCACCTCGGTGAAGAAATGCAAGGAGGCACCATAGTAGTGGCGGGTAGCGCAGGTTCATGGACCGGATGCATGATGGAAAAAGGTATCATTCAAATCAAAGGAGATGCAGGCGATTACATTGGAGCAGCCTATCGCGGAAGCACCCGCGGAATGAATGGAGGAGAAATCATTATACAGGGAAATGCTGGAAATGAAGTTGGGTGTTTCATGAGAAGCGGATTAATCAGAATAGATGGAAGGGTTGGACAATTCGTGGGCATCCACATGAGAAACGGAACAATAATTGTGCAAGGAAACTCGAAAGAACGAAGTGGGGCCCAAATGAGGGGAGGAAAAATCGTTGTTTGCGGCCACACACCCTCAATTCTTCCTACGTTCACAGTTGACAGCATTAACCCCAAAGTTAAGATAAACGGAGAAAATGTTAAAGGGCCGTTCTACAAGTTTGTTGGCGACTTGGCTGAAAATGGTAACGGAAAGTTGTTCGTTTCGCAAAATCAAAACCCGCACCTGAAATTTTACGAAAAATATCTGGAGTGAAAAAAATGCCTGCACCTCAACTAAGTGTAAATAACACCGCATGGCCACTCGTAAAGAAACTCTGTGACGACGCTGAAAGGTACGGAGTTACAATTAAAGAATCAAAATCAGGTACAACTTTGATTGACGCTGGAATCAAAGCAAGAGGAGGATTCCTCGCTGGCCAAATTATTACGGAGATATGTCTCGGCGGCTATGGCTGCGCAAACATTTTCTACAAACAGTATAAGGATCTTGAAATTCCTTCCATATTCGTGTACACCGATCATCCGGCGGTAGCGACTTTGGGATCTCAATTTGGCGGATGGCACATCAACATTAGTAGCTACGTTGCCATAGGTTCTGGTCCCGCTCGTGCGTTGGCTTTGAAGCCTAGAGAAATTTATGAAAAGATAAACTACAGGGACAAAGCTGATGTGACAGTGCTTGTGCTTGAAACAAGTATGGAACCGCCTGAAAGTGTAATAGCCCATATTTCTGACCAATGCGGCGTCACTTCTGACCGTTTATCCGTGATTTTGGTTCCGACAACAACCATAAGTGGGTCTACACAAATCTCTGGAAGAATCGTAGAAACCGGGATACACAAGTTAACCAAACTGGGACTTGACCCGAAATTCATAATGCATGCGTGGGGATACGCGCCTATTGCACCAGTACACCCCAAATTCGCTGAAGCCATGGGAAGGACAAATGACGCAATCTTGTACGCAGGCGTAGCAAGTTATACCATACGCTACGACGACGATGAAAAGCTGAGAGAATTGGTGGATAAGGCATCATCTTCGGCTTCCAAAAGCTATGGGAAACCGTTCTTTGAAATCTTCAAGGAGGTTGACTACGACTTTCGTCGAATCGATCCTGACCTATTCGCTCCAGCAGTCTTGATAGTCAACAACGCTGCTACGGGCAACACCCTTGAAACCGGATGCGTCAACTTAGAAGTGTTTAAACAGTCAATAGAACTGTAAAAGGAGAATTCCAAGTTCTTTTCTAGCAATGCCAACATCTTGTTCAAAGCCTGCGATCTCTACAATCCTATAGAACAGAATTGAGTGAAGGTGCGCGTTCATATATCGAATTTCGATATATATCAAACAGTGAAATAACCGATATATTACGTCGTACGATATGATACGTATATGGGTGGAACACGTGAACAGTTCAACAAAACTACAAAAAGAGGTGAAGTTGATGAAGCGTGAATTCACGACCAATTGGTGCAAATACAGAGCGTGTTTGCATTCAATACCCAGCAAGCCTGACCTGCAACACAATACTAGAATCAGAGTCCGTGCCAAAGAAATATCACCGCTGTGTAACCGTGAATTTGACAAACTTGTGCTGGGAGCAGTAGATGCGGGGTTGTCTTCATTAGGAGATTCGCCGAAGCAGGCGATCTACTTTCATCTGGAAAAAGCTTTCAAGATTAAGAGGTTGGAGATTCCTGGCAGGATTGAGGAGTTTACCAACGCTCTTGAGCAAATCTTCGGCCTTGGGGCCAAACTTGTTGAAATTCAGATAATGAAACTGCTCTACGAAAAAATTGGACAAGCCTTTGTTTATTTCCCAGAAAAGGATGATCTACTATTCATTGAATACATGGAAGCAGCCAAGTTATCAAATAATTCCAACTAATTTATCACTTTCAGCTTCGCATGCACGGTGATTGTTTACTTATTCATTATCCCAGGAAACCTTCGCAAAATGATAACTCCGATTACCAAAGAAACATAGACATCCAATATTCCCTGTATAGTGTTCCAGAAAGCAATCTCCGTAACATAAGCTCCAAGACCAACTAGACCCAGTGAATGCCCAACAAAACTCAGGAAACTAGGATCTGAGAATAGCTCCACCGCGTCTATATTAAAGAAAATGGGCAAAGCAAAGTAAAGGTTGAAGAGTATACAAACCACATCTCTCACATCGATTGCTAGAATGCCACTAAAGGCGTAAGCCCACTTGTTTTCTAGAAGACGGTTCGTTCCGCCTGTTTTCCATGCAAAAAATGCTGGAATTGCGAACATCCAGACGCTCGAGACCGATTTCATGATAGCTCCAACCCAGCCCCCAGCGAACGGACCAAGAACGCCAACAAGTGGTACGCTAATCAGCAAGCAAAGAAGACCAGCTTTAAACCCAAACAGAATCCAACATAAAACCCAGGAAATAGCCACGAGATCTATCCGCATGAACCAAGGCGTCACAAATAGAGGCGGCAGAATCTGCATTATCACAGATAGCGCTGCTAGCACAGCGGCACCAGCGATCTTTATTGCGGGTCTATCGAAGCGCATGACAGTTGTTTCCCTTAGAGAGTCGGTTATCCGAGCTTAGCTACTTAAGAGTAGCTACTCAAAAATGTGTAGATTTTTACTTACAACATTTAGACAAACAACAGGTTAGACTAACACTGGAGATATCTCCCACATTTCCCTCTTTTTTTGGTGTTTCCCGCGCGCATTAGATTTAGAGCAACGTCTTCAAAGCGCCGAAAGATATTACCTCGGAAATCTCTTCCACGAACCTAATGTGCTCAGGGTTGTAAGATGCAAGGGAACCCTTCAATATTATCGGTGTGAAGTCAAGGTCTTGTGCACCTCTGTATGTGGATAAGACGCAGTTATCTGCGCGATAACCTGTCACAATAACGGTGTTAACGTCAAGCTCTCTTAATTTTTCTGCAAGCCCTGTCTTGGTGAAAGAGTTGCGATAGGTCTTCACGATGCGTATGTCTTGAGGTTTGAGCTTCACACTATCATGCACATCAAAACCTGATTTACCTGGCGCAAGACCCTTACTTTTGTGCTGCACGACAACGATGGGAAGATTCTTTTCTCTGAAAAGATCTATTGCTGCATTTACGTATTCAACAGCTGATTTCAGAGAGTCCGAGCAAGCCTGACTACGATTGAAGAATTCATTCTGTATATCTATTACAAGTAAGGCTGGTTTCATTTTCAATCCTCCAAACCTCCTAAAACATCTTGAGACTAAATTTGTTTTGTCATCACAATCTTGTTTGGTCTGTATCCCAAGGTCGGCCAGGTGCTCATCCCCTCCTCATTATAGGGGACGACGGTCAGGTCAAGCGTGGAGAACCCCCGCTGGCGAAGAAAATCGACGACAGTGCTTTCTAATCTGCGCATAACGCCCTGTCGGCGATGAGACGGGATCACATAGGCCCGGGCTAAGTAGGCACTGCGCCCACCTCTCCGCAACCGCACCAAAACCACACCAACAACCTTCCCTGCTTCTTTCGCGACGAAATGATGACAGTGTGGACGTTCAAAATTCCCCTCAACCTGCCGAATAATCGCCCGAAGCGAGGGCCGATATCCATCCGAGCGTTCACGCTGGTGCAACCGTAACGCCACACAACACTCGGCAATCGATCGAATATCTTGTCTTATTGCCCGTTCAACCTTCATCATGCATCACTCAAGACTACCAAAGCCTTCTTTCCACCATTGGCACTCCCTCTGCTATAAAGGATATTCACCGCGAAAGCTAAGAGTTTGAGGTAACTGTTAAAACTCTGAGGTTTTGGCCTTTCTCTTAAACCGTGGTGATGTCACCCGCATTTCCCCTCTTTTTTTGCGAAGTATATACATGCAGGTAGCATGATTCAGGCTTCAGTAGTATAGTCCGGTTAGAACTGCCTTTGATGGAGATATCTCCACACTTTCCCCGCAAAACCTCTCTTTTTTTCTGTCGCGTTGATTTGTGTTGAATTTCAGAGTGGTCCGACATGCATGCTTAGCTTGATTTTCATCCATAGTTTCTTCCATAAGCCATAAAAGCTGGAGGAGAAAAGGAAAGAAAGAGACAATGCTATAACAGCTTCTTAGGTTTGAGCAAGATGAGTTTTGAAATAATTAGCTATGACTCGAAATATCAGAAGGCTGTAATTGATTTATGGAAAAAATGTGACCTGGTTGTTCCTCAAAATGACCCTGTTGAAGATATTCATAAAAAACTTGAATTTCAGCCAGAACTATTCTTCATCGCTCTGTTAAAGAATAAAGTAATTGGTTCGGTTATGACGGGCTATGACGGCCACCGGGGTTGGTTATACTATTTAGCCGTCTTACCAGAGTATCAGAAAAGAGGCTATGGCAGACAACTAGTTGAGAAAGCCGTCAAAGAATTACGGAAACTGGGCTGTTTAAAAGCTAATTTACAGGTTAGAACAGACAATGCCTCCGTTGTTAATTTCTATAAACATCTTGGTTTTAAAATGGAGGAGAGGGTAAGTCTAGGTATGCGTCTAAAAGCTAGCTAGCTACAGGGATTCGCGCGCGCATACATAGGATTCGAACTGAGTTTCTATTTCAGTTGTTTTGTCCGTGAAATCTAGACTGACAATCTAATAGTCTTGAACTTCTCTGGGACAATCACTTCCACGTCAGGGCACACCTTTTCCACAATGCTTTCGAATTGCTTCATTTGTTGCCTTCTCCCATGGATAGGCACGGCTATTCTTGACTGCAAATCCATGATTGTGGCAACTGCCGCTGCCGGAGAACATGTTGTGGCTGTGCCGACTGGCACAAATGCTAGATCCGCAGACGTGTCCTTCTGTCGCCAATAGCCTGAGTCTCCTCCATGGAAGATCTTCATTCTCCCGAGATTCACTAAATACTGCGTTATGGGACCAACGTGAATACCCTGCAAGGCGGTCACTTCAGTTTCACCTATTGG
>CP070709.1:630562-633698 GCA_020350305.1 Candidatus Bathyarchaeota archaeon
TGCAATTTGGGGCTCAATTTTGTCCGCCTCTACTTCATATTCATCTTCGTAAACAGCGTCTTTGTCCCTTTTGAAGATCTTTCCTTCTCTTCCAAGAAACTTTCTGGTTTTTTCGTCTGCTTCAATAATACCGTTTTTGGCGCCCATCTCAACAGCCATATTACACAAGGTGAGGCGAGAAGAAACACTTGCGTTTTTCACGTAATCTCCAGTGAATTCTGCAGCCTTGTAGAGGGCTCCGTCAGCCCCCACTTGCTCAAGGATGTTCAAGATAATGTCTTTGGCATAGACGCCTTTTTCAGGGGAACCGGACAAGTTGAATTTTAAGCTTTCCGGAATCTTGAACCAACATTTTCCAGTCGCCATAGCTCCAGCAATGTCGGTTGATCCCAAACCAGTTGAAAAAGCCCCTAAGGCTCCTTCAGTGCATGTATGGGAATCTGCTCCAACTATGACGTTCCCGGGAGAAACGAATTTTTCAACAAGAATCTGATGGCAAACTCCGTCCGTGAAGAAGTTGGGGATTTTCTGTTCTCTTACGAAGTTTCTAACTTTTTGATGAAGTCTAGCTGCGTCTACGCTCGGCGGAGGAAAGAAATGATCAAACGCGATCACAATTTTGTGCGGATCGAAAACCTTTTTTCCGATTCTATAGAGGCCTTCAACGGCTAGGGGAGCTGTAGAGTCGTGAGCCATTACAATGTCGACATCGGCGATCACAACGTCCCCTATGGCCACCTCAGTCTCGTGAGAAGCGTTCGCCAAAACTTTTTCTGTTATTGTCAGTCCCATAAACGTTAACCCCTTGGATTTCCATGATTAATTCTTTAAGCTCACTTGGAGTGTAGGCACTCCGCCTACCTTCATGAGAAAAAGATGTCTTTATCTTTGAAAGAACTTTTTCCGCCAAGTTCTCAGCGATGTTCATTCCAAGCTCATTTTCTGCAATATACATGATACCATGCCTTCCGCAAAGTTCATCTATGTACACTTTTCTTCTTTGCCCAACCAGCTCAGGTGGATAAAATTCATACGTTGACGGGTTCATGAAAACGCCTTGCTGGTGGATTCCTGAGCTATGAGCCGTAGCGTTTTTACCAGTTATTGGTTTATTGGGAGGCACTCTTATTCCGGTAACATCTTCGACAATTTTTGTCAGCTCAGTTAACTGACTCATCTCAAACCGGCTCATTCCAAATAGTATATGTAACGCGGGAACGACTTCTTCTGTGGCAGCGATTCCTGCTCTTTCTCCAAGACCATTCACAGAAGATGACACCGTTGACGCTCCAGCTTCTACAGCAGCCATTGAATTCGCTAAAGCCAATCCCAGATCGTTGTGGCAATGTATTTCGATTGGAATGTCTATAACCTTTTTTATTTCTCTTACAAGATACGCCATTCCACCCGGGCTTATGCATCCTAGGGTATCAACGATTCTTGCTCTGTCTGTTCCAGCTTCCTCTGCTGTTTTGAAGGCTTTTTTCAGGAAGTTTAAGTCGTTTTCTCTAGTCGTGTCCTCTGCGCTGTATATGACAAATAGCCCATAGCTATCTGCATAACTAATCGAGTCAGCCAGCTTGTCCAAGTACTCTTCTCGGCTCATATCGTGAAACTTATGTTTTCTATGGTAGTGTGACACGGAAAAGGATACCACGACTCCGTCAGCACCAGTGTCCGCAACAGCATCTATGTCCTCGTGCTTAGCTCTGGCGAAGGCGGATATCTGGGCGTCTAGGTTCATGTTCACTAGGGCTTCGATGCACTTTCTTTGTTTTTCTGAAGCAGCTGGAAATCCCGATTCTATCTGTTGTATCCCCATTTCGTCTAATTTCTTGGCAATCCTCAGTTTATCTTCTATGCTAAAGACCACGCCGGGTGTTTGTTCTCCCTCCCTTAGAGTGCTGTCGTGTACGATGTATTCGTCTATTGAGGGGGAATTGTAGGCCGCAAAGTTGTATGGGCTCGGGAGGATTCCTTCTCTGTTTAACCTTCTTAAGATTTTTTCTCCATGTTTGTCAACGTATTCCTCTTCCAATTCATCAAACCATCCTTTCGCATGTGTTTTACTGAGTTGATGCTAGCAGAGTATGGAAAACGTACGAATATATATGTTTTTTGTAACACGGCAATCTCTTAAATGTGAAAAGATTAAAATTGTTACCAAATCCGTAATCAAACTCCGAGAAATCTCTTGCTGTGCATAAGCTTGATAACCGTTTCATTATCGTAGGCTTCTCCATGATTTTGTTTTTCAAGTTTTACGTAAAGTATTTACATGTCAAATATAAGAATTTCCCGTTTTTTTCTATACAAACGTAAAGAAAAAATAACAAAAACTGGATGAATTTATGGTGAAGAAGGGTGAATCGGGAGGTTACACAAACGAATGTAAAGTGTGATTTCTTTAACATAATTAATGATGTGACGAAGGAATTGATTATTCTTGTTGGCTTTCAACTACCAGCTGCGTAAAATAATCATTGTGTTTGTGTTTACAACCCCGTCTACTCGACGAATTTTCTCAATACATTCGTTGACCTCTACTATGTTCAAACCAGATATGATGGCAGCAATGTCGTATTGACCTGTAATCTCGTAAACGGTTTCGACGTTATGGAATTTCTTTAATAGCTTCGAAACGTCTGAGGTTGGAAAAGAGGGGTTTATTGAAAGTAGAGCCATAGCTTCCGCGCCCTCTGTAAGCCCAACTTTAATGGTGAACCGCCTTATTACACCAGAATCAATGAGCGCCTTAATCCTTTTCCTAACGGCCCCTTCGGATAAACTAACCCTTTTTCCAATGTCACTGTAGGTGGCTCGTCCATCATCTTTAAGAATTCTAATTATCTCCCTGTCAGTATCATCCATTTTCTCCACCTCTCTTATTATTAGATGCGGAAAAATTTAACGATTTCTGAACACCAAAAGCGTGTTTGGAACGAATTTCGTATTCAACCAGCGCGCGATGCGGCTCAAATAACTTTGACGTAACTCGCCTTGCCAAAATCAGCGATTGTAGACTATTAAAAGTTGTGCAAACCGTCTCTTGGAGAGAAAAATGGCACCCAAACAATTTGACCTTTTTCGGTCACTTTTGCCCAATTTTTTATTATAATGACCAAAATCTATATAA
>CP070709.1:633798-642783 GCA_020350305.1 Candidatus Bathyarchaeota archaeon
AGCGTTTCGTCGTCCACAAATGCCAGCATTGGAATCCTCTGCTCACAAGGCATAGACGTTGTACGTATATAACATATGCGTGCAAAGCTTTAAATTTCTTTACCAAGAGGGCTCAGAATCGTCAAATTTGACCATTTTTTTTCCATGTCTCTGAGGAAATATTCTCATTTTCGGGCTCTCAAATTCTTTTGACAGCTCTTCGCCTTCGAAAAAACGGTCAAGAAAAACGGCTAAGCTTGAACACTCAGAATGAGGTTGATTTCCGACAGCTACATTAAAGTCGGAAACTTTTTTGGAAAAAAATTCTGAAGGAACCTTTTGACTGCCAACTATAACTAACACGTCTTTTCCTGTAGCCTTAATACGTTGCAAGGCGTCACTCGTCTGAATATTTTCTCCGTAGGCGGTGAGGTGAACCACGAGGCCCTTTTTCTTTTTCCACTCCCTTACAGCCTGTTTCCATGGAACTCCCATTTCAAAGAGAAATCGCCCACCCCAATTTTGTGTCACAGTTTCAATCTTTCCTTTGATTTTTTCGTCGCGGGCATCTGCAAGAATCAGCTTTGAAGCACCCATGGCACGGGCTGTTAGTGCAACATGGGTGGTGAGTCTTTTGTCTCTGAGGCGATGTCCCCACCTTAGAACAATGACTTCTGGCAATTGTGCTATCCCTCTTTTCGCCTTTTTTCAGTTGCTTCCTGTCTCACGTGGTTAGCTTGGATCATATGTCGAAAACGCTCCGCCAAGTTGCTCCACCTTTCCTTTGACTTTTTCTGCAAACCACGGAATAGACTCAAAAACAACGTTCATGCCGTCACCCTCATATTTGACGTGATGTACGTCGCTGTGGTTGAAGAGCCACGAAAGGAATGACATTGATTCATCGGTTACGGGAAGCGAAAAGGATGCTTGAACGTAGTTCTTAAGGTAGGACAACATTTCTTGCTTGAGCAGTTGAGTGTTAGTCTTATAGAGTGCTGAGATAGATACAGGATTCGGTGCAACATCCTTTACAGCCTCAGTTCGACATTGTTTCTCATTTGCTGACAGCAAATCAATTTTATTAAGCGCTGTTATGACTGGGACTCCTGTTGCACCTATCTTTCGAATTGTGTCAAGACAGCAAGAAAGTTTTCTTTCGATCGTTTCAGGAGATTCACTTAGGTCAACAACTAAAAGAATTAAATCCGAGAATATGGCTTCTTCAAGAGTCGACTGAAACGCTTCTATGAGCGTTAGAGGCAATCGATCGATGAATCCAACCGTGTCTGTTAACAAAACCTTCTTTTTTGAAATATTTACCACTCGGGTTGTAGTAGAAAGGGTGGTGAATAAGCCTGTATCAACGGAAGCTGTCTCCTCTGCGAGAGCGTTAAAGAGTAAACTCTTGCCTGCGTTGGTGTATCCAGCTAAGGAAACTGAGGAGAACCCTAGTTTGAGTCTGCGAGCACGGTGCAAACGACGCTTCTTTCGTATTTTCTTCAGTTTTTCTTCTATGTAATGGATTCCCCGTCTTACGGTTTCATAATAAAGGTCTACTTCATATTTCCCCAATCCCATAAAACCCGGCTGCTCACTCATCCTAGCTAACCTTACCTTTTCTCTTGCACGAGGTAACTCATATCGCAACTTAGCTAGTTGGATTTGAAGCTTAGCTTCTGAAGTTGAGGCTCTTTGGGCGAAAATTTCGAGGATGAGTTGAAAACGGTCGATGGCTTCCACGCCAGTTTCCCTAGCTAAGTTGTAGGCTTGAACTGGCTTCAGTTCATTGTCAAATATCGTTTTTTCTATATTGTTTTGGGCAACCAACTCAGCAAGTTCTTTTACTTTGCCGCTGCCAAGCTGATAGCGAGGATTTGGTTCGGTGATTTGTTCAAGTGAGTCTGCAACCGTGTAACCTGCCGACTCAGCGAGGCTTTGAAGCTCGTCTAAGCTTGAGGGTTCGGATCGGAGTCTACGCTGGATTATGAGAGCTTTCGTTCTTCCGTTGCCTCCGTCTTCTTTTTCTTTAGATGAATTACTTCTCCCAAAGTGATCTCTCGACGCGAAGACAAAGCCGTTGATGGAGCCTTAGGTTCTGAAGGTGGAACGAGTAGTTTTATCTTGAGTGCGTGTCCCAACTTCTCTGCAAGCGCATGGTCCGGAGTCATCTTTCCACTTTCAATTTTCCGAAGAACTGAAACTTTTTCTCCGATTTTTCTTCCCAAATCTTCATGGCTCAGTTCCAATTCTCGTCTTGCTCTTCTTATGCGTGCACCAAAGTTCTCTGCAACTTCTAGGGTTTCGACAAGTGAAGGCGTTGACGGCTTTTTGATAGAAAGCTTGACCGGTTCAAGTGTTTTACCAACTCTTTTAATGCGACGTACAGGCTGAGCCTCCCAATGGACCGATCCTAGCCTGGCACAGTCTCTGCAGACAATCATCTTTGCCCCTTCAATCACCGCCTTGAATGATTTGCCTCTTATTCTGCGACCACAGACTTCACATCTTACTATGGTGCTCACCCCAAACTGTTTTACTATTCCACTCTTTATACTTATGGAGACACCACAAGTTATATTTGCGGGCGCATATTGGTTTTAGAGGTTGTAACATTCAAACAAAATTGATCACTTCTTAAACCTCTAAAATTTTGAATACTGAAAGTGCACACGAAAGAACGTTAAGACGTGAAAATCTGGTAACAAATCTTCTAATTGGGAATCTTGTTTTTTGTCAGTAAACGCACGCGATGGAAAAACCTTTTATTTGAAAAGGGTAGAAACTCATTCTGCGAGGTAGTATCAAATGACTTTAGAATCAAACAAGACTTTGGGCGGTGTAGGAGCATTATTGATGATAATTGGTCCCTTCCTAGGCGTCTACACGGGTGTGTTAGGGTTGATTGGCCTAATACTTGTGCTGATAGCTCTGAAAGGTTTATCGGACCACTACAACGAAGGAGGCATATTTAACAATGCACTTTATGGAGCCATCACGGCGATAATAGGAGGCGTAGTTTTCGTTGCCGTGATTGTGGTAGCAGCTGTTGGTTTCTTATCCGATTTAGGCATCGACATCTCTACACTGAGTGACCCGACAGCTCTCTCAAGTATTAACTGGGAAGAACTAGTGACCTTTGACATTCTCTGGCCCCATATTGCAGCTATCTTTGGAGGTTTGGTTGTGCTTTTCGTATTCGTTGTTGTCGCAGCCATTTTCTTAAGAAGATCATTGACTATCCTTTCCACGAAAACGGGAGTAAACATGTTTAGCACTACAGGATTGTTGATCCTGATAGGCGCTGTTTTGACGATAATCGGTGTCGGTCTCATACTTCTCTGGGTCGCTTTGATACTTCTTACCGTGGCCTTCTTCTCTATCAAGACACGACCCGCTCAACCACCTGCACCAACACCTCCACCCACACCTCCACAACAAACAAGTTAGAAACCCCGCATCAGACACCCCCTCCTTTTTCTACCGTCTCTCCATGAAGTACTGCTTGCCCAATAGCAAAATCGTATGCGCGCCAAATTCGTATGATCTCATTACGTTGTCGCCAGAAAATATTTCGATTAATAGAGTAACAGAAGCCCTAGATCTGAATAGGGAACAAGCCATTGTATCTGGAAACATAACTGTAGAGGAGAATGCTGGTATCCCTTACCATTTGCTTAAGATAGCGTATTTTGCAACGATGCTTGCATTGGTGAAGTTGCTTATGGCCTTCTGCTTGGGTGCATGCATGCATTTTGCAATTCCTTAATTCCCAGAAAAAACAGTTATATTGTTGAATAAAGTTACGAACGTTGATAAGATTGATTGATAGAAAAGTTTCACTGATTTTAGCTTCAGTGTTCTTGCTATTGGTAGCTTTCGAAGTTCGATTCTCGACGCTGGCTACGATGGTTCTTGCAGAAAGTGCGGTAGGTGTGGAGGTTGGTGACTGGATTAAGTATGATTTTACGGCCGCGTTAGCCTCTGATGACCCAAACATGGAGCTAACACCTTTTTTGATTGCAATGAATAACACTGAATGGGTGAAGAACGTTGTGGTAACCATTTCTGATACGAAAATAACATTTGAGAGAGTAATCCACTATAAGGATGGCAACGAGACCAAGAGCGTGGAGTACGTGGACGTGGACACTGGAGAAAGTTCTCTCAACGGCTCCCTCATATTCATTCCATCGAATCTTCAAAAAAATGATCTTGTACATGCTTCCCTTACTAGCCACCATTCCATAAACGAAACAATTCGCCGGACATATATGGAGGCAACCAGAGACATAAACCACTTGGAAGGATCAGGTACTACCTATGAGGGATCCGACGTTACTGTTGCGACTGTTAGCTACGACTGGGACAAAGCGACTGGCATCCTCTGTGAGCGCCTTATAACGCTTGTAACCTACGGTGAAGTCTACACAATGGCATTTCAAACATTTGAGAAAATTGTTGATACTAATATTGCATGGACCCATACAGAGGCTCCCCCCTCACCTATAACATCCATCTCTATACTGGTAGTGCTCGCGCTCATTCTCACAGGACTGTTCGTCTGGAGACTGAAGAAACGTAGGAGAAAGCGCTAGAATCTTGAAGTGATATAGATAACTCTTCAGCCAATTCTACTTCGGAAAGGAAGTACTTTCTTCAATTCTCATGCGTGTATCCTCTAGTGTTTGCTTGAGATAGCATAGGTTCAGAGACCGTTTCTGCATGCATGCATTAATTTTAGCGGTTAGTGCATGCATGCGAAAGCCGACTTGAACTTTGAAACTTCCACTCTTTCCTCCTCTTGTTCTCTTTCCGCTTAAACTTGTGAGTATTTAGTAATCCATTCATTAAGGATGCTTTCCAAATCGTTGGCTATAAGAACAGCATTTTCTAGCCTTGACGGAATGATCTCAAAGGTTTGTACGACGTGATTGCGTCTGTGAGATGTGAACGCTCCAGCCACTTCAAGTCCCATATCAAAGATTTTCTCGGAGGCTACGATGTTGAGCTCCTTAAAAGCATCTACCCTCATCTCCGTCGAGAGTCCAGCAAAAGTATCGCTAACACCCCCTAAACCTTGAACAGTAATGTTCCACAATAAATCCTCGATGACTAGAAGTGACTCTTCATAGGATGGAAGCAGGTACATTCGTAAAGCCCTCAGGTACATAGTAGCAGAGTGAATGTGAAAATTGAAGTCGCTGACTAAAGTGCGGATGTTTTCAGGCTTTGCATCAGACTCCAATATATTGGCAGCATGTACTAAACCAAACTGAAATCCACCTGCCGCTTCCAAAGTAGCTCCTTGTACCCTTTTCGTGAGTGCTAGAGACAAGTTGTAATAGTAGATATTCAAGGCAGCTGATACTATGAGAATGGTGAGGACAACGCCCAACAGGACGATCTTTACCTGCTTTATCTCCTTCACTTTTTTCACGCTTTCACCTCTCTTGTAAGGTACAGCCTTCCATCATTAGTTCCAATGTAACCCTTCCCAACAAGTGAGTTTACTCTGTATTTATCGCACCATGCATGCCTATTCATTCTCTCCCTTTTTATTTGTATAAGTATGCAGTTGGAAATATTTAATATTTCAGCAACAATGTTCTACCTAACACGGTGTTTTAACATTTTTAACATCGTTTTTGTTGTCTTTTCCGAGAAACAGGAAAAAAGGAGTTTAGTGGTTGATTTAGTGGTTTCTTGATGTTGCAACCACTAAAAACAACATTGTTCCATTTGCATGCATGCACACACAGAATAAGTTATAACTTATGATTCTCCCACAACTATTCTTCATACTTGTCGAATTGCACTGGTGAAAACATGCGTGACAAACCTGATGATCTTCAAAAGATTAGGAGCATAGCAGATTATCAGTTTGGGAAGAATGTCGGAGAGAAACTTTTCCCAGACAATGTTAAGATCATCTATTCCAAAAGGACGGGAAGAATACGTTATGTGTATTTAAGAAAGAAGCGGTTAGCCACTTTGCGACCCACCAATGGCCTTTTTTCTATAGCTATTACGGGGGCTAAAAGGATAATGGATTGTATGGATTCTCCGCGGTTGTGGGTTCGAATTCAAGAAGAAGCCGAACCGTTCGTTGCTAAAGGCAGGAGTGTCTTTGCCAAGCATGTAGTTGACGCTGACGTAGAGATACGCCCTCAAGAGGAAGTTATCGTTATAAATGCTAAGGATGAGGTGTTAGCGGTTGGGAGAGCTTTGCTCACTGGAGAGGAGATGAAAGCGTTTGAGCGAGGCGTGGCAGTACGGGTGCGAAGGGGTGTGAAAGAAGAAAGTTAATGAAGGTTATGTTAGAATAATGCTTAGTTGGAGGATCTGTGTTGCGTAGGAAGAGAGTAAGTCCGAGAGAGGCGAAGCGGATGATGCAGCGTATGGGGCTGAGCATGGGAGAGATGCCTGATGTTCAGGAGGTTATCTTACGAACAAGTACAAAGGAAATAATAGTAGAGAGTCCGGAGGTTGCTTTGCTTGAAATGCAGGGGCAGAAAATCTTTCAGGTTACTGGCGGGAAGGTCACTGAGAAAGAGATTGAGGTTGAGAAGGTAAAGAAGAAGGTGGCTATCCCAGAGGAGGATATTAGACTTGTTGCGGATCAGACAGGTAAGAGCATGGAGGAGGCGAGGAGAGTGCTAGAAGAGACAGAGGGCGATCTTGCAAGAGCTATTCTCCTACTACAAACAAAGGGATAAGAAAATAACAACTCCTCTTATACGTTGAATGTACTATGCGTGAAATAAATTCGGATTCCAAAATCGAAATCATAGACATAACTGAAAACAGCGAGTATGAGAAGTGCCTCTACAAGTGTCTTGCACCAATGCCTTTCCGAAAATACAGGAAGAGACGCGAGTACATAGACGTAGCTATCCCTAACGGTTTCACAAAAAAGTTTTGATTTCCAACGGGCAAGTTGTTGGTCAAATCGAATATGCACCACCAGAAGCGTGTGGTTACCCTATCACCGGCAATGACATCATAGTGATGAACTGCATTTGCGTGCTAAGAAAAGCGAAAGGACGCAACCTTGGAAAGCAGTTATTAACTGATATGATGAAAAGCGAAAGGAAGGCGGTTGGCTTCGCCACAATAGCTCTAGAAAACAATTGGAGCCCATTGTTCAAAAAATGGCAGATGGAAAAATTCGGCTTCAAATCACTTGACTCAGTCGAAGTGATGCATAAAACAAAACACAAGGGAGAACGCTTCAAAATACACCTCATGTGGTTACCAACAACCAAAAACGCAAATCCGCCTACATGGGACAAATCAAAACTCCTAGAAGGCGAACGCTTCTGCATCGCCCACCCACTCTACCACCCAAAAAAACCAAAACTAAAAGAAATCCTTGAAAAATGCTAATTCTCTAGGCATTCCGGGAGCCATTAACATGAATCAGCGCATCCTGACAAAAGCAAACTAGTTGGTCCTCTGGAAGCGTATGTAACGCGCACTCATTAGCGAAAGCTGCTTACATTTATTAATTGCTTGACCCACAAAAAAGAACTGGGGAAAGGGTCTTGGCGTCTAATGAAATCATTTTGGTGAAGTCAAATATTGTATCGAACTTGGAAAACGCTTTGAAAATGGTGGGCATTGAAGATTTCACGGAGTCGGGCAAGGTGGCTTTGAAGCTACACATGGGCGAATATGGTAACCTCCACTACATCAGACCGCCTATTGTTGGTAGAATTGTTGAAATCCTTAAAGACTTAGGGAACTCTCCATATTTGTTCGATACACCAACTCTTTATCCCGGCAGCAGAGAAACCGTAGACAAATATCTGGACACAGCGAGAAGAAATGGCTTTTGTGAAGAAGTTGTTGGTTGCCCTATATTAATTTCAGATAGTGCCGTTCGCGTTCGAACGAATGGAGTACTTGGTGTGGTCGAAGTAGCCAGAGCTTTGTACGAAGCTGATGGGATATTAGTCTTGTCGCACGGCAAGGGGCACCCAGATTTGGGGTATGGAGGGGCGATCAAGAACTTGGCAATGGGAGGTGTGGCAAAAAATACCAAGAAAGGTATACATACTGAATCTCAACCAATATTTGCGGCTGAATGCAGTGGATGTGGGGAATGCGTGAGTGCTTGTACCTCGGAAGGCGTTTCCCTGAAAGATAGTAAGGCTGTATTTAACTATGAAAACTGTTTTGGATGCGGCATCTGTATTGAGACTTGTCCAATGGGAGCGCTTGAACCAAGGAAAGCACCAATAAACGAGTTGTTCAGTGAAATATTCCTAGCAATGATGGAAGCGTTTGACCGCAAACCACTCCTTTTTATCAATGTTTTAATGGACATTACTCCTCGTTGTGATTGCTTTCCTTCAGCCGGAGAGGATGAAGGCTTTCCTATCTGTGATGATGTAGGAGTGTTGCTAGGGAGGGATGCTACATCGATAGACAACGCGTCCATAGATTTAATAGCCGAGAAATGTGGAAATGTGTTTGAAAGAATACATCACATTGACCCGCTGAAACTGATGAATACAATTAAAGCGGACATGCACTCAAAGGGTTTGAAATTAGTGTCATATGTCGTCCGCGAATTCTAATTTTCCGCTTTCCTCAAATTCCCTTTTCAACCACGTATTCTTGTTGCTACTTCCAAAACACGTTTTAACCTTTACAAGAAACTTATTAACGCCACACGCATCGTTTCACAGTACCTCTAGCTATGTTCTTCTTCTTTAATTCATGTGATTCTCATCATGGTTTAAATATTCTCACCCATGGTGAGCTGAGGTGCTTCCTGAACATATTTAAGTGGAGCCTCCCTATGTAAGCAGGCAATCCAGAGGTCTCATCTTGGGAAAAAGGAAGGTCAAAAGCGAAGAAGAACTCAAGAACATGGTGCTGCCTGCAGCCAACGATGTTCTAGGCATAGCGGAGAAAATGCTGGGGTTTGACAGGCTCCTAGTGAAATGTCAGGATGGGCATGAACGCCTCTGCAGAATACGTGGGAAGATGAAGAGA
>CP070709.1:642883-651783 GCA_020350305.1 Candidatus Bathyarchaeota archaeon
CAGTTATCTCCGGCTCGGGATCGCAGTGGTATTCCTGCACAAGCAATTCAGCACATGCCAAATTTTCTGCGCGCGCACACTGGAAAGCGACAACGGAATACGCGAAAACAAAGGACATCCTCTACGTCATGAAGATGCTGGGACACAAGGACATCAAGACAACCCTCATTTACACCCAGCTGATCCAGTTTGAGAGCGACGAGTTTCACTCAGCAACTGCGCAAACGATGGAAGAGGCTGGACAGCTGGTAGAGGCTGGCTTTGAATACGTCTGCACTCATGAAACATCAATGCTTTTCAGGAAGCGAAAATAGCTCTCCAAAAAATACAAGGTAATAATGGATTTACCTAAGTAAAGTTTATTAATACCCAACGTGGTTTACGTTGATAGCACCTCCAAAAAATGATAAAAAAACACTACAGAGACCCGTTTTTCGGGTCGGATGACCACCGGCCCACCGGAGGAATCTCCAAGTTTGGAAGAAAACCCACCAAACCGCCTAATACTTCACGTATTATTAAATGTAGATCTCGGAGGAAACTAACAAATTTGGAAATTTCACAAGAGGATCTTCTACTTCTCAAAAAATCCTTTTTCAAAGAGAAAGGCCTAGTTAGGCAACACCTAGACTCGTATAACAAATTCATCGACAACGGCCTTCAAGAAATTGTCGATGGGATCAACGAGATCCAGATCGAAATTCCAGAGAGCCCCTACAAAATAAAGCTTGGCCGACTGTGGGTTGTTGATCCTCAATCAAGAATCACCGGGCCTTACATCACCGAAGTTGACGGCACAAACCATGAAATCTACCCTCTAGAAGCACGTTTCCGCAACTTAACCTACGCCGCGCCCCTAGCATTAGAGATGACCCCAATAGTTGATGACCGAGAACTGGAAACCGAACTCGTCTTAGTAGGTAGTCTTCCAGTGATGCTAAAATCCAAGCTCTGCGTTCTATCTGAACTACTACCCGAAGAACTAATCGGATATGGAGAAGACCCAAACGACTCAGGCGGCTACTTCGTCATCAACGGTTCTGAACGAGTCATCGTTGCCCTCGAAGATCTAGCCCCAAACCGCATCCTTGTGGACATCGACACACGCGGCACAAACCCCGTCTATCAAGCCAAAATATTCTCAACCACCTCTGGCTTCAGAGCAAGAATCGAGTTAAAAATGAAATCAGATGGTGCCATCTACGTCTCAATGCCAGGAGTCCCCACCGAAATACCCTTTATTATTCTAATGCGAGGACTTGGATTAGAATCAGACAAAGAAGTTGCAGAGGCAGTTTCTCCGGAAAAAACCATACAAAATGAACTGGAAGCATCTTTTGAGAAAGTCATGGGCTTCAGCGCAATTAAAGAAGCCATAATGTACATTGGAAACCGTGTAGCACATGGACAAGTGGAAGATTATAGACGCCAAAAAGCTGAAAGCATTCTTGACCGAAACTTTCTACCTCACATTGGTCGTACCAGTGAAGAACGCGAAGAAAAAGCGCTATTCCTAGGCGAAATGGCTTGCCGGGTAATCGAATTAAAGCTTGGAAAACGAAAACCTGACGACAAAGACCACTTCAAAAACAAACGCTTGAAACTCGCTGGACCTTTGCTCGCCGATCTTTTCAGAATTGCCTTCAGAAACCTATACCGTGACATAAAATATCAACTCGAACGAATGGGCTTCAAACGGCCAACGATCACGGTTTCCGCCGCCGTCCGTCCAGGAATTATTACTCAACGACTCCAACATGCCCTTGCAACAGGCAACTGGGGAAGAGGACGAGTCGGCATCACCCAACTTCTTGATCGAACAAACCGTGTCTCCACATTAAGCCACCTACGGAGACTGCAATCCCCGCTCAGTCGTAGCCAGCCCAACTTTGAGGCGCGAGACCTACACCCAACCCATTGGGGAAGATTATGTCCTAATGAAACACCAGAAGGATCAAACTGCGGTCTTGTAAAGAACCTTGCTTTGTCCGCTTGCATCTCTGTGAGTGTGAATGCTGAGAAAGTGAGACAGCTTCTCTACCGAATGGGCGTGATTCCTGTTCGGGAAGCGAACGAGGCATTACGATCCTCAGGTGCTAAAGTCTTTGTGGGCGGGCGTCTCATCGGCTATTGTATATCACAACAGGAACTGGTCACTGAATTAAGAAACAAACGTAGAAATGGAGAAATATCCTCTGAAGTCAACATTGCCCATTTCACCAAACTTCGAGGGAAAAATGAAGAGGTTTATGTTAACTGTGATGAAGGACGTGTGCGCCGACCGCTGATAGTTGTTGAAAACAGTACACCTAAACTTCAGCTCGAGCATATCGAAAAAATTCGTTCCGGAGAATGGGCATGGGAAGAGCTCATAAGACGTGGCATCATCGAGTACATTGACGCTGAAGAAGAAGAAAACGCGTTTGTAGCTCTAAATTTTGAGCAAGTCACACCTCAGCACACACATGTAGAAATTGTGCCTTACACCATTTTCGGAATATGTGCTTCCATAATACCCTACGCTGAGCATAACCAGTCTCCACGTAACTCTTACGAGGCGGCTATGGCCAAGCAAGCACTTGGAATTGAGGCAACCAACTTCATCCATCGAGTTGATTCACGTTCCCACCTCCTCCACTACCCCCAAACGCCTCTAGTTAAGACGAAACCTATGAGCATCATCGGGTACGATCTTCGGCCTTCAGGGCAAAATTGCGTTGTCGCTGTCATATCGTTTGAAGGTTACAACATGGAAGACGCCCTCATCTTTAACAAATCATCCATTGAACGAGGTTTGGGACGCTCTACGTTTTATCGGATTTATGAAGCGGAGTGTCGTCGATACTTAGGCGGGCTCAGAGATCGATTTACCACACCTGAACCCGGTATTCGAGGATATCGGGGAGAACAATACTACCGCCTGCTCGAAACAGATGGCATCATCAGTCAGGAATCCAACGCAGCAGGCGGTGATGTTCTCGTTGGAAGAACAAGTCCCCCTCGATTTCTTGAGGAATACAAAGAGTTTGAGGTTAAAGGTCCTACTATGAGAGACACATCAATAGATGTGAGACCTGCCGAGACTGGCATTGTAGACGATGTTTTTATCATAGAGACCCGTGAAGGAAGCAAACTCGTGAAGGTCAGGATGCGAGATCAACGCATTCCTGAACTGGGTGACAAGTTTGCCTCTAGGCATGGACAAAAAGGCGTAATCGGGATGCTCATACCTCAAGAGGATATGCCGTTTACCGCGGATGGTATAGTGCCTGACATCATAATTAATCCCCATGCTATTCCATCGCGGATGACCATAGGACAGTTCCTTGAATCTATGGCTGGAAAGGTCGCTGCGGCGAGGGGGAAACCGGTTGACGGAACACCTTTCATCAATGAAAAGCCAGAGGAAATAAAACGAGAGTTGATCAAGTTGGGCTTTAGTCATACTGGCCGAGAAACTCTCTACAATGGTGTCACAGGCGAGAAATTCATTGCTGGCATCTTCATGGGGATTGTATACTATCAAAAGCTTCACCACATGGTTGCAGACAAAATACATGCTAGGGCACGGGGTCAAGTTCAAATGTTAACTCGCCAACCAACAGAAGGACGAGCAAGAGGGGGCGGCCTTCGGTTCGGCGAGATGGAGAGGGATTGCCTCGTTGGACATGGTGCTGCCATGTTGCTGCGAGATCGTTTACTTGAAGAATCTGATAAGTACCTTCTTTACGTATGTGAAAACTGCGGCTACATAGCATTTTATGATATTAAACAACGCAAGTACGTGTGCCGACTTTGTGAAGATAAGGCACGGATTTCGCCTGTAGTCGTTTCTTATGCGTTCAAACTTCTTTTGCAAGAGGTGATGAGCCTCTGCATAGCACCCTGTCTTAAATTGAAGGAGCGAGCTTGAAGTGGTGGTTGAGCAAGCAGTTCATAAAGTCGTAGATGAACTTTATTTTGGGATAATATCCCCTCAGGAAATACGTAGATTTTCCGTCGCTGAAATACAAACTGCCGACACTTATGATGAAGACGGAGCTCCCATAACGTTGGGACTTATGGATGGCCGGTTGGGAACGCTTGAGCCGAGACAACGATGCAGAACATGTGGCAACACTGCCATAAGGTGTCCTGGGCACTTCGGGCACATTGAATTAGCGGTTCCTATTGTTCACATAGTATTCACTAAGATAATCTATAATCTTCTTAGGGCTACTTGTAGGAACTGTGGTCGTGTTTTATTGTCCATAGACCGCATCGCTGAAATCAGGGGGAGATTAGAACGCGTTCGTGAGTTAACGGGGACAGTACCCAGCAGTATTTATAAAAACACGTTGCGAGAGGCGAAAGGCAAAGAATGTCCTCATTGTGGGGCTTCTCAATACAAAATAGAATTTACAAAACCCACAGCTCTTCATGAGATTTTAGAGGAGGGCGCGCAACGGTTAACACCGAGTATGATTCGTGAGCGACTCGAACGCATACCCGACGATGACCTCAAATTGTTTGGTTTTAGCCCAAAGACTGCTCGCCCGGAATGGATGATTCTACAGGTTCTCCCAGTTCCGCCAGTCTATGTGAGACCTTCTATAACTCTAGAATCAGGCATTCGGTCAGAAGACGATTTGACTCACAAACTTGTGGACATCATTCGTATTAACCAACGATTAAAAGAAAATATGGAAGCAGGAGCTCCCACACTCATTATTCAGGACTTATCTGAGCTTCTACAGTACCATGTGACTACATACTTTAACAATGAAGCTTCGGGAATTCCTCCCGCTAGACATCGCTCCGGTAGAGCGCTTAAGAGCCTATCCCAGCGCCTTAAAGGAAAGGAAGGAAGATTCAGGAGCAATCTTTCTGGTAAGAGAGTGGACTTTTCAGCACGTACTGTAATCTCTCCAGACCCGAATCTTGACATCAGTGAGGTTGGAGTTCCGCTTGATATCGCTATGAGGCTTTCAATACCCGAGAAAGTTACTCTGTGGAACCTTGATGAGATGCGAAAGCTGGTAATAAATGGCCCTGAGAAATATCCTGGCACGCTTTATGTTGTGAGACCAGACGGCAAACGCATTAGACTGGAATTTGTTGCGGACCGAGAAAAAGTCGCTGAAGTTTTAGAGCCAGGTTTCATCATAGAACGTCATCTTAAAAATGGTGATGTTGCCATTTTCAATAGGCAACCATCTCTCCATCGAATGTCCATCATGGCGCATTACGTCCATGTGTTGCCCTACAAGACGTTTCGTCTGCACCTGTGTGTCTGCCCTCCTTACAACGCTGATTTTGATGGAGATGAAATGAACCTACACATTCCGCAAAGTGAAGAAGCCCAAACCGAAGCACGCCTTCTTATGCAAGTGCAAGATCAAATTCTTTCACCAAGGTTTGGGGGGCCTATTATAGGAGCAATTCGGGACTTCATAACTGCGGCATATCTTTTTACCCGGAAGTCTACTTTCCTTGAAAAAGAAGAGGTGTGTAGACTTCTGATAGCCGCTGGTTACACGGGTGCTCTTCCCAAACCTGAAAAAAAGGAACCTGAGCCGCTTTGGACGGGAAAACAGATATTCAGCCTCTTTCTTCCCAAGGACTTGAACTACACGCTGAGGGCGACCGTGTGCCGTGGCTGCACTGATTGTCTTCAAGAGCATTGTCAATACGACGCGTATGTGGTCGTCAAAGACGGCGTTCTAAAATGCGGTGTAATTGATAGAAACTCAATAGGAGCTGAACAATCTGAGAGTCTCCTTCATCGAATAATAAAGGACTATGGTGCCCAGCGTGGGCGGCAATTCCTAAATTGTATTTGTCAGCTTCTCAAGCTTTTCATGACTATGCGCGGCTTCACCTACTCTTTTGATGAACTTGAACTTTCTAGCTCTGTTCAACGGAAAATCGATCATGTAATACAGACATCTGAAGAACGAGTGCAGGAGTTAATCAAGGCTTTTGAGGATGGAACTTTGCAAAGGCTCCCCGGTCAGACTCTCACCGAATCTTTCGAAATCTATGTAATGAATGAACTGGCTAAAGCTAGAGATAAAGCAGGAAGAATCGCGGACAGGGCCTTTGATATAGAGAATTCTGGCATGATCATGACGAGGACTGGAGCGCGAGGGTCAAGTCTCAACATTGGTCAAATAACTGCATGCGTTGGTCAGCAGTCAGTACGAGGAAAACGAATTATGCGCGGATATGTTGAACGGGCTTTAACACACTTTAGAAAGGGTGATCCCACTCCTAAAGCTAGAGGATTTGTATATTCTTGCTATCGAAGTGGGCTAGATCCCATCGAATTTTTCTTCCATGCTATGGGTGGACGGGAAGGACTTGTAGACACAGCTGTGCGAACACAACAAAGTGGATATATGCAGAGACGACTTGTCAACGCTCTAGAACATCTGCGTATAGAATATGATGGGACTGTTCGAAACTCAATTGGTGACATCGTGCAATTTAGATACGGAGAGGATGGAGTGGACCCAGCTAAGAGCGATCATGGAAAAGCCGTCAACGTCAGTCGACTGGTTGAACAAATTAAAATCATGTCAGAAAAGGGTAAACCTGCATCCAAACAATATGTTAAAAAATGCCTCGAAAGGATCAAAGACCAGCTCACACCAATTCTCTTTGAAGAGCTGAAAAATGAGTTAGCAAAAGCTGGATTGCCTCAAGAAGAGGTGAATCAAGCAGTCACTTTGACTTTGGACAACTATAAACGCGCTCTTGTTGAGCCAGGGGAGGCTGTTGGAATAGTTTCCGCTCAATCTATAGGGGAACCAGGTACTCAGATGACGCTTCGGACGTTTCATTATGCTGGAGTTAGAGAGCAAAACGTAACTCTTGGGTTACCACGTCTAATTGAAATAGTAGATGCGCGAAGAACACCCTCTACCCCTATCATGACCATTTACCTTGACAGAGAGCATCGGAAAAGCAAAGAGAAAGCCACTGAAGTTGCGCGGGAGATCATTTGCACAACTACGGAGGACATCACAAAAGCCATGTATATCGATCCTGGACAGGAGGAGGTTGTTGTTGAACTTGACCTAACAATGATGAAAGATCGAGGTGTTACGTTAGATGCATTAGAGAGCGCGTTGCGTCTGCCGAACTGCACGTTAAGGGTAGAGGGAGATTATCTTTGCTTCAAACCAAAGAAGCCTGTAGATCTTAGAAAGTTACTAGGCAGAGTTTCCACCCATCTTGTCAAAGGTGTGTCAAATATTCACAGGGTTCTTGTTACCGAGGAAGAGAGAAAGTGGGTTGTACGGACGGACGGTTCCAACCTATCTAGCGTTCTTGAAGTTTATGGTGTGGATCCTACGCGAACTATCACCAATCACATACATGAAACCGCTAACACTCTTGGAATCGAGGCGGCCAGAAATCTTGTAATAGAAGAAGCGATCGGCGTACTTGAAGAGCAGGGTCTTGATGTGGATATAAGGCACGTTATGTTGGTGGCTGATATTATGACTGAAACTGGGGATGTGCGGCAGATAGGGAGACACGGGATCAGTGGCCAAAAAGCCAGTGTTCTTGCTAGAGCAGCTTTTGAGATCACTGTTCCAAACATTGTTGAAGCAGCCATAATGGGGGAAAGCGACCCGCTGAGGGGGGTAACTGAAAACGTGATAGTGGGGCAATCTATACCTATTGGTACGGGTTTAGTTGACCTCTACATGTCAACGCTGCGTCGTGAGGAGAAAGAATGATTGACATAAACAAGGCTATTGCTACAACTGTGAGAACTGGTAAGGTTTTGTTCGGCGCTGGTAATGCTGTGAAAAACGCTAAAATAGGAAAGGCTAAACTCTTCATCGTAGCAGCAAACTGTCCAACCAATGTTCGTGAGGATATTGAATATTACTGCAAGTTCTCTGGCATTCCAGTGATTTTTTATGATGGAACTAGCATAGACTTGGGTGCAGTCTGCGGAAAACCTTTCATGGTTTCAGCCTTAACGATAAAGGAACTTGGTGACTCGGATATTCTTAAGCTTACGGAGGCAGTGAATGTCTAGTGGAATACGGTTCACGGGTCGAGAAATGAGGTATATAGCCTTATTTGAAAGCATAACTGGTGCAACCGCGAAGGATTGCATAGTTGATGATGAGCTTAACCGAATAATTTTTGTTGTGAAAGAGGGTGATATTGGGGCTGCTATAGGAAAAGGTGGCAAAAATATTCATCTTTTAGAAAACATGACTGGGAAAAGGCATGAAATAATTGAACATTCTGAAAATCCTGCTCAATTTATAAAAAATGCTCTGAAACCTGCTCGAGTGAATGAGATTCGTATAACTGAGCGACCTGATGGGAGTACGATTGCAGTGGTTTCCGTGAGCCCTCGGGATAAAGGGGTTGCTATCGGTAAGAATGGGAGGAATGCTGAGCGGATTCGATTTTTGGCTAAACGATATTTTCAAATACAGAATGTGAGTATCACGTAGTTTGGGGAGAGAGGTCATGGGGTCCAAGTCACCGAAGGGCGAGTTTGCTGCGAGAAAGTTGCTTGCGAAACGAAAGCGGTTTAGGTGGAGTGACATCTATTTTAAACGTCGTATGCTTAGGTTGGATGTTAAGTCTGATCCTTTGCGGGGGGCGCCTATGGGGCGTGGTATTGTTTTGGAGAAGGTTGGGGTGGAGAGTAAGCAGCCTAATAGTGCTATTCGGAAGTGTGTGCGGACTCAGCTTATTAAGAATGGTAGGTTGATTACTGCTTTTCTTCCTGGGGATGGTGCTTTGAATGTGGTGGATGAGCATGATGAGGTGGTTGTTGAGGGGATTGGTGGTTCTCGTGGTAGGAGTATGGGTGATATTCCTGGGGTTCGTTGGAGGGTTGTTATGGTTAATGGGGTTTCTTTGAAGGAGTTGGTGTTGGG
>CP070709.1:651883-660278 GCA_020350305.1 Candidatus Bathyarchaeota archaeon
GACCCCCGGGTTAAAAGCCCGGTGCTTTAGACGCTTTTGAACTCTATCCTTGCTGAGCTACGGGCCCTCTTTTATTTTCACCATTAAGGATTAAATTAAGGGTTTCTGTTGCCTGTAATCTCGAAATGCCTGAACCGAACTTCAATGTATCCGGGTTTCAGAAGTTAAATAAAAAAAGATGCAGGGAATATTTAAATCACGAGTTATTTTAAGTCGCTGTTGTGTAGTTTGATTCTAGAAAACAACCCTATAAAACCTTAAAAGTGCAACATTGCTTAACAACTTGTGAATAACATGACAAATGAGTATGCTACTTTAGCTTTCTGGATGTGTACCACGATTTTGGGTATAATGGGTTTCATCTTGTCATTGGGAGGACTGTTTCTCCCGTGGGAAGGCCACACCGCTGGTATCATGACAGGTGGCGCTACATGGGCTGTTTATGGTTGCGTAATAATATTAGCCAGTCTCTTCGTCTTAATATTGCCCGGATCCCTCAACGCAAGCCCAGTGCTCATGGCAGCTGGAAGCCTACTCATAATATTCAGCGTGATTTACTCGTTCTTCAACACATCCGGTCTGGTATCCTACGGAATATCCGTCTCTTTAATAGGCGCCACAATGACATGCATCGGAGCAATTTTCTCCGCAATATACATCAAGCTTAAAGAAATGGCCAAGTAGACACTGTCTCCTGCAACGATTTTCAAGCCGACAATCTATGCTAGAAATACAGAAAAACGTGCACCTGCCGACGTTTTGGTTTTCGTCACCTCTTCTAACCTAAGCGGTGAATTTTTCTCCTTCCGTAGCAATGCGTTCCAGCGCCGTGTTAAGGTTAATGAGCCCGTCGTTTGTTTTCGCGGAAACAGGTATCAGAAAGAACCTCAACCCCAACCTGTAAATAGCGTGCATCATGTCACGACTGAGCAAACGTCTCGTTCCAGTCAACTTTTCTTCAATCGCTGATTCCAACGTCTTAGGAGAAGCCGACCAATCTACAATGCGATCTACGTCTTCAGATGGAAGGAGATCACATTTTGACAGCACATACGTTTGAGGAACAAAAAAACGGTTGTATACCGCAGCGGACAAAAACATGTTTGAAACGTAGTTAAGGGGACTAGCAGAGAATACAGAGTCGAACAAATATATGATTGCTTTAGGCTCCTTGGTCAATTCATTTACAATGTAAGGTCCACTGGCCCTGAAGGCAAAGAGTTCCATTTGACCTGGAGTGTCTACAATAACCATGTCGGAATTGAGATTTCTAATTTCTCGTCCAAGCTCTTCCGCTTCTCCTGCAATTAGGTCTGACGCCATTACGAGTGCGCCGTTGGGTCCAAGCTTGTATTCTTCCATCAGCTTTTGAACACTCACGTAATCGCGGGCGTCGATGTCCGGTGTGTATGGTAAGGTAAAGGCTCCAGGGTCTAAGTTCACAGTTGCCACGTTTTGTTTCTGGATTTTTAACCAGTCTGCGAAGCAAGCGGTAAGGAGCGATTTCCCTGAACCTGCTGTGCCGACTATAAAGATTATAAGCATTTAGAACACCTGTCGTGTGAGCGAAACAGCCTAAATAAATTCGTTGCGTTTGTTTATTTGTTTTAGGGTTTGCTCGGACACTCAGATTTCAATCATCTTTTTCAATGTTCAATTTGCATCTTCGCTTCCACTCACATAATAATTGTAAGACAACATCTGTTTCTTGATTCATGAACTGCCATAAATAATACCTGTTTGTCACACTTCCACATATACTATACGGATTTTCACTTTTTCTGATTACCTTTTATGAGAAATACCATTCCTTTCTTAGTCTTACTTTGGGCATGTGCACTAAACCTTGTGGGAGGCGGACTTATCTGACTATGGTATCTAGCACATTTTATTGCAACAGTTTCTCCGTCTTGCGAAATCCAAACAACACGCGCATCTCCACCGCATTGTGGACATCTAACATGGTCGCCTGTCTTGGTCATCTTTACATTCACGCCTTCCGTAAAGAATTGTAGCTTCTAAGATAAATGCACTCTCTTCCTTAATAAAGCCCTTTTTTCGTAGAAGACACCTCAATTAAATTAGCCTTCAAAACAGCAAAAAGGTCAGTAGTCATCATTTTTTCAGTATTTGTCTCAAGGTATGCATACAAGCGGTTTTTGCTGATAAATTAGAGTTCTACGCTGTCCCTCGTTCTCCGTAGAGCGGATTCTCCAATTATGCTTATTCGGGCTTCCGAAAGATAGATCGTAATAAACAGTGTTAGAAAGAAACACGCAGCATCTGACCCCCCTAGCTCAGAACCATCATTGCTTACAACCTGCAAGGTAGACCAATGGTCGGGAGCATTCTTTTCATTATGAACAGAATCTATGAAGTAAACGTCGTTATAGTAGAACCATATGTCCAAACTAGGATATGAACGAGTCTCGTAGTAATTGTAAGGCATACCCTTCCTTTCCACCAGCCTCTGAGAATCATCATCATAATATGGACCAGATGTAGCTTCCAACGCCAGCCATTTATCATTCTCATACACCTCCACCCACGCGTGCCCCCCTTCCTCTCCCCCAAAATTTACTAATCCCAAGACAACCCTCACGTCCTCCGCTTCAACACCCTCAGCCCTCAAAAGAGACACCAACGTGTTCGCTTGCTCTTCACAATCACTTGCCTCTCTTGGTTTCGCTGGATTCGTGTCATAGTTAGGAGTGTCCACAAGGAAGACGTGGGGCACCAGCCATTTTTCATCCACACCATTTAACGTAGCGTCAGAGACCCACACCCATCCTACGGCTGCCCTGTAAGCTGTTGCTTTTCCATTTACCTCGTCTGACAAATGCCTAACTGCAGAATCAAAAGGAGTAACATAATCCTGATAGGGCAACTCATGCGTAGCGTTGGGATTCCATAGTTGCGGTTGTAACAATCTCTCTAATTGCATATCAGGTCTAGGCGGATAATCAGGGGTTATTTCAAGCATCACATATAAAGCTAAGAATGTCCCTAACACTATGGCTGGTATCATAAAGATTACTAAGATTACGATCTCCAACGACGTATCATGACTGGTATCTTCCATGGTTCCCCTTTTCCTATATTTCATCATTCTCTAATGTCAACGAGCAATTCTTAAGGGTTCAGAACACACAATATTTATCAATGATACATAGAAAAAAGTAGAATCGCGTACAAGAGAACGGAATGAAACCGTGAGAAACAGATTTACAGCAAGAAAGTTTGCCGATAATATCAAGCTTGTGTCTTAACAGGCTTGATTTTGCCACCCTTCTTCAGAACCATATCCGACAGTTGAACAAGAGCCTTGCTGATATATTTTCTGGCAACAACGGAGTTTTCAGCAGTTGTTGATAGATGAAACTCTATTTTGGAGATTACTTCGCCACCTTTGGGATGAGATTTTATATAAACATATGGGTTATCATGCATCACCTGATCGATAATCGGAGCAATCTCCGACTCCACAACCCCAGTTACGTCTATGTTTGTTTCAAAAAACGTCACATCACCTGCAGCTTGCCTAAGAATAGACGCAACAGATCCGTCAAATATAGCCATCATTTCAGACGGAACCCCAGGGAGTGCCACCAAAGTTGTGCCCTCACATTCTATAATCACACCCGGTGCAGTTCCAACCGAATTGGGTATAGGTCTACCACTTTCAGGAAGCTTCGCCATTTTAACGCGAGGAGGAGTCAACTCCGCTTTCTCCATCCGGCCCTCCTCCACATAAATGCGATATTTCTCCTCCACCATTTTCAAAGCTTCATCGTCAATTTCTAACTTGCACTTTAACGCCTTGGCAACGCCTTCCAACGTCTTGTCATCAAACGTTGGGCCAAGTCCGCCTACGGTGATCAAGAAACGAGGTTTCCTTCGTGAAGCTTCCTTCACCGAGGATGCTATCTCGTTCACGTCGTCTCTGACCACGGTAATTCTTGCAACTTTGCCTCCTAAACTCGTTATTCGTTTCGCTAACCAATGAGCATTTGTATTCAAGGTCTTTCCAATTAGGAGCTCTGTTCCAACGCAGATGATTTCTATTGAACAAGCCATACCACTATTCTCCTACCAGCTGAAACATCAATTCAAACAGATAAATGAAGATTATGTAGTAACTGCCTGACGCAGAATAATGCGCGATTCATATAAAAAACAGTCTGTTACCTACGTAAATGGTTCAAACGCTCTGCATTATGCTCCGTCTACTTTTTCTTGCCGAGCCACCACTTCAAGTAGTCTTTCCGCTTTTTCCGCCGTTGCTCCTCCGCAGACTCGAAGCTCGGTCTCAACTTTTCACGCAGCTCTGTGAGTTCTTGAGGCGTAAGAGATAGTCCACAGCTCTTGCATGCATAGCGTTTTGTAACCGAAATATACTTCAGTTCACCGCCACATTCAGGACAGTAACGCATATGGCCTCTACCTTTTCCCGTTTCACTCCACCAGATAGAACGAAGAAGCATGAGAAATAGCTTTTGGTTTCATTTCGACGTGTGAGAAGAAAGCAATTCTTGTAGGATTAGTGTGACGACGCGTTTCGTTTTCTAGGTATCTGTAAGAAGATTAAGTAATAAAATTGGTTAGTCCAGCTTCCTTGGCAAGCTTGATGGCTTGCTCTCTCTCGTCTTCGGTAAGTCTTCTTCGAAGCTCTGGGATTTCATGGGCCCTCCATTCTGGACGATATTGAAACATCACGTTGGTTCTAACCCATGTTCCAAGGTTTTGGGCGATCCAGTTCAAAATGGGCTTTGTGCAACAATCAAGATGTTCTGGCAAGACTAGGACGCGGATGAGAAGTTCACCGTACTTCTTGCCAGATAGATGGTTCCGTGTGCATGCCTCCCAGTAGCCTGATGCGTCAGAGATTCTTTTGGCGCACTCGTTTGATCCATACTTGAAATCAAGAAGGTAGACATCTATAAACCCAGCGAGAAGCTTAGCGGTTTCTTCACTGTAGTAGGAGTTGGAGTTCCAAACCACGGGTATGTTCACGTCGACGTTTCGGAACGTTTCGAGCCACTGTTGAAGCCAAGGCGTCGGGTCGCCGCCGACCAGATTAACGTTTCTGCATCCACTTTTGCGTAAGTGTTCCACCGGTTTTACCAGCCGTTCTGGTGAGAAGATTTCGCCTTTTTCATACCATTGAGATATGGACCAGTTTTGGCAGTGGCGACACTGCATAGTGCAGCCGAGCGTGAAAATTGTTCCAGACGGGACGAGTTCTGGTTCTTCGCCTGTGTGCTGGAACATAGTGGAAACTGTTATTTGGGTTCCGCACTTGCAGTATCCGAGCCCTCCGTTGAGTCGGTTGAAGCCACATCTACGAGTGCAGAAGTGACAGCTTTCTAGAATCTGATTTGCTATTTCGATCTTCAAGTCCAGATACGACTTCTCTGAGGCTTCTAGTTGTTTCAGTTGTTTTTGATGTGAATCAATTTTTTCTTGTAGGCTGCAAAATTCTTCGGTCAGTTTATTGTGCAGTTTCCACAGTTTTGTAAGCGAATCGCGTTTATCGAAGTCTGCGGGCAGTTTTTTAGCGATCAGGAACTTGGCTGGTTTGTCGTCTTGCATAACGTCGAAGTATCTGGCTAGGCTTGCTCGAGCCTTCTTGTCCTTCAGAACAGCTGTGGCATCAGGTCTCCAAGCAGTCCACATCATGTTTGTTTCCTGAAGTAATTAGTTGAAAACTGGTGTATAAAGTGCGATGGTTAGAGCGAGTTGGGGCCAGACAGAGACGGGTATAACCTCGTCTAGGGGTTACTAGGCCTATCACATTGATTCTACAAGTCGGCAAGAAAGATTTGAGTTTCTTCCTGCGTAGAGATCAGCTTGTTCTCCAACAGTTTCGCTGGCACCCTATCCTTCGCATCCTTTTTACTCGTTACACCAGCCTTTTCAAAAAAATCATTGAAGCATCCAACGTTCTATCAGACCGATAGGTGAGTTATCCTTGGCGGTTGCTAGATAACGTAATATGGGTAAGAGGCACCACCGGGATAGAATTGGCCCTGTATGGCAATTTTTTGTCCACATGCCGGGCAGCGCATGTCCTTGGTTAGATGCCACTTCACGATGTCGAAACTGAACCGTTTAATCAGCAGCTCGCCACAGTTTGGACAGCAGGTATTCTCATAACGGTGTCCTGGGACATTTCCCATATACACGTAGTTGAGACCAACCTCACGTGACACATCGCAGGCGTGTTCAAGCGTCTCTAATGGAGTTGAGGAAATCTCAGTTACCTGATAGTTGGGGTGAAACCTTAGCAGATGAAACACAGTGTCTTTCCCAAGGTTATCTTTTATCCACATGGCTAGTTCACGAATTGTTTCCATCGAATCTCCTATCTTCGGAACCACCAGGTTGGTTACTTCAATATGTATATTGCATTTCTTCATTTCTTTCAGTGATTCGTAAATTGGCTCCACGGATGGAACGGTTGCAAATTTCTTGTAGAATTCCGGGTCTCCTGCGCCCTTGAAATCCACTGTTGCGGCGTCCAAGATTGGAGCTATTAATTGAACAGCTTCGGGAGTCATGTATCCGTTGGTCACAAAGGTATTGAAGACCCCTTCTTTATGGGCCATTGTTGCTGTGTCGTAAGCGTATTCGAAGAAGATGGTCGGTTCAGTATACGTGTAGCTTATGCCTTGGCATCCATCATCCTTCGCGGCTTTCACAACTTTTTCTGATGGGAAATCGTATCCCTGAATTCTCTTTTCCTGGCTGATCAACCAGTTATCACAGAAACGACAGCGGAAGTTGCATCCCACCGTGGCGATGGACATAACCTGCGAACCGGGATTAAAGTGGGAGAGGGGCTTTTTTGTTATCGGATCAACACATACAGAACAGGCCTTAGCGTACACGAGCGAGTAGAGCTTCCCTTTCTCATTTTTTCTAACCAAACAGAACCCTACAGCGTCTTCAGCTATTATGCAACGCCTTCCGCAAAGGTTGCACCACACCTTGTTTTCTGACAATTCTTCGTAAAGCATAGCTTCTTTTACCATCTTACTCCCTCTCTTACTCCTTCTCCAACTGAATCCCATTTCCGTTAAACCGTATAATCAGCGCCCTTGTCACGGCTTTGAAGCCCCGCCTAGACCCGTTTAATTCGACGAGGTTTGCTTCCCTAAGCTTGTTCATGTGGAACCAGACGGTCATGCGTGGCTCAGAAGTTATCTGTTGCAGTTTAGAAATCGTTAGCCTGTTGGGGTATGCTTTTATGAGTTCTTGGAGTATGCGCATTCGGCTGGGAAGACTCAGAGCTTCGCACACTTCATAGCCGTTTAACTCTTTTTCAGAATGCATCTCATGAACTCTCATACTACTGTACTAGTATAAGAGTATAAATCTTCTCCCCATCTTCTTGAAAAGTCTACGCCTTTCCAAATGATCGGTCAAAATTGTTGTTTTTAAGATATCCCCTTTATTAGCGTTAATGGCAACATTATTGCGGAATGCTCTGTAAGAAACCTCTCGGGGGATGACGCCCGAAAGTTAGCTGAAAACTGGGGCGCCTTCGAAGAGAACATCATCTACTGTCTAATCTGCGTAGAAAGGTCAAAGAAGAAAAATGGTTTCCGAAAAATGCAGTTAAATTCTTATGCCATGCATATTCATCTAGTAAAATTGGAAATTAGGGTGGCTCGAATTGAGTAGAACGTCTCAGATTTCAGGATTCTACAAACTAACCCCAAAAAAAAGAGTGCAAATCGTAAAAGATTTCGCTGGTTTAACAGATGAAGAAGTTGAAACTCTATTATCAACAGGATCTTTGAAAATGGAGTTAGCCAACCGAATGATTGAGAACGTCGTGGGAGTCTTCCCCATACCCCTCGGAATCGCAGTGAACTTTCTAATCAATGGACGAGACTATTTGATTCCGATGGCAATTGATGAGCCTTCCGTGGTGGCTGCAGCCAGCTATGCGGCGAAGATGGCAAGGTTAAAGGGTGGCTTCTTCACTAGTAGCACCGAGCCAGTCATGATTGGGCAAATCCAAGCGGTGAACATAGATGACCCGTATGGAGCGAAGATGGCTGTTCTGGCGGCAAAAGAGAAAATCCTCCAGAAAGCGAACGAGCAGGACCCCATGCTGGTTTCGGTTGGAGGAGGCGCCAAAGATCTAGACGTAAGGGTGATACAGACTAGCAGTGGCCCCATGGTCATCACCGAGCTTCACGTAGACTGCAGAGACGCAATGGGTGCAAACGCTGTAAATACTATGGCAGAGGCTGTTGCTCCGCTGATTGAGAGAATTACGCATGGCCGAGTGTATCTAAGAATCATTTCTAACCTAGCTACAAAACGGCTGGCAAGAGCTTGGACCATAGTGGCAAGGGAGGAATTAGGCGGAGAAGAAATCGTA
>CP070709.1:660378-663051 GCA_020350305.1 Candidatus Bathyarchaeota archaeon
ATACACTTTGCCATCAACTTTAATCCTCTTTTCAAGTGAAGGACAATATTTCGCTGGTAAAGGCAAGTGGGTTAGAGAGATTTACTTTCGAGTGGATAGTTCTCGTGGGGAAAGCTGTCTCGACGATAGTTTTCAGCCGGGATTTTTTGAACTTAGGATAGCTCCGAAGGAGAGAAAGAACTTTTATGTCATTGCAACCGGGGGAAAAAACGAAAAGGAAGCTCATACCATTCTTTCGTCAATTTGTGAAGAGCCAAACCACACAGACCTTTTGTACGATAGGGAGTTGAAACGTCGAAAAAGTTTGCTAACAACGTTTCAAAAACGGTACGCTGATGTTAAGATGGAAGACTGGCTGAAATGGCTCATCTTGGCAGCCGATTCGTTCATCGTAGGCAGGGAGTCGACTAGGGCAAAATCTGTGATCGCCGGATACCACTGGTTTGAAGACTGGGGAAGAGATTCGATGATTTCTCTACCAGGACTAACACTTGTCACAGGCAGATTTGAGGCTGCAAAAGAGATTTTGCTAACGTTCAAGCATTATTGCTGCAAAGGCCTCATTCCTAATAGATTTCCAAATCAGGCTGGAGACAAACCAATCTATAACACAGTGGACGCCACTCTCTGGTACTTTAACGCGGTTCTTCAGTATCTCAAATACACAGGAGACTTCGATTTCGTCAGAGTGCAATTGTGGGACACATTACAGTCCATCGTGGAGCATCATATTCAAGGAACCTTGTACGACATACACACGGATGACGACGGGCTAATCGCGCATGGGCCACAGTTAACATGGATGGACGCCATGGTAGGCGGTCAGTTTGTCACGCCCAGAAATGGAAAGGCCGTAGAAATCCAAGCATTATGGTACGACGCTTTAAAAATCATGGAACTTCTTGCCACACACTTCAACCAAAAAGAAGACGCAAAGAAGTATTGGAATATGGCTGAAAAAACTAGAAAAAGCTTCGTAGAGAAATTTTGGAACCCACAAAAACATTGCTTATTCGATGTAGTTTGCGGAGGACAAGGAGATAAAGCGCTAAGGCCGAATCAAGTGATTTCTGTTGCACTAGACTTTTCTATGCTGGACAAAGTGAGAGAGAAAGAAATTGTTGAAACTGTTTGGAGAGAACTCTGGGGCACATATGGGCTGAAAACCTTACCGAAAGATGATCCGTGGTACGTAGGAAAATACCTAGGAGAATGGGCGTATCGTGATAGGGCGTACCACAACGGTACGGTTTGGGCTTGGCTTCTCGGGCCTTTCACAACTGCTTTCCTAAAAGTCAAAGACTACGAGAAGCGTTGGCGAAGCTTCGCTTTCCAAAACTTCTTGCAGCCTCTGTTCCAAGAGGAGACTTTTAAGGTGGGGCTGGGGACGATAAGCGAAATATTCGACGGCGACGCGCCTCACGTCTCTCGGGGATGCATGTCTCAGGCTTGGAGCGTGGCAGAACCTTTGAGAGCCTTTGTTGAGGACGTTTTGTTGAAGAGACCTCCGTATGAAAGAAAGATTCTAGCTGGCGTTGGGTATTGCTTACCTCATGGTGACGAGGTAGACTCCTACAAAGATTAGTAGTCCTCCTGCAAGAATGGACAAGCTTAACTTTTCTCCGACAAACGTGACCGCGAATAACACAGTGACCAACGGTTCTGCAAATAGGAATGAACTAGTCACTGCTGCTTCCACTTGTTTTAGCACGTAGAACCAGATGTAGTATCCTAATAGCGAACAGGTAATAGATAAGAAGAGAAATGCCAGCTAGCCGTAGAGGCTCATTGTGAATATTTGATGAAGAGAGTTTTCAGCCAAAGAAAAAGGAATTAGACACAATCCGCCTAGCACAGTTACGTAAGCCACAACGAGAAAAGGATTATACTTCTCCATTATCTTCTTTCCCAAGAGGCTGTACGTAGCCCAGAGAACTGGAGTGGAAAGCAAGAGCAAGCTTCCCAGAAAGAATTCTCTGTTGTCCGGAAAGCTCAAAGTACCACCTGTGATAATAATGAACGCGCCTGCTATTGCAAGCCCAATTCCAAAAATCTGCTTTTTCATTAGGTGTTCCTTGAATATTCTAGTGGAAAGAACAGAGATAAAAATCGGCGAAAGGAGACAGACGAAAATTGCGGCGATGGGCGGTCCAGTCATCTGAATCCCCGTGTACTGAATAGTGAAGAAAAAAGGGACGCCGGTGAGAGCGAGAAATAGCAGTGTCGGGACATCTTTCTTTTCAACAAGTCTGTAATCTCGTTCTTTGTTTTTCTTGAAGAGAAGCGTGGCAAGGAAGAGTCCGCCTGCAATGAGAAATCTGAAGGTCGCTATTGCAACTGGAGTCAAACCCTCATCTAGCGCTATCTTGACAATCACAAACGAGCTTCCCCAAAAGATTATCAGAGTCAGCATTAGAAGTGCATTAAAGAGACTTATTGCTCTGGTTGTCATGGTTAGTAATTCTCTTGTCACGTCTATAAGGGATTTAATTGAAAAATAGAAAACAATTAGATGACACGCATTAACTCTATGTGCACTCTAAAGGAACCGGGTACCAGAAAAAATAAATAAATTCTGCGCATCATGGAATGGTGGGTGTAAAGAATGGATTTCTTAGTGAAGTGGTTGGGTCACGCTAGCTTTGTTGTCAAAGCAGAGGGTAAAACCATATA
>CP070709.1:663151-666507 GCA_020350305.1 Candidatus Bathyarchaeota archaeon
GCACAAGCGCTCCCGCCTCAAGGGTCATTCCGCCACTCTGCCTCTCGCGAAGCACGGCGGCGGTTAAGCCGGCAGCTGTCGTTCCTCGGCCAGAAGTGTATAAACCACGCGGAGCGACTCTCGACACATACTGCAATAACTGGGATTTGGCGGTTCCTGGATCTCCTATTAAGAGGGCGTTCATTTCTCCGCGTATGGTTATGTCGGGGAGATGTTTGGCAACCCCTCCGAAGAGGAGGTACATGATGGCTTCTTTGATATGCTCGTAGCCGTATATGGACGGTGCTATGGACCGAACGACTTTGCGGTGAATCCACGGGTCTCTTGCGAGCTCAAGTATTTCTTTCTCTTCTTCAGGCGAAATAAGCACTGTTTCAGGCTCTTTGCTCACCACATCTATGAAATTAGCCTCAAGATGTAACGTAAACATGCGAAGTTTTCCCACTTTAGGCAGTGTGGGGGCAACCGCACGCACAATTCCCACAACCAATACATCATCTCCGGGTCTAGCTATGTCAACAAGTTCTCTTCCAAACAATTTGACGCCTATCCAGATCGGAAGCTGGCCCGGCGGGAGATTCTCAGGTCGTTCTTGAATACGAATTTCTTGAGAGTCAATGAAGCTGGATTCCTCCTGCACAAAATCGAAGGGCCCTTTTCTCTTGCATGCTGGGTCGCTGCATTCGAGTGGGGCTCTTAAGAACGGACCTGCTTGGTTGACATAGCTGGTGGTTCCACATCTTTTGCATCGAAAAGCCGCCTGCGTGACCATAGGTTTGGCTGGGGAAGCACGTACGACGATTCCTTCCGCCATAACGAGTTTTCCTATGTGAACAGATCCTAACATTCTCAGCGAGGTGGTTACAGGTAATCCTTTAAATCGAACATGAACGGTTTCGATTCCTTCAGCGTATTCGGGTTCTTCGATTTGTAGCTGTGCAAGAGCTGCGCGATTTGTATGCTCCAGATATTCATCTGGCTCCTCAGTGATGCTTTCTGCAAGTGCTGAGTCAGTTGTCATTAGATCGTCGAAATCTATGCTCAGCGAAATGGTGCCTTCAACGGCCATTCGGGAGATGCGCTCACGATATTTGTCCGATTTTAGAAAGTCTTGAAATCGTTCTTGCGGATCTGCTGTTACAACTTCTGTCAAGATTCTGCACCTTCTTTAAGAATTTTAGTTCTCCACTCCTCGATATTCTTGCGAAGAAGCTTGTAGATGCTGCGTTCCTCAACTGTCAGATTATTGATTATCTGATTTGTTTGAGCGGCGCTTGCAGAAGCGAGGGAAACTATCTTCTTCAATCTGCAGTTGATAATGTCGCGGGAATGCCTAACAGCTTTCTCGTACTCTCTCATTTTTTCAGGTTTTTTCACAGCATTTTTTTTCAAGTCTGCAAGGTAACGTCGCAGTTTAGGATAGAAATCTTGAGGTAAGGATGCAATCTGTTTAACTGATTGAACACGTTCTTTCCAGTGAATTTTGTAGAGTTTCACCGCGGTCAATAGATCTTCCTCATGAAAACGGGCTATTCCCGCCTTTTCCAGTTCTTGGGCTATCCAGAACCTAGCCTCGTATTCTTTTCCCTCTTCCAAGGGGCCAATTTTCAAGCCTGCAAGTTCAATTTTTGGGCAATTTCTGTTCACGGCGATTCTAACAGGTGTATTTTCAAACTCAAAATCCGCATCTCTTATGGACATTGACGGTTTTGCCGACAACATTAAACCTCACTCAGTAAGAACCAACTAAAAGAAAGAGGCTAGCTTGGTTTTTAAGGTTTTATCATAGCGGGCAAACACATTTATGACATGCCTTTTCCATAAATAACGTCACGGAGGCTAACAATTGAGCTACGAGATGTGGGCAGAGAAGTATCGCCCTCAATCCCTGAGTGAAATGGTGAACCAGAAGGAAATCGTAGAACGACTAGAAAGCTTCGTGAAGACGAAGAATATTCCGCACTGCATTTTTGCTGGCCCGCCAGGAACTGGAAAAACAACGGCTGCACTTTGTTTAACTCGCGATCTATATGGTACCGGCTACAGAGAACATCTTATGGAATTGAACGCAAGTGATGAACGTGGGATAAACGTGGTAAGAGAGACTGTGAAGACTTTCGCTCGGGTGAGGTCGATTGGTGAAATTCCGTTTAAGATTATGATTTTGGACGAAGCAGATAACATGACTAGAGATGCTCAACAGGCTTTGCGACGCACCATGGAGCGTTTCACAGAGACATGCCGATTTATTCTCATAGCGAATTATAGTGGGAAAATCATTGAACCCATTCAATCTCGTTGTGCGCCCTTTCGATTCACTTACTTATCGAGGAAGGATCATGATGTCTACCTGCGGCGTATCATCGAGAAAGAGAATGTGGAAGTGTCAGGTGACGGGTTGGACGCCATTTTTGAGGTTTGCGGAGGCGACCTGCGGAAGACAACTAACACGATGCAGGCGGCTGCTTCTCTAGGTAGAGCCATCGACGCAGAGACCGTTTATTCGGTGATTGGTAGAGCCAACCCAGCAGACGTTCGGGAGATGATTACGTTGGCAATGAAGGGCGATTTCATAGGGTCTAGAGAGAAGTTGAGGGAGATGATTCTGAAGTACGGCTTAGCTGGAATCGACATCATCAGACAGATTCACATCGAAATTTTCCGTTCAGGGCTTCCAGAAAAATGGAAGATTAAGCTTGCAGATGCTATTGGAGAGATTGACTTTCGTTTGATTCAAGGTGCAGATGAAGAGGTTCAGTTGAGTGCCTTGCTTGCACGGTTAACTGAGGCAGGTTATGAGATGAAGAGGGGCGTTTAGCTAGAGTGTACGCCGCTTGGACGGTGAAGCACAAGCCCCGGACACTATCTACGGTTGTTGGAAACAAGGAGGCAATTGAAAAATTTAGAAGCTGGGTGGAATCTTGGAGCAAGAGGGTTCCCAAGAAGAGAGCTGCGTTGCTTTACGGACCTCCAGGCGTTGGAAAAACTGTTTGCGTAGAGGCTCTAGCCCATGACCTCAACATGGAGTTGGTTGAGAAAAACGCGAGTGATTATCGAACAGCGGAGATGGTTCAGCGTTTTGCTGGTTTAGCCTCTCAGTATGGTACACTGTTTGGTGGTCGTCGACTGGTTTTATTGGATGAGTTGGACGGAGTTGCGGGAACCGCGGATCGCGGTGGCATTAGAGCTGTCATAGCGGTTGCAAAGGATGCTCAGTGTCCCATTGTGCTTATAGCAAACAACGCGTATAACCCTCGTTTTGCCACGCTTCGTAAGTACTGCCTACTCATCGAGTTCAAGAGGCCTACGATTTTGCAGGTGGTGAAGCATTTGAAGATAGTATGTGCTGGTGAGAA
>CP070709.1:666607-672157 GCA_020350305.1 Candidatus Bathyarchaeota archaeon
AAACGTGTCTATGTTTATTCAACTATAGACTAATCGTTGTGAAAAGCATCGAAAAAGAAAAAAGCGTTTATGATCACTTGTCTTTGAGGGGGATGAGGAAAATTAGAGGCAAAATCTGTGAAATAGGTTATGTCAACAAGATTAGAGATAACATTTTTGATATGAAAAAAGACAGTCTCGTTCCTCTGTATGAAGCCTTAAGGTCCGCGCATTGTGTGGTTTGTGGCGGTTCTGGCAGATCCCTCTACTCGTTAAACGCTGCTATGAGTCAAATAGCCACGATGAAGGATTTCAAGGTCATAATCACTCCAGACGATCCAGGTTTTCCAGGGAAAGATATGTATGATGCGGCTGGTGAGCTGGAGAAAAGATATGAAAACATCTTGTTGTTAATCAATTCCGGAAGCGGAGAATCGAAGGATCCGAAAGCGCTTGCAGAAGAACTCGCGAGGTACATTGAAGATACAGGTAGCAAGAGATTCACCATGGGTTTGATAACTTCTCACCCGTCTTCTCCCATAGCAAATATTGTTCGGAAATATGGGGAAGTGATTGAGATAGAGGGAAGGGCTAAGGAGGAGAGGCCGACCGAGGAGTACAGCGAAACCGGTATAATGGGTGATATATTCGAACTTGAAAGCCTCTTTGTTCTTCACATGTTGACCGAGGTTTTGTTCCGCAATAGCACCGTAGAGGAAGGTTTCGAACTGTTTGAAGGTGAATTCCGGGTTCTCGGAGAAATGATTGATTTCAACGTTGGCTCAGAGGCTTATGACTCGCTGATTGACATAATGGAAAGAAGAAGCGACGTGTTCTTGGGTGGAAAGGGCACGGCTGATGAGGTGGTCAAGATGTCTGTGATAAGGTTAGCTCACATCAAGAAGTTTCTAGGGGACAATGTGTATATCGTAAGAGGTGTGAACACTCCTCGTCCTAGAGCTGGAGATCTTGAAATTCTAGTGTCTTATTCTGGAGAGACAAAGTCTGTGGTCAATTGGTGCAACATCTTCAGAGACTTGAGAGGAGTCGTTTTTTCCGTGATTGGAACCAAGGGTTCGACTTTGGATAAGAAGTCTGATTATAAGATAATACTTGAAGAGAAGGTTAGACCCGGACAGCCAAGAAGGTTTTACATGAGAGCAGCATTTGTGTTGAGCCCGCTTCCCGTGAAGTTGGTGGAAAGATTGAGAGAAAAAGGGCTCATTCTGCCAGAATACATAATAGACTGGTACCACTCCTTGTTCGGATAATTACTTAAGTCAGCTTTTGAGGCGTGAATGCATTTTGGATGAAAGATTCACCTAGTTGTGAGTCTAGATTAAGAGGGAAATAATCTGTTCATACCGCTGAGGTCAAAAAAAGGGAGTGTGGGTTGGATTGTGGTGTGGTGGCTATTGAATGGTTGCGACGTTGGGTCCGAGAGGGGTAGGATTCGATAACTTAATATCCGCATAGAACCAGTAGAAGGTCCTAAAGTCATGTTCGTATCCAGGTTGGTTTGCAGCCACCATCAACACTGGATCCATGGTATGGACATTCTCTTGGTTGATATCTTTCATATTTTGCCAACCATCCTCGGTTTCATCGTAGAGTTCCATTTGGATTACGTCATATGTAATCCACGGATCTTTGTCAGGTCCATCTGTGTGCACAAGCGTACGTAGGAAGCTCACTCCGAAATCATTCTCTAATACACCGGTGGATACGTCCCATCCCGTGCAACTCCAACCGCCTGCGCCGCCTTCAACATCATCATAGAAGGCAATCTCTGGAATTTCAATGTCGTCAACGTACCATCCAAGTTCAAGAGTGTACGGGTCAGTCCAATATGTAAAGTATAGTTCTATGGTATGGCCTGCAAATGGCGTTAGATCCATCTCTTCCTGATACCAGCCGCCACTGAAGCCGGTGAATGCGTTCCATCTTCCTGCGGCTAAATAGGCTGTAGGTTCGAATTCGGCAGGGCAGTTAGGATTGTCCTGTGGGTTTGGAATCGTTGAAACCGTCGCAAGTCCTGGAAGAGTGTACCATTCATCTGTGTCGAGGTCGTGGACTTCCACGTATCCATAGTCCCAGTTTGTTTCGATTTCGTAGTTGCTCCAAAACTTGAGGGTTGCTGCTGTCAGAGTTGTGAGGTCAAAGGTTTGACCCAATCTGAACCATGAGTATTCTGTTCCATCTGAATACCATTGATACGTGCCGCTGTGTGCAAATACGCCGCAGTAGTCGTCACCGTCAAAGTACAATTTCATTGTTGGTGCGTAATCGTAGAATTCAACATAGTTCACGACGTAGGGCAGAGAACTTCCGTATGGATAGTTGTATCCATAGTTCGGGTATGAATCAACAGATATGTCGAACCACGGGTACAGGTAATCCCACATCCATATTGTGTATGGTATGTCATACCATTCTGTGTCTGCGGAAGGTATGTCTAGATCATAGTAACCGTAGATTCCGTCAGCGAATGTTGTGTCGTCAAGATAGTTTGCGATTGCCCAATCCTGGAAGATTTCATCAAATGTTTTCTTGATATTGTGGTCTTTAATGACGTCGTTGTATCCTTCGATTCCGTTGGCTTGTTCATGAGTGATATCCCATATTAGCGGTGCTCCACCATAATGTTCGTACATGTAGAAGGTCCATAGGAAAGAGGCTCCATAATTGGACAAATAGCTTTCCCAAATCACCAGTGAAGTGTCCCACCAGTAAATCAGGTAATCAGATATTTGACCAGGTGAGAATCCGTACCCGCAGATATACTCAGCTAGCATCGAGCAGCCTTCGTTAACCCATGCCATTTCATCAGAGTCTACGTCATAATGAATCAAGTGTTGGAATTCATGTGCAACAGTACCTTCGTATTCTTGGGAATGTGTGGAGGGAGGTGGCTGTGGTCCAAGTCGGGCGTACCACTGCCAAGTGTCCATATGGAATATGTTAGCATCATTAAATTCGCTTGCGAAAGACCAGAAATATCCCTGTATGAACCAAGGTGCATTCACTGGATCCCAGAAGAGTCCATCACGAATGTTGAATATCAATATTTGAATCTTGTAGTCATCGAGAGGGCCTGGGCGATCAGCATACATGCCGAAGTGTGCCGTTGTTGTTTCCCAAATGTTGTTGTCAAATTCATCAACCATATAGGTTAGGTTCTTTCCGTATATCACATCGTGATAGCCTGGCGGAATACCATAAGCTGGGACGCCTTCCCAAGTCCATGGATACATGAAATGCCACTCGTCGTCATCAAACCCTGGACCCTTTGCGTCATAGTAGTCTTGATATCCAGTCCATACATCAGGGCTTAGTCCTATCCAAATGTTGCAGTGTTCACCTGATGCGACAACTTCAAAAGCCAGCCAGTCCCACAAACCAGTGTAATCGTCAATGACAGGTACCCACCATGGATTTCCAGTGTCGGGCTCTACGCCGTCTATTACAAGTCCTTCAAATCTGGGTGTACCATCGATTCCTTCAAAGTCATCACTCTCTTCGAATACTGGACGAGAACCCTCAGGAAGCCCTGAAGTCTTCAGAGTACCCGATGTTCTTCGAGATGTTGGAGTTGCTATGCCTGCATTAAACATTAGAGATGCCATGAATATTGCAATAATCAGAGTCGCAAGTAGCTTTTTCTTCATTTTTTTATCATTCCTTCTCCTTTATTTGCAAGACAGCGGTATATGCAGTTTCTTAATATGAATTTTGTGGAATTATATTCTATCCGCTTAAATCATAGTCTTCCAAATGTTACCTCAGAAAATCAGCGAATTAGTGTCTGAATACAGCTCTAGAACCTCTTCATCCATCGAGGTTTCAAGAATGTTTAGGGATGCGTGCGTTTATGGATGAAGTAGTTACTTTTCCAAGCGATGGAATCAGGACAACACCTGGCCACCCCAAAACACACAAGAGTATAATCCAACCACTCTTTGCACACTCGAATCCCAACCCTCCCCTAACCCTCTTTCAGATTCAAAAACCATCTCCAAACCCGCGACATTATCCACCATATCCCCTGTAGATTTCCACATGCATGCATGCATGCATATTCAAAAGCGCAAATAACGTAACAATACACTGATTCTCACGTACTCATACCACAAGTATATTCTTCTATTTTTTCATTTGCCCTCTGACACGTCTATTGTGAAGATGCGTATTCTTTTTAACAGCGGAAATATCTCTATTACGGGCAAATAGAGGCTCGCTTGAATGCTGATTCGAGAAGTCATCCTCGAAAATTTCATGTCTTACGAATATGCTAGGATACCCTTTAAACCAGGCGTCAACGTTGCTTGCGGACCTAACGGCTCAGGCAAGTCATCCATACTGCTTGGGATTTCAGTTGCGCTGGGACAATCCTACACCGAACGATCTAAAAAGCTAAGCGACCTCATTCGATGGGGTAAAGACCAAGCTCGCGTTACGTTAGTTTTGGACAACTCTCGAAAAAGCGGGCGTCGACCAGTTCCAAAAATCAATAAAGATTACATTTTTCTGACCAGAATGTTGAGGCGTGACGGAAAATACTGGTGCGAATTAGAAAACAGAGCTGCAAATAAGAGAGATGTCGAAAGGCTTCTCTCAAAGCTCGGAGTCGACCCAGACAACATGCTAATTATTATGCACCAAAATATGGTGGAACAGTTCACGGTGCTCCAGCCTCAAGAAAAGCTCAAGATGGTGGAAGCAGCGGTCGGGTTTGAATCCTACCGCCAAAACGTTTCTAAAGCTCAACAAAAGCTTAGCCGTATCCTAAGCCAAGAAGAATCGGTGGGCAAGCTCCTCGAATCTGCTGAACAGACGCTGGGCTATTGGAGAGAACAGTACGACCGTTTCCAACAAAAAAAACAGCTAAGAATGAAGCGGAAATTCCTTGAACGAGAATCTGCATGGGCCGAAGTCTCAAGACGTGAGAAAACGGTTACTGAACTGAGAAATCAGGTTCGAGAGGGACAAAGTGAAATCGCACACATCGAAAATGAAACAGAAATCATTGACGATCAACTAAACAAGCTTCAGATGAGACTGGAACAAGCGAAGACCGAATGGCAAATCATTCTTCAAAAACGATTGAAACTGGAGTACGAAAAGGCAAAGCACGAAATAGGCGTTTCACTGGCCAATCAAGCCCTAGAAAGAACACAATCTTGGTCAGAAATTCGACAGAAAGGAAAAAAGGAGTGCCTAGACAAAATCACGCAGCTAGAGACGACGTTTCATAGGATTGTAAACCCCATAGATATTAAAACTCGATTTGCAGGACTCAAGGAAACCTACGAAAATTCTGAAAGCACATGGGCTCAGCAGTTAAACCTTAGAAGTGAAGGTTTGAAAGCCTCTATTGAAAACTCCTACGAGCAACTCGAAAAGCTGCATGTCCAAATCTCAGACGTTGAAGCAAAAAGGGGTCACGTGAATTTTGAGATCGAAGGTACCAACGGGGACATTTTGGATCGCAAGATTAAACTGGCTTTACTACAGTATCGAAAAGAAACCACCACAAAGACTCTGGGGAAACTGAAAAAACAGCTTCAAATC
>CP070709.1:672257-675554 GCA_020350305.1 Candidatus Bathyarchaeota archaeon
GGTTGTTGGGATTCGTATTGTTTTAGGTTCTTGGTAATAGGTTGGCTTTGTCCATTGAATCTTATAGTAGTCGCAATATTGTTTGTAGGCGAAACATAGGTTTCTTTTGTAGTTGTCTGTTGTTTGTTTGTTCGCTATGTATTGTTTGACTTGTTCGGGTTTATCTAAGTCTGCATGTTTGCTTAGATGTGTTAGAGCCTTATCTACGAATTTTATTGTGTAGTCGCTCTTGGCGTTGTTCTTGAGGTTTATCAGTATGTTCAAAACGGCATGGGGTGTAGTTGAAATGGGCTGGTGTGCTGGACGTAACCCGCCTTCTGTTCAAAGACGGCATTCAGCTAAACGGGCTACCCGCGCCTCCCGCAGAAACTCACAGGCGCCTATTTGCCCTTTCACCCTGCAGGTCGGCCGTTTCACCGCTTCCACCGGCATCCTCAACGACTTAACACGCTTCATTGTCCTCTCGCCAAATGGACGTTCCGTTTCTGCTCCGGAGCCAAGGCTCTCGCCCCACGCCTTTACAAGCGTTGCAGTTCTACATGGTGGGCGGAGTTTCCTCAAACGCACTGGGCGTTCGAAAGCCGTCCGCCAGCTCACCAGCCTATATAAATGCAGAGTAATCGAGACGAATAAGAATTGTGGAACGAAAAAAGGTCTGTTATGCAGCGTTCATGTCACTTTTCTCGGTTATGACATCACGGGTATGCGTATGTTAAAGCGTCTACGTAGTGATCATCAATGAAATAGTAGCCTTTGAAGGCCCCTGTCCTTTTGAAACCATGTCTTTCAAGCGACTTCACTATCACTTGACTTGTCTCCGGAATTTCGCCGAATATTCGGTGGTATCCATATCTTTCAAAGAACCCTATGAGAGAGACTATTAACGAGTCTGCGGTTGTGGTTCGCTTTGCTTTCATGTCTATCAGTATTTCTTCAACCCACACGTTTGCGAAGGGCAGTCTTCCACCTGAAAACTGTGTGTATCCTAACAGCTCTTGATTTTCAAAACATCCGCAACAGAAACTGCCTCCGCGTCCGCTAAGCTGTTCATACCATTTTTTTGTTGCCTCTTTGGTGATCGGTGGGATTTTTGTGGTGGACTTTGTCGATTCTGGACAATTTTGAAGTCTATTAACTTCGTCCAAGTCTTTGTCCATCAGTTGCAGAACTGTTAGATCTTCGCTCCGCAACCGTTTTGTAGGGATGGAATCTTTCGTCCTCTGTAGCATAGATGTTTTAGTAAGGCGTGGTTCACATGGTGCAAGTTCTAATCCCATTACGTAACTGTCTTTCCAGCCACCGTCAAGATATACTAATCCTTTACCAGTTGTTTCAGTTTTGAATCCAAACTTCTCGTACAATCTTATCGCTCTTTCGTTCCCTTCAAATGTACCAAGCATGAACCTTCGTATTCCAAATTCCTTGGCAACCCTTACTGCTTCTTCCATGAGCGCTGTTCCAATTCCTTGTCTCCAACATTTTTTTCTTACGTATATTCCAAGCCATGCCGTGTGTCTGGTTCTTCCCTCTCCAGGTGAAACAGTGACGCTGCCCGCTGGTTCTCCGTCTTTTTCAGCTATTATCCACTTGTGTTTTTCCTTTTCAAGCCTCTTCTTCATATAGTCCTTGACTTCATGTTCGGTGCACGGGTAGACGGTGATTAAATATTTGGCTACCTCTGGATTGTTCACGGCTTCGGTCATCCATTCTGCATCCTCAACCTCTGCGCTACGAAACTTTATTCCCAACAACCATCACCTTACCCATTAACAAGCATACGCTCACAACTTTTATCACTTTTCCATTTTTCCCACCTTTTTCCACCTTTTCCATACAATTCCGTACGTTTTCGTACGTTTCCGTACACTTCTGTACAATAAGATACACTTTTATACATTGAATAAACCGTTTTCAAGCTTATTTTTCAAAAAACAACCTGAAACGAACGTCCCACCCCTCCCCCCGGTATAGGGGGGTCTAAAAAGAGAGAGAATAAAACAAACAACAAACACAAGGACTATGCAAGTCAAATCTTGGGAATAAACTCCAAAACCCTAAAACCACGAGCACAAGGATTAAGCATCTCCAAAAACTCAACCTTTTCCAAAAAACCTTCTTCATCCTTAACATAGCCCACAATATCATGCTCAGCAGGCATCAAAGAATGCACCATAACACCATCCCCAAAAACCCTAGCATAACACTTCGTCGGCAAACCCAACCTCACTCTGCTCTCTTCTTTAACCGCTTTCTCCGCAGAATACAAAACAGCATACGCACCACACGTCAACTCAGCAACCCTAACCGGAATACTCTCCTTCCCTATAGCAAACACATCAAGACCATAAACCCGCCTAATATCAGAAGCAATCTTTCTTAATTTTGGCAAAATCTTCAAAACCCGTCTACGAGACTTACTTGAAACTCTCATCCTAGAAAGCTGAACCACAGAAAGCTCCTCCAAACTCAGACTGCCCAAAGACATATCCAAATGAACCACATCCGCCTCTACATCCTTCAAAAGCCTCTGGCAAAGCTCAAGCTCATGAACAATCAAAAACGAACCATCCTCCACCTTCCTAAAAATAGGCTCAGACAAACAAAGACTAGCTTTCCTATAAGGAGGCTTCACCAACGCCGCAGTCACAGCAACTATCAACAAAGGCTTAAAATTCTCATCCAGGATAGCAGCACCCGAATCCGCCGTAACCACTCTCAAAACATCTTCACCCATCCTACATAGTCTTAAAAGAATTTATGTTTCACTGTTAAAAACCACACCACGATTCGCACCGATACTCTCACGTAACATATTAAGAACCAGAAGTCACATCACAAACAAAGCCCAAATCAACGCCTAAACAGCAAACCCAAAAAACAGAAAACACCACACAAACACAAAACCAAACCAACCCACAAATCACCCAAACACCAGAACGTTTTCAGCCCGACACCTCGGGCGATTAGTAGCTGCAGGCTAAACACCTCGGCCGAAGCCTTGATGCGTACACCCCAGCTCTATCAACCTCATCTTCTATGAGAACCCTCGTCCTTGACCAAGGCCTGTCACCAAGTCTCACGTCAAAGAACGGCCGCCTATTTTCGGGAGCGGCTTCGGGCTTAGATGCTTTCAGCCCTTATCCGCGACAGCGTGGCTGCCCGGCAATGCCCTGTCGAACAACCGGTAAACTAGAGGCTACAACGTCCCGTTCCTCTCGTACTTAGGACCCTTTCCCCTCAGGCGACCAACACTCCCAGCAGATAGAGTCCGACCTGTCTCACGACGGTCTAAACCCA
>CP070709.1:675654-678903 GCA_020350305.1 Candidatus Bathyarchaeota archaeon
AAAGGCAAAATAATTGTCCTAAACACGGTGAACGGTCGGCTACCAAGAGTTCTGGCGGCTTCTTCGAAGTCTATGCTAATTCTTTCAACCGCGGATGCTGCTGACCTCACGAAGTAAGGATAAGTAATCGACATGTGTGCCAGAATCAGTAGCCAAATTTCAGGGAAAAATGCGAAGTTTTTCCAGAAAAAGCTGAGCGAGATTCCGAGTGCAATAGAGGGGACTATCATGGGAATGTTGACCAGTACGTCTAGAATTGTTGAAGATAAAGTTCCAATTCTTCTTCTTGCGATGAGAACTGCCATCGGCAAACCAAGTATAACATTTAATATGGTGGCAATGGTTCCTACGAAATAGGATAAAACAAGACTTTGCCAGTATCCTCCCCACACACCTGTAGCGGTTACTGCTTGGTTTATTGTGCCGTCCGAGATAGCTTGTATCGCTGGAAGAGCCACGAAAAGCGATGGTGTGAGAACGAGAACAAGAAATATCAAAAGCGTGCCGCCGTTTCTCAAGGTTACTACACCATGACCACTCAGTTTTCTCTCAATCGCTGGTCGAATCTTCTTAATTGGTATTTTTAGTCTTGTACCCAGTAGTCTAATAACTAAAAAAATCAAGCAAGAAACTGCTATCAAGATGAAACTGACGAAAACCAAAGCTCCTTCATAACCGGTTTCACCAGCGGTTTTGAGGTTATTAATTAGAACTGGTCCGTTTTCAAATGCCCCCGCAACCATCATAGTAGCCCCCGTTTCAGAAATCGACCGCGCAAACGCCAATACGAAAGACGCTATTAATGACGGTTTTAGGATGGGAAGCGTAACCGTTCTATCGGCAGTTAATGGTGCCGCACCCAGAGTTCTAGCAGCTTCCTCATAAGTTCGCTCATAATCAAGAAGCCCTCCTACCATCACCCTAACTACAATGGGAAAAGAAAACGTGAAATGAAGCAAAATGATTAGCAACCAACCCGGTGACACAAGACTACCTTCAAACAGTGAAGAAACACCCTCGGGCCCACTCCAGAACAACAGCAACGAATAGCCAAGAGTCACTGTAGGTACGACAAAAGGAATGTCCGTGAATGTATCGAGAACACTTAACCATCTGGATCTACCTCTCGTGATAAACCAAGCCATCGGCAAACCAGCAACCAAGTCTATTAGTGAAACAAAGAGAGCTATCGCAAAGGACGAGGAAATTGCCGTCGCCGCTCTAGACATCAAATTAGGATTTTCAAAAATCTGTCCCATCGTATTCCATTTGAGAAGTATCCCAAGAATTGGCGGAATTAAGATCAACCCAAAAAAGGAAACCACGGCGCACGAGTAAACTAGGTATCGGATAATAGGCTTGGAAGAAAGAGAGTCAAGAAATTTTGTGAAAGCAGAGTCGGCTAGATCAATTTTTCTCCCTGATTTCCTTTCCCCAACTTTCAATCAAATGGTCCTCCGCCCTCACGAAATCCTTGGTTTCAACACGTATCGTTGAATATTCTCTAGTGTGTTCCAACGCCATTTTATATCTTTGTCAGATTTTAAATTGAACTGAAGCGTAGTCGAGCTAAGCTCTTCTATCCACGATTTCCCAAGCGCCAGGCCCTGTCCCAAGAAGCGTCACCGGCACTTTTACTTCCTTTTCAACGTTCTCGACAAAGTTTTTTGCTTTCTGTGAAAGCTCTTCATAGGATTTAACTCCTTCACACTCTGGAAACAATATATCAATTTTCGTCATGGCAGCTTGCGTTGCTCCATTCAACATCACCGCCCTCTTTGCAAGCTCATAATCGAATGGTGCTGCTCTTCGCCGTCTTCCAGTCACCGTCGCAACCTCAGCCCATCCTCTCTTCTCTGCTTCCTCCCATGATAATTCGCCTTGAAGCGGGCCTGCTCCAACCCTAGTTGTGTACGCTTTGAGAACAAGAATAACATCGTTAACCTTTGTTGGTCCAACCCCAACATCTGAACACGCAGCTGAGGCCGTTACGTCCTTGGAGGTGCAGAAAGGGTAGGTCCCATGAAAAAGGGAAAGATACGTTCCCTGGGTTCCTTCAATTAGAACATTCTTTCCTTCGTCGATTGCACTGTTTACTTCTGCAGGCACATCTGTCAAAAATCTCTCAAGCACCGGTAAGTCACGAGCCAATTTAGCAGTTCTTAACGCTCTCTCCGCGTTGCATGGACCTGAACCCGAACCTGTTGTCTTTATTTTCTTGGCAAGTTCCCCTTTTTTATCAGCTTCCATGTGTTTTGGTTCGATGACTGCGCATTGGCTGTCAACACCAACTCGGTCCTCAGACTTGGTTAGTTGTACCTCGTTAAGAAGAATTTCTGGGTTTATTAGGACACCAGGACCAATTAATAATCGGCATTTATTGTAGACGAACGCGCTTGGCAGCATTCTTAGCTTGTACTCTTTTCCCTCATAGACAACTGTGTGACCTGCGTTGGGACCAACGCCTGCTCTGGCAGTTACTGTTATTTTATCCTTCAACGAAAGATATGAAATGACTTTTCCCTTACCCGTGTCTCCGAAGAAACCGCAAACTACAACTGTGCAAGACATGATTTACCCCTCCAGACATTATGAACGCTTTTGCTTAAATTAGACCTAAATAAATAATTTTTTTGCCTATATTATGTCTAAAACAAGCATCACGACTCTTGGGTCCACAGATTCTCCTATGGGCCATCCGAGCCGATTGGTTATGGCTTTAACCAGACTTTTACCATAAAGCTGTCACAATAAAACTTCAATACTTGCCTGTTTCTTCACCGAAAAACAACTACATGCATGCTTCTCAAAAGAAACGGGATACGGCTTGGAAAAAATAATATTGCTTAACAACCATAACACACGCAGAAGCTGGAAAACAACATGAAACTAGTTAAAACACAGATAATGCAGTTAGACAAAACTCTTGGAGGCGGCCTCCCTGAAAAGAGCGTCATCTTGATGCTGGGAGAACCAGGCTCTGGAAACGACACCCTCGCCCAGCAAATCATGTACCAACATGCACTCAAAGAAGGGAAGGTTGCATACTTAACAACCTTTAGGTCATCCAATGTCCTAACAGAAGACTTCGAAACATTCGGCTGGACGATTTCACCTTTAAAAAAAGCTGGTCACTGGACCTTCATCGATGTTCACGCCTCAAAAGCTCTCCAAATTCTTCAAAAAGAAATAGCCACGAGAGTAGGAGAGGGACGTTGGACTGTAATTGATTCGTTGTCCTACCTCCTT
>CP070709.1:679003-689573 GCA_020350305.1 Candidatus Bathyarchaeota archaeon
AAATTGATCTAGCCGACTCTGCTTTCACAAAATTTCTTGACTCTCTTTCTTCCAAGCCTATTATCCGATACCTAGTTTATTCGTGCGCCGTGGTTTCCTTTTTTGGTTTGATCTTAATTCCACCAATTCTCGGTATACTTCTCAAATGGAATACGATGGGACAAATTTTTGAAAATCCTAATTTGATGTCTAGAGCAGCGACGGCAATTTCCTCGTCCTTTGCGATAGCTCTCTTTGTTTCACTAATAGACTTGGTTGCTGGTCTGCCGATGGCTTGGTTTATCACGAGAAGTAGATCCAGATGGCTAAATGTTCTCGATACATTCACGGACATTCCTTTTGTCGTACCTACAGTGACTCTTGGCTATTCGTTGCTGTTGTTCTGGAGTGGGCCAGAGGGTGTTTCTTCACTGTTTGAAGGTAGTCTTGTGTCACCTGGTTGGTTGCTAATCATTTTGCTTCATTTCACGTTTTCTTTTCCCGTTGTAGTTAGGGTGATGGTAGGAGGGCTTCTTGATTATGAGCGAACTTATGAGGAAGCTGCTAGAACTCTGGGTGCAGCACCATTAACTGCCGATAGAACGGTTACATTCCCTATCCTAAAACCATCATTAATAGCGTCCTTCGTATTGGCGTTTGCTAGGTCGATTTCTGAAACAGGGGCTACTATGATTGTTGCGGGGGCATTTGAAAATGGGCCAGTTCTAATTAATAACCTTAAAACCGCCGGTGAAACGGGTTATGAAGGAGCATTGGTTTTCGTCAGCTTCATCTTAATAGCAGTTTCTTGCCTGATGTTTTTAGTTATTAGGCTGCTGGGTACAAGACTAAAAATACCCCTTAAGACGATTCGACCAGCGATTGAGAGAAAACTGAGTGGCCATGGTGTAGTAACCTTGAGAAACGGCGGCACGCTTTTGATATTTCTTGTTCTTGTTCTCATTCCATCGCTTTTCGTGGCTCTTCCAGCGATACAAGCTATCTCAGACGGCACAATAAACCAAGCAGTAACCGCCACAGGTGCATGGGAAGGATACTGGCAAAGTCTTGCTTTATCCTATTTCGTAGGAACTATTGCCACCATATTAAATGTTATACTTGGTTTGCCGATGGCAGTTCTCATCGCAAGAAGAAGAATTGGAACGATATCTTCAACAATTCTGGACGTACTGGTCAACATTCCCATGATCGTCCCCTCTATTGCACTCGGAATCTCGCTCAGCTTTTTCTGGAAAAACTTCGCATTTTTCCCTGAGATTTGGCTACTAATTCTGGCACACATGTCGATTACTTATCCTTACTTCGTAAGGTCAGCAGCATCCGCGGTTGAAAGAATTGGCATAGACTTCGAAGAAGCCGCCAGAACTCTTGGTAGCAGACCATTCACCGTGTTTAGGACAATTATTTTGCCTTTGACAAAATACTCTTTGTTGGCTGGTGCAATCATGGTATTTACGAGGAGTGTAAGCGAGACTGGCGCCACTTTGGCCGTGGTAACTGAGCTACAGACTGTTCCCGTTCTACTAGTTAGTTGGGTTAAGTCTGGGAGTGGAATGGCGCCCTCAGAAATCGGCCTAGGCTGTGGCTTTTTGATTGTGTTATCCTTCATAATTTTGTTAATCTTAAGGCTCGTTACCAGGGGACATCAGCATGCTTAAAATATCCATCGCAGTTGAATCATACTACTATGATTGCACACAAGTTTACGGAGGCGCAATTTAGATGCCAGAAGTTCAGCTGGTGAATGTCATAAAGAAGTTTGGCAAGATTGTTGCAGTTGATGATGTAAGCCTCCAAATTCACGACAAAGAATATTTCTCCCTTATCGGCCCAAGCGGATGCGGCAAGACCACATTATTGAGGACAGTTGCCGGTTTAATTCAACCAGACGAAGGCGAAATTCGCATTGAAAACAAGCTTGTAACTCATATTCCGCCCGAAGACAGGAGTATTGGATTCGTTTTTCAGACCTATGCACTCTTTCCTCACATGAACGTTTGGGACAATGTAACTTATGGTCCAAGAGTGAAGGCGTGGGGAAAGAAGGAAAGAACAAGAATTGGACGCGAAATGTTGGAGATGGTTAGGCTCTATGAACGCTTGGATGCCCTACCGTCTGAGTTAAGTGGCGGGATGATGCAGAGAGTTGCCTTGGCCAGAGCGTTGGCCGCAGGTGCCAAACTATTATTGTTAGACGAGCCACTAGGCGCCTTGGATGCTAAAATCAGGTTTGAGTTAAGATACGAATTAAGAAAATTTGTGAAAGACCTTGGATTGACCGCCATACATGTTACTCATGATCAGGCAGAGGCTATGGCTATTTCGGACAGAATCGCGGTGATGAGGAAGGGAAGGATTTTGCAGGTTGGGACTCCTCAAGAGCTGTATATGAAGCCTCAACATGTTTTTGTAGCTCATTTCATCGGAGAATCAAACTTCCTTGAAGGCTACATCACTGAGGTGAACAAGAAAGGGTCAGTTGTTAGGTTGAGGGGAAGATTAACCGTTCGTGTTTCCGACAAGACTAAAAACAAGGGTGAAAGAGTTGTTTTGATGGTTAGGCCGGAAACTTTTAAGATGGAAGAAGGACGAAAAAAGAGGGTTAATTCGATGTTTGGCCTCATTGAAAAGCTTAGGTTTGAAGGAACAAACATACGATATGAAGTCCTACTTGAAAACGAAGATAGGATAGCAATCGCTCGTCCTACGTTGATAGGAGAATGGTTCAACGTAGGTGACAAAGTTACTGTCAGGTTTTCTCCTAACAAAAGCTATATTTTTACCTATCCCAGCAAAGGGTTAAGGGAGGAACTGACGCTTGAGTGAACTATTAAAATGGTTTGAGAAAAGAAGAGAAGAAAAGGCACTAACAATGACGCAACGCCATCTGGCGATGACCATGAGCATTGCTGAAGACTTGGAAAGAGCGGTAAAGGCAGCAACAAGCAACGATGAAAAAGGAAAGAAATTATGCATAAATCGAGTGGTAAGGGCTGAAAAGGAAGCAGACAAGCTGAGAAGAGAAATAATGGACGAATTGGCCCGAGGAGAACTACCGCCAACAGGCAGAGAAGACCTCATGCATCTCGTGAAAAGAGTGGACATGGTGGCAGATTGGAGTCGCGAATCCACTAGCATACTCAATGTCATTTCAATGGAGAAAGTGCCAGAAAATCTGAAGAAAGCATGTGTTGAGATGGTTATAGGAGCCAGAGAATGTACATCTGCGCTTCGAAAATGCATCAACCGACTAGCAGAAAAACCTGAAGAAGCACTTGAGGCGGCAGATCTGGTTGAAAGACAAGAGGAGAAAGTAGACGATCTCTATGAAAACGCTAGATTCCTGTTGGCTGAAGAAACAACTATGAGTGCAGGGCTCGCTATATTAATGAGCCAGCTTTTTGAAAGTATCGAGATGATAGCTGATTGGTGCGAAGACGCTTGCGACCAGGTTAGAATAATTGTCGTTCGTCGATAGCAGCGTGGGAGGTGCAAGCATACGCCGAAAATTACAATTGAAGTGCGCGAGCTTCGTGATAAGGCCGATAGTGGAACGGTAAAGGACTTTGTGAGTTTTCTGGAAAATAGAGTAGATGCAAAAGTGAAACTTGTAGGTGGCAAGATTACCATAGATGAAGGAGAGCGAGCTCCTTCCAAGGCATATTTGCGGGTGCTTATCAGAAAATTTCTGCATCAAGTGGAGCTGAAAGAAGACTTCCGTGTGATCTTAAGCAAAGAAAACGTTTTCACCATCAAAGAAAGGAAGGGAGCTAGAGAAGAATAGATTTTATTATTGTTCAGCGGGCAGAATAGAAATCATTTGACTCTTCGTTGTTCTTTTCGCTTCTTTTCAAATGTATCATGAACCCTCAAGAGATATCCACGTGCCATCCGCGTTTTTTTATGAGCGTCGGGTAGTTCACCAGCTTTCATATTGTCTTTCGCCTCTCGAAGCAGGTTTTGGACAGATGAAAGAGTAGAGCTTATCTCAACTTGTTTTGAATGCGAGTCAATTTTCCATGAAGAACTTTCAGATTCGTTTTGGTGCATAAGGGAAAAAAGAAAAAGGGCATATTCTAAATCGGCACCTGCTCGCCAAACAAGATTCACCAAGTTCTTTTCATCTTTTCTTGCTAGGGCTTTCCTTGAACCCACAAGGTGGTTTATAGCAGACACTATGGACTCGATTATCTTTTCTTGCTTCATCTTTTATCATCTAAATATCTCGAAAGTTTTAAGTGATGTGTGCTTTAAGCTTTTAGTTTAAGGAGAACGATCATTCATGCGTGATAAGACTTTGGGTGCGCTTATGTGTATCCTAAGCGTGCTCGCTATGACTGGATATTTTTGTTGGCTTTTCCTAGCTCCCCAAGATTTGTTTTTTTTGGGAAGACCACTTAGCGATTGGGCGGTAATCGTTCCAGTCGCAATCATCGTTTACGTGTTTCTCTTCGTTATAGTATGGATCGGTTGGACAATGGTTTCCACGCCGCCACCATTGCCAGTTGCTCCAAAAAGCTCTGAGGAGAAAAAAGAAACTGAAAAGGAAGAATAACTGGGCATCTGGGTCAAAGGAAATATTTTCGTCAATGCGTTTCAACTCGTGATTTAGGGGGTTTGAGGGTGGTCGGCCGACGTTGTCCAAAATGTGGGGGACGACTGCGATATCTAGCAGGCTTGTGGTACTGCGGCAATTGTGACAAATGTTTCAATGTAAGTCAGACAAAGCTTAGTGCACGGGCAAAAGCAGAATGCGTGAGACCGTAACCAACAGCAAATTTTAGAGATGAAGTTCGCTCTGTGATTACCTTTCCATAGAAGCTTTGCTTACACCAGCCTCTTTCTCTACCCGTATGACGTGTTCTGCTTTCTCTGCAAATGCTTCACTGTGGGTTACAGCGATTATTTGTTCGATGGCTTTTAGGCGGGAAATGGCTTCAGCTAGCCTGTCAACTGAACCGTCTTCTCGCCCTAAACTCTCTGTCGGTTCATCTAAGAGAAGTAGATAAAACCCATGGCCTGTTCTTGACTGCATAATTAACTGGCCGAGGCCGAGGCGATAGGCGAATGCAAGCAGCGTTCGTTCTCCGCCTGAGAGGTTAGAAACTTCTCGTTCATACCCCTCCTCGCTCTTAATAATAGGTGTGTATGTTTCATCGATTTTTACAGTCAAGATTGGGCCTTCAGGTCCGCTGAGGTCGTCTAATACGTGTTGAACCATTCGTTCTAGGTAAGTGACAAACTCGCTTCGCAATTTAGGTTGAATACTTCTGTAGGCGCCTCGTATATCATCCATGACGCGGAGAAGCTTTTCGATATTCCCCATTCGTTTAATCTTTTCTTGTGCATTGTCTAATCGTTCTCTGAGGGTGTCTATTCTCAACGCGGCGTCTTTCTTTCGAGTTTCCTTTATTTCTAGCTTAGACTTCACAGCGGAATATTGCTCAAATGTTGTGTCCCGAAGTTTTCGAGTAGATTCAAGTTCGTCAATGTTGAATTTGGTGATTTCTGCACGCGCGGCGCCAAGTTGGCTTCGAAGCGATTTTTCTTTTTGTTGTTTGTCTTCAAAATCTGTCGAAAGCTTGTTTAAGGATCCATGTTCCTCTTGGATTCGCTTTTTTGTTTCTTCAATTCGAGAGGTAAGTAGTGGTAAGTTTGAGACAACGAAGTTGACGACGCTGCGTAGTCCTTCCAGTTCCTGAAAGTTCTTCTGAAGTTCAACAAGTCTGTTTTCACGTTCACCGTTTTCTTTATCGAGTCGTTCGAGAAGGCTTTTCTTGTACTCCCCAGGGAGATTTTGAAGGCATAGTGGACATTTGTTTTCGGTGGTTAAGCTTGAAATGCGCTTTTTGGAGGTTTGTACTTCTTTTTTAGCAGCCTCCTGTTCGCCTCCAATGCTCGTCATCTGTTCTTCAAGAGCCACAAGATATTTCCTGAGCTCTTTGATTGTTTGGTCAGGTTTTAATCCTACTTCTTGGAGCTTTTTTCGATGAGACTTCTGTTGCGCTTCTATTGATGTTAGGCGTTCTCCAAGGTCGTGGATGAATGTTTTCTTCTTTTCGATTTCATCCACTAACTTTGCACATGTGTCTTCAATGTTGGCAACGTTTGCTTGCAATTCTGCTTCTCTTCTACGCAACTTATCTGTTTGTTTTCTTAATTTCTCAAGGTTCTGAAGACGTGAAGCGGCTTCATTGAAGGCGGCTTCGGTTTGAACAAGCTTCTTTTTCAAGCCTTCAAGTTCATTTCCAATCAGCGAAAACTCTTCAACCGACTTGTTGTACTCGGTTTGAAGCTTTTCCATTCCAACTACGTCGAAATCACGTTCGTAGGCTCTTTTTTCACCTTGAAATTCTTTTTGAAATCCAGCTAGACCGCTCCATGCGACTTCATAATCGGAAAGTCCAAACATTTGGTCCATCTTTTTCTGTCGCTGCCGCGGGGTCATGTCCAGCAGTTCTTTCAGATGCTCTTGACGCACCCATACAACCTCGCGAAAAAGGTCTTTGTCAAGGCCGGTTAGCGCCTTCAATTGTTCAACGACAGCTTCTCCCTTTGAGCTTGCAATCAATTTGTCCTCTTCAAAGAATCTGAGTTGTTCCACATCTTGACTGATGCCTTTGCCACGCCTTCGGAGACCTCTCAGTATCCTGTAATTTTTTCCATTATGAACAAAATGCATAGCTACGTTGCCCACGTCCGCTCCTTCCCTGAGAATATAATCGTAGCTTCTCCCGAGTGGATCTCCGAAAAGGGCGAAATCAATAGCATAGAGAACGGTTGACTTGCCGCGCCCCAAGCCCCCGACAAGACAGTTGAAACCTCTCGCAAATGGAACATCCGTTTTTACGTGAGACCGAATGTTTTCAAGCCGCACAGTTTTGATTCTCACGAGAGAAAGCCTCCAACGTTTCCTTCACCTTTTTTTCCTCTTTTCCCACTAACGGTTCAAGGAGGTCAACGGCAAGTCTCGCCGCTCTTTCAGCCTCTTCCCGAACATAACGATCACGGAAGATTTTGAAAAAGTATTCGAACGCCTTCGTTTTAAGGTCTTTCAATTCGCCTTCGAATATGGAGCGGATTAACTCTTCAGTGATTTCTGTCTCTCTTAGCCGAACAAGTGGGTGTACATTGAGTGCCTTTCTAGCCGCATTTCTAATCTTGGCGACGTCGATCTCTCCGCGTCCAGCTTCGACTGGCAACGCACCCTTCAATATAGGTACAATTACTGCTCCAACTTCATCAGCCTCTTTTACTGCTTGTACCGCCATCTTGGTTATTTTTTGCGGAGTTGAGCCCGTGTAGTCACGTTCCAAGACAATGAATCGACGTGGAGTTTCAAGCTTGACGCGGTGGAGTCTAGCTACTCCCTTTTGATTTACTTCAACTTGGTAGAAGCCCTTGTCAACCTTAGCATCATCGTGGTTGACCGTTTCTGTGCACCCGCTGTAGACGAGAAGACCGTTTTTGAAGGAAATCTTAACTGGCTTGTGAATGTGACCGCCTGCATAATAGTTGAAGCTGTCTGGAAACATTTCAGGTGAAGCTTCGGCTTCCATTTGTGGGGGAGTCAGGCGGGGGATGTCGAGAGCCATGTGGAAAACGAAGATGTTGAAGATAGAGGGGTCCGGTGCGGGCTTGTTCTGTTCTAGAAAGATGGGTAGTCGTTCCTCAGTTCTTCCTCTTGTTCGAAAATTGGGGATACCATATACGTAACAGTTCTTGTTTCGCCAAGAAGCGCCTTCATGACGGGGCAAATAACGAATCAAGCCTGCACTGTCCAACGGATTAAGAATTGTTCCTGTGATCACGTTTGGCGCCGAGTCGTGAGAGCCGTCTACTGCAAGTGCGGGTATTCCTGCCTCTTTTAATCGTCTGAAATTGGTAATGACGTTTTCAAGCGTGATATTAGAGGGACGAGCGCGATGAAATATGTCTCCTGCAATAATCATGAACTCAGGCTTTAACTCAATGGTTTTGTCTACCACTTCTTGAAATGCTGCGTTAAAATCTTCACGTCGTACATCCAGATTATACTGTGCATAGCCTAGGTGTAGATCAGCCACATGAACAAAACTAAAAGGCTTCATCTCTCTCGTTCACCGCTTTACCAAGAAACTCTCCCGAACTTTAAATTGGACAAGTTGCTTTTAAGTATTGGAAACGCATGGAGATGTGGCTGTTGGAGGCTTAGGTTTGAGGCGTGAATATCCTACTCAGCCTATTGTCGGCGTTGGAGCGGTCATTGTTGACGAGGGTAGGCTTCTTCTAGTCAAGAGGGGAGTGGAGCCTGGGAAAGGCAAGTGGAGCATTCCCGGGGGGGTGGTGAAACTTGGAGAAAAGGTTCGAGACGCTGTTATGCGGGAGGCTGAGGAAGAGAGTGGGTTGAAGGTTGAGATTGTAATTGATAGACCTTTGGATACTGTTGATAACATTATCATGGATGAAAATAAACGGCATCGATACCACTACATTCTGCTACAGTTTTTGATTCGTCCTAGAAGTGGAACGCCGAAGTCGGGAGGTGACGTATTAGATGCAAAGTGGGTTTCTCTAGATGAAGTGGAAGCCTATGACTTGACAAGCTCCTTCCGTTCGTTTTTCAAAAGACATCGAAACGAGCTAGAAGGATTCTAGTTCTCATCTGTGAAAAATAGCCTTGTTTGTCCCATTGTTTGAATGTCAAGGGCTTTCACCTTCACTACGATAGGGAAGTCTTTTACAACTTTTCCCAGAACGAGACAATGATGTGGCAATAGGTCTCGTGCAATCGACTTGACGGTTTCAGCGTCAACCTTGGCAGCTCTTGACACTGCCTCAAGGTCATGTTCGTTGGTGAAGTTGAAGAGGAATATATTGTCTGCTTGGCGATAGATGTTCTCCCGAATAGTATTAGGCTGATTAGTCACAAAAGTTGTGAAAACTCCGAAGTGACGCATCCTCGTAACAATGTCGTCCCAATAAGTTTCACGCAGATAAAGATGAGCCTCCTCAGCAAACAGAAATACTGCTCTCAACTTCCGCTGAGTCAGAAGTGTCACAAGCTTTCCAAGCATAAACTCCACCACGATTTGTCGATCAATCGAAGAAATGTCTTGTAGGTTTATGATCAATGCTCCGCCACTCTGCATGCTGTGAAAGTTCTCCTCAAGACTTGTTGCTTCTGCATGGTTGTCGGTGAAAAACCCAGAGTTTAACAGGCTGTAGTAACGAGAATAGAGTGCATCTCGCACGTGCAGGTTGCACTGCCGGTTTCTAATAGTCTCGCCTAGTTCATGCATCGTAAGCGTGTCGCGGTCTTTTAGAAATCGCCAAATGCGTCGAAACTCTCGTGCAGAGGTGCCTGGCAGGTCAAGTGCGTGGAAGAGGATGTTCATCATAACACGCAGGTTCGTCTGGGCCAATGTTATTCTGAAGTTTTCTCCTGGGGTGAGCACGCGGACCTTTTTGTTGTACTCGTTTTTTTCGCCGTTTGACGAGAAGCCTAGGCGGGTGTATTCGCCGTTTAGGTCTAGAACAACAACTGGGGCTCCATAGTCTATGAGGCTGAGGACGAGGAGTTTGGAGAGGTGGGATTTTCCGGTTTCCTTCTTTCCTGTCACTATGTTGAGTTTGCCGTCAAGCATGTGGGCGTCGATTGTGATGGAAGATGATTTTCTTGTTTCGCCGAGGTTGATGGGAAGGTTTTTGCTGATTTTTGCTTGCGCCAGCAAAGAAGCCACGGGAAGTTTTTTGACGTTTGATTGGGAGCGTGAAGGGAGCCACGCTGTGTTTATGCTTAGTTTTTCGTTTTGTATGGTTCCTCGGATTTTGCAGACAAGCATTCGTGCGTCTTGGATGTAAGTTATGTGTGGGGCTACTTCCAGCGGATCAAGGCTTTCTCCATAGACATGTTGATTGTTTGTGGAGTTTCTTAGGAGTTCTTCTAGGATGCCGGGAATGTTGGCAAATTGGATGTCGATTACTTGTGTGACGAGGCTTCTGTTGTGTTTGGGGTCTTGTATGACGAGGTATTCTCCCTTTTCGATTTCCTCGGTTGGAAAGCTTAGAATTTGGATAGTGTTGCCTTCTTTTCTGTAAAGTCGCATCGGCTAGGCCTCTGGGCCTTTTCCGTACGGTCCAAATAGTAATTTGCGTAAGTTGGGTCGTGTAAGGATTTTTAGTCCGTATGTTTGGGCTATGAACCGTTGGATGCCTATGACTTCGTTGGCGGTGAATGTGGAGTATATGTGTGCCAAGCGTAGAGTTTCAGGGTAGCCTTGAAGGAGTAGGTCGTTTCCAAGAAGCTTCTGTACCGCTGCTATTGCTTGTTCGCTGGGGATGTTTTTGTCGATGTCTAGTCGAAATGAACAACCGCCGTTTGTGAGTTTTGTGATGTAAATGTTTCCAAGTAAGCGAATAGGTGTAGATGAATGAAGCGTGTAACGATTGATTTGGATTAGGCATGGCGGAGAAGTTTTCGTGGCTAGATCTGTAAGCCTGTGACCGCCAAGTCTCAGTGTGGTGGTTTTGGTGAACGCCAGAACTGTGTTGAGGCGGTTTCTTGCGATTTCTAAGAGTTGTGAAAGGA
>CP070709.1:689673-693458 GCA_020350305.1 Candidatus Bathyarchaeota archaeon
CTATGTATTACCATTCCAGCGTGTTCAAGGATGAAAGCAAACTAGACATCAACTACGTACCACCTCGCCTTCCCCACAGAAAATTCCAAATTAACCTCTTAGATCAATTCTTCCGCTTCGCCATCGAAAACCCCGGAAGAATGACCCAACGTGTGTTAATCACCGGAAATGTTGGAACAGGAAAAACAGTTCTTTCCCAGCACTTCGGACTGGAAATGACACGAGAGGCAGAAAAGAGGGGAATAAACCTCAACTACATTCACGTCAACTGTCGCGAATGCAAGGGAAGCCTCTTCATGATTCTTCAACGAGCCATCTTAAATTTCCATCCGCACTTCCCCAAACGTGGCTATTCGGCAGAAGAACTCTTGCAAACGCTAATGCAGATTCTCGATGAACAGAACGCCTACCTCATCTTAGTGATCGACGAGTTAGAAGCACTCATCCAAATCGGAGGGTCAGATCCCCTCTACAAACTCACCCGCATTCAAGAAGACCGACCTAAAGCTCCCCAAAGATTCTCCCTTATCTGCATCCTCCGCGAACACAAATACCTAGACAGACTCGACCACAGCACAAGAAGCACTCTTCAACGTAACATCATCCATCTAGAAGAATACTCAGCGTCTCAGCTTCAAGACATATTGAAAGACCGCGTGGACCTCGCCTTCAAATACGGTACTGTATCCGCATCAACTCTACACTTCATCGCCGAATTAGCTTCTTCAGAAGGCGGCGACGCACGATACGGAATTGAGCTTTTATGGCGGGCTGGCAAATACGCCGATGCATCTAGATTGTCGGAAGTTTCGCCTGAGTGTGTTCGAAAAGCGGCTACAGATGTTTATCCAGTTGTTCGAAAGAGCATCATCTTTTCTCTCGGTCTTCATGAAAAAATGTTTCTCCTCGGTATCACAAGACACTTCAAACATTCCGAAGCTGCCTATCTGTCTATGGGCACGGCTGAAGACGCTTACGCAGTTGTTTGCGAAGAATATGATGAGAAGAAGCGTGGTCACACTCAACTTTGGAAATACGTGAAAAAACTTTCAGTCTTGGGTATAATCAGAACAGAGCTTTCCAGCGTTGGGCAACGCGGGAAAACTACGTATATCAGTTTACCGGGAGTTCCAGCCTCAGATCTAGAGGAAGAGTTGACCAAGATTCTGTCTGCAGAGAAAAGACGGAGTAATCCACGTGTCAATTGAAGATGTATTCTCCTCGAAAGGACGAGTAAGAATCCTTAGAATTCTGGTAGAAATTGAAGAACTGAACATTTCCGAAATTGCTCGACGCACTGGGCTCAATTACGCCACAACAAATCAGCATCTGCAAGCTCTCGAAAACGCTGGGCTCGTTCGACACAAAAGATTTGGGAGAATTCGCATTTTCCGCTTCAACGAAGTAGATTCTCGAGCAAAAATCATCAAGAAACTCATAGAAAACTGGAGAACAAACAAATAAGCCTTAATAATCCATGATAGGTCAGCGAGTAGAATGGATTGGTGATCATTCGCATGTCGATGGTTGACGTGACCGCGAAACCAGAAGTGTACCGGGAAGCAACAGCAAGTGGCACTCTCAAATTGAGGTCTGAAACCATAGAATTGATTAACAAAGGAAAAGTCGAAAAAGGCGATCCTTTCTATGCGGCAAAAATCGCAGGAGTGTTGGCGGCGAAGAACACGAGCTCGCTTATTCCATTGTGCCATCCTCTTCCCTTAACTGACGTAAAAGTTGACGTAAAAATGGTTGACGACTCAAGCGTGCTGGTAGAGGCAACAGTTAAAACGAAGGCACAAACCGGAGTTGAGATGGAGGCTCTTGTTGCCGCCTCAATGGCTTTGTTGACAATATGGGACATGACAAAACAGTACGAAAAGGACGCGCAGGGACAATATTCACACACTCTCATTCAGAACATACGCGTCGTACGTAAGGTAAAGGGAAAAGGCAAATGAGCAAGACATCGATCGGTCACAAGGCTACAGCACCGAAGAGCCTAAACTTTGCGGTTGTTGTTTGCAGTTCTTCCCGGTATCAAAAGCTGAAGTTGGGGAAAACTGTTGACGATCCGTCTGGAGATCTGATCGTTGATGCTCTGCGACAGCATGGTCACATCGTTACCTCTCGAAGGACAGTACCTGATGATCAGTATTCTATCGAACAACATGTAAGAAAGGCCTTAAGTTCAAACGATGTAGATGCGGTCATCACCTGTGGCGGAACAGGAATCGGCCCAACAGACGTCACAATTGAGACCGTTCAACCACTCTTGGAGAAAGAAATTCACGGCTTTGGCGAGATTTTTCGAACGCTTGGTTATGAACAAATGGGTTCAGCGGTTATTCTCACCCGTGCTTTGGCTGGAGTATCACGGGGAAAAGTTGTTTTTTGTATACCGGGTTCTCCTAAGGCGGTTTCTCTTTGTCTCGAAAAACTTATATTGCCTGAGGTGGGGCACATCGTCAAGCATGCCCGTGAAAAATAGGTGCTTTCTAAATGATCTGTGACAATTATGGGCGGCCGACACTTAATTTGCGGATATCGATTAGTCAGCGATGCAACTTGAAGTGCCCATATTGTCACCGTGAAGGAGAAACTGCGTCTCCGTCAACCGAAATGTCGGTGGAAGAAATTACCCGTATTGTTAGGGTGGCCATCTCTCTTGGTGTTTCTTCGGTGAAATTGACAGGAGGCGAACCTCTTCTTCGGTCTGATATTCTTGAGATAGTTAAACAGATAGCTGAGCTTCGAGGCTTGCGGGATTTGTCGATGACTACTAATGGAGCGTTTTTGGCACCTTTGGCAGGGTCGCTTCGTGAATGTGGTTTGAAACGGGTAAACGTGAACATTTCAACGTTGAGCGCTGAAACTTATCGGGAGTTGAACGGTGGAAGCTTGAGAGACGCATTAGACGGAGTGAAAGCGGCGGTGAAAGCTGGGCTCTATCCCGTGAAGTTGAACATGCTTGTTTTGCGGGGCGTTAACGATGGAGAGATTTCTAAGATGATGAAATTTGCGGAGCAGAATGAGTCGATTCTTCAGCTTATCGAATTAGAGCCAATAAATGTCAGATCCGACTATTACCAGCGCTATCATTATCCTTTAAATGAGATTGAAGCAAGGTTAAAAAAGGAAGCATTAGAGATCAAAACGCGGCAGGACATGCAAAATCGTAGAATATACTTTCTACCACGAGTAAAGGTTGAAGTAATTCATCCAATCGAGAACACGGAGTTTTGTGCTCGTTGCACAAGACTTAGGGTGACGAGTGATGGTAAGCTGAAGCCTTGTTTGGCAAGGAATGATAATCTTGTGGATGTGTTGACTCCAATGCGGAATGGTGCTGACGATGCGGAGTTGAGTAGGCTTTTCATTGAAGCTGTGAAGAAGCGTGAACCATACTATAAAGCAATGAACAGTTAAAAGGAGCGGATCTCTCTATTCTTCAATGGATTTGGAATCCTTATTTTCAATCCGTAGGTCTTTTTAGTTTGACGTAAAAGACTAAGTTAAATTGGGAGTTCTGAAGGTGAGGCGTTCGGGACTGGATGAAAAGAGCATTGCCAGCAAATTGAAAGGTAATACACTTCGGGTTTACTGGCATTTGTTAAGGTCTTCGAGTCGTGTGGTGAGGGTTAGGGAGACACAGAGGTCATTGGGTTTTTCGAGTCCAGCGTTGGCATTGTATCATTTGGAGAAGCTGGTGGAGCTTGGCTTAGTACAGAAGGTTCGGGATGAGTATCATCTGGTAAAAGCTGTCAACATTGGTGTTCTTAAAC
>CP070709.1:693558-701485 GCA_020350305.1 Candidatus Bathyarchaeota archaeon
ACATAACGTTCTATTCAACTACCTAAAAGTCGGATTGGATAATGGCGAAGCTGGAGTGTACGTGGCTTCTGACGAGAAACCAAGCCAGATCAGAGAAGCTATGAAAAAGTTCGGCATCAAGGTAGAAAAATACGAGAGAACAAATGCTTTACGCATCTTTGACCATGAAGACATCTACATCATAGATGGAAAGTTCAGGTTAACCACCACGATAAACTTATGGAACAAACTTTACAACGAAGCCTTGAAAAATGGCTTTAAGGGACTAAGAGTCACCGGAGAAACGGCGTGCTTCTTCAAACACAACTTGGTTCGAGAACTGATAGAATATGAGAAAACGTTACACAGGGTGTTAGACATTCCAATGATTGCCATCTGCGCTTACAACGCCAATATGCTGAACAGAAGCAACGACCCAGTAAATCTGTACGCCGAATTGTCCAGAGCTCATGGCACCGTCCTATTCACGGGAATAGATAACGAACTAGGAAGAATGGAAATCAGAAAAGTATAGACCTGCTCGTCGCAGAGAACTTTCATAACTTGGAATAGAATTCAGTTCCATAAAGCCTTTAGAAAGATTTGACAGTGTATTGACGATGGGGCGCGTGCAACTAGACTTTAAAAAACGTTTGGTTGCTGAGAGAAAGGAGTTTTCCCGCGCCCCCATCACCAATAATATTCTTTTGAGGCATCACGTATTTAAAATTATGTTACTGTTGCATCACAGTCACATAAACTTAAGAATTTCTCATGCATGTACAATCACATGGGGAAAAACAATATTGGAGGATATGAACTCAATGGGAGAATATAAATGCAAAATGTGTAATGCCACATTCAACACAAAAACCGAGCTAGAAGCACACAAACACAGACACGTGTCAAGGAAAAGTGGTTGCGGCTGATGCAGTTGCTGGTAATCCAACCGGATATACTGTGCACATAAGAAAAGATGAAGGTCGTTCTATGCTGGAACTTGTCTTTGAGGGTACTGCCAACTGGAAAAGTGAAACAGAATGTGATCTGACAGTAAAAGGCAAACATATTGTTACAGTTAGCCCTCCACCGGAGTTTGGAGGAAAAAAAGGATACTGCGTACCAGAGGAAATTTTCGCTGCGTCATTGGCATCATGCATAAATACGCTATTTCTTTTGATCGCAAAAAACTCTAACTTAAAACTTAAAAATCTTGAAACCGAAGCGATCCTAAATATGAGTGCAGAAGGAATTGAAAAACTGATTTTCACAAACATACACTTCAACATGAAAGTTAAACTAGCTAAAGACGATGAGTGGGAACGAAAAAAGGCTAATCGCTGCTTCGAGATTGCACAAAAAATATGCCCGCTGAGACAATCATGGGGAGAAAACGTCCCAATCACCTTCGAATTAAACTTCAAGTAAAACAAAGTTACAATTTACAGAACACTGCATTGTTATTTGGTGGCTTAGATTGGTTAGTGAGGGAGAAGAGGCACCAGACTTCACTTTGATAGCGGATGATGGAAGAGAAGTGTCGTTGAGCGATTACCTAAACAAGAAGATAGTGCTCTACTTCTATCCTAAAGACGGAACTCTAGGATGCACTCGTGAAGCCATTGAATTCAGAGACATGGCAAGAGAGTTTGGGAAAGAAGATATCGTCATACTCGGTGTAAGCAAAGACAGCATCCAATCACATCAAAAGTTTAAACGGAAACACGAGTTGCCCTTCACCTTGCTCAGTGATCCTGAAGGAAAAGTATTGGACCTCTACGGGGTATGGAAGAAGAAAAGTCTCTACGGCCGAACGTTCATGAGCACAGAACGAACCACATTCCTAATCGACGAAAAAGGAATTGTAAAAAAAGTATATCGAAAGGTAAAGGTAAAAGGACACGCACAAGCCTGCCTCCTAGATTTGAAAGGTGGCACAACGGGTAAATACAAAACAAGCTCTATCGTTCCAGCAATTGAGTTGTTGCTGAAAACTTAAAGCTTGATTATTTTTTCTGCGTGCATGTGGGATCTGGTGTGGCAAGAAATGGCATAGAATCGCTTATACTTACCTGCGAATGTTTACATTAAATAGTCTCATATTTCCGGTGACCCAGAAGATTTTTTGTTAAAACGGTGGGAGGTGAAAGGATGGCGAAGAAGAAGGGTGCAAAATACGAATGTGGAGAATGCGGGCTTGTTGTTGTGGTTGACGAACCATGCGGATGTGTTGCGTGTGAATTAATATGTTGTGAGGTCTCGATGAAACAAGTCAAACCTAAAGCCAAGAAGTAAACATGTGAATCATAGCAGCGAAAAAAGAAACACTAGAAATCTGAAAGACCACGAAAAAGAGGAAAAGAAAGTGGGTGAGGAAAAACAAGTCTATGATCTAATAATTGTTGGCGCTGGTCCTGCCGGCCTAACAGCAGGAATACACACGTCTAGGCTTGGACTAGAAACTCTAGTTTTGGAAGCTGAAACTCCGGGTGGAAGGGCTTTAGAGACTTCGATCTACGAGAATTTTCCTGGGTTCCCAGAAGGGGTCATCGGAAAAGAGTTCATAGAAAAGATGGAGAAACAAATTTCAAAATTTGGTGCAAAAATGAAAGCCTTTGAAGAAGTAATCAACCTAGACTTGAGAGGAGAACTTAAAAAAGTTGCTACAGGTAAAGCCATCTACCATTCTTTTGCGTTAATAATTGCAACTGGGACTCAAAGGAGAAAGCTTGAGGTTCCTGGAGAAACTGAATTCCTTGGAAGAGGTGTAAGCTACTGTCGAGTCTGCGACGGGCCGTTCTTCAAGGGCTTGAGAGTTGCGGTTGTCGGGTTTGCCAAAGAAGCAATAATAGACTCGTTGTTTTTAGCTGATATAGCAAAGGAAGTGCTGTTGATAACGGACGAAAAGAAGATCGAAGTCGCAGAAGACTTGAAGAGAAGTCTCCTAGAAAGAGCTAACGTAAAAATAGTTAATGGCAAAGTTGTCGCCATCTTAGGGGAAGACGTTGTAGAAGCAGTAAAAATTGTTAAGTTTGAAACTAAGCAGGAAGTGAGAGAGAAGGTTAATGGGGTCTTCATCTCTTTAGGCTGGGTTCCGACAACTGAAATAGTTAAGAAGGCGGGAATAGAGGTTGACGACAGGGGATGCATAAAGGTGGATCGGTGGCAAAAAACAAATATAGAAGGTGTTTTCGCAGCTGGGGACTGCACATGTGGTGGAATGCAGGTTGTAACTGCGACAGGGGAAGGAGCTATGGCAGCCACAAAAGCTTTGACGTATATCAAATGGAGAAAACAAGGAGAAGCTAAACCCTAGCATTGGCTAAATCGATCGCATCTTAGAATACTTTAGCCTTTTTTCTATCGCGCACGCACACGAACAGATTTTTGAAGCACTACTCCAGAAGCGGAAACCTTAATCATGACGCGATGCTATTTAGGTAAAATCGATGGAGAAATTCAGTGAACCTGAAGAACGAATTCTTTGTCAAAATTGTGGGTCCTGTTGACGATTTTTTTACAAGTCGGATATATATAGAGGCTTCAAAAAGTTTTTTCAATTTCCTAACATCTATTTCTCTTTAACCTCAGTCTTCTCGAAATCCTCAAACACACGTTTCAACTGCCGCTTCATAGTGCGCAAATCATGACTCAAACCAAAATAGTCAGCAAAAAACCCAGTCGTCCGCAACAATCTAGTCCGACCAACCCTCTCACGAGAAATCAAACCCATACTCTCCAACTGCCTCAAATGACCATAAGCATGATGACCCCGCACATCAACAACTTGAGACTGCAAAACAGGCTGTCGATAAGCAATATAAGATAACGTCTTCAACGGACCCTTAGAAAGAAGCGGCCGAATCGCCAACCTCTGAACCTGAGGCGAATATTCCCCTTTCAACTGCAAAACAAAACGTTCATCCTCAAGCTCCAAAATTTCAAGAGCAGTTTCACGAGTCTCATACTCTTCCATAAGAATCCCTACCAGCCTCTGAACCTTCCTCTTAGAACGAGTCTTGATGATAGATCCTAACGTCCTCAAATCTAGGGGACGCCCCGCCACATAGAGAGCAGCCTCTAACAAAGCCAAATCACGTTTCAACTTCTCTTCGCTAAGCAGCTCAGATGAGTTACGCTCTATCTGCTCCAACAGCAGGGCCCTCTGGGAGAGTTATGAAAATCTCGTTAGAATCTTCCTCCTGCCATAAAGCGACTTTGCCTGTTTGCGCAAGGAAGAGAAGTGTAATGAAGGTTTTGATTGCTTCCAGTTTTTCTAGTCCAGTTATCACCCTAGAAAAGAATACGAGTTTTTCTCCACTCACAAGTTGCCGCAGAAGACGATACAAGCTCTTCATCTTCTCCTCGATCTCCATCATGTACAAATCAACTGGAGGAAGGAAATCCGGAGGGGACGGCAAGATAGGTTCCGAACGTGGTTTTATCCCGAATAAGCGTTCACCAATTAACACTTCATCCAGCACCGTCAACAAATGCTGGATCGTAGTAGATGTCAATTCGTAACGAAGAGGGAGAAACAAAGGCGGAGGCGAGAAATCTGGCGGAGTCCTAGGAGGAAGCGGAGGCTCCTCTAGCTTCAGCAGAAGCTTAGATTTCATGAGATATATAGTGGCAGAAGAATCGAGCGCCATTCCTGAAGCCCTAAAATCGACCTCCCCTCTTTTTTCCATCTCATTCAAGAAGGATGCCAATAGAAACGAAATGCTGATGTCCCATGGCAATATCTTCTGCAATTTGTCAAGTTCGAAAAGTACGTTCAAAGGAGGTTGAAAATAAAAGGGTTTCTCAATGGACGACGACATTAGGTCGCCCCCTTAAACGTAGCGGAAACCACATTGGAGACTCCATTACGCTCGTACACGCCATATATCCTCCCTGCCTTGCTAACCATCTCAGGCTTTAACGTAACAACCAGAGACTGAGAATCCGTTGATTCCTCAGCCAGCAGCTCCCCCAGCTTCTCCACATGAAGTGCATCCAGATGTGCGTCAACCTCGTCGAATAGGTAGAAAGTTGCGGGCAAGAAGTCTTGCAGAGCAAATATGAAGGCAACTGCAGCTACTGATCTTTCTCCGCTGCTGGCTCCACTCACAAGGATGGGTGGCTTGCCGGGGAACTGAACGACCATATCTATCCCGCCAGCGAACGGTTCTTCAGGTTTTTCAAGTCTTAAAGCAGATTCCCCGCCGCCTGTGAGCTTGGAGAAAAACCTGCCGATGTTTTCATTTACTTGGTTAAAAGCTTCCAAGAAAATTTTACGCTTTTTCTGTTCAATTTCATCCATAAACGAAAGTATAGCCTGTTTTTCTAGCTCCAACTCGTTCATGCGTATAGATAATTCCTTGTATCGTGAAGCTTGATCAGCATAGTGTGACAGAGCCAACTGGTTCACAGCACCAAGTCTTTCCAGTTCGAAACGCATCAATTTGACAGATGATTCAGCTAATCCAAGTTGTTTCGGTGACACTTCTAAGGTTTCTTCGTAACCAAATTCCTTCAATTGAAGGTTGCGTTGATCCAACTGTAGTTGGGATGTTTGAAGGCTGAGTTGAAGCTGGTTGAACAACTGATCGGCTCGCTCATACTCCTGATCATATCGCTGCAACCTCTTGTCGATGTAGTCAATTTGAGACGTAAATTTCTTTGATTCTTCCCTAGCGGTTAAAACCGAACGAGACAAGTCTTCCTTTGTTTTCTCAAGTTCGGGAAGTTCTCTTTCAAGCATCTCCTTCTGTTTAAGGGCTTCTCCAACTTCTTTTTCAACGGTAGAAAACTGGTGTCTTACCTTTCGAAGTTGAATCCTAATGTTATCGGCACCCAATATGAGAACGTTATTCAACTTGGATTGAAGAGTTGCAAGTTCAGTTTCCATGCTGCCAAGATTTTGCCGTAACTCTATTATTCCATCTCCTAACCTTTCCTTCTGAATCTCCATTTCCTGAATCTGAGATAAATCCACTTTTCGTCGCAAATCAATCAATCCGTTACGTAGTTTTTGTATTTCTTTTCGGGTAGCGTTGCGCTGTGCCTTGTGAAGAACTATTTGTGCTTTCTCTTTTTCCAAACGCGCTTGAACGTTCAGAACGTATTTATCAAGGCGCTTAACGTTTCGTTTGGTATATTTGATGCTTTTGTGTATTCGTCCAATTTCACCTTCAAGTGTATGTATTGCCTCGGTTAGTCGAGTGAATTCTACTCGGTTTTTATCGATTTCTTCTTCGAAGCTGGTTACATCATCTTCTCTTCTTACCAAGTGTTCCTGAAGGGCACTTACTGCTTGGTTCAAGCTTTCGACGGCTGACTCACTTGGAATAATCGAGGAAAAGTCGATAGGAGCACGATAATACCCACTTTCTATCCCTCCACCAGTCTCGTAAACATTTCCATTAACGGTAGCCGTTCGATAGCCGTCGCGAGAAACGGAGAGAGCAATCTTGTCATCCCTCGTTATCAAAGTATCTCCAAACACAAAAACAACCGCGGGTTCATACTGTTTTGCGCATTTAACAAACATGGAGGCGGTTCCGCTTGTATCTCTGGTTTTCTGAGGTCTCACAGGTTTGATATTCGATAGTTCTTGAACAGGGATTATCTTGATTCTGCCTAACTTCAGGCGTGTAAGCGTTTCTGTACATGTGAATGCAGTGTTGAAATCTTGTACAACGATGGAATCCAACCAGCCAGCTGAAGCTGCCTCTATTGCTTGTTCATAACCACGATCAACCTTGATCAAGTTTCTGAGGCGCCCATATATGCCCTGGATGACGCCAAGTTCTCCAAGCTCTTCGATGTTCCTTAACGCCTTTTCCTCTCTTGCAATACGTTCAGCTAATTTCCGTTGAGTAGCGAATTCCACCACGGCCTCTCGAGCAGTGCCAGCGATTTTGCCGGCTGCAACAATCTCCTTCTCCATGGACTCTTTTTGCACTTTTTTTCGATCCAGTGCTTGTTGAAGAGTTTTCAGCTGCCTTTCTTGCCTTTTCTTCACCTCTTTAAGGTCTTTAAAAGATTTTTTAAGCTCTTCAAGGCTAGACGTGAATCTCTCCTTGCGAGTGTTAAGGTCGTTTAGTCTGCGTGAAAGTACCTTAATTGTGGCTTGACTTCTGGCGTGATCGCTTCGAAGAACGAACAGATCTTGATAAAGTTTGTCTAATTGTTGTTCCATTTCCCTGATTTTCTTACTGTTTTCGCCTAGATTTGCTCTTAGTTGTGCTGCTTCACTTGAGATGGAATCGTGTTGTGACCGTTTAATCGCCACTTCTTTGGATAAACGATCATGTTGCCGTTTTAATTGTTGAACTTTCTTGCGGCTTTCAGCAATTTCGTTCTTAATAGGCTCTAGCTGTTGAAGGTTGTTTTCTCTCACCTTTTTGAGCCCTTCGAGGCTCATTGTTCCTGCACTTATCTTGGTTGTCAGTTCAGTTAATTTCGATTTGATGTCACCTATCTTTATTTGAACTTCAAGAACTTGTGTACTGCCTTCCTCCACCGTTTCTGAACTGAGTTTTCTCCATTCTGTTTCGATTTCATGACGCTGAGTTCTGTGACCTTCTCTTAATTGCCTTAACTTTTCAACTCTGGTGCCAACCTCTTCAATATCGGACGTTATCTTTTCGATTTCTTTCTTCACTTCCAAAATGTCATGAGAGAGCTTCATGGCCTCAAATCGTTTGACTTCATTCTGGATGAAAGTGTAACAAAGCAGGTCATTGCGTTCTCTTTCTAAGTCGTCAACTCTTTTCTGCACTTCATCTATTCGCCCCATGGCCATCCGAATAGATATTTCGGCGGTTCGAAGCTTTTCTTCGGCTTCAGCTTTTTCAGCATCGTACTGAGCAATACCAACCAAGTCTTCTATAATTTTTCTGCGGTCATGAGGAGAGACTTCAGCCATGCGCGTGATTGTTCCCTGCACAATAATGTTGTG
>CP070709.1:701585-710156 GCA_020350305.1 Candidatus Bathyarchaeota archaeon
AAAAGATTTGATGATGCAAGGAGGTTGCTTAAGGAAGCAAACGAGCTGTTTGTTAAACTTCGCAAAGTGTCGAAAACCCATCCAGATCTATTTCACTCTGGTTCAGTTAATGCAGCATTTGAGGAATACGCTGAAGCAAACGTACTCCTCAGATTGATTGAGAAAAACCAGTTTGTCGGCCCTGAGGAACTCGGGGTTCCATCGATTTCTTACGTGCTTGGACTGGTGGATGTCATCGGAGAACTGAGACGTGCCGCTCTTGATTCGCTTCGAAAAGGAGACTTGAAAACATCAGAAAACTATCTTCAAATGATGGAACACATTTACATTGAGCTTACGGCCATGGACGATGCCTACTTCCTTGTTCCAGGATTGCGAAGAAAATGCGACATTGTCAGACGTGTAATCGAAGCTACCAGAGGAGACGTTACGATTGACGCTCGAAGAACCTCGTTGGAAACCGCTATAAAAAGGCTTACGAAAGTCGTAGAAAGAAAAGGCAAGAGTGAAAAGAGCTAAGGCCAGACAACATCTTGGAAATAATTGTCTCACCGAGGCTTGGACGAAATTGCCCATCAGACTTAGCTCTAGGTTTTCCGTAGAGAAAGCGCACGCGATGCAATTGCAGTTGTCCAAACTGGTGATACATAAGGATATGCTCCCTGAAACTATCCGCCACGTAGCTGGAGTGGATGTTGGGTACACAAAAGGAATATCCATTGGCGCCGTGGCTGTTCTCGACTTCCCTTCATTATCACTAATAGAATCACAGGTAGCCCATATCAAAACAAGATTCCCCTACATCCCCACATTGCTCTCTTTTAGAGAAATCCCACCAGCCGTTTCAGCTATAAAAAAATTGCAAGTGCATCCAGATGTTTTTCTAGCCGACGCTCACGGAATTATGCATCCCTATCAACTCGGTTTCGCTGCTCATCTGGGTTTAGTGATAGACAGACCTACGATAGGTGTTGCAAAAAGCCCTTTATATGGCAAAGTTGAATCAGCCGCTGATCAAGGATGGATACCCATTATGGATAAGGAAAAGATCATCGGTGCTAAGCTTTTGACAAAGGCAGGAAAAGAACCTGTATATGTTAGTATCGGGCACAAAGTTTCATTACAAAGAGCTATAAACATCGTAATTCATTGTACGCGATTTCATAAAATCCCTGAGCCCACATGGAAGGCTCACACAATAGCGAATGAAGAGAAAAGAAAGGCTGGTCACTTCGAGCCTAAACGACGTTCATAATAGACTCTTCATTTAACATCAAATCATTAAATTATTCTGGAGATATAGAGTGCTTTATTATCTTCTACATTTGTAGGCTGTGGCTGGCTTCTTTTTGGCACAAAACTTATATATCACATTTGATATCAAAGGCGATATCTCTGGTGATACTGTGCTTCATCGTGTCGAGTTCAGAGAAAGGCTGCCAAGGACACATGCAACTAGATATAGTTACAGGTGATATGATGTCGGAACATTCGCTACGACCATTTGGACGGTGGATAAGACATACAGCAAGCGTTCCAAAGGGCTTCCTGAGATACTATGTGCTTAGACTCCTAAAAGAGAAGCCTATGTCTGGGTCAGAAATAATGGAAGAGATTGAAAAAGAAACAGATGGACGATGGAAACCAAGTCCAGGCTCAATCTATCCACTTCTAGCATGGCTGAAAGATAACGGCTACACAAAAGAGCTATCAAAGGAAGGAAGTGGAATAAAACGTTACGCACTAACAGAACAGGGTGAAAGATTCTTTGAAGAACAAACAAAACTAGGAGAAAGACTGCGGAGAAAGTTAGAGCTTCTAGCACCCTTGCCCCTTGGCGGATTCTGGTTTAGCCCCCATTCTGAGAAATTACGTAAAATTCAGGGACCTCAAAGACGATTTATCAGAGCACTTTTCAATCTTAGAAGAACATTGGAAGAAAACTTGAAAGACGAAACCTTAGAAGAGGTTGGAGAATTCTTGAACAGCACCACTGAAAAAATTGAGGAAATATGCAAGAGACTTGAAAAGGGAAACTAAATGCGTGATGAGGTGACAAAATTGAGCGCGGTAATTGAAACTCAAAACTTGAAAAAAAGATATCGAATGGGTAACCTTGATGTCTCTGCTCTTAGCGGAGTAAACCTGCGAGTCGAAGCAGGCGAATTTATGAGTATCATGGGGCCATCAGGCAGCGGGAAGACAACCTTGCTCAACCTCATAGGTGCTTTAGACAGACCGACCGAAGGAAAAGTGCTTATAAAAGGAACAGACATTTCCAAACTCAGTGACGATGAACTAGCCGGGCTCAGGAATCGCGAGATAGGTTTCGTTTTTCAGTTTTTCAACTTGGTCGCTCGAATGTCCGGTTTGAAAAATGTTGAGTTTCCAATGGCTTTTGCTGGTGTCTCAAAAGAGGTGCGAAAAAGAAGGGCAACAGAGCTTCTAGAGAGAGTTGGATTAGTAGACAGACTTGACCACAAGCCTACAGAGCTAAGCGGTGGAGAACAGCAAAGAGTAGCCATTGCCAGAGCTTTAGTCAATAATCCATCAGTAGTGCTTTGCGATGAGCCTACTGGAAACGTAGATTCAAAGACGGGTGAAGAGGTTATGGAAATCCTTAGGAAATTGAATAGGGAACAGCATCAGACATTCGTGATCGTCACTCATGATCCTTTAGTAGCCAAGTCCGTTGATCGCATAGCACATATGCAGGATGGTATGATTGTAAGGGAAGAAATACTCAGGTGATGAATTATGTCTAGAAAGATAGGTTCAATAATTTTGTCAGTGTGCCTTCTAATGTTATTCGCTATAAAGTATACACAACCTACCATGGCATACAATAGGCCATTGTTAGAGGTCAACGTCGCAGGATATAACCTTACAGCTGGAGAGGAGAACGAAATGAGCATTTCCATCGAAAATATCAATGAGAGATATGCTTATGATGTTAGAGCAACTTTGACTGTTCCCTCATCGGTTTCAGGATTATCCATTGTGAAGGAATCCAACGCCGTATTTGAAGAGATACATTACAACGAAATGGAATGGATGCATCCCGTTTTGTACGTTGAAAGCAACTGCCCACTCGGAGCATACTCCCTAACGCTCCAACTAGAATACACCGACACCTCGATCACAACATACGTTGACAGCGTGCAAATCGGCGTTGCCATCGACTCCGTTGAGCCAGCAGAGCGTACAAGGATTGCTATTCAAAACTTCCAAGTGACTCCCACCAAGGTTTTTCCAGGTAACGAATCAACTGTGAAACTGGAACTGAAGAATTGGGGATCAAACGCTTACGACGTTCAAGCGCAGCTGACAATCGACTCTCAGAGCCCATTCGTTTCTCTTAATCCCACGCTTGTTTTCGTGGGAGACTTGAAATTGAACCAAACCGCAACCGTCGTTTATAATCTTAGTATCAGTGGAGATGCAGATGCAAAACTCTACAGGCTTCCATTAGTCATCTCTTACTATGATGTAGACGACCAGCCAGATAGTCTAACCGAAGATGTATCAATACGTGTACACAGCATCATCGACTTCCGCTTGCTCGACATTCAGCCTTCAATCATAACAGCGGAACCCGGAGAAACAGTTACCGTCGAGGCTGATCTGCTTCTATTGGGAACCAAGACCGTTGATTTTGTTGAGGTCGAGATCATCGAGAACCGTCTTGTTCCCTTCACATCCGTTCCCGAAAGCTATGAGTACATCGGCACCGTAGACCCAGACAGCCCCGTTTTGTTCACCATCGAATTCATGGTTGACCCGAGTGCTATTTCCGGAACCTATAATCTCCAAATGAATGCTAGCTGCTGGGACACGTACAATCAACCACGCCAAGTTATGATTGAGCTACCTGTTGTTGTCGAGGAGTTCTCAAATCAGAATCAAGAAACGAATCTAACATTGTGGGACATACTCTGGACTATGATCAGGATACTGTTCGGTTTGCAGCCATAGGGGGTGTCCATGTGAAGCTCGGAGATATAATCTTCATGGCCGTTGACGGAATAAAGGAACGCAAGTTTAGAGTATCCCTAAATGTGCTGGGAATTTTGATCGGAATCTCAGCCATAGTGGCTCTTCTCTCCCTGACGAACGGAGTGAGTATATCCATAAGTGAGCAGTTGGAAGTTTTAGATCCCCAAACGATAACTGTTACACCTGGAAGCTTCATGGGGCCTGCACAAGGCGAACAGGGTGCAAACATAGGCGCAGCTACACTAACTTTGAGAGATATCGATCGAATAGAGAGAATATTTGGCGTGGCTTTGGCAACTCCGGTGATAAGCAATACCGTTGAAATCCAAATAAGTGGCTACTCAGACGCGGTAACAGTTGTGGGCATAATTCCAGAAGAGTATACCCAGACGATGCAAAGCCTTGAGGTGGCAGAGGGCAGGTTCCTACGGGGAAGCGACGGCACGTCCACAGTGTTAGGAGCTACAGTTGCTCACCCTCAACACCTTGAAGACCCCATAACAAGCCTTGGAGACCGCGTGACGCTGGACATTATGGGAGAAGAAGGAGAAGAAACTGTCACCTTTAGAGTGACCGGGATTCTGGAGGGAGTTGGAGGAGGAATGCTGTTTGGCTCTGCAGACACTCAGATATTCGTTACCTTCACAACGGCACAACGGATTTTCCACACTGGTAACACAATCGACCAGATTCTAATAATAGCCGAGAGCGTAGAATACGTCGAACAAATCGTCGAAGAAACCCAAGATGAATTAGGGGAAGATGTGATGGTGCTGTCGTCTGAGCTTATCACAGATATGGTGGGAAGCGTAATGACGATGATGGAAGCGATACTTGGTGGAATAGCTGCGATATCCTTAGTTGTTGCGGGGATTTCAGTCATCAACACTATGACTATCTCAGTTATGGAGCGGACCCGTGAGATAGGAGTTATGAAGGCGCTGGGTGCAAAGAGCAGGGATGTGTTGACGATGTTCCTCACCGAATCCCTCTTGACAGGATTGATGGGCGGAGTCATCGGCGCAGTCTTCGGGGTCTTCCTCGGCCAGATAGCGTCGACCATCCTGGCGTTTACGATGGATGTTCCTCTAACATCTGTGCCATCACTAGAAGTCATAACCATTGGAATAGTATTTGCGGTCATAACTGGAACCTTCTCTGGGCTTTACCCCTCTAGGAAGGCATCAAAACTAGCTCCTGTGGAGGCTTTAAGATATGAGTGAAAGAGAAAGTGGAAAATTGAGTTTCATAAGAGAAATAATTGGATGTCTAACCTCTCCTCGAAGTTCCTTCAAGTCAATACTAGAGAAGTCAAGCCTCATGAAGGCGACCGCCCTAATCCTCGGGATAGCCGTCGTTGCGGCGTGGGCGAGCTTCAATTACACAGGAAAGCTTCCTCTGAGTTACTTTATTGATCAAGGATCAGGAGGGATTGTCAATCCTGAGCAGCTCCGCCAAGTGTCGATAATCGCGAGTGCAATGATGGCGCTGATCGGCATTTTCGGAACTTGGTTAATAAGTTCAGCCCTTATTCATGGTTTTTCAAGCCGTCTCGGGGGAAAGGGTACCTTCAGAAGCATGCTAACGTTAGCTGGATTCGCATCAACACCTCTCCTCATACAACAGGTACTTCGTCTCGCAGACTCGTTTATGGTTAGTCAGGAAGCACTTCTACTTACAGCAACTCTTCAGATATCGGCCGATTCACTTCTCAACTCAATTGCAAGCGCAGCTGTGAGTATTTTCACAATCTTTAGACTATGGTCAATAGTTCTCCTTGTGGTCGCTATCCGTGAAAACTACAAAATGTCAACTGCGAGATCGACAGTTGTCGCAGCTGTATCATGTATCTTAATAGCCCTTCTTTCAGTGTTCCTTCCCTTGAAGTAAAATCATCGACGCCCTCCTTATCGGAAAATCCCTGAGCCCGTTCGAATGGCACATATAACCTCGAATTAAGAGAAAAGTAAAACGTAGCAAGATATCCTTTCTAACAAAAAACTCGACAAGTATAAAATAAGAGTAAGACGATGGTTGTGGGTTGACGGAGGAGTACTTTTGGACCCTCGACTTGAGAAAATCGTGAAAAAAATAAGGGATAAATCACTTCGGGAAAAAGTGTCGTCACTCATCGAGAATCCTTCGGTGGAGATAGAGGGAAAATTGTATACTGGTCTGCCCCTGAACAGTTCTCCAGCTGGCTTATCCCGCCACCACAGCTATTCTGGAGGCTTTCTTGAACACGTGATTGCTTCGACCGAAATTGCCTTAACGCTTTGCGATGTCGTCAAGAAGGTATATCATGGAAAGGTGGACAGAGATCTTGTACTTGCAGGAGTTGTTTTGCACGACATCTTCAAGCCCCTAACCTACAAAGAAGAAGAAAACGGAACCTACGAAACAACCCCCTTAGCCGAACGAATTGACCACCTGACACTTGCTGTTTCAGAACTTGTTCGAAGTGGCTTCCCCCTAAATCTGATCCACATAGTTTGTGCGCATCATGGAGGACAGGCAGGACCCACCTGGCCAAGAACAATCGAAGCCTTAGTTTGCCACCTAGCGGACGTCACAGACTCCAGGCTAAACGGTGAGGTGCTCAGAGCAGCAAGATACCTTTCAAGAATGGCTACGGGCGAGGAACTGCACATCAGCACATCGAAGGAAGCCTTCGAAATAGTTCGCTCGAAACAACGTGAATATTCGAACTCTGAAAAAGCTAGACTTGCTGTTAAGGCTACAATTGAAAGAATAATTGCCAATAGACAGAAGAACTAATGCACGCAAAAGGGCGTTTCACGTTCATAAATCATCTAGACTGGAAAACATGTTTGTGTTTCGGGGTTTTCCCTAGCAGAAGACCTGCTCTGCACGCATAAATCCCCCCCTGCTCTTCTCATAAAGAGAAAGCCAAACGTGACTTATCCTGGGTGGCGTGGTACAGGCCCCGAGGGCAACTCCTTAAAACTAGTCAAACTAGCACAATACATGCAATCTCGATAAAGACATGATAGGAACACAGCGTAGTTGCCAAATTTGGTAAGGCGTTGATTTTCGAAACGTAGGTTTGATTGGAAAGCTCTATTTGCATGCGTACACCCGGGAACCCGCGTTCTAGGGATGGTAATTAAGAGAATTCTGCCCAAAAACTTTTATGCAGATATATATCTAATTAATATACTGCGCGTCTGAATTGTTGAACAAGATAAACTCTCTTCTGAAAGAATTAGAAAATGAAGCATTCAGGCTGAGCCGAGAAATTACGAATTCCAGTCCTACAAAACTCACACAGTATGAATGGACGCGTAATTTATACCCAAAAAAGGAGGTGATTTCTTGGTCAAGATAAAGAAACGTTCTGGAGCTATGCAGGATTTTGACAGAACTAAATTGAGACGTTCCATGAAAAGAGCTGGAGCCAAGGATGAACACGCCACAAAGGTTGTTGAAACAGTTGGGGGTAGAGTTCGAGAAGGAATGACGACTGCTGAGATCAAGCGACACGCAGCAACGGAACTCAGGAGAATGGATCAAAAGACTGCAACAGCTTATGAGACGTTCAGAAAACCAACGATATAATTGCTAAGAAATAAGATTGGGTGAGACAGAAAATGGTATAATTCTGATGCAAGGACGTACGTATTAAGCGTAGTTTTGAAACAGTAGCCAAAACTCAAGATGAACTTATGGAGAAAGCAACAGAACATGCACGCAATACGCACAACATGAAAACAAGTCATCATTTCTTTCTATTTCTTCCTTAAGTGGAATGGCGTAATGGGCCATCAATCTTTCAGCAGCACTGGCGTCTAGCTCACGCAGGAATCTTTTTTGTTCCCGTATTTTCTGCTGTGACCATGCATGCATTCTTGATAACTCTTAACACCCCTTGTCTCCTGATTCACAGTTGAGTTTCACCTCTACAAGCAGTGACGTTTGCATGCATGATTTATAGCTCAGTATAGTTTAGATTGCCAAGTGAGACGTTTGGAACACTTCCGCTTAGGTGCTATCAGACGAAGCATGTTTCTCAGCCTCAGTACATTTCAGATTCTAAGGTTTGTTCGTTGGGGGATCTTCTATTCTTTCATGTACATTTACCTTTACGGCTTGATGGGAACGGTGACGCTTACGGCCTTGCTTGGAACATTCAACATGGTCGCCTCGACACTGGGACAGAACCTTATCTGGGGAAGAATCTCGGACAAGCGTAAATCAAGAATAGAACTCGTAATTGTTGGCGAATCACTCGCCGGCTTCTTCTATATTGGGATTTTCTACATACACAAATACTTGTTAGGCGCCGCAAACAACTTTTCCGCTGGCTTGGCTTTGATCTTCGGGCTTTCCATACTCGAATTTTTCTGGTCGATGTCTGATGTAGGTTGGGCAGCCTTGTTGACTGACGTCACCACTCCAGATGTTCGTGGAAGCACGGTTGGAGTGCTAAATTTCATAGGCTCAGCTGGACGAATTTTCGGAATTGGAGCTGCAGGTTTTCTCTATAACAACGGTGCAGGTTTCAGTGAAGGAACAATCTTCTACGTTGCATCGGTTATGCTGTTTGTGGGCTCC
>CP070709.1:710256-713567 GCA_020350305.1 Candidatus Bathyarchaeota archaeon
AAATCACATTTTTGATCCGCTGAGAGTCTTAAATATCTAGAATGAATTTCACGGTTACCTCTCTCGGCTTCTTCAGAATTTCCATTTGATGGTAAGTTACGGCTTTTACCCCAACCTTTCGTGGATGCTTTGTGAGGTCAAGGGATTCTCCCCAGATTTTTGCCTTCAGTTTAAAGCCGCTAGATGTTTCTTCTATGCTGAAAATCTTGAAACGGGAGTACATTTTGTCGGTCAAGTCACACTTTACTAAGAGTTTTTCTAACCAGTTGTAGAGGAGGGCTTGTTCATCGTGGGCCTCGACTTCCACGTCTTCTTCTACTTTGGGTTCAACCTTCTCGACATCGGTCATAACTTCAAAGGTGGCCAACGCTGCGTTTTCAAAAGCTTCTTCTAGGGTTCTGCCGTAAGCAGCTACATAGGCATCAGCAGTGTGTTCCAAGAACTCGAACCGTTTTCTCATTGGCATATCAATCACACGGGTCTTCAACACACCATGAATGACACTCATTTCATCTTAAAAGGTTAATAGAGTTTCTCTGAACAACATCAAATCCTTGACGCTAGCGGCAATGACATATCAGATGTTTTCCCAGTGGGATGTCAAGGTGGAGTTGTCATCTTCCACGTTGTTGTGTTGCAATATGAGTAATACCAGATGATGGATTCGTTGGCACTTACAATGTATTTATCACATGCGGAACCTCCATGTGCCCACCCATATTCTGTCCATGTCCACCAGCCCCAATATTTAGAGCCCTCCGCCGACTCTTGCACACCACCGATTGAGAATACATATAAGCCCATAACGCCAAAGGAAGTGGCGTCAACATTCCATCCTGCCTGCATCATAGCATCGTATAGCGTTGCCCCAATTGTCCCATTAAACCATTGCCGCGTTCCGTTAGCGTAATCAATACTCAGATTGATGGAGACAGGTAGTCCACCAATTCTGTCTACCAAATCTGTAAATTGATAATAATAGTATCCAAACGCTGAAGAAGCAACTATCGCCCAGCAAAGAACGACCATTGTAGCTAGTACCCATTTATTTTTCAATAACGTCGCCAACCTCTCACCTCTTGATGATTTTTCCAACTGCTTTAATGATTGGAAATGAACCGACAGCAAAAATTGTAGCATTACTGAGTTCATGCAAAACTGTAAATGGAGCCCCGAGAGCGACCGTGACTATGATTGGCAGGTCGAATGTTGATGCGTAGACTACGTTTGTGATTAAATCATAGATTAAGGTTAGAATAAATCCTGTGGTCCCGAGGAAAATACTTAGTCTAAGGCGTTGGTTATCAAAGTTGCTTGAGACAATGTTCTTTCCTAGAAGCCCACCTATTAACCCATAGACTGCCTCTGAAAACATGGTTGCAAGCCAAATCTGTGGGATAAAGCCATAGGGATTTATTGCCCCGTAGACTGCCCATGTGAATATGCCTATTAAAGCTCCAGCAAGGGGTCCGAGACAAAATCCTCCGATGAAAACTATGAAGTCCATTATCTTCACGTTGGGCACGCCGATCAAAGCATAGTTTGTTGCTACGCTGAGAGATACGAGCATTGCGACGAGGGAAATTCTATGAACGTTCATTTGTAACATGGTTGGATTATCTATCCATATATTTAACTGTTCCTACAATATTTAAGACAAAAACAGACATAATTGAGAACGATGAAAATGGAATCGCTAAAGGTTATAGAAAAGGTTGCGAGAAAGTTGGCGCCTGGACGGTCACCCATTTTTACGGAAGTCCATATAATCAAGGCTCTGGAGACCATAAGCGTCGAAGAAGCTGTTGGCCGAATAAAGCTTTCAAAAATGCTGGGGTTAGGTGAAGGTGCAACACGTACGTTGGTGAAGCATCTTAGAAACGAGGGGATAATCGAGATTTTGAGGTCAGGCATTATTCTATCAGATGCGGGCAGAAAACTGCTTTCTGTTCTGAGGTCAAAGATTGGCGGGGAAACGGAGGTTCCTAAAAGCTCTCTGACAGTTGGATCGTTTAACGTGGCGGTTTTGGCCAGAGACACGGCTGATGCGGTTACGTATGGCTTGGAGCAACGTGACGCGGCGATCAAGGCTGGAGCTTCCGGGGCTACAACACTGGTGTTCAGCCATAACAGGTTGGCCATGCCTGGTATAGGCGATGATGTCTTCCAGAATATAGAGTCGATTCATGATATGCTCATATCAAAACTGAGACCAAGAGAAAACGATGTGATCATAATAGGAAGTGCTGATGACAGACTAACTGCAGAGTTCGGAGCAAAAGCTGCTGTCCTTGAACTATTGAAATCGAAGAAGAAGTGACGCCTTCTTAGTTAAGCTTACAGCCCGAAAGCACTTCGCCGTTGTATTGAAAACCCTTTTATCAGCCTAGAACCAAGATTTTGAAGATCACTCGCTGGTAAAGAGGCGTGCGAAATGAAGCCGAAGTTTGATTTAGAAGAACTGTCCAAAGTTTGGCGTGTTGGTCCATTCGAGGTTTCTGCTGACGGAGAGAAAATCGCTTGCATGTGGGACAGAGAAGGATTTTGGGAAATCTTCACCTTAGAACTCACCGATGACGGTGTTGGTGAACCCAACAAGGTTTCCCCGGGTCCAGGAACCAAGCTGTATCCAAAGTGGAACCCTGTCGAGGACAAGGTTACCTATATGAAGGATAACAACGGAGACGAAAAATACGAAATCTATCAGGTGCCTGCGAAGGGAGGAGAGGTAGCTAATCTCACAAATAGGCCAGACATCTTGAAGCAGGCAATGAGCTGGAGCCCTGACGGAGAGAAAATTGCCGTTGAAGGAAACTTTGATGGAAAATTTGCCCTTTGGATGCTATCGCTTCAAACGGGAGAATATGAGAAGCTGGTGTATCATCCGCTTGGACGCTGGATGAACCCTCGGTTCTCTCCAGACGGAAAATGGATTGCGTTCGCGGGAAATCGTACCAAGAACCCGAGAAATCAAGACCTGTACGTTGTTCCTAGCGTAGGTGGCGCAGACGACAAACTGGTTTCTCTTTCAGACGATTCAGAAGATGCCATTGCGTTCCGATGGTCTCCAGACTCAAAGCGAATAGCCTTCTCTACCAACTTCTTCGGGTCTGAAGACATTGGAATCGTATCGTTAGAGGATAAATCCATAACTTGGATAGCGAAAAACAGATGGGAAAAAAGCAACCCGGTATTTTCTCCTAATGGAAAGCGTCTATCCTATACCAACAATGTTAAAGGAAACTTTGGCGTATGCATCACCGAAATCTCAAGTTTGAAGACTGAAAAGTTGGGCTTGCCGAAGGGCGTGA
>CP070709.1:713667-718526 GCA_020350305.1 Candidatus Bathyarchaeota archaeon
CTATGACTGCCACCAGTAGAATCCAATTGATAATAGGCATCGAAACTACGGCGTGAATTAGGCCTTCAAGCGTTAGTACAGGGACCTCGCCTACACTCCAGCCCCAGTAGGCAGCGATAAGATGTTCATAAGGTTCTTCGAGTTCTCCCTGTTCATCTGTCTCCTCGGGCTCAGAGTTTGTAAATTCCTTGCGTATGGGGAGATAATAGTATGGAGAAATGAGCCCCACGCGAACGATGTCTCGAATATACCTGTCAGAAATCGTAACCTCTACCGGAACCCATCCTATGCTGGGCATGTACACTTCACACCACGCGTGACCACCACTAAAGACGACACCGACAGTTCCACCGATGTCGGAAAAAACCAACCCGTTAAAAAGGTTACAGGGAATCCCAAATCCCCGCATGATCGCAACGAAAACATCGGCAAAATGCCTGCAGACGCCGTATCGTTTTTCTCCATCGCCCGAGACCTCAGTAGTCTCGTTCAACACTTGACTGGCTTTCAATCTCTGATCAGGGTAATCTTCATGTTCCCTATAGACCATGTGGGTAGAAAACCAGTCTATCGTCGCGTAGACCAGGTCATACACGTTGGATCCACCAGCTGTTTGGTTAATCTCTTGAATCACGTCTTGAACACTTGTGTTGTCGTAATCCCAGTAGTATGTTTCGTCTACATACGTTCCATAGTCGGCACCAAGTTGATTACTTGCCTCAGAAATATTTCCCACGTTTTCATTCAGTATATTCGTCATATCGACTTTTGATATGGAAAGCTTGATCCAAACGTCTGTTCTGATTTCCTGATACGGCTCAACATCGGTAAAATTAAACTGCGCTCCATAGATTGAATTGTGATCTGTTCTTTCTGTCAAATCGTATTTTCCACTAGTAACATTGGATTTTACGTAACCAACTCCTACAGTCTTTCCACCAGAACTTGACGCAGTCTGCAAAATTCTTACATCTGACCAGAAGTTATTCGCCCAAACCTCTACAAAAACTGGGATAGGGATTGAAGCAGGCGTTGGACAATTATATTTGTAGACTAAGTATCCATGAATGTACAATGTTCGTGGGGCAAACAGTCGTGCTTTGCTAGGAACGCTTGTAGTGTTTGCTTCACGAATGGGAACAAAAATCCCGCTACATAGACAAATTGCTACAGCCAACGCAACAAAGGCTGATTTACGCATTCTCACACACCTCTAAGACTGGCAGATTTGAACGTATCACAAATGGCTTGTTCTTATCATTTAAACCTTTTAAGAGTGTGAACACCTTTGTTCCAAAATTCGTTTGATGAAACGTGGCAAAAACTTGATATTGCCTAGTTCGAAAGTAGGAGAAAGGGGGATAGATAATCCTCAAGACCAGCATGAGAGGGAAGAAGATGATTTCCATAGTTATCCCCACCTTCCAAGAGGAGAAATTGATTGGTGCGACGTTAGCGAGTTTGCTTAGAGCCGATCCAAACATGGAAATTATAGTGGTGGACGGGGGAAGCATTGACAAAACTGTTGAAGCCGCTAAACGTTATGTGGATACGGTCTACGTTTTGAAGGAAAGAGGAGTGTCCAAGGCTAGAAATTATGGTGCAGCTCGCACTGAGGGGGATGTCATACTGTTTATTGATGCAAGCGTTATCGTTCCACCTTACTTCATAAAGGCTATTAACGATGCTTTTGCTTGCACCAACATCGTCGGTGCAACCTGCAACAACATACCTCTAAACCCCAAATTATCTGAATCAATTTTTTTTAGAATTTTGAACACATGTACCCGATTTTCCATGAATGTTTTGCCACCGACGAGATTTAAGTTCTATCCAAGCGGAGCGTTCATTGCCGTGAGAAAAGAAGTGTTCAAAAAAATTGGTGGCTTCAATGAAGCCACAACAACATCAGAAGATTCTGATTTAATATACCAATTATCTAAACGTGGAAAATTCGTTTTCATCAACGACTTGTCTGTCCATGAATCGATGAGACGCCCAAGACAGGTAGGATTATTCAGGCTATTTAGGGCATGGATCAAAAATTATCTAATATTCCTAATTTATGGTGTGACATCGCATGAATGGACTCCTATCCGATAATGGAACACAAAAGGAATATGTGGAGCAAGATACTCGGTAGGCTAAGGTTATCAACTTTCAAGGAAAAAATTACGCAGGGAGACTTGTGAAAACAAAAATTCGAACCGTCTCTGTGGTCATTCCCGCTTTTCAAGAGGAAAAATACATAGCTGCAACACTGTCCAGACTGGTCAACATAGATCATCTCGTCGAAATCATAGTGGTTGACGGAGGAAGCAAAGATAAAACCGTTGAAATTGCAAAGCGCTTCACGGACAAAGTGTACGTGCTACGAAAACGAGGGATAGCTAGGGCGAGAAATTATGGGGCTGAACGAGCATGCGGAGACGTTCTTGTTTTTCTTGATGCAGATGTGGTTACCACCACGGATTTTGTGGAAAAGGTGCTGGAAACGTTTAGCGACTCTACGGTTGTAGGCGCCACATGTTCTATTATGCCTGTAAAACCGAGATTTCACGAAAAAGTTTTCTTCTACCTTCATAATTCTCTCACCCGAATCTTGACTAGGTTTAAACCTCACTCTCGCGGAGAATTTTTTGTGGTCAGAAGAAGCGAGTTTTTGAAAGTCAGCGGATTTAACGAAAGCTTACCGTGCAGTGAAGACCATGAACTTGCGTTTCGACTGTCAAAAAGAGGAAGATTCGTGTTTATTAAGGATCTCACTGTGTATGAGTCGTTGAGGCGGTTTCGAAAACTTGGGCTTTTCAGGGTTGTTGGCATATGGCTTGCTAACTATCTCTCTTTTGTTATACGTGGAAAAAATGTTTCAAAGGTTTGGCTACCAGTACGATGAGCCTACAGCTGCACACGTGTTGTTTTTGGTCGGAAAACTGTCGCTCGCTTAACTGATCCAACTTCCTGTCATCGGAATTGTGTGGTTTCAAATCCCACCTCAGCATTTGTCGTTGGTGTATCTGAAGTATCTCAGAAACTGGGCCCAGAATTGGCACACACGCACACAAAACTAATACAAGTCAGGATTTCATAGACAGAACAGATAACTGAAGCCTCTTCACCTCATCATCCAACGCTCCAACACATTCATAACGCTCATAACATCAACAACAAACAACATTCAATTCTCACGTAGTCAAAGCGTAAACAGAGTCTTCAGCAAGCTTAGAAACAGAACCTGAAAAACAACTCTGACACAAGCCACGACCCCCCCTAGGTGGGGGGTCTATAAAGAGAGAGAATTAGAAACTGTAAAAAAATTTTAGGGGGGGGTCTAGAGAGAGACAAAAACAATGTCACAAAAAACGTTCGACTCTACTAATCGCAAAAAAACTCAACAGATCAAGCCATGCGCTTAATAAGATCGTTAATAACTTCACTCCTATAACCAGTAACCCCACCAGCAGCATAACTCTTCTTCACCTTCCCTCTAAACCCTTTCTTCGGCGGATGAAGACGAAACACAGGCTTAACACCAGAAAGACTACCATACTCAACCCTCAACTCATAAATAGCCTCAGCCAAATCATCAATCGACTCATAACCAATCCCTTGAACATATTGTTCAGTCAACGTCTTGTCACCAACAAGCCTCCCCCTCTTCCTCAAAAGAAGCGCGACAACCTCCTTGGAAACCTCACCCCAAACCAAATAATCCTTCGCTTTACGCAACATACCCAGGTAAGAAGGACGATCATCAATCAATGTAGCATGACAATTCCGAGTTAAATGAAGCATCCGAAGCGTTTCATCAATTTCTCGAAAAACATCACTCAACCCACGAACCCGAATAACCGCCAAACACTTCCGCTTCCCCTTCATCTACCCCACCCAATCACTCGGCATCACAAGAGTATACGTTTTCCGAAGAGCCTCAAACACAGTATAAGCAAACGAAGGAACAGTCTTAGTAGAACCATAGCTCCTCGTCCAACAATCCTTAACCCCCGCAAGCCCTAAAATAACCTTCGCCGCTTCATTCGCAACAACACCTAAACCGCGAGGACCCGGAATCAACACAACCTCCACCCCACCACACTTACCTCGAACCTGAAACGGCAAAGAATGCGGTTTCCCACACCCACACTCCCAGCTTCCACAACCTCGACGAACAAGAGTAATATTAAGACGCGCATTCACCGCGCCTTTCTCAATAGCAGTACGCACCTGCTTCGCCTTTCCTGAACCTAGACCCACGTAGCCGTCACGGTTTCCAACAGCCACAATCGCCTTAAATCGAGATTTCTCTCCAGCATCAGTTTGCTTTTGCACCAAATTTATGTTAATGACTTCTTCTTGCAGATCTGGAAGAAGAACATCCACTATTTCCGGTTCGCGTATTTTCAGTCCTTCCATAAACACTTCTTCAATAGAAGAAATATGGCCTTCAAGAATCATTTTTCCCAGTCTTGTACGAGGCTTCCACCCCTCCACCTTTTCCTCCGTGGATCTCATGCTTTTTCCTCCTTAAATGAAGAAACAATTTTCTCCTTCGTCAAAGAAAAATGTTCAGAAAGTTGTTCAGGACGCAAACCCCTTGACAACTGTTTAGAAAACAATTTCTGATAGGCATCCGGGTTTGAAGATAATTGACTTGCATAATCGACAACGTGCTCCCCACAGATTCTTTTTCCATCCGGCAGCATCTTTTCACCATGCGGAACCATCACACCAGCGTCAAGAACCCCTTTTAGCACAGCAAAAACTCGCGAGCCTCGGGAAGGATACTGCAAACCTATATCTAAAACAGCCTTTTTTACCCCATGGGCAATTGCTCTGTAGCCACACAAAAGCCCAGTTAA
>CP070709.1:718626-721803 GCA_020350305.1 Candidatus Bathyarchaeota archaeon
ATGGAAAAGGTTTCTGTGTCCGTTCACATTCCACCTGAATACGCAAGTAAAGCTTACGGAGCAATTAAGGGATTCGGCGTAATAAGACGTGAGGAGTGGGGGGCCGACGGGTCTTGGTCCTCAATAGTAGAATTGCCTGCAGGATTGTACGGCCTATTTCTGGAAAAACTAGGAGACATAACTCGAGGTAATCTCCAAGCAAAATTAATTGAATAGATTATTTACATTGAGGTGACAAAATTGCCCACCTTTTATGAGAACAAACAACTTGTAACACCAGGAGATTTGCTAGCCGAAGGTAATTACGTGGCTGGCGAAAATGCGTACGAGGAAGGTGGAAAAATTTATTCCACTCAACTCGGGCTTGTGGACTATGAAGAGCGAAGAGTCCACGTTGTTGCCCTGAGAACATTTTACATCCCTTACATTGGGGATACAATTATTGGAAAAGTAGTTGACGTAGGCTTCAGTGGCTGGATGTTGGATATCAACGCCTCCTACCTTGCAATGCTCCGAGCGTCAGACGTACTTGACCGCCCGTTTAAACCACAGAAAAACGATCTATCCTCCATCTTCAACATAGGTGATCTTATCATTGCCAAAGTAGTTGCATACAACCGAACACGCGACCCCCTCCTTACTGTCAGTGAACCAAGTCTCGGGAAGATCACGCGAGGACAAATTGTGGAGGTCACCCCTACGAAAATTCCACGACTTATTGGAAGGCAAGGTTCAATGATAAGTATGCTGAAAAGAGAAACCGGGTGTCACATCACTCTTGGTCAAAACGGATTGGTTCTCGTCAGCGGCAAAACTCTTGAAGATGAACAACTCGCGATCTCAGCCATTCGCAAGATCGATCAAGAAGCCCACACAAGCGGATTAACGGATCGCGTAACGAAAATGATTCAGAAGAAAAAGGGAGGTGTTAAACATGCCCAGAAAGACGACTAAAAAATTAATTGCCAAAAATGGCATTCGCGCAGATGGAAGAAAACTAGATGAGTTAAGACCAATAAAAATTCAGGCGGGGATAATCAGAAACGCCGACGGTTCCGCCTACGTCGAGCAAGGCAAGAACAAGATTCTCGCCGGAGTGTACGGCCCCAAGGAAGTTCATCCCAAACATTTAACCCTGCTGGACCGCGCCTTGCTCCGTTGCCGATATCATATGGCACCGTTTTCAGTTGATGAGAGGAAATCACCAGCTCCCTCGAGAAGGGAACAGGAACTCTCCAAGGTGATTACATGGGCCATTGAGCCGTCCATTTTTCTTGAACATTTTCCACGAACATCCATAGACGTTTTCATTGAAGTTTTGCAAGCAAACGGCGGAACTAGATGCGCGGGCATTACTGCTGCCTCTGTAGCGCTGGCAGATGCTGGGATTCCTATGAGAGATTTGGTTGCGGCTTGTGCGGCGGGAAAAGTAGAAGGACATCTAGTGCTTGATTTGATGGATGTTGAGGACAAAATGGGCGAAGCGGATTTACCTTTGGCGCTGATGCCAAATTTGAACGCCATAACATTACTTCAGATGGATGGGGGACTGACGACGGACGAATTTGAGCAAGTGGTGAACCTTGCTCTCATCGGATGCAAGCAAATACACACGCTTCAAAAGGAAGCTTTAAAGGCAAGGTACGTCGCTGTTAAGAAGGCGGTAGAAAAACAATGACCCAGGTCATAATTCCCCATATAGCGCAGAAGCAAATTGCTCAATCCATCTCTGACGGGAAGCGACTGGATGGACGGGGATTAACTGATTATCGCGAAGTTCAACTGGAGGCAGGTATCATTGGGAGCGCTGAAGGTTCAGCTCGCGTGCGCCTAGGCAAAACCGAAGTACTTGTTGGAATAAAAATCGAAGTTGGTACACCGTTTTCCGACATACCCAACGAAGGAGTACTCACGGTTAACGCTGAGCTTGTACCACTGGCATCACCCACATTTGAAACAGGACCACCAAGCAAAGAAGCGATAGAACTTGCAAGAGTCGTTGACCGCGGCATACGAGAGTCCAAGGCAATTGCACTAGAGAAGCTATGCGCTATCCCCAAAAAGAAAGTTTTCATCATCTTCATCGACATTTACGTTCTGAACCACGACGGAAATCTTATAGACGCCTCAGCCCTAGCAGCACTTGCCGCGTTGCTCAACACAAAGATGTTTAAATATCAAGTGAAAGACAGCGAAATCGAGATAAAGCCTGGATACACTCAACTTCCAATAAGAAACCATCCAATAGCTGTTACGCTTGCTAAAATCAATGAGAAGCTTATAGTGGACCCTGAAATCGGAGAGGAACAAGTTATGGATACCCGCCTCACGATGACCATAGAAAAAGACGGAAAAATTTGTGCAATGCAGAAAGGTGGCAGCGGCTATTTTACGACGCAACAAATCTTGGAAGCCGCAAAGATAGCCCAAGAAAAAAGTGTAGAATTACGAAAGCTTATGGTGAAAGGCTGATGGGCCGCCGAGGACGAGCAAAAAAGGTCGGATCAACGAGAGGATTCGGGGCTCGGTATGGCTCGACTGTTAGAAAAAGATATGTCAAAGTGCTTTCGGAAATGAAAGAAGCCCACAGATGCCCAAAATGCGGTGCTGGTTCGGTTCGAAGAAAAAGTGTAGGCGTCTGGAACTGTAGAAAATGCGGTCTAACATTCACAGGCGGCGCTTACATCCCAGTCACAAAGCTTGGCACCATAGCGAAGCGTTCAGCTAAAGGCCTACCATCCCCAGAAACCCCTGAGGTTCTCGTTGCAGAGGAAAGAGAGTGATTTTATTAATAACCTCTCGGAGACCGACGAAGAGGATATAACGCTTTTGTCATGGTGTTGAACGTTTTGTGTTTTGCACTGTCTGAACTGATCGCGTTAAGTTGAATCTCGGTGGAATATCTGAAAAAAACTTGAACCAAATGTTGACCGAGTTATTGCTGTTTTCGCAACAAATATGTTGTCTTTTGATGTTGTCTGTAGAGTTCCAAGGGGTAAACTAGACGAGATTATTCCTACAAGCGAATCTGCACTTGATGGGTCCATGAACCTACGTCTCTGGATAAAGAGATTTTTTGGTCTCTTTTACAGTGGATAAAGTGACAACCAAAAAGTAACGAGAATTAGGATGTGTATGCACAAAGGATTCAAATAGATCCTTGTGTTACCATATCGC
>CP070709.1:721903-724954 GCA_020350305.1 Candidatus Bathyarchaeota archaeon
AACCATACACCAGTGCACTCTTTCAACTGGTCCAACAACATAAGCCTGAAATTCTCTTGATCGGTTCAACGAGAAGGGGAAAGGAGATGGCCTCAAGACTTGCCACAAAGCTGGAAACTGGATGTGTTCCAGACTGTACAGAGCTGAGCATCGATGATAATGGGAGGCTGGTCATGAGTCGAATGGTGTACGGCGGGAATGCTATGGCCACCGAGGTCTGCCGGGTCAAGCCACAAATTGCCACTGTGCCTCCAAGAGTTTTTGAGAAGCTTGAGTTAAAAGAAAGAAAGGGAGAGATCATCGAAGCCCACGTTGAACTTGAGGCGCCGAGAACTGATGTTGTTGAAACTAAAGAAATTGAGGTGGCGAAGGTCAAAGTGGAAGAAGCTAAAGTAATCGTTTCTGGTGGACGGGGAGTGAAGAATAGGGAGGATTTTAGAATCCTTGAGGAACTAGCAGAAATATTGGGTGGACAGGTTGGAAACTCTAGGCCGCTCGCGGAAGATCGAAAATGGTTCACAGAGTGGATTGGTCTTTCAGGTCACAAAGTTAGGCCCTTGCTTTACGTTGCCTGCGGGATTTCCGGCGTGATTCAACACGTTGCTGGGATACGTGATTCCCAAGTAATCGTAGCTATCAACAAGGACGCTGAGGCGCCGGTTTTTGAGATTGCAGATTATGCAGTCGTTGGGGATTTGTACGAGGTTGTTCCTGCGTTGTCTGGTGCCTTAAGGAAGTTGTTGAAGGGCGGTCAGTAGATACGCGTAGAGACGGATACGCAGAATGAGAGCCCGATAGGCCTATTTGTAGGGAATAAACTTTTTTCCAAGCAGTTCTCTTGCAATGACAATTCTCTGAATGTTCGTAGCCCCTTCAGCCCCGATGCAGTATGACATGATTCCCCTCAACCCCATTTCAAGCGGGCATTCCTTGGTATATCCATAAGCTCCATGCCACAACATAGCGTCTTTGAACGCCTTGAACGCAAAGTGTGGTGCCTTCAACTTGCACATAGATATCCACTTGGCAACTTCGGTGGGTGAAAAACGTTTTTTCTGGTATCTTTGATCCATCATCCAAGCCGTCTTGTAGACGAGCCCCCGTATCATTTCAAGTTCAGTATAATCATCTGCAAGTTCAAACTGTATCCCTTCAAACTTGCCTATTGGGCGCCCAAATGCCCTTCGTTCTTTGATGTAATCCATTCCGATTTCAAGTGCACGTTGAGCCGCCCCTACACATGCAGCTCCGATGAGAATTCTCGCCGCGTCAAAACCTTCCATGGTGAGGTAAAAGCCTTTATCCACATCTCCCAAGACGTGACTGTCTGGCAGTCGAACATTTTTCATCAAGAATCCTCCAGTTGATATTGCCATTCTACCCATGTCATCAAACCGCTTTGACACTTCAACCCCTGGAGCCTCCATGGGAAGGTAGAATCCCGTCATGCCTCTGTGAGGAGCACCTTGAGGTGGGCGTGCAGTTCTGGCAACCACGAAAAAGCCGCCCCCAAGTTTAACAGCTTCTTCTGTGCCACTGATATACGTTTTCTCTCCATTGAGAACCCATTCGTTCCCTTCTTTTCTTGCTGTTGATTTGAACGCAGCAACATCAGAGCCGCCGCCGGCTTCGGTTGACGCTATGCCGATAATTGCGTCGCCTCGTATAGCCTTCCGTATCACCTTTTCCCTAACCTCTTCAGTGCAGTACTTGTCCACCACAAAGCCCCAAGACGACTCAACTAACCATAACACGGGTATTGCTATGCTGATGTCTGCGTAAGCTAGTTCTTCAGCCGCTATGCAGGCAGTTATCCAACCTGCTCCTGTTCCGCCATGTTCTTCCGGTGCAGTCATGACCAGCAGGCCAAGGTCAGCCATTTGCTTGATAAGTTCGTGTGGAATTTCCTGTTTGGTGTCCATTTCTCTGATCTTTTCTATGGTTAAGTTCTTTTCGCACCATTCTCTCAAGGCTTTTCTAAACAGTTCTTGCTCTTCTGTGAAGCGGAAATCTATCATGGTTCTCACCTTTAAGGTAGAAGTGTGTATGATTATGGGAATATAAGATTTGCCAGAAAGCTCAGAGAAATCATGACGGAGATTGCCAAAATCTCACACTACTTGTAAAACGCTTAACGCTTATATGAAAGTAAGAGGTTATTTCGAGTCTGCTCTTTGCAAGGAGTGACTATCATGAAAAAGGCTAAGGTCATCATAATGGGGGCCGCTGGAAGAGATTTTCACAATTTCAACGTTTACTTCAGAAACAACGGTAAATACGAGGTTGTAGCGTTCACTGCCACTCAGATTCCTGGCATCGAGAAACGAGCATATCCAGCTGAATTGGCGGGTCCAAATTATCCCAAAGGCATACCCATCTATCCCGAAGAGGAACTGCCGGAGCTCATCAAGAAATATGATGTGGATCAAGTAGTTTTCGCATACAGCGATGTTTCTTATGAATACGTTATGCACAGGTCTTCGATAGCGTTGGCTAACGGCGCAGATTTCAGACTAATGGGCCCATCATCTACCATGCTTAAGGCCAAAGTTCCCATAGTTTCAATCTGTGCAGTTAGAACAGGATCTGGAAAAAGTCAAACATCAAGAAAAGTCTCTAAGGTCTTAAGAAAAATGGGCTTTGAAGTAGTTGTTGTGAGACATCCAATGCCGTACGGCGATTTGCGCAAACAAATCTGTGAAAGGTTTGCATCTTATGAAGACCTTGACAAGTACGAGTGTACAATTGAGGAGCGCGAAGAGTATGAGCTCCACATCAATAATGGAATTGTGGTTTACGCCGGAGTTGACTATGAAAAGATTCTGAGAGCGGCTGAAAAGGAGGCAGATATCATAGTATGGGATGGAGGCAACAATGACACATCCTTTTACAAATCTGATTTACACATTGTAGTGGCTGATCCACACAGACCTGGTCACGAACTAGCCTATCACCCGGGAGAGACAAATCTAAGGATGGCCGATGTAGTTGTCATAAACAAAGTCGACACAGCAGATTCAATGAATATTGAAACCGTTCGAAAAAACATAA
>CP070709.1:725054-728417 GCA_020350305.1 Candidatus Bathyarchaeota archaeon
CGAATTTGCTACCATTGTTGCGAGTGGTATTCCATCTACGGCAGCGGTTAAGACCTTTGTTACGCGTTTTCCAGCGAATGTTGCGAGGGCGTGGTGAGCGGCTTGTTTGAGTATGTTGAAGTCTCCCACGATCCAAGTGTTATCGAAATATCCGTGTTCATTGAATCGAATTATTCTGTGCAGTTCGGCTTCTAAACCTACGAGTTTTGTTAGGATGTTCCAGAGTTGTTTGGCTCTCGCTGCATTCGGTAGAACATGTCCTTTGGCGTATCTGCTTAGAACTGTCACGGGTAGGTCTGTTTTGGCGGATAATTCTCGATAGGTGTACTGTTTCTTTGCCGTTCTGAGTAGTTCAATGGTCATTAGTCGGAGTTTCAAGTCTTCTGCATGTGTGCTGCTCATTTTGTATCCCTTTTATACATCGACAAGTTAAACGGTGGAAGTGTGCTTATCTATTTTTGACTTGATGAGATTTATAGTTTCCGTATGCTTTTGAAAGCTAAGTCGCGAGCTTGTGACGTTATTCTGTGTTTTAGGAATGAATTTTTGTGGCTCTCCAGAGAGTGGAGGCTTTTGCGGTTGCTGTCTACTTGCGGTTTGGGTTTTCCTGTATGGATGGGTAATTGGGCTCTGGTTATGTGGTGATTACGTGAGTTTTAACATAAATTACGTGAAGATTTGTGGAGGGTTGCGTGAGTTTCGCATTGAAAGTCTCGTTCTACCTGTTTCTTAAAGCGTATGGCGTATTATATTACGAAAGGTATAAAGGATTTAGCCATCGTCTTAGATTTTGACAAAGGGCCCGTGGCCTAGTCTGGATAAGGCGTCGGCCTTCTAGCACACGGGAGAGAGCCGAAGATCCGGGGTTCAATTCCCCGCGGGCCCGCCAACGACTCTCAAGACGCTTAAGTTTGCTGCTAACAAAAAAAGAGGAGTTTGGTTAAGGCAGTTCTACTTCGTTGATTTCTTGCAGAGTTTCCAGACTGTTCATCTTGATTTTCTTATCTGAGATGGTGTAGAGTACGTTGCTTATGTAGAGGGCTCTCTTCACGTAGTATGGAGAGTAATAGTAAAAACTCCCCTTGTCTGCATTGTTCTCCAAGTGGGTAATTCCGCCCCTAAACATAAATCCTTCCGCCAAGGAGACATTGAACACATAGGCACCCTGCCAGACGTACTCTCCGTAAGCGTTGGGAGGAATCACCCCATTAGGATATTTCTCCTCGTCTATCTCCGCAACCAAAACGGGTGTTACCAGAAGATTCTTTGATCTATCGAACAGAAACGCCTTGTGATCCGTTAAAACTGGTGAGTCAGTTCCTCTGTCGCCTATTTCGTACTTATCTATCTCTCTCGGATTCTCAACATCGCTGACATCAAAGAGTGATATTTTAACTCCCTGATACCATGAAAAGTCTCCCTGCTCTGCGCTCACAGTTTCCTTGCCCACACCAATGATGTGATTCTCGTCGTAGGGGTGAAGATAGTCTGAGTACCCGGTTATCTTCAATTCGCCGAGAACCCTCGGCTCGTCTGGTTTTTCCAGATCTATTACGAATAGGGGGTCAATTTTTCTGAAGGTTACGAGGTAGCATCTGTCGCCCATGAACCTCGCTGAATGAATCGTTTCTCCTAGGGCGAGATCTTCCAGCCTTCCAACAGTACTTAGGCTCATGTTGAGAACGTACAAGTTATTCCGTGATGGCGTTCCGGAACTCCAGATCTGGCCTATCGTGGTTGCTATTCTGAAATATTCGCCGTACTCGTCCATGGAAAACTGGTTGAGCACTCTTCCGGGAACTTCGCCGTTTGCTTCACATTCGATCTCTCCATCTTGCATGTGAACTCTATAAACTAGAGTTGATTCAATCCAGCCAGTTTCGAAGATCTCATGTTCCAGCATCGTTATGTAAATATTGGTCAAAGAAACGTACATACAACTCGCGGATCCCAACAAGAACGTCTTATGCTCCGGTTCTGACCAGTCGAGGTTCAGGTTTATGGAAACTATGGTTGTGAATTCATAAGAGTTGTCCGATACGTTAGAATAGTAAATCTCGTTTGGTTGTATTATCTTTGTTTTGTTCGGAGATGTGATCATGGGTAGAATCAGTTTGGAATGGCGCCAGTAGGTTGGCTGGCTTGTTACGGCGTAGATGTAGTCGCCTATTCTCCTCGAGCTGAAATAGGTTCCATTGATTGTGACTTCGTTTGTCAAGAGGGGATTAGCTCTGTCCGACACGTTGTAGACTTTGGCAAACGCCTCACTGCTAATTGCATATGACTGATGGTAAGGAGGACTCTGCACTTTCAGTGGTAATAGCGTTGTTTCATTCATTCTAACGGTTGCGTTTGCAGCATAGTAAAACTCAACTGGCTGGTAGAAGTATGATTCTCCGAAAACTGCCAGCTTATCTCCGTCAATGAAGATTCCTCGAAGCGTTCCGTTAAGGCTAATTTGGGAAAGAATTTCCGCATCTTCAGCTGGGTACGCTTTTAAGATTGTAAGGTTGTTCTCCGAAACAATGTATATGTATTCTCCATCGGTTTTCACCAAGTCTGCCTCATCCACTCCCGCTACTTGAACGTTAGTCGCTGAGTATTCCGGGCCACTCCTAGGTATAATGGCTTTTACATCCGCACCCCCTAAACCCAACAATTCATGATACGCAGATGATTGAGTTACACCTTGTGGCAAGGGCATTCTTGGTAAATCTGGCATTTCCACGTAGTAATATGGAGTTTTCTGTTTTGTCATCAGATAGTTTTCCAGTTCTTCCTGTGAAGAGAATGTGCTTAATGCGCCTGCATTCACTGGAGGCACCAATGGGAGGATTCCGAAATTGAGGCAAATAGCACCTAGTGTGGTGGCCAGTAAAACCGCTAGAACACTGTAGACTGCTGTTTTCTTCTTGATTTCCCTCAACATTTTGAACACTGTTAATAACAAAACGCAGCCTGCTATATTATCCTAATTTTTAGTACATTCCGTCCAGAAATCAGAACGGCCTTTGCCGCCAGACGCGAACAGCTTCATACCAAAATATTGCAGAGACTATTGCCCCGAAAAACATGATGAAAAGGTTTTCTCGAGAAAGGGCTTGCATAAGTACAGCTAGGTAGATTATATAGAATGTTGTGGAGAAAATCGCGTAAAAGAAATATCTTGGAAACAACAATCTTCCCAACTTTACGAAGTGCCTAAGCACTCCGATCTTAACCTCGCTAGTCAATAGATAGCTTCCACCTACGCTTTGCTTCTCAACCAAGCCCAAGTCACATAAATGGTCGAGATGATGCTGCGCTACGCTGGGGCTACTAAAATGTAAAGCCCTTTGAACCTGCCTCACACTCATTGGACAA
>CP070709.1:728517-731466 GCA_020350305.1 Candidatus Bathyarchaeota archaeon
GGGATCAGACCTACGTTTAGCTCAGGTTGTCCCACCTTTGCGTTTTCTGAGGCGATTCTGAGATCGCATGACATGGCCAGCTCGAGACCGCCTCCCAGCGCGTAGCCGTTTATGGCGGCGATCACTGGTTTTCGGAGGCTTTCGATCTTCTTGGTTAGTTCCTGTCCGAGCAGAGAAAGGTTCATTCCATTCACGGCGCTGATACCTTTGACGGCTTTGAGGTCCAGCCCTACGCAAAATGCTTTATCTCCAGTTCCTGTGATGACGATGACCTTTACGGTTTCGTCTGCTTCGGCGTCATTCAGCCGCGATAAGATTTCTTGCACAGCTTGCTTGTTTAAGGCGTTCAGTGCTTTTGGACGGTTGATTGTGATAGTTGCCATTCCATCGCTTTTTTCGTAGATTGCGTTTTCTACTTCCATAGAAATCCCTCGCGTAGCTCCCTATTCCTTTCTAGTCCAATCGTAGAAACCCTTTCCCGTTTTTCTGCCGTGTAGACCTGCTCTGACCATTTGTCTCAATAGAGGACAAGGTCTGTATTTTGGGTCAAGTTCGTCTCTCAAAAGCTCGGCTATCGAAAGGGTTGTGTCCAATCCAAGGTAGTCAAGCAGTTTTATCGGACCCATTGGCCAGTTTAGTCCCAGTGTTATGGCTTTGTCCACGTCTTCTGGATCGGCTATTCCTTCGTGCACAAGGGATATGGCTTCATTCAGGGCGGGGATCAGAATCCTGTTCACGATGAAGCCTGGGGAGTCTTTTTTTACGATTACTGTTTCTTTGCCCATTTTCTTGCTTACGTTGACTATGATATCTACCGTTTCGTCGGAGGTTTTGGCTCCACGGATGATCTCGATGAGTTTCATGAGTTGGGGTGGATTGAAGAAGTGCATGCCACAGACTTTTTCTGGTCGGTTGGTTGCTGAAGCGATTTCGGTTATGCTGATTGAGGATGTGTTTGAGGCGATTATGGCTTCTGGTTTGGCGATTTTGTCAACTTCTGCAAGGACGCTTTTCTTTAGTTCAACTTTTTCTGGCACGGCTTCGATTATAAGGTCGGCGTCTGCAACGGCTTCTTTCAAGTCTAGCAAGGGATGTATCCTAGCTAGGACTTCCTTGACTTCGGCTTCAGTTATTACTTCTTTTTTGAGAAACCTTTGCAGGCTATTGTTTATCATTTTCATGCCGTTGTCGATGAATTCTTGTTTTATGTCTCTTAGGTTGACCTCACATTCGGCTGTTTGAGCTACAACTTGGGCAATGCCGTGGCCCATTAAACCAGCGCCTAGAACTGCTACTTTTCTTACTTCCATTCTTTACACCTTCTTGCTTTCTTGGGTAAATTGCGAAGAGGATATATAATTTCCGACAATGATTATTAAGCTTTAATAGGTGTTTCATAACTGCTGAGGATGGGCGATGAGCATCTGGTTCGGTTGAACTTGGGTCAAATCTTGAAGGTTCACGCGAAGAATTATCCTGAGAAAATCGCAGTTAAAGACTGGTATGGAAAGACCAGGACTTACCCTGAGCTTGAGTTTAGGACAAACAGACTCGCGAACAGCTTGTTGAGTACGGGCTTGCGTAAGGGCGACAGAGTCGCTGTTATGCTCTACAACTGTGTGGAGTTTGTGGAGATCTGTTGTGCCTGTGCGAAGATCGGTGTAGTTGTTGTGACTGTCAACTGGCGATTTGTTGGTAAAGAGATCGAGTATGTGGTCAACAATTCTGATGCCAAAGCCATAATAGTAGGTGAAGAGTTTGTTGAGATCATAAATCCCGTTCGCCCAAACCTTAGAAACATCGGTGAACAAGGTTTCATGGTGGTTGGTCGGGCCGCTTCTGAAGGCTACGTTAACTATGAAACGCTTGTAGAAGGCTCTCCAGACAACAAATCTGATGTTAAGGTCGGCGGCAGAGACACGTGGTTTCAGATATACACCTCGGGAACCACGGGGATTCCGAAGGGTGTTGTTCGCTCTCACGAGTCATACATTTCGTTTTTTCTGATTAATGCAGTCGAGTTCGGTTTTTCTCAAGAGGATAATGGTATGTTACTTATGCCCTTGTATCATGTAAACTCGACGTTCTACGGTTTGCTCTTCCTGTATATTGGCGCGTCGCTTTATGTGGGTCGGGACAAAGGTTTTGATCCTGTTGAGCTGCTGCGTGCGATAGATGAGGAGAAGGTGACTTTCATCTCGTTGATACCGACTCACTATCATTTGATATTGAATGTTCCTGAGGATGTGAGAAAGAGGTTTGACTTGAGTTCTATGCGATGCTTTCTGTGTTCTTCGGCTCCTGTTCGGAGCAAGATAAAGAAGGGGATTCTGAAGTGTTTTCCCGATGTGAAGCTGTTCGAAGCCTATGGCTCTACGGAGGCCGGTCTGGTCACAATTCTCAGGCCTGAGGATCAGTTGAGAAAGCTGGGTTCGATGGGACGCGAGTGTCTCGGAACCGATGTGATTAGGCTTCTGGATGAGAAGGGGAATGAGGTTTCTGTTGGCCAGGCTGGTGAGTTGTATTCTCGTGGACCGATGATGTTTGATGAGTATTATAAGATGCCCGAGAAGACGAAAGGATCGTTCAGGAGCGATCTTTTCACTGCTCGAGACATGGTTAAGCGTGATGAGGAGGGCTACTACTACATCGTGGATAGGAAGGACAACATGATTATAACTGGGGGAGAACATGTTTATCCCTCTGAAGTTGAGGAGGTTATCTCTAGGCATTCCAAGGTTTTCGATGTTGCTGTGATCGGTGTGCCAGATGATAAATGGGGTGAGGCTGTGAAGGCGGTTGTGATTTTGAAAGACGGTGAGAAAGCCACCGAAGAGGAGATTATTGAATGGTGTCGTGAGGAGATGGCTGGGTATAAGAAGCCAAAGTCCGTAGATTTTATTTCAGCGTCTGAGATGCCTAGGACTACAACCGGAAAGATCCTGCACA
>CP070709.1:731566-745518 GCA_020350305.1 Candidatus Bathyarchaeota archaeon
CGGTGGCTGCATTCTTTCTCAAGCTCGTCGGGAAGATTAACAATAGAAAGTGCTTTGAACGGACACTTCTTTATGCAGATGCCGCACCCCACACATAACGCCTCCACGATCAGAGGCTTATCGTTCTCAAATCGAATGGCCTCGATCTTGCTTCTCACTTTTGGGCAAAAACTGTAACATGGTCTACCGCAACGCTTCGGTTTGCATCGATCCTTATCGAGCACTGCAACTCGAATCATATTTCTCTCCGTTCTCACATTATTTAGAATAAAATGAATAGAAGGAAGGATAATAAGTTTAAGTCATAGATTATCAGAACGAAGGCCTAGACTTCTAGAATAAGAAATATAGAAAACCAATTTTTCAGAAAAAACTATCATTCTTCCTCTTCCCACTCTTCTTCCTCCTCTTCTTCCCATTCCTCTTCTTCCTCCACCGTTTTCACCTCCTTTATCGCCACTCGGCCGCGGTCATTTTACCCAAGCACACAAAGATTTTTTAAATTTTTCCATATACTGGTAACAAAATTAAGGGTGTAAAAAGGATGAAAAGCGTCCTAGGCAGCTTCTTTTACAATCTTTGCCTTCAACGCGGCTTTCGGCTGGCGAGTTTTTACTGTCATGTATGCCCAACAGAGATTCGGGGAATTATGTGCCGCACCTACCCTGCCGAGCATGTCCACCGCAATCAAACCCATGAAGCCACTGTGCATCCTTCGATTCACAAGCCTAACTGAACTTTCTGCAGCTTCTTGCGCAGATTTTCCACTACACATAGAGTCACAAGTGTTCTTTGCTAAAACAAGTTTGATAGCGATCTCTCCGATTCCCGTTGTAGAGCAGGCGCCAGCTTCATTGTCCGCGTACGTGCCGCATCCTATGAGAGGAGAGTCTCCGATCCTTCCGGGAAACTTAAGGGAAAAGCCTCCTGTAGAGGTTGCCGCCGCCACGTTTCCGTCTTTGTCCAACGCTACAGCACCCACCGTACTTGCCTCGAAAAGTTGCGAGTGGGAGGAAACAAGCTTGTACAACTTTGGTAGGTAATCCAGCTTTTTTCGCATCAACCTTTCCTTGAGATCACGCCAATACTGTGCCCGGAGTTTCGTAAGCGGATTTCTTCTCTCTAAACCAAAAAGATCAGCCAATTTCTCAGCTCCATCCGCTACAACAAACACATGATCAGTGTTTTCCATCACAATTCGCGCTAAGCAAACTGGATTCTTGGTGTCGCTCAGTAGCCCCGTGGCTCCAGCGTCAAGCGTTTTTCCATCCATGATAGATGCTTCCATTTCTATGCGCTTGTCGATGGTTAGAGCTGAGCCAAGTCCGGCGTTAAAAACTTCATTATCCTCCATCTGTGCAACTGCTGCTTCAACTGCGTCAAGGGCGCTATCATTGCTCTTCAAGATTTCGAATCCAGCCTTCGCAGCTTCTTTTACACCTCTAAGGCCAAGATTTTTTCTTTCAGTTCGCCAAACTCCGGCTCCGCCGTGGATGACGATAACAGGTTCTTGCACAGTTCTCACCTTTCGCAATGGAATTTGGTAGTTACATGCTTAGGTCTTGGATTTAAAACCTATCTATGTGTTAACAACAACAAAACTAATCATATGTCCCGTGTGAGAAAATATGGTGAGACCAATAACCGTGAACTTAACTACTTGTTTTACCATCCCAAAAGGTGTGAAGAAATGCGAATTCTAAAGATAACGAGAGAAAACATTCTAACTGCTTCGCAAATAGTGAAAACTGGAGGCTTAATCGTGTATCCGACAGATACTGTTTATGGGCTAGGCTGCGACCCGTTCAATGTAGAGGCTGTCAAACGGGTTTTTAGGGCAAAGGGCGAGAGGAAGAAGCCACTACCCATATTAGCTTCAGATATTGAACGTGCTGAAAAAATAGCTTATTTATCAAAAAACGCCAGAAAGATTGCGGATAGGTTTTGGCCTGGCCCGCTCATGATTGTCGTTCCGAAGAAACCAACTCTCCCAAACATCGTCACATGCAACTTAGGTTCCGTGGGCGTACGAGTGCCGAAACACGATCTAGCCATTCAATTCATCTCCTTGTCGAATGGTCTCCTCGTGGGGACTAGCGCCAACAAAGCAGGAGAAAAACCAGCACTAACCGCCTCTGAGGCTGCTGAACAGTTAGGGGAGGAAGCAGATGTCATCCTTGATATGGGACCCACATCTCTTGGTGTACCATCCACTGTAATTGATTTGACTTCAGAGAAGCCGAGAATCCTGCGTAAGGGACCAGTAAGTTCTAAAGATATCTTTAGTTTTCTTCAGTAAAATAGCCTTATTTAGCTTCAGGAGGGAAAAGTTGATGCTGAAGGACTTTAACCTACTTATTTCGACTTCTCGGGGGAACGAAGAAAACACATGTTCTGAGGCGTGGCACTTGTTAAGTGTAATAGGCGACACATCAGCTACAACCGACAAAACAGGGGTCTTAGGACTCGTAACCGCCAAAACAACACTTAACCCCTTCGAGGTCATCAAAAAGTTTCGAGAAATTCTAAAGGAAAGCCCATGGGAATTCCGCTACACACTCAGAGTTATTCCCATCGAAAGGATTGCACACACAAATCTCAAAGAGATTAAAAAAACAGCCACGCAACTCGCTTCAAAAGTAAACCAAAACGAAACATTCCGCGTGACGGCGGAGAAAAGATTCACTGCGCTTTCAACTAAAGAGATAATCGAAGCTGCAGCAACGAACATTGACAGAAAGGTAGAACTGGAAAATCCAGACAAAATCGTTCTCATAGAAATAATTGGAGAACTGACTGGTATATCAATTATAAAACCCGTAGACATCTTGTCGGTGGTGAAAGAACGGACATAGCTAACGCCGAGTTACCAGCAGAGCCACGTGTTCGATCGCCAAATCAATCAAGGCTTCTTTTTCAAGGCCCTTCTTCTCCAATTTAGCCTCAAGTTCAAGATCAGAAATACCAAACAATCTTCTGATGTCCTCCACTTTTTCATCAGTCAGCTTAAGAACACTATCATCACGTTCACCGGGCATCAGCTGAGAAACGATTTCTAAAGTCGCGTTCGCCTCTTGCTTTGTTTTGGTGATTGCAAGAACCGCAACATGCGGGGACTCGGGCTTGATTCCAAGCAAATCCACGGCTTTGCTAATCTGCCGCTGAGCCGAAGCGTAAAGAAGAGCTTCAACAGCAAAACTATTTGAAATGTTCAACTTGCCTTTGAAGGCTTTCAGCGCGTTCAAGACGGCAAAATACAGATGCTCCCATCCTGCTATCAGTTTAGCATCGAAAAGCTGAATTTGGGTATCTTTGGTCTTCTTTCGAACTTGGCCGAAGAAGTTTTTAACATCATTTATTTTGACGCTTCTGAAGCCAGCTATGGCGGCGTACGTGTTAAAATCCTCCATCTTTTTGATCAAATCTGTCCCTCAGAAACTTCTCGAATAAATCGCTCTGCAAGTTTGTGGTCCATTCCATAATTCACAAGTTTTTCCTTGACTTCCTCGACGGTTCCTCCTTGACGCTTGTATTGTTCGACAAGCTTTCTGATAGTTTCTTTTCTTTCCCATGGAAAAACAACCCATGCACTTGATTCTTTTTTGTAATAGTCGGGGGTCACCACGCTCCATGGTTTATAATAGATTGTTGCAATCTTGATTTCAAATGCACCCTGCTTCTCCAAATGCGATTGTATGAGTCGAAGGCTTTTACCAGTGTCTGCGATTTCGTCTACAACAAGCACCTTTTTGTCTCGCACCGAAACGGAAACTGGCTGCGCTATCGTAGGTTCACCCTTGGTCTCTGCAACCCCCATGTAAAATTCTGTCTTAACATTCGCAAGCTCAGGGTTTTCCAGCAAATCAGACAGCACCCTTGCCGGAGGCCATCCTCCACGCGAAACACCTAGAATCACGTCTGGTTTAAAACCATCTTTTCGGATTTTGTCGGCGAGATTCAGAAGCATTTCATAAATCTGCTCCCACGTAGGAATCTCCAATTCCAACTTTGAGCCCAAGATTTTTCTCCTCGGGAAAAGCGGAATAGAAGTTGAGGCAATGAATAATTTAAGCCTTGCCGCCTTGAACTGCAAGTGACGTTACATCAGACTTTTCTAAAAGAACTTAAAGTTTAATACAGTATAATATTCCAACTCATAGAAATGGAGGACGAATAGCTTGAAAGAAACCGTTGAGTGCATACCAAATTTTAGCACATCCAATCCCAAAGTTGTGGAAGCCATCCTAAACGAGATAAAGAATGTTGAGGAAGCCTACCTCCTTGACCATACCTACGATGATTACTATAATCGGCTCGTTGTTTCCTACATAGGTAGCAAGAACTCCGTTTTTGTAGCGGCTCTGAACTCGGCCATAAAAGCCATTGAACTCATCGATATGAACAGCCACAAGGGCCAGCATCCACGCGTTGGAGCGGTAGATGTCGTACCATTCATTCCAATCCGAAACGTCAGCTTGGAAGACTGCATCGAGCTGGCAAGAAAATTTGGGAAAAAGCTAGCGGAAAGATGTGACGTACCAGTCTATCTTTACGGAGAAGCTGCCAGCAGTTCTGAAAGAAGCGATTTGGATTGGATAAGGCTAGGGGAATATGAAGACCTCCGAGAAATGCTCAGGAAGCCCAGGCGGAAACCAGACTTTGGACCTGCTTCGCCCCACCCCAGAGCAGGCGCAACGATAACTGGTGCCCGAAAAGTGATTGCAGGCTTTAACGTAAACCTCGGAACAGCTGATATTCGAATAGCCAAGAAAATAGCCAAGGCGTTGCATGCTAAGAAGGGAGGATTGGTCTTTGTAAAGGCTATGGCTGTAGAGATACAGGAGAAAAAGATCACTCAGATTGGGATGAGCGTCAGCAACTTTGAGAAAACGCCTCTTTACAGAGTTTTCGAATTGATTCGAATTGAGGCGAAACGATACAATGTTCCTATAGTTGGGTCAGAATTCTGTGGGCTAGCTCCGTTGGGGGCGGTAATAGATGCAATCAAGTATTACCTGAAAATAGACGATTTAGATGAAGATAGAATCTTAGAAGTTGCTGTACAAAAAGCAATGGAAAAAGGGCGAGAGTGAAGTGGCCAAAGAAAAGGTAGATTTACTGATTGAAAACGCTAGTGAACTAGTCACCCTGAGTGGAGGAACTCAAAGGCCACTTCTAGGCGAAAGAATGAGAGATCTAGGCATCATAAAAGGCGGCAGTATAGCCGTTAGGAATGGAAGAATAGTTTCCGTAGCAAAAACACGGGAAATCAAAAGGAAATTTGAAAGCGAAGAAACGATAGATGCCAGCGGAAAACTGGTTATGCCAAGCTTTGTAGACCCTCACACACACCTCGTTTTCGCTGGCTCCAGAGAAGACGAATTTGAAATGAGAATACAAGGCTCTACATACATGGAAATCTTGGAAAAAGGAGGCGGAATTCTCAAAACTGTAAATGAAACGAGAAAAGCCAGCAAAGAGGAGCTGCTTAAAAACTGTAGGAAAACCTTGGACATTATGCTACGGCATGGAACAACCACCATGGAAGCGAAAAGCGGTTATGGATTAACTACAAAAGATGAGATAAAATGCTTAGAAATCATGAAACTGTTGGCCCAAGAGCACCCAATCGACATTGTGCGTACATTCCTTGGGGCTCACGCCATCCCATTAGAGTACAAGGACAAGGCAGATGAATATGTAAATCTCGTGATAAACGAAATGGTTCCTGCAGTGACAAGCCGTAGGTTAGCGGAATTTTGCGATGTTTTCTGCGAAAAGGGAGTATTTAGCGTAGAACAGTCAAGAAGAATTCTCCTAAGTGGTAGAAAACACGGTTTACTACCTAAACTGCACGCAGACGAGATGACTAGGCTTGGAGGAGCTGAACTGGCTGCGGAAATGCGAGCGGTTTCTGCGGATCATTTGCTTTTTGCTTCTGACAATGGGTTAAGGGCGATGGCGAAGCAAGGGACGGTTGCGGTTCTGCTTCTAGGGGCGTCTTTTTCGCTTATGATGAACCACTATGCGGATGCTAGAAAGATTATTCAATTGGGCGTACCTGTTGCTTTGGGAACGGATTACAACCCGAACTGTTGGGTAGAGAGTCAGCAGATTGTAATTGCGTTAGCTTGTCGTGAGATGAAGATGACATCTGCGGAAGCAATAGTGGCAACAACCGTAAACGCCGCTCACGCTATCAATCGAGCACAGAATATAGGAACCTTGGAGCCCAATAAAAAGGCTGATGTAATTGTTTTAGATGCTCCAAACCAGAAATTTCTCGGGTACCGATTTGGAGTAAATCTGGTGGACAAGGTGATAAAAGAAGGAAAACTTGTTGTGGACGAAGGGAAAGTAATTAACAAATAGTAAATAAGGTCTCTTCTTATTCTAGAACACTCGTGTGGTGACATTATTGAGGAAAACCGTAAAATGCATAACGGGTCCTGAGCTGCATTGCAAAAATTGGCAAATTGAAGGCATCCTCCGCATGTTGCACAATGTGGTTGACCCTGAAGTTGCCAAAGACCCCGAGCATCTCATCGTTTACGGCGGCACAGGAAAGGCTGCCAGAAACTGGGAATACTTCGACAAAATAGTTGAAACCCTTGAAGAACTGGAAACTGACGAAACGCTTTTGATTCAAAGCGGAAAGCCTGTGGCGGTGTTCAAGACACACGAGTGGGCTCCACGGGTGCTAATCGTCAACAGCATGCTTGTGCCGAAGTGGGCGACGTGGGACTACTTCTACGAGTTGGAACAGGAGGGCCTAATCATGTATGGACAGATGACTGCTGGCTCGTGGGCGTACATCGGAACGCAAGGTATATTGCAGGGCACCTATGAAACGTTGGCGGCTGTGGCAAAAGAACACTTCAAAGGCAACCTGAAAGGAAAGCTTGTGATGACCGCTGGACTGGGCGAGATGGGTGGAGCGCAGCCATTAGCTGTGACGATGAATGACGGCGTCGCTCTGGTCGTTGAAATCGACAAAAAGATGATCGAGAAGAGACTGAAGTACGGATACCTTCAAACATGGACTGATGACCTAAACGACGCAATCGACATAGCACAACAAGCAAGAGAGGAAAAAGTGCCGAAGAGCGTTGGACTGCTCGGAAACGCCTCTGAGGTTCATCCAGAACTCGCGAAAAGAGGAATAATTCCAGACGTTTTGACCGATCAGACGGCTGCGCATGATCCCCTTAACGGGTACTATCCCGCTGGACTTTCTGTGGAAGAAGCAGATGCACTTCGCGATTCGAATCCTAAAGATTACATCGCTAAGGCCAAGAAAAGCATTTATGTTCAAGTACAAGCCATGGTTGAAATGATGAAGAAAGGAGCCGTCACATTTGAATACGGCAACAACATACGACAGCAAGCCTACGACCACGGGCTCAAGGAAGCATTCGCCTTTCCCGGCTTTGTGCGAAGATACATCAGACCTATGTTTTGTGAGGGACGAGGACCCTTCCGATGGGCCTCTCTCATCGGCGACCCCGAAGACATCTACAAGCTTGACGATGTTATTCTGAAAGAATTCTCTTATAACGAGGAGCTCTGTCGCTGGATCAGAAAGGCGAAGGAACAAGTCAAGTTTCAAGGCCTTCCCGCTCGAGTTTGCTGGCTTGGCTTCGGTGAGAGAGCTAGGTTTGGAAGAATCATGAACGATATGGTTCGAAAAGGGGAGCTTTCAGGTCCTATATGGATTGGGCGAGACCATTTAGACGGGGGAAGCGTGGCTTCGCCGAACCGTGAGACCGAGGGCATGCGAGATGGAAGCGATGCAATTGCAGATTGGCCTATCTTGAACGCTCTTCTCAACGCTGTAGCTGGTGCCACCTGGGTTTCTGTACATCATGGTGGAGGAGTGGGAATCGGCTACAGTATCCATGCTGGAATGTGCCTCGTAGCCGACGGAACCAAAGAAGCCGAGAAACGACTTGTCACCGTGTTAACTACAGACCCTGGAACGGCCATTGTCCGACATGTTGACGCGGGTTACGAAAAAGCCATAAAGATAGCGAAAGAGAAGAAAATTAGAATACCGATGTCAAATTGATGATTTTCTTGGTAGGTTTTATCGCTGACTGAAAATACGCTCCAGCTCGTGGGGTATTGTGGGCTTTATTGCGGTTTGTGTGCCCACAGAAACAGAATTCCACAACGTGCAAAGCTATTGTGGGAAACGCTTCATGAAGAGGGCATGGACTCGTGGTTCAAGTACTATCCCCCGATGAAAGGTACTTTCCCAACGTTCTGGAAGTTCCCTGACAGCTTGATGAAAATGGATTACACATGCAGAACTGGCGGAGGTCCTCCAGATTGTAAGATAAGAATATGTGCTAAGGAGAAGGGAGTAGACGCGTGTCCTTTTTGTGCAGAACATCCTTGTGGCCTAATTGAAAGCCTCGCCGAACACTATGGCATGGTTATTCAGGATGGAAAGAGATTGCAGAAGATAGGACCGAAAGCATGGGTTAGAGAACAAGAGGTAAGAGCCAAACGCGGAGTAGTGTACGCGGACACTCGTGTACCTTGGAGGAAATAAACCTAAAACTCATTTCCTCGTAACACCCTTGATGATTGGACACTTTGAGTTTAAAGGAAATGGAGGAGAAAACTTTGAGGAAGGTGGCTATTGATGGAGAAACCCTAACGATTGAAGATGTGGTTGCAGTAGCGCGTGATGATGCTGAAGTGGAGATTCCACAGAAGACACGAAAGAAAGTCACAAGATGTAGGCAGATTCTTGAGGAATTCGTGAAAGAGAAGAAGGTTGTTTATGGCGTTACGACAGGATTTGGAGCCTTGGGCTGTGTAAAAATCCCCACAGAGAACATTAAAGAACTACAGGTCAACCTAATTAGAAGCCATGCTGCAGGTGTTGGAAAACCATTGGATAGAGATGTAACACGGGCACTAATGCTGTTGCGGGCCAACACCTTGGCAAAGGGAAATTCTGGAATCAAGTTAGAAACATTAGGGACACTGGTTCATATGATAAACAAGGGAGTGCATCCGTTGATTCCGGAAAAAGGGTCTGTGGGTGCCAGTGGTGACCTCTCTCCGTTAGCGCACATGACATTGGTGATGATGGGTGAAGGTGAAACTGAGTACAAGGGAAAGAGAGTGGAGGGAAGAGAGGCGATGGAGAAAGCTGGAATCAGCCCTGTTGAACTCGACTCCAAGGAGGGAATAGCCCTAATCAACGGTGCTCAAATGATGACGGCGATTGGAGCGCTAGCAGTTTGTGATAGCGAAACGTTGATTAGAACAGCTGAAATCGCCACTTCGATGAGTCTCGAAGCCTTAAGTGGAATATCGGATGCGTTCGACGAAAAAATCCATCATGTAAGACCTCATCCTGGTCAAGCTGAGAGCGCCCAAAACATACGATTGTTGACGACAGGGAGCAAGATGATCCAGTCAAGTAATGAAGCGATGATGAAAATGAAAAATAGGTCCCCTCAGGATCCCTATTGCTTGAGATGTACCCCGCAAGTTCTGGGTGCAGCGAGAGACGCGATCGCTTATGCAAGAAAAATAATTGAAATAGAAATAAACTCTGCTACAGACAACCCCTTAATCTTTCCTGATGACAAAGAGTGTTTATCCGGCGGGAACTTCCATGGACAACCGATAGCCGTTGCAATGGACCTACTGGGGATAGCGCTTGCCGTAGTCGGCAACATCTCTGAGAGAAGAGTGGCGAGGCTTATTGATGAAAACTTAAGCGAAGGATTGCCCGCCTTTCTGATATCGAGAGAAGTTGAAAAAGGAATACACAGCGGTTACATGTCAGCCCAATTGACTGCTGCTTCATTAGCTTCAGAAAACAAAGCTTTGGCGCATCCGGCGAGTGTTGACTCGATACCCACATCAGCAAATTTTGAAGATTTTGTAAGTATGGGAACCATTGCTGCGAGAAAAGCTGTGGAAATCCTCAGAAACGTAGAGTACATAGTGGCTACTGAACTGCTGTGCGCGGCGCAGGGCATAGATTTTCGAGGTTCAGACAAGCTTGGAAAAGGAACAAAAACAGCTTATTCGGTGATAAGAAAAAGAGTGTCCATGTTAAAAGAAGACAGAGTACCATCCAGAGATATAGAAACAGTGGTTGAACTAGTTCGAAACGGAGAGCTTACAAAGGCTGTAGAGGCAATGATTACGCAGAAGAAGTTGTAGACTCGAGAACAATTAACGATTATGCTAGTTCTTGAAGTGCCTTCAGGCGTTTAACTATGTTAGGGTGAGTGGAAAAGAACTCCATTACCCTGTCCAACGTTGTTATTTCTCTTCTAAGAACATCCTCAACAAGCTTTCGATCAGTGGAGTACACTCCCACCTGTCTTATAGAAGTTGCATCTAACTCTGCGCGATCAGGATCGGTTATGAAGAGGCTTTTAAACGAGCTGGAACCGCTGGCACCTCGACGATGTTTTTTCATCCTTCTAGCTGAATGTACGATTTTTGCTAGGCCTTCAGAAAGCTTGCGGGGACCATCTTCAACTATCATAGCGCTGTGGCGATCAGCGTAGTATTCACGTAAGCGACTTAAGTAGAGGGTGAACAAAGTGAGAATCCAGTAGAGAATGATGCTTGCAAGGCCTATGACTGCAGCTCCACCACTCCTTTCACCCCTACCTGTTCTAGAGGAAAAAAGCATAGAGAGGCCAATGGCATAAAACAATGCAGGTAGAAGTGAGACAAACATCATCACCTGAACATCCTTGTGCTTCAGATGCCCTAGCTCGTGGCCGATCACCGCTTCCGCTTCTTCCGCCTCCAACGTTTCCAAAAGCCCCTTTGTAACCGCCACCCTAGTTCCGGTGATGGGTGAGCCGTAGGCGAAGGCGTTGGGTAACGGAATTTTGGCCAGCATAACTCTTGGCATTTTGATGCCGCTCTTTTTACTTAACCTCTCTACCGTCTCGTACAATTCGGGATTATCTGATCTTGACACTTCTTTCACTCGATACATGGCATCTATGAGATATGGAGCAAACAGCCATTGACCGATGTTGAATGCCACGATGATGAAGGGTAACAACATGAAGCTAATGTCGGTCATGTAAAGGATACCCGCAAAAAAGAGTGTGGACAGTCCGATGATGATGGATAACGTTCCGAACATAGAGAATCGGAGCTTCCACAAGCTACTCATGAATTCAACCTAAAAAACGTGGAAGTAAAGAGACTTATATTGTTTACTATTCGTTCTCTCAATCTCCAAGCATTTGTCTAGTTGAACAAATTTTCTTTCACAAGTTCTCGCAGTTTCCTCCTAACGTTTTTGATTAATTTCTGCGTGATCAGACCTTCTGTAGCTGCGTCTTCAAGCTTTTTCTCATCTAGCACCCTAACCCGACCGTTCGGCCAAACGCAAACGTCCACTTCCAAGTCCACGTAGCGAATCCCGTATGGGTACAGTTCTATCGGCGTGTTTAGGTTGATGTAAGCTCCTTTGTATCGTCCGCCTTTCGAAAAATATTTGGTTTTGTAATGCCATTCTCCAAGTTTGACTTCGGTGACAGCGTAGTCATCTGGCGCCTTGCGTGTCTTAAGACCGTCGTATACTCCTGTGTTTCTGAAAACTCGGCTGAGCTGAATAAGCGATTTGTTGTAGTTGAATGCGTCAATCGAGGCTTTTCCGAGGTTGAAGACTTGTCCGTCTAGTTTTGCGTGTTCTATATCTATTAAGGAACCCACTCGCGGATAGTTTGCTTCAATAGTTTGTTTGAAAAGATGTTCCACATCTACACGTGAACAACCCTTTTCGAACATCTTCTCAGCCATATCGAGCGCTGATGAAACTCCTTCTCCGCAGGCCTTGTAGTAATGATGACCGTCTAGCGTCCTGGCAACGGCGCTTCGTAGCTCATCGAGTTTCTTCTTTGACAAAGTCGGAAACTCCACATCAATCGTGGATTCTCCTTCTTTCACAAGGTTGATTCTTTTGCCTATTGATGTGCCAGCCAGCGGATGCAGAGCCGAGGACCTCCATTCCCTGACAACAACGTCGACAAGGCTGGACTGCAAGATGGACTTGAAGGTACTGGCAAACTCAGCTTTTCCGCGGGCCTGAACCCCTTGCAGATCAGGTCGATCGTAAACTTCGAGATTAGGTGTCTCATCAAGTTCTTCTAATCTGAACCTTTCTTTCATGGTGGGTGATGGTTGAACTATGGTGAAGTCGTGGTCGCGAAGAAGCTTTGTTAAGGCGGTTGAGTAGATGCCTCGAACCCGAGCTTTAGCCAACGAGTGGAAGCCTCCTTCTTTACGACTCTTTTTTCTCGATTCGATAGAGATTCTTTGTCTTCGAAACTCGAAATTTCGCACCTAGGATTTTTTGGGTGAGCCATATGTTTGTGTCTAGATGTTCGGTTATGGTTCGGGTTAGATAAGTTGATTTTTCATCAGGAAGCGCAACATATGGAACTAGCATGTCTGCTAAGTGTGCGTCCACTGTTGGTTGAGGTTTGATTTCTTTGAGGAGGTTTTCAGCGGCTTCTTGTCCCACAACTTCGCTGGATTTGCGAAGTTCGCCGATAGCATCTCCTCCCAGTAGTGCGCCTGTGCTGGTTTTCGCCCACAACACGAGGGAGCTGCCTTTCTGAAGGGGGTTAGACGTGTCGTTGATCACTTGAATTTTTGCTTCGTGACCATGAGCTGCAATATATTTATTGGCTGAGTTGGCTTGGCGTTCTGCGACTCTTCGGTCTGCCAAGAAGGTGCATACCGAGATGCCGCGCAATTGCTCTATGGTTCCAAATTCTTCGAGACACACAGGACTGAGTTTCTGACACGGCTGAACTTCCAAGGTGACTTCTCCCATGCCTTTTGGGTAGTAACCATACTTGTGGATGGTGAGAGAAGCGTTCAGATTCATTTGTTTCAGCATTCGAAGAAGTACGTGGTTTAGGTAGTTTATGGTGGGTGCGTGGCGAACGTCGGTTCCACCTTTGACAACGTGTACGCACACAGAGTGTTTAGCAAAAGCGCAGATAGGCAGAATAGTTAGCAATAACATTGGGATGCTGCCAGCGGTTCCTATTTCGGCTTGTATGTCGCCGCTTATGATTTTTTGGGGCGTGAACCAGAGTTCGCGAGAACCCAGCGTGGCGCCTTCAAGCTCCGCGTTGCAGAGTTTTGCGGCGGTGAGTACGGCTTCTAGGTGTTGTGGTCTTAGGCCGGGGTGTGTGCGTTTTTGGCGGATGTTGTAGATGTGTAGCGGCTGGTTTAGGATGGTGGCTAGGGCGATGGATAGGCGTAGTATGGTGCCGCTTCCGCTTTTTTTGCTTCCGTCGATCTCTAGCATGTTTGAGCCTCAATATGTCACTCTGTCTGGATTATTTTTATGTAACAACGATGTTGCTAGGATAGAAATAAATGAGGAAACATATAAAATAACTATGCGTGGAGGTTCGTCCGTGAGTGAAAAGAAGTTGAGTGAAGAAGAGCTGCTAGAAAGGATTGATGAGCTTATCAATGTTTTGAAGATGATTTCTCGTGACCTTGGTGAGGTTTCGAAGTCGCTTAAGACCGTGGCTGTTCCTAGTGCCCCAGAGGTTGCTGCTGCTCCTGCCACTCCTACGCCTGCTGGTGCTGTGGGCACACGTGGTGTTGAGGATGTCAAGATGATGTTTTCCAAGGATTTAGAAGACATGTTAACTTTTGAGGAGAAAGGAGAGTTCATTGTGGTTAAGCCACGCCAATATCTGGGCTCAGACAATTTTGGCAAAATTGCGTCCATAATCCGCGGAGTGGGTGGAGAATATATCAGTGCTGGGAAACAGTCGCATTTCAGAGTTCCAAAAGAAATGGCATGAAACTCCGAACACTGACATACATGTGGGTTGGTGGCTCTAAGGCTTATGCCCGCTGTCTCAAAAACTGAATGTAATGGAGGCTGGATGTGTGACGAAAGTTATTGTTGTTTATGA
>CP070709.1:745618-753228 GCA_020350305.1 Candidatus Bathyarchaeota archaeon
CGATGTTTATGTCACCGTGACCTATGGCTAATGAGGTGATCGAGTTGGCGATTTCCGGCAGGTCCGTGCCTATTGACACAAGAAGGAGACCGATAATGAAAGGGGAAGCTCCCAAGGCCTCTGTTTAACTTATTGAGTGTTCACCTGCCTTGTGGCTAGAGAAAATCATGAGGCCGATTCCTAAAGCAAGACCTGCTAAGGCGACTATCCCCTCAAAGGCCAATCGAAACACCTTTACCTTTATACATAGCTTATTTCCACTCTATGTAACCATTTTGGCAACAGTTCTGACTAATTGCACAATAAATTTCTGCGGAAGTCATCCAAGTTATACTAAATCTTATGTTTACATCATGCTCTCTAGGGCGGGAGTAATGTCGATGTCTTCTATTAATGATCTTGTGAACGGCGTACCTTTTACGTGTGGAAGACTATCACGGTATGTGGATCTTTCTTCTTTGTAGAAGATGCCGATGGGTATTCGGTCTCCCCATTCAAAGCTCTTCTCAAGGGCTTTCTGCCTATCAGTGTAATCGTGTCCTTCCTCTTCCAGCTTGTAGACCCGCTTCGTGAACCAGTCGTAAGTATTCAGGTAGTTGAAGGTCACGCAGGGCTGGAAGACATCAAGAAAGGCAAAACCTCTATGCTTAATGGCTTTCACGATCAAGCCGGTTAGGTGCCTCATATCTCCAGCGAATCCCCTAGCCACGAAGGTGCCCTCGCTAACCAATGCATGGGCGATGGGATTCAACATGGGAGGTATGGAGCCGAAGGGAGTCGATTTTGTTTTGAACCCTTTTTGGCTGGTGGCGGTTGTTTGGCCTGTGGTCAAGCCAAGAACCATGTTATTGTGCACGATTAAGGACATGTCGATGTTCCTCCTGATGGCATGGCTGAAGTGGCCCCAGCCCTCATCGTAGCAATCAGCGTCTCCAGCAAAGCCCACGACTGTCAAGTTGGGATTCGCCAGTTTAATGCCCGTTGCTAAGGGCAATACCCTGCCGTGGATGCCGTGAAATCCGTTTACGTTCACGTAGTTAACTATCTTCCCATGGCAGCCTATGCCTGACACGATCATAACTTGATCTCTCTCAAGGCCCATCTGCATCAGAGCCTTCTTGAAGGCCATCAATATTCCGAAGTTTCCGCACATAGGGCACCAAGTATTCCTTGCTAGTGTTTTTAAATCTTCGAGACTTACCATTTCAGAGCACCTCCTTTATCCTTTGCGAAAGCTCTCTTGGGTTGAAGGGCCTCCCATCATACTTCAAAATCTTGTAGTCGACGGTCATGAGAAGGTGTTCCTTTATAAGGTCAGACAGCGGAGATGTCTTATTATTTTCCACCACGACCGTCTTTTTAGCTGATTTCAAGATCATCTGAACATTAGCAGCTGGAAAAGGGTTCAGATATACGATTTGGAGATAGTTGATTCTCAGGCCTTCCTTGCTGAGAAGTTTCAGGGCTTCTCTTATTGGTCCCTTTGTGGATCCCCATCCCAAAATGGTCACGTCTGCTTCTCTAGGGCCGTAAAACTTGGTTGTTTCATAGTTTTCTAGGTCTTTGACAAGGGCATCCAGTTTCTTGAACCGCTTATCAGCCATTTTGGTAGTCAACTCGGGATCGTCAGTTGTGTATCCGCTTTCGTCGTGTTCATTGGCGCTGGTCCTTACGATGGCTCCCCTCATTCCAGGCATGGCTCTAGGTGAAACGCCATCTTTCGTGAACTTGTGCCTCTTGTATTCTTCTCTACCCATATACTCATCCTCGATCAGTAGAAGCCCACGGTCGATCCCAATTCTGTTTTGGTCAAACGGATCTGCAGCGCCGTGGCTCTCCACAAGGTACTTGTCCGTGATGAGGATGGCAGGTATCTGGAACTTCTCCGCCAAGTTGAAGGCTTCAACGGTCTTGTAGAAGCACTCCTCCGTGTCCCCAGGAGCTATTATCACTCTCGGAAACTCTCCTTGGGAGGCGTGAATTGCAAATCTGAGGTCTCCCTGCCCCGAATAAGTGGGGAGGCCAGTGCTAGGCCCGGGTCTCTGGGCCAGCATTATTACCGCGGGCGTCTCGGTCATGGCCGTCATGCCAAGGCCCTCACTCATGAGGCAGAAACCTCCTCCTGATGTGGCTGTCATGGCTCTCACTCCAGCGAAGGAGGCGCCGGCAACCATGTTGATGGCCGCTATCTCGCTTTCCGCTTGTATCACGATCATGCCGTATTTCCTATCGAGTGGCGCCAAAGAGTGAAGCAGTGGCGTGGCTGGGGTCATGGGATAGGCGGCATAGAACTTGCAGCCTGCCCGGATGGCGCCGAGACCCACCGCCTCATTTCCGGTGAGAAACATTTTTCGTTTTCCAGCGGAGCTTGTTTTCTCCAGTCGATACTTGAAGTCCCCCGCAAAGTGCTCTCGAGCATAGTCGTGTCCCATTTTTGCAGCCTTTACGTTTAATTCCGCCGCTTTTCGTTTGAACGTGTCCCTTATGACACCATTCAGAATCTCTAGGTCATAATCCAGAAGGGCTACTGCAACCCCCAGAGCCACGGTGTTTCTAATGATCACTGCGCTCTCTAGTTCCTTGACTATCCTCCTCAAAGGAACTGAGTAGAGTTTTAGACTGTCTCTGCCCAGCTCTTCGTCGCTTGGAGCTATCTCTTCCCCGTCGTACACTACCCCTCCGCCCGGGACAAGCTCGTCTTTATGGAGAAGAACGGTCTCTTTGTTTAGCGCCAAAAGCAGATCGATAGTGTTGTCTTGAGAGTATATCTCTTCCGCGTCCGCCCTCGCAATATAGAAGTTGTGTCCCCCTCTTATGAGGGATTGGTAGTCGTTGGTGCCGAAGACGTATAGACCGCCCCTCAAGCAGGCCTTAGCAAAGAGGAAGCCAGAACGGGTTATTCCAGCTCCGGCTTCTCCCCCGATCATCATGGAGATCTTGTTTACAATCACGCTAACCACCATTGGCCTAGATGAGTTTCTCATCGATCTCCACGTTTACGATATGTATTGCGTTAAAGGGACAAGCTTCAGCTGCTTCTCTGACGCACTCCAGTTTGTCCAGTTCCAATGTTTCTAGAACGACTTCATTTTCTTTCACAACTTTCTTAGCTCCTTCAAGGCGGGGTTTTCCATCGACGTCCGAGAGCTGGAAGAATTGTGGACATAATTCAACACATGCTCCGAACCCTTGACAAGCGTTCTTGTCTAATTCCACTCTGAATTTACCCACACAATCCACCCCTTATTTTAGCCGCACGGCCCCGTGCTTCAAATGATATAAGATTAGTCTTTACGAACACATAAAGACTCTTCATTCTCATCTTACATGCATGCAAGCTCAGGAGAGACTAGGTGAATCACCGTAACCTTCGATTTGAAGTTCTTGGCAATGGCAGCAACTAGTTCTTCTGCTTGGAGACATGGATGCGAGCCATCAAATGGTACAAGTATCTTTCTTAAATAAAATGCACTCTTCATTTCAATCACTCTTCAGAATAGCCGTTTCTACTGTTCTTATTTTCCAGCTATCTTCTTTGCCATCTCAGCAACTCTCCTTCCTAAGGTTTTTGCTATTTCCAAATCGTTTTCTGTGGGAGGTCTGTCTGTTTTAGGTCCTGAAACAGAAGAGGCTCCATAAGGGCTTCCTCCTCCAGTTTCCAAGGAAAATAGTCGTTTTTCTGAGTATGGTATTCCCACAATTATCATGCCAAGATGAAGCAAAGGAATCATTGAAGTTATTATTGTGGTCTCCTGTCCACCATGAAGAGTGCTCGTGCTAGTGAAGACTCCTGCAACCTTGTTTATTAGTTTTCCTTCGGCCCACAACCTCCCAGTTTTGTCGATGAACTGTTTCATTTGAGCGCACATGTTTCCGTATCTCGTTGGCGTGCCGAATATGATGCCGTCGGCTTCTGCTAGGTCTTCATTCGTTGCTATGGGAATATCCGCCAACTCCTCTTTAACTCGTTTCGTCACTTCATTGGTTTCGATAATTTCCTTTGGTACTATTTCATCAACTTGTCTGAGGGAAACTTCTACATTTTCGACTTGTGTCGCTCCTTTGGCGACCGCTTTCGCTAATTTGGCCGTGTTTCCATACATGCTGTAAAAGATAACAAACACTTTGATTCTTTCTGCAATTTTGGCGCTCATTTCAGTTTCCTCTAATTGCTTTTGAAGCTTTGCGTGCGCAGTTTTGTGATTTCGGAGTGGAACTTTTAAGTGTATGTGACTGTGCCCTAACAGCAACATAGACTTGAATATCTAACACCCCCGCATTTTTTGCGGGGTGATGTTACGGATAGGTTTGAGCAAGCTATGCGGCAAATGGCACAAATGACCGAAGAAGACATGATGAAGATGATTGAGCCTGGAAAGAAGCCTTCTATCTGCGGCGGATGCCCCATACAAAATAACTGCGCAAGGAGGAGCAAGCAATTGCTGTACTGCGCCTTAGGCAAAAGCCCAACGTGCATCACAGAGGAAAAAGGTTGCATTTGTCCAAGCTATCATTTATTGAACAGATGGGGCTCAATAATCAGTTTTTCTGTACAATAGGCTCCGATGAATGCATGTGGTTATCCACGAGAATTTTCCGTCCACCCAAACTCCAAACCTGCAGAAATGGCCTTTGACATGATTTTCCATTCTGACAAATAGGAAATATATGTCTCTTATGTTCAAGTCGCTACCAAAATTTACTTGAAGATTGTCGTTTCCCACACATAATTCTCTAGGCATTTGGCATCACCTAGTGTTGGCGGTGGTCAATGAGTTGGTGGTATTGTTGCGGCGACATGAGAGAACCGAACGCCCTTTCTACCACCTCATTCAACGCAGGGTGGATATGCATTCCGTTCATTATTGGTTCTGCGCTTTGCTTGGGAGTGTACATTAGGTTTATGATTTCCTGTATGAGAACAGAGGCATACGGTCCAATGATGTGTGCCCCCAAGATCTTCAAGGTTTCTTTTTGGACGATTACTTTGACAAAATAATCCTCTGCATTCATTACCTCTCCTTTGGCCGTGTCTTGATATCTGTTAAACCCGATTAGCACCCCGTTTTTTCCGTATTTCTCAATTGCTCGTTTCTCTCCAAGCCCGACACTTGCAATCTCGGGATACGTGAAGACAGCATGGGGTATCGCGTGATAATCCACCTTAACCTTCTTCTTCAATACAGCATTGTAGTAGACGATTATAGATTCGTAGTTTGCCACATGCTTGAAGAGGTATCGGCCGTTAGCGTCTCCGAAAGCCCAAACATTTGGTTGCGACGTCTCCAGATACTCATCAACGGTGATCCATCCCCTTTCATCTGTTTCTATTCCTGCTTTTTCAGGACGAAGTACATCTGTATTCGGGCCTCTTCCGGTTGCCACTAGAATTTCATCAGCTGTTGTCTCAGTCTCTTCTCCATTCTCCCTGTTAACAGCGATAAGTCGCTTCTTGTCCTTCGAAGTTATTTCTACCCCACGCACCTCGCGGTTAGTGAGGATCGTCATGTGCTTTTCCAACTCTCTCTTGGCGAGCGCTGACACCTCCGGTTCTTCTTGTTTGAGAAACTGTGGATTTCTGCCGATTACTGTGATTTTCGATCCCATGGCAGAGAAGAAATGACCGTATTCTGCGGCTATATAACCCCCGCCCACTATGGCAATGCTATGCGGTAGTCGATTCATCTTGAGGACTGTGTCGCTTGTAAGATAACCTACTTTCTCCAGCCCTCTTATCGGAGGTATCATGGGCTTTGATCCTGTGCACAGGAATATCATTTTTGATGTAATAGTTTCATCACCAGTCTTCAGAGTGTATGGGCTTACAAATTCGGCAACAGTTGAATAGTAATCTATGTTTTCGGAGTGGGAAAGCCCTTGGCGTATCATGTTTATGTCCTTATTGATAAGGGTCCTCATCCTTTCCATGACCATTTCAAAATCTACCTTCCTAGTGTCAATGTCTATGCCGAATTCTCCTGCCTTCTCAATTGTTCTCACCAATTCAGCAGGATACAACAATATCTTCGACGGTATACAACCTCGAGTCAAGCAAATACCGCCTGGCTCATCCTTATCTACTACAGCGACTTTCATCTTTGGATTCTCTTGAATCATAGCACCCACAATATTCATCGCTGAACCTGTGCCTATTGATATCAAATCATATTCCTTCATATCAAACACAAGGGGCTAATAAGAAAGTGTACGTTTTTAAATGTGCGTGACTGTAACGGAACAGCAACATACCCTTAAATATCTTGCATTCGCGTATTTTTTGGGCGGCGGGAAGTGTAAGCGACATTGTGGTACATGCATGCATAAGCAAGGATTAATTCCTTTTCTGAATTTTTCACGTATATGCACTCTATATGTCGAGCAGCTTAAGCGCTTGATTTATACTTTTACCCATATTTTAGGGAAGCAAATCTTACATACATATTTAACACGATGCTTAGTTTTGTTCCTCCAAGCTTTCTCGCCAACCACGTCACACTCACAAATCTTGCATCGTCGACTGTTCAAAGGCTTTCGACCGGATTTCCTGATGAATATTAGTTTCCACGGCATGTTTTCCAACTCAATCAACCATTATTCAAGTTCCAAGCATCGAACGTCTGCATGGTTTCCCGCAGCCCACCCACTTCCGTGTTCAGGAGGAGAGAAAAGCTTGCTTCAAGAGAGAGAAAGGAGAAACCTCGCAAAACTGAGGTGTGACTGAAGCGGTGAGATGTTTCGGGCTTTCTCATATTTTCATCTCCTTTCTTAGAAGATTCATACAAACACGCGCGCCTTATATTTGCCTCCCTACATGTGAGCAAAGTACCAGGGTTCTGTTACGTCTTCCCTATCACTCAGACTTATGCTCAATTTTTGCTTGCGTTTAGACGTGATGAAAACTGATTCTCCCTGTTTAAGACGTTTTTTGACTTCTCCAAAATCGATCTCCTCAACCTCTTCAACCTCAACACTCTCATCTTCGTCGTCTTTCAAGAAGAACAGTTGAAAGAGTGGTTTTTCTTCGTTGACTTCAAAGAAGTTTCTCATTACCATTATTTCCACAAACCGTTACACCATAGTTTTTTACCTACATGTTCTGAATATTCGCAAACAAAAAAGGGAATTTTGAGTTTGGTTTGCATGCGTGCATCATAAATTTGCACCTCCATCCTAACATTTTATCACAGTTTTATTGGCATAGCAACGCTTTTAAATGTGTGTGACTGTGACACAACAGTAACAGTTGATACGTACGCTTCACCTCTGATATTCATTCTTTAACAATTATAACATTCTTCACAGCCACCCATGGTATCCTTGCGAGATCTTTCTCTAGCGCCTTGCGAATTTCAGTTTCAAGCTCCTCAGGGGTTTTGTTCTCTGCATCCTGCGCTAGGCTGATGAGGACTACTAAAACGGCTTTCTTACCCCTGATTTGCTCATTTATGTCTTCGGGTATGACTTTTCACTTCCATGAGGTGATTCTCGCTTCCTTGGGACTCTTGGTGATGTGCTTGCGTATGATTTGGAAGGGTAAATTCTTAAATATATGTGACTGTGATATAACAGTAACAGCTAATCCTAAGGAGCGGCTTGTCTTGTTAACTTCT
>CP070709.1:753328-758474 GCA_020350305.1 Candidatus Bathyarchaeota archaeon
AAGAAGCAGGGCTCTGAGGAATATGAAAAAGTAAGGCAAATTTGTAGGACAAAATGTAAATTTACAACCTGGCAATTTCATCACTGGCTAATTGATGAAGGATATTTAATCGTTAAAACTGAAAGATAAATTCACGCATGTGTAGCCACCGTTGGACAAACATCGATAACGACCTAATCAATAGAGAAAGTTACACAATGCTTTGTTCATGGTGAAGAAACGGTTCTTTGCACGCATTGCTTAGCCCATTCTGAACAATTTGGCGCCGGGGGTGGGATTCGAACCCACGCGGCCCAAAAGGACCACAGGCTTTCTAAGCCAACTCCAGGCGTGAGCTTCTTTTCAGGTCGAATCTGCTCCCTACCTGATTTCCCGCATTCGACGTGCTGCTCTAGGACACCCCGGCTTATCTCAGTCTTAGAATAAAGGGTTCGCTGCCATTTTTAGGCTTTTTGAAAACAATGGGGTCATTTGTGGATTTGCCATTTTTTGGGATAGACGCCACGTGGCATTAATACTCGTTGTGTTTTTGCGACGAATCCATGGTCTTTCTCTATGATGTATTCTGTGGATTCTAACGCTTTTGCAAGTGCAACAGCTTCGCCTTTCTGTGTAAACACAGTAACTGCATCATTTGGATATATCTTTGTTTCCAGTGCTAAGACGCCTGGGGCTGCTAGGTTGGCTCCGTGGCAAATGGCACCTACGGTCGAGTCGCGTATGATGATTTTCGGTAGCAGCTGTAAGGATTTTTCCATTGGCTGTATAAATCTGCGAAGATATTTTTCGTCTTTGGTTTCTTGGTATTGTGCATAGAAGTATGATACGTCGTGCAGTGTGACGAGGCTGTTATCTTCGGTGAGTGCCCCTGACCTTGTTCTGCGTAATTCTTGCATGTGGGCTCCGCAGCCTAAGGCTTCGCCTATATCATGGCTGAGTTTGCGTATGTATGTTCCTGCTTCGCAGCCTACTTGGAAAAGTATGTTGCGGTCTTTGATTTCGAGGAGGTTTAGGTAGTAGATTTTGCGAGTTCTTAGCCGGCGTTTGACTGAGGACCGGATTGGCGGCCTTTGATAGATTGCTCCTACGAATTCGTTTAGAACGGATTCAGCTCGGTCTTCTGGGACTTCAGAGTGAAGTCTTGTTACACAGATGTATTCTTTACCTGAGAGGAGGAGAGCTTGGATTATTTTTGTGGCTTCTTCTAGGACGATGGGGAGGATGCCGGTTACTTTAGGGTCTAGTGTTCCGCCGTGGCCAACGTGTTGAATGTTTATGAGACGTTTTGTCCAAGCTGTGACTTCGTGGCTTGAAGGCCCAGGTGGTTTGTCTAGGTTTATTACTCCAAACTTGATGTAATCTTCGAGAGGTCTTTCGTCTGGGCTATAGCCGTAATCTGTATTGGTTTCTCCCTCAGCCTTCACAACGAGTTTTCTTTCGACTTCCCACGGTGGCATGATTCTCTGCATATCCATCCAGTAAAGTGGAAGGTGTTAGGATAGCTAAAAGGATTAGGATAGAATACACAGTTGAGAGGAGATTATAAGCGATATCTCAAAGCGGGCCAGACGTTCAAATCTCACATCAGAAACTTAAGCCTCTACTCAAACTCTCACAAGAATGATTATCTTCCGCAAAAGCGCACAAAAGAATTTTAATCAGAACCGTAGCTTATGGTGTGTTATTGCGAGGCCCCATGATGGCAAAGTTTGTCTTCGTAACGGGCGGCGTGCTCTCTTCCGTAGGCAAAGGCATCTTGACCTCATCTATCGGAAAAATGCTTCAAACCAGAGGCTACAAAGTCACTGTGATAAAGATGGACCCCTACGTCAACGTAGACGCAGGCACAATGAACCCCTACATTCACGGAGAAGTCTACGTAACAGAGGACGGAGGAGAAGCAGACCTCGACCTCGGCGGATACGAGAGATTTCTAAACCTCAACCTTCCCAAGGTGAACAATATCACAACCGGACAGATATACCAGACGGTTATCAACAAGGAACGTCGAGGCAACTTCCTAGGCAAGTGCGTCCAAATAGTCCCCCACGTCACCAACGAAATTAAACGTCGAATCCGCTTAGTCGCGAAACGATCAAAGGTTGATGTCGTCTTAACCGAGTGTGGAGGCACAGTCGGGGACATAGAAGGACTACCCTTAATCGAAGCAATGCGTCAAATGCGCCTAGAAGAGGGGTTCCAGAACACATTATACGTTCACGTGGCCCTCATCCCCATCCTAAATGTCACTGGCGAGATGAAGACAAAACCTCTCCAACACAGCGTAAACGAACTACGCCGAATCGGTATCCAACCAGACACAATCGTAGCCCGATGCAGAAAAATGATTGACTCCGAAGCCCTCCGAAAGATAGCGCTGTTCGGCACAATTCCAGAAAATGCGGTGTTCTGCTCGTACAACGTTCCCTCCATCTACCAAGTCCCGCTGATCTTGGACAAGCAGGGCATGGGCAGATATATTTGCGAGCGATTGGGCATAGCACAGCGGAGACCAAAATGGAGAGAATGGAAACGATTTGTAGATTCTATTGAAAACCCACGTTTTGAGGTAAAAATAGGATTAGTCGGCAAATATACAAGCTTAACCGACAGCTACGTAAGTATGAACGAGGCACTGCGACATGGAGGAGCCGCCTGCCAAGCTCACATTTCAATAGACTACATGGCGGCAGAACAACTTGAGCGAAATCCAAGCAAACTGGAATTGCTCAAAAATTGCGATGGAATTTTCGTTCCCTACGGTTTCGGCCCCAGAGGAACAGAAGGGAAGATGAAGGCGATTCGTTTCGCACGTGAAAACGACATGCCCTTTTTAGGAATTTGCCTAGGCTTTCAATTGGCAATCGTAGAGTTCGCTCGTAACGCATGCGGACTGGAAGACGCAAGCAGTGTTGAAGTCAACCCAAACACCCCAAATCCTGTGGTTGATTTGATGCCTGAACAGCGAGGCATCGAATCCAAGGGAGCAACAATGCGGTTAGGCGCACACAAAGTCAAAATCAAAAAAGGCACGTTGGCGCACAAACTCTACGGGGCAGAAGAAATTTATGAACGTCACCGCCACAGATGGGAAGTCAACCGAGATTACTGGAAAGTCTTACAAAAGCATGGACTGGTATTCTCAGGCAAAAGTCCAGATGGCAGGAGAATAGAGATTCTGGAACTACCAGACAAATTCTTTTTCTTCGCCTCACAGTTCCACGGAGAGTTCAAAAGCCGCCCAGGCCGACCAGACCCAGAATATTACGGCTTTGTCAGAGCATGCCTAGACAGAAAGCTAGGAAATACAAAACCAGGATTTTAGATGAGAAAGGATAGCGCATTGGTACATATTGTTTTATCCAGATTTGGCGAGGTTTCCGATAAAGAAATAAATCGTGTTCTCAAGGTTATGGAAGAGTGTTATTGTCGATTGGAGCCTCATGAGGTTGAGCTAGTTGATTTATTCGTGTTTGAACGGTCTTCGTCGGTTGAGGCTTTCTTAACAAAGGAATTTCAACGAGTCGGTGTTGTGTCTGCGCCGTTTGATGAATTGTTTTTCGCGACGCATGACGCTTGGTGCGGAACACCTCGAATCACTCTCTGTTTTGAGAAGATGAGGAAGTTGCCAAAGCTGGTTCAGATAGGAGGAGTTCGACACGAAGTAGGGCACTCGGTTTTGCACGGTAGCCTTTGCTATTATCTTCTTCCATTTTCTCCTACGTTATTGAAGCTCATTAGCCGCTTCAACCTCTCACGGGAGTACGCGACAAATGTGCTTTACTTAATATCCATCGCCGCGAAAGATTATGAGGTTTCCCACCTCCTTTGTGAGCGAGGCTATGTGGAGGATCAAGTAGCCTACGCGAAGTACTTATTGACGGTTTCAGAAAGTGACGTGCTTTCTTGGGAGATGTCACAAGGCAGACCACTGCTAGAAATCCTATGCTTAATCTCATGCCTCAAGACAGCTGGGTGTTCTATGCCTTTATTGCCTGACAAAGCGTTTTGCAAAGAAATGAAACATCGTCTCGAGGAAAGTTTGTCTTATCTCCCCGTAGACCACCGTGCTCTTCTTCTGGAAGTAGTTTGGGAAGGCTTCTCGTCTTTCGGAACTGACACTTTTGATAACGTTAATAACATGGTACGCAAGTGCAAGTTAATTTTCGAAAAAGCATTCGGTAAATGTGAGAATTCAGTGCCAAGTAAAATATAATATGCAGTAAGTGTTATCTGCTTCTATTCGCGCGCTGGTGTAGCAACAAATGGTGTTAGAAAGGCGTACAGTGATAACAAAGTCCATTCCATTTCTGCTCATCGGCCTATTGGTTTTTGTTTGTTACCTGTACTTCTTCGTCGACATACCCGAGATGATAGCAACTATTCAAAGCGTCAATCCTTTCTATTACTCGCTGGCGATAATTGCTTTGTTGTTAGACATGCTTTTCTACGCCCTGACTTGGCATTATTTCTTGCTTCCTCTCTCGGTGAAAACCTCCTTTAAGAAGACTTTTCTTTTCGTTTGGATTGGAGCTTTCGTTGACATTCTAGTTCCAGCGGAGTCAGTTAGCGGAGACGTTTCTAAAGCTTATTTAATGTCCAAAGAAACAGGCAAAAACACTGGAAGAGTTGCAGCGTCCGTTGTAAGCCATAGAATCCTCTCATCTACAGTAACCCTAGGAAGTCTGATCATCGGCTCTCTCTCATTCCTAGTTTTAAGACACAAAATCCCCGGGTTTATCCTAAACCTAATACTACTCGTATCCTTTGGCACGACGGTTACACTGGTTTTCCTGTTCCTTCTATGCTTCAAAGAACACATGACCCGCAAAATAACCGATTCTTTGCTGAGACTGATTGCGTATATTTCTAGAGGTCGCTGGCGTTTAACCAGTTTAAGGTCTGAAGCACGGAGAGCTTTGAAGGCTTTTCATCAGGCAATTGATGTCTTAGGTGCGCATCCTACGAGCTTGGTTCCACCAGTGATTTTTTCGATAGTATCTTGGCTCTTCAGTTTGCTTATATCTCTGCTGGTTTTTCTCTCTCTTGGTTACCCGTTCAGTTTCAGCGTAATAGTTACCGTGGTTACCGTGTATTCCATCAGTTGCGCAATTCAAGTTGTACCCGCAGGAATCCCCGCAGAAGT
>CP070709.1:758574-766795 GCA_020350305.1 Candidatus Bathyarchaeota archaeon
CAGGTGTAACGGTCGTCGTGGTCTGCCATGAAGTATCCTGATCCGCATCTTTCGCAGAAGGGAAGAAGTCTTTCAAGTCCATTTTCCCCGATCTTATAGTAGGAAAAGACGCCCTTTCTTTTTTTCTTGGGCTTTTCAACCTTCTTTTCTTTGGGTTTTTCTTTGGGTTTTACTTCGGGTTCCTTGGGTTCTTCTGCTTCTTCGGTTTCTTTCTCAGTCATTCAGTTATCCCTCTTTTTTCTCCTCTTTCTTTTCCGTTGTTTCTAGTTTTTCTTTCTTTTCTGCTGTTTTCGTCTCTTCCAGTTTTTCTACAGCTTCTTTCTTTTCTTCAGGTTTTTTCGGTGGTGCGTTCCTAGCGAGGATGTGTTTGGACTCTACTAGTTTGGCATGTTCAGCTGAATCGTATGCGTTAGCTGTGCCAACGGCGATTCTTGTCCCGGTTTTTGTAGTCATTTTCTTAACATACACTAGGTCAATATCCATCTTTAGCACTGCTGCAAGTTCTTTCCTCGCTTCCAAACGGGTAGGGGTTCCTCCAGCCTTTTCATGGTTAACCTTGAAGGTTATCTCCTTTCTTTTGAGTAGCGGGTTATATTCTTTGGATGTAATGCTAATTTTCATGGGCAATCTTCCATTGGATTGTTGATTTTTGGAGTGCCTCCATTACTTTAACTTTTCGTATGGTTCCATCTCTTCCACGAGTCGGCGTGCAAGCTTCTTTTTTTGTTCTGTGACCTTAACTACAACGATTCCTACTTGTGGTTGTCCGTAAACCACCAAGGACTTTTCAGGTGCGCACAACACAGCTACCAAAGTAAGGAGGTCTTCTTCTCCGTCAACCAACACCCTTGTTGTTTGCCTCTGTTTTAAAGAATCTTCCATAACGGCCCATGTTTCATCAGCTAGCGTTCCTGGAGGATTTTTTATGTGTAAGGTTCGGTTCACGTCTACGAGAATTGGCTTGACCTTTTTTCTCATGACCCGGTTGTCCACGATCAAAACGTTTGGGGAAATGCCGTTTTTCATCATGCTATTAGAAACCGCGTCACCCACAGAAATGATTCTGGCCGGTTTTTCTTCTTCGATGAACCTTTTCAGTTGTTTAATTGTTTCATCAACGGAACCTTGGATCAGCAGTCCTAATGGAGACTTTAGTTTTTTACGTAAGGCAGGCGTAAGAAAACGTATTTTGATCACCTTACACGTAGCGCGTAGCGTCCTTTCTCCTCCACTTTCATTGCATGAGCTATGGCTGAGCCTTTCAAGTCAAAGATTATGACCAAGCCAGTGAAGTCGTCGCTCATGGCCGCAGTCTTGCACTTTGGACAGGTGGATCCATGAGATATTAGGTGGCATTCTCTACACGCTTTGGCAGTCATGGTTTGGGCTCCTTGCCTTTTTCAGGCTCTTTTGGTTTTTCAGCCTTGGCACTCTTCATTTTTTCCAAGTCTTTCCTAATCCATCCGATCTTCCCCAAGAAAGGCTGCCTCGCGGTTACACCGATTTTTCCAGAACTTCTACCATGCCCAAGCGAGACCGCTGTTACGCGAACTCGTACGTGGTCTCCTGTCACAAGTTTTCTCCTCGTTTCTTTGCCCATGAGTACTCCTTGTTTTTCATCGTATGAGATATAATCATCCATAAGTTGAGACACATGAAGCAGTGCATCGATTGGCCCAACTCGGATAAATGCTCCGAAATCGGCTATTTCAACTACCTCTCCTTCAATCACTTCTTGAATTTTCGGATAGAACGTGAGAAGGGAAAATTCAGCCTTGTGGTAGGTGGCGCCGTCTCCAGGAATTATCTTTCCAATGGGGGTGACTTTAATGTTAATCACGGCTACGACGTAGCCCAGCTCCTCATCAACCATGCCCTCATATCTCATTTTCAGCTGTTCATAGCCTACCGTTTCAATGGGCTTTCCAAATTCTTCTGGAGGTATACGAATAGTGTCATCTAAGGTTACAAGCTTGAACACAACTACTCCTCGCTTCTGGCTTTTTTAACAGCTAGGTGTTCTGCAGGACTTATTTTTAAGGTATGTCACCCTCTACTTCTAGATGAGACTTTTGCCTCAGATAAATGACGGGCACACTTATAATCCTTAACCTTTTTCTAAGTTCTCTGTCGTTTGTAGCAACTGGGCATCTCCAATCTTTTGCCACTCGAACAATCACATCATCACTCGTCTCTTTGAAACTCTGTTCAACATTGATCGTGCGACATTTTTCTGCGAGCTTGAGTGCCAACGCCGCTTGTTGACGCATTTTGGGAGAACCTTTCTCAGCTATCTTTAGAAGTTCCATGTGTGTCGGAGAAAGAAGAACAGGGTCAAACCTTTGACTAAGGAGGTTTGTTAGTTCTTTGAATATGTCTACGTGGAATTGTGAAGGGATAAAAAGGAAGTTTGAGTCCAGAATCACTTTAACTTTCAAGCCTTACCCAGCAACACCTTGAACAAAAGCCTCTAATTGCTTAACCTTTTATTATCCCGTAGCCAATGAGGCGCCATCTTCCTGCAATTTTTCTGCTGATGGCTGCTCGGAAATCTTCTTCAGCGCACATGGGGCGGCCCAACCGAAGAGTGGTGTTTTCTTCTTTTATAGAGACGACTTCTCCTGTGGTTATGGCGGTTCCAATATCAAGGAGAAGGCGCTCACCCATACTTACTTTGTCGATTTGCTTCAGTTCCTTTGTTCCTAAGGCTCGTTCAAAAAGGTGAGTTTCTAAAGTCAACTCTGAGCGGGTTGGCGGAAGGATACTAGTCTTTCCAACAAGATTTCCGACGAGACCGTCAGCCTTCGTTAGAGAAGGGTCTAGAAGGGTCCCGATACCTACCAGCCCTCCACACATAGCTTCTTTAACTGCTTTTCCACCCGCATAGAGACTGAAGATCTTGGTGAAAAGAGGTTGATAGCTCATTTTTCCTTGTTTCTCAATTCGGATTCCGGGGCGCATCTCTATCTCGTCTCCTGATTTGAATTTTCCTTGAAGGATACTGCCCCCGATCACTCCTCCTGCTAATTCCTCCACCGAGGTTCCAGGTTTGTTTATGTCAAAGGAGCGCACAACATACATTCTTGGAGGCTTTGCCAGGTCTCGGCTAGGAGTAGGGATGTTTTGTTCCAATGCTTGAATGAGGATATCAATGTTCACGGAGTGTTGAGCGGAAACTGGGATGATCGGTGCACCATCAGCCACCGTCCCTTTGACAAACTCAACTATCTCCTGATAACTCTCTAAAGCCCGTTTCTCGTCAATTATATCAATCTTGTTATGAGCGATTACAAGATTTTTTATTCCGGTGATTTCGATGGCTGCTAGGTGTTCCCGAGTCTGTGGCTGTGGGCAATGTTCATCGGCTGCTATGACAAGTATGGCTCCATCCATAACGGCCGCTCCGGAAAGCATTGTGGCCATAAGGGCTTCATGACCCGGTGCATCTACAAAGCTGACCGCTCGAATGAACTCGCCGGGTGAGCCACAGTGGGGGCATGTTGGCTTACTGGAGTAAGACTGTGGAGGTTGGCATTGAGGGCATTTGTAGATGGGGGCGTCGGCGTAACCGAGCTTGATGGTTATGCCCCGTCTCAGCTCCTCGCTATGTCTAGCTGCCCAAACACCTGTTATTGCCTCTACCAATGTGGTTTTTCCGTGATCCACATGGCCGATGGTTCCGATGTTGACTTCAGGTTGTTTGGGTAGTTTTTTCAGTCGATGGGCCTCCCTCTTTTTTCTGTCTTCTTTGGCGTTTTCGATTTGACTTTAGCCTTTTTCACTCCTTTAGCTTTTTTCGGTTTCTCAACAATTTTCATGTTTATCTGAACGACATCTTCAGTTATGACGTTTCCTCGGAGAGTTTTCCTTCGCCTCTCTCCTTTTCTGTGAGAGTGAAAACCTACTCCTTCGCTCAAAATCACGTTAACTCGGACCCCTCCGTGAACGTTGGGTCTAATGGGGAAGCCATCCTTGTCTGATCCTCCGGCTATCTGTAGCTTGTGGCCTGGCGTTCCAACTATGGATCCGTTTACAATCTCTCCCGTTTTTTTTCCAATCAAAGGAATGGCGCGTGTACCCTCCACCTCCATGAATCGAGCTTTACCCGTCTCTGGATCGGATATTATTATCTTGAATTTCGCCATACGCGATGTTTCTCCTCGAATGAATTCTTTGGTGACGTTAACTGAAACGGTGTATTCATTTATTAAGGATTCTATTGACGCAAATAGAACCAATCTTTAGTGGCTATCGGTGAAAGTCTTCTGGCGCGTTGCCTGTTTCTTTTGATCTCATCTTTTCCACTCTAGAAACGTATGTATAAACCACTATGATGACGCATGTGGTTACAACTAATATTACAAGAATGCGTTGAAACCATTTTTCTATTATGATTTCCCAGAGGCTTTGTCGGGACGTCTGGGTCATCTCATCTTCCGCGTAGATATAGAAACCATTTTCAGTAATTAGCTCCCGGTACGCCCAGGCTGAGGCCGCGTAATCACTTTCACTGATGTTCATATACTGGATTGTTCTGGTGTCTAAGACTACTGCTGTTTTTATTGCGTTGAGAGGATTACCAAACCCGCCTTTGGGGTAGGTGAGGTCGACTGGTAGCCATCCCCACGGCGGAACATACACTATTGCCCATCCATGCCATCCAATCTGCCTTGCTACATTTGTCACATGGCCGTTCCAACTTGTGTTATTTGAGTATTGCCTTGGCAGGTGTATGCAGCCGATTTGAAGGCAGGATGGAATCCCAAGGATACGGCAGAATGTGACTAACAGAATTGCTTGATCGTCGCAATCTCCCTTACCAGATAGAAGCGTCTGGTTTGGATACATAGGGACTTCATGCGACTCGTATGTAATGTTTCGCCAAATCCACCCAATAAATTCTTTAACAATTTTGAGAACATTCGTCTCGTTGCCTGTTATCGCCTGCGCTTGATCTGTAATCATTTGATTTCCAATCTGCCATGTGTAGTCTCCTTTACAATATTTTTGACGCAAATCTTGTGTAATGTTTGCAAGAACCCTTGAGTTCTCTTCTGTTATTAGAGGGAGTGAGCGAGGCCTTGAAAGAACCTGATACGTGACAGAGTAACTTACATTTTCTCCGGGATCGAGTTGTGGTTGAAATTGCAAAACTGCCATTGGATTTCCGTCTTCGTCTACAGTATCATTTTGTAAGGGGCATGAATGGTTTGCTAAGTGGACTGTTTGCCATGTGTTGTTCATGAACAAACTGATTGTTCGGTCTTCTTCGGTGAGATTCCAGATGTTTGTTCCTTGGTTAGAGTATGTAACTGTTGACCGGATGATATAGCTCGCGTTCCAAGTTTCGCTTTCTAACAGTGTGAAATTGTAGAATGTGAAGGAGGCAAGTAACACAAATAGAATGAAGCTGACGGTTATCATCTTTTCCAAAGTTCAACTGTTCCTCAAGGTGAGTTCTCTTCTATTGGCAAGAGTTAAGGATGATTCGTTGGCAACAATCATATGATATCATTAACATAACATTACGTTCTTGAATTTTTAGGTTTGGCTATGCATGCATGGAGACGTAAGAAAGAGAGAAAAAGGTTAGAGTTTATTCTACATGTACTCTGAAGAGGTCTATGTCTCTTTTCATCTCTCTGGTGGATTCTAGGAATTCCCTAACAGAGTGTTCGACATCTCTTGACTGCGTTATATACCTCCCAACAATTATGATGTCTGCTCCCTCTGCAAATGCCTCCGGTGCAGTTTCAGGGGTTATGCCACCCGCAACTGCCACTAGGAATTTCTTGTCTTTAAAGGTCCGTCGAAATTCTTTGATGAGATACCAACGCGGTTTTCCAGTTTTCTCTACATCAATGGCGCGATGCAAAATTACAATGTCGGGGGGTTCTTTTAGCAACTGAAACTTCTTAATAGGGTCTTCAACGTTCATCATGTCCACCACCGCGTAAATCCCAAGTTTCTTTGCCTCGTAAATGAATTTATTAAGAGTTCCTGTGGTTGCTAATCCCGAAGCCACAACTGCGTCCGCTGTCTCCTCAAATGCTAGGTCAACTTCCACTTTTCCAACATCTAGAGTTTTCAGATCGGCGACGATGAATACATCTCGGGCGGTTTCCCTTAGATCACGAATTACTTTTACTCCGTATTTCTTCAGTAGTGGAGTGCCGACTTCTAGAATGACTCTGTCGCTCTTAGGCACTTGGCTTATGATCTTTTTCGTTCTTTCTAGGCTGGGGATGTCAAGTGCTATTTGTAGATAGGGTGGTCTCCACAATCGAGGTACCTTGAATCCCATGATGGGATGTTTCGCCCGATCTTTGTCGTACATGATTTTCTTCAGCGGCGGATATTGGACTAGAGCTCTTTTCAAGGCTAATCTAGCCGCGCCATAGTTGTATTGGTAAATCCTCCGGTAGTCTTCTGCTTTCGGATGTACAAACACGCTGCTTACAATCACCCAGTCATCAACCTTATCCTCTGGTATGATGCCTTCTTCCACGGAGTCAGCTACTGCCTTGGCTATCGCGGCTTGGGCTGGTCCAAAGATCTTTTCGGTCTGCTCAAAGTCTTTGACAGTAACCTTTGGAACCAAAAGCGTGTGTGGCTTAGGAGGAAGGTTAGGTCTAATAACTGCAAGAAGCGGCGTGTGACCCGCAGACAAGTTTGATAAACCATTGGCAAAAGCTTCTCCCACAGGACCATCCTTGTCTCCAATCATCAGGTCAACATGGGCAACCTCAGAGCCCTCACCCATCAACGCTTCGCCTATTAGATAAGTAGGTTTTCCAGGTCTTTCTACAGCTTCCATAAATGTCGGTTTTCTCTCTCTAACGTCTTCGAAGTTGACGCCAAACTCCTTCATCCACTCATAAAGTGTATCTCGATGTATCTTCATTATCTTCGCCGTGCCTGAAATTGTCGGTTTTGTCGACTTTCTCCTTCTAGATTTTCTCTCTTCTATCTCTTTCTTCTTTGCTACCGCAAGTAATCCAACGAATTTTTCTCTGGTCTCGGGCTTTTTGCGATCAAGATCCGACACTAGATGCACTTCCATAATAAAGCGTCATCAGACAACTATTTAAATTTGTCGGAGCAACATTCTCGTGTGAATATCTCTAGTAAGAGTTCCGACGATTTTTCTAGATTTTCTCTCATTAATGCCTTATTTTTGTCCGATAACTGTTGAACGATGTGATGTCCACTTTCTGAAATCCGACAAACTTCATCAATTTGACGATGTAGTTTCTGATAAGGTTTGGTGTTATGCAATGGAAATATGTTGTTGAAGAGGTATCTCCAAGGGGTAACCTAAAGGATTAGTATTCATAAATGAAGGGAGCACACTTCAAGAGATATTTCTCGTGGTTCCAACGTCTCCTAGTATCAATTGTCCTTCAAGAATCTTGTGCTCCATTCCCCCTAGAAAATTCCAGCTAAAAAACGGTCTCTTTGTGCAAAAGAAGTCGAAATTCGGTTTAAACACTAGTTGCGCATTTTCGTTGTTGCATAAGTCTTATAAATGATATTCAATGATACCTCTGATTTTGTAGGAGCCGAAAGAAATGTCAACATCTATGAGTCTTGAAAAACTGGCTGAATGGGCTTTCATAATCTTTGTGATAGTAGCGATCATAGCAGGGCTAGCAGTGGGCTACATGGCTTGGCCAGAAAGCGGAACAGACCCAGCGACGGTGGCGGACACTAATGGATGGATCCTTTTGATCATGCTAATCCTCGGTGTCATAGTGGGAGTAGTAAGCATATCTACAAAGGAAGTCATGCCTTTCCTAATAGCTGCAATTGCTCTGATAGCAATTAGAGGAGAGATATTTGCTCCTCTTGAAAGAATACATGCTCTCCTAATGTACTGGTCAATGTACATGGTGAATTACATTGTGGCCTTCGTGGCTCCAGCAGCGGTCATAATAGCAATAAAGCAGGTCTACACCTTAGCGAAAACAAAGTAAAGCCCTTCGTCCCCTTTTTTTCGCGCGGAGCAATTTTTCAAGAAGTTTTTTATTCGTCGATCTGAACTTAATCCAGTGTTCATGTATATTCCCCGAAGCATTAGGAGACATGGAAGAAGAATGGCCAAAGAAACGAACAAACGTGTGCTCTACGAAAACCTTTACGCAAAGAAGAAGGTCGAGATCAAGCTGCCTTTGACCTCCACGGTCGACATCGAAGAGTTTGCTAAGCATCTAGGCGTCCC
>CP070709.1:766895-776082 GCA_020350305.1 Candidatus Bathyarchaeota archaeon
CCTTTACCATTTCGCTCAGCTAATCTATCAGTATGTTTCTGATGGCGAAATTGTTGCTGCTGCTGATAAGGTGATGAACTGTTTCTCAAATGTAATAATCACCAGAAACGAAAACAACCTTCCCGACTCCCATGGCTTATCTATATTTTCCCCAGATACGAAGGACAAATACAACAAATTTAGAGATTCTTATAAGAGCACAACTTTTGCAACTGACACTCAGTGGGATGAGTTCATAGAGCAGCACCTGCTGGTTTCGCCCCCCAATGCGTACGTAGGCAAACCAGTTTACCCAATAAAGATACGCGAATCCGAGATTCCAATAGGCGCTAACGGGACCTATCGTATATCTCTCCAAGAAAGTCGTGTCTATCATGCTTACTGTTATGGAGAATGGATTGAGTACAGTTCCGACCCTGAAACAGATTATGACATTTACCTGTATGATCCTCAGTACACACTAGTTTCATCTCACACCGAAGCTGCAGGATTGCCTGAACACCTTGGAACCGCCGTAGACCAACCATTCTTTATTCCAGAAGAAACAGGGGAGTACCGTTTTGTTATAAAAAATGACGCGTGTGAAAGTGAAGGAGCAAAAGAAGCCACGCTTATGGTAATCGAACATATAGAGTGTAATCAATGGTACAAACAAGATATGGAAGGTAAAGACGAAAATGACAAACCATTGGAAAAAACTACTTGGGCATTCGAGTTTAACACAACAAGTAAACGCATAGAAGTGTATCTCAACGTCCCAGACACACTTGATATGTACGAAGCCCGACTGTACCCGGTGGCCAACCCCTCGAAAACAATCGGGGCTCTTCTGAACGGTGTACCGTTAGCTTGGGAACCTGGACTCTACAGCGAGATTTACCAGGGGTATGGTGGATACAACTTAGATAGTATGGGATTTAGATATTCAGATGCCATGGCAAGCTGCGAATATCCTGGACAAGACATGCTGATTAATTACACTCATTCTGATGATGGAAATAGTTTGTATCACCTCGTTTTGATAGCTGAAACAGGGTCAGGAGAAATAAGCTTCAAAGTCAAGACAGACTTTAGTCCAAGTGCGTACACCCCGACCCAAACAGAATTTATATCTAAGCCGGTTTCACCTGTGAAGACAGAGTCCTCACAGATTCCAATAGGTGGAAATTGGACTTATGTTTATGACTTGAGTGAAAATCGTTCCTATCATGTATATTGCTATGGAGAGTGGATTGACTACGGGGAAGGAACTGCTAAAACAGATTATGACATTTATGTCTATGATCCATATGGAGAACTAGTTTCGTCTCACACCGAGGCTGCCGGGCTGCCTGAACACTTGGGGAAAACTACAGATCAGCCGTTTTTCATCCCGAGACATACAGGCAACTACAGCTTCGTTGTAAAAAATGACCTTCGAGAAAGCAACGGTGAAAAGGAGGCTACCTTGATGGTCATTGAGAACATTGGATGCAATAAGTGGCATCAACGCTATGTATACGGTAAGATAGGTGATAAACCAGTCGAAGATACCAGTTGGGCCTACGAATTCTGTACCAACAGCGAACGGATAGAAGTACAGATTGATGTGGCTTCTAATCTTGACATGTATGAAGCTCGACTATATCTCATGGCGAATCCTTCAAGGGATATAGGTACGACATTGAACGGTGTACCGTTGGCTTGGGAGCCTGGACTCTATGGAAGCCTTAAGAGCGTTCAGAATCCCAAAGCGACGTATGGTGGGTTCAATCTTGACGACAGGGGATACAAAGACCAAGATTCCACCGCAAGTTGCGAATTTCCCGGGCAAGACATGTTGATTAACTATACATCTCCCCATAAATCAGATCTCATTCTCTACCACCTTGTTCTAATAGCTGAACACGGACAAGGCAACGTCAGATTCATGATCAAAACGGACTTTGATGCTCCGGAAATAAATATCGACAACCCTGTGGAACGGGCGTACCCCACTACTGACCCGACGATAGTTGCAAGGGTGGTTGATGAAACCGGGTTAGAAAGAGTCTGGTTGACCTATACAAATGATGATTGGTTAACGTCGACTTCGTTTGATTTAGCGGAGAACGAAAATTGCACATATACAGGAATCATCCCAAGACAGCTTGCTGGAACAATTGTGAAATACAAAGTTTTGGCTCTTGATGCAGCTGAGAATCAAGCAGAAATGGAAGGTAACTATACCGTTAAAAATCCAACTCAGATAGAACTTTCTTTGTCCAAATATATCTGTGACGTTGACGAACCCCTGGTGGTTGAGGGTTTAATATCGCATGGCGCAGCCGTTGTGACAGTGGACTATGCATGTGATGGGAAAGTATATGATAGTTCTAAGGCGCAGGCGGATTCCAATGGTTTCTTCAGCGACGAGTTCACTCCCTCTAAATCAGGATTTTGGAGGGTTTCAGCCAATTGGCCTGGAAATCCAACATACTTCGGTGTCTTAAGTGACTATGAGGAGCTGGCTGTTAGTAAGATTGCCGTATCCTTGATTTGTAATGTTACCGAAGAAGCTCTGACAATTGGAAAAAACGTCACCGCAATTGGTTCGACTAATCCAACTCTAAATTGCGCTCGTATCAGATTGGTGTTCACTCGACAAAACGGGTCAACCATCGAGACTTCTGTCTATACAGACACAAATGGAAACTTCACCGCCAATTTTGCACCTGATTCCGTGGGGTCTTGGGAAGTTACAGCGAAATTTGATGGCGACAGTGAACGGTTTGTAGCTTCAGAAAGCTATCCAAGCGCTTTTATTGTACGTGAAGTCCCGGGGCTAGGATTCGATTTTTTCATGTATATTTCAGCTGCAGTGATGGCGGGAGCGGTCGCCCTGATTATGATTGTTAGAATTTATCGATCGAGTGTTGTTGAGTGACCTGGATGAAAGTTTTTGACATTAGCTACTAATACGAGATCGGTTAAATAGTAAGTAATTCCCGACTCTAGAAGTAGCATCTATTTACTTTATGGGAACAGCATAAAATAAAGCTTGACGATAGCTACGCTAAGAACAGCTAAAGCTATGGCTAGTGTGAGATATTTGGGTTTTGAGGATGCTTTTTTGAATATATGGGCAAAAGTTCCTACTAAATTGCTCCCTTTTGAAATATCGATTTCTCTTACACCCGTTTTATGCTCTGATTCTTGAATTTCATTTTCGGATTGTTGAAGATTGACTCCTGTGTTTGCAGTCATTTCAGTCTCACTATTCGTTTCATTTGGTTCCTGATCGGGCATTTCTGCCAAAGTTGTTGCGTCGTTCGCTGGTTGTTTGATTTCTTCAGTATTGGGCCCTTTCTCATCAGACGTTGTGTCGTCTCTTGACGGTTTTTCCAAGGATTCCAATTTTTCAATTTTTTCCAACATCGCTAATAATGTTTTTTGAAAGTTTACAACGACGTTCTCAATGTTGTCCATCATGGAGTCTAATGCATTGGCGAAGTCTGATGGTTGGGTTTCATCTAGTTGGGTTTCACTCAACTTTTGATCAGCCCTTTTCGGGCATTCTATGGTTACAGCATCTCGTTAAGGCTTGTTTGGTGTCCCGTGTGGGAGCGAAATAAGCTTTATGAACTGTGGATACACATTTGTGAATTTTTGAATCTTAGGAAAGGAAGAGAAGATAGTTGAGCAACTGAAGATTAGTCATCAGCATTTTTACGGGGATTTGATAAGGTGATAATTCTTAGCTGGCTTAAGTTAGTTCATCAGAACGATTCTGAGGACGGCCTTTGCTCTCCATCCATGAAAGAGCGAAATCTGTTAGTGAGTTGTTAGCTCATTAGATTTTGCCAAGCTTTGTTGATGTTTGAACATGATCCATTATACGGAGGAGCGGGTTCAAAACATTCATCACGCGTTTTGGACTTCTTTGCTGCTTCGTCGCCAAGATTCCGATCATTTCTATCAAGACTTCTTGAAAGTAAACCAGATCAGTCAACGTAACCGACATGATGAGACGCCTCTGCGCGTGCATGCAAACGAAAGTCTGCGCTCGAACCTAAATCAGCACATCTACACCTAATACATACCCAAGATTCATACAAGTTAAATAACATGGCTTCTGAAAATGATTAGCCAGAGGTAAAACCGCCTTGTTCAAAATGCTAAAGTCAAGAAAAGGAATATCACCAATCCTTGCAACACTTCTGTTGATAGTAATCGCTGTCGCAGCAATAGTCGTTACTTACGCGTGGGTTATAACTTTCACAGGAAACGTCACTGGACAAGATGTTCAACTTCGCGAAATCAACACGTCTTGGAATAGTACGGCAAATACAATCACAGTCTATTTGTCAAACCAAGGAACGGCTGACGGCAAAATTGATTCTGTTTACATCGGCGCTTCGGCTACAAATCTTAACCTACAAAGTGCTGTGGCGTATGACCCACCATCAGGAATCATAGTTTCTCATGGAACAATCAATATCGTACTCAGCCACACATGGGAGTTCAATACAGAATACTACTTCAAAATTCATCCTGAAGTCGGTGCTGATTGCGAGTTCCACAAAACATCTCCAGCTTCTTAGGCAATCCAACAAGTTCCTTGGTGTCCGACAAGTGTTGTTGCTGATTCCATAGCTTGTTGTTCAATGGTTATAACAATTGCAAACGGTCAGAAATAGAACTACCGTCTTTTCTGCTTGTTGCGAAACGGTTCATTTTTAAATGTAACTCCTGATATCATTGAAATAGTGTGATACGGAAATGAATGAATTGATCGATGGTTTTAGGGTCCTCATCTGTTTGATTTTTTTGGCATATTCATCTTGGAGTGATCTCAAGACTCGGGAAGTAAGCAATAAAGTATGGGCAGTCTTTGCACCCATAGCCCTCGTACTGACTTCTTTACAGTTTTTCCTGTTTTTTGACCCCCAACTTCTGTATACATATGTTCTATCTTTCGCACTAACTTCAGTTATGTCCGTAACCCTCTTCTACGTTGGAGCTTTTGGAGGAGCAGACGCCAAAGCATTAATTTGCCTATCTCTCGCCTTACCTCCCTATCCCATCCATCTTCTCCAACCATCAGTAAGCTCCGTTTATCCGCTTTTTCCAATTACTGTGTTCTGCAACGCCGTCCTTTTAGCGGCATCAAGTGCGTTTTACGCCCTTATCCGAAATTTCCTCTGGAAGCAAAAAACTGGGAGAAAACTCTTTGAAGGTTTTGAAAAAGAATCAATTAGCCGAAAAATTCTGACGCTTCTTTGCGGCTACAAAGTAGATATCACCAAACTTGAAAACGTAGGCCACCTATATCCACTTGAAGACGTCCACACAGCTGAAACTGGAGAAAATAAAAGAAGATTGCTGGTATTCCCCAAGGATGAAGAGAGACAACAGATTGTTGATAGGGTGTTGAACGCCAAGCGCGAAGGGGGACTTCAAGGCGACGTATGGATAACTCCGGGGTTACCCATGCTCGTTTTTGTCACCGCAGGATTAATAGTCGCCCTTCTCATCGGAGACATCATATGGAATATCCTCCGCTTAGTTCTTGTCGCGCCTTAGCTGACTCAACCGATGGTTGGCTGAAATGCAAGGAGATACATCCGCACTGACTTTAAATAAGCGTTATTTCATAAAACATATTGAACAGACACAACCAAGATAGCGACGAAACACAAATTGAGTGCATGATACGAAGGTGTTCACTCAGATGCAGATGGACAGGAAACGATTCAAAAAAATGTTTCCTCATTTAGCCGAGGAAATGAACACTAAGGAATCTAGAATAGCAATAAGCTCGGTTCGATCAGATATCCAAACTGGAGAAACTGCGTCTTCACGCGAGTTTGTCAGATACACCCCAGACGTAATAGATTACATTCGTCGGTGCGACAACGAGCAACAAGCGAAAGAAATAATCAACTACTTGGTAAAGAGGAAAGAAATCACTCGCCAGTACGCTCGAAGACTAAGAAAACAACTTAAAGAGAAGGGCGTAAGAAGCTTCGGACCGAAGAAAGAAGAAGACTACTATCTCAAAAAGTATGCTTCAAGATCAACTAACCCAAATAAATAATGTGCAATTAAAGGGATAAAGAGAAGTGCACAACGTTCTTGGAAGGATCTTTTCTTTTAAAGCACTACTATCTGACGGGTAGAAGGAGTGTCTCGCCCCCTTTCTCATACAGGACCAACAGCCTCGAAAAGAATTTGAAGCATGGAAAAACCTTAAAATCCGGCACATCGCTGCTCTTGAACAAGTTGTTGAAGCAAGCTTGACAGGGAGAATGAAAATAATGTGTCGAGCTAAAAGATAAAAGAGATTGACCGATTTCTAACAAAAGTAAATAAAGGTGATCAATAATAAGTACGCAAAGTTAAAATGAAAAACACTTAACGGCTAGCTTGGTGTCCAACTTGAAAAGAACTGCGTTGCCAATACTTCTATTCACGTTTTCTCTTCTCCTCTTGCTAGCCCTACCATCATGCATCAATATGTTAACGGTTAATGCCCAAACAGACACTTTATTCTCTGTAGATATTCAAGTAGATCACACAGTACAGATTAAAGACGGCGGGCTAGTCGTCATCAATGACACAATCAGATTATCTACAGAACAGGGACAAAATATAGAACCGTTACAGAATTTCTCAATAGGTTTTCCTTTCGAATACAAGTCTAACCTTGATCATTGCTTCGCCTATGACGCCTCGAATCCTGATGAACGATTGGAGGTAGCACTTGATGTTGGATTGGGTAGAATTGGTTTTTACGGAGTAAACGTGCTCTTTCCCGGATCGGGTATTGACATAAGCGACGGAGGATCATACAACTTCACGGTAGCTTTTGTTTTCTCAAACATTGTTTCCTCAGAAGTTTCTGCGGCGAATGGCGAAGAGACCGCCTCGTTCACTGTCGACTTCCCCTTGTATGCCAGCGTCACTGAAGACGTGTCTAAATGCAATGTGACTGTTATCTTACCGTATGGTGCCAATTACACTGCGAGTTCTTTTGAAGAGAATGGAGTCGTTTTCAACAAGACAACACATAATTTACATCAGATATTGAATCTCACTCAGAGTCCTCTTGAAAGCTTTTCATACGAGCAGACTTGGTTGAGGTTTTATGCACTTCCTGATCACACCTTGTATCTGATAAGTGTCGACGAAGTAAAGCGAGATATAGCGTTAGATGAGTGGGGTCACGTTCTTTTATCTGATTCTTACTATTTGACTAATGAAGGCGGAAGCTACCGCCCGGTAGTGCTTCTACCTCAAGGCGCTTACGATGTTTCTGCACGAGATACGTCAGGGGACCTTGAAGTAGATGTGGAAAAAGGGAACGCAACTAGTTACACAAGCGCAACGATCTATCAGGACATAGACCATAAAGTGTCAGCAAGGTTCACGGTGAGTTACCGACTTCCACGAGAAATCTATATTGATCAGAGGAGTTGGCGCGATTTTGTTCTGGCTTTCAGTTTCTTTGAAGGTTTTGATTGGAAGATAAAGGAGTTAACCGTGATCATGGGTCTACCGGAGGGTGCAGAGTTTCAGCTGGACGCATGTTATCCAAAACCGCAAAGTGTTGAAAAAGGCGTTTTTCAAGAAACGATAGTCTTTACTTTCTACAACGTTACACCGTTCCACGACCTTGATCTTAGTCTAACATATAGATACGTTATGTTTTGGGCCTCTTTTCGCCCCACGTTGTGGATGGGAATATTAATTGCCATCGTATGCGCTGCAGTTTTTCTTTGGCGAGCTCCTAGACTGCCTTCAGGTCCTATAATTCCTGTTCCAACAGAGGTTTTGAAAACCTTTTTTGACTCCTATAAAGAAAAGAGGAGGATACTCGGGGATCTTGAATCGTTGGAGCAACAGGTGCGGAAGAGAAAGATTTCTAGACGCCGATACAAGGTGCGGAGAAGAGGGTTAGAAAGTCGTGTTTCTGTTTTGTCTCGGGATTTGACTGGTCTTCGAGAAAAAATACGAAAGGCAGGTCCGCGTTATGCGAATACGATGAGGCAGATTGAAGCCGCTGAAACCGAGCTAGAAGGAGCGGAAGCCGCCATTCGAAGAATCGAAATTCGATACCGACATAGAGAACTCTCCACAGAAACCTATCGTACGCAGATTGCAGAATACAACCGCAGGAGAGAAAGGGCGAAAACAACGATCGACGGAGTGCTCTTGAGGCTTCGAGAAGAGATAAGTTAAACTGCTGGAAGCTGCTGAACTGACGTTAAAATGTCTCATAGCTACTTCTTCTTGTGGCTACAATCTTTCTGTGGGAACCTAAGCGAAAAGGAAAACGCTTTTATCTGTAACTGTTTATTTCATTAGAATCTTAAAGGAGCTTGATCCTTCATGGTTGAAATTAAGATCGATGAAGAAAAATGCACTGGATGTGGAACATGTGTTGACATTTGTCCCGTAGAGGTATTAGAAATCAAAGATGAGAAATCCGTTGTAGTAAACCTCGATGAATGCCTTGTCTGCAGAGCATGCGAGGTGCAGTGCCCCGAAGGCGCCATAGAAATCATCGAGTAACATTGTTCCGCTCTTCAACTCGTTCATAAAAACAGTAGGTTAAACCTATTTCTATTCTGTGCCACACCTAATAAAATGAGAATCATAGATCCCAAAATGATGATTGTTTCTTCTTCACGTCTTCCATAGTTTTCAAGGCCCGTTTCCTTATTCTAGAATTCGCCACTGGGCGTTTATCTTGAATGTTATATGAAACTCCAGCCATCTTCGCCACCGCTGCAGTCGCCATCCGTCCAAGGAAGTTGAGGCTATATCCGCCTTCAAGAACTGCGACAAGCTTTCCCATAGAAAATTTGGACGCTAAATCTAAGGCTTTCCTAAAGGTTTCGAGAAACCCGAAGGCAGATAGTGAAAGCCCAGCGACTGGGTCTGTGTGATGTGCGTCAAAGCCGAGAGAAACGAGAATAAACTGTGGTTTGTACTGCTGGATTATTGGAACTACGATCTGATTGACGGCTTGAAGGTAAATATGGTCATCGATATGAAAAGGAAATGGAATGTTCACAGTGTATCCGAGTCCGTCTTTCTTGCCCACCTCATCTGAGAATCCTGTGCTAGGAAACGTTGTAGGGTCCTGATGCAAGCTTATGTAAAGGACTTTGTTAGTCTCGTAGAAAATTTCCTGAGTTCCGTTTCCGTGATGAGCATCTAT
>CP070709.1:776182-793812 GCA_020350305.1 Candidatus Bathyarchaeota archaeon
ACCCTTATTCTGATCGCCGCGCAGAGGACTTGGTTAGATTAGGGGTCGTTGGCAAGACAAATCGTGGATGGATTGAGATAGAGGTCTCTCTGAAAGATGAAAGCGCGGTATTATCTAAGGTTGAATCTGCAATAAGGGCGTCGAAACATGCTCGCGACATCATTAGAATCGAACCATTAGGGCTGTTTGAGTGTTGTCTTGTGCAAATTGGGGAAAGATGCTAGAGGGATTCTACCAAGCTAGGATCTCTTCTTTCTGATGCTACTCTTGAACCGTTTGGCTCAAGGAAAATACAGGGATTAGCTGGCTCATTTAAGTAATGTCAGGTTTAGGCGTAGAACGTTGCTTACTTTGTTCCAGTTCACCGCTGTCTCAACGCAGCCGTCTCGGAGTAGAGCGATGCCTTGGGCTGCAACTCCGAGTTTTTCACAGACGAAGCTTCCGAGTACAAGTTCTTTCAGACAGGATACACCTAGGCAAGCTTTCGGTTTTCCTTTGCTAAGAATTTTTGTGGCAACACTTCCTCCAGGTATGATGAATACGTCTTTGTAGCCTAGGTTCTTGGCTTGATGAGTTATCTCTGGTATGCCACATTTTCCGCATTTCATGCATTCATAGCCATGTTCTTTTAGTTCTGCGTGGCAATCTCGTGAACGTAGACACTGAGGCAGTAGCAAGATTCTTTCTGAGTATGGTGTGGCTGCGAACTTCTTTTTTGACGCATTGTTCTTTGTGTCTACGTAAAGTTGAAGCAGTTCTTTTTCGTCTACTCCCATCTTTGCTGCAAGTTGCTCTAATTTTCCAATAGTGATTCCACTAAGTTTTGACTTAGCAAGCTTTTTCATGAGCCGTATAACGGAACCGTTTTTGTTGAGATTCATGTGTCTCGTATATCCAATTAGCTTTTGTAAGATATAAAAGTTCAACCCAAACCGCGTCATAACCAACCTTATTTGAATAATGCACATGGTGGGCCGGGCAGGACTTGAACCTGCGACCTTCGCCTATCTTCATGCTCGGCGTTCGTAAGGGCGATGTCCAAACCATGCTAGACGACCGGCCCCCTAGTTCAATATGTAATTGCGGTTGATAAAAAAGTTAATGCATCACCAAGCCCTTTCCAGACGCATAGGAACTTTTTTAGGACAACAAACTCAAAAATAGCTGAAGAGCGGGGTTGCCCTAGCCTGGTAGGGGGCAGGCCTGCTAAGCCTGTGGTCCTTACGGGCCGCGCGGGTTCAAATCCCGCACCCCGCGCCATCCCAAAAGGCAGTGAAGAAAATGTTTTTGACGGTTTTTCAGATTTTAGGTCGCTCTGGATGTTCATTCATTAACATCCTTGGTTCAAGCCAGACCATTTATGAAAACTATCATTTTGGTAGATTTCAAGTTTGTCTGTGAGGGTTCATCTAGGTTGGCTAGAAGATCAAGCAAAGCTGCCATTGAGAAAGTAACCAGCAAGCGTCCTATGTTCTGTAATCTCAATTTCGCTTCGCAAGAGAAATGGATTCAGTTGGGCAGGTGCTTACACAGATGCCACATCCAAAACATCTGACTTCATTGTATACTAACTTACCATCTTTCAGATAGCGAGCTCTGAACTGGCATCTTTCGACGCACGTGCCACAGTTTATGCATGTTTCAGGGTTGTTAGCTGCAATGTGATTGGATGTCACAACTGCATTGGGTATGCCGAATCTCACGAGTCCACTTAAGGAGTGACAGCAGCATGAACAACAGCTGCAAACCCATACAGGCTTTTCATCTCCTTTGAAAGTGTAAGTGATGTGGACGAGTCCTGCTGCATGGGAGCGCTCTAATGCTTCAATCGCCTGTTTTAAACTCGCTCTTCTCGCTAACCCTTTCTCTATCATATCCTCTGCTTTTTTGTCTAGGCCTATGCAGACGTCGAGAGGGGCGTCACATCGTTTCAACTGTTTTCTGCAGCCACATTCCCCTAAGGAAATTGATTTCGCTTCTGTGATAATTTTCTTCATTTCAGAGAGGTCTAGGATTCGTTGTTTACCTTCTATGTGTATGTTGACTGGGATAGTGACTGCTGTCATCTTGCCTACGTATTCTTTTTCAAGTTCTTCCTTCGTCCAATCGTCTCTTTTGGACATTTCTATGTCCCGTAGTATCTTGGAGTTGCCGCTTTTCAACCTTGTGCAACTGAACTTTCTAAGTTTATAATTTCTGAGGCAAAGAAGAAGATTAGAAGATTGCAATACTCTCTACTCAATTATAAGTTGGAAACATAGAGCGAGTACACAGTGAATTCTATGATCGTCAAAGAAGTCTACGCAAAAACAATCTTATCCAAGTCAAAAATTCATGACTAAACAATTAACCCTACATTGGTTGTGAGCACGGCTGCGCCTACTGTTATGCTCGATTCATGAAGATATTCGCTGGGCATAACGAAGAATTGTGTCATTTGTGTCCTTTTCGTAATTGCGTATCGCTTGCACTGGCATCTCTTCAGGATCAGACTAAAGACAAGAGAACAAGAATCCTAATGCTTCTCAAGCTCATCACTCGATGGTTAACATCTTTCTTAATCACCCTAAGAGTTACCAGAACCGACCCGCGCAAGGTTTTTTAATCCGTATGTACGCATGCATGGGTTATCCGCAAAATGGAGGACAAAGTATGGCTAGAAGAAGCAAGAAAGACAAAGCTGCAGGTCGGGAACAGCATAGACAGTTGCAACGGGCTAAGAAGATGAAGAGAAAACAGAAGAAGAACGCTGCACTTCCTAGAAGGCACAAAGGGAAAAGATAATCTTTTTGTATACACGCGTTGGACGAAACTTTCAAGTCTATGACTTTCTAACCAAACTGAGAATTTAGAAGTTTATAGAATCTATATTCAATTATAAAGGAGAAAGTTAGAAACCTACTATGTGAAAGAAGGAGATGGCATGAAGGATAATCCTGTTATCCAGGCTATGCTTGATCACAAGTCAATCCGAAAATATACCGATGAAATGCCTTCCGATGAAGTGATAAAAGCAATTGTTGGAGCCGGTCAACAAGCACCCTTCGCTTATCAATCCTACAGCGTGCTACTGTCACGAAACGGAGAACAGAACCCCTACAAAGCACCACTTTTATTTACGATCTGTCTTGACCCTCATAAATTCGAACACATAATGACTAGAAGAAACTGGAAGCTGATTATGAATGATCTGGCATTATTGGTCCTTGGCATTCAAGATGCATCCTTGATGGCGGAAAATATGGTTGTTGCAGGAAGAAGTCTGGGACTTGGAAGCTGCTTGCTAGGAAGTGCACCATACCGAGCTGATAAAATCGCGAAAAAATATAATCTGCCAAAGAGAGTGTTTCCCCTAGTACAATTAGTTATGGGCTATCCAGCGGAAGAACCACCGACACGACCACGATATCCTATGGAATTCACTCTTTTCGAGGATAAATATCCTAAGATGAAACAAGATACAATTTCAAAAGCCATGCAACAAATGGACGAGGGATATCTCGCCCAAGACTACTACCGCAAACTGAAAGCAAAAATACGCCTAGAAGGCAATCGTGAAGAAACATTCACTTACGACAATTATAGCTGGACAGAACACATTTGCAGAAAGCTGGGTCAATGGGATCCAGACCCAAAGGAACTACTGGAGCAATTTGAGAAATGCGGGTTCTATATCACGGGAAAAAAACACCAAAACTCGCGCGTGCGCCTTTGAAAAACGTTATGAGTTAAACGTAGGCTTTTGCTGACGACTATTTCCTAGTACGTCGGATTTCGAACACGACAGGGTTCTCTGGATCTGGGCAAGCATTGAATATTGTATCTCTATCTTCGCTCCATGGGAACTCTACTCCGTAACGCATAGCGTAAATCTTTGGCAGTAGAACCATAAGCGCACTATAGCATATATCTCCTCTAACCGATCTACCATCGAAAACAATTTTATCGCCTACTTCATGTCCAAGCGCACATTTTCCCTTTTGACTCTTTACGGTAACTTCAATAACATATGGCATGCAAATCACCAAGCTCAACATATAAATGAATTATTATAAGATTTTTTCGAAAGAAAAATTGATAAAAACGGGTCATCTGCTGTCTGTGCACAGAATTGAAGTGATGAAATCATGAATGTAGCTTCAGCTAGATATGCTATTGTTCGACCTGTACCTGATTCATATGATCAGTGTGTAAGGACGAAAATTGAGAAGATAGATGTTGATTCCGCAAAGAGACAACATGCAGAATACTGCAAGGCTTTGCAAGAGTCTGGACTAGAACTTGTCTGGATAAAAGGCGACAATAATCTTCCTGATAGCTGTTTTGTAGAAGACACGGCCGTGATATTTGGAGAAAAAGCTGTAATCTGCAACATGAGCATAAAATCACGAGCTAAGGAAGTAGTTGAAGTCGCCAAAGTTCTGGAAAAACTAAAGGAAACGTATTATATCAAACCGCCAGCCACCATTGATGGCGGAGACGTTCTTGCAATTGGAGACAGAGTTTTGGTAGGCCTCTCAAATCGAACTAAATTGCAAGCCATTGAGCAGCTCAAGAAGATTCTGGAAAACAGCAACTTTGAGATAGTTCCAGTAAAGATCCACAACGTGCTCCATCTAAAGTCTGCGTGCACCTATCTTGGAGATTACTATGTCATACTTTCAAAGGGACACTTTGACACGGAAATTCTCCGAGACTACAAGAAAATTGTGGTTCCAGAAGGAGAGGAATACGCTACGGACTGTCTTGCCATAGACGGAACGATCTTGATGGCAAAGGGCTACTCGAAGACGAAGAAACTCATAGAAAAGGAAGGTTTTCCGGTCAAGGAATTAGACACATCAGAATTCCGTAAAGGAGATGGAGCTCTGACCTGCCTATCAATAATATGGTAATCGCATGTGCGTGTGCATCGGGGAGGACCCACAAAGATTCTAACTTCTTAACCAAATCATGAAACAGAAACTCAGAAGCCCAAAGATGTTTTGCCAGATAAGTCTACGATACAAGAAGTGCGTTTCACTCATACCTTACCAAATAGATCGAATCGTCTTTCAGATGCCATAAAAGCTCTCGGTATGTTTCCATTGCTTCTTCTCGCTTTTTTCCTTTCATGTTACGTATTTCTTCTTCCAGTCTTCTTAGCTTAGTCGCAGTCTTCATTTTAAACTTGCCTCATACCCTCTGAACATTTCTTATATCGTAATATGTAATAAACTTTTCCGCTTCTCTGTCTAACAAACATACAATTGCGCGTGTAGATGCATGCCTGCGTTGGGTTTGTGTACGTTTCTATCTGGCTCTCGCTCTTACTCTTGGCTCAAGCAGCGTCCACAACCACTCAACAAACTCTCTGAGATTCTTTGTTTGAATAAGTACATCTCCAGGACCTGAGATTTCTGTGACCAAGCCTTCTCCACCTAGCAGAGTCTCCTTCAGTCCTCCGAATTTTTTGACTTCATAATCACAGGAGTCGCTGAAAGCCACAAGGTGAAAGTTATCCACAATCAAAGTCTGACCTGGCTTCAGGGCGTGTTTGTCTATTGCTCCGAAAGTGTTTATGAACAGTGTTCCGTCGCCAGTGACCTTTATCATAAAAAGTCCCTGTCCGAATAGTCCTTTCGTGAAACCTTGCCATTTAACATCTAAATCAACGTTTTGTGTGGAAGCAATGTAAGCAGACTTTTGCACTATGTAGCCTTTATCTGGTTTAATCTCTAAGGGTTCAATGTCACCGACTGGAGCAGAGACAAAGGCAACTTCACCTGGACTCTGCACTGCTTTGTAATCGTTCACCCAAAAGGATTGGCGCCCAAGCAGTTTCAAACCTATGCTTCCCAGGATGCTTTTCTCACGTCTTCTTGTACGAACGTCTATGTTTGGATCTATGTAGGTCATGGCACCAGATTCTGCAGTAATTGCTTCACCAAGTTCAAGATTAACCACTAGCATTGAATAAGATGGTTTGTACTTGATTTCATATTTCATGGTTTTTCCCACATAACTCTTGATTTTTCAGTCTTAATAAACGTGTGCGTCGCTGTACTCTGTTCATGGTCGAATCTCTTTTCCGCCCCTCTATCCCTTTAATCTCTCTATCACGTCAGTTTCACTCAAAACAACTGACTCGTAGATCACACACACGAGTCGAGTCGTGGGCAAGTAAATTTAAAAGTCGCAAAGTCGAAACGTTTCAGACTGAGATGAAAATTATGGCAACTCAAGAACGAGAGACCTGTTTCAGTGTAGGCTTACGTAAAAAAGACTACTTGGGTTTAATATCTTTCGGGGTTTTTGTTATAATAGTAGGTATAGTCTTCGTAGCCAACCCAAATTTAGTCTCCGATTTTAGTTCTTGGATCGAACAGATGACAGATGAACAGCGTTTGATTAGGCCACGTGAAGGATTCATCAACAGTGCTATACTATTCTTTGGTTTAATAGGATTGTCCGATTTTTTCAAGGCAGGGATTAGACTTTGGATTGCTGAAGCCAGGAGACAAGCCCTGGGCGACATACTTTCAGGAGTTGCCTTAATATTATTCGCCTACCTAATCCATCTCTATGGCGGCCACGTACTTACATGGCAGATGGTCCTCGCAACGGAAGCAATAGCTGTTGGACTACTCGTAGTATTGTACAGCATAGTACGGTACGTATTCTCAAAGTGAATGCAAGAGATCAAGTTTCGATTCTTACAATTTTATGATTCCCAAATAAGAGAAGAAAATTAGAAAATTACAAAACTTCCGACTTAATTACAAAGTAGAAACTTGAAACTTCACTAGGCTTACACTAAGATTTATATTTTTAACCGGCTAGTGACGGTGTATGGAAAACATGAACGAAATAGTTGATAAGGCCTCATCTTATTTCAAAAACGGTTACAATTGTGCTGAGAGTACGCTTTTGGCAATAGCCAAGGACGGTTTGAAGTTAGATAGTGATCTGATACCAAAAATCGCTACAGGTTTCGGAGGCGGCATTTCGAGGCAAGGATACATCTGTGGAGCAGTAAGCGGTGTCATCATAGGTTTTGGTTTGAAGTACGGTAGAAACAGTCCAGAGGAACTGAGAGCACATACATATAATCGAGTAACAGAATTCCTCAAGCAATTTCAAAAGAAGTTTGGAAGCGTTATCTGCAAGGAACTGTCGGGATGTGATCTTTCGAAAATAGAAGGTGTACGGAAATTCAGAGAGGAAAACGTGCATAAACAAGTATGCAGTCACTTTGTCAATGGTGCTATAGAAATCTTCATAAGTTTAACGGATGAGCCCTAAATTCAAATATGGAATTTGTGCTGGCGGCTCTTAGCGAACTTTAGGTTTGTACCTCATTTTCTCTCCGAAGAAATCTATTGATCTGAACTTGCTCAAGAATTTCGCAGAATGTTTTGTATGCGCAGGGATGAAATATTCATCGCCCTTTTCATAGATTCTAGTCTCATCGCCGATAGTTAATTCAATTTTTCCTTCCACAACAATTCCCCATTGAGGGGAGCCATGGCTATGTTCTGATACTTCTCCAAAAGGTTCGATTTCCAAGAAAACTATTTGATGACTTTCGCCTTGAGCTATCCATCCTCTGACACCTCTAAACTGAATGTCTGCTTCCGGCAAATCCGTTATAAACCTAGGAAAACCTTGTTTCAATATGTCAACTTCCGTGTTCTTATAGTTAATTAGCGCCAAAAAAAGATATCGTTCAGTCTTCTGTGCGCACACGGTTGTAGACTTCCCTCCAGTCTCTAAATTATGCGCAGTGCAACTAAAGGCATGTATACGGGGTCTCTCACACCGAAAACTTCATTCTCTACCACGACCATTTGAAAATGGCGATTAAGTTGGGTATGGGAAAAAGTTCGAAGAAGAAGCCGATGACCAAAAAGGAAAGAGCAGAGAGAAAGAAAAGGCGCAAAGAGAAACATTCGAAGAAGTAGCGGGGCGCAAGCATTTCTGCATTGGCTATGCATCACGGATAATTTGTGCGAAGCAGGCAGGCATGCCAAAGGCACACAAATGCAAAAGAGAGCGCAAGTGCAGATTGAAAATTTCGTCAGTAATTCTTTTGAGGATCAAGTCATCTCTTTCTCAATCATCATTGCTATTTTGACAGCAACTTCAATGTTTTTCTCAAGCTCATCAATCTCTGATGAGGCATTCTTGTAGAACTCTATCGCTCCTCGGTCTACAGTCCTCAGCAGAATAAGATTGGTAGGGTAGAAATAATGACCAAATACATCTTTGCTTCGAAGAGATTCTCCTTGCGATCCCGAAGGTTGCTTGACATGTACTCTAGTAAAGACCACTCTACCTCCGTGTCTCTCTTCTATAGTCTTCGCTAACTCTTGCAGTTTTGGCTTCTGTTTCTCACACGCAGGGCACCCATCTCTGGTGATAGCGACAACATAGACTTTTCCAGTGTCAGAAGCCAAGTAATCTAAATGAGATTTACGTGTTTCCGAAATCTCCTTCTCAAGCTTGCTGAACTCTATTTTGTTAGCTTTCATAGAATCTCATCAGCAAGAAAGAATATTTAAACAATCTGCATACTTCAGTTGTGTCTTAGAATTGTCCTCTTCGCGACTATTCTTGAATACGCTCAATTCACCATTCTTTTTCAAAAAGCAACATACACGCAGTTGAATGCAGAAAGCCCCATTAACATCAAAAGAGAGATATAGACCTTGTTGAGGTAATGAAATATGAATGAGGTGATTTTAAGGAATGAGTAGAAACGTGGAAGCTGATATGATGAAGAAAGGCAACGGGTATTCAGGTTCTCCCACTCCATTCGCGTCTTTCTTCCTGCTATTTCTAGTGTTTCTGGTGTTGGCTATCGTCTATTTTCCGTACCCGGCGATTAGACCACAACAATACGTGTTGTCTGCTTTATTCGGTGCTGTTGCATTTGTTTCTGCGATGTTCTTGCCAGCCACTGTGGCGATTAACAAAGAGTGGGAAGAGGCCATTATACTGCGTTTTGGGAAGTTTCAAAGACTTGTAGGACCCGGTTTCTTCTTCAAGTGGCCAATAGCAGAGAATTTTCTGAAGCAAGATAAGAGGATTATTACTCTGGATGTTTCGCGGCAGGAAGTTATGACCAAGGATAATATTAGTGTGACCATTGACGCGGTAGTGTTCATGAGAATAGTAAATACGAAAGATAGCATTGTTAACATTCAGAACTTGTGGAACAGCGTAATGAAGCATGCACAGACAACGATGCGGGATGTAGTGGGCAATGTAGAGTTAGATGAGTTATTGGCGCGACGCGATGAGATTGCAGACAGGATTGAGAAGATTGTGGAAAGGGAAACGCGGGACTGGGGTGTGGATATCATTTCGGTGAATCTACAGACTGTGGAGCTGCCAGAAGATATGAAACGCGTGATTGCAAGACAAGCTGAGGCTGAAAGGGAGAAGCGGGCCGTGATTATCAAGAGTGAGGGGGAGTTGACGGCAGCTGAGAATTTGGAGAAGGCAGTACAGAAGATGAGCGGGCAAGCGATGTACTTGCGTACACTGTCGAGCTTGGAGGATATTAGTTATGACCAGAGCAATACAATTGTGTTTGCAATTCCCATGGATATGGTGAAGGGAGAGATTATGGGATTGTCGGCGTTTGCCAATGCAAGCAAGGCGGCGAAAACAGCACAAATAAGGAAACGTAAAGAGAAAACTTAGCTCGCAATCTTGCATGCACGCTAACAATGTCTTGTGTGTGTATGAGACCAAGGAATAACTTAGGAGGATTTTAGGATTTGCTCAGCAACATTTTTTCCTAACTTACGGCATTCTTCTAAACCCTTTTCATCAGGCGCATACTTGATAAGTAATGGTGGTTTTAGGATTGCCATTTTTAATTTGTTTTCCATTATTTCAAGAATCAATCTTGGTGCTTCGCCGCTCCAGCCATATGATCCAAACGCTGCTCCAATCTTGTCTTTAAGTTGACTTCGTGAAAAGCGACTTGCTCGAGAAAATTCTTAGTGATATTAGTCATGTTATGGTGATGGTTGGGGCTCCAATCAATACAGCATCGAAATCAGCTAATCCCCAAGGTGGTTCGTAACGTTTCAATTCTACTTCGACTTTCTGAACCGTTCTAGCTCCTTCTGCCACGGCTTTAGCCATCTTCTCAGTGTTTCCAGTATGGCTATAATATACGATAAGAATTTTGGGCATGATTCCCCCTTGTGTTGACCTTCTACTTAAGATGACATACTCTAAATCAGCCTATAAGTTTAGTCAGTGTTTCTCTCAGCTCAGAAACGAAGCCTTCTTCATCCTCTGCTATCCTCTTCTTTACTTCTTTCCAAGTAGCTGGACAATTCTTATACTCTACACCCACGAGGTCATGGATTATGTTGTCTATTTCCCGCCTGTTTTCCTTTGTGACTTCTATTCCGGCTTTCTTGAAAATATGTTGAATATGCCTAAAATAGCAGGTCACAATAAACTACCTCAACATGTAGATCAACTTTCTAGGTTTATGAAATCCCAACCTCATTATGAAGTGTGAACTCAGAGACTTATAAATCGAAGCATCAGACATATTGAAGGATGTGATATGAGAAGAAAACTTGTTTGAATTGTTCTCGTAATTCTTTCATCTAGGTCCTTTGTCACGTTAATTTCGGGATTTTATAAACAAGATTTATCTATACTGGGACAATCCATAACTGGTTATGGTTTTCCTTTGAGTTGGCATAGAGAATCATACATAGTCTATCCAAGCAACCCTACAACTTATTCTTTCTCTTGGGAATCTTTTGCACTAGACACTGGATTTTGGTCTCTGATAATCGCTGTTCCAGTTGCAGTAGCATTTAGATGGTTCAAAACAAGAAACCAAGCATAGATATTACTCGAAAGTACAGAGTTTCTAATTTCAAACTCGCAACGTTATGCAATTTCATCCTGTTGTCCTCTTCCCTATTTACGGAATCATCGTTAACGCTATCCCAGCAGCGATAGGTATTGTTAGGTTGTCATCGACCGGCAAGGGCAAGCATCCCACCAGCATTCCTGTGGCTGCCCCTATGAATGCTTTAACTGGGTCTACAAAGAATATAGCGCCAATAAGGGCAAACAGGAAGCCGAAAGCTAAGCCTTCCACATGCTTCCCTTTGTTAAGAGGAAACGGGATTCTTCCGAATTTTTTGCCGAAAATTGTGTCAAAGCTATCGCCTAGAGTTAATATTGCAACAGACGCATAGCTTGCGGGTTCAGGGAAGAAAGTGAGTGAAAACACTATGCCTATTGCAAATAGGATTGGAGCAGTGGCGAATTCGTAAAACTCGGATTTTTTTGCAGCTGTCCAAGTGATTGTGGAAAAAATGGGGAAACTGATTCCTTGCACTCTGGCGAGTTCAGACGCGGCGAAAACTAAAGTTGTGAGAAATATTAAGAAAGAAACCAAAAATGTTCCTAAAAGGTGTGCACAAATAAAGGGCACCAAAAATCCACTCATATGAATTGCTTCACGAATAGCATCATTTCTTGAGAATGTCGAACGAGAAGCTTTCGATAGTTTTCCGTTTATGATTGGAATGATGTTAGATAAGTCATTTCTAACGACATAGTCTGATTTAACCGTCAAGACAAAGTCGGGATTGTAGCCTATCATTACAGCGCTCAGTGGAAACATCGGTAGATTATTTCTGTCGTCTGCAACCACAACGCAATCTCGTGATGATAACCTCTCTTTACGAAGAATTTTTCTTAAAACATATGCTTTGCCATTCGGCTTTAATACATCGCCCTCGATCTCACCAGTCAAACGACCGTTAGCTGTCTTTAACTCTAAGCCGAACGCGTAGTCTGCGTTTAACCTAACCGCTAGATCTTCAACCAAAAGCGTAGGAAGCCCTGAACTTATGAGAGCTGCTTTATACCCGAGTTTATTCAACAATCTGAAAACATGTTTTGCACCCGGCATCAGAGGGACCTCTTTGAAAAGTCGAACAAAGTCGTCCATCAGGAATCCCCGATAAACTGAAAAGATTCTTCTGAGTGCAGATTCAAGCGACAACAAGCCAGTTTCGTAGAGAAAACCTAGCACGAGAATCTTCAAAAATCCCCGAAAACTCAGCTTCCTCGCCGCATCAAAGAGTAGGAAACGCCTCTTCGGCAATAACACTCCTTCAACATCAAAAACGATTAGCCGATTACGCTTTGCCTCGCTAGTCTTGGCGGTAACCACTATTCTCTCCTCTTCTGACAATATGATCAATTGCTTTGAATAACTTTCTGAAAAAGACATCCCCGTACTTAAGCATTGATAAACTTTTATACCATTGGAAGTTACCAATTCTCTTGGCGGCGGGTCTAAGCGGGGGGCTAGGGGTCCCCTGAACCGTAAACCCCCTATACGACGGGCTGACCGCTAAGGTGAGGCATCAAAGATCATCAGGAACCTCAGCCTTCTGGCCGTGAGTATCCGTCCCTTGGGGCTGGCGGTCGTGGGGCAGCCTTCGTAGGGAGGCTGTCAAATACGTTCACCAGGTGAACCTGGCCAGGCCCGGGAGGGAGCAACCTAAGCTTGGACGTGCAGCGCTCGAGGGGTCGCGGGTAGGAGTAAAGAGGTTGAGGGGCTTGGTGAAAACTGGACGTCGAGTCTCAGTGACCCGCCGCTTTCTACATAATATGAACAGTTCTGAAATGACTTGAGACAACTACGCACGCTTAGATGGTTACTTATAAATGCACAGCTTCTATGGAATAAATATAGAGAATATACGGATTATTTTTAGGGATTAAAGATTGAGTACCGTAGAGAAACAAGCCTTTAATGGAGTCTTAGAGTTTTGACCTACACATACTTTGGAGAAGAAAAGCTTTTATTTTTCTCATCTTAAACATTGCTTCTATGCATTGATCAAGCCAATTATTTTAGAGGAAGCTTGAAATGAATCTTCAAATTAAACAAATTAAATACAAATTTCTTGAATGTGTCAACACATGCCGTTTCGTAAATATGTTTATTACAAGCGCATGTAGTTGCCGTTGCAAAATGTGTTTATTTTGGCGTATGAAAAAGAGTTTTATGGGCATGAAAATTTTTGAGAAAGCCGTAGAGGTCTTCAGTTCCATGGGCTTTTATAATTGGAGTTTAACTGGTGGTGAGCCTTTACTCCACCCAAGCTATTTTGATTTTGTGACCTACCTAAAGAAAAAAGGTTACAATGTAAATTCACCAACAAATGGAACCTTGCTCACGGAAAAGACAGTAAAGAAAATGAAAGACATTGGTATAGATTCAGTTAATGTTTCAATAGATTCGTTGAACCCAGAAATCGCGGATAACGTGCGTAATCATAAAGGTCAGTTAAAGAAGGCGTTAAGAGGTCTAAAATTATTGGAAAAGTACAAGATTCCTAGATCGGCGATTATTATCCTTGCAAAGCACAACATACATGAATACTGTGAAATGATTAAGAAATTCGACGAGGAATTCAATACGCCTTCAACTCTATGTTTCCCCGATCCAGGACTTGGACCGCTCGAAGAAATATGGTTCACTAAGCAAGAGTTAGTTAAGGTTATAGATGAATTACTAGAACTCAAAAAAGAAGGCTATCGTTTGATGAACGCTAAAGAGTATTTGCTTGAAGTTAGGCGTGCATATCTGGATGTTGACCGACGCATATCATGTCAAGCGGGTAATTACATGATAAATATCTATTGGGATGGGAAAGTAAAACCGTGTTTCAACAAAAAACCGATGGGCAACGTAAACGATTCTACACCCATTAACTTGCTAAACCAAAATTGCGAACGATGTCTTAATCAATGTTTTATAGAATTTTCTTTTATATCAAAGCTTATGAAAGAGAAACGTTTTTTCCGTGTGTATACAGAGTGGGGTAATGCATTCAAACAGTTCTTTCGCAATTTTATTGAAGGGTAGCGGAGAACCAGGTTCATCAACGCTCACAATCTTTTTGCTTGATGGGATATTTTATGCATTTGGAGATTGTTGCTCAAATCTTGTTTTCTATGGATTTGCAGAAGCATCTTTCGCAAAGCTTTTCTCCGGAATAGGGGGCGCATTAAGACTGCATCTTTCTATTTCATACCATACGTACGGCATTTGATTCGTTTCCTTGAAGGAATTAACTAAATAACGCGTTGTCATAGTTTTTGTAGAGTTGGAATACATGCTCTCACTTGAATTAGTTGAATGCTTTCCTCCAGTTGGTGGGCGATGATGACTAAAAAACCGGTAAGGCGTGCCGAACGCGTAGAAGTTGTTTACGATAAGACCCGCTGGGGCCTGTTGAAGGAACTGCGGTTTGAAGCAGTTCAGATAATGGAGATTCTTAATCAGTTCCATCTGCACTCCATTGCACACGGAAGCATTGCGCGAGGCGACGTTTCAGACAAGAGCGACGTCGACGTGTTTCTGCCAGACCCGCCCTCCTCTTTCATCATAGAAAACACTCTTCAAAACGCTGGTGTCTCCGTCAATCGTCGAATTGTTGTGCAAGCTACGCCATTATATGCCATCAAAGGTTACATCGAGATCGATAAACAAAGATGTATATCATTCCCACTTGTGAAACTTCGCCCTGTAGAGAAAGACTTCTACAAATTTGGAGGCGAAGCATCTCTTTCTCCACTTAGAAAAGAAATGCGCGTCTCCGGTGTGAACAAAAGACTTATGTTGATTGAACCCTCGCCGCAGGGTCACGTTGAAAGCACCATTGTGGGTCGAGAAGAAGCAGTTGCCAGTCTTTTAGGAATTTCTGTCAGTACTGTCTTCGATCGTGTTCGCGCCCTTTTACGTCGCGACAAGATTGGCAGAACAGGGGTCTTCATAGAGAGAGAACTGTTACCGAATGAAACTTTCGAGATGGTTCTGAAGAAGCTTGCCGATCAGAACCCTGCAGTCCGTAGACGTCTCAAGCTTTATGGAAAATAGCTGGCACCTAGAAGGGAGTATCCAGAGAACATTTTATATCTAAAAAGGATGCGATAATACGTGTTTAACCCATTTGAAAACGAAGAAGAGCAGCGATACCGCCTAGTCCGAGCAGTTTCGCTCCCGCTTCATGTTCTGTGCTAATGACGCTGATTTGTCCGCCCCTTTGTTCAACTTCTCTCATGAGATTTTCTAGAGCGGTTCTCGTTTCATCTGGTGCTTCCCTTAACGCTGTATCTGCTAATAGAAGCTTTTCAACAGCGCCAAACAAGCTTGCTTTCTCAACCTCGGCGAATCCATACGTTACGTCTGATCTCCCCTTTCCAAGTCGCTCAAGCACTTCCTCTATGGCCTTGGTTTCTTCAGCTACTCGTATATGTTTTAACGCCTTCGTGAAGACTCCTGAACGCAACGCTTCTTGTATTCCAGCTAAGCCTCCGCTGTTTACACCTTTTACGTCAACCACAGCATGCGAAACATCTGAAGCTTCGCCATTGATGTACTTGGCGAAATTGTTTTTCATAAATCCTGGGCCGATTATGACAATTGGGCTGCGAAGGGGAATCCACACTCCTTTCAAATACTTTACAGCGGATTTAAAAAATCCACGTACTGCCTTTGTCCTTTTTTCAGCCTCCAACTTTCCCGGAAGCCTCGTCTTTTCCTCCGCCTTAACGTCGATGCCGTACTGTCTCAAAACAGCTACGCAAAATTCTTCGTCGTCTATGGACATCACAATGAGAGGTGCCGCCTTGGCTCGGCTTGCTCTGCGTAGTCGGTCAATTTGATGCTTAGACCACTCGGATTTCACGATGGTTATGGGCCTGTTCATAGTTACGTTTAGGGTGTGATGCTCACCCTTCACGTTTAACTTCTCAGGTGCCTCACAAACGATTCCATGTATCCTTAATCGGTTCAAGCTTTTGTCCCAAAGCATTTTTTCAACTTTTACCGCTAGGAAAACCGGTACTCGCTTCCCTCTTTTTGGACGTGCATAATGCTCCTCAACCTTTTTTTCGCGGGTGGTTCGCGCATGCACCTCGTCACCCTTAAGAATTATGTTATATAGGTGCCAGAGATCGTCTAAGCTGTCTGGCGAAACCTTTACGACGCCCTTTTTGATGTTCATCTTCAAAATTTTCAAAACGACGCTTCCTTTTCAAACTCTAGTATACTATGCAATAGAAGAGACATCATTGAAAGGCGTTAAAAACGTATTGGCACTTCATCCCTAAAGAGCTAAAGGTTAATCAGGACTTTGAGCCTATGAAAGATTAGCTTCTCACGTCCCTGAAAGTTAGCAGATGGATGCCTAAGGGCTGTTTTATTGCATCTGAGAGACGAGCCGCAACGAGATATTTAACGCTCTTTTCACTTGCCACATCTACAAGTCTTTGTGTAATTACGCCATCAAAGACCACGGTGTCCACATTCTTAGTCTGCTGAAGTTTTTCCGCAAGTTCACTTACCGGCAGTCGCTCCATTTTTTTCATTTTTGCATCAAACAAAACTGCTTCTAATGTCCCATCAAGTTCTTTGGTGACTTCAACAATTCGTTTTGGAACGAGTATCCTTTGGCGTTCTCGCGGTCTTCTAGCTTTGGGTTTTCTAACAGGTACTCTGTGCTGGAGGGCTGTCGCCACCTGTTTTGGAGTTAACTCCTCCACTTCCTTGCCTGTAGGAGCTCTAGCCACATATTTGACGTTAGTCACTTGCAGTAACTCTTTGAGTATAAGGTCTCCTCCTCTGTCGCCGTCTAGGAATGCTGTAGCTTCCTTTTCTTTGGACAGTTTTATGATGCTTTGCGGTATCTTGGCGCCTTCAACGGCTATGACGTTTTGTATGCCGCATCTTAATAGGTTTATTATGTCGGCTCTTCCCTCGACGATTATTATTTCTTTTGCGCTTTCAATGTCTGGTCCAGCTGTTAGTTTTTCTGGTCCATATGCTTCGACTCTGGCTAGTCTTAGAGTTTCTGAAACTTCTCTAAAGATTTCCTCGGTGCCTGGAATGGCTTCGATGGTCCATTTGTGGAGGATTTCTTTTGCTCTCTTAATGATTGCCGTTCGCCTTGCGTTGCGTATGTCCTCGATTTTTTCTAAGGTGACCTTTGCTGCGCATGGTCCTACTCTATCTATGCTCTCAAGGCTTGCTGCAAGAATGACTGCGGAGACTCTGTCCAGACTAGTGGGGATGAGCAATGCACCTGTGGTTTTGTCTTTTTCCGATTTTAACTGGATCTCTATTCTTCCTATTCTTCCTGACTTTTGGAGTTCTCGGAGGTCCAGTTCAGGTCCAAACAATCCTTCTGTTTGACCAAAAACAGCTCCGATTGCATCCGATTTTTCAACAACTCCCTCTACTTCGAACTTCGCGCGGATAACATACTTTACAGTAATCGACTGTGATGTTCCCATCAACTTTCACCTCAATCAACAGAGTTAACCTCATCAATAAGATGTGCTTAGCCTTTAATTAGCTAGCACCTCTTATACTTTCCGAATCTGCCCTCCACATTCAATACGACCATTGAAATTGCAGAGTCTTCAGATCCTGTTTCCACATTTTTTCTTCAAGTTTTCTAAGTATGTTGCCAAGCCTTCGATGTCCCTAACGTCCCGCCCCACAAGACTTAGAAGCCTATTCCAGAAAAACAGGTTGGGTTTGACTCTCATTTTTTCAAAATGTTCTGTGAAGC
>CP070709.1:793912-804695 GCA_020350305.1 Candidatus Bathyarchaeota archaeon
GTTCTTGAGTCAGTTAGGGGTTTCTAAAGATGGCAAACCCGGTCTGAAGACAATGGGGTTTCAAGATTTTAGAGAACTGCAGGACTTCTTTGAAGAACACTGCCCCAGATTGAACGAGGAGATGCAAGGATTTGCCGATAGCATGGGAATAGAAGTTGACGAAGTACCTTTCTATGGTGCCACCTATCATGTTCCCAAGAATTGTAGCCAAGTGGCAGTGCTTTCATCTATGACAAATGACAAACATGTGTATGTTGGAAGAAGTTATGAATGGACGCATACAAAAGAAGACCTTCTATTATGTACAACAAGGGTGAAGGGAAAGGCGAAACACACCGGCTTCTCGACATTTCTCTTCGGCCGCGCTGACGGTCTAAACGAACATGGCGTCAGCGTGACATTCACTGGGGGAGGAATCTTTGGAGTCCCGCACAAACAACAAGGCTTCGGAGACCATCTGGTTATCCGATCCATACTAGACAGCTGTGAATCCGTTGACGATGCAATAGAGCTTGTCCAAAAGATACCTATATTCGGGTTTTTCAACCTCCTGATCGCGGACAGAAGCAGCAATGCTGCACTAGTGGAATTTGCAGATGGGACTTGTGACATTAAGCAAATTAGCGACAACTCAGAGGACAAATGCCTCTTTTCAACTAATCACTATACTTTGCCTGGAACGATAAAGTCCAACGAACTCAACTGCGGCATTATAGGGCAATCACGGAAACGTTATCAACTACTTGCCTCAAACTTGTGCGCCGCATCAGAAGTCAAAAGGGAAGCACTAAGAACCATCTTATCCAGAAAATTCCCGAAAGGCCTCTGTGATCACTACTATTCCGAGGGCTTTGGCACTGTCTGGTCCTTGATATTCGATTTGACCTCTATAAAAGCTGATGTCTGCTTTGGTGCGCCCACGCACAATAAATGGCGCTCGTTCTCTATTGATGAACCCATTGGTGTTAAGGAATATCCTGCAGTCTTTCCAGATGCCATAGGCAAATGGCCTTATTGACATACTGAAGCTTACACAGGTTTCGAGTATGCGCGCGCAAAGACTTCTTCCACAAAATCTGAAAACTCCAAAAGAGCGATTTTTCCAAGCATCGCCCTATTACTATATTTACGTGCACATCACCCTGCATGCGTGCATTCGGTTCATCTAAGAACTTCTTAAGCAAGCCGCGAGGGTTCTTAAGAGATCCTCAGAAGAGATGGCAGGCACTCTTCGCGGGTTTCGGTAGCCTAGCCCTTCCAGGTCTTGAAGATCGGGATGAACTCTGTATCAACCACATCGGGGATTCCCCTAGCCTTCAGGATAACTGACCGCAACCTGCTTAAGTTTTTGGCCGCTATCTTCACGATGAGGTCCTCTGATCCGTGGACCTCATGGACCTCGCTGACCCTGGCGATCTCGCAAAACTGCCTAGAGACGTCCTTCACGGCACCGGGCTTCACATTCACGAGTATGAAGCCGCGGGTCCTTTTCTCTAGGGCGGCGTCGTCGACCTCTATGGTGAACCTCTTTATGACACCCATCTCCGTGAGGCGCTTCACTCGGTTGTAGACCGTGGCGTCGGAGATGTCCAGAGCCTTGCCGATGCCCACGAAGGTCATTCGAGCGTTATCCCTGAGATACCGTATGATTTCCCGGTCGATTTCATCCAATTTCTCACTCAACGCTTATCACTCTGTATATAAGAGGTACCCCTTCTTAATATACTTGCTTTTAGGAGCTCTTAATGTCCTCCGATAAGCTTATTAAGATGCTCTTAAGCCCAAGCTATATAGGCAAAGCATGGGAGGGAAGAGTTGTGATTGAAGAAGAGGAAGAATGGGAAGAGGAAGACGACGACAAAGATGAAGATTGGGGAGCCTGGGAATAGACCGCTGAAGAAGAAGAGGAGTTACATAGTCACAATTCGCCGCGAAAGAAAAAGGCGAACGCAGAATGACAAATCGGCGGAGGTGACCAACATGGGCAAGAAGAAGGGAAAGAAAAAATCTAAGAAGAAGGGCGAGGAGCGGTAAGCTAGCACCCGGCTTCTGCCGGATCTGCGGAAGGATCGTTGGGGGGCTTTCCGGGTTAACTGTTTGGTGGTGCCCACGCTGCTGCAAACTTCTCTGCAAGGACTGTTGCCCAGTTGGCTCAGCAACCAAGAAATCGGTGTGCCCCGAATGTGGAACCGAGGTCCAGCCTATGAGGCGGAAAAAGCCTTCCAAATACCCTGTTTTTATTCCAAAACTCAAACTCGTTGAGAAAAAGGTGATTATTGGTGCCAAAATGTCCGATCTGTGGAAAAGAAGCAGAAACGCCAGTTAAGGAGTGGAATCTACGCAAGACACGCATCAAGCAGTATGAGTGCTGTGGAAAGAAGTTCCGTGAGTACGTAAAGATGATCTAGGAGTCGAGGAGGTGCTGCCTCATGGGTCTGCTTGACTGGTTTAGAAGGAGAAGAAAAGAGAAGATAGGTGAAGAGAAGTGGTCGAGCGCACATCAGAAGTTGCAAACCGAAATCGAAAAGCGTGTGAAAAAAGAACCGAAGAAGAGGAAAAGGAAGAAGGAGCGTGCATAGAATGGACTTTTGCCCAAAATGTGGAGCAAGGTTGACTCTAACTAAGAAGCAGGTGAGTAAGGCAGTTCTTCTGCTTTCATGCCAAAGGTGTGGCTACAAAAAGCGAGCAGTTGGTCTGATGCCCGCTATCCTCAAAAGCATAGATCATCCGCCCAAAGAGCGCATAGCAGTAATAGGGAAAGAGGAACAGAAACTGCGGACATCCCCCACAGCCAGAATACAATGTTGTAGATGTGGAAATAAGCTGGCCTATACATGGATGGTTCAGACCAGAAAGTTGGAAGAATCCTCAACACAGTTTTTCAGATGCACAAAATGCAATTACACTTTCCGCGAGAACAGCTAACTGCACCTATGATTGGAGGTAAAATAATTGGCCACCAAGAAGGGAAAGTGCCAAAAAGCAGAAAGGGCGAAGAGACACACAGAGCACGTGAGAAGAAAGAAACAAGCAAAAAAGGAAAGCAAGAAGAAGCTTCAAGCACCCCAAAAGAGAAAAAGGTAGAGCGTACGGAGTGACATTCGACACATGTCTGATTGGTGGTTCTGGAATGCAAGAAAACGAAAATGTTGAAATCAGCATTCGATCTATAAAAAAAATTGTTATCCTCAATTGCACAAGGTTTCAAATTGATGAGTTCTTTAAAAGGGTAGAAATGATGGCAATATCTGGAGATCAAGTAACGCTAAACTGGGCGGAAGGAATAGTGTTTCTTGCCTTGCCATATCAAGCCCATAATGACATAATAGTAGAACAAGCATTGAAAGGCACGAGATATTGGAGTGGAGTTATCTTTTCACAAATGCCCAAATATCAATCTATCAAGAAAATCGGTGCACGAGAAATCCCAATAATCAATCAAACTGTTGACCCCCAACTAAGACAAGTCGCAAAAAAGCTAAGAAAAAGATTGGAATCCGAATGATGCTTCCTTCTACCGCCGCTTCCATGTGTAACCTTCTCAGTTTCAGACTATAATGTGAGGCAAGCTGACGCTATGGGCCGTGAAGTGATAGCAACATGGAACACTAGAATCAGAAAGAGGCAGTAGCATGAAAATAACTGCAAATTTCGTCAAAATGTACCTAGATTTCGCGGATTTCGCAGTCGAGTGGAGATATCCCCCGCATTTCCCCCCTTTTTTCATGACGCTACATGCACGCCTAAAGACTATAGTTTCAGGTTTCGCTATAAGTGTATAGATTATTTTCTTAGTTTGTCAGGATTTGATACTTATAATTGTGCATGCATGGATAGGCAAGGAAACCGCAACTTTTCTGTTCATTATACATCGTCTATGCATTCAATTGTGATTTTTGATAACAAAAGTGCATGTATGCAATTCTAATCCAACCAACCAATCAACTGGGGATGGCCAATGGACTGTGCATGCAACTTATAAGTTGCAGGATTGTATTTGTCTTCATGAAAGTTGGACTTCAGATTCCCAATTTTACGTTTCCTAAAGGGTCCAAGGGCTTTGCTGATGACATAAAAGATATTGTCACCACGGCTGAAAGGGCGGGATTCTACAGTTTATGGGTAATGGATCATTTTTTTCAACTCGGGAGAGAAGGGGGTCTCCTTCTTGGACCAGCCGAGGATGATATGCATGAAGGCTATTCTCTGCTAAGTTACATTGCCGCGTTGACAAGAAAAGCCAAAATTGGCACGTTGGTTACTGGGAATATCTATAGACATCCTGGAGCTCTCGTAAAAACCGTAACAACCCTAGATGTATTGTCTAAGGGGCGAGCTTACTTTGGTATCGGTGCGGGCTGGTTTGAGAGAGAGTCCGTTGGACTAGGTATCCCCTATTATAACTGGAAAATTCGTTTCGAGATGTTGGAGGAAACCCTTCAAATCGCGAAGCAAATGTGGAGCAATAACAATGGAGAATTCATGGGTAATCATTACAAAATGAAGGAGACCCTTTGCAGTCCTCAACCCCTTCAAAGACCTCACCCCCCTGTCCTCATTGGAGGGATGGGCCCGAAGAAGACTCTACGTCTTGTTGCCAAATATGCCGATGCCTGCAATCTGTTCACAAGGGGTGGACTAGGTCTTGTCAAAAATTCATTGACAATTCTTAAAAGGCACTGTGATGATGTTGGACGACCTTTTGGTCAGATTGAAAAGACAACTCTAGGATCAGTATATTTGGGTCATTCAGAATTACCAGGTTTCGTCGAATCAAAGAGAAGAGATGGCACCAGCTATAGAACACCAATATTGAAGTCAGCAGAAAGCATCATTGAATATCTAAAAGAACTATCAAAAATCGGCATCGAGCACGCAATAGTTAATATGCGGAACCCCCTTGACAAATATAAGCCATTGAAGATATTCCAGAATGAAATAATCCCAGCAGTATCAGACTTGTAATGCGCCCGCTGCATGCATTAGTAGCTCTAAATTTCGCTCCAAGTTTGACACCGAAGAGGATAGAATGACCTGCCCACCCTGATAAATGTTCTAATATAGGCTCTTTTTTCTCCTGTAAGACCTCATTAGACAGGATGTAACTGTATACTAGAGTGCATTGTAGGAGTGGCGTTTTTGGCTTCGTTTTCTTCTACTTATTGCGACAAAGCTGTAGGGTTAGAGTTATTTCAGGTTGTCCTCCCATACTTCCTAAAAAACCAGATTATACCTATGATGGCACCGGGTATTCCAATGATGATTAGAGCCCAGATAAAAACGATAATCCAGGATTGAATGAAATAGCTGAACGATAGGTTTTCAAATTTTGTTAACCAATTTCCATCAATCGCAACTTTGATGCACACGCCAATAAATAGTAAGAAACCGAATGCACCGCCACCACCACTCTTTTTTCCCGGCGATGGGCGCCGGAATCGTGTCTTAATTTCCTCTTTGACATCGGGAGGCAGGACAACAAACCATACGATAGCAACAACTATCCCTCCCACTGCTAACGTAGGTAACACAACTATTAGTAGCATCCACAGTAACAAGAATATAAACCATACAACAACCTCCCCCAACGAAAAATCATTAAAAGTCCACGTACCATATCCGCCTATCGCTGAAGTTGTCACGAACCAATCCAACGTTAGGATAAAACCTATGATAGCACCGATTATGAGTAGACCAAATATCAAAACTATAGGCCAATAACGAACTACCAAATTCTTCCAAAATACTTCATCACTTATTTCAGTAGAACCTTCATCAATTGACATTGCATGCATTTTTATTACCACACGTGTGCTGATAAGAAGCACAGCCTCTTAAGTGCATGTGACTGTGATATAACAGCAACATAACTTTAAATATCCAATACTTCGAAAGAGATTTTTTGTGATTGAATGCCCAAAAAAAGAAAAAACAAAGATGAAGAAATCTGAAAAAAACTGCGTATATGTCTGTGATGTCTGTGGTTGCGAGGTAGTGTGTACAACACCTGGTAGAGGTCACCTCATCTGCTGCGATGAAATAATGTATTGCTGCTAGTGCGAGCTCGATGAATATCTAAGTGAGTTGCGCTGCGCGCGTGTATACGTGTGTGAGGTGAAAAGAGTGAAAGATGAGAAATTTATCTTGTATGTGCAGACTAGCGACAACCCGGAGAGACAATATTCGCCTTTAGTTCTGGCTCAAACCGCGAAAGCCATGGGTTTGAACCCCAGAGTATACTACTTGGGTTCGGCGCTGAGGATTTTGCTTCCTGGAGCAGCTGAAAAAATTAAGCTAGGGACATTCCCGAGCGTTGCGGAAATGCTCCAAAAAACACTACAAATGGGAATCGAGATCGATGTTTGCGAAGCATCAAAACAAATGCTAGGATGGGAAAAAGTGAATTTGATTCCTGGCGTGAAGATCGTAGGTGCGGCCACACTGAACGATCTGGCTCTCGATGCTTCTGCAACGATGTGGTTCTAGAAAAAATCAATATCTGATGCGCGCGCGCAAGCCCCATAACATCTCGATAGAAGCGAGAGCACTCATCAAACTTGGCAACCAATAACCTCACATAGTCTAGGCGCATTGATGCATGCAGCTGTAGTATCCAACAGATTGTTGGAAGGAAATCTTTTATTCCACGGGATAGTGACAATGCCAAGAGGTATCTGGTATGATTCTTGAAAAGGTTAAGGCAGAAGGTATAGCTCACATTTCATATTTTGTCGGTTCTGAAAATGAAGCTGTAGTCATAGATCCGCGACGTGACTGTCGAGTTTACATGGACATTGCTCAGCGAGAAGAAATGAAAATCAGATATATCATTGAAACTCATCGCAATGAGGATTATGTTATCGGTTCTCTGGAGTTGGCGCGTTTTGTTGGGGCAAAAGTCTACCATGGCTCTGGTTTGGCCTTTGAATATGGAGAAACGCTGAAAGACGGCCAGGAGCTTGGCTTTGGAAAAATGAAGATTACTGCCATTCACACGCCAGGGCACACAGATGAAAGCACATCTTACGCCCTGACTGATCTCAACGCAGGGGGTGAACCAATGACAGTTTTTACAGGGGATACCCTCTTTGTAGGCGATGTCGGACGTACCGATCTCTACGGACCCAAGGAAGCCCCTCGGATGGCAGAGAATCTTTACAACAGCATTTTCGATAAGCTCCTCCCCTTGGGAGATGCAGTTATGATTCACCCTGCTCATGGTGCGGGATCAGTCTGCGGTGGAGCTATCAGCCAAAGAGAAGAAAGCACATTAGGTTTAGAGAGAATTCTAAATCCTATCTTGCAAAGAAACAAGGAAGAGTTCATCAAGTTCAAGGTATCTGAACATCTTGAAAGGCCTCCATACTTTCGCAAGATGGAGCAATACAACCTGAATGGCCCGCCACTCTTAGGGCATATTCCGAATCCTGACCCACTTTCGCCAGAGGAACTCCAAGAACAGATGAAGTTTGGAGCAGTGGTTGTGGACACTCGTACACCTCCGGCTTTTGGCGGAGCCCACATCGGAGGTTCATATAGCATACGGTTGAACAGACTTCCAATGTATGCGGGGTGGGTGTTGCCTTATGACAAGCCGATCATATTGGTGTTAGAAGACAGCGGATATCTAGAGATGGCGGTTCGTTTCCTCATTAGATTAGGGTATGATCAGATAGTTGGCTATCTGCGTGATGGGATAGATGCTTGGTATAAAGAAGCCTTGCCGACGGAGCTGTTGGGCCTCCTTACAGTGCAGGAGCTGAAAAAACGACTAGAAAGAGGCGACAATTTGGTCGTGCTTGACGTGAGGGAGAAGAAAAAATGGAACGAAGGACACATCAAAGGAGCCCGCTACGTTTACGCTGGTCACGTTGAACGACATCTAGACAGTATACCTGCAGATTGCCCAATTGTTGTAGTCTGCAACACAGGGAACCACGCCAGCCTTGTAGCAAGCATTCTGCGCCGAGAAGGATATAGAGAAGTATATAACTTGTTGGGGGGTATGGCTGCTTGGCAAGACGCCGAATACAAGTTAGTCAAATAGTTCGTCCAAAGAACATCCCCTTCAGCCAATCAAAGCATCGATACACTCAGAGCCCGATTTCCTGCAGAGAAAACACTTATCTGCACTCAGAATCTCAAGTATAAAACATGTTTCCATTAGGTATCGTTCCATACGTAGTAGGCGGTATACTCATAGGCGTCGGAGTCGGTTGCATATATGTCACAACGGGACTCCACGCAACGCAAAGTAGTTTCTTCAGTACAACACTTTCTTTCTTCTCAAAGAGACCACATTTTCAACAGAAACAGTATCTCAATTCGAGAGGCTGGCGACTTACATTCGCAGTGGGGGTGATCTTGGGAGCTTTCATTTACGCGATTATTTTGTCTCCCGAAGGCTTCTTCACGACTTCAGTACAATGGTGGCGACTTGCATTGGGCGGTTTCCTTGTAGGCTTTGGCACCCGGCTTTCAAAAGGATGTACTTCCGGACATGGCATAAGTGGATTGGGTTCGCTCTCTACAACTTCTTTGTATGCGGTCATAACGTTTCTGAGTGTGGGAATACTGACAGCGATGATTGTTCAAGCTCTGGGGGTGATTCCGTAAGAATGAGGCATCTCTTTGTGTTCATCGGAGGTCTGCTGTTCGGTTTTGGATTAGCATTCGGTGGCATGGCAAAACAAGAAATAGTTCTAAGCTTTCTGCAACTCAAAGATCTGGGCTTGCTTATACTGCTCGGCGCATCTGCCTTCCTGACAGCGATTACCATTAACCTTGTGCCAAAGATCATGAATAGACCATTCCTTGGAGGAGAATTCAAGAAAAGGAAGCGTACGCTGAGCAAGAGAACAATCATAGGCGCAATAATTTTCGGTGTAGGCTGGGGCATCTCCGGTCAGTGCCCAGGATCAGCTTGGGCAAGCTTAGGAGTAGGCAACATCCCTGTTCTAATCGGAATCGCTTCGATGTTCATAGGCGCCTACATGATGGGAAGGTTCTTCACTTAGCAAGGGAAATTCCACTTTGCGAGATATCCTTGCTAGTACTTAGGGAACTCTCTTAGGCTTATGGAAAGGATACCATGAACTGGAGGCAATTCGATGTCTAGCAGTAGGCATTTGATGATTCTACAACTGAATGATAGTCAAGCGCGCGCGAATTAATAAAAGGGGAACCAAAATATCCAATATATGGATGATGATATATAACATTGAAAACTAGTTTGATCACCCTGATAAAATCGGAAGATTGGTGGGCTTGCTGGTTAGGTATTTCCCTTTTTGCGATCAGTCTTCTCGGCATCATTGATACAGTGCCTAGGCCAACAATATGGTTCATAAATCCTTTCGACGCCTTATCCATAGATGCGCTACTTTCCTATCTTATGTTGATGGTTCTTCTCGCAATCCTTTTTTCAATAGGTATCAGATTTATGGCGGGAAAGCCCTCATCTTATCTTCCCGCATTTGTACTATTTTCGATATTGGGATTGGTTGCGCAGGTCATATCGAAACAATATTTTGTAGGTACCTATGGTTTGGAATATGTTCTTTGGGCGTTGGTAATTGGTTTAGTGATTAGTAATACGGTGGGTCTACCTGCTTTTCTGAAGCCCGCGATACGAACAGAGTTGTATATAAAAACAGGCTTGGTTTTGTTGGGTGCGGAAATATTGTTTTCTCGCATTTTAAATCTGGGAATTCAAGGATTAATTCTTGCTTGGGGAGTAACACCAATTGTGTTATTCTTGATGTATAGATATGGTACGTCGGTTTTGAGATTGGACAAAACGCTTACTATCCTTATAGCTGCTGCAACCTCTGTTTGTGGTGTTTCCGCCGCGATTGCTGTTGCAGCAGCAACCAAAGCCAAGAAGGAACTCTTGACGCTCACGATATCTATCTCGTTGATATCTACCGTAATACTGTTGGTTGGTCTACCCGCTGTTGTGAAGATGGTGGGGATTGACTATATCGTGGGTGGCGCTTGGATCGGAGGAACGGTTGATTCGACAGGTGCTGTGGTTGCTGCGGGTGAATTGCTAAATCAACAAGCAATGGAAGTGGCAACTGTAATAAAACTGATACAAAACGTTTTGATTGGAGTAATCGCTTTTTTCGTCGCTTTGTTTTGGGCAACTACTATCGAGCGGCGTTCAAACGATAAACCAAGCCTAGTTGAAGTCTGGTACAGGTTTCCGAAGTTCATTATAGCCTTTGCTTTTCTATCATTAATCTCATCTTCTGTAATGATGCCAATAATGGGCGAGGCGTTGTCAGCTAATACTCTAAAAGTAACTGGTGGCATACGCACATTTCTTTTTGCAATCGCTTTTTTGAGCATAGGACTGGAATCAGATTTTAAGATTTTGAAAAAGCAAATTTTAGGCGGTAAACCAGTACGCTTGTATATTGCAGGGCAATCACTAAATATCATTCTAACTTTGATCTTTGCATGGTTATTGTTTGGCCTATTATGAATGCTGAAACGCATCGCATGCATTGCATCATTGCTTCGGCCTTCAATAACGACAAAAGATGTTTCAACTATAATGCTAAAATTCGAATGGTGACCTCGCGCACACACTAAATATCTCTTATTGCGGCTTTAACCTTAGCAGCCATCTCTGGGGAGATCTCAGTCTAACCATGGACAGTTTTGGCGTGTTCTGCAACTTTCTTCATGAGTTCCTCTTCGGTTTCGGCGCGAATTACATGATCGCAATCGACTCCAACATCTCTACAACGTAGAATCTTTGCCATACCTTCACCTC
>CP070709.1:804795-815426 GCA_020350305.1 Candidatus Bathyarchaeota archaeon
AACGAAAGATATTAGGGTAACCATACAAATCAAAAAGATGCATATGCGGGCCCGTAGCTCAGCAAGGCAGAGCGGCGGACTCTTAATCCGTAGGTCGTGGGTTCAATTCCCGCCGGGCCCGCCAAATCGCATTCTAGAAATTTTTGAAATTTTCACGAACATTGGTAAATGTTGAAGGAAAATTTGAAGCATAAATCAATGTAAGATCATGTTTTATTCAGCAGACCTAGCCGTCTATTTAACGATGTTGTTGACGAAGATTACGTCAAGTGAGTCCACCTGCATCTGCTTTGAATTCTCAATTTGACCTGCTTATGAATTTAAATGCGATTTCATCGAATATTTTTAGGGTTGAACGTGTCCACCACACCTTGCTTAAGAGTTCCAAAGATTCTCGGTGAAAAAGCAATAGTCTTACTCAGCAAACTGAGCCTTCTAAACCGACAATTGAAGATTCAGCAAGTAAAGGATTGTCTTTTCATACCGTTAGTTAGGAAACCTCTTCCAACTGATATCAAAAGGTTCAAGGAGAGCCTTCCAAACTTCAAAATCTCTACACATGAATTTCCCAAGCACACCAAACGTCCACTCAAACTTGTTGATTTGCTGGAAGACAAACTGCCTACCAATCTCCTGGCAAGTGCCCCACATGCAGTAGACTTTGTAGGCGACCTAGCCGTTATCGAGATTCCTCCAGAACTTGAGTCTCATAAAACAACTGTTGGAGAAGCCATACTCAAGACACATAAACGGATACATACAATTTTAGCAAAATCTGGCGCTGTTGAAGGCGTATATCGTGTGAGAGAATTTGATGTAATAGCAGGCAAAGGCAAAACAGAAACTGTTCACAGAGAGCATGGATGCGTATACCACGTAGACCTTGCGAAAGCCTATTTTTCACCCAGGCTCTCCCATGAACACGATCGAGTGGCATCACAGGTCAAGGACGGCGAGACGGTGATCGACATGTTCGCCGGAGTTGGCCCATTCTCCATTATAATCGCGAAGAGGCATAAGAACGTTCGAGTGTACGCTGTCGACGTGAACCCTGACGCCATGAACTATTTGAAGAAAAACATCGAAGCAAACCACATTGGAAAAAGCGTTACTCCAGTTCTTGGTGACATTAGAAAAATCGCAAAGACAAGACTAATCGGAGTTGCAGATCGGGTAATTATGAACTTGCCTGAGAGAGCGATAGAATACGTAGACGTGGCTTGCGAAACCCTCAAGCCTCTGGGTGGTGTTGTGCATTATTACGAATTTACGCGCATGCCCGAACCCTTGGAAACCGCGAAGGTTCGATTGATCGAAGTTATGAAGCAGACCAGTCGCAACGTTAAGAAAATCTTGTCTGCACGGCTCGTTCGAGCAACTGCGCCTTACACTTTTCAAGTGGTTGTGGACGCCGAAATTCAATAGCTCTCCACGGTCAACGTTATTTTGATTTTTTGATCTGGGTTCTGTATTTTTTCAATAAGTTTCCTAGAAATGTCTCTGGCAGCTTTGTTCGCTTTTATGGTTATTGTTCGATCACAAATATAGTTGCTCTTTCTCACTACCATGTCGGTTGGGTGGGTGAACAACAGCTGAGGGCTTCCTCTTGCCTTGACCACTTCCCGAATTCCGTTAGCCTCGATCGTTATAGTAGTGTGTGCGTCTTGTCTTTTCATGGCTTCCTTAAACCCTGGACTCAAGTCCTTTGTTCCTTTCGTTGCGCCAACAGCAATTACGCAATCGCCACGCTTCGTGAGGGTCGATTCTTTTGTGATTTCTAATGTTGTCTTATGAGTTGCCCGTATGTTCTCATGTCCATAAGCATCAATAATTTCAGTTATTTTCATTGAAATGCAGTTCCCATTGCTGATTTGACGAGAATTATTCGAGGACTTCTATGGAGTCTACTTTTCCATCTCCGTATAGATCAAATCCCTGAATCAAAGTTGCGAACTCGTCTTGGCCACTAAAATTCTTTAAAGTTTCTTTCCAAAATTTGACGAGCGCTATAACGCACGCTTTTGTCCCAACAGTCTTGTTGCCTGCAAGAACAATTATTCGTTTTTCCTTGTCCCAAGGATTGACTATTCTTGAGATAACTCCTACAGTGTCGCCAGTGTAAACGTTTCCAGTTTTTTCGGACACCAATCCCCCCAGAAGGAATCCATGCTCAGAAGGCATCATATCGAATCGTATGGGCAAAAACTCGTTAACTTCTTTGGTGATCAAGTTTGTTCCAGGGCCACCTACCAGGATTAAGTTGTTGTCCTCTTCTTTCTCAGCCTTTACATCCACATCCAGTTTTACTACAAAATCCTCTGGCAGCTTAGCGAATTGACCGAGGAAAAGCGTTAGGTAAGACGCATAGTGACCGTCCCTGGCTCTAGCTTTAAAAGGGCCATGTGGGTCTGGGCTTCCAACCACAACCTTTCCGTCAAAGGGTCCATCATCTCGTAGGAATGGACTGAAGAACTGTTTCATTTTTTCGTTCACGCTTGGAATTGAAACTGTGTTGATTGTTCTGTTGCCAAAGGGGAGTTCAACTCCGAAGGCGGGGAAAGAAGTTTTATAATATTTTGCGGTGGCTCCTTTCTTTTCTTCTTCTCTAACAATCTTGATTACGCCGGCTCTTGCAAGCTTTCTGACATGGTAATAGACTTTCTGTTCGTGTACCTTCAGTTTCTTCGCAATTTCCATAGGGTACATTTCTTTCTCGCCGAGAACCTCGAGAATTTTCCAGCTGAGTTTGTTTAAAACAGCCTTAAGCCTCTCGCGATCCTCGAAAACAGCGATGTTCTTGACCTTGTATTCTTTTTTTTCGCCAGTGAGTAGCAGCTTTTTCTTCATGTTTGCTTAGTTAAAAGAAATCCCTTATAAAACTTTTTTTAGTGGTCGGACCTAAACACATCAAAAACTTTAGAAACCTTTATGATTTCAGTTTTAAAATTGAGACCTTTTTCCTAAAAAAGCTTATAGAATCGTCTCTGGTCTAATTAGAGCTTGCCTGTAAGAGATTCGGCTTTGTCATTATTTGAGCAAGAGAATTTGAGGAACTGATGATGTGTGGAATATTTGGATGCGTCCTTGAAGACGGCGATGCGGCACCCATAATTCATGCTGCTTTAAAACGGCTTGAATATCGAGGATACGACTCTGTGGGTGAGGTAACAATCCATGAAGGCAAACTGTTCATAAAGAAGGATCAAGGAAAAATCGATGAAGTTCATGCCATACACAACCTAAATGATCTTCCTGGACGAATTGGAATAGGCCACACAAGATGGGCAACTCACGGAGCACCGACCGAAGTAAACGCCCACCCCCACACCGACTGCAATGAGGAAATAGCAGTAATTCACAACGGAATCATCGAAAACTTCTCAGAACTTAAGAAAGAACTGGAAGAACATGGGCACACTTTTCGATCGAAAACTGATACCGAAATCATTTCTCATCTCATCGAAGAAAAGTTGAGCGAAGATTTCACTTTCGTCGAAGCAGTCCGCAGTGCTGTACAGCGGTTAGACGGATCGTACGCCATTGCGGCCGTCTCTTTTAAAGAGCCTGACAAAATCATTTGTGTACGGAAAGAAAGTCCTCTCGTCATTGGAGTTGCCGAAGACGCGGTTTACTGCGCATCTGACATTCCCGCGTTTCTCCCGTTAGCGAATACGGCTGTCATTGTTGAGGACGGAGAATTAGTTGTTTTGAGTGACAAAGGATATGAGATAAGAAAACTTGCTGATGGAAGTATAGTTTCAAGGAAGCCTGAGATCATTGATTGGAGTCCAGAAATGGCTGAGAAGAAGGGTTATCCTCATTTCATGCTGAAGGAGATTCATGAGCAGCCGCTTTGCCTGAGAAACACGCTCAGATTGCAGGAGCAGTATTTGGACCTAATGACCACTTTCCTCGACCGTGCTGGTGAGGTTTTCTTAGTGGCGTGTGGCACTTCATATCACGCCTGTCTTGCAGCCTCCTACATGTTTTCTAAGCTTGCGATGTTAGCAACTCATCCAATTATTGCGTCGGAGTTCGTTGAGCAGCATGGAAGAGCCGTTAACATCGACAGCGTCCTTCTTGCTGTCAGCCAATCTGGGGAAACCGCTGATACTTTGGAGGCCGTGGAATGCGCGAGGTTGCGTGCCGCAACCGTTCTAGGATTAACCAATATTATTGGGTCCACTTTGACCCGTGTTGCTCGCGCCTATGTGTGTCAACAGTCGGGTCCAGAGATAGGAGTTGCCGCCACTAAGACCTTTACATCTCAGCTTTCTGTGCTCTCTCAGCTTGCGTTGAGGCTGGCCAAGAAGAGGGGGAAGGTTTCGCATGTGGAGATCGAGCAACTTGAAGAAAAACTGGAGCAGATTCCTGACATCGTTGAGAATGTTATTGAAACTCAGGAGGAGAAAATCAAACAGCTAGCCAAGAAATATCGGAATAAGCAGTGCTTCTTTTTCTTGGGGCGAGGGGTAAGCTCTGCTTCTGCCCTTGAGGGCAGGCTGAAGCTTTTAGAGATAGCTTATGCCCCTGCCCTAGCGTATCCCGCTGGGGAGAGTAAACATGGGCCGATTAGTTTGATTGAGCCGGGCTTCCCTGTGATTTTCGTGTGTCCCAAAGATGATACGCGCAAAACGATTGTGGGCAACATTATGGAGATGAAGGCTCGCGGGGCTTCCATTATCGCGGTGGTTGAGGAGGGAGACGAGGAGATCAGAAACCTCGCTGATGATTACATTGAAATACCTAAGGGGATGCCTGAGATTCTTTCGCCGATTCCCTATGTTATCCCACAACAACTCTTCGCGTATTACATGGCGGTTGAAAGAAACTGTGACCCAGATCAGCCTAGGAATCTAGCGAAGTCAGTCACTGTCAAGTAGTTGCCCGATTTCTTCAACCTTCTAAATGCTTCTAATCATAAACTCTTAAGGTATGGTTTTCAGTATTGTTGTGGGGACAAAGTATGAAAAGACGAGCTTGGGAGGAGTTAGTTCAAAGGTTAGTTAGGCAAGGAATACTTCGGTCGCCACAGGTTATTCAAGCGTTGCGTCGAGTCTCTCGGGAGCCCTTTCTCCCAGAGAATGTGAAGTCCTATGGAACTATAGATTCCCCGCTTCCAATAGGATTTGGGCAGACCATTTCAGCGCCTCTCGGTTGATCTATGCGGTCAACCGGGCGAAACATGGTTTCAATTATGGATGAAGCCCTTGAGTTGGAGGTGGGGCATCGGGTGTTGGAGATAGGTGCTGGTTCAGGTTGGCATGCCTCCACGATAGCTGAGGTTGTGGCTCCGACGGACACGCCTAAAAAAGAGTGGGGACATGTTCACACTTTGGAAATAGTTGCTGGACTGGCTGAGTTTGCGAGAGAAAATGTTGAAAAGGCTGGATATGGAGACCGCGTCACCGTCATTTATGGAGACGGATCAAAGGGTTATCCAGAAGAAGCTCCGTATGATCGTGTTTTGGTGACGGCTGCGGCCCCAAATGTTCCTCAACCGTTGGTAGAACAGTTGAAACCTAGTGGAGTGTTAGTTATTCCGGTTGGGGGTGTTTATCTCTATCAAACACTTTTGCGTATTAGGAAAAGGGATGGAGAGATTGTTCGGGAGAATTTGGGTGGGGTCGCATTTGTGCCTTTGACTGGAAAGTATGGACATCGATTTTAGAATCTAACCGAAGAATGTTTCTAAGGTTACTTTTCCCTTTTCCTTTTTCGAACCTTCTATCATTTTTTTGAGGGCCTTTCTCACGCGGTCCTCTGAGAAGTCGCGTTCCCGACATAAAAAGTTTACAACACCTTCTACATGTGGCTCTTTCCATACTAAGTGATAGTTGTCTGTGACTTTTGGATGTTGAAAGATTTCTCGTATACGCTTTGGCTCAACTGGAAACTCGGCCTGTTTCAGTGTGGACACTGCCTTTTCAAGAGTTCCGTGTTGTTGGATGAGTTTAACCGCGGTTTTCGGTCCTACGCCTTTTACTCCGTCTGGGTTGAAATCTGTGCCGACCAGTATGCCGACGTCTATCAGTTGCTCGTGTGTGATGTTCAGCTGTTTGAGAACTTGATCCAGCTCTACTATTTGAGGTGTGACTTCAATGTAGACATTTTTCCGCGGGAGTTTCCTTCTTCCACTGATGGTGACGTTCCTTGCCAATCTAGGCGCACCGAACAAGAGGCTGTCGTAATCTTGGCTGGCACAGTAATCGGTGTCGCCTTTTTTGGCGAGATAAGCTGCTTGTGCTTCGCCTTCACTGGGTGCCTGTATCCATGGTACGCCCATTTGGGTGAGGAGTCGTTTCGAGTCGGCTGTCATGTAGTCTTTAAGACGGCTTGTAGCTTGGGCGTATGTGCGTGCTTCTTCGATTTTTCCTTCTTTTAACGCTCGTTCATAATGGACAAGTGCTACTTCTTTTATTCTAGCTCGCCGTTTGATTTCAACTTCCTTCAGCGCTGGCGGTGTTCCGTCGAATACGTAGACGGGTTTGATGCCCATTTGAATAAGGTTAGCGGTTCGGTAAAATAAGCCGCTTAGGTGGCTGGTGACTTTGCCAGTAGAGTCTTTGAGAGGGGTTCCGTCTGGTTGGCGGATGATGGCGAGAAACTGGTAAAGAGCATTGTAGGCGTCTATGGCGATGGACTTTCCACTCAAATTTTTGAGGTCAACCGCTGTTTTGGGCACCAAGTCTCTCAGATTCACGCCCAAGGCTCTACACCAATTTCTAAACCAACATTAAGATTGATAATAAATTTATTGAGTTTCGGCGCATATGTACTTTGCTTCTTTCAGTTCTAAGGGGCAACCTCCACCGCACACAGGTAGCTGTGGGCATTCCTTGCATTTCTCTGGAGCGTATTCTCTAGTTCTTAGGCTCAAGGAGAGCGGATGATTCCAGATTTTTTTCCAGCTGTCTTTGAGGATGTTACCAACGCTTTCGAAATAGCTCTGGCATGGGAAAACTTGTCCTTCAGGGCCTACACACATGTTTACTCTTGCGGCGGTGCACGACTTCACACCTAACCCCAAGCTGACGGGGTCAAGCTGACAGTACTGAGTCGGCGTGTACCACATGAACTTCATTCCTAGTTCATCGGCCTTATTCAGAATATTGGGCAGCACGCTTTTTAGTTCATCAACTGTTAAGGCAAACTCGTTGGCTACTGATGGCGCGCTACCGGAATAGATCAAGCTGTTACATCCAAAAACTTTCAGCCCTAGGTCATGCAGAAACTCTATGGTTTCAAGAAAACTATTCGCGTTGTACTTGTTGAGGGTAGTATTTGTCGTAGTGTAAATCGGCGTGGGAATTACGTTCTTGATCCCTTCCACGGTTTCTCGCCAACTTCCTTTCACAGACGTAATTGAATCATGTATCGTGGAATCATGAGACTCAAGCGTGATCTGTACGAAGTCCAGCCCTACATCCACGAATCTGTGCACGTATTCTTTATCTCTTAACTTACGCCCGTTTGTGATAAGACCTGTAACAATTCCCTTTTCCTGTGCATACTGCAAAAGCTCAGGTAAATCTTCGCGAAGGGTTGGCTCACCACCAGTGAACGTAAATATAAAAACGCCTATTTTCTTCAGTCGGTCAATCACCTTTTTCCATTGGTCCGTGGTTAATTCAGGCGTTTCATGCGGCCCGCCTACGTAACAGTGGATACAATCATTTTGGCACCTAAACGTCAAGGCTAAGTCCATACGTATTGGAGCGGACAATTCCTGAGTGAAGGGCTCAGCCTGCTCCACATCAAGGAATGATATAGGGCAGACCTCCTCTGTCTCAGCAAGCGTGCTGATTGTGTAAATCATCTGTTCATGATCTCTGCGAGCAGTTTCCTCTTCAATTCGGTAAATTCTTCTAATTTTTTTCACAGCTTCCTCTGTTGGCATGCCTTGCATGAAGAAGTATGCATGGGCTGCAGCGGTTTCATTCAGATACAGAACAGTGTTTGCGTTAATGACGAGCAAGCCTTCACCACTTGGCTCCACACGAAGTTGAAGAGCTAGACCAGCGAATTTTCCCTTACCACGATACGAGTATAGACCAACAGGAGTCTTCGAAGCCTTGCCAACGACGCCTTTCACTTTTTTGAGAATACCCACAATCATTCCTCCTTCAACCTACGCCTCCTGAGGCACAAGCGCAAGCACAGGAAACACATGCGCACACGCACGCGCATGCTGCACACGCACAGGCACAACTAGACTTGTGGTGTGCTGGTGTTCTAGATGTTTTGGCAGATGGGGGCGGTGCTGGGACTATGAAATTCGCAAATTTTTCCACGTTTGCAACTATGTTATTGGAGGTTTTTTCAACGGACGTCGCGATGTTGTTGGCGAAGTCCGCACCCGGAATGGTCGGGGGTGATTTGGGTTGGGTGGTTGTTGGGCTTGGTTTGTAAGTTGGATTGGGGTGATAGGAAGTGTAGCCGTACCAGTACCACCACCAACCTATTCCAGGCTCAAACATTTTTTCGCGGAAAACATCTTCGGTTCTAGACCTGAAGCCTTCGTGGAGTATAAGCCAGAGGAGATTTTCGTCGTAAGCCTTGGACGCAAGTTCCGGCGTACCCGCTTTCTCCACTTGCCCCCATGCCTCCCCAACAACTTTTTTGTAGTAATTAATGGTGTCGCTTCGGCAGTATCCACGAAGCTTCTTTTCCACCGTGTCGCGTAGCAACACAACTGTTTCTGCGAGTTTTTCTTCGCCTAAAGCCCCATTCTTTCTAACTGCATCGAGAAAGCTTTTCTCGTAGTAGCGTAGAGGTGTTTCAGGGGTTCCAGTTTTGTCTTTGAACGGTTCCATGACCTTGAGTTTTAGGGCTGGGGTTGTGGCTGTGACCCAGATAACTTTCTTCATCAGCAGGCTATATAGTATCTCGGTTACGATTTTGGTAGGTGGGAAACCTAGTAGGTGGGAGGCTTCTACAGCTGTTAGTCCGTGTCTTATTCCTAAAGCTTCCATTCGCATGTTGGGGGTTATGTACTTTCTAAGCGGAACCCTTTTGTAGACTACGACAACCAGAAGAATGCTGAAGAATATGAAGGCGATAGGAAGAAGCCACTCCAAACCTTTTTCGGGTACATCATAATGTTGAACATATTCTTTAGGGAAGGATACACCGCAGGGAAACTCTTGGTTCTCTGGCAGATCATATCTTTCCCAGTACAAGACGAGCCTGTTGTCTTCAGCTGGGTCGTAATCGGCATTGTCCCAGTCCGGAGTGCATCCAACATTTTCTTTAGTCACACCTTGCGGTAGGACGACTAGAACATGCAGTTCTTTTAGTTCAACATCCCAATAGCATGGTTTGAACTCCATCCCCACGTTTTCAGAAGTATCCTCCGAGATCATGTGGGCAACATTGGTGGTAAGGTTGAATCTTACGGTCTGTCCAGCTGATAATGGAGTAAAAAGGTTGACGCGCACCTTGTAGTCACCTCCTTCACTTGCGTCTGTTGTTGTCAGCGTGTGACCATATTGGTCCATTGCCGTTCCGATTGTGTAGTCACTCTTGGGCTGACCAACATTTACGTAGCTGATGGCCTCCCCTAAATCGAGTGTAATACTTATGTCGTACAGCAAATCGATGGTGCCGTCTTGGTTAATCCATATCTTTGCCCACTCGTGTTCAAGATGATACTGTCTTTGTGCAGTTACAGTGCCAACAAGAGTGATGAATGTGAATATGGTAAATAGCGTTACAAGCAGGTGTTGAGTTTTTACCATTTTGGTTCCTCAGTAACCTCGAAGATGTGTCCACAATAGGAGCACTTGATCGACGGTACACCTTTTATCACTTTCACTTGACCTATGTCCAAAGAAGCTGAGCAGTTGGGGCATCTTAACGTTTGAACTTTGACTTTTCCAGGCACCTCAAGTTTCTGCGTAATACGTATAGGTTGTTGTTTTCTAATGTAGTATAGCGTTCCAAAGCCGGCGAGAAAAAGAAACGCGCTTGTAGCTAGTCTTATCGGTGCATATGCTGAAGCTATAGCGAAAATAACCGCAAAAAATAAAAGAACACCTGATATTATGTACCCGATCACAATCTTTGCACTCACCACACCCATCTCTTCCTGTGTAATCTATTGCCACTCAAGAAAGTACGAGAATAAATACTCTTTCGTCTATGTCATTCTGAATGCAGCAGCGATCTTTCTTATAAACAATGTCTCTGGGTGAAGCATCAATACACATAAAACACTATTTGACAAGCTCTCGCTTCTTCCACCGCAGATTCTTACTATGACATTTCCTGCACTTATCCGCAGTAGGTGCGTTCCGTACTCCACAATGCCGACAAATCTTCATGTAAAGCCTATGCTTCTGTGCAATGGCTTTCTTAAGCGGATCAGTAATAGGCATAACTGTACCCTCAACTTATTAACTACGTTCCAGACATGCCGCCAGTAAATATACCTTTCTTCTTCAATCTCTCAACTAACAACCTAGCCACATCACTAGGCTTCTCAGCCACCATAACACCAGCCCTCATAAACGCGTCAATCTTGCTCTGAGCGGTCCCAGCCTTTCCCATAACAATCGCGCCTGCATGTCCCATCCTCTTACCTCGAGGCGCCGTCCTACCAGCAACAAAAGCCACCACAGGCTTGCTAT
>CP070709.1:815526-830759 GCA_020350305.1 Candidatus Bathyarchaeota archaeon
GATGAGCTCATAAGTTACGTGTCAGAAGACGTTCTGATGCTGATTGAGTAAGCGTGCGTATATGCATGCAATTAGAACAATGTTGTTTTTAGTGGTTGCAACATCAAAGAGTTTTAAACTAGTCTCTAAACTGCCTTTTGCATGCAACGCCCAATAACAACGCGCGAATTGCACATCTAAATAAACCTTTTGATGCTTGTCTATTTAAGCGAAATGAACGACTGGAGCTTTTGCGTCATTCTTCGGTTTAAAATGATTGCTTGTGGCAGTGAAGGCAAAAGAATAGAGCATTTGATGGCTACCTATTTGTGTTTGCTTTTCCTTATCCATATGTGACCGCATCATATGTATGGAGATCGGATAAAAATGCCAACCAATCTTCACCTAAAAAAAGCTGTTTTTAAACATCTTGTCATGGAGGGCAATTCATATGAAATTGGGATGATGCAAGGACAGATGTTTAAGAGAGATCAAGAACGCTACCCATTCCTGACCTCTCTTCCCCCAGAGATGGAGAAAACCCCCAAACATGATACAAAAGAAGCCATTGCATTCTTTGACAAACATTACCCGGGGATTAATGAGGAGATCCAAGGTGCCGCTGATGAACTTGGCATATCGGTCTACAACATGAGTTATTATGCTTTCACCTGCATTCAGGCTGTCAGGCGATCGAACTCTGGTCATTGCAGTCAATTCGCTATAAATCCTTCTGCATCAAGCGACGGTCACACTTATGCCGGTTGTAGCTATGACTTGCATCCTGACTATAATGAGCTTCGCCTGTGCACGACTCGCGTCAAGGGTCGAGCAAGTCATATTGGCTTTTCAGAAGACATTTTTGGGCGTGCTGATGGAATCAACGAATATGGGCTGTGCGTGACAACGACTTCCACCCTTGGGGGCGGACTGGAATACCACGCGGTCGTGCGCACAATACTAGATCGATGTAGAACTGTTGCCGACGCATTACTAGTCATCAAAAGTATACCAACTTCTCACTATCACAACTACATATTTACTGATAGAAACGGAAATGCCGCACTAGTCGAATTGGCTCGTTCTCAAACGGGCATAAAGCAATTCGGGCCCTCGTCGAAAGACGGGTTCTTAATCTCAACCAATCACTACACTCTCCCTGCAACGCTACAGTATGACACTAACCGAATGTTTCAGTCCGTCACACGTTACAGAACTATCGAATCACACCTAAAAGGAGCAAGTCCTAGGGTTACCAAGAATACTATACGCAACATTTTGTCTAGACCAATGCCTGAAGGTGTATGTTGTCATCACTATGAAGATTCTCTAGGAACACTTTGGTCCATGATATTCGATTTGAATGAAGTCAACGTTGAGACCTGCTTTGGTGCTCCTAGCAGTAACAAATGGAGACTGTACAGATTAGATGATCCCACTGGAATATCGGAATATGTTGCAAACCTGCCTTATGAACCTGCGAATCCGGAGATATGGAGAAGGCTCTCACCGGGTGAAAGTGCCTAGGCAGCATTGTCAAACTGTGTGCACATGCATTTTAGAGGTTATGACGAAAGATTTAATGTTATGTGAACGTCGATATCCTACAAAACTAATCCATGCACACAATGAAAAGAAACAAAGGAATATAAGCCCAACATAATCTTCTTGTGAATGATGAAATTGTTCGCCCAAAGAAGAGAAGAGCCATCGCTGGCATTTGGTGGGCAAGCTCTGATAGAAGGTGTGATGATGCGCTCCCGCACACATGTGGTGATGTGTATTAGACAACCAAACAAAGAGATATTGACACACACAGAAGAGACAAAATCCATATCTGGAAGACACAAGATCCTTGGACTACTGTTTCTAAGAGGCATCATCGCATTATTTGAAACCTTCTATCTCGGTGTCAAAGGCCTCTATTACTCTGCAAATGCAATTCTTGAAGAAGAGGAAAAGTTCACCGTTAAGGAGTTTGCGATAGCAATTGCCATGGCTTTGGCGTTGACTTCTCTCTTCATGATAGGACCCTACCTCCTAGCTAGTTTGTTCCATCTCACGGGAGTGATTTTCAACATTGTAGAAGCCATAATACGTCTTATGATTTTTCTCTTATACCTAATATTAGTGTCCATGTGGGGTGAATTCAAGAGAGTACTGCAGTATCATGGCGCAGAGCATAAGGCGATCAACGCACACGAAGCTGGAGTAGCATTGAACGTTTTAAATGTGAAGAAATTCTCCAGACTGCATCCTCGATGTGGCACCTCTTTCATTTTCATTGTCGTGCTTGTAAGCATTTTGTTGTTCTCAATCATGCCCGATTTAGGGTTTGCTGCAAGACTCTCATACAGAGTGCTCCTAATCCCAGTGATTGGAGCCATATCTTACGAGCTTTTGAAGCTCAGCGACAGACACAAAAACTCTAAGATCACGAGAATCTTGACAATGCCAGGCTTAGCATTCCAACGTCTCACAACAAGAGAGCCAGATGAAGACATGATAGAGGTCGCAGTAGAGGCCGTGAAGGAAGTAAAAAGATTAAGCAGTTCCTAGCACATACATGCCCTCTATCTATTTATCTTAACTTCATAAACCAAATAAGAATAACTTCTTAACCTAATCTTGATCTTCCATGAGAAAAATTACCACACGTTACATAACTGGTTACGCATTAGGCTTTGCACTCTGCCTTGTCGGATTAACTGTGCTAATTGCCATATTATGGAGTGCATGGCCGAATGTGTCCACTTCAAACGGTGTGTTCCCAGCCTTAGAGCAATATCTCTGGACAAAAGAGTTCGACATTGGCTTCGCTGTTAAGTTGAAACTGATGCACCTGACCATTATGGGAACTGCTACTCTAGTTCTTGGGATTTTCGTTCTTGCTTTCAGCCGAAAAGTCCTCTACGTAGGAGAAAACGCTTTGTTGCAGTGCCCATTCTGCAAGAACCAATGGAAGGCAAGCCGAGCAAAGGGATGGGGAAAATGCCCCTACTGCAACCACACGGTCCATCCAACAGCAGTGAAAAATTAGAAAAAAAAGAACAAGCGCATGCATGTAACTTCTATGAGGTGAAGTAGGCTTCTCCCTTGTATAGTTCAGCTGGATATTTCTTTTTGTTCTGTTCTAGTTTGCCAAGAATAGCACTGGTGAGATCGATGTCAAGGGTATTTGCCATGCTGAGACAGTAGATGCTGACATCAGCAAGTTCTTCTTTGATTCGCTGCACTTCTGACGGCTTGTTTTTGAACTGTTCGCTTTCTTCAGGTTTAGCCCATTGGAAAATTTGGAGAAGCTCAGCCGCTTCGATGCAAATGGACTCGGCTAAATCCTTTGGGTTCTGATATTTTTTCCAGTCTCTTTCCTCAAGAAATTCTCTAACTTTCGAGATAAGATAACCAATGTTTGTATTGCCATCAACACGCTCCATCAGAGAACACCTTCAACGCTCAAGTAAAATCAAAGTTGTTCTTTTATAGATTGCCCAAATAGCACACGCATGCTCTATGGAACGTTACTACGTTAATCTCTTAAACCTCTGCATAAAGAAATATTGAATTGGTGCGGAGAGCGAACCTACTGACAGGTGACAACCTTCCTCTCACTCCACTTCTGAACCCCGCACCACCTCAAAATAAAAAGCTCTCCAAAACATACATGCGCTTGAATTAGGGATTCTTGCACAAATAATAAAAACTGTAGTATACTAGCTACGAACGATGTAGCATGAAGAAATTAGGGAAAAAAGTTCTGCTTAGCTTATTGATCTGTGGTTTACTATCAGGCATTCTACCAGTCGGATTCAAGATGTCTGTAAAGGCAAGTCCAGATTTGACTACAACGAGTCTTACGATTGGAGGGGCTCAATGCTTAGATGTTGACACTGGAGACGTTGGTCCATCAACTCCTGATACAGATTTATGGTGGGAACAAGTTTCCTCCACTGAAAGATATTTAGTACCACAAAATGGAGCTACGGTTGCAAACTTAGGCATTGTTGATTTTGATTCGGTAGTAGACTGCTCTATCTACACGCTATCTACATATCCAATTAACGGTAGCAATGGAAACAATACGATACCGGACGGAACCGTGCTAGTCATCAAAACCAACATTGGCAATTATTCAAAAATGAGGATCGACAATTATGGAGTCGACATGGATGTTACAATTGTCTATCAAGATGATGGTTCACCAATAGTGAATTGGGCAGCAAGAGTATACGGAGTAGAGATGTTGTGGAACAACTCTATGGCAGTAAATGATCTAGCGGTGTCAAAAGAAGGCGACTATGTGGTAGCTGTGAACAACACGGGCATATACTATTTTGAGTCAAACAATTCGAATCCAAAATGGTGGTACCTGCAGCCGGGTACGTCTTTCAAATCTGTTATGATGTCAGCTGACGGAGAATATGTGGTATCAGGCGACAACAACGGTTACGTATATTACTTCAACAATTCACAGGCAACAACTGATCAGCGTTCCGCTCCAACGTGGAAAAGCATTGATCTGTGGGGACCAGTTGAAAGAGGTACATTAGACATGTCAGATGATGGAGAATACATCACGGTAGGTGGAACAGGTGTAAAACTATACTATTTCGCCGAATGCAGCGGAAGGTCCAGCCTCAGTGAACCTCCCACTTGGAGCAATGTATTCAGCATAACCGACTTTCTCGCAGTGCACATGTCGTCAGATGGAAGGTACGTAGCTGCAGGCGGTGCTGATTATCCTTCAAGCGGCTTCGTTATGTTTTACAAAGATGCATATGAAACTCCATACCCATCTGAACCAAGCTGGAACTCTCGTACTCCAATAAATAGCACCATAAAAGACTTGGCTGTGTCTGACGATGGTTATTCAGTTGTTGCAGTGGACGCTACTTCTAAGACCCTCTACTACTGGGCAAATGCCAACACTCTCTCTGGAGACCCTGATGCGACATGGACGAATGACTGGTCCTTCGATTATGTCGACATGAGCTCTGATGGCGAAGAAATCGTAACTGGCACCCAACCATTGTTTCCATGTGGTTTGCACTTTTGGGCTAACGCCAAGCTACGATCTGGACCTGACCAAGAAGAAGACTGGACCAAGCTTGAAGGTGAGATCATACTCGATGTAGTCATGAGCGACGATGGAAGCATAATAACCGCAGCAGGCCAGATAGGAGTTGACTCCATCTATAAAGCTTACTTCTTCAAATCCGATGGCAACATGATAGGTGAGTTTGACTTACTTCACCCAAGCCCTGTAGTTTCCATTTCAGGAAACGGCAACACAGTGGTCATGGGAGGCCCTACATTCTACAGCCTCCATGTATTTAAAATGATAACAGATACAACTCCACCTGAAATCGAAAACGTATACCAAGAACCAGCCAATGATATCGTTTATCCAGATGACGAAGTCACAGTTTACGCGAACATAACTGATAACCTAAGCGGAGTAAAACAAGTGACTTTGAACTACACCACAAACAACGAAACATGGTTCAGTGTTAATGCAACAAATCTCAGTGAAAACGTTTGGAATGCTACTATACCCGCGTTTCTCTATTGCACTGACGTAACATATGTAATCAAAGCAGAAGACAATGCCTACAACATCATCACAACTGAAGGAATGGAATATGACACTCAATATCACGTTATTCCAGAGTTTCCGTCATTCCTAATATTACCATTATTCATGATAGCAACACTACTAGCGGTCATAATCTACAGAAGAAAAAATTCTACGTAACGTATACAATGTTACAATCTGTTCCACAGAAGAATATCACTTTGTTTTACGATGAGATTCCCACAGAAAGACTGCAACAAGATATACCACTATCCAGACCACAAAAAACAGTTCACCATAATACTCATGAAACAAACTCGAAGCCTCAGATCCAAAGTTTGCACCAATTGAACCAATACTAACTATTCTAAGGATGTTAACCATGAAAGTGCCAAAGGCGCCCACCACAAAATATGCGATCTTCCTTCTCGGAGACGCTCTCATATTCTTGAACAATAGCAAAACTACTATAGTGTAGATTATCAGGCTATGCACACCTGCACAAGGCCAGTACACCAACAGACTCATATGATGGCCTCCATCCTTTCCGACAACCAAAAGATAACCATCTGCATAGGCCGATGTTGTAGCCGGGTAACCTAGAACGTTAAGAAAGAAAGCAGCCACAAACACTATAGGCGGAACAAGCATCTGCAGAAACCAAACAGTTCCCCAATGATAGAAAGTATCAACCATAAAGAAAGCAGCCACTGCGCCCATGAAAAACAAGGAAACTTTGAATCTTCTCAAACCAATAAGACTCTGCAAGAGCCATACAGAAAGTACAAAGCAAACTGCGAACAACATGGATTCGAAGGCAAGTGGCCAATCCAATTCAGGGAAAGGTGCTCCAACAAGTCGCCCCAGCAATATAACCATGTCTCCGCCTCCACTCAAGAATTGCCACAATGTAAAAGCAGTAGGAGCAAGCAAGACAATCAAACCTGAAATAAACCTCACATCCACTTGCCTAAACTTTCCAATGATGTCGAACTTGGGAAGCCTATGTCGTGACAAAAAGACTTCAAGAAGCACAAGCCAAAGGAACATCAAGTAAGAAACTCGCCCCTTCCAACTAACTTGAAATGTTAATGGAACGAAAATGTATAGCAAAACAATAGGAAATGAAAAGAACATGAACAATAAAATGTCCAAGCTAAATAGTCGCCAATCAACACGTGAAGTGGTCTTCTGCACCCATCGTCTAATCGTCATGGACAGTGCTCCCCCATTTGTTTGTATCGCTATGAATAAGACTACCATTTAGAGCTAATTGAAGTTTCTATGTACGTATGTCTCAAAAGCTACGCACAAATGTTATAAAGAAACAACACTGAAAGAAAGAACATCTGGAACACGGAGAGATTTACGTTGAAAAAAGCGCTTATAGTTGCATTCCTTTTTACTCTTCCAATGTTTTCAATAATCTTTCCAAGAGCAATTGCACTAATACCAGATCACCCCGAGTTGATAGCCAGTCTTAGCACTAATTCTCCTACAATTGATGGCTACTTAGGTAGTGCTGAGTGGAGTGACGCCACAGGATACAAAGTCAACCTGATAGGCTCCACAAACATTTCGACTTGGCTATACCTTAAACACAATAGCACACACGTGTACATCGGTCTTGTAGTGTGGCAGATTGGGACTCATACAACAGACCAGTTCGCGATTTTCTTTGATGAGGGCGATGACGGAGGGCGTGGAAGTGGAACCCGCGACTACACCTTAACGGATGAACAAGAGGATTTGAAATCTTGCCAGCCTGGTCCCACACTCAAAGATGGTTTCTTCAATGACCCAAACTGGTTTGTTCCTATCATCTCGGAAATCGATTTTGAGGCTAATTGTGTGTATGAAGTTGACCATAGTACTTCAGTAGATGAGATCGAGTTTTGGGAAGGCTTCAGTTGGGTTGATGACCACTGGGAATGTGAGTTTGCTGTACCCTTTATGGGCAACGATACGGGAACTGATGATCTTAGTGACCTCAACTGCACAACAGCCGACACCGTTGGCTTCAAAGTCCAGTACTTCACCTCTTTTCCTGCAAACAACTACTACTACCCAGAAGAAGACCAAAAACAGATTTTCACCTATGCGAACCTGAGTTTTTCACCTCCGCCTACCATTGAGAGCTGCACCCCTACAGGTTCCAAAAAAGACGTCTTCAACTTAGGCGAGACAGTGTATGTGAACGGAAGCGGTTACTCATCTTCTACAACCTATGACTTCTATATAGTGGACGACGTAGCTACATGGACCAACGGCTTGTCGATTCCAGCAAGAGTTACCGGCACTTTAACAACTGTATCCTCTGACCCTTCAGGAAACATTCTCCCGACAGCAGTATGGGGCAACCCTCAGACCATTGGCAAATACGACATCATAGTTGACATCAACGGTAACGGGCAATATGACGCAAACATCGACGCATTGGACGACAACGACGTGGAAGTAACTGCAGGATTTATCGTCCCAGAATTCTCATCGATCCTACTGATATTTATCGTGGTAACATCACTATCAGCCATCCTTCTCAAAAAAAGGAAGTTATTCTAGAGCCCACGCGGCTATAGAGATCTTCGCGAAAAAAACCAGCGATGACCACCACTTCTCTCCGACGCATTCTCCTTTAAAATGCATGCACATGCAAATTCAGACGAATTGTCTTATCCTAGCCGCTACAGTGTCTAATTCACTCGGTTGACATATTTCGCGTGATCGACACGACTTCGCTCCCCCATATCTTGGAATAATATGCACATGAAGATGAAACACAATTTGACCAGCAGCTCTTTCATTATTTTGAACAACACTGATTCCTTCAGCACTTACTCCCTTCTTGACTGCGTATGCTACTTTCTTCACAATCCTGAACAAGTGTGCAACTTCTTCTTCTGGAATCTCATAAATATTCTCATAGTGATTCCTAGGTATTACAAGCGTGTGGCCCTCGTTTATCGGTTTCATGTCCAGAAAAGCGGCTACTGCTTTATCTTCGTAAATGTAACTCGCAGGAGCTTCCTTTCTCGCTAGTCTACAAAATCTGCAATGCCCGGTCATGAAGCAACCTCTTTCGGCTACTCACTGAATGTCGCACGCATGCATTTCTACGAAAGAACCCTGTAGACACAATCTCCTTCTCTAACTCTCTGATCAACCTTCAAACCTATACTCTGCCCGGCTCCAGCACTCTCGATATTTTCATGCTCAATTTGCATCGACTCCACGGTCTGCTCGAAATTTGATGTATCTCCTTGAATGAGTATCCTATCACCTACACGTAAAGTATCCTTCAGCTCCACGACAGCTACACTAATCTTTGCGAAATAGTGAGTCACTTCACCAATTTCTTTCAATTCTTTATCAGTCGGCAATTTCGAATTCCCTAATAATCTAAACATCTGATTTCGCTTTAATGTTTTTCCAATTGCTCGCCTATATGCGTGACAAAAAAAGGAAAAATGATGAAATCCCCTTAAAAGAAATCCTCAACCCCCTTGACATAGTGTCGCTTCTCTATGTTGATTTCTGAACTGCCTCATGTTCATTGCTTGGACGCATGTTCCGTTGTGGCGCACTGACACCCGCCCTTTGTCTGTTTAGGTTTTGTGTTTGTGTGCAATCGCAGTTCCAATCACAGTGTTCTATCCCAAGTCTCTTTTGTTTTTGCATCTGAAGCATGTCGCAGTCGCAGCCTTGAGTTTTCAATCGTTCTTAAGTCCGTGTTTGAAGCACATCGCCATTCTGACTTCCAATGACATAGGCTTGTATAGGTGCAGCAAGAAAAGCGATGACAACGATACCTACTGCCAATCCTATTCCCTCCATCATTTTACCATTCATACTTTACTACCTCCATTCTTTTGCTCACAAGAAAAACAGGGTCACCGTATGGTTTAGATGTTCGTTGTAACAAAGTGTTTCAAATTTTGAAACAGCTTATAAGGAGTGTTTAGTCCTTAGATTTTGTGAGTGAAACACGCGTTCCAAAGCTTTGATTTTCTTTCTGGTAATTTCATTCATTCTCACTGTTCTTGGCTTTTTCTTTTTTTGCAATCGAAGGTGGTTTTGGTGGAAGAGGCCACGAAATGGGTGAACAGATTCCACAGTCTTTCTGGGTTCTCATGTTCATTGGGCCTCTTGTCGTCTTTTTGAGCCCATCAGCGTATGCCTTGACTTTTCCAGCGCTCAGAGAAGGCAAACCTAAGATAGAGGCTTCTTCGGTGCCAATGGTTGAGAAAGGAGAATCTGCCCTTAATGCAGTTTTGCGAGTTCTAAATGAAGATGAGAGAAAAGTGATTGAGATTCTTGTTGCTGAAGGTGGAACGATGTTACAGAAGGATATTCGTTGGAAGACTGGTCTATCACGAGTGAAGATCCACAGAATACTTTTTAGGTCAGCAAAGAGAGGAATTGTCTCAGCTGAGAAATACTATAATACAAATAGAATTACACTAGCAGACTGGCTTACGAACAAGAAAGGGCTGGAAGATGACTGAAAACTTATCAAAAGAAACCTATCGTTTGGAAGGCATCGCCTTTGGGCTTGCAGACGGCTTGATTATGTGTCTAGGTCTTATAATCGGAGTTGCTGAAGTCACCTCTGACACTCGGTCTGTAGTAATTACAGGAATAATCGGTGGCTTTGCCAACGCATTTGGAAATTCCATCGGATTCTTCATGTCCCAATCAGCAGAAAGAGCATTACAAATTCATGAAACGACGGACCACGGAGTATCAACGAGAATACATTCTAGAAGGGAGATATTCACAAACACCTTCTTCGCATTCGCATCAACCATCGCTGCTGCGCTAGTTCTACTATTCCCATTCATAGTTCTCCAAATGAACCAAGCTGTAATACTTACGTTCATAGTCGGAACCATAATGGCATTCATCCTAGGAAGCTACGTAGGCAAAACAAGCCATGAAAGCCCTTACAAGGAAGGACTAAGATACGCTCTACTCGCCCTACTAGGAGCAATAATATCACATTTCATAGCAGACTGCATCCAACTCCTAATCTAGAAGGCAATGATAGTCCAATATTTCCTTTTTTCAGCAGTCCCAATTTTCCTATTTCTCAAATGATTCCAAAATTCGCAACCGCGTAGAAAACCCATTTTCCCTCTTTTAATAATGCCTTCTCTTTCCAGTGTTATGCATGCAGCAAGGTAAAACTGCAACCGATAAATAGGAGTCTGCTGAAATCATGCATGCACAAACTGAAGGGCGCGTGCGTGTGGAATGCGTTCTGCAAAAACTGACACTATTGAAGTCAGCGGATTGACCAAGATTTTCGACGGCAGGGTTAGGGCAGTAGATGAAATAAGTTTTACTGTGAAGGGAGGCGAAATTCTAGGATTTCTTGGGCCTAATGGGGCTGGCAAGACGACCACGCTAAATATGCTGTCAACACTGTTGAAACCAACCAGCGGCACTGCCACTGTAAACGGACATGACATCGTTGAAGAACCTGATGCAGTCCGCCGAAGTATAGGATATGTATTCCAAGACCCGACGCTGGACATAGAATTAACTGGGCGCGAGAACTTAGACTTCCATGGGCGACTATACAACCTGAATCGAAATCTACGAAAGCAACGGATTAAGGAAATGTTGGAGATAGTCCAACTCACTGATCGAGCTGACAACCTCGTAAAGACTTATAGCGGCGGTATGAAAAGGCGACTGGAAATAGCAAGGGGATTACTCCACCACCCCAAAGTCCTCTTTTTGGATGAGCCAACACTGGGTCTCGACCCCCAGACTCGCCGTTCCATTTGGGAACATATCCAACGCCTAAATCAAGAGAAGAAAATCACGATCATTCTGACCACGCACTATACGGAAGAAGCAGACTATCTCTGTGACCGCATTCTTATCATTGACTTTGGCAAAATCGTGGCGCTGGACAAACCGGACAAGCTTAAAGCACAGTTAGAAGGAGATGTTGTGAGCCTAACCTTTAAAGCCCCTACGATGATTTCAAAAGTGCGTCCCCTCTTTGAGAAAAAGAATTGGATACGCCGTGTTCATCTTGTTTCCATTGATGACAATCAAGTCGCAGCAAGCAGGATGATGAATATGATGCAAGGAATGGCCGCTGGCTCGGGGATGATGGGCGGAATAAGCCATGGAAGCGCTGGCGGTCGCAGGGTGCCCGAACACTCTGAGAAGATGCCGTCACAAGGTGCATCCAGCCAAAATAGTTTCAGCAATCAAACCCCAGGTTCAAAGCGATTAAACCTATTGGTGGATGACGGGGGACATCGAATCCCCAGCATCGTCAAACTAGTAGATGAAGCTGGAGTAGCTCTGGAATCAGTGGAGCTACACAAGCCAACACTTGATGATGTCTTTATCTCAGTAACAGGACGGAACATCAGAGACCAACGCGGGAGCTTCATGGAGATGGTACGACGTCACCGGATAATGCGGCAAGCGCGAGGGCGACAAAGCCATGGCTAATACGTTCATTCAAGAGGAGTTTGAAACATAATGGTTCAACCACTATCTAGTCAAGCAATTTACGTCGTCTTACTCCGAGAACTGAAACGCTACTGGCGGGCGAAGGCGCGTATTATTTCGTCTGTGGCCCAAAGCATTTTCTTCCTTGCTATATTCGGCTTGGGACTAGGTGGGTTTATTGGTGGTGTCGGCAAAGTTAGCTACCTCTCTTATTTGGCACCAGGCATTATCGGCATGGGACTCCTCTTTGGCTCAGTGTTCTCTGGGATCTCAGTCATTTTCGATCGCCAATTCGGCTTCATGAAGGAAATGCTAGTCGCACCTGTCAGCCGAACCAGCATTATCCTAGGCAAAATCCTTGGTGGCGCCGTGACTGCGTCGATTCAGGGCATAATATTAATGGCAGTTGCCGGAATCATGGGGGCTTTTACACCAACTCCGGCTTTGGCCTTTGGAGCACTTGCAGCAATAGGCGTTATGCTACTCATCACGGCCGGCTTTGTGGGACTCGGTGTGGCAATAGGGTCAACCCTTAATGATTTCCATGCATTTCAACTACTGTCTACCTTTGTGATATGGCCACTATTCATGTTGTCGGGTGTGTTCTTTCCTATAGATGCAGTGCCTTTGCCTCTTCAAGCCGCAATGTTATTTGATCCCATGTTTTATGGAGTCGAACTGCTACGGTGGTGTTTGCTAGGAGTTGGAACACCGTTGCTTGGCCCATTTGGGGGGCTGATTAGCTTAGGAGCGCTCACAGGCTTCAACGCATTAATGATAGGCATCGGTACATACCTCTTCTCCCGCGCCCAAGTCTGAAGGCGACTAGCCGAGAAAAATCCAGCGTGCATGCATACGCACACTTTTGAAGTTTATTGAATGACAGAAATATAACAATTTACTGCACACACAAGAGTTTCGTCACTTATCTCTGCGACTTGGTAACGCTTCTACAAAACTCGCAATTCTCTTCACAGCTTCCAGTAAATCTTTTTTAGAAACCGCAATTGCCATTCGCAAATGTCCTTCACCGCTTGATCCAAAAGCACTACCAGGTATCGTAGCCACCTTTGCCTTCTTTAATATCTGTTCTGCAAGATTAGCAGAAGATAGACCTAATCCTTGAACATCTGGGAATAGGTAAAAGGTTCCTTTGGGCTTTATGCACTGTAAAAGTGGCATATTGCTGAGTGCTTCAGCGGTCAGGTCTCGTCGTTCGTTATATTCTCTAACCATTTGTTGCACACAGTCATCAGGCGCTGTTATAGCGGTCAATGCTGCTTTCTGAAAAGCAGGGCTTACACATGAAGCGATGTAGGAATGAATGCGACGGATACCCGAGGTTATTTGCTCGTTGGCCACGACATAACCAACACGCCATCCTGTCATGGCGTAGGTTTTTGAAAATGAATTTACAGTGATTGTCTTTTCTCTCATGGCTGCAAGACCGGCGATGCTGTAGTGCGTTGTGTTGTCGAAGACTATCTTTTCATACACTTCGTCTGCCAGCACTAGAAAGCCGTGTTTTTTTGCGAGGGATGCCAAGTCCCTGAGTTGTTTTAGACTATATACTGCTCCAGTTGGGTTGTTTGGATTGTTAATCACTACCATCTTTGTGTGTTCCGTGATTTTTTCGGTCAACGAGTTCACGTCCAGAGGGTAGTCGGGTGCCTTTAGTTGGAGGGGAACAGGGATGCCCCCAGACAATTTTGTGAAACCTTTGTAAGAGGGCCATGATGGTTCAGCAACTATAACTTCGTCGCCAGGGTTTATCACGGTCTGGAAAGCTGAGAACAGAGCTGCGAAACCACCTACTGTAACTGTAATCTCGGTTTCTGAGTCAGCTTTGATGTTGTTTTCCTTCAGCAACTTTTCCGCTATAGCTTCTCTTAGCTCCGGTAGACCCGCTGTATGCGCGTAATGGGTGTATCCTTCGTCAAGAGCTTTTTTTGCAGCCTCTCTGATGTGTATTGGAGTGTCGAAATCAGGCTCGCCGGCGTGTAGTCCGATAACGTTGGGTGTCCTATCAACCATGTCTATCAGCTTCCTTATGGGCGAGGTCTCTGTAGAATTTACTCGTTTGGAAAGTTGTTCGGTCAACGTATACACCTATTTGCAATGCATGCAACATTCACAGAATGTCTATTATGTACTGCTTACTGAAAGAACTTTCTCCATACTTCCGGTGTATACATGCATTTGAATCCCTTTCTCTACCGTCTCGCTGTTCTATCTCACCTGTCCCGTCTCAAAATTATCTTAGCATGCATACATAGATGCGGATATACATTATTTTTGTAGGTTTTGCGGAGGAGTTAATCTTGGAGTTAATGGAAGAACTTACGAAGTAGAGTCATGCATGCTTTCATGGTCGTGCCTACCAACCACGCACGCCAAAAGCCTTATGAACAACTGCCTTGATACAGTTGCCATTGGAGTTGAAAGTTTCTTGGTTTATTGCACCAAATGTGGTACCAAGAACGAGGAAGATGCTAAACGCTGCAGTAAGTGCGGAGCAACCCTAGAGGTTCCACGGGAGAAACGCTTTGAAAAACGTGTAGAGGAATGGGGCGAAGAATTTGGAAGACGCGCAGAGGAGTGGGGAGAACAGTTTGGAAAGCGTGCAGAACAGGAATGTTTTGGTCTCCCCCATGGCGGAGCAATCTTTGGGCTATTCATTGGCATAATAATAATACTTGCAGGAACTATTTTTGCCCTACAGGAAATGGGCGTGATCGTGGAAGGCTTTGCCCTTCTTTGGCCATTCTTTGTAATAATCTTCGGAATACTATTCGTCGCTGGCGCTGTATACGCCTTAACCCGCAGATAAACACTCTATGCTTGTATGGGAAATCTTTGGGCGTTTCTCGGCGTCTATCAGATTACTCGACCATACTGGCCTTTCATCGAGTAGCCTTCATCGAGCAAGAACGAGGTAATTATCGCCTGCTGATCCGGCACCTCTCCTGAAAGACTTTGCCTAACACCCGTTCTTAATTTAGAGAATTTTTTATAAAAAAACGATGGCGGAATTTTCTATGGAGGATTGTTGCATTAGATATTAATAGAGAATTTCCAACTCTTAAAGTGGTGCGGGGATGGCTCTAGCATAGATTGACTTGTTATGCACTTCCTCTCTTCTCTCTTTATTATCCAGACCCGCACCAGAAGCTGACTATAGTACTCTGCATCCATGTCTTGG
>CP070709.1:830859-835909 GCA_020350305.1 Candidatus Bathyarchaeota archaeon
GGTTGAAAACACTTGATCATGCAAAAGTTGCCTACGAAGCTTGGGTTGGAGGATGCGACATAGTAAAAGATGATGAGAACTTAAGCAGTCAAAGGTTCAACCCTTTTGAAGATCGTGTCATAAAAACTTTGGAGAGTAGAGGCAAGGCTGAAGAAGAAACTGGCGAAAGAAAAATTTACATGGTTAACATCACGGCAGAAACGAAGGAGATGCTGAGAAGGGCGGAGTTCGTGCTTAACCACGGTGGAGAATACGTTATGGTTGACATTTTAACATGTGGTTTTGCTTCTTTGCAAACGCTACGTGAACAAGATTTTAACCTTGTGATTCACGCACACAGAGCTGGACATGCAGCATTTACTAGAAATCCTAAACATGGGATTTCAATGCGAGTAATAGCCAAAATAGCTAGAATAATAGGTGTAGACCAACTTCACGTGGGCACCATTGTTGGAAAAATGTTTGAGACAAGAGAGGAAGTGGCAGAGAACCTTGAAGCTTGCGAAAAGGAAATGAATGGTTTAAAGCCAGTTCTACCCGTTGCTTCAGGAGGTTTGCATCCAAGATTAGTCCCGGCGCTAATCGAGTTTTTCGGAGAAGACTTCGTCATTCAAGCTGGAGGAGGGATTCATGGTCACAGAGATGGAACAGTTGCGGGAGCAAAAGCCATGAGGCAAGCGGTGGATGCGACTCTAAGAGGTATACCTTTACGCAAGTATGCTAAAACGCGAAGGGAACTTGAAATAGCTTTGCAAATGTGGTGAAAATATGCTATTCGAAAACCCACGGGTATTTTCTGTGCATAACTTCGATTATTGAGTGGGGAGAGATTATTCCCTCTTCGCAGATTATGCCGTGAATGAAGTCTCTTCTTGTAACGTCAAACGCTGGATTTCTTATGATCAGGTTTTTTGGAGGATTTTTCCAGATTTCGTTTGGGCTTCTTTCCTCTATTTTTTCATAGTCGCCGTACATCGTTAATGGGTCGAACTTCAAAAGTTCAGAAACCACGTAGAATGGTGTTCGGGCTTCGTGAGCTGCGAGGGCGATCATGCTTGTTCCAATCTTGTTTATCACGTTTCCCTGTGAAGTTATCGCGTCTGCTCCTACAATTACAAAGTCAACTTCATTCATGAAAAAGCGGGCAGCCGAATCTACAATCAAAGTCGTGTTTACCCGTAATTTTAGCATGTCTTCCGCTGTTATTCTGCCTTGAAATAGAGGTCTTGTTTCTGTGCATATAACTTCAAAGGATTTTCCTTCATCTTTAGCCTTTTTCAGCAAGTAGGTAATTGTAGAAGAGTGACAGTGAGTAAGAAGCACCGAATCATTTTTAATTCTTCTGGCTCCTATCTCAGCGATTTTTTCTTTGGAATTTTCAAGGTTTTTTAGAAACCGCTGCGAGGCCGAGGAGACTATTTCTGCTAGCTCCTTGACCGTTTCCTTGCCGCTTCTTTCTGCCCGACTTGTTAACCATCGAACAGCGTTTCTCATGAGCGGTTCCGTCTCTCTTGAGACAAAAAGAATTTCCTTAGCCCCTGAGAGTTCGTTCAAAAATTCCTTCCGTTTCTTCGCTTTTGTTTCCTTTGCCAAAGTTTCTATCGCTTTTATGGCAGCGATGGCAACGTTTCTAGCACCTTGAACTTCAAGTCTTCTTATTTTCAGAGCGGTTTCTTGAATAGATTCGAACAATAGTTCGCACCTGCAAACATGATTATCCTTTTAGCAGATGAATGCACTATAAACTTTCGGTGGATATTTTTGGTCCTCTTTGTGACAAAGGCTGACGGAACGAAGCAGTTGTTTGACAGAGAGAAAGTCATCAGGACATGCCTTAGAATGGGGGCTACTCGAGAGATAGCCGAAAAAATAGTGGAAAAGATTGAAATGAAAATATATGCTGGTATAGAAACTAGGAAAATTCTTAATATGATTTTCAGGCAGTTGAGAAACTATAGAGCAGCCATCAAGCATCAGATTGATCTGCGCAAGGCTTTGAGCTTGATGAAGCCCAAGCCTGATTTTGAACGGTTTGTCCAGATTTTGTTAAGGGAACACGGATATAGAGTTAGCCCCAACCAGATCATAACAGGCAAATGTACGGAACATGAAGTTGATGCTGTCGCAACAAAAGATGGCGAAACATACATTGTAGAAGTTAAACATCACTTTAAATATCACACTCCAACAGGTTTGGATGTAAGTCGCATTGCAAGGGCAGTTTTTGAAGATGTTACAGAAGGATTCAAACTTGGATTAAACAGTCTAAGAATAAACAATGCAATGATAGTCTGCAACACGAAACTCTCAGAGCATGCTAAACGTTATGCGAAGTGCAGAGGAATCTACCACATAGGGTGGAGTTCGCCCTCAAACCGTAACCTGCAAACTATGATTGAAGAAAAGAAACTGTATCCCATAACCTATCTTAAAGGCCTAAACATCACAACCAGAAGAAAATTGGCATCTGTCAGAATAATTCTGCTGAAACAGCTGACAGCAAAAAATCTGGAAGAACTTAGAAGAGAAACAGGAATTCGCAGAGAAGCTCTCACGTCAATAATTGAGAAAGCAAGAATAACACTCTCAGAAAATGAATAAAGTATCATTAACTTTGGAGCATTCACGAAACCTATTTTCTCTTTCCTAAACTACCAAGCAATCAGCACGGATGATCTTTGACTGTTGATTTTCTCTGCTTTCTTTTATCCGTCGTAAGTAAGTAACACAGATATCAGCAACATTGACGAGGCAAAAACGCTCATGGAGGCAGGGTTTGACTATTATGCGAGTTGAACCACGTCAAACTATTTCGAAGAAGGAAATGACAACTGGTTATCCGGGAGAATTCTGAAGTGGGCCGGGAGAGATTTGTATTCATGCACCCGAGTTCTTGGGTACTCTCCCACCCACGTGGATTTTCCATTTACTGCATGCATGCAGACATGTTACTTTCTATACTGCATATTCTTTACCCGCATAGAGGAACCCAAAACTGACACCAGTATTTGATGTGCTTCTTTGATGATGAACGGCATGTGCGTGTAAAACTCGTTTTGAATAGTTGCTTTTTGGGGTATATCCAATTCTTATCCGTTTATGAAAGAAGATATCATGAACCAAAAAATAGCCAAATCCATATAACATTATTCCAATGCCAACCGCAAGTTTATAGTCAAACCCCGAAATTATTCCGGTGACAATGAAAAGAAACGATATTACACTGAAGAATAATCCAAAGACATCATTTCTCTCGAAACGTCCCCCACTCGGGTGATGATGATCCTTATGGAGATACCACCCAAAACCATGCATCACATACTTGTGGAGAAACCAAGCTACTCCCTCCATGAAAATGAAAACAACCAAGATAATGAGACTATATGTCGAGATTTCTACTAACACTTGGTTCCATCCCTTTTGCTTTTTGGTTAATTGGTATGCATTCAACTATATTGTACTCGAACGAAAATTATAATATTTGTTCCAGAGTTTTTAGATTGAGATTTGTTTTCGCACAGCCATTTTTTGTTAAAAGTACGCCTTGACCGGGTATGTCCAGTTTCTTTAGAAGGCCTAGAGCCATCTTTAATTCGGATCCACATGCCACTCCCACTACGCCATTGTACTTCTTGGCCCTCAATATTTTTTCAGCGCAGGATCCTCCTGGAATAACGTAAACGTCGTACCCCCTTTCATTACCTAAGGTTACAGCCCTATTCACGAGGCAATCCATTTGACAGCCATTACAGTTATAGGTGGGAACTTCAGGGTTGAAATCCGCCATACACTGCCTATCCATGTGCGATCTTACACAATGGGGAAGAAGCAAGGCTTTACGTTCTGCTTTCTCAAATCTTTCTCTTTGAAGATTATTTGCACGCAGAACTTCAATCAGATCTTCAACAAGTGTTATAGCTTCAGCAAGGTTCAATCCCGTAATTTGATCAATCTTGAGGATTTTCACAAGTCTCTGAGCATTGCGCGATAGAACCTTATGTAATCCTGTTTCGAGAGCTGTCTCCAATAACTGCCTAAAAGCGCTTTGCGGAAGTTGAGTTAGATCATACATAAAGCTGTAAGGCAACTGTATCTTCACCCTTCCTCACTCAACACCTTCCTTCGTATAGAGACCCCAATCGGCACCCTCAATGCCTATCACGTACATCTATCACAAAACTAGCATGACATACGTCATATTTAAGGGTTGTTTGCAAGGAGTTAGGAAACTGTTAAGTGTTAGCACAAGACGTTGCATATCATGCTTCCCCGGGATGCCTGCACGCGCAAAAGCGAGAAGATAGGGATAATTGGAGCCGGACCAGGGGGACTAAGCTGTGCCATGCTTCTGGCTCATAAGGGATTTGATGTCACAGTATTGGAGAAAGCGAGTGAGGTAGGCGGAAGAAGCGCCCCCATTAATCTAGAGTCCTTCAAGTTTGACACAGGCCCCACGTTCTTAATGATGAAATATGTACTTGACGAACTCTTTGATTTATGTGACCGCAAGAGCGCAGACTATTTACAGTTTAAACTTCTTGATCCCATGTATCAACTCAGCTTTCCAGACTTTTACATCCAGATGAGTAATAACAAAGAAAGAATGAGGAACGAATTAAACCGAGTGTTCCCAGGAAATGAGGAAGGGCTCAACAAATTTTATTCGAGAGAGAAGAAAAAGTACGAAAGAATTATCAAGAACTTGTACAAAGATTATTCAAGTTTAGCTTCGTTTTTGTCCCCCAAACTCATTGCAGCTTTACCCTCTTTCTTCCTGGGCGGCTCAATTTTTGACAACCTCGGAAACTATTTCAAAGAAGAAAAACTGCGGATTTGCTTCACGTTCCAGTCAAAATATTTGGGAATGTCCCCATGGGAATGCCCAGCTGCTTTTACTATTATTCCTTTTGTTGAACATGAATATGGAATATATCATGTCATAGGGGGCTTAAATCAGATATCGAAAGCAATGGCTCAAATTGTTAAGGAAGAAAACGGAGCAGTAATCACCGACCAGAAAGTTAAAAAGATTGAGACCTCTGGAAACAAA
>CP070709.1:836009-879417 GCA_020350305.1 Candidatus Bathyarchaeota archaeon
TAAGCGTTCGCAACGTTCCCTGCATCGTCTAGGAATATGTCAATCTTACCATGGCCTTCAAGCCTCGTTATCGGGTCAATGGATATTCGCTTCATTTCTCCATCACCTTCCTTCTAAGGATCGAATGCGGTAATGAATACTTGTAGAAAGTGCCAACCGGATCCTTGATTTGGTTTGTCAATTTCTCTGCATCAAAGCCTACTCCTTTCTCCTCGTCGATGCCAAGAATAGATGCTAAAGCACTCATCATAGCCGCCCCTTGTTCTGAAACATTGGGGCAAGGACCACCACAACCAGTGCAAGGATAACCAACGTTCAAACATTGTGCGCTGCAGCCTGCTCGAGTTGCAGGACCCATACAGATAATTCCCTGTTCAAGAAGACATTTCTCAGGCTCAGGCACCTTCTCATACACTCGATATATCTTGGAAATCTTCTTCTCCTCCTTCTCTAGAGGACATTCGTCGCAGACAGACTTTACCGGTGCCAGCACGGAACCTCTAGACGGCAACTCGCCATTAAAGATGGCGTCAAGAGCCTTAACTATCAAGTCCACTGGTGGAGGACATCCAGGAAGATAATAGTCCACTTCAACGGTTTGGTCAAGCGTTTTCACCGTGTCATAAAACTCAGGCTTATGCAAGGTGCCTTCCTCAACTTCAACAGGACTCACGGGCACTACCCCATCCGGATTCTTTGTCGACGGAGTTTCGCAGTAGGCTCTGTGAAATATCTCTTTCTTGTCATGCAAGTTAGCCAGCCCAGGAATACATCCTTCGTGGGCACATGAGCCGAAAGCAACGAGAACCTTTGCCTTTTGTCTGAGCAGTTTGGCCATTTTTTCGTTTTCGGAATTGCGTATGGCCCCATTGAAGAAGCATACGTCTATGCTCTTGTCGGACATAGCTTCAACATCCTTGTACTTAATATCGAGGGCTACGGGCCAGAAGACTATGTCTGCTTTTGCAACAACGTCTAGGATTTTTTCGTTTACGTCAAGCACCGCTATTTCGCATCCGCCACAACTGGCGGCCCAATAGAAAGCAAATTTTAGTTTTTCCACGCGATCACTATCTGCAAATGTTCACAATTTCAGTTGCATCTACTCTAAGGTCTTTCAAGGCTAGTTCTTCTGGAGCGATGCCCATGGCCAGCCCTAAAAGCTGTGGATAGTGAAGCACGGGTATGCCGATTTTTTCGTTAAAGATTCTTTCCATTCTGGGTTGGTTGAGGTCATACATTATGTGGCAATACGGACACACAGTAATCATCGCCTGCGCCCCCACCGCCCCAACGTGACCAAGTTTTTCCCTAGCCAACTGAAGTGGAATTTTGTCATTTACACCCACTATTGGTGCCCCGCAGCACTCTGGTTCATCCATATAATCCAAGCATTTTGCGCCGGTCACTTGAATTAGTTTCTTGAGAGTCGTGGGATTTTCTGGGTCTTCAAAACCTATGTACTTCACAGGACGAACGACGTGACACCCACTGTGTTGTGCCACGCGAAGTTGGCTAAGCGGCTTCTGAACAGTTTCTTTTATCTTTTCGAAGCCGACATCTTCTGCGAGAACGTGAATGAGATGTTTAACCGTTATGGTTCCCTTGAATTCCATGCCTATTTCTTTCAAGTATCCGTTAACTTTCTCCTTGACTTTCTTGTCTTCCTTGAGCTCTTTGTTTACATGGTTTAGAATGCCGAAACATCCGTTGCATAGGGCCATGATATTCAAATTTTGCTTTTCCGCCAAACACAAGTTTCGTGCTGCCAAGGTGAGCATCATGTCGTGGCTTACTGGATCGAGTGGAAACCCGCAGCAATTAAAGTCGGGCATTTCCACCAGTTCTATGCCGAGTTTTTTTAGAACTTTTCTGGCGGAAATTTCATAGCTAGGAAGTCTGTATGGGATGGCACATCCCAGAAAAAGTAAGTACTTTGTCATTTCACGTCCTCCTCTTTTTCAAGCGTTTTTGAAAATCCTGTGACATCAAAAAGCTTTGAGACGCTTTCTAAGTTTGCTTTTGGTAGGGCGGGCAGTTCTTTCTGCTGCCTCTTTTTGAGCCGCATGTCTGAGATCACGTATGCGTAGCCTGTTTTTAGGATGTTGGAAGCTTGTTCTTTATAGCCGACAGGCATGTGTCCCCGCTCTACGGTTAGGTTTCGAAGAGCCCTTACAATACTGGCGATTCCAACATCTTGTGGGCAATGGTCGATACATGTGAAGCAGGTGGAACAAAGCCAGATGACATCATTTGAAAGAAGCTTATCCTTTAAGCCCAGCTGAGTCATCCGTATGAGTTTTCTGGGTCTGTAGAAATCGTCAAATCGCGCTATTGGGCAGTCGGCTGTGCATGTGCCGCACTGAAAGCACAGCATGACCTTCTCTGCGCCAGGAATCTTGCTGACCTCATATTTGAATTTGGGATCCATCTCGGTTATTTTGAGCACTGTTTCCTGCTCCGTTCCCTTTTCTTCCGTTTTTTCCATCTCAACCACTAGTTTTACCTCCGACCCTAAATGAGTTCGGTCCGAGTTTCTTTATTTCCTTCACCATGTCCTTAATAATGGTTGCGAATCTGTCCCCCTCTGACGCAGAGACCCACTCCAACCTAAGACGTGCAGGCTCGATACCGAACTGTTGTAGAAGCTTCCTCAACAGCGTAACCCTTCGATACGCCTTGAAATTGCCAGAAATATAGTGACAATCAGCAGGTAGATGACAGCCGGCGACGAGAACGCCGTCTGCTCCTTGTTTAAATGCTTCAAGGATGAATGCTGGGTCAACTCTTCCGCTGCACATCACCCTCACTATCCGTACATTAGGCGGATACTGTATTCGGCTGACGCCGGCTAGGTCTGCCCCTGCATACGAACACCAGTTGCACAGGAAACCAACGATTTTTGGGTCAAATTCAGTCATATTTCTTTTCCTCCCTTAACGCTGCTCTGACCTGAGCAATTATCTCTTCGTCTGTGAAATGAAACATAGTTATCCCTCCAGTGGGGCAGGTGGAGCCACAAACACCGCATCCTTTGCACAAGGCCTCAAGAACACTCGACACGAGCTTTCCATCTTTTTCCTTCATCTCAATGGCGCCGTACTCACAAACTGTTTCGCATATTCTGCATCCGCTGCATGAATCCTCGTTGACGTTTGCTATGGCGCCCTCCACTTCTAACATCTTCTTAGACAATATAGTCGTCGCGCGAGCTGCGGCTCCGCATGCTTGTGAAATGCTTTCTTCAACTAGCTTTGGTGAATGTGCCAATCCGCAGAGGAACACGCCCTCAGTTGCGAAATCGACTGGGCGGAGTTTCATATGTGCTTCCAAGAAGAATCCATCCTTGGTAAGTGGAACCTTCAACATTTGCGCTGTGTGTTCATTGTCTGGATTCGGGATAGTGGCTGCACTCAAAACCAAGAGATCAGGTTCAATCGGGAACCATGTTTTCAGGACAGGCTCCATTGCCAACACTTTGAGAGTTCCGTTTTTCCGAGTGACTTTGGGCTTGTGGTCATCATCATAGCGAATGAACAAAACTCCTTCATCCGCCGCTTTACGGTAATAGTCCTCGCTGAACCCGTATGTTCTAATATCTTTATACAAGATGTAGACATCCGTTTCCGGACTTAACTCCTTAATTTTTAAAGCGTTCTTAACCGCCTGGGAGCAGCAAATCCGCGAACAGTTTGCACGTTCACCATTTCTAGATCCAACACATTGAATCATCGCAACAGTCTTCGCGCTAAACGCACCCTCTGCCAACCTCTCCTCTAATTCACGCTGCGTCAACACCCTCTCATCAACACCGTACAAATACTCAATTGGCTTATATTCGACGGCTCCAGTGGCAACTATGACAATCCCATGGTTGATCTCTTTCTCGTCGCTACCGCGAGTCAGTGTTGTCTTAAAGTTACCTACGTACCCTTCGATATCCGCGACTTCTGCGTTCAAATGAACGTGGATTTTCTCGTTTTCAGTAACCTCTTTGATAATTGACCTTAACCGTTCTTGTGGGTCCTCACTTCCGAGCATGTAGTGTATGTGACGTAGGTTTCCACCCATTTCCTTCTCTCTTTCCACCAAGTGAACCTCAAAGCCTTGCTTCGCCAGTTCCAATGAGGCGGTCATTCCGGATAGGCCTCCGCCGATGACCAAGCCCACGGGGGCAACATCAATCATCGGTTTTTTCAATGGTTTCAACAAGCGAGCCTTAGCGACGATCGACCGAACTAGGTCTTTAGCCTTCTCCGTCGCTTTCTGATGCTCGTGCATGTGCACCCAGCTGCATTGATCACGGATGTTAGCCATCTCGAAGAGGTAGATGTTGAGTCCGGCTTCTCTGATGGTTTCTCTGAAAAGCGGCTCATGTGTTCTTGGAGTGCAAGATGCCACCACTACACGGTTCAGGTTGTGTTCCTTTATCTTCTCCCGTATCGTTTTTTGCGTGTCCTGTGAGCAGGTGTACAGATTGTGCTCTGCATACACTACGCTTGGCAAGGTTTTTGCATACTCTACCACCTCTGGTACATCCACTGTTCCGCCGATGTTTATGCCGCAATGACAGACGAAGACTCCGACGCGGGGTTCCTCGCCAGACACTTCTATCTCTGGTGGAAGTTCCTTCGCAACTGTCAGCTTCCCCCTTTCAGTGGCGATCAAGCTGCCCGCCCTCGCCGCGACCCCACTCGCCTGAGCAACACTCTCAGGAATATCTTTTGGAGAGGAGAATGCACCACAAACAAAGATACCTGGCCGAGAAGTGGCTAACGGCGAGAAGGTTTCGGTGGAGCAGAAGTTGTACTTGTTCAACCTAATATCGAAAATTTTCGCAAGTTCCTCAGCGTGTCTTGGTGGTCTCATTCCCACCGACAGCACGACAAGATCGAACTCTTCCTCTGTCGGCTTTCCATCTTCAACATATCTCACTATCAGATTCCGTGATCCAAGCACTTTCTCAACGCCAGAAATTCGAGATCGAACGAATCTGACTCCGTATTCTTCTTCTGCTCTGTTGTAGTAGGCGTCAAACTCCTTTCCATAAGCTCGGATATCCATGAAGAAAATAGCGCATTGAAGGTTCGGGTTGTGCTCCCTCGCTATGACTGCTTCTTTAATGGCGTACATGCAGCAAGCTGAGGAGCAGTATTTATTTCCGAGCTTAGCGTCACGCGAACCAACACATTGAATGAACGCTATCTTCCGTGGAACCTTGCCGTCAGAGGGGCGTAAGACCAATCCACCATAGGGTCCTGAAGCGCTTAAAATTCGCTCAAATTCAATGCTTGACACCACGTTCGAGTATTGCCCATAGCCGTACTCCCCTTTGAGTTTTGGATCAAACTCTTCGAAACCTGGTGCCAATATGATCGAACCAACATGTAATGTAATTTCCTTTTCTTTTTCGTCATATTGAACCGCGCCTGCCTTGCAAACTTCTTGGCAGGTGCCACAGCCGATGCACTTGTCCCTGTCAACTGCAAAAACTAAGGGAACCGCTTGCGGATACTTGACGTAGATCGCATTTCTTTCGCTTAGGCCTTCATTGAATTCGTCTATTGCTTCAACAGGGCACTCTTGAGCACACACACCACAGCCTGTGCACTTCTCTTCATCAATGAACCTTGGTTTCCTAACCAACATAACTTGGAAGTGCCCTTCTTCACCTTTGACACTCTTCATTTCTGCGCCCATTATTAGTTCAATGTCGGAGTGCCTTCCAGCTGTAACCAATTTCGGCGCGAGAATGCACATTGCACAATCATTGGTCGGAAAAGTTTTGTCAAGCTGTGTCATAGTGCCTCCTATGCTGGATGATTCATCCAACAGATACACTTTGAATCCTGAGTCAGCCAGATCGAGTGACGCCTGTATTCCTGCAATTCCGCCACCCACGACTAGTACGGCGCCCACCTTTTCCTTCATCACACTGCCTCCAATGCGATGTACAGCGGGTCCTTCCCCTCGATTCTATCCAGCGCAACTAAACCTCTCTGCCTTAAAACCACTATGTGACGCAACACCTTTTTCGGGTCTGAGTCCAAATGCTTGGACAATCCCTCAACGGACATGGGGTTATCCTTCAATAGGAGACGAATTCTGCCTCGAACATACTCTGCATTAATGCTCTCATCCATCACTTCGTCAAACTCCTCCTGCTCCACCTTCTCACCATATACGTTTCCTTCTTCGATCATTTGCTTCTCCCGGCCCACCAGCGTTCGTAATCTAGAATCTCCCGCTACTGCCTTGGCTGCCATTATGCCAGCCAATATGTTTTTGTCTGGCTTTTCTCCTGCCAAAGGAGACGATCCCAGCATCATAACCTGATTTCTGAAATCGTTAATGATTTTTGCAAAGCGGTCAATTTCGGATGCATAAGCCCAATCTAGCCGAAGGCGCTCTGATTCAAGGTCAGTTTGCGAAATGAGTTTTTTTAGCATCTTGATTTTCCGTTCTGCTTGGAGGTTTCCTTCAATATAGTGGCAATCGGGTGGGTGACAACCAATCACCAGAACTCCGTCTGCACCTTTGGCAAAGGTCTCTAGCACGACAACTGGATCGATTCTCCCAATACACATTACTCGTACGATGCGTATTTTGGGGTAACCACGTATTCTGCTAGTGCTTGCAATATCCACCTCTGTAGGCAAACTCCAATTACATACAAAACCAATGATTCTAGGCCTAAACATCATACGTACTCTCTCCCTAAAGCGGCTACAACATTAGTCACAATCTGAGCATCTGTAAATCGCTGCATAGTAATCGCCCGGTCGGGGCAACTTGCACTACAGGTTCCACAGCCTTTACACAGGTCTTCGTCGACTTGTGCAACCCCAAATTCGTTCTTACTTATTGCGCCGGATGGGCAAACTACCGCACAGAGGTTGCAGCCGACGCATAGAGTTTCATCAACCGCTGCCTTGTCAGTTTCACACAGCCCCTCACTTCCGAGACATTCTGTGCAGGGTCCACAATCAAGGCACCTCCGAGCTTCGAACATGGCGACTTCCTTGGTCTTCGCCAAAAGCCCATCGGCTTCCTCAAAGCTTACCTTCTGCCTCCCTATATCTATGTGTGGAACGGTATATCTTTCAGGTTTTTTCGTAATCTTTTCCCAGTCTTTGACCCAAGTTGTCTCCTCAATTTCCTCTTCTCTTCCAGTCCCTAAATTCTGGCCGTTCAAATAGCGGTCGATCGACACTGCTGCTCGTTTGCCCGCACCTATAGCCTCGATGATACTTGCGGGACCTGTGACTATGTCGCCTCCCGCAAAAACACCTGGGATCTTGGTTTCCAGCGTTAATGGATCAACCGAAATTGCATGTGCGCGCGCATCCAAAAGAATTGAAGGTAGACCTGAAGTTTCCGGCAGTTGGCCGATTGCCGCAATTACTGTATCCACCTCATAGGTGTGCTCCGACCCTTGCACGGGTATTGGACGCCTTCTACCGCTTGCGTCGGGCTCCCCCAGCTCCATCCTCAAACATTCTATGAGCTTGACTCTATCCCCTTCACCAATAATCTGTTTGGGTGCAACTAGAAAATGGAACTTAACTCCTTCTTCATCGGCGGCCTCTATTTCGTGTGGAAGTGCTGGCATTTCGTTCCGCGAGCGACGGTAGAGAATCTTGACCTCTTTTGCCCCAAGCCTTAGCGACGTGCAAGCAGCATCGATGGCGCTGTTGCCTCCTCCAACGACTGCAACTTTTTCGTCTACATCAACAGTTTTTCCTAGGGAGACATGCCTTAGAAACTCAACCGCGTGAAAAACGCCCTCTAGATCCTCGCCAGGTATCCCTAGTTTTCTGCTCAGTTGCGCTCCGTTCGCTATGAATATAGCCTTGTAGCCCTCTTTTCGTAGAGTACTGAGCTGTACGTCTTTGCCAAATTCTACCCCTATCTTGATTTCCACACCTAGATCTTGGATGTAACCTATTTCATTAGCCACAACATATTTTTGCAGACGATAATCAGGGATACCGTATCGCATCATGCCGCCAGGTTCAGGCATACGCTCAAAAACTGTGACTGGGTAACCGAGTTTTGCGAGTTCGTATGCAGCGCTCAGTCCTGCTGGCCCCGCTCCAACTATCGCCACTTTTTCGCTGTGCGTTTTGGGTATGGGGTCTGGTTTTATTCTCCCTTGTTCGCGTTCAATGTCTGCAGCCAGACGTTTCAAATAACGAATGCCCACAGGCTGGTCGATGTTTTTTCTTGAACATGCATCTTGACAAGGACTGAAGCAGACTCTGCCACAGATTGCCGGAAAGAGCATGCTCTTTCTTACGAGTTCCACAGATTCTTTGAATTTGCCTTGCTGAAGTAGAGCAATATATCCTTGAACGTTGACGCCGGCGGGACATGCAGCACGACATGGTGGTAGCCTTCGTTTGTTCTTGAAAGCGCAACTAACGGCAGTCATTCTTTTTGAGGACCCTCCCCATTGTTGTCCGCTTGGCGATGTTGGAAAAAAAGACTGTTAATCAAGTGCCTAGGATTCGTGGGCGACCTAGCTTGCTCACCCAGGTGTTATATTCATGTAGCTTCATCAAATCCCTTAACTCTTCTTCTAATGTGATTAGGTTGTTAGATTTGATTTCTGCTATCCACGCTATTTCATATGGATTCTTGTTGATTATAGAAGAATCGTTTAAGAGAAACTCATTGATTTTGATAATTTTGCCACTGACGGGAGAGTATAGTTCAAACATGAACATCCATGTTTCGGCAACTCCGAAGGGTTCCTCTTTCTTCACTTCGCGTCCAACTGGGTTGGTCCAAATACTAGCTATTCCCTTCAAGTGTCTTTGGGCGTATTCGGATAAACCTACTCTTACGTTTCCTTCTGGAGTTACAAATGCCCACATGTGATCACGGGTGTAAAGCAGTCGTTCGCGGATTATGGGATATTCGGTCTGCTTCTCAGCAATCTTTTCATGGCGTTGCTTCAGTTCATCGAGGCGCAGTCGAATAGCCTCAGAAACAAATTCAGAAAGACTAGGTGTGCGCACGGGGTGGCTACTCGTCTCAAGCGTCCTCTTCACCGTCGCTGCGAGTTCTTGTCTAACGTGTACAGTTCTCCATTTTTTTGGCATATGTTTTTCTCCTAACCTTCATCTTGCCCCCGAAGGGTTGGAGTTTTTTTTATTTTCTTGATTATTTCACTTAGTTGTGAGTCACTGAGCGGCGAGCGAGGTCGGGCTTCAAGTTCGACGATCAGTTTCTTGTACTCTTCGAAACCCAGAAGCTCATTGAGTTCTTTGTCGAATTCTGGGTGTGCACGTGCGAATTCTGGGTTTTTAGGCTGAATCTCCACGATCCATTGATATGGGTTTCCATTCAGTATGAATGGATCATCGATAACCGCTTTGTTGATTTCTACTATCTTACCATCGATTGGAGAATATATGTCATGAATCCACCACCAGGCAACGGTTTCTACCGTCCCGAAAGGTTTCTCTTTAGTAACGTTTTCTCCCGCTTTGAGAGTTTCGACGTGAACTATTCCTTCGAGTTGGCTTTGAAAGTAATCGGATACCCCGAGTTTGACGTTTCCTTGAGGTGTTAACTTGACCCAAGTATGTTTTGGCGTGTAAAACAGTTGTCCTGGCAATTTAGAGATCGTGCGTTCTCGCTCTAGATACTCAGAGATTCTTTCTTTTGCCACTGTTTGCAGGCGAAGTCGAATTGCCTCCGAAACGAATTCGGAGAGACTTGGATACTGGCTTTTCTCCACCTCTTTCTCGGCTTCTTCTAGGAGTTCTTGCCGAATCCTTACGGCTTTGAATTTTGCCATATATACCAACCTCCTTTTGCGCAAGTATAGTTATAATACACGATGATAAATACACAGTGCTTATATTGTACTTCTTAGTAAATACTATAAATAGAGGCTGATCTCTATGGAGAGTAGAAAGTTACAAAAAGTTGGCTACTCAACCTTATCGATCTCTCTGCCGAGCAAATGGGTAAGGGAAATGAATCTAAAACGTGGAGACACCGTCTTTCTCACACCAGAAAAAGACGGTTCTCTTAAACTGTTTCCAACAAAGGTTCTTAAACCAAAGGAAGGAATCGATGAGTACATCTGCAACTCTGATTTATGTGACGACCCAAAGATGCTGGAGCGAATAATCGTTGGTAGCTACATTCTCGGCCGTGACCTCCTTTCAATAATATCTTCAGAAAGAGTGCGTTCTGAACATGTCGCGGAGACCAGGGGGATAATACCTAAACTGATCGGATTGGGAATCGTAGAGGAGACGTCAGATCGGATTACACTCCAATGCTCTGTTGACCCAAGAAAATTCCATGTGGACATGCTGTTGCGAAGGCTTTCCGTCATTTCGTTGACCATTGTAAAGGAAGCAGTACAAGCACTAGTAGACTTCGACACTTCATTAGCAGAAGACGCCATAAACCGAGAGGATGAAGCCGACGCGATGTATTTGCTTGCGATGAGGCTGCTGATTTCTGCACAAAGAAGAAGAAAAGTAGCTGAAGAAATAGGATTGAAGGATCCATTGCACATTCTATACTTTGGACTGATGTTGAGATATCTTGAGTTGGTCGCTGATTATGCTGAGGAAATAGCACGCAGAGTTATTGAACTATTAGAAAAATACAAGGATAGATTGCCTAAACATATAGTCGAGAGAATAGGCAATGTAAATGACCTTGCCCATGACTTAGTTCTAAAATCTGTAGACGCCTTCTTCATTGGCGACATCAAGATCGCAAACAGCGTTTTGGAAATGCTGACATTCGTTGAGTTAGAAAGGGACCGATTGATGCAGGAGCTCCCTGAAATACCACATTTGAGGTTGATACTTTGGAACATCACCAGAATAGCACACAATGGAGCAGGCATCGCCTTGACAGCGATAAACAACGTTCTTGAAAGAAAAACTAAGATATGTTCGGTACGCTGGTCAACCTAATTTCAAGTCGAAAAGAGAAGATCATCCATGGATTCTAGGCCTATTTCACTAGCTAAAGCCATCACATGGAGAATACTCGCCTTGCGAACAGCAAAAGTTGCATCCTTCGCCAAGCATGCAGCGTGACCGCTCAATACTCTTTGAAATTGCCAGAAACAAAATGTGAGTAATCCAAGCCCGCTCTTTTTCATGGGTGCGATTTCTCTCTGCCAAAATTTGACAAGTTCCATACTCGCTCATGTAAGTAATAAATGACTGTTTTTACCAAGAATTCTAGAGCGCCAACACTTGTGCTCACAACTATATTCCCAGTGAACAAGAAAACCAGAAGTATTGTAGTTAGAGTCGCGACTACACGCCAAGTAATGCTTTTGACTAAGCTCCTCACATTCTTTTCCATAAGGAAACACCTTTTAACCATGAATATCCCTTCACTCATTTAACTTCTTGCTATTTGCCTACAATGCAATGTCGAAGTTGGCCTCAGCCATTGCTCCCTGCTTTTTAGACTTGACGGCGCCCACTAAAAGCGCGTACGGGTCTTGAAAGCCCTTCTCCGCTTTGTTAGTATTTCTTTGACCGATTTTGTTCAGTACCAAGTACACTTTTGTTTTGTGGAATTGGAGCGCAAGCTCTTTCAGGTCTATTCCTGAAGTCAAGCTGAGAAGTTCAGAATGATGGAGAACGGGCATATTGTGTTCTTCATGAAATGTTGACTTCACAAGCACCTGCCATAGATCCAATGTTAAGAAGCAGAATTGACAAAGAGTCACTGTATGCATGCATCTGTGTATTTGGTGGATACCGCCTTCAGCTGATGAGCGCGTTAGACAATCTGGCAGTCGTATAATAACCACCAGGACTTGCGGAATCGTCCCTTTGAACCCCCTATGATTGTGGAAAAGGCTAAATAACTCAAGTTTAAATCACATCTACTCCAAAACTTGATATAGAATTGTTTCAGCACGTGTCCTTCAGAAACTAAAAAGATTTGAGGAATGCGAAGAAAATGCGAAAAATCAAGATCTTAAAGGTGGACGTTTCTGCAGGAGATGCCAAACATACAACCGATTTGGTAGCGGAAGAGAAGCCTCTTCACATTTTTCTAAACAACACCCATTTCGTAACCATTCTTTGTTCACCTTCTCGGTTGAAGGAACTGGCTGTGGGTCACGTATTTTCAGAGGGTATCATAAAAAACCGCAACGAAATTCGCAACATTCTCCTTGAAGAAGACAAACAATTATGCCGTATCCAGCTCAAACCAAACATAGACCTGAAGAAGAAAATTGAACTCGCAAAACCCTTCTCCCGTTTAATAACATCCTCATGCGGTTCATCAGACTACTGGCCCTTTCCGAAACTTATCGATAGAATAAAGTTGCCAAAAGTTAGCTCACACTTGGTTGTTAAAGCTGAACTCATTTCAGACTGCGTCAAGAACCTAAACACAGTTGCCAAAACTTTCAGAAAAACTGGCGGCGTACATGTTGCAGCCATCTATGAGGATAATGGTGACTTGGCGGCTCTCGCCGAAGATGTTGGGCGACACAACGCTGTAGACAAGGTAATTGGTGCAAGAGCTTTAGAAAATGCTGGTTTTAGCAAGTTCTTCCTGGCCCTCAGCGGGCGCCTAACAGGCGACATCGTCCTAAAGGCCGCGAGGATAGGCCTACCTATGATAGCCTCTCAGGCTGCAGCGATAAAATCCGGAATAGAAGTCGCAAAACACTGCAGAATCACGCTAATAGGATTTGCGCGAGGAAAACGCATGAACATCTATACCTGTCCAAAAAGGGTCACCTACTAAGGGGTAAGGTGCCATTTCGTGAAAAAATCTGCGATAATTCTTGCAGGCGGGTTTTCCAACCGGTTCGGACAGGACAAGGGGTTGCTCAAATTAGCTGATCAACCTCTTATTGTTCATGTCCTTGAAAAAGTGTCAACCGTGGTTGACGAGATCCTAGTTGTCGTTAGTTCAGAAAGCCAGAAAAAGGCTTACACACATTGGGAGCCAAGGGCAAAAATAGTCATGGACAAATATAAGATGCAAAGTCCTCTGGTTGGTGCATTGACTGGGTTTGAGAGTGTGCGTGGCGAATATTCGTTGTTACTTCCATGTGACACGCCGTTTGTCTCAAGGCAAATTGCGTCGCTTCTACTAGAGTCATGTGTTGGCAAGGATGCAGTCATTCCTCGGTGGCCGAATAGCTATATGGAACCCCTTCAAGCTGCCTACAACACTGAATCAGGTCTAACTGCGGCAAGTAAGGCCTTAGAAGACAGGAAATTGAATATGAATTCTATGATAACCTATTTGAAAGAAATACAATATGTATCAACTTTAGTTCTAAAACAAATAGACCCAAGGTTGATAACATTCTTCAATGTCAATACTCCTAGAGATTTGAGAAAAGCAGAGAATATACTGCAAGATCTGAGTGTTGTCAACCAAAAGCTAGGCGCTTGAATTGTGACGTAAGGAATTTAGTGATTTTTGACAAAATCTGAATGATTATCGACACAGAATGGTTGGCTCAAGTGCGATGAACATCGGAATTTGTTCGGTCTTATGCGTTTCTTGTGGAAGAAGAATGTATCATCAAGTTTAAATAGGAAAAAAGATTGATTTAAGTTTCTGTACGGGGACTTTCGATGATCGGTTGGCAGGAAATGATTCTAATTTTTGCAGTACTTCTGCTAGTTTTTGGTCCTACGAAACTGCCAAAAATTGCAAAGGAACTCGGTAAGGCATGGCACGAGTTCAACAAAGCAAGTTCTGGTGTATTTGAGACCGAAAGTTCAGCGAAGACATCCAAAAAGGAGGATAAGACCAAGCTTCTGTTGGAAGCTGCAAAGAAACTTGGTGTGGACACTGAAGGAAAAACAGGCAGCCAATTGGTGGAAGAAGTCTCAACGAAAATAATAAATACCAAGGAAACTCTACCTAAGAAAGAGGGATTGCCGTAATGTTTGGTCTAGGTTGGCCTGAATTGATTATTATTCTAGCCATACTTCTGCTTCTCTTTGGTGGGTCAAGGTTAAAGGGATTGGCGAAGGGCCTTGGCGAAAGCATGAGAGAGTTCAAGAAAGCATCGTCTGGAGAGCCGGAAAAAAAGAAAGAGGAAGAAGACGCTATCATTGAAGCAGCCAAAAAAATGGGAATAGAAACAGAGGGTAGAAATACAACGCAGATACTCAGAGAGATGAACGAGCAACTGGTCGAAAAGAAAACTTAAGGAATCCCGTCTTTCATGTGTCTCATTTCTTGAGCGCGAATAACAAGACGGTTTGATGATCGAATAGGAGAAAGTAGACATGACTTTTCTGGAACACACAAAAGAACTACTCAATCGATTGCGAATTATACTTTACTCTGTGACGATCTCTACAATTATTGTAATGCTAATGCCTGCTACTACGGATTTTTCCGGTTTTTCTGCCACAAATTTGTACTATACTACGATTACATCCTCGGTAATCAGAAATCTACAAGAAAAGTTTCTTCCGGCGGAAACAGAACTTTTGCCATTGAGTTTTCTCGCACCGCTAGAAGTTTACGTTTTTGTCTCCATTATTCTAGGAGTCGTGATCAGTTTGCCAGTGATCTCCTATGAACTCTATAAATTCATCAATCCAGCGTTGTACAAACATGAGAAAAGAGCCGTCTTACAGTTTGTGGTATCATATTTTGGTTTGTTTATTTTTGGTTTTCTCATTGGTTACTTATACGTGGTACCTGTCACTATGCGAACACTCTTCTTGTTTTCCAGTTTGCTAAACCTTCCTCCAAAATACGATTTTGCTTCATTTTTCTCAGTAGTCGGATTCACTCTCCTTTTATGTGGCCTAATATTTACTCTTCCCACATACATTGTTTTACTTGTTAAGGCAGGTATTTTGGAAACCAAATACGTGACGAAAAATCGGAAGTACTTGTACGGTGTTCTCATTGTCATGGTTGCCATTTTGGATCCAGAACCTGGCCTTGTGACCGAAGGTTTGGTCTTCATACCTCTTGTCATATTGACAGAAGTAAGCATAATAATCGCGAAGCGAATTGAAAAAGCCCGTGAAGCAGCTGATAACCAATGATAGTCTGACGGAAGGTGTACGCAGACGTGAGTAACTCTTTTGCGACTGCTTGATTACAACTTTTTCCTTTGCAACCCGTTGAAAATGCAAATCTTCTACTGATTAAGGCTAAATTCCGAACGATTATGAACTGCATTTAGTCAATCCACGCGCGGAGTGAGGACTTTGGATTACATTCTAGAAGTATTAACACCTGCATGCGTGCAAAAGGTTTAATTGTGTACCATTTGTTCAATTTGTTTCTTCCTAATACCGGAGATGACTAGCATGGCCAAAATCGTTTCAGAGAGCAATTCTAAGATAATCGGATCTGTTTATGACGCGAAAGGAAAACCAATAGCCGGAGCCGAAGTGAAATGTAATGGAAAATGCACACGCACCTTGTTTGATGGAACATATAGATTGGAGAATCTTGCTCCTTCAAGTTGTATTGTCGCCGTAACACAAAAGGGTTTTCAAAGCCAGAAAAGAACAATCGAATTGGGCAAGAACAAGATTGCAAAATTGGGTTTCTGTCTTATTCCCGAAGAAGGGTTCGGAAAGATCTATGGAAACGTCCTAGATTCAGAAACTGGCAAACCCATAACCTCTGGAGGGACGATAATTATGGTTCTGCCATCGAAAAACAAACAGGTTCCTATTCGTCCGAAGGATGGCTTTTTTGAGTTTTTGAGCCTCCCATCAGGTATACACCAAGTTTGGGCATCAGTGCTTGGATATGAAGATGAATTCAAAAAAATTAATCTAAAAGACAAAGAAGAGAAACGGGTGGACTTTTCCTGTAGAAAGAAGGAATCCATCGAACCTCCGTGGGGCTAATCTCGACACTAGAAACAACCTATTATTTGTTAGCGCTCTATGCGCACGTATAACATTGGTGCCCTTATTCTGATGTCTTCCCGTCCGCAAGGACTCATGCAATCGCACATCCAAAAGCACAAAACTAATGGTGAAACCTTAGTCGCGATGCCCTTTGAGGGGAAGTAGGAGATTAAATTCCCATTTGATCTTCACACTGATAATTGACTCACAAAAAAAAGTGTTTTAATGAACCATTTCAGATATCTGACAGCAAAATGAAGGGCTACCTTATTCAAGCCAAATAGTTTTGTGTTTTTTATTAAATGTGTTAGATAATAGCTCTTTCTCAAGTAGAAAGCTCGGTAAGCTTCCTTCTCTATCTTTTTTAGTGTTCCCAAGTCAAGATCGCTGTTGGACACATTTCTAAAGAACATAGCATGGTCAGCATCAAGATCCAATATAAAACTCAAATTTCTTCGGCACACGTTATATGTTTCACCTGGGAAACCAAAAACAAAGTTTGCAACGCCGATTATCCCGGCTTTTTTGGCATTTCCAAAAGCTACTTTCACTGCCTCGGTATTATTAATCATTTGAGACTCCAAGTTGAAGAGCAAAGCCATACAACGGGCTCTCTTCATCTTGTGCATCAAAGACAAGGGGATGTCTGTACGAGACAAACAAGCCCATGAGATATCCAGATTTCTCTTATGAAGCACATCACAAATTTTCTCCACTCTTATTAGATTGGCCATGAAACAATCGTCTGAAATGAAGATAACCGATGGACTGTATTTCTCGACTAAATATTCCATTTCATCTACGACGTTCTCTGAGGATCTGCCTCTCCAGGTATGTTGATACATTTCTGGAACTGCACAGAAACCACAGTTGAAAGTACATCCTCGACTGGAGGCTATCGAAAGAAGCGGGAAATAATTAAATAGATTATATCTTTCTATCGGGAATAGGTGCCATGCTGGGAAAGGTAACTCATCTAAATTTTTGATTAAGAGTCTAGGCGGGTTTGCCATAACCTTTTGACCAAACCTATATGTTATACCCTCAACTCCCTTCAGACCCCTACCATCGTCTACCCTTTCAATCAAATCAACAAATGTTGTCTCTCCCTCGCCTCGAACCACTGCATCAACACATGGATTTTCCAACAAGATGGTATTACCGTTTATGGATGGTTCAGGACCGCCAAAAATGGTGAATGCTCCCTCATCCTTGGAGATCTTTGCAGCGTTTATGGCTTGATTTACTCTGGTTAGTGCACAATAGATGCCTACAACATCTGGTTTTTCACTGTGGAGTAAGTGTTGAAACTGATCCGATTTCATATTAAGGGCAGGCATGTCAACGATCTTGATTTTGTAACCTTTTTGGTTTAAGAAGCCGGACAAGTATGCTAGACCAACGGGAGGAAAATTGATACCGAAGACCTTCGAATAAAGTGTGTCGTCACTCTCTGGTAAGACAAGAAAGATTTTCATCTGTCAACCATCTGGAGTTAGAGTATACGTTAGAGTTCTTTATGCATGCGTCTCGTTGGTGGCTTGCTAGCATTCGATTAGATAGCTTTTTCCATCAACATGGGGATGTCCATAGTTTCTAAGCCCGCTCTCTTGGCGACACGTCTCAGGTTTGTGAAGCATAACGGGCAGAACGTGAGTAAAGTGGAGGCGCCAGTTTGGCTAGCTTCCTCCGATCTATAGCTAGCTTGATTAAGTGCGTATCTTGCATGAGAGGTTCGAAGGAGGCCACCACAGCAGTTAGCCTGGTTTTTTATGTGGTCCATCTCCAATATTTTGACTCCCGGTATTGCCTCTATTATCGTACGGGGGGATTCGTAGATCCCATGGAACCTTCCCAAGTGGCATGGGTCATGGTACGTAACGGCCATTGGCAATCGTTTTTTAAACTCTATCTTTCCCTCATCGATCAGTCTTGCGAACAGATCGGCTGTGTGCATTACCTCGAAGTCCAGTTTTCCAACAAGTTTCGGGTATTCCTCATGGATGGTGGTGTAACAACCGGGGCAGGAGGTAAAGAGGGTCGTTGCATCGTATCTGGACATGATATCTTCGATTATCTTAATATTCTTCTCGGCGACTTCTTTGAAGGCTGACAAGTCGCCTCCCCAGTCACTGATTATGCCGCAACAAGGTTCCTCTACGCCCATAGTGCCAAACGGAAATTCAATTTTTTGGAGAACATTGACAATGGATGTCGCTATTTCTGGGCACCAGTATGAAGCGTAACAACCAGCCATATAGACGTAATCTGCCTTTTTGTGAGGCTTGAAGCTTGCTGGAATCCAGTTGTTTCGATCAGCGGTTGGCTTGCCAAAGGGGTTTTCATTCTGTTTAATGACTTTTTGCACTTCGACATATTCTTTGGGAGGCCCAAGTTGGTTCTTGACAAAGTCGGCACGTGCTGTTTTCAGTAATTCCATGCAATCTATTCCAGTGGGACAAACCTCTCCGCAGTAGCCGCACGTGCTGCAGAAATACCAGTTATCGACCAGTTCCTTTGGAAATGATTCTGCGCCTTTATGATAGTGTTTCAAAGTCAATATTTTTCCTCGTGGTCCAAACGTTTCAAACTTCATCATTCGTTTAACTGGACACACTTCTCTGCAAGAGCCACAGAGGGCACAGACGTAAAGGTCCTCCATTTGTCGCTTGTTCAATTCTCTCTACTCCTCCAAGGGTACGTCATAACCTTCTTCGGCAAAATCATTTAATGGCATTACCCCTGCAATTCTCAAAACTAAGGAGTCAAGCCAAGAAGGTAAACTGGCCATAAGACTCATGGATAGTTTGAATATCCACGGGGGCATGGCACCGCGAACAACCTTATACGGGTTCAACAAGTTCTTTGGATCAACGGCTTCTTTTACCTTCAGCATTTCCTTCATATGGTCCTTTCCTAATTTGCTTTCGGCGTATGGAAAACTATGCACTCCAATTGAGTATATTTGTCCTCCAAGGTTAATTGATTCTTTAAGCATATTCATCATTATTGCCACAGTTTTGACAAAATGCCCTTTATTTCGCTCATCGGTCAACGCCATTGGCATCAAAAGTATCTGTCGATTGTCGCCTAATATAGAAAAGATGCTCAAATTCATTTTGTTCTCCTCTGCAATTTCCTTCCATCTGCTAGTTATGCTCAAACCAGCTTCAACCGGAACCAAAACTTCTAGGGGAATTAACGCTGGACCAAGTCTTTTGAAAAGAAGTTCGACTTTAAAGCGACCCTCCCACTCTTCAAGAGCAACTTCACTGCCGAGATCCTTGCCCCCGTTTTTGGCGCATATCTTTAAGAGAGCAGCCTTACTTTTCGACACCTCTTTTTTTGTGGGGGCTTCGAGGGCAACAATTATCATAGCACCTTCTTCTGGAGTCTCTGCTGTAACCATTCTCATATTGCCAAGGAACTGATTATCCATGAGGTGTAGGGTATGAGGTACAACTTCGCTATCAAGCAACTCGTTCATAGCTGTCCATCCGTCCTCAAAACTGTCAAAGGCAAGTGCTAAAATCTCGAAACCATCGCCCATTGGATATATACGGAGCGTAGCTCTGGTTATTATGCCGAATATTCCTTCCGCGCCAACGAAAAGGGAGTGGTTGCCGGGAGCTATGTCAGTGTTTGGAATGGCATCGACTGCCGTGTGGATTACTTTTCCGCTTGGCAATACTACTTCGAGGTCAAGGATTTGCTTTTCGATGGACCCATATTTTGGAGCACCCAAACCAGCACAACCTCCAGTACCAATTAAACCGCCCACGGTGGCAGTATAAGCGCTAGATGGATATATTCCCGGCTGAAACCCTTTTTTTGCTAAAAAATCTATCAGTTCTTTCCATGTTATGCCAGACTGAACTGTAACCGTTTTCTTCTCTTCATCTAGCTCTAATATTTTTTTCATTTGTGTCAAATCAAGCACAAGGCCTCCATTGACAGGAACGCTTCCACCATAACCAGTAGAAGCCCCACCTCTAGGCGTCAATGGCATACCGTGCTTGCTAGCTAACTGCACAATTGCGACAACATGTTCGGTAGAAGCAGGGGTCACTGCGTACTCGGGTGCTTTGAAACCGTATAAACTGAAGATTTCAGAAGGCAGAGCCGCCATATCGCTTGAGTAACACAAGATGTCGAGTTCTGAATTCGTGAAATTCTCTTTTCCCACTATCTTTATGAACTCCTCGCTTAAAGTCAAGTCATTTGGCATTTTTCGTCCTCCAACTCAGAAAGTCAGTTTTGATCGCATTGTATTTAAAGTTAGCGTGTGCGCTCTAGATTTTGTCTCTTCTCTTGACTAAAGCAATCTTATATCATGTATGCGTGCGTGGATGCATATGTGTGTAGCCAACCACAGGTGTTCCAGACGCAACTAGCCTTTTGCGGTTTGAGACTACACAATAAGTGTATTAGAGATAATGCTGATCGTTATGGCAATACAGATGATTGCTAGGTATCTTGGGGCACTAATACGCATTTTCACCGCGTTTCTAGTTATCGGTTGTCTCAGAAGTTCTATGCTCCTGTAAATTAGCCATGAGCTAGCTGCAAATGCGACTATTAGATAGAGAATTCCAAGTTGCGCTAGTATTCCGATAACGACACTCATTATCGAGGTTGAAGTGAAAAGAATGACAATGAATTTAGCAGCTGTTTTCGATGATAAGATAACTGATAATGTTGAGACACTTGAGGCTCTATCGGGTTCAACGTCTTGAATTTCGCTAATGAGTGTACGGCCCGTCTCCCAAGTTAAACCGAGTATCAAAAGAAGCGGTACATGATTTGATATTAGTTTACCGGTTACTGATGCACTACCAAATAGTGTTATGAAGAAAATCGCTATCACTGTGCAAATAAAACTGAAGGGGATTTTATGTTTTCTGAAGTAGTTGTACATGAATGGTAAAGATACCGCAGCTAGGGCTATCAAAGTAGAAAGAATATTCAGAAGAAATGCTAGTATAATAGCGCTAGTTCCCAATAGAACAGCAGACAATAGGGCTTCGAACGGTGAGACTAAGCCAGTTGGGATTGGACGTTTCGCTGTTCTCGGATTTTTGACATCTACTTCCCAATCAGAATAGTCATTGAATGTATGCGCTGCAGCGATAGCCAAAGATACAGCAAGAAATCCCATAAGAAATTGTCGTAATGGTGGAATACCGTTAACACTTAGGAATGCGGATCCGCTGAAAAAAAGACTTGTGGTCAAAAGAATATAAGGCCTCGTTAACCTCATTAGGCCCCTAAGCTTCCCCATAGACATTACCAATTTAGATTTTGGAGGAGGGCCTCTTTAATTCTTATCCTTTAATCTTTCAAGAATCTTGCCTCTCTGAAGGTAGCGAGCTACTATTGCCGCAGCAATGGATCCTGTGTATTCGGCTACGAATATTGCTGGCACAACCACCTGCCAAGCAAAGAAAGAGAATACGGGTATCACCCAAGTAAAAATAGCGCAACCTATTGGAACGTGCAGCAGAGGGAAGACAAGAGAAGCTTTCCAACCCCATCCCCGATTTATTGCCAAATAACCAGTTGCTGCCAGTGTCCAAGGTGTCCACAAGAATCCGGTTAAGAAGAGAGTAGGTATAGGCACGAGAGACATAAAGAAACCCGTTATCAACCCACCTTCAATCCCTATCAAAATAGGTGCTAGTACCGCTGGAGCCCAGCCCAAATCTATTTTTGCACCTGGGATAGCAAAATCTAAGGGGATTCCTGGAATTGCACTTTTTATAACCCAAGTAGCAGCACCTAGGATTGCAGCCAACGCTAATCGTCTGGCATTGATTTTGATTTTCATTTCAACTTCTACCATTAATTCAAGAACGATTAGCGATGTCCTATCTGTAATTTATTATTTTCGATCGATGTTACTGCAAAATCGTCGAGTGATTGTTCTAAATCGGTAACGCAATCACAGACAAGTGGTAAACGGATAGAACTTATTGATCAACTCATGCAATTTCACATATCATGTTTCTGCTAAAGCTTTACGAATCATTCTGTCTAAGCTTTGGGTTAAAATATCTTCCAAGCCTTTAGGGATTTTTCTTTTCAGCTTATCTCCGTCAATGACTTTTATGTAGTATTTACATTTTTTACAGAAATCTACTTTGAACCATGGTTTCTCTTTAGGTTTTAAGTATCCAAGAGTATATGGGTCTGTGTTTCCGCAATTGGCACACAGAAACATGTCAGCTAGGTATTTGGCCCCACAGAACGAGCAGGTTAGGTAACGTTTCTGTTTTCCCAGCCACGCAATCTGAGGTATTCCGCCACAAACTGGACATGATGGTTGCCACCACTGTTCCAAGAAAGAGGTATCTAATTTTCGCGCTATTTCTTCAAGACATGGCTGAATCAGGATGCCAAAAACATAACGTAGCAGCCTTGAATCAACTTCAAACCTTCGCCCTTGCTCTTCGAACCATTCGGTTTTTTCCTTCAAGATAGCTTCAAGTGAAGCTGCGATCTTTATCTCGCCTCTCGTCAACGCATCCGAGACTTTTAGCAGATTCTTCCCGCCAATTCCATGGCGTGAGAGAGTGTGGATAGCCTTCCTGCACACATCTATTGCAATTTCTTCATCGAACATCGACGCGGTCAGAAACTTCACAGCGGTTTTTCTCTTTGAATACAAGTGTTGACGTAAATCTGTGGGAAGGCCCCTATCCCAACGTATGTTTGTCCCTTTTGTGGGCAACGTCTCTATCTGTTCGCGAATCTTCAATATTGCCAGATGGAGGGTTAAGACGTTCTTGTATTCAGGATATTCAGCGATCGCATCGTCAACATCTTTCATCTGCTTGTGAATTGGTGGTCTCGACAATCCTTTCACCTGTGGATTGAAGAACAGTGTTGTATTTAAAAGAACTTTCTGTTGCTCACTAGTTTTTCCTCTTCTCCAAAAAATTAATATAATATATACTATCACAAGAGACTGAAAACTGAAATACATGTCTTTGGGATGTCTGGAGGCCAAAAGTCGTGTCGTCAAAAATTAGTCGGAGAGACTACTTGAAACTTGGAGCAGTTAGTGCCTCTGCTTTGACGTTGTCGAATATTTTGCCTTTCGACTGGTTCGGTAAGGAAGAGCCCCGCTCCATACCTACAAAAGGCCCTAGGGCAGATAAGGCGGATTTGTATGAACTCGGTCGAAAAACGCCGAGCATATGTGTGTATTGCGCTGGTGGCTGTGGAGTTACAGTCACATCTGTGAATGGAAAGGCAATAGAGACGGAGGGCGACTCATACCACCCGATAAACAGAGGCGCTGGATGTAGCAAACTGGGCGCTATTCTTCAACTAATCAATAGCGGTCGACGTATTACTCGACCCATGAAGAGGACAAACCCCAATAAAGGCAAAGATGAAGACCCTGGTTGGGTTCCCATAACTTGGGATGAGGCTCTTGTTACCATAGCGGAGAAGATAAACGAAGCTACCGACACTCAGGTTGTTGAGCGTGAAGAGGTTGCAGGCGTTACCCCTGTTACAAGTTATTATCGCGTGGGAAAAGATTCTCCAATTGGTTGGCACGGATCGTCCTATTGGAATAACGAAGAATGTTATTTGTCCAAGAAACTGATTTCGCTACTTGGGTCGATGAACGTTGAACACCAGGCGAGGAAGTGCCACGCTTCCACCGTGGCAGCCCTAGCGAGCACCTTTGGCTTCGGAGCTATGACTAACCACGTCATAGATGGTAAGAATTCTAAGTGTTTTCTAATTGTCAGCAATCCCGCTGAGAGCCATACGATGGAATTCAAATGGGTTATGAAAGCGAAGGAAAATGGCGCAAAGATAATAGTTTTGGATCCCCGTTATAACAGGACGGCAGCAAAGGCTGACATCTATGCAAAATATAGGTCAGGAGCCGAAGCTGCCATCTTCCTAGGCCTGATTAGATATCTTTTGTACGAAAAGAGCGAATACATTGATGAGGACTTTCTTGAGGCGAGGACAAACGCACCTTATGATTCAGCAGGTAATATACTAACCGACTGGAAGACAAACCCTGACTCTATGTTCAGTAAGCTGAAGGCTTTGGTTGCCACATACACCCCTGTAGAGGTGTACAGGATCTCAGGGCTTCCCGCGGCTAAATTGATTGAGATTGCTGGAATCTTTTTCGCAAACAAACCTAGCAACATCTACTACGCCATGGGAACCACCCAACACACAAATGCCACTCAGGCAATAAGGGCACAGGCGATTCTTCAATTATGTTTGGGAAATATGGGTGTTCCCGGGGGTGGCGTTAATGCTTTGCGAGGAATAAGCAATGTCCAAGGTTCCACTGATATGAACCTGTTGTCTCACTTGCTAATGGGATACAGAGCTCCGCCTCTGACGACGGAAGACGTGCGGAGATACCAAAAATGGAAGAACAACGACGGGAGTTATTCACCTGCAAATACAACTCAAGAGCGGTGGGATGGCAGACATTTCCCTACTTGGAAGAATCTTGAGTATAACTGGGGATGCTATGTAGGAACTTGGCCAGGCTCTGACCCAGACAACGAGCCAGTGGTCTGCGATCTTCCTATAGGAAAAGGATACCCAACCGTTCAATTGTTTAGAGCTATAAATGATGGAAAAATCAAGGTCGCTATTATCGTGGGGGAGAACCCTGCGGTGTCAAACGCCAACGCGAATCTTGTTAGAGAGGCTCTTAGCAAAGATGGTCTGTTCACTGTCGTAAACGAACTTTTCGAAACTGAAACCGCTGTATATGCAGACATACTTTTGCCTGGCACAACAGTGTATGAAAGAGAAGGAAGCCTAACCAACACGGGAAGATGGGTTCAATGGCGTTGGAAGGCAGTAGATCCACCAGGCGAATGTAGAAGCGAGCTTTGGTTCCTGGTTCAGCTCTTCAAAAGAATACGAAATGGCGGTTTCAAAATGCCCTCGGAGCTATCTCCGTACACTGTTGACACCAATCCAGATGATAAGTGGCCGACCCCCTACACGGATGAACTCGGGGAGACCGCTGAAGCGGTGTACAAAGAGATTGGGCACCCCACAATGTGGGCTAACGTCCTATACAAGACGTCATGGGACAACGACCTCCGACCTGACCTGGGGGGAGTCTTGGCTAAGAGACGTGATCCTAGACCTGTCAGCACGCAAGATGCTCAATACGGTTTCTTCAAGAACTGGGCTTGGAGTTGGATGCTCAACCAGCGAGTACTCTACAATATTAACGAGGACCCGGCTGGATTGAAAACTTTCTTTGTGTGGTGGGCGCATTCCGATGGCGTATGGCTAGGCCTCGATAAAGCTGCCATCTGGTCACGTAGTCTATACAAGTCTACCATCCAGGAGGATTGGAACCCTCTGAAGCACGGATTTCCACTACATAACGAACCCGTGGAGAGCCCCGACTCGAACTTGGCCAGTGATTATCCATCGATGTGGGATGACCGATTCGAAGTTGATAAAGGAACCCCCAACGACTATCCCCATGTGCTCACAACTTTCAGGCTAACCGAACACATGCAGGCTGGAGCCTTGACAAGAAACCTACCCTGGCTTGTGGAGACCCATCCAGAAGTTTTTCTTGAAATGAGCCCCGCCTTGGCTTCAGAACTTGGTGTTGAAAGCGGAGGCTACGTTATCGTGAAGACTGCCAGAGCCCCCGAGGGTGTAAGAGTGAAGGCTATCGTCACTGAGCGCATTCAACCCCTCACCGTTAACAATAAGATTGTGCACGAGGTTGCCATGCCTTGGCACTGGGGCTTCAAGGGATTAAGCACGGGACCGAGTGCCAATCTTCTAACCATTGATGCAGTAGATGTTTCGGCTAACATCCCAGAGACTAAAGTTTGTTTATGTAAGGTTGAGAAAGCTTAGGAGAGAAGAGAATGACTAAAGCAATATTGGTTGATCTCCGGAAATGTATTGGGTGCCGCGCCTGTCAAGTCGCATGCAAACGTTGGAACGATCGAGAAGCAGAAGAAACAACTTTGAACGCAACACCTGGGAGTGAATGGACCAACCCAAGAGATCTGTCACCACAAACATACACCTACATTAGGTTTGTAGGGGAGGGAGAGGGTGAGGAATTCCGATGGCACTTCGCCAAAGTCCAGTGTATGCATTGTCATGAGCCACAGTGCGTTGCTGTGTGCCCGACGAAGGCCCTTTATAAAACCAAAGAAGGCCCCGTACTCTGGGACCCTGACCTGTGCATAGGTTGTGGATATTGCCTTCAAGGGTGCCCCTTCGGCGTCCCGAGGTTTGACCATGAGACAAAGAAAATCGAGAAGTGCACATTTTGTGCAGAGAGACTATTGAAGAAACTAGAGCCTGCTTGTGTTCAGGCATGCCCTACCGATGCTCTGTTAATGGGCGATCACGATGAAATCCATAACAAAGTAGACGAAGCAGAGATATCAGGTGCTTATGTATACGGGAAAGAAGAGGCAGGCGGAACATCATGGATCTACGTCTCTGATGTCCCTCTAACAGGCTTAAATTTTCCCAAGGTTGCACCTAAGACCCCGTCGATTCATGCTAGAGATCTTTTAGGTGAATTCGCGGTAGTTGGTTTGGTTGGCGGCGCTGCCGTTTACGCTCTGCAGCAGTATTCTGAACGAAGGAAAAAGATTGAGGAGTCACGTAAGGAGGAGTAAGAAATGGTTCAAATTGAGTGGGATTTGCTTGTAGCCGCTGATCTGTTCCTGTCTGGATTAGGGGCAGGTGCTTACATAACCGCGGCATTGGCAGATATCAAGGGTGGAAAAAAATACGAAAAATTGGCGAGATTTGGCTCCCATTTGAGCTGGCCTTTGATCATAATTGGTCTAGGTATTCTAATACTACACATGGGGAGGCCGGAACTAAACAACCCTACACACATTATGAACATATTCAGTAATCTCCCATCATCTATGCTGACAATTGAAGCCCTCCTTTCAGGTGCTGTCATAGCTATTGGGGCCGCAACAAGCTTCCTTTGGCTAGCAAGATGGAAGAAAATATGGTTGCGGACACTTGTAGAGATCGTGGGCATAGTAACTGCTTCGTGCTTGGCTGCATCATCTGGGCTTGTCCTAGCACTTTCGAGGGGAATACCCTTCTGGGAATCAGCCTTCCTACCTTGGATCTTCGCAATATCAGCTGTGTTGGCGGGGCTTGCATTGGTTGGTCTGACTGAGACACACTTGGGTTCTTTACTCTTTCCACGCTTTTCCGCAAAGCCTGAATCAACCATACTGAACCTCATAACCAGATACACTTCAATGATGACACTGGCCCTTCTGATAACAATCGCATTTTACCTAGCCGATATAGCGGTCGTTGGAGAAGCAACAGTTGGCATCTCAAATCTTGTAATGGGCTCAATGAGCATAATTTTCTGGCCATCTCTTATCATAGGCTTCATCGTACCACTCGCACTCAGAGTCTCAATAACAAAGCGAGTCAAAGAACCAGGCACAGAAACAGGGATCAAATTCTTATCGCTGGTGAGCTTTTTATGCATCATAATCGGAGTCTTTGCCCTAAGATACGCAATTATGATAGTAGGACAACTATAGACTAGAATGGTGAACGATATAGGGTAATCACAAAAGGAGAATTCTAGCGCTTCCCAGATGCGGTGCGCGCAAACAAATACTCTTATCTACACGCGCACATTCTCACTATTCTCTGATGGTGGAAAGCCCATGAGAATAGCTGGCTCAAGGAACACTTCAAAACTCCTCAATACGATGACGTTAGCTGTTCTTAATGTTATGTTCACTGTTGGAATTACAATGAACACTACGAAAGTGAGGATATACTATGCGAAACGTGCTACTTGCTTATTATGATAAACTGAAAGTGATCGATTCAGAGCTGGCTAAAGCTCTCCACGATATCGAGCCAGATAGCCTCTGTGAAGCTTCGAGACATCTTCTAAGAGCGGATGGGAAGAAGATTCGACCACTTTTGACTCTGTTGTCTTGTGAAGCTGTTGGTGGAGACGCAAAGGACGCCCTGAGCGCCGCAATCGCAGTTGAACTCCTACACGTTGCTTCTCTTATTCATGACGATATTCTGGACGGCGACACTCTCAGGAGAGGAAAAAGAACAGTCCATTCTGTTTGGGGAACAAAAATTGCAATCATAGCAGGAGACCTCTTAATCGGGAAAGCAGTCGAAATAGGAACTCGCACTAACTACCTTAGGGTACTGACCCTTGCCGCTCAAGCTGCAGTTGAAATGTGCGAAGGAGAAATCTTGGAAATTGAACTGCAAGAAAATCTGAGGGAAATCTCTGGGCAAATGTGTCTTAAGATCATCAAAAAGAAATCCGCGAGTTTGATCAGAGTCGCTGCAGAGTCGGGGGCCATAATAGGTGGGGGCTCGGAAGATGTTGTTAAGTCCATATCGAAGTATGGTGAACTGATGGGAATGGCTTTTCAAATTAGGGATGACGTTTTGAATTTTATTTCTAACGAAGATATTTTCAAAAAGCCTGTGAAAACTGACTTGTTGGCGATGAGGCCTAATTTGGTTCTTTTCCACCGTATCAACTGCAAGTCAGGTAACGGGATGAAAATTGTCCAAGGAATGGCTGAAGACTTCTGTGAGAAGGCAAAACTGGAGATTAAGAAACTAGAACTCAGACACGAGTCAAAAATAGCAATGGAGGCATTGGCTGATTTCGCGTGTCAAAGACTTTATTAGCACAATTTAGTGTATACGCATGCACGTTATACGTGACACAAACACTCACGAAAAGTCGCATGCATGCATGGTCGTAGAAGAATGATAACGGCCTTCACAACGTTAATGAATTACCAGAGCAAAATCGCTATCTCTTGTTAATCAAATATTCATGTATGGCTCTTGCCGCTCTCTTGCCTGCTCCCATGGCGCTGATCACTGTGGCTACGCCACTGACCACATCTCCACCTGCGTAAACTCCTTCCCTACTGGTTTCCCCGGTTTCTTCATCAACAACTATTGTACCCCATTTAGTGACTTCAAGCCCTTCAGTGGTTCGTTGAATTAATGGATTCGCAGTGTTCCCTATAGCGACAATCACAGTGTCCACATCGATAACAAACTCGGAACCCTTTATCGGAATAGGTCTTCTGCGTCCTGACTCATCGGGTTCTCCAAGTTCCATAGCAATACATTCCATTCCTTTCACCCAGCCACGCTCATTGCCAAAATATCTAACTGGATTGGAAAGAAACTTGAATTTTATTCCCTCTTCCTCAGCGTTTTCTACTTCTTCTAACCTAGTCGGCATTTCCTTTCTCGACCTTCTGTAAATTACCCAGACTTCGTCTGCTCCCAGTCTAAGGGCTGACCTCGCAGAGTCCATAGCCGAGTTCCCGCCACCTATCACCGCAACCTTCTTACCCACCCATACCGGCGTATCATATTCGGGAAACTTGTACGCCTTCATCAGGTTAACACGTATTAGAAATTCGTTGGCTGAGTAGATCCCACATAGGTTTTCGCCAGGTATTCTCATGAAACGTGGAAGCCCTGCACCAGTGCCTACGAAAATTGCGTCAAAAGATTCAAGCAGTTCCTTCACGGTGTGTAGTTTTCCAATCACTGCATTCGTTTTGATAGTGACACCCAACTCCTCTATGTATTCAGCTTCAGCCTGGACAATTGCTTTAGGTAATCGAAACTCTGGGATTCCATAAATGAGTACGCCACCAGGCTTGTTCAGAGCTTCAAAAACGACGACCTCGTGTCCAAGCTTGGCTAGGTCGGCTGCAACAGTCAAGCCCGCTGGACCCGCACCTACAATTGCTATCCTTCTGCCTGTAGGAGTAGGTTTTTGTGAAATAACATAGCCTAGCTCTCTTTCCCAGTCAGCCACAAACCTTTCTAATCTTCCAACGGAAATCGGGTCGCCGATTTTCCCCATCGTACAATCTGCTTGGCATTGTTCCTCTTGTGGGCAGACCCTGCCGCAGATGGCTGGAAGGCTATTCTTATCCTTAACCTTCTTTATCGCTTCATCAAACCTGTGTTCTTTAATCAATCTTATGAATTCCGGAATGTCCACCTCCACTGGGCATGCCTTCACACATGGAGCCTTTTTGCATTGCAAACATCTTTCGGCTTCAGCCACGGCTTCTTCCTCTGCGTAGCCGAATGCCACCTCGTTGAAGTTTTGGACGCGTTCTTTTAGGCCTTGCTTGGACATGGAAACGACTTCTTTCCGAATCTTGGGTTTAGGCTTACTCATAGGCTGCTTCCGCCCTCCTCGTTAAACACGAACGCAAGCTTCTCTTGAGAGGAATACATTTTCAGCCGAGTCATCAACTCCTCAAAATCGACTTGATGCCCGTCAAAGTCTGGACCGTCAACGCAAGCGAACAGTGTTTTGCTGCCGACGGTTACTCTGCACGCTCCACACATCCCCATCCCATCCACCATTATTGGAATCAGATTTACAATTGTGGGTACACCATAGGGACGAGTGAAATCTGAAACTTTTTTCATCATTAAGATTGGTCCCATAGTTACTACGCGGTCAATCTTCCTTTCTTTGAGCAATTCCTCAAGGAAGCCCAGCCCCGTGAAGCCCCTTGTTCCATCATCCGTTGCCACGTGAAGCTCATCACATACTTCTCGCATTTCATTTTCAAAAATCAGTTGATTTTCAGTTCTAGCACCGATTCCACCAATGACTATGTTGCCTGCTTCGTGAAAAGCTTTAGCCTGAAAGTGCAAGGGGGCCACCATCACTCCGCCGCCAATGCAAAGTACGACTCCAAATTTTTCGATTTCAGCCGGTTTTCCCAAAGGACCCAATAGGTCAAGGATGCAGTCTCCTTCTTCTAGCTGTCCAAGCTGTCTCGTTGATTTGCCAACTTCATGGCAGACCACTGTTATCGTCCCTTTTTCAGCGTCCGCACCAGTCATGGTAAGGGGAACCCTTTCACCTTTTTCATCCACACGTAGAATTATGAATTGCCCTGGCTTGGTTTTCGCAGCTATTTCTTTGGCTGAAAACTCGAATAGGTTAATGTGGGGAACAAGTTCCTGTTTTGTCACTATTTTATACAAGCTAGTCGCCTCCTCCTTCAACCCTCAAAGGATTCGGTCCAAGCTTCCTTATTTTTTCCACAAAATTAGTCATCATAGTAGCGAATTTCTGCCCTTCAGAAGATGAAGCATAATCTATTTCAAGCCGTCCTGGATTTATGTCAAGTGCTGGCAGAGATTTTTTCATTACTTCCACCTTGTTTCTGGCCTTCACGTTACCATCTACGTAATGGCAGTCGCCGATGAGGCATCCCGTTATGATAACTCCGTCAGCACCATTCTGAAAAGCCTTTAAAACATGAAGCACATCCACCCTGCCGCTGCATGGAACGCGCAAGATTCGGACATTTGGCGGATATTGAATCCTTGATACCCCTGCAAGGTCAGCAGCACCATAAGAACACCATTGACATGCAAAACACAGTATAATTGGATCGAAACTATCGCCCAAGCTTGCAAGCTTCTTCGGTTTGAGAAGCGCTTCAATGGCAGCCACAATCTGCTTATCTGTGAAGTGGATGAGTTGCATGGCGCCCATAGGACATTCCGCAGCGCATACACCGCAACCTTTGCAATTAGCCTCAATAATATTGGGCAGTCCAAAGGATGAGGCCTCAATGGCGTTGAAAATGCATGAAACTACACATGCATCACAGGTGACACATATGTCCTTTTCAACTGTTGCCTTAACGGCTTCAGCCTTTATCCTCTTAGTAGCCATCGGAATCCCTGCCCTAGAGGCTGCAGCACAGGCTTGAGCGATGCTTTCATTAACATCTTTCGGACCGTGGGCTGTGCCACAAACATATATGCCGTCTGATGCAAAGTCAACAGGCCTAAGCTTTGGGTGCGCCTCAAAAAAGAAGCCATCAACGCCCAAAGGTACTTTAAGTGTAGAAGAAAGTTTTTTCCCATCTTCATGTTGAACTAGAGGTACTGATAAAACAACCAAGTCACTGTCAATTTCAATTACAGCGTCTAAGTACGCGTCATAGACTGTAACAATCAATTTTCCATCAGGTTTTGAAGCGATTTTTGGAGGTCGGTCGGTGTCATACCGAATGAAATTGATGAACTTCGCCCTTGCCTCACGGTAAAAATCTTCGTATTCTCCGTAAGTTTGCAGGTCTCGAAAAAGTATGTTGATTTCCACATCGGGACATAATTTTTTGAGGAGTAGAGCGTTGTTGAGGGCTACCATGCAGCATATTCTTGAGCAGTAGGTTCTGCCGGTTTTTTCTCTGGCCCCGACACATTGGATCATAACAACCTTCTTAGGCTTTTTGAGTTCGCCCCTTTTGAGAAAACGCTCAAGCTCAAGCTGCGTTATAACGTTTTCATTTTCCTTATATCCGTACATTTCCACGGGCTTGAAATCTTCGGCTCCAGTGGCTACGATTATTGTTCCTACGTTGATTTGTGCATGCTCGTTTGAACCATTCTTTTGAAGCGTTACGTCAAAATTTCCAATGAAACCCTTCACTTCTTCAACAAGAGTTGACATGAGCAAGTGTATATTGCCGTTGGCCTTGACGGCTGTAACAGCTTCACTTAGTACTTCTGAGGCATCACGTTCGGTAGGCTGCAGCTTATGCAAGTATCTTAGCATTCCACCAAGTTCGGCTTCCTTCTCAACCAAATGGACATTGAATCTTTGTCTTGCAAGGGACATAGCCGCTGTCATCCCAGCTATGCCCCCGCCTATAACCAGTGCTGAGGGATTTATCTCGAGTTCTGGCTCCATCTGCGACTCAAGGAAGCTTGCTTTTGCAACCGCCATTCTAACGAGATCTTTAGCCTTTTCTGTTGCTTCTTTAGGTTGTTGCATGTGAACCCATGAGCAGTGCTCCCTTATGTTAACCATTTCAAAAAGGTATTTGTTTAATCCAGCTTCTTCGCACGCATTTCTGAAAACTGGTTCATGGGTTGCGGGTGTGCAAGATGCGACTATGACTCGGTTGAGTTTATGCTTCTTTATGCATTCCTTAATGAGATTTAATCCAGCAGATGAGCACATATAGAGGTTTTCTTTGGCGCAAACAACATTGGGTAGAGTCTTAGCATACTCTGCAACCACTGGCACGTCGACTACTCCGCCAATGTTAAAGCCACAGTCGCAGATGAAAACACCAATTCTTATTTCTTCTTTACCCCCTTTCATTCCACTGCCTCCCCCGCAACTGTGGATACAGTCACTTCCGCGGCCCTAGCTGCCGCTGCACTGGCTTGCGTAACCGATTCAGAAATGTCCTTAGGCGATTGACAATATCCACAAATGAAGACCCCTTCTACGTTTGTTTCAACAGGCATAAGTAACGGGTCTTTTGTTTTGAAAAAGCCGTATTCATTCAATTCTAAATTGAAAATTTTTGCCAGAACTTTATTATCTTCTCTTGGAATTAAAGCTGGACAAAGCACAACCAAATCCGTACTAAGCTCTTCCATCTTTCCACTAAAGACGTCCAAGTATCGAACCAAAAGATCCTTTGTCGAAAGGTCTTCTAGGATTGTGGATGGACGCCCGTTAATGTACTTGACGTCCCATTCGTCTCTGGCTCTGCTGACGAATTCTTGGAATCGTTTTCCAAATACTCTTAGATCCATGTACAAAATGTAAACTTCACATTCTGGATCGTGTTCTCTGACTAGGATTGCCTCTTTTGTGGCATACATACAGCACACACTTGAGCAATATGGTAATCCCTTTTGTTGGGTTCTTGAGCCAACGCATTGTATGAAAACTATTCTGTGGGGATGCTTGTTATCTGAAGGTCTCAAAAGCTCTCCACGGGTTGGTCCGGAAGCATTAATGAGCCTTTCGAATTCTAGTGACAGAAGAACGTTCTTGTATCTTTTATAACCATACTCGCTTATCGACGCTGGGTCATAAATCTCTAGGCCTGTGGCCAATACTATGCTTGAAACATTAAGCGTTATTTCCTCAGGTTTTTGATCGAAGTTGATTGCATGTGGTTGGCAGAATTTTTCGCATATCCTGCATACTCCTTTTTGGAAGTAGAGGCAGTGGTCTTTGTCTATGCTTGTGACGCGTGGAACTGCTTGTGGAAAAAGCATATAGATTGCCTTTCGCATTCCCATGCCCACATCAAATTCGCTCGGTACCTTAACTGGGCACTTTTCAGTGCATGCACTGCAACCGGTACATTTGTTAGCGTCGACATACCTAGGGTTTTTCAAGACTTTAGCTTTGAAGTTTCCAGCAGAACCAGTAACTTCCTTAACTTCTGAGCACGTAAGCAGTTTGATTTTTGGGTGGCGGAAGCACTCGATCATTTTTGGAGCGAGTATGCATATGGAACAATCCATCGTTGGAAACGTCTTGTCAAGCTGCGCCATTCGTCCTCCAATGCCTGGAGATTTCTCCACAAGATAGACTGTGAGTCCTCGATTAGCAAGGTCCAAAGATGCCTGTATTCCAGCTATGCCCGCGCCGACCACAAGTACAGCACTGTTGCCCAAGTTATTTTCCTCCTATGTTTACATGCATACGCGCAGCAATGTCTTTTTTCCTCTGACGAATTGAGAGTAATCCACTTCTTAGTTTGAAACTTAAACCTTTCTCTGAGCATCTCACAAACATAGAGAATTAGCCTTTGTAGTAGTATGGTCTTTTGATGTAGCCAAATGCTTCAGTAGCCGCTACAATAGCTTGTCCAACGGCTGTTCCAATCTGTTTAACAGGGTTCGCGGTCACGTCACCCGCAGCATATACACCGTGGATATTCGTTCTTTGACGATTGTCAACAATAACGTAGCCATCTTTATCTACTTCAACCCCAGCTTCTTTAGCAATTTGACTGTTCGGCACTTCACCAACCTGAATAAACACGCCGTCAACATCCATTTGTCTAGTCTCACTGGTTTTGTTGTTAAATAGGATAACATCCTTCACTTTGACGTCGCCTCTGATTTCTTTAAGTTCTGTGTTCAACAGAATATCCACCTTTTGCGCTGGGAGGTCCTTCACAAGTGCTTCTTCGGCTCTTAACTGACCTCTTCGATGAGCCAACTTGACGTCAGATGTTAGATTCGCGAGGTATATTGTGGAGACGACAGCTGCGTTTCCACCACCTATGACAATTACCTTTTTCCCTTTAAAGAGTGGTCCGTCGCACAGCGTGCAATAGCTGATTCCTCTGCCACGAAACTCTTTTTCACCGGGTACTCCAAGCTCCTTGTAATGACAGCCAGGAGCAATAATCACAGCACGGGCTGAGTAGGTGGCTCTGTCCGTTTTAACGATTCTTCTTTCATCCTTAACATTTAGTTCAATGAACTTTTCTAACTGTCTGATTTCAGCGCCCACTTTTCTACAGTGCTCAGCCATTCTATCAACTAAATCGCGCCCACTGATGCCCTCAGAAAAGCCTGGGTAGTTCTCAACTAATGGGGTTTCAGCAACTGCGCCTCCCAGAGTTTTTTCCTCAAGAATCAGCGTTTCAAGTCCGCTTCGAGCTCCATAAATACCCGCCGTAAGACCAGCTGGTCCTGCGCCGATGATAATTAAGTCCCAACTCTCCATTCTCATCAACAGCCCATACGCTTCACATGAGTTCCTAACTATCTCAATCTGCGAAAAAACTCCGTTGGTTTGCAAGTTTTTCTTTGATTTTCAAGCGTGTTTCTTGTGAAAGAGGCCCCATCTTCGAAATTCTCTCGTTGAATGTTTCGAATATGTTGAGTACCTTGTTGTATTCTGGAAGCGTTGTAGAAAACGACATAAGGCGGAGGGACTGGACACCATATCCTCTTAGCTCCTTTTTCAATTGAGTAACATGCTTCCTCAAAGCCTCTTCGGTGAACACGCCGCCGTGGTCCTCAAGTAATATTACGCCGTCAGCTCCAGAGGCGAATGCGTGCAGCAAATGTTTCAAGCCGATTCTTCCCGTGCTGGGAACGCCAATTATTTCCACGTTGGGTGGATATGATGCTCTAGACTGCCCAGCTAAGTCAGCAGCTCCGTAAGCTATCTCCTTCTCAAGAAAAGCGATGATCTTCGGCGCCTTGCCGCCTTCGCTTACTTTGCAGATTTGAGCCATCAACTGGGCTTCAGTGGAGTGCTTAAGGTCAATAGCCTCTTCAGGACATCTCGGCACGCAGATTCCACATCCAACACATGACATCGGGTTGATCTTTAGGCCTGTGGGAGACTCTTCCACCGCCGCAACAGGACATACTTCTAGGCATATCCTACAGTTGTTGCACTTTTCGGGAATGATATGGGCCACTTCTGGCGAGACAGAAATCTCACCTTTCCCTACGAAAGTTGCAACCCTTGAAGCAGTAGACATCGCCTCCAAGACGGTTTCCCTCACATCCTTTGGGCTCAAGGCACATCCAGCAATAAACACTCCTTCCCTTTGACTATCAACTGGCCTAAGCTTGTAATGTCTTTCCAAAAGAAATCCATCGGGGCCGACCTGGATACCCAACTTTTGAGCCAACTCTTGAGTACCTGAACTAGGAATAATTCCTAGAACGAGCACTACTAAATCGAATTTTCCCTCCACTTGAGTCCCGAGAAGGGTGTCCTCCGCACTCACCAATATTTCATCACTCTGCGGAACAACTTCTGCTACGCGGCCTCTGACAAAATGCACATTATGATCTTGAGCCGTAACGTAGAACTCTTCATATCCCTTCCCATCAGCTCTTATATCTGTATAAAAAATCCATGGCTCGGCATCAGGCACAACCTTTTGAACCAACATAGCTTGCTTGATTGCAGCCATACAACCTATCTTGCAACAATGTTCCACTCCAGGTTCCTGATTCATCATTCGGCTACCTACACAGAGTATGAAAGCTACCTTCTTAGCCACCTTCCCATCCGACGGTCTGCGCATCTCATGACCTAAGAGTCTCTCCAACTGCAGATTCGTTATGATATCCGAGTGTAGGCCGAAGGCATACTCTTCAAAGCCTTTTGCGTCAACTTCCCCGAACCCTGTACAAGCAACAATTGCGCCCACATCCAATTCCACGGTTTCTTCTTTCTGTTTGAAATCAATGGCTTTGCCCTTGCAGAATTTTTCGCAAAGTCTACAAACTCCCTTGGTGAAGTATAGGCAGTGCTCTTTGTCGATCACGTATGTTCTTGGAATCGCCTGCTGGAATGGTATGTAAATGGCTTTTCGCGGAAACATTTTGGCTTCGAATTCGCTTGGAACCTTGACAGGGCAAACTTTTTCACACTCCCCACAAGCTATGCATTTCGAAGCGTCCACAAATCCTGGACGCTTCTTGATCAAGACTCTGTAGTTGCCAGGAGAACCTTCGACGGCTATTGGTTCTGCCATGCTGATTATCTTTATGTTTGGGTGCTGTCCAGCGTATACCATTTTCGGCGTGAGAATGCACTGCGAGCAGTCGAGTGTAGGGAAAGTTTTGCTAAGCTGGGCCATATGTCCGCCTATGCTCGGGGTTTTCTCCACCAAGTACACTTGATATCCCTTGTCAGCCAACTCAATAGAAGTGATGATGCCCGCGATTCCTCCTCCAATCACGAGGATGTCTCTATTTACTGGTATGCTCTTTGTCTCCAAGGGTTCGAGGTAACGGGCTCGCTCCACCGCCCCGCGTATAAGGTCAATAGCCTTAGACGTTGCAGCTTCCTTATCGTCATGAACCCAGCTACACTGCTCCCTAATATTTGCCATTTCAAGGAAATACGGGTTCAAACCAGCTGATTCCACTGTTCGCCTAAAAGTGTCAAGGTGCATTCGCGGTGAACATGACGCCACTACAATTCTGTTGAGCCCTTGTTCCTTTATCCCCTTTATTATCATTTCTTGTCCAGGGTCGCTGCACATATATTCGTAGGTTTCTGCGATTTTTACCCCGTTAAATTTGGCAGCAGCTTCTCGCACCTTTTCCACATCTAGGGTATCGCTTATGTTCCCTCCGCAATGGCAAATGTACACTCCTACCTTCGTTTTTTCTTGCGCCATTTTGACTTCTCCATTTGACAGAGTTTCTAAGCAACTCTTCGGATTGAGCTATAAATGTTGTTTTTCAATCTCTTAAACATCTTGCTAAAAAGCATACTGGTAGCGATCGACTTTTAGATACGAATCGCTTTATGTGAAAACACGAAAAGGGAGAAAACTCTGCCATAGTGTTGATGGTGGGCACGTTTGCCAGAAGATAAAGATCTAGAACGATTGAAACGTCGAAAATTATTCGAAATGAGGAAACGCTGGATTACAAAAGAGGCTGGAAAAGAGAAGGAAACAGGAAATCCCAAGAAAGTCTTAAGCCGAGTCCTGATCGGTCGGGCTTCGGAAGTCTTGAACGCTGCAGAACGTCAGTATCCTGAGGCCATTCCTCAAATTGAAAGGGCTTTAGCTCAGCTAATATCTACAGGGAAACTGAAAGGGCCAGTGAATGGTGCACAATTGCTCTGGTTTTTCAGACGTTTAGGCTTGAGCGTGAGACTTGAAACGCGTATCCGTATTTCAGAGCATGGAGAGCTGAAGACAATAGAAGAGAAACTGAAAGCGAAATCATAGCGAGTTTTCTGCCAATAGGAGGATTCTAGCCCTGTGCGCCTTGTGATTGATAATAGAGGAGGTTGTTTCCTCTCCAATGTTCACCAAGAGCTATGAGCTGCTCTTTCAAGATCAAATCGCTTCCTGCGCAGTGTTTCAGAGTGAAACCAAAAAACATATTGGATGCAGGCAATGTCGGGTGCCTAAGAAGAGGAGTTCGATCACTGGTTGCGTGCTGAAATCAAAGTAAGCGGCATTGTTCAAGGCGTGGGTTTTCGACCCTTTATTTATCGTATTGCCCTGAAGAATAGGTTGGTTGGCTACGTGCGAAACCGAGGGGACGCGGTAGTAGAGATTGCAGTAGAAGGAAAGAAAGGCAATGTTGATCGTTTTCTTGAGGATTTCAAGGCGAAAAAACCTCCTCTCGCCCGAATTTACGAGGTTACTACGAATTATGCAGAAGACAAAAACGAGTTTGAAAAATTCACCATTCTCAAGAGTTCTGAAGACGTAGAGCTTTCAGGATCTGTCATCCCGCCAGACATTTCAATCTGCAGTGAATGCTTAAGAGAACTTAGACACTTGAAAAACAAACGTCACAACTACTTTTTTATCACATGCACCAACTGTGGTCCCAGATATACCATCATTGACCGACTTCCTTACGACAGGCCGAACACCACAATGCAAGAGTTTCCTATGTGCAATTTCTGTTCCAAAGAGTTCAGAGACCCGTCCAACCGCCGATTTCATGCGCAGACAGTGGCATGCAGCAAGTGCGGCCCAAAAGTCTATCTTGCGGCCAACGACGGACAGCCCATAGAACGTAGAGATCCCATCAGAGAGGCGGGTAGACTGCTTGAGGAGGGATACGTTGTTGCGATCAAAGGAAATGGAGGCTTCCATGTCGCCACCGCAACCACTAAGTCTAAGCCCATCGCCCAATTGAGAAAAGCTAAGCATAGAACCCAGAAACCGTTTGCAATCATGGCTCGCGACCTTGAAACCGTAGAGTCATTCGCAGAGGTAAGCCACGCTGAAGCTGAGCTGCTTACTTCGTACATCAAGCCGATTATTCTTCTAAAGAAGAGGGACGACTGCTACCTTTCCGAATTAATTTCTCCAAGGCTACACAACATCGGAGTGATGCTTCCATACACTGGCCTGCACCATATGCTGTTCGACGACGTACGTGAACCCGCGTTTGTAATGACGAGCGCTAATCCTCCTAATGAGCCAATCGTGGCGGAAAATCGGTTGGCCATAAAAAGACTTGGATCTGTGGTCGACTTCTTTCTGTTTCATAACAGAGTCATAGCCTATAGATGCGATGACTCCGTTGTCCGTTTCCACAGTGTAAACCAAAGCCTGATGCGTCGATCTAGGGGATACGCTCCTGAGCCGATACGTCTCAAACGTTCAGCAAATAGTGGCGTCTTAGGTGTTGGGGCGGAACTTAATGTAACCTCTTGCGTATTGTTTCGGGACAAAGCCTTTGTTTCCCAGCATATCGGAGATGTGGAGAACCTGGAGACCCTTAGATTCTTGAGAAAAGCCGTAAATCACTTGATAAAGCTAACGAACAGTAAAATTGAGTTCATAGCCTGCGACCTACACCCGAAATTCAACACGACAAGGCTGGCCAGTGATTTGGGAAATGAACATGAATGTCCGGTTGTTTCAGTTCAGCACCATTACGCTCACATAGCATCCTTAATGGGTGAACATGACACCAGCGAGATGGTGGGCATAGCCTGCGACGGCTTCGGTTACGGCTCAGATGGCAAGGCTTGGGGTGGAGAAGTCTTGTATTGCAACCAAGACGGTTTCCAGCGTCTAGGACATCTTCAAGAGCAACCGATGGTTGGGGGTGACCTTGCAACGTTGCATCCGTTGAGAATGGCTGCTGGAATGCTTCACGACGTGGTGGATGTTGAGGCATGGCTACTATCCGAAAGCAAACACTTCCCGCATGGAAAAACAGAGGCCCAAATAATCGTTAAACAGTTGGAGAAAGAATTATTGCTCAAAACCACAAGTTGTGGAAGAGTGCTAGATGCTGTTTCTGCCATACTGGGCATATGTTATGAGCGGACCTATGAAGGCGAACCAGCGATGAAGTTGGAGTCTGTCGCCATGGAGGGGAAGAACATACTCGATCTAAAACCTGAAATCAGAGGAACCACTATTGAAACTACACTTCTCGTTCATGAAATATTTAATGAGAGAAACAAACAGTCAGCTGCTGATTTGGCTTTTTCCGCCGAATCTTATCTTGCCAATGGTCTAGCCCAACTGGTCATGGAGAATGCTGAACGACTAGATGTTAAGACCATCGGGTTTTCCGGCGGAGTTGCATACAATGAACACATCACCCAAGTAATCAGAAAAAACGTTGAGAAAAATGGTTTCAGATTCGTAGTTCATAGGATGGTTCCGCCGGGGGATGGGGGCATCGCCTTCGGCCAGACAATCGCCGCAAGCATTGTCGCCCAGTAACCATAATCGATTTATTTTGGACACACGTTTATTAGGTGATGAAAATGTGCCTTGCAATCCCGGCCAAAGTGATTAGAATTCATGGAAACAATGCAAAGGTTGACTTTGGCGAGAGTGTCTTGAGAGATGTGAACGTCACGCTTGTGAAGCCCCGGTTGGGAGAATACGTTTTGGTCCATGCAGGATACGCTATTGAGGTAATTGATAGGAAAGCTGCGGAAGAAACCCTTCGGTTATGGGAAGAAATTCTCAAGTATAAGTGAAAGTGTTTAAAGCCGTTTTTCAGCCCTCAAGTAGCGTGTGGGAGTAGAACATCCTTAAAAAAGCATAGAGAGTCCATTGTGTATGAAGGTTGTGGCGCCGATGGAAGAGCAGTTGAGATTCAGGGACCCCACCTTAGCAAAGAACGTTGCAGATCACATTGAAAGTCTAGCTCCACGTTACAACGTGAAATTTTGTCACGTATGCGGCACTCATGAATGGACAATAACTCACCACGGACTCCGAGCTCTCCTTCCCAAAACAGTAGAGGTCATAGCTGGACCTGGCTGCCCCGTTTGCATTCTTCCAGCCGCCGATATCGATGAGGCAATATCTTTAGCTCTTGAAGGAGTGACCGTTGCAACATATGGTGATGTGATTCGAGTTCCAGCCTCGAAAACTTCGCTTCAAGGAGCAAAAGCGTCGGGCGGAGACGTGAGAATAGTGTATGGCGTGGGAGACGCTGTGAAAATGGCGAAGAAAGAGCCGAATAGAGACTTCGTTTTTCTTGCAATCGGGTTTGAAACCACCGCTCCGTCTACCGCGGTGGAAGTTCTTAACAAGCCGCCCGAGAACCTAAGCTTCCTTGTCTCGCATAGGCTGATTCCACCTGCTATGGAACTTCTTCTCGGCGTGGAAGGCTTGCAAATAAACGGTTTCATAGCGCCTGGGCATGTTTCCACTATTATTGGGGTGAAGGCTTATGAGATGTTTCCTAAGGTTTATCATATGCCAACCGTTGTGACTGGTTTCGAGCCTCTAGATGTCCTTTTTGCCATTTCTATGTTGCTTAAACAAACAAAAGACGGTGAAGCTAGGTTAGAAAACGAGTATCCTCGCTCCGTTAGGTGGCATGGGAACGTCAAGGCTCAACAATTAATCGAAAAAGTGTTCAAGGTAGCGGACGGACGTTGGAGGGGACTGGGAACGATACCTTCTTCTGCACTGGTGCTTAGAGAAGAATTCACTGTGTTTGATGCGAGAAAAAAGTATGACATAAGGATTGAAGGTTCCAGAGATTTGCTGCCTGGTTGCCTTTGCCATTTGGTTATAGTTGGAAAGATTAATCCTTCCGAGTGCCCTCTTTTTACGAAGGCTTGTACGCCGCAGACTCCGAAAGGTGCGTGTATGGTTTCTAACGAGGGCACATGTAGAATATGGGCTAAACATAAAATTACGAAATGATGAATAACTAAAATTGGTTTCGGCTTGTGAAAGCTTTCATAGGTATAATTCATAATAGTAACTATTGATGGTTGGAGGAGGGTTTGACCTGGCGGAAGAACCGAGAAAGCATACAGGGAAATGTGTAGACTGTGGCTCTCCTTTGGAACTCTATGAGCTTGATTTCAAAAAGCATAGAAAAGTGCTCAAGTGTCAACGATGTGGCTTGTTTCATCTTTATAAAAAGGATTTCTTTGGCAAATGGAAGCTTCTGAAGGCTGCGAAGGTTTCTGATTTGTGGGATAAATGATTGTTGGGGATGCGGAAAATGATAAATGCTGAGGCAAAAGCCAATTAGATGGCGAAATGATAGGGCAGGACTGTTGATAATATGAGGCAAGACTTCCGTCGGATGACAGATAAGACACGTAAGCCAACCGCAGAAGAAATGGTGAGTTTCATAGGAGAACAGGCAAAAGATGCATGGTTAGAGACAAAACGGTTCATTAAAGACCGCTATGACTTGGTACCTGAAACAATATTTTATGGAACAAAGTACGGATGGACAATTCGTTACCGCAAAGGCAGCAAGACTCTATGCTCGCTTTTCCCTGAGAAAGGCGGATTTACAGTCCTGATAGTTCTTGGCAAAAAAGAATCCGAAAAAGCTCTTTCAATACGAAATGAACTGAGCACTAAGATCCATAAGCTTCTAGGGAACACGGAACAATTACACGACGGACGCTGGCTATGGATTAGATTGTTAACGACGAGCGATACCGATGATATAAAGAAACTTCTGCAAATAAAAAGAAAGCCAAAGAAGACTTAATTATGCATACATGACCCGCTAGCATATTCTTGGTATGGGGTCTCCGATTGGTGGGGCAAGGATTCTTTTTCCGCCTACTGCAGTTTTAAGAACGACTTCACCGTGTTCTTTCGTTGCCTCACCTGCTATCCGTGCGTTTTCGCCTTCTTCTGTCTCTCTCAGTGCTGCTAAGACTTCTTCTGTCTTCTGCGGAACCACACCCAGCACTACTTTGCCTTCGTTTCCAACTT
>CP070709.1:879517-894605 GCA_020350305.1 Candidatus Bathyarchaeota archaeon
ATTACGGGTGAGAGTATTCCCGTTGAAAAGAAGGTGGGTGATGAGGTTATTGGTGCAACGATTAACAAGACGGGTGTTTTAAAGTTCAAGGCGACAAAAGTAGGGCGGGAAACCACATTGGCGCAGATCATTAGGTTGGTTCGAGATGCTCAGGTAAGCAAGGCTCCGATTCAGAGAATTGCAGACAAGGTTGTTAATTATTTCGTCCCGACAGTTGTTTTAATATCAATAATTGCATTTGGACTTTGGTATTTCTTGTTTAAATCCGAGTTTGTATTCGCTCTAACAGCAATGGTCTCCGTATTAGTTATCGCTTGCCCCTGTGCCCTAGGTATAGCCACCCCAACTGCGATCATGGTTGGGATGGGAAAGGGAGCTGAACATGGGGTCTTGATTAAAAGTGGCGGAGTGCTGGAGATCATAGGTAGACTTGACACTGTAGTCTTTGACAAAACTGGTACGCTAACAAAGGGAAAGCCAGAGGTCACGGATATAATCGGAGAGAACAGATTGGAGGTGTTAAAGATGGCGGCTGTCGCGGAGAGAAGATCGGAGCATCCTCTCGGCGAGGCTATTTTGAGGAGGGCAAAAGAAGAGGGGATTAACACTCCAGAAGCGAAGTTCTTCAAAACTATGCCTGGAAAAGGTGTAGAAGCAGAATACAAGTCAAAGCACATACTGGTTGGCAACAGAGGGCTAATGGAAGATAATAGAATATCGATGGGTCACTTTGAAGGTAAGGTTGAAGGTTTGGAGAAGGAGGGAAAGACTGTTATGATCTTGGCGGTCAACCGGAAAGTGAGCGGTCTAATCGCCGTCGCTGACACGTTAAAGCAATATTCCAAAGAAGCGATACAAGAACTGCAGAAACTGAATTTAGATGTTGTCATGCTTACTGGTGATACTGAAAGAACGGCATATGCAGTCGCTAAACAAGTAGGTATAGACAAGGTTTTGGCAGAGGTTCTTCCAGAGGAGAAGGTTAACCAAATAGAGGAATTGCAGAGCGAGGGGAAAATTGTTGCCATGGTTGGTGATGGAATAAATGATGCTCCAGCCATTACGCAAGCCGATGTTGGAATAGCTATTGGATCTGGGACGGATGTCGCGATTGAGGCTGGTGATATCGTTCTAATTAGGGAAGATCTTCATGACGTTATTGCTTCCATCCAACTAAGTAGACAGACGTTAAGGAAGATTAAGCAGAATCTTTTCTGGGCATTTTTCTATAATGTCCTCTCTATTCCAATAGCTGCAGGTGTTTTGTTTCCATTTTTTGAAATCCTCTTAAGGCCGGAGATATCCGCTATCGCTATGATTCTAAGTGATATCACCGTTGCTGGGAATTCGCTGCTGTTAAAAGGATACGTCCCGAAGATAAAGTCGGAGGCGCCCAAAAAATAGGTTATAAGGTATTTAAGAGACAGAATTCTTGTTCCTAGCTAGAAGGAGAAGAACATGGAAGAGGAAGAAATCAAGAAGTTTGTTAAGAAGAGATATGGCGAGATGGTGAAAGCGGGAGTGTCCTGTTGTCCATCATGTGAATGTGGACCCTCTCTCATTGAGCTTGGGAAAAAAATAGGTTATTCTGATGAAGACTTGCGAAATGTTCCTGAAGCTTCTAACATGGGTTTAGGATGCGGAAATCCAGTTGCGTTAGCCGCCTTGAAGGAAGGTGACACCGTTCTCGACCTAGGTTCAGGCGGCGGAATCGATGTTTTTCTTGCAGCCAAAAGAGTTGGACCTAAAGGAAAAGTCATCGGGATTGACATGACAGAAGAAATGATCGAGAGAGCGAAATCTACTGCCAGGAAATATGGTTACGCAAATGTGGAGTTCAGGTTGGGTGAGATAGAGAGTCTCCCGGTTGAGGATAATTCGGTTGATGTCATCATCAGCAACTGTGTCATCAACTTATCCGTCGACAAAGAAAAAGTGTTTCGTGAAGCCTATAGAGTACTGAAACCTCGTGGGAAGATTATGATTTCTGATCTTGTCACAGAAGGGGAATTGCCTGATGCCGTAAAGAAGAGTTTTGACGCGTGGGCTGGATGTATTGCGGGAGCTTTGGAGAAAAATGAATACTTGGAGACAATAAGGAAAGCAGGATTTAGAAAGGTCAAGGTTGTATCTGAGTCGAGCTATGACATTGATGTTTCTGAAGGGTTAAAGGGAAAAATAACAAGTGTGAAAGTTGAAGCGCACAAAGTGAGCAAATAATTATGCATGCATGAGACGCGGTGTTTCATGAAAATATACTGTACGTTTTTGATTATGTGAGCAGTTCTTCTAGGATTTCTTCTGCTTCTTTTCTTCCCTTTAATCCTTTGAGGATGAGTTTGCCGGTTATGAAAACGCTAACGTCTTTGTCTCTATATTTTCCCATCGTCATAACCTTTGATAAAGTGCGTATGACCTTACATTTCTCTAGTATTCTTTTGACGGCCTCTTCTCTTTTGGCATGTTTTAGGATAATGATGAAGTCTCGACCTTCTCCGCAAGCCTCCTCGATTCTGCTTACATATTCCTTTAGCAACGTGCTTCTTCCATGCAGTTTCTTTACTTTTCTCCAATTTTCTTTGAGAGAACTTTAGCTAACTTTTCTGAAAGAACTTTGGCTAACTCCTCTTCCTCTAAAGCGTGCTTCTCCTCAATGGTCAATTCGTCTTGTAGCCAGCTTGGTTTTTCACCTTTCTTTTTATAAAATTCTCTAATCGCTCTTCTGACTGCACCTACAGAGAGGATTCCGCAGTGAAACTTCACGGTTGGTAAGCCACCGACCTCATCCGCAACTTTCTTCCATGAAATCTTCCAAGCGTCTTCCAATTTTTTGCCCTTAACCATTTCTGTTGTAATGCTCGCGGTTGCAATGTTAGCTGCACATCCATAGCTTTCAAAGGTTGCCTTCTCTATCACTTCATCTTCATTTATCTTCAAGTAGAAGGCTATCATGTCTCCACATGTTGGGCTTCCTGCTATAGCTGAAACAGTTGCGTCTTCCATTTTTCCGAGATTCTTTGGATTCTTAAAAAGCTCCAGTATTTTGGAACTGTATGGTAATGGAGCTCTTGACATTTCACCTTGCACCCCCTTTAATTGAACTTATCGCTCGAAGTCTCTCAACGGCTTTTGGAAATGCTTTAAGAACGTATTCAATGTCTTCGTCCGTATGGTATCTCGTGACTTTCATCAAGACGCTTCCATGCGCCTCCTCAAACTTCCTTCCAATCGCTGTTAAAACGTGGCTTGGCTGCAGAAGCAGTCTAGTGCAAGCACTTCCACTTGAAACATAAACTCCCTTCAAGCTTAATTCAATCGTTAAGGCCTCACCTTCACAGTGTAGGATGCTTATGTTAGCGTTATCTGGAGCCCTCTCATCCCCTCTGGGTCCATTTAGGCTAGTCTCAGCTATTCTCTCAAGAATTCCGTCTATCAACCTGTCCCTAAGCTTCTTCATTTGCGAAACATTTTTGTGGAAGTTTCTAAATGCAAGTTCTGACGCTTTCATGAAACCCATTATGAGAGGCAGATTTTCCACTCCAGGCCAAAGCTTCTGCGTTCCAATCTGCCCCTCCAAAAGCCTCTCAACGTTCACTCCCTCTCTAGCGCAAAGCACTCCAACGCCTCTTGGGCCAAGGATTTTATAACTGCTTAAAGTCATCAAGTCAACTCCTAACTCGCCAATGTTTACGGGGATTCTTCCATAGGCGTCCGATGCATCTGTGTGAAATAGCGTCTCAGAATTTTTTTCCTTGACTATTTTCACAGCTTCCTTGATCGGCTCAACTGTTCCGATTTCGTGATTAGCCAACATTATGCTTACGAGTATGGTTTTCTTATCAGTGGCATCAAGAAGCTTCTCTAAGCTCACGAAGCCTTCTCTATTGACTGGAATCTTTTCAACTTTGAATCCGTATTTTTCAAGTATTTTTGATGCAAACGTTATGCTCAAGGGCTCTATCTCTGAAATCACAATCTTGTTGCCCTTCTTTTTGTTCGCTAATGCCGTGCCGATTAAAGCTAGGTTATTGGCCTCTGTTTCACCAGGAGTTAAGTTTACTTCTTCAATCGAACTTGCCCCAACGTATTCAGCCAAGCGGCCAGAAGCTTTCTGAATCTCTTCGTAAGCCATCCATCCGAGTTTATGGGTTACCGTGGGATTTCCGTAAGCTTTTTCTGAGAAGTACGGAATCATCGCCTCAACTATTTCCCTCGGTATGGGGCTACAGTTTTCCAGATCTAGGTAAACTTCTCTCTCAATCCCTTCATGAGCTTTTATCAGCTTCTCGACACTTTCAAATATGATAAAATCCTCCAATAGGATTTTCCGGGACTATGTGTTTTACTCTTTGAACCGTTTGTCTTTGTAACTTGGCTGTAAATATGCATTTCCTTTCTAGTTTGAGTTTCACGTATCTTCATCAGAGAAATAGATTTCGTCAAAAAGAGGTAGATCGTTCTTTTTTACGGAGAAATTTAACCGCCGAAATCTGCGTATGCAACGAGTACTTCCCTATCTGGATTCACGGCTTTATCCTGCATCGTTCGGAGGGGCCATCCTTCAGTTATGAAAATGAATGTGTTGAACTTTTTTTCTCTAATTTTCCACCGTGCAGCTGTTTGAAAGCTTTCTCATATTTCTTTTCAAGCAGGCTCAATAGGTGTTCATATGTAGCGTTATCTGATGGATGAACGGTTTCCGTATTCTCTTTTGAGCCGAAGTGCTTCGCTATATCGTGACTCAAGTACCTCATTTTTACTTCCATGGCTGCCGCCCTTGTCTTGCATGTAGGAAATCTATGGATTTATTTTCCTCTTAAGATAAGCATTGGAAGTAAAGAATTCACCCTTAGAAAGAGACTTCTAAGATCGCTTAGGAAGTCAAGAGTGTTGAAACATTTCTACTTTATATCCCAGAGCGAAAGTTTAGTTGTCTCACTATATTTCCGCTCAAGTTTTGGCCCTTTTAATTCGCGTAAATGAATTTCGGCGGCGAAAACTATTCCCTCAAATAGGTGGCCAGCTTTTGTATTTCCATCTTTGTCGGCGAGAACAGCATGCACGTGAACGAAGGGCTTTCCATTCTTTATGGAGATGTTTCCTGTACAACTCGCCAATTCTTGAGGAGAGTCAACCGCTATTTCTCGGTATTCATGTTTTCCTTCGTCGTAAAATCCAAGTTTCGCGCGTTTTAAGGCACCTATTGCGGTGAAGGCTGCAGCGTTAATTCCTTTTTTTTCCGCGAGTTTCGTTAAAAATTGAACTATGTCTGAGTCGCGCTCAGCGCTAACGAGCAAATTTCTCTCTAGGTTGAATTCGGCAGAGTCCATGCATTTCCCTCTATTGGCTTTCTGGCTCGTGATTTAAAGGTTTTTAGAGTTGGAAATTGATTTTGAGAGAAGAGGTTCCATTAGTGCTTACTCACTAAACGTTAGACTGGTTTGAATATTCGTGAAAATAAATAGAATTGAACTCTATTGCGTCTGCGTGATGTGGATCGACCAGCAGGTCACAATAAATCCTTACATCAGTAAAAACTTTTTTACTTGTCGCATTGACTTGGATTTCCCATTCTTTGGACTTGAATGGCTCTTGGTTGTCAAAGAGGTCGATTGATAACGTGAAATTAGCATTTGTGTAACCCGAGTTGAAGAGCGTATATTTTACTTGCACGTACTCGTGTTCCCAGTTTATGACTACGACTTTCCACTCATAATAGATTAGATGAACCAGTGGTTCTCTTAGGTTTCTCAACTCATCAATTTCCGAGTCAAGTTCCCAGATCTTAGAGGTTTGCCACACGTTAAAACAGATAGATATTCCTAATAATGCAAATGTTACTGCAAAAACTATGATTGAACGTTTTGTCATGCTCATACATTTGCCTCCAAAGTTTCCTCAATAAATCTCCTTATTATTGCTCTGAACAGTTGTGTTTTAGTTCTGTACTGCACGTTTGACAATAAAGTTTTAGGCAATAGAAACGAAATGACGCATGCAAGCTTTTTCTCTTTAATAAATTTGTTTTGAGTTGGTTAGCTTTAAATGAAGGATTGTAGCACAATCTGGATAATGAAGAAAGTAAAGGATTTTGAGACAAGAAAGTCAAGAGATTCCGAGAAAATTCTGGAGCAAATGGAAGAGTTAGGTGGCTTCCAAGGGAACAAGGTAGCAAAAGCAGTAAACGTCTTAGAAAGGATGATCAAGGATGAGAAATCACTAAATTTTCTATCTTTTCCCGCCTGTTTGATTGCTACTGGGATAAGAGGTGTTTTCAGAGAAATGGTGAAACGAAACTGGTTCGATATAGTCATTACAACTTGTGGCACCTTAGATCACGATTTGGCAAGGAGCTGGGGAGACTATTACGAAGGTTCTTTTGAATTGAACGATGAGGAAGTAAAGAGAAAAGGTTATAGCCGATTAGGTAACGTTTTGGTTCCAGACAAGGTTTATGGTGAACAAGTGGAAAAAAATGTTCAGACGTTTTTGACGGAAATTTACAAAGAAAAAAGAGAATTGGCCACTTATGAGCTGATTTGGGAATTTGGGAAGAAACTGAAAACTGAAGACTCGATAATTTATTGGGCTACGAGAAACAAAATTCCAATTATAGTTCCAGGAATAACTGATGGAATGATTGGATACCAGTTGTGGATGTTCTCGCAAGACAAAGATTTCAAGATTGATGTGCTCAAAGATGAGCAATTGTTGAACGATCGGGTTTGGGAAGCTGAGAAAACTGGAGCTTTCGTAGTTGGAGGGGGAATAAGCAAACATCACACAATTTGGTGGAACCAGTTTAGAGGAGGCCTCGACTACGCTGTCTATCTAACTACCGCTATTGAACTAGATGGCTCTTTATCCGGGGCAACACCTAGAGAAGCAGTGTCTTGGGGCAAGATCAAGGAAAAAGCTGAAAAAGTTTTCGTTTGGGGAGAAGCAACGTCCATACTACCCTTGATGATGTCTGCTCTGGTAAATAGAATATGAGAACTCGTAGATGCTACAAGACAGCGACGAAAAATAGAAGTGCATGCATGTGAAAGATCATAAACAGGTCTTTCTTCATATTTTCTTTATACTACCCTTGTCTTCTTCTCGAATGTAATCTTGCCTTGTTCGTCGACATGGAAGGCGTAGCTTTCTTTTTGACCAGGTTTGCCACCATGCGTAGCAACAAGTACACGCTTACCGTCGGTGCGGATGTGCACGATGCCAAAAGTCTTCTTGATGTAGGCGCGTGTTGTCTCGATTGGCTCCTTCTTGCTTTCCTTTCTCGTCTTTGTCATCTTATGCATACGTGCATGACCAATACGCTTGAAAAATGCCACCATTTCAGTGACGTAAATTAACGGCTTCTCGACGGTTAGGTTTGAGTACTTGCCTAGGGCACCAACGAGTCCAGCACGAGGATGGATGTACTCCTTGGATTCACTCTCGTCCCCTGAGCTGATGACACTGACAGTAGGGCGAACTGCTTCCAGCATTCGTGGGGTAAAGTCTTGTGAGCCGTGGTGTGGAACCTTGAGCACTTCCGAGGATAAAGAAAGGTTGTCTCTTCGTGCACGCTCTAGCAGGCCAGCTTCAGATTCAGCATTTAGGTCTGCACCGAAGAGAAAACGAACATTTCCATAGCTAATCTTCAGTACGATAGAATGGCCGTTCACAGTGTGGCTTGCTGAGTAGCTGCTACTCTTGCCGTGGAGGTAGGGAAGCACCGGTTTGCCATCCAATTCCTTGACGATCGGCCCAAGCACCTGAACAGAAATCCCCTCCTTCACTAAGAAGTCGAAAACGTTGTTGTCACCATATGCAAGACGTCGTATCTCAAGATTTGGATTCTTTCCAGCAAGATCGCTTAGTGATTTTTTCCACAACTTAAAATACCTGTTTAGACGGGAGTCAGGAACAGTACGTGGGTCGTCTACAAGGTCGAGAATATAGAGACGGCCATTCTTCTTCTTCGATTTGCCGAAGATGTTTGCGTTTCCAACCTTTGTGGGAGCCTTTACCAACCCGTTATGGAAAATATGTTGGGCATTGATCATTGGTCGGTTGTAGCCACGTGTAGCATTAAGTAATTTTATCAATCCAGCGAAATGATCAGCATCACCGTGAGTTACTACGATTGCCTCGACCTCAAGTGATTTGAAACGGAGAACGTGTGCCCATGCAGCTGAAATATAATAGCGCAGATGATCGCCTTCTCCACCATCAAGCAAAACGAATTTACCTTCTGGTGACTCGACGATTGCAGCGTCACCTTGACCTACGTCGACAAAACGGATCTTCAAAATAGGGTCATCGCGGAATCGAGCCTTTGCTGGAATCGCACCATCAAACTTCATCCATTCATATCTATTAGTGTTAGGATTCCATCGGCGCTTAGTGAAATCTAGTTTCCAGTACTTCCCTACCTTCTTGACTACCCGTACATTGTCTCCCCAAAAGAGTGTAGCAAGCAGGTTCTTCTTGGTACGCGGTTTGTCAAATTGATATACGCGTACGATGTCGTCGTCAATATATTTGATTTTGACCATAGCATCACCATGTTCAATTGCGTATACGTGTATCAATAAGACGTGAATAAGATTTAAGTATATGTATCGAAAACTTTTTTACGAAGTTTCGAATATAAGAAAAAGGGTGAGAATTTATGCCTAAAGCACAATTTGAAATATTCAAAGATACTGCCGGTGAATACAGATTCAGGCTAAGAGCACCAAATGGTGAGATAATAGCTGCAAGTGAAGGCTACACGCAGAAAAGTAGTTGCAAGAATGGGATAGAATCGGTCAAAGAGAACGCCCCAAACGCGATAATCCAAGATCTTACAGGAGAATAGAAAAACTCAATACTGCAAGCATCAACAGTTCTTCAGTTTCATATAATAGTTCTATTGGGTAACCGAGTGATACCAATTGAATAGGTATTCTGGCAGCTTTAGCCCTCTTTCACTCAGTCTTTCAGCAAGTTTCACTGGCAAAGGACTCAAGACGTAAGCTGCTCTCATATAGAACCTCCTAGGTTGACCTAACTTCACAGTTTCTTCCAGCGTTATCTGGAAGTCTGACTTCTCGGCTAAAGTCGATTTTTTCGTCCCCGTAATTGACAGAACAATTCCGTTCAGTTTCTTGAAGACATCACACCAGTTAATGACAGGTTTGGTTTCTCCGGAAAATGACAGCAAAATCTCAATGTCCCCGGCTCTAGGATGTGGAGTATTCACCCCTCTAGCTACGTATACATTGTCTCCCAAAAAACCCTTCATGTGAAAAAGTCTTACAGCAGCCATTTTGATGATCTCGTTTGCCGTGCCTCTCCCTCCGAGAAACACGTTGGTCCGTTTTTCCATCATGTCAACAAGGTGCGCATAGGTTTCCGACTCCAAATTTGAGTCGATCATGGGTCCTAGCTTTGTGAATTCTTCTTCGCAGAGTTGAAATACTTCACCGAATTGGAGGTTTCGGAAGATCGCTTCGGTCATCATGTGCAAAAGGAACAGGCTTCCGAGTTCGAACATGTCACCCATAATTCCTATCTCGCTGTATTCCAAGGAAGGCTTCGAGCTTCGTCGCCCTTTTAACTTGGTGACATGCCCGTGTTCACGGACTATTTTGGCTAACGGTGAGTTCAGGTTAGAAGTTATAAGTCCCATGGAAAACTTCGAAGACTTTTTATCTTCAATATACCTTGCCAAATCTTGTGCCATTGTCACGGAGTCTCCGGAGAGGCCGCTTCCAGAGTTGATTAACAGCAATATCTTTTTGTATCTTCTTTCAAGTTCGGCTGCCGCATCGTACATGTTTTTCCCAGGAAAACCTGGGTCGTCGGGAGTCAACACCACTTTGTTTCTCCAGCCTATCTGGCTCATTGCTATTTGACTCATTGCGGCGTTCAAGGAATACAATGATCTTCCAGATCCGCCACAGACCACACAGTTTGCAGATTTTAGATCCCCATATAGGGGCAACAGTTTTCTTCTTTTTATATCAAGAATGTTATCTCGTATCCTGTTGACGTATCCTATATGGCTAATCTTACTTTTGATCGCACTCACACCTTAGTAAAGAAAAGCCTCTAACAATTTAAATCTTCAACCATTATGCGGTCATGGGTGCAAACCACGAAATGCACTCCTGACGTAGTACCACTTCTAAAATCGGAAAATACTCTTTCCCATTTAAGCAGGAAATCGAGGGGTGTTTTTTACTCTTCCCACTCGTTTCCACAGGCACACCGGTATTTCATCTTTCCGCCGACGTGATAGCTTCTGCCATCCGCAGACATCCAGTGCCAGCCGGTTGTGCCTTTACTCATTTCCAACGCGAGTGAACCGCATTTGGGGCAATGTGGTAGTGTGTTCATTTCTTCACTTCCTCACTGAAACCGTAGAGACCTAACACCGCAGTTTTGCAATAAAAAGTTTACGCTTGAAAACTGCAATCAATTAACAAATCTTTGCGCTTGCAACCAGAGTAGCACATTCTCTGTAAAGAGCCGCTGCCTAATTTGACATATGCTTTGTAATAAATGAATTTTTAACAGGAGAGAATCCGTATTTGATGCATGCATACTTCTGCAGGGATTTTCAAGAACAAATAAGAATAACCCTTTAGTGTGTTAATTTCTAATAACACGCTATGACAATGGAGAGTCATGAACTATGTTTACAAAGGTTCCAGTAATAGGTGTGATAGGTCACAAGGACTCTGGAAAAACCGCCATCATAGAAACCGTAGTTCGGATGCTGACGAGAAAGGGATACCGGGTGGCAACAGCCAAGCATGTTAACCAGAAGAGGTTTTCCATAGATACTAAGGGAAAAGATACGTGGAAGCACTCGGTTGCTGGTGCAAACCCTGTGATCAGCGTCTCTGACATTGAAACGGGCATACTGATAAAAAATGGAGTGAAACGGTTCTCCCTAGATGAGTTGCCCCGCTTTGCGCCTGAAGTTGACTTCATAATGTTGGAAGGTTTCTCTCGGTTGATCCTAGATGACGAACACGTAGGCAAAATATTGTGCGTCAGAAACAGAAAAGAATACGACGATTTCAAAAACAAGGCGAAGGGAAAGATCATAGCTTTTTGCTCTACGCGACCCCTAGGAAAACCGATTTTAAGGATAAAGGAGGACCCCAAGATTTTGGTTATGCAAGCATTAAAATTCATCAAGAAAAAACAGAAAATCTCGAAAATTCTCAGCCTTCTTCCAGGACTAGACTGTACAAAGTGTGGGTATTCATCATGCGAGGAAATGGCGGCGGCCGTGCACAAAAAAGACGCAAAATTGAACGACTGCGTCCCCTTGAGTCTTAGGTCAAAATTGAAAACCAAGATAACAATAGACGATAATGAGGTCCCTATTCAGCCCTTCGTATCGGAAATCATCCGTAATTCCATTCTAGGCATGGTCTCCTCCCTGAAGGGAACTTCCATAAGAGGAAACGAGGAAGTTCATGTAAAAATATCGAGCTAAACGTCTGAGTGTTCAATCGTAGCCATAGCATTTCTGACGGTTTTGCTGACGGTACCGCTTGGTTTGACGAAAAATTGCATGCATACATTGCTTAGTTTCAAGAACCCTAAACTGTCTGGAAAGAGCAGATCTCGCTTTGGGGGCTGGGAGATTGTTTCTTTCCACTTATATTTACGTTAATCCTCAAAGATAGTCTATGATTTCGGATATATGCTTGCATTGAAAGTCTGGCTTAAAGTTTAGATCTTTCACCCCATGAGTTGTGTGTTCTCCTTGACGTACCAGTATTGTCTTAAGCCCAACTTCTCTGGCTCCTTCTAAATCGCTGATTGCATCAGATACAAAGATGCTTTCTTCAGGTCTAAGCTTGAGCCTTTGAAGGGCTTCAAGATATATACGTCTATCTGGTTTCCTCACTCCAACCTCATATGACAAAATAACACACTCAAAGAAATCGGTCAAATTTAACGCTTTCAGAATGTCAGATAAGCCTACAAAACAATTAGAGACTAAAGCCAATTTATACTTCTTCCTCAAGGTACGCAAAACTGAGATTACACCATCATAAAGCATAAATCTTGTCAGTACATGATTTTTCCTCAATTCTTTGAGTTCTTGAATTACTATTGGCCTCTCACGTATTCCCAGATTTCCTAATAGTACCTTCCAAAATTCATGAATGTCTTTAACTTCTCCCTTGGTGGAGCCTCTGTAAGTGTTATCTAAAATGGGAGCTAGATCGTCTAAGGTTTTATTGTATCCATATTTCGTGAGAATTGAAACAAGTTCTTCTCTATATCTCTTAACATTCTCTTCATTAAGATAGGCTAGGGTGTATCCAAAATCAATGAGAACTCCTCTGAGATTCAAGACGCCTCTTCCTCTTTCCTTTTCTGGTGTTATTTCTCATAAATTAGTTTTCCACTTGACAGAAAAACAATCGAAGGAAGCTTAATAGAACTTCGACAGATAACGTTTCTAGGTTTCTATGAAATTTCTAAGATTTCCACAACGTTAAATGAACGGAATCCTTTCTCTAACCTTACTCAACACTGCGAGCAGATTGGATACGAGAAATGGGAGAAGATAATTGTTCTTTGTAAGAAGGAGAATTATTCCGAATTGTCATCTCAGTTCAAACTTACTATATTTAGTTATTGCATATATAGCAAATAGAAAATGATTTTTCATGCATTCATTTGTTTTAGAGGTTGGAACATTCTTTTGATGTTGAAACAATTCTTCAAAACTCCAAAAACAACATTATTCGTAATCCATGCATGCAAGAAGCGCGCGCAAGAATAACGTCATCTAAATCTACGCGTTCATGTGATCATATTTTTCCTAGTTTCTGTTCGAAGATTTCTCTGAGCTTTGACATTGGGAGATTTCCGTTGGCAGTTACGACATCATGAAAGAATTTATCGCTGTACTTATCACCAATTCTGGCTTTCAGGTCGTCTTGTAGCTTCAGCATTAGATGCTTGCCGAGAAGATATGAGAGTGGGTATCCAGGGCTCTGCGTGTATCTGCGAACCTCAGCGACTGCGCCGTTCTTTGACATTCCTGTCTCTTTCACTAGCATGTCAACTGCTTCGTCGAAACTCATCTCGCCACAGGAGAGCTTGACGTCAACCATCATTCGAACGGCCCGCCATATGATGTTGTTTACTTGAATGAACCTAGATTCTAGGCCTCTTTGAAAGCCATGTTCCATCATCATCTCTTCGCAGTAATGTGCCCAACCCTCTACAGTTTCTAACCCAAAAACAAGAGCTCTTATGAAAGAGCCGAGACGATTGGAACGTGAGATTTGTAGGAAATGTCCAGGGTAAGCTTCGTGCACTGCAGCGTTTCGTATGCTGGCGTAATTTGCATCTTTGCTCAAATCTTTCATGTCTTTAGGGCGAGTTACGACATAGATCCCCTCCTGGACCCTCTCATATTTTCCTGGCGGAGCCAACGCTGCAAAGGGAACTAAGGGCGCTATGAATAAGGGTGTCTCTTCAACGTGAAGCTTGTCTTCCATGGGAACTGCTGCAATATTATGTTCACGCACAAATTTCTTTGCTCGTTTCATCTCTTTTCGTGTGAATTCTAATGCTTCTTCATAGGTTTTGGGAGCGTCAGCTTGGATTTGCTTCATTACTTCTTCAACCGTTTTTCCGGGAGAAATCTTCTCAGCCAGTTGGACTCTTTCCTCCCGAAGCTCCTTGAGATATTTCACTCCTAATTCGTAGATTTCATCAGCACTCATTCCGAGTTCTCTGAGTTTCAAGAGTCTCTCGAATTTTTCCTTTCCAAGCGCCCAGTCAGCCTTTGCCTTTGGTAACAGGGCCTTTAGCCATTCAAGGTGTTCAATCAGCGGTTGGGACAGGCCTGCCACTGCTGTTTGGAGTCTCAGGAAGAGCTTTTCTGAGATTCTTCCCTTTGCCACGGCGATGAGGAATTGGAAGAATCCAGGCATTTGTTGGCATCCTTCGATAGCAACTTCCGTCCATAACTTGACCGGCACACATTTTGCATAGCTTTTTCGAAACTCTTCAAGGTATAGTGGCAGTTTCTCTAGTCGAGAAATGATACCTTCAATTCTCTTCTCAAAGGGTGCATATTCCCTAGTCAAGACCACAAAAATTAGGGCACCAATGCCTTGTAGGCATTCGGGATTTTTCTCGTGGAGACAGTGTTCATAGACAGAGAATCTGGACATTTCGCAAGCGTTTTCTAGTAGTTTCCAGTCCATTTTGTTTTCTTCGTTGAGTTCATCAAAGTTTATCGTTTGCTTCATCTTGGTGCGCCAGGCTTCCATCAGTTTCAGGTTTTCATATACTTCTTCTATGCTACCGCTCGAAAGCAACTTGTCGTAAGGCTCATGGAAACCTAGAAGCGTAGCCTCTTCAGGGTTCCTTTTTAGAAACTGCTGCAAAGCCTCTTGGGTGTGCTTTTCAAATGCTTCGTCGTCGCTCACTCTTATTTCACACCCTTTTTCATTTTGCTCTGAAGAGCTCTTTTCGCTTTTTCAGATCCTCTCACAATTCCCCAGACTTTCACGCTATCAACCGCTCTTTCTATGAGTTCAGGTCTAACATCTTCAGACAGCCTTAACATTCCCGCAACACGAATCTTCATCATTTTGCCTTGTTTGATAGCGCTTTCAAGGCTTGTGTTGTCCAAGTCAAGGACTCCTAGTACGACTGCATGCAGGACAATCTCTTTGTCTTTGGATTCTTCTGGTGCTCCCTGAGCTATCTGCTCTAACTTCTTTGAGATGAAATCCTGATGGGAATCAAGCCGTTCTCTGATTGCAGCCCTAATGAATTCTGCACGGCTCGAATAGTAGCCTGCTTCAATGAGCATGTCCATTCTGGCAATCTCTACCGGTGGAAGATTTATCGTAAGTTTCTCCATTTTGGGTTCTTCAAACATTCTACCAGACATCCTAGAGATGTCCTAAAACATCCCCAGAGATGTTATAGGGATGGTATACTATTTAAGTATTCCGCCTCTCCCATTTGATTCCTGTGCAATAATTGCATGCAGGTATGCGCGCGCGGTAATGTTCTGTGGCACAAAACAGGGGTAGAAGCGGACAGCTTACGCATT
>CP070709.1:894705-901736 GCA_020350305.1 Candidatus Bathyarchaeota archaeon
GTGACACTGCTAGAACAGAGGGCAGAATTAGTACAACTAGAAATTCAAGAAATCCCCTCCCGCGAGAGTTTGGGTTGACCAAAATCGTGGTGAATCCCATCAACGCAGCCAAGAAGGGAACTACCGAGGGAAATAACTCTATAGCTTTCTGCCCGATGGGAGAAAGGGCTATTGCTGAAAGCGCGAAAGAGAAGACAAGACCAACATATTTTTTGTAGTGGGCAAAGCAGATGTAACCAAGAAAAACGGTAATGGCGTATGCTAAGTAGCGGTAGAAACATAGTCCATTTATTTGATATGTAGTCTCAGTATGCTGGAAGGCATAAGAGGCAGCTACACTCATTAAAACAATAGCGGTGAGTTGCAAAAACATTGGTGTTTTCTTCATCAATTCCAAGGTTGATTCACCTTAAGCGTATTGTGCTTAACAGAGTGGTTTCTATACTCTCATTTCTTGGGTTCCAATCTATCACGGTCAATCCTAAATTTCGTAGCCGGTTGGAGAAGCTTCTACTGATTACATCAAGCATCTTAGCTGCAAATATCTCCCAATTATTAACTTTGGGAATAATATCATAAGGCAGAATGTTGATTATCAAAATGTTAGGCTGTCTTCTCCTTCTTTTATAAACCAAAATTTTCCTCAATCCATTTAGGAAATCACCCCAACTGCTCTGGGTAACATGAGTAATAACTACTATCCCGGGGGATTTGGTGATCACATTCTTCCTATTTCGCTCTACGGCTTCTGAAAATCCCTCGTCCCAGGAAACCTGTAATCCAACTTTTCGAGGGGTTAGTTCAAGAAGCCCATCAGCAATTTTGATAAACTGCTTTTTTCCAGTATCAAGATAAAATGTCTCCCCCCGATGATTATAGACATACATGCCTAGACTGTAGCCTTTGTTCAGAAAATAATAAGAGATGCTGTATGCAGCCCTTATACCATATTCTAAGGCGTTTTCAATTGAAGTGCCAATTCTTAGGGCAGGATTTGCATCTAAAAATAGCCAGATTGACAGCTTTCCTTCTCGTTCATATTCGTTAACCATGGGATACAGTTTTCCCCAGCCTGCGGCCCTCGCTGAGGCTTTCCAGTTAATAATCTTGAAAGGGTCGCCATAGATGTAGTTACGGATTTGCTTAAAGTCAGTGCTCAACGGACCGATCTTGGCGATACCTTCACTAGGATGTATTCTCTGGGTCGTACGCATGGGTAACTTCATTTTTCTTGTCTCAGGCAATTTGGGAAACACCCTTAGCTGCCCAGTCTCTTCAATTGAAACTTGGGCTAAAGTCAGTCCAAGAATGTGTCTCGCTTCCCAGCCTGTACCAAGCCTGTAGTTGCCGCATTTGGTGCATTGGATCTTGTAGGAAAAACTAAACATTTTCTCCTTGAACTCTTTAGAGACTACTTTATAGTTGCTACCTTCAACAAGTTGAAAAGGCTCGGGGACCTCATCGCAAATGACAACTGAACCCAGACCGCCAGTTATTTTCCCCACCATTTCCACCTCTATAATTCCGCCAAGCCTTGCAGAACTTGGAAGGCCGAGTTTCTTGATTTGCACTTCCAGAGGGGCAATGAAAACTCCCATAAGATATATGAAAAGTGGAATAAATGAAGCGCAAATTAATATGGAGTTGGCAAGAAGGAAACCAGAAAAGAAAAGCACGCTGAACCCTGTCAAGAGCAATTTGGTTTCCTTCAAGAGCAAGGTCAAGAAAGATCACCTCGGACGGTAGTCCTTTGGCACACTTATTGTGTCCAGGATTTCCTTCACTATTTTCCGTTTGTCTGCTTGCTTCATTACGTCCTCTACCCTAAGTATCAGTCTGTGAGCAAGAGCATCAACAGCAAGAGTCTTGATGTCATCAGGCGTCACGAAATCTCTTCCTCTCATAAGTGCCATAGCTCTAGAAGCCTTAAGTAGCGCAAGGCTTCCCCTCGGACTTGATCCCACTTCTACTTGTGGATGTTCTCTCGTCTTTCTGACAATTTCTGCTATGTATTCTATGACAACGTCATCTATGTAAATGTCATTTTCTACCACTCTTTGCAAAGCGCTGAAATCTTCGGCAGATACAACTGGATTCAAATCTCTTGTTGGGTCATCCTTCCTCCACTCTATACGCCTTGTAGCAATGAGCTTCTCTTCGCCTAAAGTTCTTGGATATCCAGTGGAGAGTTTCATCATGAAACGATCTATTTGGGCCTCAGGTAGAGGATATGTCCCCTCATACTCTATCGGATTCTGCGTTGCCAACACGAAGAACGGTTCTTCGCACCTGTAAGTTTCCCCTTCAATAGTGACTTGTCTCTCTTCCATGACCTCCAAAACAGCAGATTGTGTTTTTGGCGGAGACCTATTTATCTCGTCTACTAGCAAAATGTTGGTGAAAACTGGGCCTTTGAACAACTCGAAAGATGCATTTTTTGACCTCCAGACCTTAGTTCCAAGAATATCTGCTGGCAAAAGATCTGGAGTACATTGAACTCGGGAGAAGTTGCAGTCAATTGAAAAGGCTAGCGTTTTAGCTAACAATGTCTTGCCGAGTCCCGGATTGTCTTCAAATAGAACGTGTCCGTTGGACATCGCTGCAGCGAGTATCTTTTCGATTAACATCTCATCTCCGACGTATAGACTAAGTATTTGTCTCACTATCGTATTACCAGTAGCTCTTGCTTTCTCCGGATTCATTCTAATTCCAACCTATCGATTTTCTTGAGGAGAGTATTCAGTAGATTCTCTCTTGCTTTCTTGTTTCTTACGGCAAGTTCTCTTTTTTTCCGAGGAAAAACCAAGAAATACAATTTGCGTCTTCGTACATTTTCTTGATAATCTATTAGAAGGTTCAACGTCTTGAGGATGCCTTCTTCAGTCTCTCCTAGCCTTTGTAGATGTAACGTCAAGTAAACTAATAATGGCTCTTTCACTCCATGGTCAACGAACTCTTTCATGACAGAGGCTATGCGCATTAAGTCACGTCCTGTCTCTCGCCTGAACTCTTGTATGTGCCTTTTCCAACTTGGGCCTTCAGAGCTTACGTAGAATTCATTGGTAGAAGGTCTCGTCATGCTGTATATCACATAAACTGTTAATGCTATTGTGACCCATTCCATATACGGAAGAAAAAACACATTAGAAGTTAAAGGCGGCCTAAAAAGATACAAGTAGGTTGTTATGAGAAAGCCTATAAAGAAATTTCTTGCTGGGGCTTCTGAAACACGTCCTAATAGGTGGGAAGTCACCGAGTTTTCTACATCTGTAAACGTTCCCAGCAAAGAACAAAAGTCAAGAGTAATCAATCCGCCTGCAATAGGTAGAGACGCATAGGCGATCAGTTGTAAAACTTGAGGGAGGGCTCCAGCGCCATGATCAAGTACATATCTAATAGTCAAGAGGAAAAAAACGGTGAATATCAAAACCACAAGTTTGCTCTTTCTACTCAACATCAATATTCAACCCCTTTAAAGATAGATGCATAACTTCATAGTCTTTTCTGGTTGCCAAATGGTGGCTATACTCAGCTTTTTCAAAGCAGATTGTTACCTTGCGAAGGGCTTCTGGATCAAAATCACCAATTCCCAGAATAAGATTCTCTATTTCTCGCGCCGTCATTTCGTTTTCTGCATGAACACCATAACCGGTCAGCTTTTCTGTGAATTCATTGTAAAGCCTAATGATTTCCTCTCCGTAGTCAACAATGCGAAGATTGACCTCTGCATTCCAAGGTCGGCGCCTAGATGTTCTCGGTAGAATCGCCCGCATCTTTTGTTCACCCTTCTTAATGAACACGTGAGAAAGTTCAGCACGACCTTGCTGCGAAAGTCTAACGGAAGCAACTGTTTCTTCATCAATCAAAACCTTAACATCTCTCTTATGCGTTTTCTCCAAAGCACTTTTGTCAAGCACAATTTCTGCGCGTAATTTTGCCCTGATGCCCCAAACATTAGGAAACTGGGACCCTATGTCCGGAAGAACAATCTTAAGCGGTTGCATCTTTGGAGGTTTATATATCGATTCTTCCTCAACCATTGCGCTCTCTCTCACAACTTCCATACCACTAGTTTGTCGAAGTTTTTGCCCCCTTCTCACAAGGTGCTTGGCACACACAAGGCCCATAGCGGCTAAAGTTGAGGAAACTAAAGGTATGAGGAAAAGTAGGCTGATCACTGGTTCAAGAATAACCTCTTTCTCGGTCGTGACAGGTAGATATAACTCTGAACCTTCAAATCTTGCGGCTAGCGACAAATTTGCTGGCCAAAGCTCAATAGTGTCCAGAAAGAATGTTAAGTTTCCATTACTATCAGTTTTCCACGACAAGCCGTAACTATCCACAACAATTTCTGCCCTTTGGATAGGCAGATCGTGATCATCAGAAATGGATGCTGAGAATAAAAGAAACATTCCTCCTGCAATATTAGAAACTTTTGTAGCCAATCTGGTCTTTGATTTTACTGCAACCTCGTGAACAGCGGATACACTGCTTTTTTCAAGAGCCACAGTGAAAAAATGCGGTCCAAGTGTCTCTTCGGAATCCACAAGAAAAGACCATACACAAGAACCATTATCTCTCGTTTCAATGGTCGCCAACAATTGATTATCGAAGGCCACGGTTGCAGGTTCTCCCCAAACTCTTATGTCCTCATATTGAATTGTCACGGTAATGTTGAAAACTTCGCCTCTTACAGCAATGCTTTCACCGGAAATCTGGATTGTAGGTACCCCACGTTTCAATTCTACGAGACGTGTAGCGCTACTTCCCAAAACATATTCATTTCCAGAAAACGCTGCTTTTGCTTCATATACTCCTGCTTCCTCAAATGTGGTCCTTATTCCAAAGGATCCGTCCTTAGAGGTTAGGTTCTGCAATTCCCCAACCTCTGATGGCGTAGCCAACGAAGTTATCTTGAGCGAAATGGGCGCTTTTGCCAAGCCGGTTCCATTATCCCATAATACGTGGCCATGAATTGCCCCATACCCTAACAGGAATTGGTCTTCAGAGGCGAGTTCTATTCTTGTTGCTGCACGTACTCTTATGATAGACGCACTACTAGACGGGGCGTATTGTGTTTTTCCCAAAGAAATAGGAATCACTTTGTAGTCTCCGATTTCCATAAGATATGGTATCGCGCTTTCAATCTGAAAATTCCCTTGTTTAGAATATCCTTTGCCAACAATTACGCCCTCATTCTCTTTGCTCTTTGTCAGGAAGATAAAAACGGTCATGTTATCGACTTTTTCATCGTTGGCTGCAAGAACGGTTCCATTCACCCGTAAGGTGTATCCACGAATGACAGCATCATCTACATTTCCAAGCGTTGTTGTTGTGGAGATCTGAAAAATATTCTCAGCTTGTACAATAGCCAAGATGGAAAATGCAATCTCTGGGGAGGCCAGAGAAGCCACGGTTATGGTCACCACATCTTTTTCGCCAAGATCTGCATCCTCTGGTATGATAACCTCTAGTAAAGCATCAGCAGTTTGAAAAGCTTCAATACTTAATTCTTCTGGAGCAGTCGCAAAGTTCCATTTTTGCCTACTATCCACAAACAGCTTGAAGTTATCCGCTGAATCACGTCTATTTGTGATCGAAAGTTGATAGAAAAGTCGGCTTCCCGGAGAACACACTTTTTTGAAAGGCAACACGTTTACAAGAGGCTTTTCTTCGAGCGGTGGTGTCGCATCAAACTGAATCCATCCGTAAGGTGAAAGATAAACTTCTGTAACAGCATGTCCTCCAGTTGTATAGTATAGAAGCTTGCCTCCTTCTATTCTTCCCGGTTTATACCCAAAACTTATTCTTGCTGGTATTTCCTGGATCCTCAAGATGATGGCAAGCGCAGTTGCAGCGTCTATACAAATACCTTTTCTTCGTTGTATATAAGAAAAGACATTGGAACCTTGTGGGATGTGCATACTCGCATCCGCTCGTGCACGGGCTTCAACATCATAAATAAAATTAGTTCTTAGATACTGGACGTCAGCAAGGATTTGATCAAGGATACTGTAAGATGAGTCCTCCAGATCTCTAGCTAATTCCCAAACTTCAGCTGATATATCTGGCAATTGCAGATATTTGTTCAGTATTTCTTCTGGGACATCATCAAGCAAGATGAGTTTGTCATCAACCTCAACATCACACCATGTAACATTATAAACCAACTGTACTTCTTCCGCTTGTTCATGCCTTTTAACCTTATAGACGTTTCCAATAGTATCCATGTAGAACTCTAAACCCTCAATTTGCGTCAAAGATAGGTTCGCCAAAGACGAATCGGATGAAGGTATAGGTAGAAGAGTTTCTCGCTGACTTGTGTTGATTTCTGTGGTGAAGACCCTACTTGTATTTGCATCTTGAACCTGAGGAAACTCCTGTACAACCTTCTCAACTGTTGTCCCAAGCCAATCTAGCCCCGTGTAATAATCAGCAGTTGAAACCCTACAATACAGTTGAGTTATAGCCGGTGAAACCTTAAACAAAAGAACGGCATTTTGTTCATTCGTATCCGTTCCTGTCTGATCTTTCTGAGGCTCATGTTGCTGCGAGCGTTCAGGGTATCCAGTTAAGACGTTAGAAAGCACCGAAAGAAGAAACAGCGAAACAAGTAGGACTAGAAGAATCGCTATCAATGATAGCCTTCGCGTTTTTAACATTATGCTCATAGTTTCTCAACATCACTAGGTGTTTCTTTCTCTCGCGTGCGCACAAATCCTCTTAGAACGGGCAACACAAACACAATTGAGATCTTGTAAATACTCACAGAAAACATGCTGTTGTATAAACTCCATGCAACTACTTCTGTTGTTTTCATCAATAGAACAAAATCGTCAACGAAATGGAGAGAAACATTTACAATTGAAAACAATATGGTTATCATTGATAGGACGACAATGCATCTCTCTGCAACTCCCTCTTTTCTTATTCTGTAAAATATCAGACCCAAAACAGCTGCAGAAAAAAGCATCCAAATATGGAAAAGCATGATTATTTTTAGTCCACCATTTGCCACCGCTCCAGTCACA
>CP070709.1:901836-924707 GCA_020350305.1 Candidatus Bathyarchaeota archaeon
ATGGTCTCTTCATGGATTAGCCTTCTGATTTCCTCCCTAGTAATTGCTGCCTCAACATCCTCTATTCGATCAGGATCTATCCAAACTCGCCCCTCACCAACATTGAGAAGCTCGGCAGCTAATCGGCGTTGACTTTTAAGACTCAATTCTTTTTGCTCCGTTCACGCTATTCAGCCTTTTTCTCTTTTTTCTCCTTCTCTTCTTCCTCGGCTTCCTCTTCAAGTTCTTTCATTTCTCTAGGATTTAGAATGTGAATTCCTCGTTCCTCAGCTCTGGCAGAGATTTCAACTCGTTTTCTCGTTCCAACAGCGCCAGCAATTCTGATGGCTTGCGTTTCAGGATTGACTTTTTCAACATTATCTACGTTATATACCAAAGCCTCTGCATATCCGGAGGGGTGAAGACCTCTAGTTTTCTTTGGGCCACGGTAACCAACTTCAACGGATCGGGGCCAGCCTTTCACTTTCTTCCGCATTTTACTGTCAATGCCTCGCGGCCTTCTCCAACTCTCTTTCACCCTCTTGTATCGCCAACTTTCCTGTCGCCTGAAATCAGGTTTCTTATTTTTGACGCGTTCTCGCTTTCTTAAAGTTCGCTCTTTGGCGAATGTCTCTGATTTTTCCTCGCTTTTCATTCTTCTATCCCCTTGTATCGCTCGTAAGTGTAGATGCCGTCAAGGAACACCCTGGGGTCTTTTCTCTTAATTTTGGTTGCTCTTTCGATGTTTGCAGCGGTTTGGCTGACATCCTCGATGTTGATTCCTTGTACAGCTACGTCATCGCCCTTTGGTATAACCTTGGCGTCGCCTGTTATTTTGGCTATGCGTGGGCTTCGTTCCCCTGTAAAGTTTTCTATTGTCACTGTTTTTTCTCTAACTTTGACAGATATTGGGAAGTGTGAGAACACAATTTTGAGTTTGTAAGTGAATCCTTTTGTCACCCCTATCATCATGTTTTGAATATGAGAGCAGATCGTTCCCACAAGAGCTGCCTCTCTTTTGCGAGGCCAGTTCGCCCGAATCTTTATCACATCTTCTTCTAATTGAACAGATATGGGTGCGTGAGAAAAATCTCGCGTTAGTGTTCCCTTTTCACCCTTAACCGTTACAACTCTTCCTTCTACTTTAACGTCCACCTCTTCAGGAATTTCGATCGATCTAACCGCCTCAACGACGCGCATTCACAGTTCCCCTAATAGATGAAAGCAAGGAGTCTGCCCCCGATTTTTTCCTTCTTAACCTTTCGATGAGCTAACACTCCCTTGGGAGTGGAAACCACGAGAACACCGATGGCCCTGGATGGGAGAAAACGTTTCTCCCAGGTTTCAAATTCATTTGATCTCACAGGAAAACGGGGTTTTACGGCGCCGCATTTGTTTATACGGCCAAGAAGCTGTACCTTGAACTTCCCGGAACGCCCGTCCTCCACAAATTCAAATTCGCCGATATAACCATTCAGTTGCATAACCCTCAAAACGCGCCCTAAGAGTTTAGAGGCTGGACTAATTATGCATTCACGCTTATTTCGCATCTCATTGTTCATAATGGTCGTCAACCCATTAGCAAGAGTATCAACAGGTGTCAAGTTTTCAGCGCCTCCTACTCATACTTCTTGAACCCAAGTTTTTCAGCGATCTCTCTAAAACATTGACGACATAAATACAGTCCATGCCGACGGATGATTGCTCCATAGGAACCGCATCGTCTGCATGGGCGGCTACCCTTACCGTATTTTCGTTCTTTTCTGGGCTTCTGTTTCCCCATACAAGTTCCCTCAGCCTATTCGATTTCAACTCCGAATTCATCTTTAACAAAAAGCATCGCATCATCAAGTGTCAATAGATGGTCTAATCCAACTTTAGATCTAGCACGATGCCTTCGCTTAACGCGGTATCCAGGTCTGCCAAGAGTAACTGAAACATCCATGCCATATATGCCAAGTTCTGGCACGTATTTAGTGCCAGGTATCTCTATATGTTCCTTAATGCCAAAAGAAAAGTTTCCGTGACGATCAAAACAGCCCTTTGAAAGTTTATTGTCAACTGTATGAAAAGCTTTCTGAAGAAAAATCCTTGCTTTTTCCTTCCGAAGAGTCACAACACAAGCGATCGGTTCTCCTTTTCTGATACCAAAATCCCGTATTGTTTTTTTGGCTTTTCGCTTACAAGGTGTTTGTTCAGTCAGTTGCTCAAGAATCTGTGATGCCTTTTCAAGAGGCTCTCCAGACTTTCCCACAGAGATATTGACGGTTACTTTTTCAATTTTGGATTTAAGCATCAGGTCTTCGCGCCATTTCTTGCGATTTTCTTCTTTTGACAAATCAATTATCCTCCGGTAAAGATATCCACGGCTGGGTGTCACCAGTAATGAAGATGAAATTAAGAGTTGTTTGGAAGCGATTTCCGTTTTTGCCTTCGATGGTAACCAGCGAGTCTCTGCGTTTTTGGCCTGGGCGTTTTTCTACGGTAGCGATCTTGCCGTATTTACCCACGTTTTTTCCTCCGACAATAATTGCGTGTATGTCTTCACTTAGCTTCAGGTGTGCAGTAATTTCTTGACTGGGGATACTTGTTTTCAAAACATCTAATGTGTGATAGACATCTTCTTCAGGTTTTCTGGGGTCTTGCACTTGAACCTGTATGTTTCTTCCATCATGAAGATTAAGCTGCATGCGGCCGCCTTTGATGACATTTTTGTTTTCGATTCGACAGAGTTTGAATAGTGCCTCCTCGGGTCCAATGGAATGAAGAATCAACCCTTTTTCAGAGGGTAAAATTCGATACGTTTTTTTCATCTCAGGTATGGAAATGATGTCCATTAGGCCTGTTGGAAAGTGTTCTTCCAGTTGTGATTTTCCGTTGACTTTTATCTTTCCTTGGGAAATTATTGTTTTTGCTTCTTTTCGTGTTTTTGCGAGTCCAAGAATATCACGGACAATAAGCGCAAGTGGTATGCAGCGCAAAGTTGGGTGAGGCCCCGGCTTAGGTCTGACTGCCCAAACGAATTCTTTTCGATGGATGGGCCAAAATTTTGGAGCTGGTTTTCGTTTTAAGTGTTTTTTTCCGCCTTTTTTCCCCAATTTACGTTCCTCTGGTTTCTGCCGTAGTTTTGCGAGTTCCCTTTTTCTTTCTTTTCTGCTGGTTTTTTGCAGGTTTTGGCTCTGTTTCTTCCGCGGCCGTCTCTTTTGGTAACTCTATTTTTTCGCCGACGCCTTTTCGTTTTAGTGTCTCTTTTCGCCACTTGTCATCAAGATTGAGACGAGTAATTCTCACCTTAGACGGATGAATAGGGATGGGCATTGAAGTTCCATCTACTTTCTCCCGTGTTACTCCTTCAACAAAGATTCTATACTTCGTTCGGTTAACTCCGGTGACTTTCCCTTCAAATCCTTTGCGGTCTCCCCTCATGATATGAACAGTGTCGCCCATTCTTACCGGAATCGAGTTGGTGTTGTAGGATGCTTTTAGCTTCGATGAAAGAGCAGCAGAGAATTGTTTGTATCGTTTATGGAGAGGAGCTTGATACAATCTTTTGTGCTGTTTTCTAGGTTTTGTTGTTTTCACTTCTTCCAGCTTCCTATACGATGATGCTTGCGGCGCTTGCTATTCTCGGCCATCGCTCAGCCGCTTCCTTTGCCACTGGGCCTCGGATCTCCGAGCCGCGCATTTCTCCTTCGGGGGTCATTATAACAGCTGCGTTGTCTTCGAATTGAACCCAGACTCCGTCGGCACGTCTGTATGGCTTTCTCTGTCGAACTAAGACTGCATGAAATATTTTCTTTCTCATATCAGGCGTTCCTTTTCTCACTGAGGCAACAATCCTGTCTCCAACGGCTGCTGCGGGAACACGTCTTAATCGACCTTTGTAACCCATTACTTGAATTACTCTGAGTTTTCTGGCCCCGCTGTTATCAGTACATTTGACAATAGAACCAGCTAACAAGCCTGTGGAAATTTTTGGTCTCTGACCGATCATTCCTTTTGCTATGAAAGCACGCGATTTGGCTCTTGCCGCCATTTCATTTTCCCCCTAGTTTTTCGACTACCACGAATGAAACGGTTTTGCTTATGGAGCGGCATTCAGCTATCTTCACTAGATTTCCTTCTTTCACATTTACGCATGGAGGGTTATGAGCAGGAATGTGACTGTGCCTCCGTTCATAACGTCTGAATTTTGGCACGTAATTTAAGTAGTCGCGTCGCACGACGATAGTTTTGTCCATCTTGGCGCTGATGACAACACCTTCCAATGTGTGCCCTCTGATCGAAAGGGTTCCATGAAAGGGACAGTTTGGGTCGTCGCAGGTTTTTTTTGGTTTTTTTGCGGAACGGGTTGTCATTTACCAACGCCTCCTGATTCGCTTCTTCATTCGATTTTCAGGTCGTCCAACAATAATCTTTCCATCTATCTCTACAACTGTTCCGTCGGGCATGGTGAAATGAAAGACAGCCACGTTCTTGATAATCATTGTTTTCTTGTTGTTATGTAGTATTACTAACGTGTTTCGAGTCTCGTTGAGTACTTTACCTTTTAGGCCCACGTAGCTAGAATGTAGGCTTCTTACAACCTCAGCGTCCAGCCCGATGAACTCGTGTTGAAGTGTGGTGGGTGTGATTTTCATTTTTTCTTCGTCTCCACGTGTATTTCTTCGTTTTCGACTGTGAGAATGCGAGCGATTGTTTTGCGGAGTTCTCGTATTCGAGAAGGGTTGTCAAGAGATCCTCCTGCTTTGACCATTGTTTTCAATCTGACGAGTTCGGTTCGCAGTTCAGTGATCTTTTTTTTGCGGTCTTCGGAAGACATTGTTCGAATGTCTTTCATCCTTATGATTGGCATATTATTCTCCAGTCTCCGCGGTTTCTTTTTCAGTTTTCTTCGTCGCCTCTTCTGTGGTTTCTTCAATAATTTGCACTTGATCAGGAAATATTGCGTCTGGGGGCATGATTTGCACTCTGATTCCAAGAATGCCTGGTTTTAATTGAACGGGTAATACTGCTTTTCGCATGTATTTTCTTGCAGCGTCTCCGCTTTTAGGTAGGTATCCTGAGCGAAATTTTTCGTATCGAGAGCGGTCTGTTCTTAGTTTTCCGCTTATAATAATCTCTGCGCCTAGTGCCCCTGCTTCCATGATTTGGTTTAATGCCCAGAAGCCTGCTCTTCGAAAGTGTACGCCGCGTTTTAGGGCTGAGGTGATGCGGGATGCTACGATTTGTGCGTTGAGTTCTGGGATTTCGATTTCGGCTACGGAGATTTGTGGGTTGGGCATTTTGAATTTTTCTTCTAGTGTTTTTGCGAGGTTTTTTATGGTTTCTCCGCCTCTTCCGATGACTAGTCCGGGGCGCATTGTGTAGATTACTACGTGTGTGCCTAGTGGGGTGTTTGTGATGTCTACGCCGCCGTATCCTGCTCTTTCGAATTCTTGTTGTAGGAATTCGCTGATTTCCGTTTTTTTTATGGAGTCGGTTATGAAGTGTTTGACTGTTGACGTTTTATGTTTCCTCCTTTGTTTGTTCTAGGATTAGTTCGACGTGGCAGAGTGTTTCAAAGTGTGGTGTCATTCGTCCGAAGGCTCTTGGTTTGTATCTTTTGATTTTCATTCCTCGGTAAGCTGATGCGTGTGTTATTCGTAGGTTTTCTATGTCTAATCCTTTGAATTCGGCGTTTGTTTCTGCTTCTTCTAGTTTTTTTAGGATTTTTTGTGCGGCTTTTTGGGGGTATTTGCCGGTGGCTGTTTTTTGTAGTCCGTGTCTGTGTGGTTGTTTCTTCTTGTGTTTGCGGAATGGTACTGGTTTCTCTATTTTAATGACTTGTTGTAGGTAGGTTTTTGCTTGGGGTACTTTCATTCCTTTTATTGTTTTGCATATTTCTGTTGCGTGTTTTGGGGATATTCTGATTTCGCGTGCGCTGGCTCTCGCTGTTTTTTCTGGGTCAATGTCTGTTTTTGAGTATCCCCAATGTGGCATCTTGTCTGTCTTTCCTTCTTTTTGTTAATGTGCTGAATCAACTGGGGTTGCGTTGTTTATATGCTTTATTATTTCTGTTGGTGTTTTTGAAGAGTGGTTTTTACTACATTGTTTTTGTCTCTCTCTAGACCCTCCTAAAATTTTTTTACAGTTTCTAATTCTCTCTCTTTATAGACCCCCCTACCTAGGGGGGTCGTGGCTTGTGTCAGAGTTGTTTTTGGCTTGTGTTTCTGTTTCTGCGCTTTGTAGAGGCTCTGTTTACGCTTTGACTACGTGAGTTTTCAACATAAAACATGTGAAAATTGGATGTTATGTTGGTCAATGGATGCTATTACTGGATGTTTTTCAGTGTTGTTCTGATTGTGATTTCGACTGCTTTGGTTGTTGTGTCTAAATTCATGCTGGGGATTCCTTTTTTTCTTGTTTTTTGTAGTTGTGCTGCTTGGGTTGGTAGGCTTGGGGTGTGTATGAATCCAGCTTTGATTTCTAATCTGTCTTTGTGTATTTTGTGCATTGTGTGGTAGAATATTTGGTTGCATCCGAATGTGCCTGCTGTGTAGGATATTTCTGCTGGGATGTTGTTTTGTCGTAGGTTGTTGAGGATTCTTCGTACAGGTAGCGTCGTGAAGTAAGCTGTTGTTGCGTTTGGTTCTAGTGTTTGGTCTTTTGGGCGTGTTCCGCAGTTGTAGAGTATGGAAGAGTCGGTTAGGTCTGCGAAGTTTATGGCTACCTTTTCCAGCGAGATTAGTGGACGGTAGGACTGCCCTAGGCTGATTATGACCGCTGGCTTCTGAGTGTCTATGATTTGCGTAATTGTGGGTTTGATTTCCTTGTATGTCAGGGGTATCTGGATGGATTTGACTTTGAAAGAGTCTATCTTTTTGCCGTCAAATGTTTTTGCGGCTTCCCATGAGGGATTTACTTTGAAGTCTGCGAAAGGCTCAAAACCAGTCAGAACAACTAGTCTATTGGGATTATACATTTGGAAATCACCCAACTTATGCTTTTCTTGAATATCAGAGAGTATCAATCTTGCTAAACAACTGATAACTCTATCTCTACTAAAGTTGGATTGACCTTGCATGCACGCCAAGGCTCAAACTTGTTGTACGTTTCTCTTCCATACTGTGTTATATTCACTTCTTTCTGGAGAGATTGCTTCATTTCTTATGTGTTGGAGATAAATGATTCTACATCATCCTCCAATATATTGCCCACGATGAAGTTGACAAAACTGTATAGCCTAACTCGTCCAACTTTCCTTCTTTGCCTTTTGTCAGCGGCTTTCTGTCTTTCCAATTAACTGGAAGAATTTTTCAGTAATCTTCCTTCTTTGTTCCTTTGAAAGCTTCTGATCAGTGCTTACCAGATTGGGGTGATTCCAATATCGGCGATAGCTGGGGATTCTTTTGTATTTATCCAACTGAAATATTTCTCCTTTCTCTTGTGCTTATCTTTTCCATTGGAGTTTAAAAGTGAATTTTCTAATATTGGAATGAGTGATTCCGGACAATATTCTCGTCATAGACATACAATAAAATTACCTCAGAAACTCCAAGACACCCTGACATCGCTGATCTCAAGGTGTCAACTTAACACCTCTGTATGCATACAGAAAGGCACGAGTTCGAATCCTTGAGTATTTCATGAAATCACGGACAGGAACTCTGTGAGGTCTTTCACAACATACTTGCCTGACCTTTGTTTTTCTCTATCCAAGAAGAAGGAGCTTATTCCTGCTTTTCTAGGTATTTCAAAGTCGAAGTACCAATCGTCTCCGATATGAATTACTTCTGATGGTATGGCATCCAATATGCGTAGGATCTTTTGGTATAGATTTTCTGTCTTTTTGATTTGATTGAAGTCAGAGGTAGTCGAAAACACGTGTTCAAAGTGTCTGATGAGGCCTGTTTCTTCGAGTTCAGTGTTAAGGAATTCTCGTGCTGCGTTAGATACCACTATTGATTTGTGGCCGGCATCTCTTAAGGTTTGTAACACTTGAGGGACTTCTGGATAGATGCTTATCTTATGCTTATACTTTCTAAACAGCATCTCCCAATTCTCAGGTCCTAGATGAAACTTGCTTAACCAATACTCTATGTTGTACCATTCCAGTCTTTTCATGCCAACTGCGTCGTACTCGCTCCTCACCTTTAGTTTGGCAGCGTCTAAACTCATCCCCTTCTTCTTGGCATACAAGCTGGGAACTCCGTCCAACCATACGGCGTTTACAAAGCTGTGGTCAACCAAGGTGCCGTCGAGATCAAAGGAGATAATTCCCAGCTTCTTCATCCAATTACCTCCAACATTAACCTATGCCGTCAAGTTCTGTATTTGCAGGGCTCAAATCATTCCATCCGAGAATGCATGTAGTAAACGTTCTATGTTGTTTTCCAAGACGTAGATAATAAATCATTTGAGAAAGAACCTTCTATTGAGATAAAGCAGAGAGGTAGGGATGATGAGCGTGAAGGGGCAGCTCCATTTTATCGGGGTTGTGGAAAACGCAAACAAGCAGGAAGGAAGAATTAAGGTTTTCCCGGAATACTGCAGTGGACTTAGGGGTATAGATGCTTTTTCTCATGTAATTGTCCTCTACTGGGCTCATCTGCGGGACACCAAAAAGGAGAGAAGTGTTTTGTTGGTTTTTCCGAGAAGACACAAGAGAAATGCGGAGACAGGGGTCTTTGCTTGTAGAAGCCCGTCGAGGCCCAATCCGTTATGTTTGTGCGTGGTGGAACTGGTGAAAGTTGAAGAATGCACCTTGACAGTGAAAGGGCTTGACGCTCTCAAAGGCTCACCAGTAATTGATATAAAACCATACATTCCAAGAGCTGATTCCATCCCTAACGCTCGAGTCCCTGAATGGATCTCAAAGGGACCTCCGACATAAAGACTGAAGAATAAAGGAATGAGGTAGTTACCAGGCTTTCTTGGCATTGTGCTAGCCCAAACACATGTGTGCTCAAAAAATGGGGTTTGCGGGGGATATCTCCACTGTGGGCTTGTATGCATGGACGCAACGAATGACTACGCTTCTTTGAAGCTTCCATGTTTCAATAGACTGTTTCGACTCGTCAATGAATAAATGTGCGTCACAATTTGTAGCCGATTTTTCTAAGAAAGTCCTTTCTCTCTTTCACGTCTTTTTCGGTTTCGATTGCCTTGCTTTTCGTGCCGTCGATGACGCCTAGAATTCCTCTTCCCTGTCTTGTCTCTGTGATGATAACTTCTAATGGGTTGGCTGTTGCGGCGTAGATGCTGCAAACTTCGGGTACTTGCCTAATCTTGTCTAAAACGTTGATTGGATAAGCGTTTTTCATGAAGACGATAAAACAGTGGCCACACCCCAAGTTAAGCGCGTATTTTGACGCTAAATTCTTCAGCTTGTCGTCGTTGCCTTCGTGTCGCACTAAGCAAGGTCCGGAGCTCTCGCAGAAGCCTATGCCAAACTTGATGTCAGGGGCGGAGTTGACTAATGCTTCGTAGAGGTCTTCAACTGTTTTGATGAAGTGTGCCATCCCTAATATTACGTTGCAGTCCTCAGGCACTTCTATTTTTACCGTTTTGAGCTCCACTCATCTCACCGATTTAGATTTACATGCCACTATTAAAAGAGGCTTTCTACCTACACAGCATCATCAGCCAACACTCGAATAACACCATCCAAAGCTATCATATGCATTCTTTCAAATCGTTCTCAAAAGCGCTGATGAGATGGATATACGATGGAACCTACAGGTGTACACTCAGCCCAGCGGGCGCACATCAAATCCCCGAATGTTTCAACTCCCTGAAAACCTCTCTTTAAACTTCATCACAAATGCGCACATGATCAGCCAGAGCAGGGTAGCCTAATAGCCTACAGGCCTGTGGAGCCTGGCGCCCGGGTTCAAATCCCGGCCCCGGCCCTCACTGCCGGTCCGGCTCTGGAGGCTCGCTTCTGCTTCCGGCTTGCTCAACCGTCTTATGGCTCCAACCAGCACGTTTTCGGAGATTTTGCTGAGGTTCAGACACACTTTCCTTGCGGTTTCTACTACTTCCTGATTTAGATACAAGCAGGTTGATTTTCTGTTTCCTACCACACCACTTGCCTCCATATGAAACCACGCGCGGACGGCTATTCATTGGCCTCTAAGAAAGAAGTTGAGGTAGTCACGTTTTGTGAGTGCCATTTGTGAGTCGGTCTTTAAAGCGTTTGCATGGTTACGTACATCATAGGTGGAATAGGTTGTGAAAATATATGAATCAACAACTTAGATTTGGAATAGGCACACTTCAAAACATCCCATGGAAAGAGTTAATCAAGCGTTGGAAATCCATCGAAGCGCTTGGCTTTGACAGTGTTTGGGTTGCAGATCACTTCGTGAATTATGTGGATCCGATGGCTCCATGGTTTGAGGCGTGGACGCTTTTGGCAGCTTTAGCTACTCACACCACTACAATAAGAATTGGGACGCTTGTCACGTCAATTCCATTGCGAAACCCAGCTGTCTTAGCTCGTCAGGCACTTACAGTCGATCACATTTCAAATGGACGACTGGAACTCGGCCTGGGCGCAGGAGCTTCTGGAAAGATAGATCCTGTCTACTCAATGACAGGGATTAAAGATTGGGCACCTTCAGAGCGTGTAGCCCGTTTTCAAGAGGTTGTAGAGATTCTAGATCAATGTCTTCGTAATCAAGTTACTACTTATCAAGGATGTTACTATGAACTTAAGGCCGCTGCAATGTCGCCTCCTCCAATTCAGCAACCGCGACCTCCTATTACTATTGGGGCGATGGGACCATCAATGCTTAAGATTGCAGCGCGATATGCTGATACATGGAACTCGCTTGGCGGTGAATTTGGGGCGCATCCCGAAATCATAGTGGAGAATATTAAACGCCAAAATAAACTGCTTAACGACTACTGTGCAGAGATTGGCCGCAATCCTGAAACCCTTCGGCGTTCCTTGCTAATTTTCGGGCTGGAAGCGGAGACAGTTTTTGACTCAGAAGAGAGCTTTAAGGAAGTTGTCAAGCGCTATCTGAGCGTGGGCATAACGGAATTCATATTCTTCCATCCAGATACTGATCCACATATCAGTTCACGCGCATTCGAACAAATTGCTTTGAAGCTAATTCCAGAACTGCGCTCGGACAATTGAGGTGAAGCAAAGACGAAAAGATGTACATGCATATACGATCTAAACGCTTGTGATTATTCCTTTTGGTGGTTCTGAACATGGTTGTCCGTACGCTTGCAGAAAGTGAAAAACACGAAAAAATTGTCAGAATGGTGCTAAACCACTTTAAAGATCAAGGATACACAAATCTGAAAGCTGACTTGGAGAATGAAACTCTGCCTGATCAGATAGGTGATTATGTGCCGGATCTAACTTGCTGCAAAAATGACGAAAAAAAGACTCCTATCTTCGTTGAAGCTGAAACTTGTGGCACAATATCGCACGAGCATACTGAAGGCCAATGGAAAGCTTTCTACAGGAAGTCCAGAGAAGTGAATGGTGAATTTCACTTAGCGGTTCCAAGAGTTTGCAATGGTGATTCAGGACAAGCTCTTGCGAACCAAAGATTAGACGAGCTAAACATTAAGGCACACGAAGTTTGGAAGGTCAACCATTCATTGTAAGTGCACGCATGCTTCTGGCATGCGTAAAACTTTGCAGTTAGGAAACTGAGAATTTCACATGGTTCATTTCTTCCTTGATACTTTGAAGAATGACCCAGCAAAACCGCTCTTGTGCATGCACAAAGATTTTAATGCAGTCAGTCGCGCTAATGTACAGTGATGTTTAATGGATCAGTTTGTGGCTCAGGCTAATTTCATTTTCCAGATTCTTATTCTCTTCACGCTTCTATTGAGTCTAGTTCTGAAAACCAGGAAGAAATTGTACTTGCATGGATCTACAATGCTGATTGCGTTCATCTTAAACACTGTTTCAATAATGCTCGTCATGGTGCCTTCATTGTATGCCAAGTCAGAGCCTATCTCAAAGGTTCCCTTTCAGACGTTTTCCATTGTCGTTCTGACACATGTAGGGTTGGGGGTTATTGCTGAGGCGTTGGCGTTTTGGCTCATCGTTTCCTGGCGTTTGCGACCTCCTCAACACTGCGTGAGAAAAGGGAGATTGATGCGGGTTACGATATTAACATGGCTGGTGGCGCTTTCTATGGGCATATTGCTCTATTTGTATCTCTACACAAGTCTTATACCCTAAGCCAAATGTAATAGATAGAATGAAAGTGAAAGGAGATGAGGAAGACTCCAATCACATTCTTGACTATACTAGTCTTTTCAGTTTTGACTTGTCTTGCTAGACCAGTTATTGCTGGTTATCCAGTGGTTAACGATGTAGTAGTTTTTGAAGACGCTGGGAACACAATGCTAAATGTTACAGTCTTCCATAGTCCCCAAAATCCTGTTCATTACTTGAATTTTGTTGAAGTAGATCTGAATGGAACTATTCTAACCTTTCCCGTTGACTATAGACCGGAAACCAGTTTCACTGTCACATGCGATCTTGGACCAATAGTAGGAACTCCAACCGCAACTGTTAGAGCTCATTGTAATATTGATGGCTATTCTCAATCCTCTTTCGGACCAATAGTCGTCCCAGAATTTCCGATGTCATCACTTCTCCTAATAATCGTATTAACTACGTTCATTGCTGCAATTTTACGCTCCCGCAAGTCATACTCAACTCAATAGCTTGAGAATCGCCTACTTCACTCGCCTTCCTGCGTGCATAACGGATAATGTCTTACTCAAACTCCACGCTGTTCCTTTTCATTGCCTCGTGTGCAGTAGAAAAGCGCCAGCGCAACTGGCTCATTCCCACCCTCGCTCCCTACGTACCTTCTTAGGGAACAAACCTCTGAACGCCTCAATTATCATGCGTTTTGGGGCTTCAACATCTCCAACGATATTTATCTTATCAATATCGATTTCACCCAATCCTCGATTCCTAGCTTCTTGCAGTACAGGCATCTCTGTTGGGTCAAAGCCAACTAGGTGGGCTCCAACTGCTTCGACTGCGAATGCATCCCTACCTACCAAGAGCAGTCTTGGAGAAACGGTTATTTTCTTCTTCTTCCGTCCCAAGAAGACATGAGTTCCATCCAACACTGCTAGGTCTATACCTCCGATTGCCTCAAATATATCCAACAGAGTAGTAGGTAGCTGTTCATGGAATCTGTACTTCTTCTTATCTGGGATCAAACCCAACAAATTCTTGATTATAGACCCCATATTCATAAGATCCTCGTTTCCAGCATCCTCATATCTTCTAGGTACATGAGTGCTGATGAACGTATTTGGCTCAAAGAGTATATTGGATAATGGTGCACTTTCTCCGGCAATTTCGACTGCTTTTGTATCATTATCATCCGATAGATTGAATGGAACCACTCTGTCATTGTAGCAGTCTTTCCATATCTCCAATCGTTCTAACCCTGGTCCTGCATAGCTGTCAGACTCGGCTATTCGAATCTCTGTTGCCTTGTCGAATGAATTAATTATTGAATTAAGGGTATTTGCCATGGTACAAATTCCTGTATCAGGGTTGTAGATTCCAACCTTAACAACGACTTTTTTCTCAGGTGTATTTAGGTCGTTCATACCATCGATGAGGTCAACTGCTTTGATGAAAGAATCATTATCCACCACTGCAACAGTTGGCACCATTGAAAACACACCTTAATAAGAACATAGAGAGGTTATAAACATAAGCTAGCCGGCGCCCGCACCTTACAAGCCATCCACAGGTCACAGGAATATTCCGGCATAAAACCTAAATGAGCGCCTTTTAGACTTACTAGTCTGAAATATCTGGATGAAGGAATTATGTGTGTGCGTATTGTCCCTGAGTGTGATGGTTTTGGATGAAGAAGGTTTCAAAAGATATCTGAAGAAAATTGGAAGATCCGAAAGAAAAATCGAGTTTGACATTCGTAACATGAAGAATTTTGAAGAATATCTGCTTAAGCACAAGAGGAAGAAGCTTGAAGAGGCAGCTCCTAATGATTTGAAAGACTTTGTGGATTGGGCAGAAGAGACAGGACTGAAAATATGGTTGTGGGTCTTCAACCGGTACTATGGTTACAAACAAAATGATGTGATGTTTTGTGCGTTAAACGAACTGTTGGGTATTCAAAGCATGAAGGTCTTGAAGCTAAAGGACTTTCTAGGAGTGAATCGCCAACACGTTCAAGCGCTCAAGGCAAAGGGTGTCGTCACGGCTGAACAGATGCTTGATACAGGACTAACTAGAGAGGGCAGAGAGAAACTGGCAGAAAAGACTGGTGTCCCACTTGATTACATATTGGAGCTGGTGAAACTAGCTAACTTATCTAGGATACCTGGGCTAAAGAGAAAGCGTGCAAGACTCTATCATGATGCTGGACTTGACAGAATTGAAAAAATAGCAAAATCAGATCCTGAGGAAATGCGACAAATGCTTGCAGAATTCGTTGACCGCAAAGGATTTGATGGCAGCGCCCCACCAATATTCGAAGCAGCCTTCAGTGTAAAACTCGCCAAGTATTTGCCAAGAATTGTGGAATACTAAATACCTGTATGCATGTATACACTCAACCTCAAGACATGCGTGCATTCTACTTTCAGCAGAGCAAGATAATGAAAGGCGAAGCAAATATGAAAACGGTAGTACTTCACGGTAGTCCAAGGAGAAATGGAAATTCAGACACTCTAGCTAAATACTTCTTGAAGGGATTAAGAGAAAGTGGAAATAACGATGTTAGAGAGTTCTATGTGAATGATTTGAACATCAGACCCTGCCAGATGTGCCGATCGTGTCACAAACCGGAACAAATCCAGCGCGCTCCAAACATATGCATCATCGAAGACGACATGCAGGAGATCTATTCCGAATTCTCCAATGCAGACATTGTTGTCTTCGCGACTCCCATTTTCTGGGGCTACATGACTGCACAACTGAAAACGGTACTAGACAGAATGGAAGCAATCGCCTCCAACAAATACTTCGGAGGCAAAACATACGTTGTGATAATCACTTATTGGCATCACTATGAGACCCTTGTCGCGTTTTTTGAACGAGCCATAGCTGGATTCTTTGATAATGTCAAACTATGCACGATATTGTACTGTTCTTCAGGAGAGAGCTTCGGAGAAGATGTGCATGTCTCAAACTGCAAAGAGAAACTGGAGGAAGCCTACAACCTTGGGAGGAAACTTGGAAAACAATAGCTTCTCGAGCCATGCATACGTGTGCGCTTGTGACACCATGGGTGGACGGCTATTTATTGCCCTCTAAGGGAAAAGTCGAGGCGGTTGCGTACACGCAAATCTTAAGTCAGTGGCAAAACAAACTAGAGTCGTGCCAGAAATAGACAATAAGAGATTGAGAGTCGCTGTTATCAAGTCACTCTTGCTAACCAGTGCGATGCTTGTTCTACACATGACTTTGTTCTTCATTTCCGCTGGTCATGTTGTTGGGCCTAGACCGTGGACATACTTTGGTGCCTCTTTCATGCACAATACTATAAGCACAGCAGTCCAGTACAAGCTCAACCCCGAGCTTCTTGCTCAAAGACTTGAGAGAAAAAGAGAGGGCTCCAAATTATGGGACGAGATATTGATGCGCGTAGGTAATTTCACGGTATTAATAGCTGTACCTATTATGGCCGGGCTGGACATAGGCAGGTTTCAATGGTCAAGTCTCAACGTTCAGTTTGCAATATTGGGCTTTGCATTCCTCATTACTTCAACAGTTCTCATCAACTGGGCTATGGCGGTAAACCCGCATTTTGAACCAACCGTTCGGATTCAAAAGGATAGAGGTCATAAGGTGATATCGAGTGGACCGTACAAGATTGTGAGACATCCCGGCTACTTGGCTGGAATTTTATACGCTTTGTCGATTCCTCTGATAATTGGATCCGTCTTCACCTTCATTCCAGTAGGAATCTATGCATTTTTGTTCATAATCCGCACTTCATTGGAAGACAGTACGCTTCACAAAGAATTAGATGGTTACTCAGAATACGCTAAACAGGTCAAACACAAACTATTTCCGGGTATCTGGTAGGATTTTGCATGCATGCGCGCAAGCGATATGCTGTGTTCAGTGATTTTAGAACTGATGTTCAATAGATTTCGAAATATTTATTAGGAAGATGAAACCCGAGAGGCGGTGGATGAAAGTCTGTAAATGAGCGACACAGAAAATGATTTGGTTTCGAGGATTTTTACAAAGTCTGATGAGGACATCGTCCTTGTTCTAGGATCTGTAGCAAACAAGAGAAGGTTGCGGATGCTTACATCCATTCTGAAAGGACCACGAACTTTCAGGCAATTGCAGGAAGTGACAGGTCTGGGCAAGACAGCACTAGCGCACCACTTAGGGATACTTGTGAAAACAGGTATCCTAAAGCACATAGGTAAAGGTCGATACGAGCTAAGCCTCGATGGTGCTGAACTACTGAATGCTGTGGGAAATGCATATGCGAGTTCAAAAAGGCGGCGAGAAGTTGAAGCAGCGAGACGAGCAGACTACATCCAAAAGACACATACCAAGGAGAAGGAACACAAAGTGAAAGAGTTCGAAGTGAAAACAGTAAGGCTTGAACCAATGCGCGTGGCTAGTGCCCGTGCAATTGGCAAGACACCTGAGCATGACGCTTGGGAAAAGATGCGAGCTTGGGCTGAACCAAAAGGCCTACTAGAAGACATCGAGAAGCACCCAATCTTTGGTTTCAACAACCCTAATCCTTCACCCGACCGCAAAGAATACGGCTACGAGTTCTGGATCCGTGTTGAACCAGACATCAAGCCTGAGGGAGAGATCGACATCAAGGAGTTCAAAGGTGGACTCTATGCTGTCACCACATGTAAGTTGAAAGAAGAGTTGGAATCAGAATTCTTCCAGAAAGAAGGCTATCTTGAGTCTTGGAAGAAAATTGTAGACTGGGTTAAGTCCAGCAAATATGACTGTGGGAAACATCAGTGTCTCGAGAAAGCTCATGAACCAGGGGCATCTGAAGAGGAACTGGTATTAGACCTATATTGCCCAATTGTGGAGTAGGAGCTAATAAAACTCAAATAACCCTCCTTTTTTTGCCGCCCGTGCGGTTCCAGTGCATGTTCCGTCACCGAAGTCTCCAAGACCTTTAGACAATGTCTAAGAATCTAGTAGGTATGTTGCGCCTGTGTACGTTACAGTGCGGCTCTATAGGGAACCGTCTCGGACAATCACGCGGTGTACTCTGCCTGCTATTTTGAGGGTTTTGTTGCTGAAACGTTAACGCTTGTGGTTGAAGTCAGCGTCTCTTTTACAATCTCTTTTGCTTCTTCTTCTAGTTCCGACACATGTTTCAATTCTTTGGTATCCTTGTTTGGACTAGCAACGACAACTCTTGCGTTAGGATCATTAACAACATCTTCAAAGGAATGCTGTTTTTCCTCAGTAATTTTTACGTTATGAAATCCTGCTTGTTCTATTGTTTCTAGATATTCGTCTTTCATTATTGCTCCTTGGACGCATCTGCATGGATGCGCTCTCTTCTTTATGGCGTCTGAAAGTTCTTTCAGCAAAACAATGTCTGAAATCATTAATCTTCCGCCAGGTTTTAGCGCTCTGAAAGATTCTTCGAAAACTCTCTTCTTATTTGGTGAAAGATTGATCACACAGTTTGAAATGATCACGTCAGCAGTGTTGTCTGCAACTGGCAGATTCTCAATCTCACCCAGTCTAAATTCCACATTTCCGTAGTTGCCTTTTCTCGCATTTTCTCTTGCCTTGTCAATCATTTCATGTGTCATGTCTACTCCAATGACTTTCCCTTTTTCCCCGACCCGCTTTGCCGCAAGAAAGCAATCAATGCCGGCACCCGAACCGAGATCAATAACGGTTTCACCCTCTCTTAGAGAGGCGAGTGCAACAGGATTCCCGCATCCAAGACTGAGATTGGCACCCTCAGGAACAGACTGGAGCTCTTTGTCGGTGTAACCTATCTTCTTGCTCATTTCTTCATGTGTCACAGAGCTGTCACAACTTGAAGCTGTAGAACCACAACAAAGTCCTTCTTTGGCAATCTTGGCGTATCCTTCTCTAACCTCTTTCCTCATCTTTTCTTCTTCCATACTAACACCTCAATCTTCTGGTCATTGAGTCTTTCCTTGGCTGAGTGATTTCTTAGCTTGTTCCTTTAGTTCTCTAATCTTATCCACTGTCGGTATGACTTTCTGAAAAAGATCTTTGCGCGCTTGTACTCCCTCTTTGATGAAGAAAGCTGCGGCTTCAGATCTGCTCTTGAAGACTTCTACCTCGACGAGGGCGTCAATTTGCTTTAGGTCCTCGTCGTTCAGCCTGGTCATCACCACGTTGCTTCTGCCTTCCAACCTCTCACCCAGCTTCAGTAAAACCTTCTCTTTGATATCTCCTGTACCCTCACCTTCTGGGCAACACATCGCCATTACGAATTTCTCCTTCTTTTCTACTTTTTCTTTGGTTTTTCCTTCTTCCATTTTATTCACCTAAGTAATGTTGTATTGTGTATTTTGTAATGTGTAACGGAGATACTTAAACCTTTTGGGAGAAGCATCCAGCGTCCTCCAGCCCGGAACACACAGAAGTCCCAAGGCTGCATCCGAAAATTCGGTAGGTTGGGTTTCAGGCACCTTGAGAGTTTGTGGACTCAATCCGTCGTAAGCATACGAAAAGTCATGGGAGAATAGGCGCGTGCATGCATGCCTCTTTCGCGTATCTACGATAAAAATCACCATATTTCTCAACGTTGCAGTGTTCTTCAGGAATCGTGCGCTGTATTTGGCGGGCCCGCAGGGATTTGAACCCTGGTTCTCCGGCTCCGAAGGCCGGCGCCTTAATCCTGACTAGGCAACGGGCCCTATTGGAGATAATGCAGACACAGATGATTAAAGGATTTCTTTCAACTGTGTGCTTTTAAGTTGGGGAGGGTGGAGTGCAAGTTCAATGGGGGGAAATATCCCTTTTGTAGAAATCAGCGTCCTTACAAGTTTTCGAACTTGCACCCCGTTCGACATGAAATCAGGTTATCTATAAAGCTTGTGGAGAAAAATACTAGATATTATCTCTGTCTGTGTTTTGAGTCGAGAAACTCTTTAATAAAACAGTCATCATCTAGATTTGATGCGGGCCGGTGGCTCAGCTTGGCTAGAGCGTTCGGCTGATAACCGAAAGGTCGAGAGTTCAAATCTCTCCCGGCCCATGCATGCATGCAAAAATGGGAGGTTTCTGTAGATATACCCTATGCGTGAATTTTCATTCTATTAAGGTCATGTCTTGTCCGCAGCAAACTAGGGTTCCAGCACCTGCTTCTAACACTCGCACTTTATTTCCACATATCTCACAAACATATACTTGTCCCTTCTCGGTCACGATTGCACCTCCTTTTTGCCTGCGTGCAGTGAGTAGTTACTTACAACTTGGTTTCTATGCTGCTTTTTAAGTCTAGGAGACAAACTTGTGCGTGCCCCTTGGTCTTCACCTTACGGTATACTTTCTTCACAATTCCTTTTTCATCGATTAAGAACGTGGTTCGTTCTGTGCCCATAAACGTTCTACCGTAGAGGCTTTTCTTCTTCCATACCCCATACAGATCTAGGACTTTTCCTTCGGGATCGCTCAGTAGAGTGAAGGGCAATTCATGTTTTTGCTTGAATTTTCGGTGAGACCTGATGCTGTCTTTGCTCACTCCCAGTATTATGGCACCTTCCTTCTCAAACTCTTTAGCCATGTCCCTAAACTCAATAGCTTCACGAGTACACCCTGGAGTCCCATCTTTTGGATAGAAATAGAGCACTACTTTCTTACCTCTGTAATGTTCCAAGGACACCTTCCTTTCGTCGTCTGCTTGCAAGGTGAAGTCTGGAGCTTCTTCTCCTTCATTAACCAATTTCGATCACCACTCCTTAATCTGGACTTGACTCAAATTTAAGATGCATGCTTCTTGGCAACTAGGAACCGATCATCTTGTGATGCGATTTCTATGGCTTTGAGTGCACTCATCTCCTTGTCTTTTATCTCCAACATTATATCAAAATCATAAGGTTTTGACTTATCTAAGAATTCTCCAAAGTGTTCCAGGTTGATTGCTTCGGCATGCTTTCCCATCCTGTGTCCCGCTTTTTGAGAGCTGTAATCAACCATAGGTAGCCCATCCTTTTCTTTCCAAGTTTTTGTGAATAGCCCGGAAGCTTCCTGTATAGTTTCACCAGAGCTATTTACTCCATGATGGAAGACATCGAACAACACAGGAACTTTAGTCTTGGTGCTTATCTGAAGGCAGTCTCTCAGGCTATACTGACTATCATCATTTTCGATTACTAGCCGTCTTTTCACAATTTCGCCAAGCTTCTCAAACCTTTCTACAAATCTTATCATGCTACTGTCTTTGTCTCCGTAAGTTCCACCAACATGAATCTGTATTTTCGCAGAAGTATCAAGCTCCATCAAATCTAAAACTTGTGCATGATAAACTAATTCTCTAACACTGTTCTCAAACACTCTATTGTCTGGGGAATTGATCAAAGTAAATTGGTCAGGATGCATAGATATTCTCATACCACAGCTTTTGATAAAATCTCCAATCGCTTTGAATCGTTTCCCAAAACTTCTCCGCCAATCAAACTCGCAGATGGGATGAGAGGCGAAAGGAATTAGATCTGAAGTTATCCTAAAAAACAGTATGTTGTGCTTCAGATTGAATCTTAGTATCCTTCCAAGACAGACTAGGTTACTCTGTACGGTTTCCATCAAACGTTTTTCAGAGTAGGCCTTGAGCCGAAATGTCTGGCTGCTTTTGCACCCTATGGTGGTGTTTATGCACGGATAACCAATTTTCATTTTTGGTACTTCATTCTGGTGATTTAAGACCTATTTCCTCAGCTACTTCCTTTAGCTTAACTATTACCACTGGTCTTTCTGGAGTAAATGAAGACCAGCCTTCCTCTTTCTTGAAGCCATGAGCAACAAGAAAGTTTGTTGAAAGTTTTTGCTTTCCTTCTTCTGCTATTCGATTGACGACTTTAGCCCTTTCCTGTGGATCTTTCACAACTTCCAGTTCGCCTCTTAAGACAACGAAATTGTATTCGCTTAGATCCGGCCTGTACTTTTCTATCTCAACACAAACCCGTTTGTCCCTTTCAAGCAGTTTCATTTTTTTACCATAATCTGTGAAGTGAAAATAGAGGGATCCACCCATCAAAACATATTGGAATGGAGCCATATATGGGTACTTGTCTCCCTTGAAAGCAATGCGACAAAGCATTTGCTCTTGAAGAAAATTCTCTATTTCAGACTTTTCCATCTCAGGCAACTTAACTACAGTCACATTCAACACCATCCACATCTATCCTAGATCTAAGTAGATTAGTTTTAATAATCGATCTCTTAAATCTAAAAAGTGTGACAGTGATGGGTAAGCCTGAAAGGAAATCTGCTCTCGGCTACGAGTTGGCAGGAATGGTTTTCATCGTGATCATTGGAACTACACTGCACTTTACTTTCGAATTGGCTAGTAATCAACCAGATGTCGGAGTATTTTCTGCTGTCAATGAAAGCGTGTGGGAGCACCTGAAACTCGGCTTCTGGCCAGCTTTGCTGTGGGCTCTTATTGAATACAGGTACATCAAGAAATATACCAACAACTTTTTCTTCGCAAAAACTGCTGGAATCTATCTGATTCCAATCGTTATACCAATCCTTTTCTATTCTTACACAGCTGTTCTCGGAGAAAGCGTGCTAGTGATCGACATTCTCACTTTTGCTGTAGCCGTCATAGTTGGGCAATTAGCTAGCTATAAATTGTTAACCTATAGACGATTGCCACATCTCTTGAGCAAGATATCTCTGCTTGCTCTGGCATTGTTAGGTGTTGCCTTTGTGCTGTTCACTTTCTATTCCCCGCATCTTCCTCTCTTTAGAGACCCAGTCACTGGCGGATATGGAATTACAAACAATGTGCACAGTATCTGAATACTAAATGCTTCACAAGTCATAGAAGGTGTAATAAAATCCAGTCAACAAAAAGCATAAAAGCATTTTCAGACGAAGAGTGTTTATGAACTATAAAGAAAGACAGAAAATAATCGCAGATTCACCCATTTCGTTCAAGTATTTGAAGCGTTTCAACATCGCTGCAGGCATTCTTCATCTAGTGCAAGGTATAACAATGTTGGCACTGGGTCTTCTGTTAGATTGGAGCAGAGACATATACACATTCTATCTTGACATTGATATAATAAGCATCAGCCCACCACTCTTCGAAGTAATACCAAAACCACAAATCGTATTCACAGTTAGCTATTTGGGAGCAATACTCGCTTCTTTCCCTCTGATTTCTGCTATAGCACATTTCGCAATCGCATATCCAAAAAACAAAAGCTACAGTGACAATTTGAAGAAGGGAATGAACCCATATCGATGGTATGAATACGCCTTCTCAAGCTCAATAATGATAGTGTTGATTGCGACATTTGTAGGTGTTTGGGATTTCTGGTCGTTGGCTATGATCTTTATCCTGAATGCAATGATGATAATGTTTGGGTATTTGATGGAATTTGTTAATCAATATACTGAGAAAACCAAGTGGTTCCCCTATTTTCTTGGATGTATTTCAGGAGGAACCCCATGGGTAGTGCTTTATGCTTACTTCATTGCTGCTATAGGTTCAACAGATACTAATCCACCCGCATTCGTATACTCCATACTATTCATTTACTTCATCCTATTCAACATCTTCGCCATAAACATGGTTCTGCAATATAAGGGCGTTGGACGCTGGAAAGACTATCTCTATGGTGAACGATTCTACATCATACTCAGTTTCGTAGCGAAGACAATTTTGGCTTGGCTTACGTTCGTAGGAGTATTTGCGCCTTTCTAAACG
>CP070709.1:924807-934648 GCA_020350305.1 Candidatus Bathyarchaeota archaeon
GCGAGCTTAGATTCTTGTTCAGCATAGATTTCAAGCAGTACGTCATCTTTTTTCACTTTATATCCTCTTTTCCAACGTAAGGCAACACCAGCTCCCTTCTCGATCGGAGCGCCCGAAGCGCGTGTGATAGCGGTTAGTGCTAGATTATCTACGTTCGTTACGAAACCATCACAGGGGGCTCTTAAAGCGATACTGTGCTCTCCAATCGGGATTTTTTCAGGTTCGATCTTGGGGTCTCCTCCTTGTATTTCGATGATCTTTTTCATTTTCTCCAGTGCCTTGCCGGAGAAAAGAATCTCTTTAGCCATCTCTTTTCCTTCATTCGGTGACGCAACGCCTCCCATTTCAAGGAGCATACCGGCCAACGCGGTTGATTTTTCAATTAAGCTTGCTGGTCCTTTTCCTTGTAGCGCTAAGAGAGCCTCACGAGCCTCCAATGCTGGTCCTATCGTATGTCCTACTGGTTGTCCGCCATATGTTATTCCACATTGAACTTGCGCATTGAAACGGTTGCCCAGTTCCACAAAACTTTGAGCGAGCTTTCGAGCGTCCTCTACATTTTCAACCTTTGCCCCTTGACCAACTGGGATATCGATTACCACGCAGTCAGCTCCAACTGCGAGTTTCTTAGCCATTATGCTGGCGAGCATCTGTCCTATGGGGTCGATGCTGAGAGGATGCTCAACTTGAATTAGGATGTCGTCTGCTGGAGCGATACCCAATTTGCCGCCCCAAGCAATAGCACCTCCTGCTTTCAACGCTATTTCTTTTAGTTCATTTGCAGTAAACTCTACATCGGCAAGCACTTCCATGGTATCGACGGTGCCCGAAGAACTAGTGACCGCCCGGCTGCTAGTTTTTGGGATCAGCAAGCCTGCAGCTGCTACTATTGGAACTATCAGAAGGGTTATTTTGTTGCCAGGCACTCCGCCTACACTGTGTTTGTCGTAGCATTGACACCCGAAGTCAATGGTTGTTCCGGTGTCAACCATGGCTTTTGTTAGGTATTCGATTTCATCCATGTTCAAGCCGTGAAATTCTTCTGCCATGAGAAGCTCTGTGATTTCTATTTCACTTAGTTTGTGGTTGGCGATGTCGTTGATTATGTTGTAGATTTCATCTTTTGTTAGGGTCTGGCCTCTCATCTTTTTGTGAATGTGTTTGATGGATTCAGGTTTTTTTGCGAATGATACAGAGACGAGGCTGTCGTCCTTGATTTTGAGTTCCTCTTGCAGTTCTTTAGTTATGCCGATTTCGCCCAGTTGAAGGTATGTAGTTGTAGTTTCCGTGAACGCTGTGGCAGTATGTTTTCTGTATTTGATTTTCACTCGGTTGTGAGAGAGTATGCCGCTTCTTTTCGCGTCTTCTTCATGCAACAGAACTAAGCGTTTGCCCACTGGAATACTTATTAGTCTTGCTTTCAGTTTGATCAGCGTTTAGATCTCCTGAAACGTCAAAGCGGGTTCATATCTCGATGTTTCGTTCTTAAAAGAGTTATGGAAAAAAGGTTTTCAGAAATTTCGCATGTTTCAATAAGCCAAGAAAATTAGAAAGATCAAACCAAGCACTGTGAAGCTTTAAAAGAACTTGAACACTAATGGCCAAAGTGTAGCCGTAGGATGTTCATTCTTGAAGTTAGGTGAAAACGTTACTAGAATCATTCTAAATCCAGTAACTAGGCGAATTACGAATATAACGGTCTACCAAAAAAATCTTCGATTCAAATGTAAGCGATGCGCTACTTTTTGCTGTAAGTTGGGTGGACCAAACCTTACCAAAGGAGACATTGAGCGAATTGAACAAGCGGGCTACAAGACAGAAAGTTTTCTTGGATCTGTGCAAAATGGGAAATATGAAAGCATGATTACTCCGTACGGCTGTCTGAGAAAGAAGAATGATGGCTCGTGCATTTTTCTCAAGTTCAACCATGAAAAGCGTTCTTATGAATGTGCAATCTATGACGTGAGACCGATTTTGTGCAGACTTTATCCTTTTGAGGTTGAGACGCCTTCGCCCAACTTTATTATCATAAGAATTATTTCATGCTGCCGAGGTTTAAACAACACAGACGGAGAGCCTATCGATAGGCGTTTTGTCACAAACCATATAGTTGAAGCGATATTCGGCCTGAACAGCGAAGATACTAAAAAAGGTTCATAGAACAAACAGTTTCTTATGAGAAAAAGTACAAAAGCAAGCTTCACTGCAGTTTCTGCTAGGTCAGAAGCATAGACTTTCCAATGTTTTCGGTGATATATAGCTTTCATTTATTATTAAAGAAACTGTTAATTCGTAAGGAAGGTAAGTATGTTTAACTCCGATGTTCGTAGTCTTTTAGCAGTTGGAATTGACCTAGTTTCCTTAGCTAGCTCGGCGAAAAGAGTAGGCTACCAGGTTTATGCAGCAGATTATTTTGGCGATCTCGATTTACAGAGTATTTGCATCAAATATAAATCCGTAATACAGCAAAAACCCGCAAAAAGTTGCGGACGTTTCGAATTAGACTTCAAGCCTGAAGTCTTTCTCCGATTGACAAAGTCCTTACTGCAAGAAAACAAGATAGATGCCATTTTGCTTTCCTCAGGACTAGATGATTACTTTGACATTCTCTGTGAATTGAACGATTTAGTTCCAATTTTGGGAAACTCACCTCAAACTGTTGAAAGTGTCCGTGAAAAACCGAAATTTTTTGAAGAACTTAAACGTTTAGGAATTCCGCATCCTGAAACAGCAATGGTTACGGATGTTAAGGAGGCAAAAAAGATAGCTGCAGAAATTGGATATCCGGTTGTGATAAAGCCTTCAAGAGGTTTCGGAGGAATGGGCGTTAGAATTGCCAAGAGCCCGCAAGAACTGAAACGAGAATTTCAAGAAGTTTTAGTGTTTGACAATAGCATTTTGATTCAAAAACATGTTAATGGAGCCCATGCTAGCATATCTTTTCTTGCTTCTCATAACGTTGTTAAGATTCTGACGATAAACGAACAGTTGATGGGAGTGCCTTATACATTTCAAAGTGAGCCGTTTGGATACTGTGGGAATATTGTCCCGTTTCATTCTGCCAACCTAATTTCAGAAAGGTGTGAACATATTGCTGAGAAAATTGCTTTGCATTTCGGTCTTATAGGCTCTAACGGTATTGATTTAGTAATTTCTAAGGAAAATGTACCGTATGTAATAGAGATAAATCCTCGATTTCAAGGAACTCTAGAGTGTGTTGAACGAGTACTTAGAATAGATTTGGTGAAGGCACATGTCAACGCCTGTGTACATGGGTTCCTCCCAATGATGCAAAAGAAAAATCTTACCTTTAGCACTCGATTGATTTTGTACGCTCCTGAACGAGTACTAGTGCCTGATTTAACAATTTTTGAAGAAGCTAGAGACATCCCATTACCAAAAACCGTGATTGAGAAGGGGGAGCCTCTATGCTCCATCGTAACCGAAGGAAGTAGTCGAGATTATTCGTTGCAAAAGGCTAAAAAAATAGCGAAATCAATCTATGGGACGCTTTCTCCAGTTTCTAATCTTTAACAAGTAACAAACCCATTTTTCTCACAGCTATGATTATTGGTGGACCTATGAGAGCGGTTATTACTGTGGACAATGCTGCTTTAATTGGCGTTTCAACGGCACCTATACCCCAAAGAGATTGTAGAGTGAACACATCCCAACGATAAATTGATTGGTAGGTTTGGCAAGGCACAAGAATGAATACGCGGAACAAAACGTCAGCTTCCAGTCCAACAAAAGTGCATAACGCAAGGATATAGAGAAGATTGGAACTAGCTTTAGTGTTCCATATGTTTTGCCATTTCTGCATTGCAACAATAACTATAAGAAGACAGCCAAAAGCAAAAAAGACATCCCACATACCCCACAATGGAAGCTGCCATGCAACTGGTGTAACAAAAAAGGCTCCAAGCAAAACTAAATAGTAAACTAAAACTTCTCTCAATCTACCTCTGAAGAGAAGAGCTGAAATCATCGCCCCGATCGGCGCACCAAACGTAAAAAGAAATTCCTCAGACCCCCGGAAAATCATAGAATGACCGACCATTACTCCAATGAAACTAGAGAGAAAACCAGCGTAAGGACCCAATAATATTCCGCTGATAGGCGTAGCCATAAAAATCCAACTGTACCAAATACCCGAAAACGGCAAAGGCAAGCTCATCAATGAATCACAAATCACGTTAAAGGCTGCGAAAACTGAGATTAATGAAACAAAAGACGATTTCTTAAATTTCTCCGTAAATGAATACATGTTAGTCCTCTTTATACTCACAATCACTGGTTCCAGAATGCTTCCAGAGCAGTAAATAAAATTTTTTAAAATAGAATTTCGATCAGGAAGAATTTTCATGGATTCCGTGCGTACGCCCCTCTGGAAACATTTCAGCGAAGGTATAATCAATGCATGAAAAATACGATCCAACGCTCATTGCTGAACCCCCTAAAGTAGCTTCTTTACCAGCAAAACTCCATGAATCCCTTTGGAATAATAATCTTTCAACTGTTTAACCTCGATATATCCATGTTTGAGGTACAGTTCCCGTGCTGCCACGTTGTCTGTACGAGCCTCAAGATAACAGTTCTTAACACCTTTTTCGATTAACACTTGTTCAAGCTCGTGTAGAAGTTTCAGCCCAATCCCCTTTCTTCTGTGTTTAACTGCGACATCTAGCGTGTATACACGGCCAATTCTTGTCTCATCAAAATTCTGAATTAGGCCGATGATGAAGCCTGCAATTTCGTCGTTCTCCCACGCGGCTAACCTGATGTTACGCGGGTTTTCTAGAAGAAAGGCTATGTGCTGTTTTGTGAACGCCTCTAAAGTGAAGCATTCTCTTTCAATTTTATAAAGCGTTTCCAAATCATTGATTGTTGCTCGCCGTACGGTTATAGGCAAATGGTCTCCGACCCAACTTCTATCTCGTTGGGAGAGGAATTTGAGACTTTTGGACACCGATCTATAGGTACTTCTAGCAAAAATTGATGATAACGGATTTAGAATCAAAATTCTAGGTGTGAAGTGTAACGATTCGCGCATACATACAAATCGGCAAATCTTGAAAACAGCCGAGTCCCTGTATGCGTAACCAATCAATAGCTTAATATACCGCTTCTTATGGTGATGATGGCGTAGAACGTTTGGTCTAGCACAGTTTCTTAGTGTGACCGTCTTCAAGTCGGAGCATTTCATCCGATTTTCAGGAAGAACTAACGTTTTAAAGAACAAAGGAGGTACACATATGAGAATTCATTTCCTTGGAGGAGTCCGAGAAGTAGGTGGCTCCTGCATCGCAGTCGGAACTGACTATGGGAAGGTTGCATTAGACTACGGTATCAAGGTCGGAGAAGAAGTTTCTGATCGGTTTCCGAAGGATTTTGATGCAGTAATCATCAGTCACGCTCATTTAGATCACTCCGGAAATCTCTTAAGCCTCTCTCGAGGGAATCCAGTGATAATTGGATCTAGGATGACCCGTGATGTCACTACCGATCTCCTACGCGACATGATAAAAATTCAGAACATGAATGGAAACCACTTCACCTATGACAACCAAGATGCAGACAATATCAGAAAATCTTGGTGGATCCGAGATTCCGTTGCACTACTTGGAATGTCAATCCAATTGTATCCAGCAGGGCATGTTGCGGGGGCGAAGATGACCAGCATCCATGTTGAGGGAAAAGAAATTTTGTATACGGGGGATTTTTGTCTTCACGATACTGAAATTTTGGAAGGAAGCAAACCAGAGAAGCTCCCACAAAAACCTGATGCACTGATTATCGAGTCGACTTATGGCGGAAAAGTTCGACCGCCGAGAAACGATTTAGTCGACCAGCTTTTCAGACAAATTCTCCGCACAATTGAGAGAAAAGGAAATGTTTTGATCCCTGCCTTCGCCTTTCACCGAAGTCAAGAGATGGCTAAAAGAATCGATCAGGCTATGGAGGACGGAATCTTACCGAACTACAATGTCTACACAATATCCCCGCTAGCACAGAAAATCACAGGATACTTCAACAATTACAAGCAGTTTTTTACTCAAGAGATCCAACAAGAAAAGCAACCTTTCAACTACCGACATGTGAAGCAACTTTACCGAATTGGTCAGATTCAGGAACCCGCTATAGTCATCTGCACTTCAGGTTTCGGTCACGCAGGTGCAAGTCTTCGCTTGTTAACTGAATGGGCGACAGACGAAGACAACTCCGTTGTAGTAAATTCAGGTTATCTTCCCCCAGAAAGTCCACTGAAAATTGCCAAAGAAAAGAGGGAACTCATGAAAAACGGGAACAAAATTAATGTCCAAGCAGAAGTGAAACAAATTGAACTTTCTAGCCATGCTGATCAAGGGGAACTCATTCAACTAGTAGAGGCGTTGGAGCCTAAGAGAACCTTTCTTGTTCACGGAGAAGTGGAGCAAGCGCAACTTCTTTCCGAAAAAATTTCGGGAACAACTGAAGTGTACGTTCCGGAGAGACATGAAACTATCTCAATGTAACATTAAGCATGCATGTCATTCAGTCAGCTCTGTTTGTCTAGTTTCGGCATACTTCAGTCCACCTTTTTTCACATATTTAATGCATGTATGGTCTTATTCAACTTTCTCAAAAAGCTATGATCATACCAATCATGAGTTATGATTTTTTAACTATGTTGCTTCCTACAAAGACAGAAAACCTAAAAACCGTAACACTACAATTGGTAGCTCAACATAGTGAGGGAAAAACATGAGTAGTAGCGATGAAATCATTGAAAAGAAGGATCCCATAAAGATTCATCGAGAAGGAACCGCCTTAGCCGACGCAGGAAAACACAAAGAGGCGATAGACAAGTTCCTTGATGCCTATGAGCTGTACGAAAAGGCTCGCAACCTGTTCGACGCATCCTACACGTTATTCAAAGCAGCTGAATGCAGCTTTATAATAAAAGATTTCAAAACGGCGGTTGAACGCTTTCTCAAAGCAGCCGACATCTCGCTCGAAATAGGGTACGACCGCTTCGGACTAAGCGCACTAGAGTACGCGTTGGACTGCTATAAGGCATTAAGAGACAAGAAAATGGCGGCGAAGCTAAAAAAGCAGATAAAGGAAGTAAAGGATAAACTCTCAACCATATGAATCACCCCGAAAACGTTAGTCAATAATTTTTCTTGTTGTTTGGTAACCTTTACGTAGATAGGTAAAATAAGATTAGGATTCATGTTAAAACGGTGCATGAAGGCCGAGAGTTCACAACTGATGTAGCTGGCATTGAGTTGACAGAAACAAGAGGGAGCTTATGGTAAACCATGAGTTTGCGTTTAGATTCCAGCAAGGGAACGGTCAAACAGGATCTTGCTCATGCATGCCAAGTTATAGAAGATTATTCCATAAATCATAAGTATTATAGCTTCAAGAAAGGAGAGGCACAAAAGGGGAATCTCCCCGCATGTTTTGTGGAATTCTCCTTTTGGTGTGCCAGGGAGGGGCACATTAAACACACCCGAATTGAAAGGATAGTGAGAGTGTGAAAACAAAAATAATCGTTGGAATGGCATTGGCGTTATTCTTGGTTAGCATGATGCCGATAGTCTCTGCGCCTGAGTCGGGATATATTGCAGTAACGCAGTTGGGAGTGACACATATGGTTGATCCAATCGAGATGGCACAATCAGCTGTAGATTTTTACGACTACTGGAGCGCAAGCGGCCACACACCATTCATGGAAGATCTGGTGAGCAAAATATACGTATACAAGGACACCACGACTGGTGAACTAAGCCTCATAATGCATCACAGCATAGACAACAGCGCATCTGGTAATATGCGGGTGAACTTCAATCTGGAAGGTGTGCCAGCGGGCGCGTACACAGCTCTAAGCGATGACCCCTCACATGCGTGGAATGCTACTAGACCGGGCGGACATGAATTCGACCTTGCACTAGAGCCTGAAGGAAACTGGTATCACGGGGCTAACTCTGACGGTGGCGTTATAGGCGGGCTACCAACAGATGAAGCTTGGTGCATAACGGTCAACCCAGATTTCATAATTGGAATAGACGCTTGGAGGTTCAAGACACCTACAGAAGCCATTGAGCTTGATATGGAACATCCAATCACCATTTGCTATCGCATTCGAGTATATGTCGACATCAAGCCTGGTTCTTGGCCGAATCCATTTAGTGTAAAGAGTGGGGGTGTGCTGCCTGTTGCTATTTGCGGTACAGAAGACTTCGACGTTACAACCATCGACCCCGAAACCGTTCAGCTGACCTTGGAAAGTCTTGGCGTAGGAGTTACGCCTCTCAGATGGAGCTACGAAGATGTCGCAACTCCCTATGAAGGTGAACCTTGTAGTGGACATGACTTGGCTGGCGATGGGCATCTCGATTTAACATTGAAGTTCAATGCACCAGAAGTGGTAGAGACGCTAGGTCTAGACGCCTTCGAAGATAGAGACATGGTTCCCTTAATCCTCACAGGCAACCTGAAAGAAGAGCATAGTCGTACACCGATTCAAGGTCAAGACTGCATGTGGATCCTCGAGTAAGGAACATGAAAAAGTTCCGTTCCTATCTCTCCCCATTTTTTTCTTTCACTAATTCAATGTAGCAATGCTCAGTTCGCTCCGCTCCCTTCGCAAGCACAAAAAGGGAAATGTAGTAACAATTAAGATCTAGTCGGCTAAAGAATAATTTGCATGCAGAGCGCGTCCCATTTTTTCCTGCTACTCCTTCCCTTGTGACTTACTTTCTGGCTAGCAGGAAAATCTTCCTGTCTGGAAGCTTCACCTTGGACTGAACAGTCATTCCTTCACGAGGATTAATAGGAGTCATACTTGAAATCCGTTCTATTTTGAACCCAGCTTTCAGAATGAAATCTTGGAGTTCTTGGCGGGTGAAAGGTGTATGAGTCTCGTTCATCTCTTCCTCTTCTAGGTCTGAGTTCAATGCCCAGTCCTTAGTGAAGAAATCGTAAAAATCTCGCATGCTTGTGCTGATAAGACCTTCACCATGATATTGACAAGTTATCATGCGATGTTTGAACTTTGCTTGGAATTCCTTAAACTTCGCCAGCCTCGCAGCAGAGAGTTTCACTAGAATCTGAGTGTCGCCTGGATTAACGTGATCAAAGATGACGAATTCGCCACCACTCCTCAACAGGTCAGCAGCATTTCCTAGTATCTGAATCAGAGCATTGGTCCCTTTTGAAGACACTATCTCATGGAGGACATAAACGGCTACTGCTACATCGAATGAGTCTTCTCTTAAAGGGAGGTTTTGAATGTCCGCCAAAACCGTCATAGCAATTCCTTTCTTGTGCAGTTCGCGAAGAAGGTATCTGGATCTGTCAACACCTACGATTGATGAGGAAGGGAATTTTCCAGCCAAGCTTTTTGTGAGGGCACCGACTCCACAACCCAAGTCCAGAATGGTGGAAGCTCCAAGGCTGATTCTCTCTATCACAAACTTGAGTCTCTTAGCATAGCTGGGTCTTGAAAGAATCCTAGCCAATCCTTTTTCTCTGGACGACATGCCAGTCATCGTAGATGCATGCAGTATAAAAATAAGTTTGTGCGCATGGATGCAACTACTAACATGTCCTAGTGCATAAATGTATAGGATGACAGCTCAAGACAGAAAATATTCTTTGTACTCGTTTTTGCATGGAGAGCCTTCGCAGAGATATACTCTGTTTTCCCCCAAAGAAGCGATCAGATTTTCGTAGTTGAAGCCTCCTCCGTCAGCGATTCCTTGAAGTTCTTCAAGCAATTCTGGACAGTGCTTTTCTACTGATCTTTGACACTCGTAGGCAAAATCAAGCTTATCCTTTGAACACTCTTCAG
>CP070709.1:934748-942135 GCA_020350305.1 Candidatus Bathyarchaeota archaeon
ACGTGGAAGGCTGCCCCCGAGATATGTTTTATATCTTTAGAGTTCCTCTTTAATTGTGTTGGTTTGGGAGGGTCGGAGATGGTCTGCGTCGTCCAGATGTATGAGAAACCGACTTTAAATAACCCGGTGCTGATTGAAGGATTGCCAGGCATAGGGTTTGTTGCGAATATTTCTGCACTGCACCTTGTTCAAGAGTTGAAAGCAAAGCTTTTTGCGGAAATTCGTTCTTCTTCATTTCAAGATTTTGCAGTAACGGCGAAGGATGGCAAGGCACGTTCTCCTATTAATGAATTTTATTACTACAAAGGGAGAGGGGAGGAGCGCGACCTGATTATTCTTTACGGTAATACGCAAGCTTTGACTACGGTTGGGCAGTATGAATTGTGTGGGCGGGTTTTAGATGTGGTTGAAGAGTTGGGGTGCCATTATGTTTTGACTCTCGGTGGCTTGAAGCGAGAAGCGAAAGTTGCTGTTCCCAAGTTGTACTGTACTGCATCTGATTCTGAAGTTTTGGATGAAGCATTGAGTTTAGGGGCTAAAAAAATTAGGGGGCGGATCTTTGGGTTGGCAGGGCTCCTTGTTGGGTTGGGTAAATTGCGGGGTATGAATGGTTTATGTCTTCTCGCTGAAACTCCGGGCTTCTATCCGGATGCTGAGGCGGCTCGTGAGGTTTTGAAAGCGGTTTGCAAAATGTTGTGTCTAAAGGTGGATTTGGCTAGGTTGGATTTGGCTACGGAGACAACTCGGAAAATATTAGAATCCTTTGGTTTGGTTGTTAGTCCAACGGAAAAAAGAACAGGGGAAGAATCTCGGTTTCGTTGGCTTATTTAGGCTTTAGCTTCGCTGAGAAATAGGTCGTATACTTTTTGGACTCGTTCGGCAGCTAGGCCTTTTCCTTCTGTTACGCCTTTCTCGGTAACTTTGATTTTGTCCATGACCCATATGAAGCCTTTGTCCTCATACAGCTTCACCATTGTTGGAAACACTTTCTCAAGCCGTTCAGCTAATGTTTTAAGGTCAAAAGGTTTTTCTACGGCGAAGATTTGGGCGACAACGTTACCGTTTAGGACCACTCTGTGTAGAGCTTTTCCTTTTGCATCTTTTGCGCCTGCCAGGCAGAGAGTTAGCTTGTCCGGGATTATCCCGACTAGAGTTCCTGTGTAGTTCTTTTTGTCTATTGTTGTCACCATAACTGTTTTTTCAAGTAACGCTCCTATTTCTCCGAAAAATTTTCTTTGAGCTACAGACAACCTTTTTTATCCCTCGCCACACTGTTTGTGACAGTTCCTAATAGACTTATTTATTTCGGATTTTGTCCTGTTCACGTACCAAATGTAACTGCCACGTTATTCGCGTGTATCTCTCTCTTTCTAGACCCCCCTATACCGGGGGGTGTAGTGGGTTTTGAGGGTTCAATTTTGTCACGTAGAAGACGTACTCTTCTTCTTTCGTCGAACTATACTTCCCTTAGTCTCTATATCCTATCAAGAAAGGAATCTGCGTGCGCATGCCTGTATACTTCTGGCACGTGTCTTCTGACCGCCAGAATTGGTTGTGCCTTTCTTCCAACACGTCAATCAGCTTAGGGTCTAAAGTTTTCATGTTTTCACCTAGTATTACTACATTCACACTTGCACATAGTAATCTCAATGAGGCTTCCTATCAGAAAATTATGAGACCACCGTTTGCGTTGAAACCCCATCCATAGCCAAGCATGATGGCGTAGTCGCTGGGGCCTAGCTTTCCCTCACGTATTATCTTTTCTAATATGAATGGTAGGCTTGCCCCGGCTAAGTTCCCGTAATCCGCCAGAATCTCGTAAGATTCCCTAATCGTTTCGTAAGCTAGTGAGTGAGATTGGGCAATGTGGTTCAGTATTCGCTTACTACCCGTATGCACTATCCACTTTTTCGCTCCAGCCTTGAATTCTGGGTCCTTTCCATGAAGTAGCTTTTTCAGAACCACCGAGGTGTACTCCACTCCTAGTTCAGGTATGTTCTTGTCTAGATAGGAGTGGAACCCAAATTTGAAGGGCCCATTCGAACAAGTGAGCCTAGCGTAGCCCGCCAAATAATCTGATTGCTTTAAGTTTGTAATGCTAATCATGTCTGAGAGTTGCGGGCTTTTTCCTTGGTTAGCTACGATGAGACATGCTGAGCCGTCTCCGAAAAGGAAGAACTCGATGATGGCAATCCACTTTCTTAGTTCTCGTGACTTTAGATTATTGTTCTTTAACGTCTGAATTTCTTTAATTCCCTTAACGTCTTTAATTCCTCTCACTTGGTTATAGAACCAGTAAGAGTTTATACCTGAAAGACTTATCATCACATGGCTTTGGGGAAACCTAGCCAAGTGGTCTTCAGCCAGTTGAAGAGACTTGGTAAAAGCTGAGCACGCCATGCCTTGGATGCTAACATGCTTAGTGTCGGGCTTGAAGCCTAGTTTGCTGAGTAAAAGATTGCTTAGTGCTGGGCATAGAAAAGCACTGCTGTCGTAGGTGACTATCAAATAGTCAATGTCCTTTGATTGCAGACCTGAACCTTCTAGAGCTAGCCTGCAAGCTGCTGCACTGGTGTCTACAACTGGCTCTTCATCATTTGATGTAAACTCGGACTTGAAGGAAAAGTCTATGGGATCTGCAAAATATCTTGAGGAGACGCCTAGGTTGAGAACGTTTTGCTTAACCTTGTCTGGAAGTTCATTAGGGAAAAGCTCTATCATCTCTTCGATGAGGTATCTGTGGCTTGGAACGGCTGTGGACAGTTGCAGCAAGTGCATGTGTACTCCTCACTATAGTGTCTCATCAAAGCAATAATATTAAGCCTTGCGCGCAGAAAACTCTAGAATAGTCTAATCCTAAGACTCAAGGCATTCAGCGGTTAGAACGTACATGCTTTCTCCGCAATTCTGCATGCATGTACCCACGCAAACTTCAACCCGATAACATTAAATGCGCATATCCAGACACGAGTTTGATGAAAGGAGGGCAAGGCAATGAACCAACCAAGAGAGGGACATCACACAATTCAAAAAACTCGACCGACAGGTATGTTTGGCTTCACCATTATCTGGATAGGCCAAGTGATCTCACTACTAGGCACCGCAATGACCGGATTCGCGCTCACAATCTGGGCTTGGCAGATTACGCAACAGGCAACGGCTTTAGCTCTGGTCGGTTTTTTTACTTTTGCTCCAACTCTATTAGTCACACCCTTCGCCGGCGCGTTGGTGGATCGCTGGAACCGGAAGTTTGTGATGATGCTAAGTGACCTCGCAGCAATAATATCTACTGTAGTTGTGCTATTGCTGTTTTCGACAGGTAATTTGCAGATCTGGCATCTGTACGTAACAGGGGCATTTTCTGGTGCTTTTGGAGCTTTCCAGTTTCCCGCATACTCTGCGGCTGTCACGACTATGGTATCTAAGAAACAGTATGGCCGCGCAAGCGGCATGCTCTCCACAGCCCAGTTTGCCTCCAATATCTTCGCTCCGGCGTTGGCTGCCATCTTTTTGAGCATTATCGACATCGTCGGTATCTTAACCATTGATGTGTTCACTTTCTTCGTGGCCATTGGAGCACTGCTTCTAGTTCATGTGCCACAGCCAGCTGTAACAAAAGAGGGACAGAAAAGCAGAGGTAGTCTTTGGAAGGAGTCAGCTTATGGTTTTCGCTACATTTACAAACGAAAGAGCTTGCTTGCCCTACTTCTAATCTTCTTCTGTATCAATCTACTTGCCCCCTTTGCCTTTACACTCTTAGCACCTATGATCTTGGCGCGAACTGGGAATGATGCAACCGCGTTAGGAATGGTGCAGTCGGCTATTGGGATAGGCGGACTGATTGGCGGTATAGTGCTTAGCATTTGGGGGGGTCCAAAGCGTAGGATACATGGGATATTGATTGGATTGATACTTGTCACAATGGGTGTACTCTTTATTGGGCTGGGACAGAGCCCCATTGTCTGGGCTTTAGCTGCTTTCTTCACAATTTTCTTCGTGCCCATCATCAATGGTTCTAGCCAAGCTATCTGGCAGAGCAGGGTTGCCCCAGACGTGCAGGGGCGCGTGTTTGCCGCGCGAGGAATGATTGCCCAGATTGGTGCACCAGTGGCTATGTTGCTGGCGGGGTCCTTGGCTGATCGTGTCTTCGAACCAGCCATGATGCCAGGAGGTAGTTGGGCACCTCTGATCGGCTGGTTGATTGGCACCGGTCCAGGAGCTGGTATGTCACTGATGTTTATAATCGCTGGGGCTTTGGGGATGCTCGTGGGCTTTGGAGGGTATGCTGTCCCTGCTGTTCGGAACGTTGAAGACATCTTGCCAGATCACGTAATAGAAGTCGAGTCTTCAAATGAAGCACAAGTCTGATGTGTGCCCGCGATGCATGCATGCTAACCAGCCGCTGAGACCAGTTCTACAACAGGTTTACAACAGACACCCTATCATCTCTCACGCTCTTCAACATCCTGTTTCAAAAGAAGAAAAGCATTAGATGGAACATCATGATACACAACAAGATTTGGTCCAATCCAGCTGTCTTGACCAACTTTTATCCCGGGCATTAACAATGCGTTGATTCCTGTTTTAACACCATCTCCTAAGAAAACCCCTAGCTTTGTCCTTTCACTGTCAACAATTTCATCTTTCACCGTCATCTTTATCGTCTTGCCATCCAACCGATAATTCGCGACGATGGACCCGGCCCCTAGGTTACAATCCCTGCCAATAACGCTGTCACCAACATAGGAGAGGTGCCTAATCCGCGTTTCATCCATAATCACACTGTTTTTCATTTCGCAGCCATTCCCTATCTTAACATTTTTGCCAATACTTGTGTACGGCCGGATGAAACAGTTCGGGCCGATGTCGCAATCTTCACCGATGAAAACGGGTCCCTGAATGTAAGCTCCTGAGCGAACTCGCGCTCTCTCAGCCACGCTCACAAGACCAATAAGATGCGCTCCGTCTTCGATTTGGCCGTTATTTGTGGACTCCATTCGGTTAAGAGCTCGTCTATTTGCCTCGAGTAAATCCCAGGGTCTTCCAACGTCGAGCCATTCTTCGCTAGAAACTTGAACGGCAAGCACCGACTGTTTCTCTTGTGTAAAAAGACGAAGCGAGTCTGCTATCTCACGTTCGCCACGCGAGGATGAACTCGTTTGTTCAATCTTTTGAAAGATTTCAGTTGAGAGAACATAAATGCCGGCGTTTGCCAGATTGGTTGGCGCCTTCGCCAGGCTAGGTTTTTCAACAATGTCAGTTATGTAGGAGCCGTCAAGCTTTACTATGCCATATTGTTCAGGATGCTTAACAGGGGCTACAGCCATGGTTGCAGCGGGCTTCTCTTTCTCATGAGAACGAACAACTTGTTTAATAGCGTCAGGCGTAGTGAAGAGATCGCCGTAGATCAGCAAGAAATCCTCGGTTACGTAATCCTTTGCAAGACCAGTTGCATCCGCAGTGCCTCGCACTCCAGCTTGTAACGCGTATTCAAGCTTCATTCCAAATTTTGAGCCATCATCAAAGAATTGCTTAATTCGATCAGCCATGTAGTAGACGATGATTAACGCTTCGTCCACACCCGTAGCTTTTACTGAAGAAAGGAGGTGTTCTAAAAGAGGTTTCCCGCCGACGGGGATAAGATGTTTGGGTCGAGTAGAAGTGAGTGGGCGAAGTCGAATTCCCTCGCCTGCAGCTAGAATAACTGCTTTCATTTAATCATCTCGCTAACTATCCTCTTGGCTGGCTTCACACATTGTTGCATAATCTCTTCTGCTTCCTTTATTGATTCTGCTTGCGCAGTGAGCCGAATTAGAGGTTCTGTGCCTGATTGTCTTATCAAAATCCGTCCATCTCTTAAAGCTAAACAAATCCCGTTGATAGTCGATTCTTCTTTGATTTCAGGAAAAAGGGACGGCAAGAGCTTCTCAATTTTCTCCATAACCCTAGATTTGATCTCGTTGGAGCATGCTACGTTTTTCCTTAGCACATGGTATTGAGGAGCTTCAGAGACGAATGAAGATAGAGTTGTACCCTCCTCCTCTAACGTTTTGAGTAAAAGAACAGAAGACAAGATGCCGTCTGGGCAAAAATGGTGCTGAGGATGAATCCAAGCGCCACATGGTTCGCCACCAAAAATTGCTCCATGCTGCTTTATAGCAGCCACAACATCCACATCACCAACCTTTGTCCTCACAACTTTTCCGTTATGTGACTCTACCATTTTTTCGAAACACATGGAGGCTTCCACCGTAGTAACCACCGTTCCGCCCTTATGCTTCTTCACCACGTGAGAAGCATACGCCGCTAAAATTTGGTCAAGAGGGGTCAACGTCCCATTTTCATCAACGGCCACCATTCTGTCACCATCCCCATCATAAGCAATTCCGAGGTCAGCGTTCAATTGCTCTACTATCCGACACAGTGGTTGCAGGGATTTCGCTTCTGGCGCTGGGCTTCTGGCGGGAAAGAAACCATCAGGCTGAGCGTTTATGGCGGTCACTTTGCATCCCAGCATACGAAAGATTTTTGGCGCAATTTGGCAGGCAGCTCCGCAACCTGGATCAAGCGCAATTCGCCATTTCTTTTCAAGCTTCACGGTTTTACGAACGGCTTCTATGTAACGGTTAGTTTCGTCTAGAAATGTTGGTGCTCCAATGTTTTGCCAAAGTGCTCTTTTGTAACGCTTGTTGGCTACGATGCTTTCAATCTGGTTTTGTTGTTTCTCGTCGTATGCCATGCTGTCCGCGTTGAAAAGTTTGATTCCGTTGTATTCAGGTGGGTTATGGGAGGCCGTGATCATAACTCCTGCGTCTGCCTTGGTTTCTTTCGTGATGAAGGCTAGTACTGGTGTGGGGGTTAATCCTACCCTGTGAACGGTTGAGCCTCCTGCTAAGAGTCCTGAAATGAGAGAGTGTTCCAAAAAGGGAGAGGAAACGCGCGTATCGTGGCCTACTACAATTCTTCCAGAGTTGGTGTACGTTGCCAACGCCAAGCCGACGTTCACAGCCAGCGTGGGGGTCATATCTACGTTAACGATGCCACGAATTCCTGAGGTGCCGAAGAGCTTCTGTTCCACCATTCTTGCCAGACTCTGAAAGTCAAGTGTTGTTAACTTGTAACCTACCGCATTTATGTAAGATTAGCTTTAATTATTTACTATAAACGGGTTGAAAAGACGCAACTTCCGAAACCCTTGCATGCAAGAAACACCAGAAACAAAACTATGCGCGTGCGTAATAAGGATCAGTAGATGTTCTTTCCTATGATACGCTTTAGCCTGTTTGTTGAATGCACTAAATGAGTAAGCATCCTTAAAAGAATGTTTACCTATAACGGAAAAAGGCGAGGACGTAACCATGAAGAAAAAGGTGGCATATATCTGTAT
>CP070709.1:942235-947660 GCA_020350305.1 Candidatus Bathyarchaeota archaeon
AAAAACAGGTAAAAGGATATTTGGTACAGGAGATATGGGTACAGAAACATTACGCAGATTTGAACTGCTATAATGAGAATTGTGGTTGCCAGAATTAATTTTGCTACTGATAATCCCGAATGTTTGATTGGTGAAGAGAATTTTTTCCTGACGCGAGGGTACCATAGGAAAGTGGCAATAACAGTGATGAGGCAGATCAAGAGAGAGATATAGGTTACAACGTAGCCCAGTTGATTGAAAAACACCAGTATGGACTCTAGGTTAATTGAGAGAGAATTCAAGGGCACATAGACTGTTAAGAAGCCTACTGCAACGAAGAAAACTGTCAAAGCCAATGCCCTTTTCAACTTTTAGGTTCTCCTTTGATTGTGATCAAGGTTAGGTTTATGACGAAAACTGTTCTTTGGTCTTATCTAGTTCATTTTGGTTAATTCAGCCCCGGTTACAGTAAAAGCATTGTGTAATACAAATTCAGATAGAAGATACGTGCGAGTGTGCAATACGACGCATAAGCATGCATTCTGGTATTTCCCTACGCAGCTCCTTAAGATGTGAGTTCATTGAAGGTTTCGAGAAGAACAAATGACACATGAGTTGTTTGGAAAGACTGTCTTAATTATCATTTTTATATAAAGAATTTATATAGAAGTATGCATGCGCGCTTTTCTACCAAAGAAAGGGTGTTGAATCATGAGTGAAAAAGAAGTTAAAAAGTGTTATTTGTGCGGTGTGGAGATGCAATTTGCACAGAAAGTTCCTTTCAGAATTAAGGGGCATAGTGGAATATGGATATGGGTGTTCGGAGAGTTGGCGGAACTTGGAGAGGAAATGTTGTCTTCTGATGTTTATTTGTGTCCTAAATGTGGACACATAGAAATGTTCGCTGACGAAAAGGCAAAACAATTCTTGCTGAAAATGACGCCGAAGGCATTTCTGAAAAAGTGTGCTAGGTGTGATGAAGATATCCCTATAGCCTCTGAAGAATGTCCTTACTGTGAAGCAATACAGAAAGAAAAGGGTACTTTGAGCGATCAGTGAAAATGCATGTACGGTTGAGAAAATGTCGAGAGGGGAAGTTTATACTTTAGATCGGCGTGCGTGTAGAAAGATTAGTTTGCAGGTGATACAAATGCTTGCATGCAATTTTTTGAATCCATTATACAGAGAGAAATCTGAGAGGTTGTGAGAATTCTTATATACTGGATCGCTGAATACTGCAGATTATGTTTTGGAAGAAATCGCTCTTCCTGCAAAGCATAAACATTATTGCTTTCATATTTACGATATTTGTCAATGCTTTAGCTGGTAGCACAACTCTGTTAAATGGCAAAACGAGCGGCGAGATATCTGATTTGTATCCGACGTTGATTACACCTGCAGGGTTCACATTCTCGATATGGGGTATAATCTACACACTCCTGTTAGTCTTCACCATCTACCAAATTCTTCCCCGAAATCGAGAACAGCCGTTCCTGCATCAAATCAGCGTTCTTTTTGCTCTGAGTGGAATTCTGAACGTTCTGTGGCTGTTTCTTTGGCATTACGAACTGATCATGTATAGCGTGGCGTTGATGTTCGCCCTTCTATCAGCACTAATCGCTATCTATTTACGTCTTGACATTGGCAAAGGCGAAGCTTCTCTCTGGGAAAGAGTATGTGTGCATCTGCCTTTCAGTGTCTACATGGGATGGATTACTGTTGCGTCGATAGCTAATGTGGCTGCAGCGTTGACTGCTGTCAGTTGGGATGGCGGTGGTATTGGACAAGTGACTTGGGCGGTTCTCGTCATTGTCGTAGCCCTGCTCATAACATTGACCACCATTGCAACAAGGAAGGATGTGGCATACGGTCTCGTTATCGTCTGGGCTCTCGTCGGTATTATGTCAAAACAGATCGATAATGAGATTGTTGTGTTGACGGCAGAAGCAGGCATAGCGATTATCCTCATTGCTATCGTTTTAATAGCTGCTATATCAAGATTGAAGCGATGATTTGTTCTCTGGATCCTTCATTATACATGCATGCTGAACAGTCAAAACATAGGTTTTTACATTGGTTTTATATAGAAGCATTTGAGCAGAAAAAAGAAAGAGAGGCTAACGCGTACATGCACAGCTATTAACAGCATGAGTGCATGCAAGGTTTAGAAATTGCGCGCGAATTGGTTTTTAGCCAAAAATAACGTAGAATGTTACAAGTCCTTGTAACATTCGTGTAACATTTTGCGTGGGGGGATGCGCGCACGCTCCACATGCCGGGGAATGAAGAGTTTGTTTGAAACGGACGTTGCCACACGCAGACAGCATTGTTTACTTTGATACATTTTGTGTTGCTAAGCCTATATCCACTCCAATAAGGTCTTGTATGATTCTAATGTGGAGTTGTTGCTGATAATATAAATAGTTCAAATAATTGATTGGTGTGATTCAATAGAAGAATATTTCATAAAACTAATATGCAGTGTTGGCACAACACCACAAAGGAGAGTGAAAGAATGAAAACAGAAGCAATTACAACGATGATGATGGTGCTGTTTCTGGTAAGCATGCTAAATGTGGTAGTAGTTGGGACAACGTCTACGGTTGAATTGATTGAGTGGCTTCCACCCCTGACAAAGCATGAAGAGTTTGCATTTACGGATGGTAGCACGCTTCCCATCAAGTCCAGGCTTCTGGACGCAGCTGGCAGTTTCGTATTCGATCCAACCGTAGAGGTCACAGTGACATCGATCGGCGATATTCTATTCAGTGACAACTTTGACGATGGCAACTTTGACGGATGGACTCCAGTATTAGGCGACACTTCTTGGTCAGTAACTTCAACTGGAGTGCTACATACCGATGGAACCATAGCCTTTCCCCGCATCTTGGCGGATTCTACGATGTCTTTTACGGACTACATATTCGAGGCAGATGCAAGACTCTTGGTCGAGATTCCTGATTGGGGGGGATGCGCTTTACTCTTTAGAGCCGGGGACCACGACAGGTTTTACTCCTTCCAATATGATCCAGGCTTACCGCCCTCGGGAGTGCGCTTGCGGCTGTCTCGGTTCGTAGGTTGGATCGATTATTATGATCCGGCTGCCAATGTTTCATGTCCCGTTCCTACGGAGCCCGGTAAATGGCACCATCTGAAGGTTGAGGTTGTAGGACTTCACATAAGATGCTACATCGATGGGATCAAGGTCTTTGACGTAACTGATACACCTGAAAATTATCCCCCTGCACCTGTTGCGGGTGGAATAGGTTTTAGGACATGGGCATATTCAGCGGCAGAATTCGACAATGTCACTGTTCGGGAAATAATAGAATGGGAATCCTTCAGCTACGGTGACGGAACAATCGATGTTTCTGAGTCCCTTTACCAATGCAACCTACACACTAGGGAACTTGGAATGCCCGCTAGCGACTACATGATAACCGTGTGGCTTAATGGTAGATCAGTTCAAGTTGGATCACATCCTTTCGAGTTAGTCGAGCCAGGAAAAGGAAAAGGAAAAGCCTAAGCCAGAAAGCAAAACACACCTTCCCCTACTTTTTCTCTCCCTATTTTTTGTCAAATCAGTAATATTAGATACCAAAAGTGATGCAAATAAGATGGGACTAACTCTTAAACAAGCAATCAAAGAACCAGTTAGATGCGTGCAAAGTTAGTCACGTCATGCATGCATATTTCTTTTGGACAATTTTTTACGCAAAATGCTAGTTCTGTAGTGCGCGCGCGGCAACATCAAAACATTTTTATGCAGATCTGTGAGGAGGAGAATGTAGATTTGTAAGGAGGAGAGTTTGTGCAGGTTTTGTTGAGAATGAAAGGTGAAACTTTGTCTGTCCAAGGTCTCCGCAATGCCAGGGGATAGGCGTTCTTTCTCGTTTGGTCATTGAAAATAAGGAATTTTCTTCCATATTTTGAACGAAAATCTTTAAATATGTCGTATTTCTTACTTTCCCGCCGAAAAAACGGTTATCAGGTGTTTCAAGAGCTTGAAATGCGAGAAAAAACTGCACGTGTATACGTTTCGTCGAGGAGAAGTCAGATGGTATTTAGACTCCGCGAAAATGATTATACGAAGGTGAGGCCACTATTCCACGAATTAGAATATAATCTCATCACAAGCGCAGTCATTGAAAGAACTAGTCCTGGAAGGATTTACGTAGATTATTTCACCGATCCAAGGACAGCATTCATGTGTACTGCTGAAGGATATTATTTGGCAGGATATGAGAACAACAATGAATTTAACACTTCTCTGAGCAAACTCATATTTGAAAAGATTTTTGCAGGAGATACTATAAGAAAGGATGAAACTGACATCACTATGGGCTTCCATCCAGATTCATGGAAGGATAAGATGCCCATCATATTCCCAGGGAGGATTCCGCTGACAACAGCGCGCAGACACTACATCTGCACCGAGTTGAAAGTTGACCACTGGAGAGATCATGTTCCAAAGGGATTTCAGGTCCGACGCATAGATGAGAAACTCCTGCGAGTGCCACACTTGGAGATTCCGGAACATGTAACGGGTTGGATGAAGACAAACTGGGGCTCCGTCTCCGGCTTCATGAAGAAAGGTTTCGGCTTCTGCACGTTACATGACAAGCGGATTGTCAGCTGGAGCGTTGCTGACTGTGTAAGCGGCAACGCCTGCGAAATCGGCATACACACGCGTAAAGACTACAGGAGACAGGGGTTGGCCACTCTCACAGCTGCAGCGGCCGTCGACTACTCCCTGTCAAGCGGCTTCAGACAAGTCGGTTGGCACTGTGACGAATACAACCTAGGCTCGATCGGGGTTGCCGAGAAAGTAGGGTTCAAGCTGGAGAGAAAGTACATCCAGTACTACGCGTGCGTTAACGAGGCCCATCATCTTGAGGAGACAGCTCAAGCTCACTTCAGGGCAAAGCGATACAAAGAAGCCATCGAAAGCTACGAGAAATTCTTTGCGACACCGCAAAAAGAACTGCCAAAATGGTTTCGCAATGTATTGCCCCAAGAATTGGGCGTGCATTACTTCCGCGTGGCCTACGCAAAAGCCGCGATTGGGGAACACAACGGTGCCCTCAAATACCTTGAAAAGGCAGTAGACAACGGATGGCTACACATAGATTTCTTGAAGAGCTGCAAAGAGTTCGAGAGCGTACATGGAACATCTGTTTGGAAAAGCATTTTGGAAAAAATCCGAAAAAAACTGAATGACCGTTGAGATGCAAGTTTTTAATCTGAAATGAAACTGTATGTATGCAGTGCAAAAATCTTAGAAATTCTATTTTTTCTCTCTGGTTCTGTCGAAAAAATGCGCCCATCTCATTTTGGGAATTCTGCAAGCAGCGCAGCATAATCTCTCTCCATAGCTGACGCGCTAAAATAGTTAAGATTGCTTTTAAGCTCCTCTAGCGAGGCGACTCCCGTCACAGCTGTGCAT
>CP070709.1:947760-953873 GCA_020350305.1 Candidatus Bathyarchaeota archaeon
CCTGCCCGTGAGTGAACTAGCAGAGAAACTTCAGGGAATGAAGGACGTGGACACGGTGATCTTTGACGGTGTTATAACTCAAAGACTCGTATACGTTGCAGCCGAAAAAAACATCAAGTACCTAGTGGCTGCTCGCGTCTCAGAGGCAATAAAGCAACCGTTGCAGGTAAATCTGTTAACGTTCACAGAAATCTAAGGTTAATCTTCCATGAATTCGAGAAGAGTTTTAGGCGTTTTTGAAGGCAACAACTCCTCTTTGGTTACGCCAAACATGACTAGAATTCGGGACGCAGCCGGCACTACCTGATTCGAAACGTAATATTCGAGGTCCACTTCGTCGTAGGAGGCTAAAACATAGCATGCATCCATAAACTTTAATTGCCTTCACGGGTCTCCCGAAAAATCTTCTGTCTACTGTTTCCAACTTAACAAGAAAGGGAAAGTCTTCTTTGCGTCTCTGTATTCTTTCCATCACAGCCTGAAGATCATCCTTTTCCTTAATTAGGAGATAAAAATATGCTAAGAAGTTTCGGTCGATGATGAGGACGCGTTTTTCCCTTCATCTATGCCCCAAATCCACACTTCAGGTCGATGATCCTTGACTTCGTGATTAACGTCTAAAGCCAGAACGTCTTCTTCATCAAGCCTTTCTCCACAAAGATAAGGCGCCAATACGTTTTTAACGGTTTTCAGTATGACTTATTGCACATACGCCAGTCATAGAAAGGAAGCATCCTTTTGAAAATCTTGCACATGAACCTCAAGAAAGGTACCGCAAAGGTCTTCCCGGAGAGTCTAGACGATTTATGGCACCTCTACAACATAATTCTTGAAAAAGATGAAGTACACGCCCGAACCACCCGAGAAGTGAAAGTTGAAGACCAATACGCCCGCCCAAAAAGAGGGAAAAGAGTTCCAGTTCTTTTAGGCGTAAAAGTTGAAAAAATGTTCTGGGACAAAATCCTCAACCGATTGAGAATACATGGAATCGTTTGCGAGGCACCTGAAAAAATAAACATAAAGGGATCACATCACACCATAGATGTAACCGTAAACAAGCCCATAACCATCGTAAAAACTGAGTGGCCAAAACATCAAATCGATAGATTAAAAAGAGCAAGCAGGGTTACGGCGGCACCCCTCATCATAATGTCCATAGATGACGAAGAATACTGCGTGGCTGTTTTACGACAATACGGCGTTGATGTAAAAGCAGAGGAAAAAACGAGGCTTCCGGGAAAGTTGGAGGCGGAAAAAAGGACAGGCGCCATGCGTGAATTTTTTAAAATGGCTTTAAAATTTCTGAGAGAAGCGTGGACAAGCCTTCGCAGTCCAATAGTCATCATTGGACCAGGATTCATAAAAAAAGACTTCTTTGCGTATGTGAAGAGAGAGGCTCTAGACATTGCAGACTCTGTTATCGACGTAAAAGGTGTGAACAGCGCAGGCGTAGCCGGAATACACGAGGCACTGCGTTCCGGAGTCTTTACCAAAGCGCTGAAGCACGTGCGCATAGCTGAAGAAACAAAGGTTATGGAAGAAGCACTAGCAAGACTCGGAAAGGGAAGAGGAGACATAACATACGGATTCGTCGAAATTGAAAAAGCAAGCGCTTACGGTGCAATTGAAAAACTTCTTGTGGCAGATACCACACTAAGAGAAACCCCGGACGAAAAAAGAAAAGCCTTGGAGAAAATCATGAAGGAAGTTGAAGAAAAAGGTGGACAAATCATGGTCATTAGCACGGAGCACGAGGCAGGAACCCAACTACTTTCACTTGGTGGTGTCGCCGCCCTTCTCCGCTTCCCGTTAGGCTAAAAATTTATCTGTGCGGGCGCAAGCAGATGACGGTTAGCAAGGTATGCCAACGACTTGTTAGGCGTACTAGTCTATTTCAGCATTTCAATGATCTCGTCAGCAGTCAGAACCTTTGCAAAACCTTTCCTCAAAACCTTCAATTCAGGTTCTTGCATATCTGAATCATCTGTTGATGTTACATCGCTCCCAAATACAACTTTAAAGCTTCTTTCATAGGCTTGCCGGGCTGTCATCCCACAACAATAGTTTGTCAAAGTTCCACAAATTATGAGTGTCTTTTCCTAGATTCTTGAGAATGGTCTCTAACGGAGTATCATAGAAAGCTCCGTAGGAGGGTTTGTGAATTACTATCTCATCATCCCTTGGTGCAAGTTCATGCCAAACATGCCCTTCCACAAAAAACGAAGATCGGTCTATTTCCAACTCTGAATAGTGACCAGGCATTAAAGATCCGGTTTTTGGACGGTCAAGATAGTCGTGTGTCTTTGAATAAACAGTGAAGATAACAGGTATTCCTTTTTCCCTACAATGTTCTATCAATCTTTTGATACGCGGAACTTGTCTGATGGCTTCCGGAACCCAGTCAGGTGTCGAGTGCGGTTTAACAAACTCATCTTGCATATCAATAACCAGCAAAGCACATTTCTCTGGGAAAACATCAAAGTTAGCGGTTCCCTCATTGTAAGCTCTTCTGGCTAAGTTAAGTACCTGTTCTTCTGTATATCCACCCTCTTTCATATGTCCTATCCCCATTGCCATTGAATCACACAACGTTCCTTTAATAACAAGACTAAACTATAATCTATTTCGTCGCACACGCACAGGTGTGTGTCGCTGGTCTAAGCTTTATTCAGTCTTCACTTCCAGCTTTCCGTCTGTGTTACACACAAGGAAACACGTTAGTTTCTTAGGTTCGTTTACTTTTTGCCGAGTAAAAATGTTAGTTTCCTAGAAATTCGATTTGCGCACATGCAACAATGATTACAACTTTCCTTTCACTTGGATGGCACGGAGAGCCCAGAAATAGGTTAAGCCTCCTACAAGCGTGAAAGGAATACTTGCCAGCAGGATATTTAGCAGAAATAATGGTTGGATTGGGGCTCCTACAAAGGTGTACTGGCGCATGGCTTCAGCAGCAAGACTGAGAGGATTAGCTGACACAATGTTAACCAAGAAAGGTGGCAGGTATTGTTTAACTACTTCGATCGGATAGAATACGGTGCTCAAGGTTAGCAATGCGACTTGTACAATTTGTTGGAAGGCAAAGAAGAATTCTGCGTGGGTTGACGCTGACGCTGCAAGGGTAGCTGCGATGCCTGCTAATCCCATGGCGAGGACGAAGAGAAATGGCAGGAGAATGAGAGTACTCCAGATGGCTTGTGCTGGAAGGACGAGAAGTGCGATCAGCAAGAGGGAGCTTGAATATACTAGAGCAGCAAGTCCTCCGGCAAGGAGGTAGGCAATAACGACTCCTTTGGTGCTGATTGGTAAGGATAGGTAGTAATGGATTACTCCTTCGCGGATGGCCAGCCATATTCGTCTTCCTGTGTCCAAGGCAGCTACGAAGAGGCCCATAACGACAACAGCGGGAACGAAGAATTGGAAGTAGTCAAAGACCATTAATCTTCGATAGACTAGGGCGACAACAAGCATATCTGAGAGGTTTAAGCTCAGGAGAACCGCCATAAGCCACTTTGTTCTGAAGAAGTAGGAGAAATCGTTGCCAGCCAATTGCAATATTCGCATTAGCTCTGTCATGCGCTTTTGACACCTTCCACCAAACGTTGTAAGAGTAGCATGCCTAAACCGAGCGTACTGACTGCCAAAGCGGTGAGAACTGCAACCGCGTAAATCGGATCCAAGAGTAAGGTGGGGTCAAATCCTAGGAAAAGACGCACCAAGTCTGCACCGTAAGTTAAGGGACTAAGAATGGCGACTGGCGCATAACTTGGTGGTAGGAATACAAGTGGATAGAGTACCGTGCTGAACCGAATTATAATACTGCTTAGGCCGACGGTGATGGCGGTGTATATGTCAGATGATTTGAAAGCTATGAAGGATAAACCCAGCATTAGCCCCGCAACACCGAAACCTAAAACGAATAGTGTAACTATTGCGCCCACCACTGAAATGAATGTGAAATTCCCCATGAGTGCCAAAGTAATGGCTAACGGAACCGATATCATGAGAGCTAGTTCAATTCCACCTTGCAGAGCTATTGATAAGAACAATTTAGAGCGGGAGATTGGGAGGCTGAGTAGATAGGGTAATCGTCCTTCGTGGGCATGTTCGACGAAGTGGCGTCCTGTGTGAGAGCCTATGTCAAACGTCATCATAACCACGAAGCCTATTGCATAGAATTGTTGATAGTCGCTTATTCCGGTCACAAGCTGTGATATGAGGGCTCCATAGATGCCGAGCTGGATCGTGAAAGTTATCCACTCCATGAATATCCATACTGGAGGTCTTAGCTCGTGTTTCAGATCGAACCAGACCAGACGAATGATGTCATACATTTGTTGCGGTCTCCAGTACTTTGCCTGTGAAGTGCAGAAAAACATCATCTAAGGATGGTTCTGTCACTCTCACTGATAGGAGACGGGCCTTTCTTTCGTAGCACAAACTTGTCATTTTAGGCACCCACGCTTCAGCCATTGAGACATGGGCGCGATATTGATTTTCACCTGCTGCCGTTAAATTGACGGTGCCTTCAATCTTGTTCAATTCTTCTCGTAATTCTTCTTTGTTGTTGGGCCCTGATTCCAATAGGAGTTCAACTACGTCGCCTCCCGCGATTTTGTCTTTTAGGTTTCTGACGGTGTCGCATACAACGCTCTTCCCTTGGTCTAAAACAGTCACTCTGTCTGCTAGGTACTCCGCTTCACGCACCTCGTTTGTTGCGACTAGGATCGTGGAGCCTTCATCTCTTAGTTTCTGTATTTCCCCCCAGATTTTGCGTTTACCTCTTAGGTCTACTTGGCTGCTTGGTTCGTCGAATATGGCAAACTGCGGGCGTTGTATCAGGAGTTTTGATACTTCTAATCTTTTGGTCTGCCCTCCAGAAAGGTGCATAAATAATTTGTTGCGTGCTTCCCATAGTTCCAAGTCTTTCATAATTCTCTTTATGTTGGCGTCTCGTTTACTTTTAGGGACGCCGCAGATAGCCGCATGGAAGTGCAGTATTTCTGCTGGTTTGTGTCTCCAGAATCCTCTTGCCTCTTGAAATGATATGCCTAAGATTTGGCGGATTTTAGTTGGCTGTTTTGCCACGTCAAGACCCATTACTTCGGCGGTCCCTGATGTGGGTTTCAGGATAGTTGCAAGGATAAGGAGAAGAGTGGTCTTTCCTGAGCCGTTTGGTCCTAAGAGAACCATTATTTCTTTTGGGTTTACCGTGAAGTCGAGACCCTTGAGTGCTTGGGTCTTACCGTATCTTTTTATCAGGTTCTGGGTCTCGACCGCGTACACTTCTTGCAGACTCCTTTCTGTTTAAATTGGTTCTTAAACACCATAGCAAACTAATATAAAAACTTGCGTGTGCGTCAACAAGATGATACAAAGCTCCAAAGAGGCGTGAAAGGATACGCGAATTCTGCCTTTCTTAGTTTATGGGTTGATATTTGTTCTCATATGCGCACATACACGTGTCCGTTATTAAGAGGATGCTCCTCTCGTTGAGCACGTTGCCGAAACCGCCTTCTGTTTAAAGACGGCATTCAACTAATTGGGCCGTCAAGAAAGTTTCTGAATCGTCCAAAGAGCAGTGTCGCTATTCCATGTCAGTTTGTGTTCGTCGTCAATCAACACGTAAGATGAAGATTTTCTCATATCTCTTATCATATCCCAATGAACAGGAGATTCATTCAACTGCGATTTGTCTCCGTCACCTAGAACATGAAGCTTATAGGCGGAGCCGAAGGCCATGTGAACCGTTCCGCCGATCTTTTCGTCAAATAGAATTTGTTTGGAAATGTGTTGTATTCTGGGGTGAAGACCAAACGCAATCTCTCCTATATGCTTGGCACCCGCATTCTTCGTGAAAAAGTTGTCCAGATAACCTTGTCCCACTTTTGCTTCCCACTCTACAGCCTTGCCTCTTTCGAATCTTAACTTGATTCCGCTGACTTCTGGACCGCTTCTGTGGTACTGAGGCAGTTTAGGGAAGGTCACGACCCCTTCCACGGAGTCTTTTCGAGGAGCATTGAAAATCTCGTCTGAAGGAAAGTTTCGTTTTCCATCACTTTTAATCCATCTGTGGCCTTTAACAGATATGAAGAGGTCTGTCTGATCTTCTT
>CP070709.1:953973-965847 GCA_020350305.1 Candidatus Bathyarchaeota archaeon
TCGGAAGAGGCGGATGTGGTCACGGTGAGCCATTATCATTTTGATCACCACACTCCATCATTTATGGACTGGTTCTGCAACTGGTCTTCTGCTGAGATAGCTGAGCGAATCTATGCGGGAAAGCTGGTTCTCGTCAAGGATTATCGAGCTATGATTAACTTCAGTCAGAGGCGTCGAGGTTGGATGTTTAAGAAAACGGGTGGCATGGATGCCGGGAGGCTGGAGGTTGCAGATGGCAGAGCTTTTGAGTTTGGAGAAACGAGGGTGAAGTTTTCTGAGCCCGTTTTCCATGGAGCTGAGAACACTCCGCTAGGGTATGTTTTGATGACCATCGTTCAACGTGGTGATGAGAAGGTGTTGTTTGCTCCTGATGTTCAAGGTCCCATCTACGATCCTACGTTAAAACTGATCCTCAGCGAAAAGCCTCAGTTGATCATCATAGGTGGACCCCCACTTTATTTAGCTGGGTTCAGAGTGTCAGAAGACCACATTCAACGTGGAATGCAAAATCTTGAAACCGTGGTCAAGAGCGTTCCTTTAACGATTTTGGAGCATCATATCCTTCGAGATGAACGGTGGAGGGAATCTTCTCAGCCAATCTTTGATGCGGCTTCAAAAGCAGGGCATGTGGTTGTTACGGCTGCTGAATTTGCAGAGAAAGAAAATAACTTGCTAGAGTTTCGCAGAAAACCACTGTTTGAAACTGAACCGCCAAGCCTCGAGTTCAAAAAATGGATGAAACTGCTGCTCTCTGAAAGAAAAAGGGTCAGACCCCCAATCTAATTGTACATTTACGAGGTTGCAGCGAAGTCGGGGGACATCTGAAAAACCGTTCTTGAAATCGCTAAAAACAGAAGTACAATCTTTGGTATAACCATTCTCTAATAGTGCGGTCGCCGGGATTTGAACCCGGGTCGTCGGCGTGGGAGGCCGAGGTCCTAACCAAGCTCTCCAACTAGGGCGTAGTTCCTCACCCATAGTTTCTAGACTACGACCGCGCACACAACAGCATTATAGAACTAGACATAAAACTATATTTCAACCTTTATCAACAATGCAATTAGAAAACCCTGCCAAGACGAGGCCACACCTGTCTCTGTCCCTCCAACCATAGACCAGACCACACCGCATATACCAAGTTACAGAATTCTCACATAATCCATGTCAAAAAAAACGGATACAAACCCGCCAAAGGACCTCTTAGGTAGGGGAACCTGTGGTTAAGGAGTACTCACGCTTTTGGAACACAGGAAAACTCGCGTCCTCCAATATAGCCGCCATCTTTTCCCATCTAATCCTATCGTGAGTTGAGTAATATTCAAACGCTGTTCACAAAAAGAAGCTCACTTCAAACTTTTAAAAAAAATTAGGTAGGAGGTCTAGAGAGAGACAAAAACAATGTAGCAAAAATTAGGGGGGCTATAGGGGGGTCTATAAAGAGAGAGAATACGAAAACAACGTGACAAAAAACAACACTTCCAAAAAACACTGCATCAATCGATTCAATAAACTGTTCAAGAAAATTGCAAAAAGGTTTAAATAATTTGAATCATTAATCCGTGGCTATGCCAAAAGAAAAAATGATAAAACTCTTGTACGAACTAATGAAAAACTCAAAAAGAAGCGACAGAGACCTCGCAAAAATCCTAAAAGTCTCACAACCAACCATCACTAGAACAAGAAAAAAACTACAAGAAACAGGGTACATACGAGGCTACACAGTCTTACCAGATCTAGCAAAACTTGGATACGAAATCGCAGCCTTCACATTCATGAACGTCACTCAGCCGGACATAAAAGCCAAAATAAAAGAAATCAAAGAAAACCCAAAAATCCTATTCGCATCCACAGGCAACGGATTACGCGGGTTCAACTGCACAATAATATCTTTACACAAGGATTTCACAGACTTTGACCAATTTATGTTAGACATGAGGTCAAGATGGACTGCAAACACAACAGACATCGAGAACTTCCTAGTCCCACTAAAAGGCATAACACTGAAAGACTTCTCCTTCAAACAAATAGGAGAAATAAAATAGTTACCAAAAAGCTCAATCCGAGGACAGACCAACAAATCATAAAACGAGCTTTTTTTTACATTCCCTCCAATTCTTTACAGATTTCAAAAACTCTCCTCAATTCCCCAACAGGATCCCGATGCTCATCAACCCTCAAATCAAGTAAGGGATGAGCCCCCAACTGTTCCTTTTGCGCTACAAGTAATGCAGCAGACGTTTTCCCTCGCTTATCGCCTCCAGCCTTCTGTCCAGCCTCCAAAGCTTTCATCAATCTCTCCGATAACTCTCCTTCTGAACTTTCAAACACCCGAGCCATCGCATCAATAACGCTGTTTCCAACAAGCATGTTACCAGCGACTACATAATCTTTGCCAACCAAATGCCCCTTCCAGTCAACGGTTTCCCTACCAGTGAACGCGGCGCCTCTTCCTTCTTTATCTATGATAATCACCTGTCTTGACTCCCGATCAGGATCCTCTTTCAGCATAGTCTCCAGAGCTGTTTGCGCAGAGAAACCCATCTTTAACAGTTTTAACCCGTCTATACCGTAAAAAACATTGGTGTCAGCTTGAGTCGCTACGGCACCGACTCTTGCCTTAACATGGGGAACTCGGCTTCCAACTGCAGGAGCAGCAGTTGAGACACAAACGCCCAAAGCTAGTGTTTCTGTACATCTAGCGACTAGGGAAAATGTCCCAAAAATCTCAATCCCTCCCTCAGATCACGTCTTGACTGCCAAAGGCTTTCATCTTTGTTCAAAACGTTTTTCCTCTCTATCATCCCAGTATGGCCGTGTTTTCAAGTATTGAATTTTGGCTTTCAGAAGATCCATGTAAAAGTCGTCTTCGTTAGGGTGCATTTTCCCCAGTATTCTGAAAGCAGTCTCAGGCCCAACTCCTCTGACTTGTAAGGCAAGCAACGCTCTTTTACCATGGCTGAGGACTAGGTCTGCCGTGCGTCTGGCATAAGTTAATTGTTCCAGCTCCTCATCGCTCAACTCTTTTCCCTCCAGTCTTCGGTTGAGAATGTTACGGAGTCCGTTTGGATCTTGACCAAAGCGGAGGGACGCCAACAAGCCAGCTCCACACCTTCCGCATGTCGGTTTCTCGGGCAGTTCACGTATCCGTTTTTCCACCGTACGATGGCCACAAGAAAGACATAGAAGCAATGTTTTTCTCGCCAAGATTGCTCTCTTCATTCGTTCAATGTTGCTCAGTACAACGCGTTCAGGCGCCATGAGCTCTGGTATTTCGGAATATTTTGCGAGAATGTGATAGCCTAGAGGCGTGGGTTTTTCTAAACAAAACAGGGTGCTTATTCCAATTTTGCCCTTATCAATACTCTTCATAATTTGCTTTACTGAGGGAAGATCCACCTTTTCCAGCATGGCCTCACGGAGTGTCTCTTCATAGACTGGCGTCTTTTTGAACCGTTTTGGTAGTTCTGCGAGTCTTTTGGGCCCCATGGTTCTTCCACGAGGCAAAGCGCCGAACCGTTCAGCAACAAACTTCATCTTAGAGGCAAAGGGGAAGCGTGCCTTGAGATAATCGCCAAACGCTTGATCTACGTCTTCTTCTGTTAACTCAAAAAGGAGAAGCTGAATCTTCCCAAGATCATGAGATTCTGTTTCTCTAGGCATCTCGACCAGAATTCGATAACCATCGTTCCACCAGCCAGTTATAAGCTCATGATCTGAAAGAATAGAGTCGAAAATACAACCTAAAGTTCGATTCACAACCTCTCCAAAACATGCGTGGATGACTAAGTATTTGTCAAAAGCTTCAATGAGAATGTGATTGTTAGTTGGAAGAGGAGCGCCCCGCGTTAAATGTCCATGAACCTCTTCAACGGGATTTAGCAATGTCAATCCATTAGTAGAAAGCTTTTTTGCAAGTTTTTCAGCTACGGCCTTGACGTTTTTCTCTCGGTTCAACTCTTTAGCAATGTCTCTTCGAAGTCTGCCTACTTGCTGAGCGAGGGCAAGTGGCACTGGAAGCATTTCGCCGTCCCAGCCTGGGATGGCTGCCATAGGGTCCTCGGAGGGGACTACGTAAACGTTGCCTGTTTCATCTTCTATCTGGACGATTCGCCACACTTTGCCTCGGCATATGAAATTGAGCCCTACTCGCGCTCTAAGGGCCATGAACTCGTCACCGAGCGTACCAACACGGTGGTCGGAGAGTATGTCTATGATGGGATATCGTCTTTCGTCGGGGATCATTGAGAGATTCTCGTAATAATACAGCCTAGTTCTTCGCGTCTTCTTCAACATGTTTCCTTCAATTCGTAATTCTCTCAACCTATGTAGATAATTTACAACATCTAAAAGTTTGGCTTTAGAGAGATTTCGATACGGGTATGCTTGACGCAAAATTCGAAAAACATGACTGACAGTTGTTCTCCGTTGATCTAACAATATTCCAGCAATCTGATGTGCCAACACGTCCAATGCGTTGTCATGTATAGAAATCGGTTCTAAGCAACCTTTGTAGGCTTGTTGTGTGGCGGCCACTGCTTCTAGTGTATCGTCAGACGACGCTGTGATGATTACACCCTTTGAAGTGAGATCTAGTTTATGTCCGCTTCTGCCCACGCGTTGGATCAAGCTGGTTACTTGGCGCGGGGACAAGTATTGAATGACCAAGTCGATGTGTCCAATGTCAATTCCCAGTTGCAGGGTGCTGGTGCACACGATCGCCTTGAGAACTTTCGCTTTAAACTCGTCTTCGATAAGGCTTCTTTCTTCTCTGGATAAGGATCCATGGTGAACTGCTATGCCGGATGTGAGTTGGTTGAATTTGTGTCCGAGCATTTCAGCGTTGGTTCGAGCGTTGACGAAGATTAGGGTGGAAGTGTTGTTTTTCACTAGGTTCAATATTCTTCTTATCCTCGCTGCGGCCTCGGGGGCTGTTCTCAGTTTTTGGGCCATATCGTAATCTAGATCTGCAGGAAGAACGTTTTCCACGGCATATTGGTAACCCTTTGGCAAGGGCACAGTAGTCACTTTGATGGGGCGATTTGTTCCAGCAATGAATTTTGCTACTTTCTGGGGGTTGCCGACGGTGGCGGACAAGCCGACTCTTTGAAACTCTTTTCCAGTGATTTCATTTAGTCTTTCTAATGCAACTGTGAGCTGGACTCCGCGCTTATCCTCCGCGATCTCGTGAACTTCGTCTATAATGACAAACCGAACTTGGCTGAGATGTCTTTGCATACGGGAGCCTGGCAGAATGGCCTGCAGTGTTTCTGGGGTTGTTACAAGCATATTAGGTGGGCGGAGTGCTTGTCTTCGGCGGATTTTGATTTCGGTGTCGCCATGTCGCACTTCTGCTGAAATGTCGAGGTGAAATGCCCAGTCGGATAAGCGTAATATCATGTCACGGTTGAGAGCGCGAAGTGGCGTAATGTAGATGATGGATATTCCTTTTTTGTCTGGTTGCTGAATGAAGTTGGAGAGAATAGGGAGAAGAACAGCCTCGGTTTTTCCGCTTCCTGTTGGCGCGATTAGTAAAACATTTTCTTCTTTTAAAATGGGTGGGATAGCCTTAACCTGTGGTGCGGTGGGCGCGGAGAATCCTAACTGGGTTAAAGTATTACGCACTGGTTTTGCGAGCAGATCAAAAACGTTTGAACACATCGGCATTTTTTCTTCTGTCAAGTCGTTGATCCCTCCTCACTCTGTAGCTGTTCTCATAAAGCTCGAGTGCAGACGGATTAAAAATCATTTTGGAGTTACTCAACTGCTACAAAAATAATGAAAGCTAACACTAATACAAAGAGAGAGGAGGCGTATGGGAAATTCGAAAGATGGTTCGTTCTATTGCCGAGACCCACTTAAATAGACCCAAAGTACTAGCATTACAAGGGTCAGCAAGGCACCGGCAAGCCCCGATACCACCCACTCTACTTGAAGTATGGTTGGAAAAGTCCTTAGCAGCCAAGGCCAAGCCGTGTGATAGAGAAGGTTAGCAGCGATTCCAGCAAAGAAACCCAACAACGCAAAGGTCCCAAGCACTTTTATTCTTTCACTCATTTTAGTCACTTGGTTTAACATTCTAGATTTCGTGCTTTTTAGCCTAACTTACACAATTTTGTCTATTAATGCAAATTCGCCCAGTCTCCATTCTCATATTGGATTTAAAGCTCAAAACGGAAAGGAAAGCCAGATATACGCTTAGAGATATACTCATATGTTCTCTACATATTAATAACGTAATAATACGCTTAAAGAGCCACTCATTTGAGAGGAAATCAAAATGCCAGACAAATTTGTTAAACGATGGGGAGAAGGATACAACAAAACACCACTTACCACAAAAATCAAAGAAGCCGTCCGCCCTCAAGGTCCATTGAAACCGCGCTTGGATTTTGCGATCAGACGCATCGAAATGCAAGTTCAGAAACTAGACAAAGCATCCGATCGATTCACAGACCGTGACAAGTCAATTTTTAAACGAATCGTTGACGCATACACAAAACATGACACGCCACGTGCCAACGTTTTTGCCAGCGAACTAGCCGAAATACGCAAAATGGAAAAAATGATAATGCACGCAAGGCTCGCCTTAGAGCAGATTGTCCTTAGGTTAAGAACAGTTTCGGAGCTTGGCGACATAGTCACCACGCTTGCTCCAGCAGTAGGCGTGCTACGTAGCATTCAAACAGGGATGGCCAATATCTTTCCGGAAGCAGAAAAGGAATTTGGACAAATTGGAAACATGCTCAGCGGGATAATCGTAGACGCCGGTCAGACTACCGGGTTGAACCTGGACTTTGAAGCGTCAAATGAAGATGCACAGAAGATTTTATCTGAAGCAGCCACAGTTGCGGAGCAGAAGATCAAAGAGAAGTTCCCTGAGTTGCCTGCGGGTATACCATCAATAGGCGAAGAGGCCCCAACTGAAATCGGATGATCTCATCGATTGATGCATACTATGGAAGGTGAAATTATGCCAAAGCCTTCTTCCAACCCCTTTCTATTTGTCGGCAAGACTGTTAGTGACGACTATGGACGTCAAATTGGGCGAATCGCATCATTTATCGTTAGTCCAGATGGGCGAGTTAATACAGTTTTTGTCGAGCATGGAGACGGAGAATTTCTTCGCTACCCAAACACTCAGTTCAAAGTGAATGGTAGCAACATCATAATCTTACCCTCTGTTAAATTGAAAGTGAAGACACTCTGCGATGAGATACCGCTAATCTGGCGAAAAGATCAAGCGTTGAAAGAACTCTCAGAAAAGAAACGTGTCTCAACGGAGATGTTTGATGATATCCATAAAAGCTTTGAAGGTGCGTTGAGTCAACTGAAAGCAGATGCACAAGCCACAATAGATGATATAGATGAACAGATCAAGAAATGTGCTCAGCAGGTTAACGATCTTCACTCAGCTTTGGTAAACCTGGAAATTGAACGTGAAATTGGCAGAATTGATGGCGAATCATATCAAACAGCTATGGGTATGATACAGCGAGGTTTGAAACAGGTCAATGCTGAAAAGACTGATCTTGACGCAATGAAAAGCAAACTATCTAACATAGTTCTTGGAGATACATCTGTGACTTCAGTAGAGAAGGAGACGGAAAAAGAAGCCCCAGATCCTCAGACTACAACTCTTCCCGAACCACCAGTTGTAGTTCACGTGAAACCGAGTTCTTGAAATCCGACACAGACAGGATGGGCGGGGACGGTGTTCAAGAAGGTTTTTCGCTCCCCTCCACTTGAAGATCGTATTCTTCAAGCAATAAGAAAACTAAAGATTCAACATGTCAGACTGGAAAAGGTAAGTTTTAGATTACGCCAAAGGGACAGAATACTATTTGCAAAATGCACTATGGCAATAAGAAATCAAAATCAAGAGCGGGCAATGATTTTTGCCAACGAATCCGCTGAAGTTAGAAAACTGATTACTATCGTCGTGCAAACCGACCTAGTAATAGAACGAGTAATTCTAAGACTTGAAACCATCAAAGAATTGAACATCATAATGGTGGATCTAAAACCTGCACTTAAAATCCTTGAAAATGTCACAAAATGTATTGATGGAATAATGCCTGATGTTTCATCTGAACTAGAAAAGGTGAACGATGCCATCAGTGAGACTCTAGTTACAACCAACATCAGTTCTCCGCATCTGACCATGCCACTCGAAGTAAAAACCCCTGGTGGTGAAAAAATACTTGAAGAAGTCTCCAAGCTTCTTGAGCAAAGGTTAAAGGAGAAGCTTCCTGAACCGCCTGTCTCCGTCACTGTCACAGAGAAAATTGAACCTGTAAAAAGTCCAAAACAAATGGTTGCCCTTGCCACAGGCTGTTCAGAAGTTTATAGAGAAAAAGACCCTCAAACCTGTGTGGAAATGAAACGCGTTTCATTCACAATTCAGCAGTCGTCATCACTGGAGGACGCACTACTGGATTATATTAAGAGTCATGAAAATCAAATTGATGTCAATCAATGCGCGTTAGAATTGAATATCTCGTCTGAAGATGTGGAGAAGGCCTTAGAAAATCTGGGCGCGCAGAGAAAGATAAGAGTTGAACAGTGATCAGTTATGAGTGCATCTCAAGAACTTGAAAAAGCAGCTAAGAACTACGCAATTGAAGCCATCCGCCTTGATAAACAGGGCGCCAAAGGAATGGCTATCACCATGTATCAGAAAGCCATTGAAACCCTCTTAAAACTTGCTCAGCTATACCCTGACTACAACTTGAACAAAGTCTACATTCAGCGGGCAATGGCATATCAAGAGAGAGTGAAGGCTCTGCAAGGTGTTGGGCCTATGGAGCCACGGGGAGAACAGAAACCAGGCGTAACAGCAACGCCTTCACAAGGAGAGAAAGTAAGTTACGATGAGCTTGTGCTGAAAGAAAAACTCGATGTAAGATGGGGGCAAGTTGTGGGTTTAGAGACGGCAAAGAAGGCAATTAAAGAAGCAATCGTTTATCCAGTTCAGAGGCCTGACTTGTTCCCGTTAGGCTGGCCAAGAGGAATCCTTCTGTTCGGTCCACCTGGATGCGGAAAAACATTGCTAGCTGCGGCTGTGGCGACAGAGATTGATGCAGCGTTCATCTCAGTGGACGCCGCGTCTATCATGTCAAAGTGGCTAGGAGAAGCGGAACAAAATGTTGCTAGACTCTTTGGCTCGGCAAGAAAATCAGCTAACGAGGGACATCCCGCCATAGTCTTCATCGATGAACTTGATTCACTAATTGGAATGCACTCAAACGAGGTTGGAGGCGAAACTAGGGTGCGTAATCAATTCCTTAAAGAAATGGATGGTATAGTAGACAAGGGTAAAAATCTCCATATGTATGTAATTGGAGCCACAAACAAGCCGTGGGCTCTGGATTGGCCGTTCATAAGAAGATTTCAGAAACGAATTTTGGTTCCCTTACCTGACCATTCTGCGCGTTTGGGAATGTTCAAGCTCTACTCCACTCAGCTAAAACTGGCATCAGACATAGACACGCATGGACTAGCTAGATTTTCTGAGGGATTTTCTGGAAGTGACCTACGTGACGTGTGTCAGTCAGCGCACCTTAAGGTTATTGGAGAGCTTTTTGAATCTGGTCAAGCAGATGATAAACAGGCTCAGCCAAGATCAATATCTATGGACGACTTTAAGCATATTCTGGAAGAAAGAAAGCCAAGCGTTTCGGTGGATATGGTGGCTAAATACAACCGTTGGTTTGAAGCATTTAAGGCGCTTTAGCCCTTGAGAGGCCGTTGGATAGGTTTGGAGCAACTCCGTTTTCTCCCCTGATATGCTGGAAAAACTCTCCTTTCTCTTCAGCATACCCTGCTCCAAATCCCAAAAAGGCCTCTATTAACGCCTACCCAAGCCTGAAAAGCTTCTTGACGACTGAGGAAAACGCCCCGCTTCTTTCTTGATCAACATTCCCTTTGGGGATGAACCAAAAGCGAATTAGCTTTCTAGCCACCTTTTAGTAAGAGTGTGTTTTATTCCCAAGAGATTCAAAACTTTTCCAACTACAAAAGCCACAAGATCGTCTATGGTCTTAGGTTCGTGATAGTAAGCGGGCATTGCTGGAACAATTGTGACGTTTTCCTCCGCGAGTTCCAGCAAGTTGCGTAAATGAATAGCACTCAAAGGGGTTTCACGAGGGACGATAATCAGTTTTCGTTTTTCTTTTAACGTAACATCTGCAGCTCTTAGAATGATGTTGTCGGAGTATCCATGAGCTATTCCTGCCAGCGTTTTCATGCTACAAGGAATGATCACCATTCCATCCGTTTTGAATGATCCGCTCACGATTGGAGCACTCCAATCATCCATGTCATAAACGTAGTTAGCTAGTTTTTTGAGGTTACTCTTTGAGGTGTCAAGTTCATGTTCAATTACTTTTTCCCCGGCTTTGCTAATTACAAGGTGAGTTTCAACGTTTTTGCTCCGTAACACTTCCAACATGCATTTGCCATAAATGACCCCACTGGCTCCGGTTATGGCCACTATTAATCGCAAGTTGTGCACCTGCTATGCCAGTTGTAATACTTCTTTAAGATAAGCTCGGAACGGACCGAGCTTTCCTCCATAGTTACCAGCCGAGATTCTAACGACTCCTGGAACTTTCACTGCTGCTTCTATCCCTTCGGCCATCGCTTTCTTGACAGAACTGGAATTCAAACCATTTATGACGATTTCGTAAACGCTGTTCACGTTGTCTGGAACCTGCGAGTCAGGCACAATTTTCTTCAGTCCCGGACAGAGCGGGTGATTCGTCGATGCTCTGAGTTTGTAGTTCATTGAGCCTGATTTGGATCCAGATCCGCATATACCTCCAGGGAATGGTAATATGACTCCTTCAGCTCTCTGGTTGATAGCCTTTACCCCTTCCTCCGCCGCTTTAAGACAGGAATCACGACTTTCCGCTAGAATCAAAAAGTTCCCCCCTGCAACGGCCTTCATGACGCCAAAGCGATCTTCCACTACGAATTCTCCCTCCATGACTGGAATGCGCCAAACATCACGTCCTGCAACTACATCTTTTTTTTGAAATCCGTCACCGAAAAGGCGAAGGCTTCGTCCCACTTTCAATCTTCTTTTAGCCTTGGGCAGTGCGTCGAAAGCCGCGGTCGTAGGACAGGTCATGACACATTGACTTATCCTTAGGCTCATCTGGGTCTTCAATTCCCTCCGTGTCCTGTGGTAAATTTGGATCACCGCTCCAACTCGTCCATCCGGAGTTTTATTGGATGGAGCGACATCTTCTATTCCGGCTTCTGCTGGAGACATGATTATTGAAGCAGCGAATCCTGTTGCCATGCCCGCTGCTGTTAACGCCCATTTCTTGTTGTGAGCTGTTATCAGAATTCTTCCAGCCCACATCGGAAACATCTCGGCGAATGTGTCGTCAATTAAACATCCTTCATAAGTGAATGTGTCGAATTTTTCTGTCATTTTCAACTGGGCCTCCAAGGTTTCTTTTTACGAAACAGCTTATAGCTCATTTGACCGTGCTTCAAATCTGTTACGTATTCAAACCCAGATTCTATTAATGTTTGCGCCTCTTCTAGTGTTGTTGTAGCCTTGCTAACATATTCGTCTTTGTTTCCAGTTTTCAGCAACTTCACATAAATCTGGGTTGAAGTTATGCTTCGGTGTCCAAGTCGATTCATAACTATAATATAAGTATAGTAAACTATTACAATCAATAGTTAATGAAACCTTCATCTTTACCTCACTCCTAGCGACCTTATGGGTGGGGGAATGTCGTAAGTAGTTGAGACAAAGGTTACGGGCTAACAGCGATTTCGCTCCCAAACAATTTTCAAACGCTACAAAAAGCCCTTGCATGCAATATGAAAGCGACTATTGATTGTAATAGTTTACTA
>CP070709.1:965947-969685 GCA_020350305.1 Candidatus Bathyarchaeota archaeon
ACATCATCTGTGACTGAACGGCGAGTTAAGAAAGTGCAAAATGAATTGTTGAGCTTAGGCGGAGTTCCAAATTTCTTTGGGCACCAACGATTCGGCACCGTCAGGCCTATCACTCATCTAGTAGGTCGTTCCATCACCCAAGGCAACTGGAAAAATGCTGCACTCATCTTTCTTGCCCAACCGAGCCCACATGAACACCCAGATGCAAGAGAAGCACGACAACAACTGCGAGATACACGAAACTTCAGAGAAGCACTTCATCTTTTTCCACGATATCTAAGATACGAACAAATGATGCTCACTCACTTGAATAAGCAACCAAAAGACTTCGTCGGAGCGTTCCGAAAGTTACCTCTAAAACTACGCAGAATCTTCGTTCAAGCATACCAATCTTTCCTTTTTAACAGATTTCTTAGTCAAAGAATCCGGCTTGGCATTCCCCTTAATGATGCCCAAGTTGGAGACTATGTGGTAAGCCTTGACAACCACGGGCTTCCAACAGACGAGTTCACACTAGTGGCTGCTCAGTCTCTCTCCCTTGTTAAGAAGGCTTTAAACGAAGGCAAGATGCGTGTGGCTATTCCGCTTTTAGGCTTCAAGCAAAACCCTTCTGAAGGAATACAGGGCGAAATTGAGCAGGAGATTATTGAAACCAAAAACGTGACTCCAAGGAATTTCTATGTACCTCTTATGCCTGAAATAAGCGCACCGGGTAGATTGCGAGCGATTCTAGCACCCATGATCAGACTTTCCTTAGAACAACCAACTAAAGATTCAGCGAATCCTCCCAAACAAGAGATGAAGCTAAGCTTCACGTTGCACAGAGGCTCCTACGCAACTGTTCTCTTACGAGAGTTCATGAAACCACGAAATCTGATAAAAGCTGGCTTCTAAAGAAGACTCTGTCGTTAAGAAGTGTGTTAGCAGAGTGATTGGGTTACAGAGAGAGAATGAAGCTTGGGTGCCGATAGATGAAGAAAAATACGCTGTTTCCACAACTATCAGCGTATTTACAGTTTTAAAAATGTACAGAGTTTGGAAACGTTGAACGAGCTATGGTGTGAGCCTGAATCGGTCTCTTGGAAACAGTACAACGTCGCGTATATTCTTCTTCCCCGTAAGCATCATAATTAGACGTTCTAAGCCTATGGCCCATCCTGCATGTGGAGGCATGCCATAGTCGAATGCTTTCAAGTGAAATTTGAACGATTTAGGATGTAACCCTTGGTCTTTCAATCTCTTAATCAAAAGATTCTTAGAATGGACACGAGTTCCACCAGAGGCAAGTTCTATCCACCGCCACATCAAGTCGAAACCCCCGCACAAATCAGAATTATCATCCCGCGGTTTGATGTAAAACGCCTTTGACTTCGTTGGCCAGTCAGTTATGAAGTAAAAGTATGGATGAATCTTGCCCAATGTTCTGAAAGCGGGAGTAGGGATATCTTCTCCCCAAGGAACCGTTGTTCCTTCTTTTTTTAGCTCTTTGAGTATTTCATCATAAGTAAACCGTTTGAAAGGAATCCTCGGCACATCAACCTTGCATTTTAAGATCTCAAGCTCTTTTTGGCATCCTTCCGCGACAGTCTTGCACACATGATGTATGAGTTCTTCCAGAACCTTCATCACGTCAGTTGCTGTTGCAAACGCCTGTTCAATATCCACAGAAATGAACTCACTTAAGTGACGACGTGTGTGCGATTCTTCAGCTCTGAAAAAAGATCCGATCTCAAAAACTTTCTCAAAACTCATGATCAACTGTTCCTTGTACAACTGTGGACTCTGCGCAAGGAAAGCCTCATGTTCAAAATATTCTACAGCGAAAAGCGCGGCACCACCTTCTGTGGCGGAAGCGATAATTCTTGGTGTATGTACCTCTACAAAGCCGTGTTCAGACAAGAAGTTGCGCATGGCTCCTAGCACGGCATGTTCAATTTTGAAAATCGCTTGGCTTTCATCTCGCCTTAAGTCAAGAACCCGTGCATTCAACCGTGTGTCAATCTCTGCTGGGGTTCGACCAGTGACATCTAAAGGCAATGGATGCTGCGCGATTCCTAATATTCGAATTTCACTGGGGATGATTTCGATTCCTCGTGGAGTCATTTTGGTTTTTTTCACAGTTCCTTTCACACCGATACTGAATTGAGCCTGTAAGGAATCGGCTTTTTCTATCACTTCCTTGCTGGTCTTTCCTCGTAGAACGGTGATTTGAACGGTTCCTTCCCTGTCCTGTAAGATTACGAATCGTATACCGCCTAAGTCTCGAATGTCTCGAATCCAGCCTAGAACGACAACTTCTTTTCCATCCAGTTCGGGCTTAACATCTATTGAATAGTGGGTTCTGCGCCAGTCTCCTAACTGGTCAGTTTCCATACAGGTCCTTCCGTTAACGGGTAAACTCTACTCTAAGAGTTATTCCTTGAACCTTTTGAGCGATCTCTTTTAGCGCTTTTTCATTCATTGAAGGTTGTCTCCGTCTTCTTCTTAAGATGACCTTGGTTTCAGTGGTTCCGTCGGGCAGCCATATGGTGTTTATCGTTAGAATGTTTGACGGTGCAAATAGATCTTCTAAGAATTTTCTGTAATCTGCGCCCTGTTCTAATATGCGAATCTTCTTTCCAGTTTTTTCTTCTAAAGTCCTCACGACTTTTCTGCCGTGAGCCAATAAACGTGCTATGTCGCCACGTCCGACTACTAGAGCTAGAATGCCGTTTGCTTCCACTGCTTTATGAAAATGAATGTTTTGAAGAGGAGGATATTTATTTTCGAGTGGCAAAAGTAGGCGAGCGATTTTCAGGTCTGTCTTACTTACCTTTCCTGACTTGAGTTTTGCTCGGCATTTTGAGCATAAGATTCCGCTTTTTAGGCAGAATTTGCATAATGCTGTTTTCACCCCGACTTTGCTCCTCCTCATGAAATAAAGGAGGGGGCGGCGGAGCCTTTTGAATCATTTGCGTTGCCTATTTCGCTAAGGTGATTTCAATGGTGCTGACGTTTGTTGGCGAGCCACCCTCTTCAAATGGTGCCAATTGTTCTGTGCCGATGTCTATGTTTTTGACTTTTACATCAGGCAAGAACCTTCGTCTGCAGACTTCTACAACGTCAACAGCTCGGCTGATTGCTCTGCCTCTTGCTTTTACGCTTATTTGAGTTGCTCCGCCGTGGAAGAGGGTTATGCAAGCCAGTACGTAGTTCATTACTGGCTTTCTTCCTATCAACACATCGGTTCTTTCTGACATTTCACCGCCTCACTCCTAGTTTTTTTCATGCTTTGTGGCTTCCTATGCTTTTTTGTCGGTGAATAAATACGTTGTGGTTTCTCTGTGGTGCAATCTTTGGTATGTTTGTGTTGAGGTTGTGTGAGAAAGAATGTTAGACTACATGAGTAAATGTTTGTTACGTTATTTGCGCGTATCTCTCTCTTTTATAGACCCCCCTATAGCCCCCTATACTTGGAGGGTCGCGGCTTCTGGCATGGTTATTTTTTGGGTTCTTTTTGTTTGGGAGTGTTATTTAGGCTTTGTTTGGCTGGTGGCCTCGTGAGAATCGATTGTGTACATCTGTGAGAACTCCTCTGTAGTCACTCGGTCTGACGAGGAGGGCTCTGATGGAAGATTGACTAATAGATGAGTGATTAAGTCAGCGAGTAGAAACCGAAAGCGTTACATGATGGTTAGTCCTTTAAACCGTATACCATTGTAAAGGTTTGCTTTAACTAAGTACAGGTGAGCTTTATGG
>CP070709.1:969785-984275 GCA_020350305.1 Candidatus Bathyarchaeota archaeon
TTGATTTCTCGGAGTGTTGCTGCTGGGTTTGGCATGTTCTGTAGAAGCGTTATGGCGAAGATTGTGTGGAATGTCTTGTTTTTGAAGGGTGTGTGGTCGGCTTCGGCGCGGATGACGTTTATGTTGTGGTATTGTTTTGCTTGTGTCTTTGCTCTTTTGAGCAAGCCGAGGGAGATGTCTAGTCCTATGATGAGTTTTGCTGAGTTTTTGATGTGTTTGAAGAGTGTGCCTGTTCCGCATCCTATGTCGAGTGTGATGTTGTCGGGTTGAAGGTTTATTTCATCTAGCACTGCTTTGATTTTTGCGTCTTGTTCTTCAGCGTATTGCGTGTCGTAAACGGTTGCTATGTTGTCGTAGTGTTGCATGACTTCGCGTTTTTTGTTCCAGTTGGCCATGGTTGTTCAGAAGTTTTATGTGTGTTTGTTTATTTGTAAAGGTTGTTGGCGGATGTGTTGAGGGGTCAAAGACCTGTTGTTGCTTTAGAGAATCCGAGTGTTGAAGAAGCAGTGGAATTGGTTAGAAAGGCTCTCTCGAAGCGGAAAGCGCTTGTTATTGTGGGAAATTGCTGGGTTGATTATCGTGGAAGGGCGAGTTCTAAGTTGGAGCCGGGTGAAAGAATTGTTGTGATAAAAGAAGATGGGTCAGTATTGGTTCATCGGCCGTCAGGATATGAGCCGGTGAATTGGCAGCCGCCTGGCTGTCTTTTTCAGACTCATGTAGTAGATGGTGTTTTGCAGGTTCGAGCTGTTCGGAAGAAGCCGGTGGAGTCGGTGAAGCTGTTTTTTGATCGTGTGTATTTGGTCTCCGCACTGAGCTTAGTGGATGCCGGAGAGTTTTCGCTTTATGCGAGTGAGGAGGATATGCAGAGGGCAATATTATTGGAGCCGAGTCTCCTAGAAGTGGGGTTTAAGCCCATTGCGTACGAGAAGAAAGTGGAGCCCGGGTTTATCGACGTTTATGGGGTTGATGAGGCTGGAAGATTTGTTGTGGTGGAGATTAAGCGTAGGACGGCTGGGCGTGAGGCGGTTTTGCAGTTGTCTAAGTATGTGGAGTCAATTAAGAGCATGGTGAACCGTGAGGTGAGAGGTGTTTTGGTGGCTCCTCACTTGGGGAAGGGTGTTCAAAGGTTGTTGGAAACGTTGGGGCTAGATTCTAAGCTTTTGGATCCGAGAAAGTGTGCGGAGATTTTGACTCGGTCCAAGACTAAGAAGCTTGAGGAGTTTCTATAGAGAAAACTTCTATAACAAAATTCTAGTGCACATGAATGCATTTGGTATCGGTAGAAAGAATGTTGTTGTTAGCTAGGTTAATTGGTATTCTTCTCCCTTTTCTAGTAATACTACTTTGATGTTTGATGTGGCTGTGACTTTCTTCTTGAATTCCTTTGGGTCTGTGTCCCAACAATGCATAGGCACCATCACTTTTGGATTAATTGCCAGAGTAGCTTCTGCAGCTTCAGAGTTGTCCATTGTATATTTGTCGCCTGTAGGGAGTAAGGCAACATCCACTTGTCCTAACTGTCTCATTTCAGGGATAAAATCTGTATCTCCAGCATGATAAATCGTCTTGCCTCCAACTGTTATCAAGTAGCCAACTCCATATCCTTTGGGATGCCAAGGTTTCCCTGAAGGTCTAAACCTCTTGTGATTGTAGGCTTCTACAGCCTTGACCCCAATGCTGCCAACCATTGTTTCTTCTCCGGGCTGAAGGGTTTTAACCTCTCCACCAATCTTTGAAACACACTTCTTAGGAGCAATAACAATAGTATCCTCTTTACTGACCTTTGCAATCTTTTCTGAACTGAAATGGTCAGCGTGGGAATGAGTGACAAGTATTAAGTCAGCCTTCTCAGAGGTTTCAATTACTCCTCCGTATTTCCTCAGGTCAACATAGATGACGGCTCTTTCAGCCTTAATTTGGAAACTGGCATGACCAAGCAGCTTTATGTGAATGGCCATTTCGCACAACCTCATGCACGAGTTCTGCTGTAAATGGCATTGATTATCCCGTTTTTATGGCTTGTGGAAGAAACTTCGAGTGTATCAGATTGAGACAAGCTCATTTCATTGGTTGTCTTATGACAGTTTTCATTCTTTCCGGTGCTGATCTCCGAGGATCACTGAGATATATTTCGTGATGCTTTCCCCTTAATCCATAACCGTGTTCCTTGATATAGTTGTGAAGGCCCTCAATGGTAGGGCCTTCAGCAGAATATGGACCAATATGCATTATCTGAGCTGACAAGCCTTCTTGAAAGCTCTTAAATCTGATTTTTGGAAGGGCAGGTGGATTTTTCTTCTTCTCAACTTGTTCAAGAGCCTTGTTGACAAGAGCTTCTGTCACGTATTCTGGTTGCATAATCATCGATGTCCATTTCCATGCGTCTTTGTTTTCCAAGCTGAATTGGGTCATGTTATCAGTCCACCACAAACCTTCAAGGGGCAATACGCCATAGTCAACCCCTTTCTCCTTCTTCACCATGAACTTAAGAGCATAAGATACGGCGAACAACCCTTCAACTGCATCCTTGTATTCCTGTGCTGTATTTGGATCACCTGATCCATCGATCATCAAGAAGTTCAGCATGGGGATATCAACAATTTCGACTTTCTTTGCAGAAGGATTGTAAAGGTGTTTGAGTTCTTTTTTGAAGTCAATCTTTGTCATGAACATCACTCATTCATTATGTTTTCTACTTGAGTTTTATGATTTGTGGGGGAAACTACTCTGTGCTCAACAAAAGCAGAAGACATACCAGTTTTCTTTTGCTAGGAAGCCTTCTTTCCAACTCTCTTTCTGCATATAGCTATGGCAGAAGGATGATCTGTATAATACACGATGGACTCGTAGCCTTTGTTTCTGATGAATTCTTCAAAGAATTCAAAGAACTTTTTGCCGTAGCCTTTCCCTCTGTATTTCTTTCTCAGCCAGATTTCATGAAGTTCAACAATGTTGTCTTTCCTCCCTCCGAGGAGCCCCCTGAGTGTTACTCTGTCTTCTTTGTCTCTAGGGTCTCCTTTTCTATGCTCTTCAGTGTTTGTTTCATGCCAAATTGTGTGTCCAATGATTTCGTCTTTTTCCTTCCAAATAATTAGGAGTGATGGATTTTTGACTAGGACTTTGTCCCAGCTGGTATCTAGTTCTTCTGAAAAGCCGAATGTTCCCTGCCACTCTTTGTCAAGTGCCAATTTCTTGTAGTATCTCTTGAATTCCTCTAAATCACAACCTACAACGATTCTCATGAGCTTACCCTAACTTTAAGTTGTCATTTTCTGTTTCTAGCGGGTATCCAATAATTTTTTTGCATGTGCCCTATACACTTATAGCATGTATGTCGCGAGGTGCACAGAACGCTCTTTACACTGTAAGATTTTTAACATCATGCATGTGTGCTAAGGAGGAATAGATAGCGATGGTAGTGTTTGGAGGTTAAGAGGTTGGAGAACTGCGAAATGTGTGAGCGGTGTCGCAAAGAAGTTAGAGGCCTCTACACTTTTTATGAAATCAACAAGCAAGATGAAAGGCGTAAATTTGGAGGCTTCTGTGGGGAATGTACAAAGGAACTTGTGGATGAGTTGAAGGGTAAAGTTGAGTGGGTTCGTTTTGAAGGTGGTTGGAGGGGTTATATTCATCCTGAAGCGAGGATGGAACTTGAGAAATTTGGATTTATCCAAGCGAGACATAATACTCAATTTATAGAGATAGTTGGAAGAAAAAGGGACTCAGCTAGTGAAAGGGAAGTCTTGGAGATTTTGAGGCTAGAATACGCTGGCGGCCTTATTTCGAGGGAGGAGTATGAGAAGAAGTTGATGAAAAATCGGAAATGAATGTACACATAACAACATGGATTCAGAGCATTTTTTTCAAAGCGCTATAAGATATTATTTCGGATATCTCTTGCACGAACCTAATGTGTTCCACATTATCAGATGCAAGGGAGTCTTTCAATATGATGGGTGTGAAGTCAAAGTCTTGGGCACCTCGGTATGTAGATAAAACGCAATATTCTGCACAAAACCCTGTGACGATAACTGTGTCAACTTGAAGTTTTCTTAGTTTTTCTGCAAGCCCCGTCTTCGTGAAAGAGTTGCTGTAGGTCTTCACGATGCGTACGTCGTTAGGCTTAAGCTTAACACTCTCGGGCACATCAAACCCTGATTTGCCTGACACAAGACCCTCCTTCTCACTCTTGTGCTGTATGACGACTATGGGAAGTTTCTTTTCTCTGAAAAGGTCTATTGCCGCATTTATGTACTCAATGGCTGACTTCAGGGAGTCTGAGCACGCCTTATTGAGGTTGAAGAACTCATTCTGTATGTCTATCACGAGTAAGGCTGGTTTCATTTTTTATTCTCCTTCTCTACTTCACTATCCAGCTGTTTTTGTAAGCTTTGGCATTGAGGATATATAGGTATTGTTTCTTGAGGTTCTGTCAAGTCCTCGTCGGTTCTGCCTTGCTGTAAATTTTCGTCGGATAGCTTTGTTGAGTAAGACGAAATAGGGAAAGTTAAAAGCATAAAGTGGCATTGCTCTGGAATGAGGCAATGATATTGACCAGCAAAACCAGTCTTTACACCAAGGCCACAAAAATGAGTTTGGAGAATGCGGAGCAGTGGATAAAAGATGCTACATTTCTACTTGGCAATTCGAGTTTTGGACACGCCAGTGCACTTCTACGATTTGCTTGGGAAGAACTTGCGAAAGCCTTCCTATGTTGGCTTTCCGCAGAAGAGATCTTTCCGATAGAAAACAAAGTTGTTAGGGACGCTTTCAAAAACCATGAAACAAAGATTCAGGTGATATTTGGAGTATTCTATACAATTGCATGGCGAGGGCAAAAACCTTCACAGGTAGAACCGTCTGACCGAGAAATCACAAAGGCCTACAAACAACTCAAACATGGAATAACACTAACCAACAGAATGAGACAAAAGGCAACCTATGTAGACATACTGTGGGAGAAGAATCAAATCCAAACACTTCTAACAATAACCAAGAAGGAAGCAAATGGTATCCTTAAATTGACGGAGCTTCTCCTTAGCGTTGTTAGGCAATGCTTTGAATGGTCAGAGCCTGTGAAAGATAAGTTTAGACAAGCTTTCGCCAAATATCCTAAAGAAGTATGGGAAACGGGAAGAATGCCAACCAAGTTGTTTGAGGAAGAAGAGTAGTGCGAAGCACTTTTTTTAGAACCACGCCCAACGAAAGAAACATTAGCTATTTCCAATGCTTGCGTTTTGGATTAAAGTCTTCCATTTGTTCTTTCCTTCAACAGTTATTCCACGTGCTTCTGCTGGTGTTTTCCCATTCAAAGCCATATGTGATCTTATGAAGTTGTAGTAGACTCTAAATCTCGAGTTACAAGCATAGGATAATGATTCTTGACCTGCTATCTTAGGTATGGGTGTTTGTTCTTTTTCAGCATAGTTGAGATGTTAATCAACAAAAAGCTAGAGTTTTTGCCCACAAAACATACTATTCCTTAAAATACTGTGTGATTTTTCTCTGAAAAAGTGCGTCTTGCAGAAGTCTGCTCCTCCCTATCCACAGCTCTATGGGAATTTGAAACTGGCTGGCAACCCTAGCGAGCGCTTCATCCAACGTATTGCACTTGAAAGGCTTCTGCCGGAAAGCATTTCTAACATTTTCTCTCACTTGCCAGACACCTACGGGCATAATATAGCCAGGGCGAGCCTCTCTGAGTACGGCTACTGCCGCTTGACGCCGCTCTTTCGCTAACAACTCGCCCACAGCTAAACGAGCCGCGTAATAGCAACCTCCAATACTCGCATAGGTGGTTCTACCCTCAAAGCCCTCTGAATCCGAAAACATGACTATGCTATTTCCACTCGGGTTCCAAACAGTTCCGGGATACCAAGCCTCCATAGCCTCGTAACTCCAAGCCCCGGGTATCATCAGAACCTCAAACTGATTGTCCAAGTACCGAGACTCATACACACGATACTCGTTGAGCTCAGGAAACGTCTTAATCTGCGCCATCATATCCTTCGAAACGATGCTGTCTACAGCTGTGATGCTCCAACGCGTAGGCACCAAACACCTGTTGTCCTTCAATCCAAAGGAGCCCACGCTGAAGGCTCGCTGGATTTTAGTGACCAGCACGCCTCTCTCGTAAAGTGTGGTAACCGCCTCCGCCGCCTTTAAATCCGTGTCTCCATAAGCCTTCTCAATCTGATGATCCCAACGAGATGTTCCAACGCTCAAGTCTCGGACAAGCGCAGATGGCCCAAACGGTTGAACCTCATCATCTAAAATAAAACGTCTCCGAGGCCTCTTTTTCAATGCCAGCTCCACATCCACTGAACCCTCAGACAAAGCCAGCTCACGGGTTCGGTCCATAATCTTCCCCGCATCCTCAAACCGTCTAACATGAACGCGATGCTTTCCCCGAACAAGCATAGATCGGAAACCCACAATTTCGTCGATGGACTTCCCAAACCACAATTCCGGCAAATCGTATAGGCTCGTGTCCTCATGAACAGGTGGCACAAGCGGCCCTGCATACACGTAAGGATAGCCAAATCGACCTACAAATACGCCCGGCGGAGAAGCTCCATCTACATCTGTGCCCTGGATGAGAGGCGTCGTTCGGAAGTAGTACTTCAACCGAACAACCAGAGGACAGCGAGTTTTCCCACAGAGAAACTTGGCTCCCTTGCAAGCAACGCAAAGGCCCTTTCCCCAAGCCACCCCAGAAGCCTTCGCAACCAAATAGTCCGCGTCATAATTCAGATCTGCAGCAATATTTGAACCGTCAACTAGCTGCAGTAGCCAAAGGTTGTCCTTACTAGTTTTCCTCGGCTTTCTTGCTACCACATCAGTCTTGAACTTTCTTATCCGTCCAGTCAACTTTTTCATAACTGTCTCGCCAAGAATCCTTATCCAGTAATTAAATCAACAACGCTTAAAAATAACTTGACCAAACAGAAGTCACGACCTTCTATGCGATAGTCTGCCCAGCGATGTACTTACCCAATTACAGCTTCTATGTACGCCTGAATGTTCAATGCAGCTTTTGCAGCAGCATTTGCAAAACTTATGAATGGAGCAGGGTAGACTCCTATGACTACGCATAACGTTGCCAATATGACCATGACGGCTAGCATAGATTTCGGAGATTCCTTGATTCCTTCAAAGTTTGTCGTAGGCTTTTTTATGATGAACGTGTGGATGAGGAGAAGGTAATACGCTATTGAGAATAATATGTTCAGTAACATTAGAGCGGTGGGTATGTACCATCCGACATCTATTCCAGCTATGACTATCGTTATTTCACTCATGAAACCATTCAATCCAGGAAAGCCTGCTGCTGCCAATGCTCCAATCGTGAAGAGAGCCGTAGTTACAGGCATTTTCCTGCTGATTCCAGTTAGTTTTTCTAGGTTCCTTGTCTCTGTTCGATAGATGAATGAGCCAACGCACAAGAATAAGAGGGCTTTTATGACGGCGTGGTTCATAATGTGGAACATGCCTCCGGTTAATCCTTGTTCGGTTTGGATGGATAATGCGAAGATGATGTAGCCCATGTTGACAACGCTGCTGAACGCTAGAAGCCTCTTTATGTCTTTCTGAAGTAAAGCCATGAAGTTCCCGACGAACATTGTGAAAACAGCGAATATCGCCAAAACGCTTTGCCATGCAAGTTGTTCGGGTATGAAGAGTAGAAGTAGGCATCTAATTAGGGCGTATGCACCCGCCTTAATGACTATTCCAGAGAGCAATGCGCTGATCGGAGTGGGAGCTGCCGCGTGAGCATCTGGAAGCCATGTGTGAAACGGAGCGATGGAAGCTACAACTCCGAATCCGACGATGATCAGGGTGAGAGCCAGGTAAAGCCAAGCATCGTTAGGCATTAGGCTCAGTGTTGTTGAAAGGTATGCAAAGTTCAGTGTTCCAGTCATTCCGTAAAGGAGCGACATCGCGTAGAGCACAGTTATGCTTCCAGCTGAACCCATTATGAGATATTTGAATCCTGCTTCAACGGGCTCCCATTTTCCCTTTCTGAAAGCAACTAGTGCGTAAGAGCTTATGCACATGATCTCCCAGAAGATGAAGAGTGTAAAGAAGTCTCCTGCAAATGAAATTCCTACCATTCCGGAAACTGCAATCAGTAATAGAGTATAATATTCAACGAGTCCTGTGTCATGTTCCATAAAACGGATGGAATAAATGCAGGTCATCAACCCTATGAAGAGGAAAATCGCTGTCATGAATATGCTTAACATATCTATTTCCAGACAAACCGCTATCGGACGCATGAAAAGTAACTCAGACGTAATCATGATAATGCCGCCGTCGTCTAAAACTTGATTGTACAACAATGGAAGGAAAGCCAGAGAAACCACGAACCCAACTGTAGCAAATACCGGTGGAAATCTACGAAACCCAATCTTACGACCTAACAAGCCCACTAATGGAGTTATGACAATGAAAAATAGCAGTGCGTCCAGTGCAAATGTGAACATTTACCATCTTATCCTTTTCAGTTTCCTTACATCCAGAGTTTTGTAATGTTTGTATGCATGAAGTGTAATAGCTAACCCTATGGCGAGTATGCATCCTCCGATTGCGATAGATAAAATGACGAGCGCATGAGCTAAAGGATGCGTAGATCCGGGAACCGCATAAGCAGAGAAGGCTATGAAATTTATGTTTGCCGCACTTATCATTATTTCAAGGCTTATCAACAATCTTACCATGTTGCGTTTGGCTATGAGGCAGTATAATCCAATGATGAGTAAGGCCACTGAGCATGCGAGATAGTAGGTTAATGGGATCAAGCTTTCTCCCTTTCCTCAACTCGCAACATGACTCTGCAACAAGTTGCCGTTGCAAACAAGACGAATGCTAGAACGATTAGGTCAAGTTGACGCTGTCCCCATAGAGTTGCACTAACTTCTTGGCCCACATTTTCCTCAACGGAAACTAACGTCATGTTTATCGGAAACTGCTGAAAACCTTGTTGTGGAAACTCATATTGAATCACTACAAGAAACACAGATGTTAGCGCAACCGCAACTGCTAATCCGAAAACAGGCAACCATCCGGTCTTCATTCTTCAAGCTCCCTCCGTGTTACCATGATCACTGAGATAAATAGGGCGATTACTGCGCCTCCGTAGATCAATAACTGAAAGACCGCAACGTAGGGAGCATTCAAAATCGCGAACAATATCCCGATTGTGACGCCCATCCCGCATAAACATACAATTGCACGGATCATGTCTTTGATTTCGATTGTGAGAATCGCCAACAGAATGGTAACCATGATGAGAAGTATCTGTATAAAGTCGATAAACAGTTTCAAACCTCCATTCTACATATTTCGTGATCTTAACTACTTCTATCTCATCAATTTTAAGAATTGCCTTTGAGATGTTCGCTACAATCCAATTGATTCAAGTTTTATGTAAAGTTTTAAGTGATGCAAAGTCTAACACTACCAGACGGAAGGTATCTTATGCCAAGTGAACTCGGCTTTTCAATTCCCTTAATATTCGGCCTCTCCATATTATTAGGCGTTGTATTATATCTTATTGGAAGCATAATCGCTCCTAAAGTTAAGAAAACAACTGAGAAGCTTGCTCCATACGCTTGCGGAGAAGACCTTCCAGCAGAAAAGCTTCAAGTGAACGCTGAAGAATTCTTTGTCTATGCTACTTATTTCTTGATCTTCGATGTCGTAGCTTTCATGCTGGCAACATCCTTGGGTAAACCAGGCTTCTTTCCCATACTGTTCATTGCCATAATTTTGGTTGCCGCAGTCGTACTGTTTTCGGTTCGGGTTCGGCGGGTAGAAAAAGATGGGCCTGATCAAGTGGGCTAGAACAAAGTCTCCATGGCTTCTCCATTTCAACAGTGGAGGATGCGCCGGATGTGACATTGAGGTCGTTGCTGCTTTAAATCCTAAATTTGACATTGAAAGATTTGGTATGCTCCTCAAGGGAAGCCCGAGACATTCTGATATTCTGGTTCTAACTGGGCCGATTACATTTCAGATTAAGTATAGACTGGAAAGGATATACCACCAGATGCCCAAACCAAAATTCGTCATAGCAATTGGATCATGCCCCATAAGTGGAGGCGTGTACAGAGGATGTTACAACGTTCATGAGGGAGCCGATAAAGTCGTTCCCGTCGACGTCTATGTTCCTGGCTGTCCACCGAAGCCTGAAGCTATAATCGATGGAATCATAAAGGTTCTAAAGAATTATGAGGAGGCAACGCCATGAGCTCTTTGTTTAAAGATTATCGAGATATTATTGAAAGGCTCAAGAAAGAAATCGGCTCGGAAAATTTAATTGGATATGAGATACCTAGACCGCGGAGGATTTGGCTCGCGGTTCGCAAAGAGAAACTCGCTGATGCAATCACCCATCTGGTTGGGCAGGGATTTGCCCACCTTTCAACCATAACAGGCTTAGAAGGCGAAAACGGACTTGAGGTTATCTATCACCTGAATAGAAAAGGTTTGGAGGCTTCATTGAAGGTTGAAGTTCCTGTCAAGCAACCTATTCTTCCGACCATAACTTCGATTATTCCTGGTGCAATTCTGTATGAACGCGAAGTCCATGAGTTGTTAGGTGTAGTTTTTTCTGGGCACCCCAATCTTTCTCCATTGATTCTACCTGAAGATTGGCCAGAGGGAGTCTACCCGTTGAGAAAAAAGTGGACACATGAAGAGATTAAAAGGAAATTATCACGGAGACCGTGAAATGTCGTCAATTATCAAAATACCGTTTGGTCCTCAACATCCGTCGTTGAAAGAGCCTGAAAATTTTATGTTCCATGTTGACGGCGAATACGTGGTTGATGTTACTCCTAGAATTGGATACGCCCATAGGGGAATCGAAAAAGCCCTTGAAGACAGGACGTATATTCTGGACCTATACTTGGTCGAGCGAATCTGTGGAATATGTTCTCACGCGCATACTACATGCTACACACAAGCTGTTGAAGAAGCTTTGAAAATCGATGTTCCCCCCCGAGCGAAATACATCAGAACTATTGTAACTGAGCTTGAGAGAATACATAACCACTACTTCTGGCTTGGAATAGTCGCCCATGAAATCGGATTTGAAACCCTTTTCATGTACACTTGGAGAGACCGTGAAATTGTCATGGACTTACTTGAACTCCTCTCAGGAAACCGAGTACAATATGCCATGAACATGATCGGAGGGGTGAGACGCGACATCACGCCTGAAATTTCTTCTGAGATTATGAAAGGAGTGAAAGTTTTAGGAGACAGAATGAAATACTATAAAAAAATATGCTCAGACGAGCGGACAATACTTACCAGATCTGTGAACATTGGAATCTTGAAAACAAAAGACGCCCTATCACTCTGCGCTGTCGGGCCAACTTTACGTGCCAGCAATATTAGACGTGACGTTAGAACTGACGATCCTTACGCGGCATATGATGAAATTCCTTTTCATGTGGTGACTTACGATGGGTGCGATATAGCAAGTAGAATCGCGACCAGATGCGACGAGGTCATAGAGAGCGTAGAAATAATTCGATACGCCTTAGAACATCTGCCAACTGGATCTATAGAAGTGATTGTTTCAAGAGTAGTCCCGCCGGCTGAGATCATCAGTAGAGTGGAAGCCCCTAGAGGCGAAAACATACATTATTTGAAGTCAAATGGAACAGATAAACCAGCAAGATATAAAATTAGAGCCCCAACACTGGCCAACCTTTCTGCATTGTGCAAGATGTTGATCGGCGGCTACATCGCCGACATCCCAGTTGTAATAGCTGGTATCGATCCGTGTTTCTGTTGCATGGATAGACTCACGTTCGTTGATGTAAACAATGATAAGAGCTGGGGTTGGGAAGGTGAAAAGCTTAGGAGATATGGAATTAAATGGTACAAGAAACAATAATTTTTCTGCTCCAAATAGTCATCTTTCCAGGATTCCTTTTCTTTGTGATAGCCGCGTTTTTCTATGAATGGGTTGACAGAAAGTTTGTAGCTCGTCTTCAAAACAGATATGGCCCGCTACACACCGGACCTCTAGGTTTACTTCAACCCTTCGCGGACTTTCTTAAGCTTCTCTCTAAGGAAGACATTATCCCTTATGCAGCAGATAAACTTCTTTTCTCTGCCGTGCCAATATTCATGCTGTCTCTTCCTTTTACAGCCCTCTTCTGCATTCCCATAATCAATTCTACGGCTCCTATCTCCTTCGAAGGAGACCTCATTCTCGTCATATTCATAACAACCCTTATCGTCATCTCGGTGTTCATAGGAGCCTGGTCCTCAACAAACAGGTTTAGCACAGTCGGCGGTATGAGAGCATGCCTTCAAATGCTTGGATACGAAATCCCAATGATAATTGCTATGGCCGGACCAGCCATAGCCGCCAAAACTCTAAGCATAAGCAAAATCGTTCAATGGCAAACTGCGGGATTCTGGTTCATTCTTACTCAGCCGCTGGGTTTTATCATTGTGACCATGTGTTTTTTAGCTGAGCTTCAAAAAATTCCATTTGACATTCCAAGAGCAGAAACCGAGTTAGTGGCTGGCTGGCTTACCGAGTTCAGCGGTAAGAAACTGGCGTTATTAAGGCTTGCAGAAGACCTAGAACTTGTCTTAGCAGGTTCGATAATGGCATCATTGTATCTGGGAGGACCATCTGGATTCTGGTTTATACCACCATTTGTATGGTTCATCATAAAACTGACGGTCTGTATATTGATACTCTCTAATCTGAGAGGTTTATTTGCTAGATTTAGAATTGACCAGTTGATGAGAGGGGTGTGGAAATATCTAACTCCGCTTGCTCTCCTTCAAATAATCTTGGTTGAGCTAATTCCGTGGTGATTTTATGAGCATGGAGGAGGAACTCATTAGACATCTGCTGAAAAAGCCGGTAACCCTGCGTTACCCATTTGAAAAGCTTCCTCCAGTTAAGGGGTTGCGCGGAAAACATGTTTGGGACTCTGATAAATGTGTCGGATGCGGGTTGTGCGCCACGGATTGCCCATCTTTCGCCATCGAAATGATAGGTAAAGGCCTCACGGCAGAACTCAAAATCTACCTTGGCAGATGTTTATTTTGTGGGCAATGTGAGGAAAGCTGTCCAAGAGAAGCTATAAGACTCACTCAACTATATGAGCTAGCTGAATCCGACCGAAAGAACCTGATTTTGGAGTTCAAAAGAGAATCCACATGAAAACTTCATAAAAGTCTACTTGTGTCAAATGATCATAACTTCTTTACAAGATTAGAAAAGGAACCGGTAAGGTTTACCAGCTTAGAAGCACAGATCAACCTTCAGATGGGTTAAGTATCCAGCTAAACCGTAGAGTGGGAGAGAAAGCATCTCGGTCATATCTCCAATTGAGATTGGGAAGTCTCCGAATGCGAAAAAGCCCAATGCAAAAAGAAACGCCCCGTATATTATTGCTGATTTTAAGTTATGGAAGGTTTCGGTTGTCTTCCATTTTAGCCGCATCCCACAGAAGAAACCCATTATGAACAATGGGGCGAACAATAGGAGAGCATACTTTTTGTACGATCGTAAATCTTCAGTTATATCTCTCGCTTTATGGTAAGCTTTTCTTCTAAAGATTGAAGGAAAGTCTGGAAGGAAAGTGCTGTAGAAGAAGATCAATATGCCCAGAAACATAGAGTCCAGAGCGTTCTCTCCAAAGTAAAAAAAATCCGCACAAACGTACAGAAGACTTGCTGGCAAAATCGCCCATTTGAAAACTTTAATCGTAAGGTAAAGATGCTGGTTAGTCTCAAGTTTCATGGACCATAAGGCAATTCCCGACCTAGCCTTTCGATTCACACTTCTGAAATAACGCAAGACAGAGCCATAGAAAGTATCATACATTAGATACCGCATTGAACTGAAAAATCGCTTGACCTTGGATGCTTTCGATTCTTTGATATTAGTTCTATGCTTCCTAATACACTCCTCTGCTCGGACGACGATTTCAGTTTCTTCGTCCTTCTTTTTTGTCATTGGTTTTACCTTTGTAAGGCGAATTTCTTGCTCCGCTTTCCTCTACTGTATACACATTAAGTATAGACTAGAAAAGAAATAAGGCTTATGTGTATACTTTGCATTCCATCGTACGTAAAAAAGCCTTAGCTTGTCTGACATTGACATGTCTTCTGGAATTCTACTTGTTCTTTTACGAAAAAGATTGAGAAGCATCAGGGGCATTAATACGTATGAACTTAAGGTTGTGAGCGACGAAGAGAAATTGCAGAGACAAATAGATGAGGCTCTATGCGTGCGCATGTGATTTGAAGGAATAAAAGTTAAATAACTAGAATACAGACGTTGAGGTTGGAGGACCTTTGTAGGTGCAACAGGGCGTAAAGCGGCTGGTCCTAGACGTCTTAAAGCCCCATGAACCCGACTTACCTGAACTTGCTACGCGTTTAAGCTCCATAGAAGGCATAGACGGAGTCAACATATCCCTTGTCGAGATTGACCAAAGCACA
>CP070709.1:984375-996695 GCA_020350305.1 Candidatus Bathyarchaeota archaeon
ATTCTATAGCTTTGTCAAAAAGAAAGGGACAACCTGTAGGTGCCAAAGTAAGTAGTCACATACTTGCTGAAGCACTCAAAAAAGCGGGGCTGAGGGAGTTCTTGCCTCGGAGAACCGACCGTCATAGCCAAGCAGACGCTGCAGAAGCTCTAATCGTATATGTTTGGATACAGAGTTTAGTGAGTGTCGAGGAAGCAATTAACCTTTTAGGGCGGCATGAAAACGTGATTGAAGCTTTCTGCTCGCTACTCTGCACTGCAAGAAGAAGGTTGAAGTTATGAGGCTTTACTAGATTCAATCGATTTAGCAGAGGCAGTCGAGGATAATTTTCGTTGCCATGCTTTCAACGCTTTCTCAAAAGTCGTCCTGAATTCTTTGTTTTGCTTCCGTATTTTTTTCACGGCGTTTCGAATTGCGGTTTCTGGTTTCAGCCCTTTCTTGGTTTGAACATAAATTGTTGGGTTTGACATTAGTGGATGTGGCACATCGTAACCCGCCATTTCGATCGCGTCGTCCTCGAGGAGAGCTTTTTGTAGTACATTGCAGAAAGTGTGACCTTCGCCTTCAATTTCTATTTTTAGTTCGTTGGATGTTCTCTTTAGTACCTTGATTTCCATTTTTATCCCTCTAACCAGCGTTTTTCCCATAGTCTGAGGCAACTTTCCGTTTTTCGATTTTTCCGCACTTTGTACATCTCATTCTTTGTCTTTCCAAGACTAACATGTGTCCACACCGTGAACAGAAGGAGTAGATGACCCCGAGATTTTTTTCTACGGTTGACAGGTGGTATGTTCTATTTTTGTGTACGATTACTTTGGCTCTCATAATATCGCCTGGTTCGCACACTTCAAACATTGTTTCAACATAACCGAAACTTGTATCAGAAATATGTAAAGTACCGGTAAAAAACCCTGACAGTAGTGTCTTTCCTATTTTAAATATGCGTAATGCTGCCATTTTGCTTTTTACGCTCGTAACTCGTCCAATGACAGTGCTCCCCGCCAAAGGAACAGGTGCCCCGCGAACCATAGGATACACAGACATTTTTTTATTCAGCGTATCTAGGAGCGTGCGTCCAATGATGTATGAGTATATTATTCCATGTTCTACGTATGTTCCAGAGTCAGGTATGAATTCTTCAATGACGCCTAAACGATCTCCTGGCACGACAAACAGCCCACTTTTTCTTTCAGGTTCTCCCACAAGTCTTCCCTTCTATGCGGTATAGATCAACCTCAACGTTGTACTTTCTTTTTGTGTGAAACTCGAAGAGTTTTGGAATTGTCATCTGCATAGGAAATATGCTTATAACCTTTCCTCCACACTTCTCAATAAACCTTTTGATAAACTCTCGGTTGCGTTTTCCACTTTTATGAAACGAGTAAATCCTATGACCTAGCTCCAAAGATTTCTCAATGAATTTCCGATCAGCCCTTCTTCTTTGTACGCCAAAAGGGGGATTCTGTAGAACCGTGTCAAAAGAACCGTGCACATCATCAATATCCGCCACAACCCAACGTGTCTTTTCCTCCACACTCATTTTCTCTGCGTTTTTCAACGCTATTTCTACAGCCACTGCGTCTAGGTCGACGCCGACAGCTTCTTTTGCTCCAAGAAGAACCGCACCAATCGCCAGCCTCCCAGTGCCACAACCCAGATCAATAATTGTTTTGTCAATAATATCGTCATAGATGTACGTCGCCGTGTAGAGAATCTCTGCAGCGACTTCAGGAGGTATGGTGTATTGTTCCAAGTAAGCCTTAGGCATCGGATGGGGAGCGATCTCTAACAATACTTTTTCCAAGTCTAGCTTTCGAACCATCCTTTTCTGCATAACTCTTCCCAGCTTATTTCTCCTAGCATAACGAGTGTTTCGTTGAATGTTAGAACAGGTGCGCGAAAGCTAAGTGTGTCATCTAGAGAGATGCGGGGGCAAGCGGTATTTACGTACGCATCCATGTCAAGGAACTGCATAAGCACACTGGGTGTGACCTCTCTTACTGCAAGCAAGGTTGCTTTCTTCCCGCTATTCTCCAGTTTTTCTTTCATTTCAAGGGCTTTTCCAACTCTTTTCTGACCAGTTTTTAGGCCAATTAGCACTCCAAAGGTTTCGGCTTCTTTTGCTTTGCTAATGCTTGCCCATCGCTTCTTGAGTGTCCTTAAGACTTCGTCATGAAGAGAATAGGCTCTTTTTTCATAGGGATCAGCAATTATTGTGGGTTTTCCAGTGGTCAACTCTACTCCGATAGCATGGAATCTGCCACCTCCTATGAAAAGGAATGCCTCAACATCTTTTGAAATCGATTGGGCGTTGCTGAAATCGCAGCCGATCACTTGTCCAGTATCTCCGATTGCGACTGTTTTTCCTGTTTTCAGAAGCAACTCTCTTGCTTCGTTAAGCATATGGACATGTTGAACTGTTGTTGTTAGTCCGATACTTGTATAATCTTCAAGTAGTCGTATTGCTTTTTTCACTGCACCTTTGATGTTGATTTTTGCCCTCGCTTCAATGTAAAGTGTTTGCACCTGTTTCTGTTTCATCATTTCACTGTGGCCATAATGTACAATCAAGTCTACATCTAGACTTTCAGCATCAAGTATGGCTAAATCACAGGCGCCATAGCATGGATCAGCCGAAACAATTGCAACTGCCCCAGTCTTTTCGATTACGGTTGCAAGTCTTGAGCCTTCTTGCTTTAATCCTTCAGGAAGCTGAATAAGAACTCGCCTTGCTTCAAGCTTTTCTATTTTCTCCTTTACTCTCTCTTCTTCAAAATCGAATTTTTCCATTAGAACACGCTCAAACCATCAGGACGAAAAATATTCACTTGAAGGAAATAAATGATATTGCAAAAAAGGGCAATTGAGTGCAAGCATTTCACCACCATTCAGGATTTTGGTTGAGTTTCCCACACCAAACCAGCTCGACTTATCATATTCTCTCACAAGTTGTCAAATGACACAATGCACCACTCTTGTCAGCAATCGCTACTGCAACTTTCGGGCAATACCACACCATATTGCATGCATGCAGTTTTTTGCCGCCTCAAGTCTTCTTCATCTTTAAATTGCACTTACGCGATGAAATTAACTTGTCTCAGATAACTTCTTTATCAAATAATTAGCATTGACTTCGCTTATTACTAAATCCCTAGAAATCTTTGCAGGGTCTTTGTCATGTTTTTCTACAAGATCCCTCAAGTCTTCTTCTATTTCTCTCACAACCAACAGAGTTTCAACAACTTTGTCAGGGTTAACGCCGATTGAATCAAGATGTACTACGAGGAATTTTATGAAATCTTTTCCTAAATCACTCGGTGCTTGTCCACAGATACCGACAGAACGAACAGGTTCCATAGAATGGGCTCCTTCACACAACATCTCTATAGCCCTTTTCACTGCGGGGTTTGACTCATCAAATTCCCATGCCAAGACCTCAGAATCCCTGTCGATAGCTAGAGTCAGTTGGGTCAAATCATTACTACCTATGCTGAAGCCGTCGCAATAGGCGCCAAACTTTTTGGGAGTGATACAAATGCTAGGAACCTCTGCCATGAAAATCATTCTTGGCATTTTCAATTTAGCTTCTTCGAAGCATTTTGTAATCATATTAGTGACTTTTTCAGCTTCGTTGATCGTCCTTACAAATGGAACCATCGGTATAGCATTAGTCAGGTTCGATTTATGAACTCCAGTGAAAGCTTTTAGTTCCAGATTGAATGCTTCAGCGAAAAGTTCACTGATGTATCTTGAAGCTCCTCTGAACCCGAGCATTGGGTTATTTTCCACAAACTCCAGCTCGATTTTATTACACTCAATCTTGTTTGAGTCGCAAATTGGGCATCTATCCTGTTTCAACAAGGATATACTTTTGCCACAATCGCAAGTGATCTCATAATGCGAGGCTCCAGGGAGTCCGGAATATTCATTTGTCTTGAAATCGCTGAATCTAACTATTACGTTTCTTGGATGAAATGCAGAAGCAATTATCGAAATTCCAGTCTTGAGTCTTTCTACGTATTCTTGAGAAAGAGATCTTATGCCCGGATATTTTTGTTTCATATCATCGGCCCATCTATCGTAGCCAAGTCTGTCAGCCTTCAAAGCAAAAACAGGATGCATATCTGCACTAGCAACTATGAATTCTATTCTGACCAAAGAACTCCCTTTTGAAGGTAATTGACTTACTTTCAGGGCTTCACCTGGAGAACCTATGTTCACCAGAACTTTGGTAATAGTCTCAGGGATTTCTTTCAACTCTACTTCTTGCACTTCGAACGGCAAGACTCTGCTGTAAATTCTAGCCTCTCCTAAAGAGCAGTCGAGAGTAACCTTGTCTCCATCTTTTAATTTGAGGGCGTTAGAAACGCTCACAGCACAGGGTATTCCCCTTTCTCTCGAAACGATAGCCGCGTGTGAGGTTCTGTTCCCTCTCTCACATATTATCCCAGAGACCTTTTCCAGATTCATCACGACTTCCCAATCAGGAGTAGTCATGGAAGTTACTAGTATCGGTCTTATTCCTTTTTCATTCTGGGTCTCAACTTGCCTTTTCGCTTCAGTGTGATCCAAGGCTTTAACAACTGAGCCTATTGCGATTTTTGTTCCTACGGCTATACCCGTATAGGTCGGTTCTATTTTTGGCGTCCCTTTAAGTTTATACAGAGTTAGAATTGTCCTCGTGACATGAACGGTTTCAGGTCGAGCTTGGGTAATGTGCACTCTCCCATTCTCAACTGCAAACTCAACGTCCATCGGTTTGCCGTATGCATCTTCAATCCTTGTTACAAACTCTGCAACTTGTTTTGCTTCATCTAATGTCAAGACTCCTGGATCATCGGCTTTTACAGGGACTTCCACATTCTTTCCAGTCTTAGAATCAAAAATGAGCATCTTTTTTTGCGGTTTTAGAGGAGCTATTGTACCGAGCACTTTCACTTCAGGTTTTTTAGTGAAAGCTGTCCAAGGAGCGTTCTCTTTTCCTTGAACTATCATTTCTCCAAGACCATAAACTGTCTGAATGACGCCAACGTTTCTATTACCTGTATCAGGATCTATGGAAAAGGCAACTCCCGCCTTTTCAGAGTCAATCATGACTTGAATTATAACAGATAAGATTCCTTCCTTAACGAGTTCGACTTCAGAAATGTCTAGAAGGCGTTTTTTTCTCAAATCATTTCTGTAGTCCACAACCCTCCAACCGTAAGCAGATGCAATGCACTTTAACACATATTTAATCACGTTGGAGTCAAGTGGAACATTCAGGTAAGTTTCGAATTGACCGGCAAAGGCAGCAGTAGGTAAATCTTCAGTAACACCAGAACTCCTAACAGCAACTCTGTGTCTTTTTGTATCTTGTTTCATAGAGTTAACTCTGTCGATGAGAGCATTGGATAGTTCTTCGGGTACTTCCATGTTTTGGATTTCTTCTTCTATTCTAGCTGCGATTTTTTCTGCAGTTTTCTCATCGCCTTCAGTGAGTTTTTCGTCTAATTCTTCAACCGATTCAATTATTTTCTCATTATTCAGTAGAGCTTTAGAGAATTTGGTGGTAACCATGATTGAGTGAGGTACATTTTCTTCGCCTACGATTCTCACTAATCTGGCTAGATTAGATCCTTTTCCACCCGTTACTCTTCCATCAGAGGCAGATGGATCGTTAATATCTACAATGTAATTCATTTTCACTCTTCTTCTGGTGCTTTATCAATAAACACCTTACAGGGCGTTGGTAATTTGGCGCTCCCACGCTTTAACGCTTCTTTTGCAACTTCAAGGCCATCCTCATTTACATTTACTATTATAACCGCCTGGTTTGGTTTCACTCGTGCAGCGGTTCCTGTGGGCTTGCCGAAGGATCTTTTCATTCCATCTTGCAGTCGATCTGCGTGTGCTCCAAAGATCATTCTGTTTTCTCGAAGTACACAGTGCGGGTACGGCATGATTTGTAAGCAGTAGTTTTTCCCCAATTTTTCCGATAGCAAACGGTTGGTTGCTATACGGGCCGCTTCTAACGCGTTGTGGCGTACTTGGACTTCTCTTTGGGCGATCAAAGCGGCTTGATACTCAAAAGTACTTGCAGGCTCGCCCATGGTGAATTTGGTAATTTTCGGCGGGGGAAAGCCTCGCATATACTTCTTTCGCGTATAGGGTTGCCCTTTCACCCTTCGATAATTGCGTGCCTTCATGGCTTTTCCCCTCAGCTTACAAAGCCCGCGGTATTTAAAGAATTTGTTAGCACCACTCTTTATTAGAATTATGAATCCATGATACTGTTGACTTATTTGTCTGGTAGTTCTTCATTGTCTGTCGTATTTTTCCACCTCGTCGTTCATTACAACGAGTCCGATCCCTGCGTCCTTGAACATTTTCACAGTATCTGCTTCAGCGTGATAATGCTTTTCTGCAACTACACGCTTGATGCCAGAATTGATAATCATCATTGCACAGGACCTGCATGGAACCATTTTGCAGTAAAGCGTCGCTCCGTCTATAGACACCCCGAATTTTGCAGCTTGGATTATCGCATTTTGTTCTGCGTGCAATGTTCGTACACAATGTTGAGTAACATTTCCAGCGTCGTCAAAAACCTTGCGCATGCCATGTCCAATTTCATCGCAATGGGGCAATCCTGCAGGTGAACCAACGTATCCTGTAGTTAGAATCCTCTTGTCTTTTACGATAACACATCCGCTTCTACCTCTATCACATGTCGCCCTTTTTGAAACAGCTTCGCATAAATCAAGAAAATACCTGTGCCAACTTGGTCTCTTGCACTCTTCCATGTTTCTGCACATCGATTTGGAGTTATGATGCATGCCTTGACCAAGCAATAATATGTACTCGTATTTATACTTCTTTTCAGGACTGGGTCACTTTCGGGTTTTGCAGCCGACTATACAGTTCATTTTTGTTCCTTTTCTCTTTCCAACAACAAATGCTCCTTTAGGAACCCGTGTTTCTTGTACAGATGTATCGCCCGCTTGTTTTCTTTCTCGGTTCCTACATGGAGCTCCATGATCCCCATTTCATCAGTCTGCTTAATCACCTCTTTGAGCAGCTTTGAACCTATGCCTCTGCCTTGATAGTCTTTGTGTACGAAAAGGTAGTTGATGGTTGCCTCGTTCCATTTCTCCCAAACCGACGGGAGGATGTAATAGTCGATGAAGCCAACGATTTTGGAGTCTAGCTCAGCCACGAGGATCACGTAATTTTCAGTTGCTAAAAGTTTCTCCAACGCCTTTCTAGCCCAAGCCTCATCTTGTAGATAAATTGTCTTTAATACCTCAATTATACCGTTAACATCATCGCTTGAGGCTTCCCGTACGACCAAAAATTTTGTATGCTTCATAACTGTTCCTTTGAAAATATGTTGTATTGTAACTTTAAGTTTATTTCATCGAGTGTTGCCTAGGCCAGCGCTCGGCTTGTATCATGGCTATTGCTTCAAACGCAACCTTCTTTTTGGCTAAAATCACGGCTCTCAGCCCTTCTTCTTCAAGTTTTTGAATTGTCTCATCAACGTTGGAAAGAGTTGATTGAGCTAAGACAATTTTGCCTTCTTCCATCAAATAATGTGGTGCCTGAGAAATGAACTGATCGACAAGTTCCCTTCCAGAGGGCCCTCCCACCCAAGCTCGTTCTATCCACGTTTTCTGTTTGCTTCTTTCTGAGGGCAGATACGGAGCGTTGAAAACTATCACATTAAACTTTTCGTTTCCTTCTACGGGTTCAAAGAGGTTGCCCAGCCGTATGTCCATTTTACCTGCAACCCTGTTGAGTTCTGCGTTCATTTGGGCACAGCTAACCGCGTGAGGGTTCACGTCTATGGCGACCACTTTTTCCGCTTTTTTCGCCGCAAGAATCCCTAAAATTCCACATCCTGTCCCCACATCCAGCACAACATCATTTTGGTTAACAACAAGGTTTTCAGCCAAGAGAAACGAGTCCTCGGCAGGTTCGTAAACGTTCTTCAAAACGAAAAAAGCGTAGTTATCGAAGAAGATTCTTTTCTTAGGCGAACTCATCGGCTAGAACCCCAAAATCTTCTGGCGTCAACTGCCGCACTCTTCTATCGTGAAAGAGTAGGGAATCTGCCAATTTTACCATGTCTTTTTTCTTTATCCCTCGATTGCGCAGAAAAGGAACAATTGCATTTCTCACCTTTTTGTTTCGTTGAGCAAACAATGTCCGTACGAGCTCAAAAAAGATTTTTTCATCCCTCACTCGGAAAGGAGGCTTCCTCGGCTTCAACCGCACGACTAAGGAATCTACGTCTGGAGGTGGATAAAACATGTCTCGAGACACAAAGTCTAGAAGCTCCACTTCAGCCCGATAATATGTAGAGACCGTTAGCCTTCCATAGTCTTTGCTGCCAAAACGACCTACCAGCCTCTCCGCAAATTCCTTCTGAAAAGTCAAGATGGCACAGTCAAACGCCCTTTCCAAAAGCCAAAACAAAATAGGAGATGAAATAGAATATGGAGGAGTTGAAACCATCTTGTTGAACGGAGGAACATTAACATTTAGTATGTCTCCTTCTATCAAGTCCACGTTCTGCAACCCATGAAGCTGATCTTTCAATATCTTCACCAATTTGGAATCGACTTCGACAGTGACAACTCTTTTGCATTCTTGAGAAAGAAGTTTGGTGAGAAAGCCTAATCCAGCGCCCACCTCTAAAACAATGTCTTCCTTGTTTATAGACGCGTAAGAAATCATTCTCTGCAAAAGGGCACGGTCCACTGCAAAGTTTTGTCCTAGGCGTTTTTTGGGCAGAAATTTGTGAAGGTGGATAAGTCGCTTTGTCCGTTGAAGGAGACTCATAATTGTACCAACTACGGTGCTCTCGTGAACAATCTATATTTGCTTTCGCCGGGCAGTTCCTCTAAAATCCTCTTTGTCACGAGTTTAGCGGGGCTGGGTATGTTGGCGCGTTGCTGCAAGTCTTCGAAGTTTTCGAAGGGTTTTCTTTCTCGTTCATCAATAATTTGCCACATGTATTTTTTTCCAATGCCTGGAATCAATTCTAACGCGTGCATTCTAGGCGTTAGCGCTTGAACCATGTTGAAGAAGTTGATAAACCACCTTTCACGACTCAGCACAATCTTTTCCACTACGCTGGAGAGCTCCATTTTTGCGTTAGATGTCAACTCTTCATAGTTAATTCTCCCGATGATATACGTGATTTTTTCACGATTACTTTTTCCAACATAGACTCTGTCATATGACTTTAAGACAACACCTTCTTTTGCGATTGCTTCAAGAAGTGTGAAAAATTCTTCACCAACTACCTGAACTAGGGCGCCTGCTCGATATCTATGTCTGGCTTCCGCCCTTCCGTGAGGAAGATAGTCGAGAACGTATGCGTATTCTTCATAACGTTTCGAGGGTTCGTATGCCCTCTCGCTCCTCTCTTCTCTATGTCTTGAAAACTCGTTGCCCCGCATTTGAATTTCACGCCTTATATCAACTACTTTTTCGAAAAGTCTGTTCTGGATTCGCACATGTGGATGGTTGTTTTGCGGGGTTTGCTTTCCAACGTTGCATCCTTCTTGTTGTATAATATCTTTTACGAGTTCACGTTTATTAGTTTTCTTACTTTATAATACACTATTTCCTAGGCACACTCGGTTTTCCATAGAAAGTTTATTCGAGCTTACGCAACAAGTCTTGTCATATGCACTTCTGGTTTGTTCGGCGAACCAGTCCTCACGCTGTTGCGAAACTCTTACTCCTTTTTCCGGTACTCATCTAAGAAAGCAAGTATTGCTTCTAGCTTAGAGGTTTCCATAATCTTATGTCCGCCAGCTAGAAAAACTCGGATCTCCTGTATGCTTTCAGGCATGCAGTTGACGACTTGAACAGACTCTTCCTCTTCCAATTCAAACTGCTTCACAAGTTTCTTCACGATTTTTTCTGCAGTTCTAGCATCTATCTTAGAGAATTTTGCCGTGTAATCCAAGGATCTTCGTTGGAACTGATCAAGCTGTTCTTCGCCTATTGATTCTAGCATTTTTTTGACTTCTGGCACCGTGACTAGGTGTTTCTTCGTTGCTTTTCTGGACATTTTCATCCTCCCATGTGAGGTTTTAGATGTTCTGGGCGTACAATTATCTCTTTCACCGCTTTTCCCTGTGTGACGTTTACGATGTAGGCTCTGCCTCTTTTGTCAGTTATGACGCCTATTCTTCCATGGAATCTTCGGTGAGGCATACCCTTATGAATGCTTGGATCGATCTTAACTACTACTTTCTCTCCCGGCTTATATTCATAAAGTATTTTGCTGAGCCCTGTTTTTCCTCGTTCTCGGGGCTTTCTCTTTAAAAGGGAACGAGTTTTCCTGCGATATCCTTTCGCTTTTCTTCCCATTTTCAAGATCCCTCCACAACGACGTCTAAAACGTCTAACTCGAGAGGTTTAGCTTTAGCGTTAACAATCTTAGTGACGTTGGGGTCGGTTCGACCTTCATCACCTGTTATTAATTCTTTAATGTAAAGTCCTCCTTGACAACGGATTCTCATTTCCACTCGACTAGGCTTTAACCTCTTTATTTTCGTCTTATATATGTACTTTTCTCGGATGCGATCTGCTCTTCTGTGCAGGACACGTAGAGGAGTTTGCTGATGAACCAGCAGATTGGTAAACGTTTTCTCTAGGGCCTCTAACTCGTCATCAGAGATTTTTCTATCAAACTCGACGATTGTCTTGTAGATTTTTTCCGCTGCCTCCGCTTTCTTTAATTTTCTCACCATATTTCTCTCAGTGACTTGCAGATTCAGAACTTTCACTTTGCCCTCTGCTTGTTTATTGATTGTTCGTGCAAGATTTCGCAAGTTTATAAATCGTTTTTTGGGTTTTTTGACTTCTATAATGAACGGTCTTCCAGATCCCAGCATGCGAGCGTCGACGTCTTCTCGCCCAGCCGCATGAAATGCGGTTCCTGCTCCACAGGTTTTTTGTAATGTTGGCCCTGCGATGATTTCTTCGACCGATTCTGAGTACATTTTTCCTGTCCCGTTGCATCGTGGGCACCCTTCTCCTCTGCATTCAGAGCAAAGCCATTTTGACTGCGGTATTCCTCGTGTCAGTTTTTTGTATTTACCCATGATACACAATGGGTTTACCTGGAGTGTGACTTGTTTGGTGAATGGGTCGACGAGGACTACAACTTCTGGATTTGCGTACTCTGCTGTTTTTTGTGTGATTTCTGAGAGTTTCTTACCGATGTTACGACTAAATTCGTTCCTCATGCTTTCTCCGTGTTTCACAGCAAACTTAGCCTTAAACTCGTCTTCCCTTTCCTCCACTTCGGTTGGTAGTTCTATGCCGACTAGAAATGTGTCATACTCGTAGTCTTGCAATTTTTCCACTGAACTGTCTACTAGTTCTTGTAAGAGTTCAAATTGGCCCTCACAGAGATGGCATTCTCGCTTTTTTCCAATCCTTTTTTTCCTTTTTCTTAATATTTCGGTAGCCGTATCGAAGGATCCATTTGTTGCCATTGTTTTGAGGAGCAAGACCCCTGCTTTTTCCCCTACAAACGCTAATTGATGACCCTTCATGGTTAACATTAGTTTGAGGGCTTCACCTCGTTTTTTGTTGTCTACTCCGTAGCCTAGGAGAGCGAATTGCCTCCCTAAGCAATGATTGCAGAGGGGATGTTTCTCAAGCATCTTTTGTGCCCTTTCAAATATTTCCGTGAAGAATCATCCTCCTTTTGCTTGAACATGCTACATTGTTTTTAGACGTGTTTTATTACGGGATTCTAAGTTTTTTTCCAAAAAATGGAAGCTTCTTTCTTCTCAATGTTTTCATCATCTTTCTCATCATTGAGTGCTGTTTAAGAAGTTCTTTCACTTCTTTCTCAGTGGTGCCTGCCCCTCGGGCTACGCGCCGTATTCTGGACGCATTGAAGATTTTTGGTTTTTCCCTCTCAGTTGGCGTCATTGATTCGATGATTACCTTCCATCTTTCTAGCCGATCTTCAGCAATGTCCATTTGGTCTTCGGGGATGTCGTAAGAAAGACCGGGAATCATCTTCAGAAGATGTCGAAGCGGTCCCATGCTTTTCACGGATTCGAATTGTTCGTACATGTCCGTGAGAGTGAATCTTCCGCTCAGAATTGCTCGCATCTTCTTCTCTGGAACCTTTACCTCTGCCTCGCGCACTTTTTCGACGAGCGTTTGGAGGTCACCCATGCCTAACAGTCTCCCTACGAACCGTGATGGAACAAAGGATTCTATGTCGTTGATTTTTTCGCCTGTGCCAATGAATTTTATGGGTGCACCTATTGCTGCGACGGCTGAGAGTGCGCCTC
>CP070709.1:996795-1004208 GCA_020350305.1 Candidatus Bathyarchaeota archaeon
TATGAATGCGATGCTCAATTGAATGCTATGCCGTCACATGACTGCTGAATTCTTAAGCGCAAGGCTGTTATCGATAACGATGGTGACAGAAAAGAGGACGCAACACACTGGAGGGAGAAACTTGGACGAAGAAGGATTTAGAAATCACTGCATCAAGAGAAATGTGAAAGAAGAGATTATTCAAGCACATATCAGACTTTTGAAAGATTTCGAGGCTTTCCTGAAAGAGAAAAGTAGAAACAAGGATTTCAGCAGTTCTTCACCTAGCGATATGCAGAGCTTTGTGGCGCATTTAATGGAGAACAGGAAGAACACGATTGACAGCTTTGTGGCCCTCATAAGATACGCCATTTTCGTGAATAAACGAGAGTTAGTAGCTTTCCTGTTCGGATTCATAGAAGGATTTGGGGCTCTAGAGAAACTTTCCGAAACACTAAAACAAACTATGGGTGAAAGCAAGCGTGACGAGATATTCGAAGGAATCAACTTGCCTCCACTCGGTACAGACCCTAAAGACAAGCCGGAAGTGACCAAGAGAATCATGGAAAGACTTGAAGCCACACTCGATGAAAAGACATTGAAAGAAATCATGTCAAGTGGGCTTGATGTTGGTCCAAAAGAATTGTATTTGCCGATGAGACAGAAGTTCTTGGAGTCCAAAAGCATGGATGATTTCCTGAGAAAAAAGCATCAAGAAGCAGTTGAGATGCTTGAAAAGCATAGCAGAGAGAAGTCGATGTTCTACGCTCAGGAGATTGACGAAGAAGTCGTTGAATACGTCCGAAACAACCCGGCAATCATGGGTGGAGTCAGAGAAGGAGATATAATCTACGAAACAAAGATTCCCTATTTGACCAAAAAGTACCTGCATGAAAAAGACGAGAAGATGAAGAGATACTACGCTTGTCACTGTGCATGGGTGCGCGAAGCCATAAAATCAGGCTTGAAAATCTCGCCAAACTTCTGCTACTGCAGTGCGGGCTACCACAAACGACCATGGGATATCATTTTCGACCAACCGGTTAAAGCAGACGTCATAAAAACTGTCTTGAAGGGCGATCTCCTCTGCAGGTTCTCCATACACATCCCAAAGCAAATCCTGGAATCCAAAGGTGCAACCCAGAAGAAGTAGCATGTATCTTGCAAACGGTTCAGAGTGCACTTTCTCTTATTGACTGGAGTGAGGCGCACGCTAAAATTTGTTAGTAGTTTGGCGCCGGGGAAGGGATTTGAACCCTTGAGGCTCAAAGAGCCACTGGATCTCGACTCTGCCCCTCCTCCTAAGTCTTTTATGACAGGAAAAAGGGTGTCCAGCGCATTACCACTCTGCCACCCCATGCTGAGACACGAATATGTCTTGGCAACGGAGGACTAATACCCCGGCCCATATCTTTCCCAAACCCTCAAAGCCACTCTACATCTAAAAGCATTTTGTTCCACACAACAAGTTCCGACAAACTAAAACAATAGAACAATGCTCACAGAAAAATAGCCCAAAAAACAACTCTGACAGAAGCCACGACCCCTCCCCCTAGGTAGGGGGGTCTGTAAGAGAGAGACAAACGCAAACAATGTAGCAGACAAAACCTAAACATGCTTAGGCATCACCAAATCAGCAATATCCACGCTGTTATCATAAATCCGATTCATTAAAGAAGCCACAGCAAGAACATGCGTAGCAACATCAACAGACAAACCACCAACTTCAGCCTCAACCTCACCAAAAACAGATAAAACATTCTCTCTTTCATTCCTCACAGACTCAGCCACCGAAACACTGCGAGAGAATACAGCACTCAAAGCATTCTCATGCGCCTCATAAACCAACCTGTGAAAACGCAAAACAAGCTGCAGCAACTTCTTCGGAAGCTTCACACCCTTCAACTTAACCACCTTACTAGCAATCTGAACGGAACGATCACCAATCGACTCAACCAAACTAGCCATCAAACGATAATCCAAACAATCAATAGGAAGCACACCCAACTTCTCGCTCAAACCAGGATTCTGAACAACCGTCCGCAGACCACGCACCAAAAGAAAATACAATCGATTAACCTCATTGTCCCTCGCAACCACATTCTTAGCCAAATGTACGTCGCCTTCAACCAAAGCAGTCACAGCATCCCGATGCATACCAGACGCAATAGAATATTCACGGCGAAGAACCTTCTCAGGCGGAAAAGTAGAAGGCTCCAACAAACACTGCATAACAATTTTGGAATAGTCTTCCTCAATGATTTCTAAACCAACCAAACGACTCGACGCCTGCTTAACACGCTCACGATCAACAGAGCTAATCCTATCCTTCGCCTCAACCCGAATAACATCATAACCCAACAGATATTTCCCAACAATCTCACGATCAAGATACGAAGAAGGTTTAACCACCGCCACCTGTGGAACACGTTCCACATCATATTTCGGATCAACACAAAGTCTTCCATCAGCCATCTCAGAAACGGCAACAACGGAACTACGCTGAAGCCCACTTCGCTCAGCCCACTCTATAGGCAGACAAACAAAAAAAGTCCCACCACTTGTCCTCTGAACTTTCCGCAAATCCATATCAAACCCTCAATGCAAATATTAACTCATCTGAATAATAATCTCTTATTAAAAGATAGGTGAACAATGTCAGGATTGAGAGAAAACATCATAATAGGTATAGACTTGGGAACAGAGACCAATCCAACAAGGTTTACTATGTGGAAAACAGAGTTAATAGGAGATAATAAGGAAGGCTACATTATTGTCTCAATAAAGAGTGACTGGAGAAAGCTGCAGATATGAGCGACAGACTTCAAAGAGCAGTTTCCTTTACAATAGCAGCAGGATATCAACTCGATAAACAAGCCTTCGATTTTTTAAACACACTTTCCCAAACAGAAGATCCTGTTAGATTAATGGAACAAGTGATCAAAGAGATAAAGAATCTTCCTCAGAAAACTCTGTTCATACAACGAAGCTTTCTAGAAGAGGTTGCGGAAAAGACTCTTCCAGAAGTCAAAGAAGAGAAACCTAGTTTGCCCACACTTCCATCACCAATTCCAGAAGCAAAAAAGGTTTTTCACGCATATGCGAAAGACATCGACGCGGACATAAAAGTAATAGAAGACCCTACAGATGAAATATGTGAAACCGGGTCCATTGAAGAGTATTTAGAGTACTTTCAAGATCGCTTCCAAAGAATACAGAGATTTCTAAGAAGAAGAATGGACGTTAAAGATGCGACATCTATATCGGAGGCGCTTAAATCTTCAGCTAATACAAAGGTTAAGATCATTGGCATGATCACTGAAAAACGGGAACGCAAGCAAAGGGTATTCTTAACTGTTGAAGACTTGGAAGCCAGCGCAACTGTACTTGTATCCCCGAGCACAAGTCAAGAGGTCATAAAAAAGGCACACACGTTAGTATTAGACCAAGTTGTTTGCATAAATGCCATCAAAGGAAGAAACGACTTGCTTATTGCAGAAGACATTGTTTGGCCTGACATGCCCAAAAGAAAACCCAACAAAGCCTCAATACCGGTTTATGCAGCACTCATATCAGACTTGCACATCGGAAGCAAAATGTTTATGCGAGAAGAGTTTAGTCGGTTTGTGCTTTGGTTAAATGGGAAGTTCGGAAATGAAAATTTGAAGAATCTGGCAAGTCACGTCAAATATGTGGTAATCGCCGGCGATCTTGTAGATGGAATAGGAGTTTATCCAGGACAATTAGACGAACTGGCAATAACAGATATTTATGAACAGTACGGAATGGTCTCAAAATTCATTGAACAAATCCCAGGCTATATCGAATTGATAATAATACCTGGAAACCACGACGCGTCTCGGAAGGCATTGCCCCAACCTGCCTTACCAAAAGACTATGCAGAGCCCCTCTATGAAGCTAGAAAAGTATATTCCCTAGGAAACCCAAGCACCGTGAGGCTTCACGAAGTCGAACTGCTTCTGTATCATGGACGTAGCCTAGATGATATTGTTGCGTCCATTCCAAACGTCAGCTTTCAAACTCCGGACAATGCAATGAAATTTCTTCTACAAAGTAGACATTTAGCACCCGTTTACGGAAAAAAAACGCCTATAGCACCCGAAAAAAAAGACTTCATGATTATAGAAAGCCCCCCAGACATTTTCCACGCCGGACATGTGCACGTAATAAAGTGTGACACCTATCGAGGAACACTTATCGTTAACTCGGGGAGTTGGCAAAAGCAAACTGAATTCCAAAAGAAAATGGGGGTCACTCCCAACCCAGGAATCGTTCCAATCGTAAATCTCCAAACATTACACGTTACACCCATCAATTTTGCAGCATCCTACGCGTGACAGCTTGTGTAACAAGTCTAGCCACCTGTGTAAGTCCAGAAACGACTTCTCCGTACTTGGACAGGTTATGATACTTCCATATAATTTGAATTAAACCATGTTTCTTGAAGGCAATCTGCAAACTCACCAATCTTCAAACAATGGTACCTTTATCTTCAATGCCTACCCGAAATCTCTGCCAAGTATTTAGGCGCATACTTGACCAGGCGTTCAAGCCTATCATCCGTGGTGAACGACTCGCGAACAATACTACGTGCTATACCCAGACGAATCTTTTTTGTACGCCCGTACCGTCCCATGCTAACAACTCGCGCGTTCAATAACCCTATCACATCCAGTTCATTCACTAGACTGCTCACTCGTCTTTGAGTTAACGGCGTAAGCCCCGTCTGACTACAAAGCTCACAGTAAATTTCATAGATGTCACCAGTCACCGCACAACTAATCTTTGCCTTGCCTAATAGATAGACGCTACACACAACGAGTTTTGAGTGAAGTGGAAGATTCTCTAAAGCTTCCGCAATCCGATCATGTTCAATCCTTTTTTCCGCCTGTCGTATGTGATCCTCTACAACAGCTTCAGAGCCTTCGCGCTCAGCCAACTCGCCGGCAACCCGAAGAAGATCCAAAGCCCGCCGCGCATCTCCATGCTCTGCAGCGGCAAAAGCGGCACACAAACTCAACGCGCCATCAAACAAAACGCCGTCACAAAATGCTGGTCGGGCACGGTCTAGAAGGATGTCCCGAAGCTCGGCTGCGTCATATGGCCTAAATACGATCTCCTCCTCGCTTAGAGAACTCAAAACTCTGGGATCAAGAAGCTCTTTGAATCTAAGATCGTTGGAGATTCCCACAATTGACGCTTTGCTATGATGAAGAGTTTCGTTTATTCTAGTCAGTTCGTAAAGCAGAACATCCCCCCGCGTTTTTATAAGGGCGTCGATTTCATCAAGAATAACTATAAAAAGGATTTTACATGAGTCTAGGCCTGTTTTAAATCGGTCAAAAACTTCTCCCACAGCTAGGCCGGTAAATGGAACTTTCACATTTAAAGTAGCACATAAACTTGAGAAAATCCTGTATTCTGTACTCATTAGCCGACAGTTAATATAGCAGACCTTCACAGGTGCCCCAAGTTCACGGGCCTTATGCCCCAGTCTGCTCAACACGTATTTTATAACCGCGGTTTTTCCTGTGCCTGTTTTGCCATAAACCAAGACGTTGGAGCACCTGGAGCCCTTTAAAACTGGGGCACATATTTCACCAAGGTAACGGATCTGTTCCCCGCGATGTGGCAGTATATCGGGAATATAATCGTGCCGCAATACCTCTCTGTTTTGAAATATATTGTTGCCTTTCAAAAAATGTTCGAACACTTTGTCTAACACGCTGGCTTTACTCAAAATTATTGCCCTCAGATGTTTAATTCATTGTTTGAACATTCACACGCAGACCCCTACATTTCCTATGGAATAGCCTAGAGATTTTTAGGTAATCTTGTTCCTCTTATAGAAGGAATAGCCTCTCAACGGTTAGCAACATTTTTTTTATTTAATGATTATTATAAAACACTTTGAAGTGTTTTTACAGAATTTTTTTGTGAGGTAACGTCTACTCCTATTTCAGCAGATTTAGGGTCGAGTGGAAACTTAGGGGTTGGAGCGGTGAGATTACCCATGTTTGCTGGCAATTGTAAGCATGCCGTATACGATTTATTTTGTTGCGCTGAAGCAAGCGTTTATCGATACGTTAGATTGTATGAGTTGTTTACTAGTTGAACACTTAACTCGTTGTGAACTGTTGTGGGGTTGATTTTTTAATGATCTACTAAACGTCCTATTTTATGAAAATTTACCTTTTTGTGTCGTATAATGTGTGAAGAGCTGACCCCCCATCTTCCACTGGAGAATTAAGGTTACTGCGCCTTTTGCGTCTATTCTGCAAACAGCGACCCTTGTGAACTCTGTGAATCTGAAAAGATGCAAATTGCGTTTATTTTTCAATTTTAAGACATAATAGTCCTCTTTACCCTTCTACTGTTCACCGTAACTTCTATAACCTGTGACGTGTTAAGTTGTAAAGAGTTTTGTTTGGTGCCTAGGGATGCCTGCAAGGAAAATGCGAGTGGAGGTCTTCGACGAAAATGGAAACCGTTATACAATAACCTTTGCGGGTCATGTTACTAGAGACAAAGCTCTTCGTCTGTTAGATGTTGTTGAATTACTCGGTGGCATGCCTGGGCTTAACCCTGGAGTAGGTGACTTTCCTTCGGAACTGTCCAAATATGATAAAGTTCGCTTGATTGTTGAGAAGAACTTTCCAATTGCGTGGTTTTCTTCTAAAGACGTTCAGTCTACATATGAACAAGAGCATAAAAAACCAATCAGTTTGAGCACAGTTTCTACATATCTGTCTCGGATGGCCCAGCGTGGCATCCTTGCAAATAGAAGTATGTCGAATCGCAAGCGTTATAGACGGATGACTCGGATGCCACAGAGCACATTAAGTTACATGAAAGGTGATAAATAACAGTCGATTTCAAATGATACCTGGTGTTTCAGTTTCGCATTGTATATAGGCTTTACATGTTTCTTGGAGAGGAAACTGAATGAGCAAAATCAGTGAAGACTTATTAGAAATGAATAAGAAACTTGGTGAATACATTGACAGAGGGCGCGCAATAGGTTTCCATGAAACTAGGAAGGAACCCGTCATAGCAGTTACCCCTGATAAGTCAAAGATAAAGCCTTTGAGAAAAATGGAAAATTGCGACGTACATTTCATCGCTGTGGACTGCTCAACGAGAACTTTGAAGAGAGCCAATAATTGGGGAGTTTACCTATTTCGCACAGCATACGCCTCAGTGAAGAAGCGCGACGTACATTGGGATTACGAAGAGAGAATACACACTGTGGTGGGGGATGCCTATGTACGTCGCAGGATCTTGCAGGATGTTAGGCTTAATCTGGAAAGCGAGATGGCTTTAGGCTTGGCTCGTGATGCTGGTGAAAGTGATTACCTACTCCTAGATGGCGCTAGCTATTTTGGTGGGGAGAGAAAGTTCTGGGTAGAGTTA
>CP070709.1:1004308-1016785 GCA_020350305.1 Candidatus Bathyarchaeota archaeon
AAAAGAAACACCCCAAGCAAAAAAGGAGAAAACCAGCCACAACCGTTCCAGTCAGCATGGTTTCAATCACAAAAGTATTATTTTATTAGTCTTTCCTTTTTTGACGCACGTGCATTTGTGGTTCGATTTCATCTAGCATCTTAAGACGAAGTGTGCGCGCACTAAAAGCGTTCAATTTTTGCATGCATGCAAAGGGTATCAGCTGCTCGTAAGTAAATTCTTAAGGTTTGCTAACACATTATGATGTGATTACTGTGAAATCATCGGCAATTGCATATTCTAATATTGCTCTTATCAAATATTGGGGTCGTTCTCTAGATTATAATCCCAATCTGAATATCCCTTCAAATGACAGTGTAAGCATGACAAAATATGGATTAACACAGGGCATGCATTTACAAACCCATACAACTATTGACTTTTCTGAGTCTCATGAAGAAGATACAGCCATTTTAGAAGGAGAAGTTCTGATTGGAAGGAAGATGGAAAGAATCCTCAAAGTTGTTAATCCACTAAGAAAATATGCAAATGTCGATTGTAATTTCAAAATGATCAGCAAAAACGATTTTCCTACCGAAGCGGGACTAGCCTCCTCAGCCTCAGGATTCGCAGCATTGGCAATTGCTACTGTAGATGCTTTAGGCGTCGATTTCCAAAAAGAAGAAACTTCAACATATGCAAGGCTAGGTTCCGGTTCGGCAACGAGATCAATTCATGGTGGATTTGTACATTGGCACAAAGGAAACTCTCATGAGACTTCTTTTGCCGAACAAATTTGTGGTCCACACGAGTTGAATATGAATGCTGTTATCGCAATTATCCATGAAGGAAAGAAAGATGTTACGTCAGATGTTGGCCATGAATCAGCATATACAAGTCCCTTCAACGAGGTTAGAATTGAAAAATCTCAAGAACAGGCGAAAGACATCGAAAAAGCAATTTTAGATGACGATTTCAGCCAAGTTGGCAAAATAACAGAAGAGAATTCAAAATATATGCACGCTGTTATGATGACTGCTAGTCCACCTTTGTTCTATTGGCACCCTGACACTCTGAAGCTCATCAAGTCAATTCAAAAAATAAGAGAGAATCTAGAATGTTATTTTACGGTTGATGCAGGTCCAAACGTTCATTGTCTCTGCAGACACGAGAACACCAATGAACTCCAAAAGATACTAGAAGAAATGGAATATGTTACCAAAACTATTATCGTAAAACCTGCAGATGACTCACATGTCACAAACAAGCATCTATTTTAAAATCATTTTCCTCTTTTCTCAAAGGAGTCTCGCTTGGGTGTTTTTCCGCTTAGGCTGAGACAAGTGGTGTTTTCAGATGTTGAGATAGTATGCTATTGTTATGGCTATTGCGTCGTATACTCCGTGCATCAAAGCCGTGGCAGTGGTGTTCCCGCCGGTCCGTTGCCATATGTAGCCAAACATCAAACCAACAACAAAAACTGGAATAACCGCGTACGGAGTATTGAGACCGTGCAAAAGCCCAAACAACACGGAACTCACCAATAAACCCAACTTCTTTCCAAACGAGTTCTCAAAACCTCTCTGAACAAAACCTCTAAAGGCCAACTCCTCGCAAGGCCCAACTAAGACTAAAGAAAGAGCAACCATAGCAACAAGCTGAAAAGGGTCTCTTGGCATCAGAGCCCCCTTAACTTGCTCCTCTGTAGGATCAGAGCCGAAAACCATCTCCTCACCGACCGATATGCCAACACCGAGCAAGAAAAGAGGGACAGCAATAACCGAGACGATCATTAGAATCCTAATACTTGCTTTTTTCAGGCCAAGTTCCCTCAGACTTGCACCTTTATGCCTAGCGAACAACAGCGCAATCACAACGATTAAAGCTTCATTGACAGGGAGAGATATGAGCACAAGCGGAAAAGGTAAATTTAAGTAGTCTATTCCCATGCCCAGCAAAACGAGCCCAACCACCAAGGAAACTGTCAGAAGCCCTCCGATCAACGCCAAATAACAGGCCAACGCAGCCTTTGCCTTCCACTTAGGCTGATTCTCCATGCTCGCTTCCTCCACGCACTAGTAACCCTATACACACCCCTATTATGAATTTTCCATTTTTGAAGGCAATCTGTGGGCTTGCACAGGAGCATTGAACGAAATCACAAAGGTCTTCAAAAAAGTCATGTTTTGGTTCTCGTGAACATGTAGAAAATAATGTCAAAAACTAGCAGAATTCCTGCAATAGCAGTGAAGGCGCCGAGGTATCCAGCGGTTGTGGCGAGAATGAACCCGGTTATTATAGGGCCCAAAGCCTGACCCATGTCCATAACGGTGCGTAAGAAGCCAATTGATGCTCCGTACAATTCTTTACTAGTTAAATCTGAAACAAGCGCAGTCGTAGAAGACGTAACAGTTGAAAGGCCTAGCCCGTAAACGATTGAAATAGCAACGAGTTCAATGAACTGACTTGCAAAAGGCGTCGCAATCAGAGGCAAACTTCCAATAATCAACCCAACAAGTATAGGCATCCTTCTGTCACATCTGTCCGAAATTCTACCCATAAAAGGCTTAGTAACCATGACCGTAACAAGTTGCGCTCCCATAACAATTCCTATCGAAAAGTCATCAAACCCTAAAGATTTAGCATACAACGCTAAGAAAAACTCAAACGCGCCAAACGTGAAATACGTAGCTGCTTCCACCAGGCTCGTACCGATGATTCCTCTATTAGTGGCAACTTCTGTCCAACCGCGAAATAGGTGGGAAAAACCTTTCCATTCGTTCTCACTCCCAACAGTCTTCCTTTCGGTAACCCTATGTTCACGCAAAGCGAAACCAGCTAAAAGTGCCGCTACACCAGCCACCCCAACTGAAACATAAACTGAACTATAACTCGAACCTGTAACGGACAGAATATAACCGCCCAAAAACGGAGCAGCGCCTCTACCAACCATAGTCGCCGAAGAAAAATCCGAAACTCTCGCCCCTTTGCTCTCTGGAAAACTCTCCACAATCGCAGCGTTGGTCACGGGTACAAAAACAGCTGTAGCAAAACCATGATAAAACCTCACCAAAACAAGCTGCCAAGAAGAAACCACAAAAACATAAAGAAAAGGCGCAGAAGCAAAAACAAACGCAGATAGAATCAGCACTTTTTTTCTTCCAAGCACATCCGAAATAGACCCAGCCGGAAGGCTCACAAGAATCCCGGGAACAGTGGAAGCAGCAGCAACAAAACCCATCAAATATTCAGGAACACCAAGACTATCCGCAAATAGAGGCAAAACCGGATTCTTAGACATCGTTGAACTCAAAATCGCAAGCAAACCCATAATGCACAGAACGACAAAGAAGCCGCCTTTATCCATACCGGGCTCTCACCAACTCTACGCAACTACGGAGCGAGAAGACCTTATACTATTTTGCTCTCGAAAAGAGTCTCTAACCTTCTCATGCCTGCATGACTCTATTTTGAAGCTTTTCAATTAACATTAGCATTATCCTCTACCAAACCTCCAAAATGCATACATGCGAGGACTAAGAATTATGTATGTGTATTTACAAAACTATACAGAGCTGCGAATGCTTTCTCTAATGCTGCTCATTCTGCTTACATTATTTATTATGGTCTCCAATCTATATGTACTTTTTAACGTCCTTGCGATCTGCTTTGAAATAAAACTTGGTCGACGGATAAAATGATAAAAAGCTTCATGCGTCATTTGCTTGATTTCATGATTTGGTACTGCGCTTGGGCATATATCGGAAACCGCGATTCCTGTTTCCCAGTGTTCCCCTTCCTTTAGTAACCCCTTCATCTCGAATTCATCCCAGATGTCCATTCCAGGAAAAATTCTCAATATATTAAATTGTGGAAAATCTATGGGAATCTTTTCTGCAAATTCTATTGTGTTCTGGATTTCTTCTCTGGTTTCATCCGGAGCCCCTACGATAAAGGATCCAATTATCACGTCTATTCCGGCTTTTCTGGCTGTTTTCACAGCAGTTCTAGACTGCTGAGGGGTTATTCGTTTATTATAATATTTTAGAATTCTTGGATTGGCGCTTTCGATGCCGTAGTAGAGGATTCTGCAACCTGCTTTTGCAATTTCCTGGAACATTTCGCGGGAGCAATTGTCAACTCTGCTTTCACAAATCCATTCCATATCCAATTTTTCCTTTCGCATACCCTTGCAAAGTTTGATCACTCTTTTTCGATCTAGCGTGAAGCTGTCATCTACAAAGATGAACTGTCTATATCCCTCACTCGCGAGAAAATGCAGTTCCTTCAGAGTGTTTCGGGCAGATCTGGGTCTCCATACATTACGAGCTAACTTTCGACAACTGCAAAATCGACATCTGTAAACACATCCACGAGAAGAAACAATGCTGGTGAACCTCTTCGGAGCCACATTTGCTCCAACAATCATGCAATGATACTCTACGTCAATCAATCTACGATCTGGGAATGGGAGGGAATCCAGATTCTTTATCAGATTTCGGTCAAGAGTGGAGACTATGCTTGTTTTGTGTCTGAAAGTAATTCCTCGAACTTTTTTGAGCTTGTCTTTTTTCCTGAGACAATTCACAAGGTCAATGACGGTGTCTTCTCCTTCTCCTCGAACAATGATGTCGACAGAAGGATATTTTCTGAGAATTCGTTCAGAGTTGAATGTTGCATAACAGTTGCCAAAGACTGTAGTAATGTTTGAGTTTTTCTTTTTCACTTCATTACTGATTAATGCGGCCGTAGCCCCAGAACTTGCAAATGTTGAAAAACCAAGAACATCGGGATCTTCTTTCTCTACCCACCTAGCGGTTTCCTCTATGGTGAAAGAATCTGCTGCTTGATCCAAAACGGAAACCTCTATGCCCTTTTCTTTAAGTATTGCAGCTAAATACAAAATGCCCAAGGGAGGAAATGAAGCAGCAGCAGATTTATTTTTTTTCCGCTTGTCAAGATCTTCAATCGGACTGGCATTGATAAAGGAAAACTTCATTCTCCACCCTTCAGTCACTTTCAAGTTTTGGCCTGATTGTTATCAATATAATGCGAAGTAAGATAATCTTCTCAACATTAGTTTAATTGTAATTTAAGCGTTCTGCAGAAAAAAGGAATTTAGTGGTTGATTTGGTGGTTTTTTGATGTTGCAACCTCTAAAAACAACATTATTCTAAATCCATGCATGCCAATTGCTTACTTTTATATTCAACCTTAGCATGATGATATTACTCAAAGTGACTGTGGAGAGGTCTGTTTTGGTGGTTACCAAGCTTGACCCTGACTTCAAAGACGAAGTCTCAAAGCTTCCCGGAGGGCAGAACATAAAGAGGTGTTTTCAGTGTGGAGCATGCAACGTCGGATGCCCCGTAAGGGAGATAGAAGAGAAATATAACCCCCGAAAGATCATACGGATGACCATACTTGGCATGAGAGAAAGAGTCCTCTCAAGCGCTTTCATATGGCTGTGTTCTGCATGTTACACCTGTCAAGAACGGTGCCCCCAGGACGTTAGAATACCTGAGGTAATGAACGCTCTGAAAAATCTGGGAGTCAAGGAAGGATACATTCACAGCTCCTTTGCCAAGCGAGTTGAGCTCATAGGGACACAGGGCAGACTATTCCCTATAAGCCAGTTTGATAACAATAAACGGAAAGAACTGGGGTTGCCACAAATTCAACCTGAAAACAAAGAGGTTCAAGGACTCTTTAGGCTAACAGGCCTGAACAAACTGTCGAGTGCTGGAGGAGGGGAATGAAGTGAAGTACGCCTTTTTCCCAGGATGCCTTGCCCCTGTGATGTCTAGACAGTTTGAGCTTTCAACAAGAAAAGTTGCCAAGAAACTTGGGTTGGAACTCATAGACATGAAAAATTTCGCTTGTTGCGGCTTCCCCATAAAGTCCGTTGACCAAGAAACAACCTTGCTTCTAGCCGCTAGAAACCTAAGCGTTGCTGAGGGCCTAGGCCTAGACATATGCACTATCTGCACAGGTTGTGCCTCCACACTAGCGGAAGCCAACAAAGAGCTGATGCACAATGATGGATTGAGAGAAAAGGTTAACGAAAAACTGCAGAAAATAGGTCGGACCTACAAAGGAAATGTCAAAGTTAAGCATTTTGTGCGAATTTTATATGAAGATGTTGGTCCTGAAAAGATAAAAGGCCAAGTTAAGAAAAGCTTGGAGGGACTCAAGCTGGCCTCCCACTATGGGTGCCATTATCTTAAACCCTCAGACGTTTTTGACAAGTTCGAAGACCCCGAGTTTCCGAGAAGTCTAGATGAGCTTGTCTCTGCTCTAGGCGCGGAAACTCTTGAGTACGAAGAAAAGATGCAGTGTTGCGGAGGGGTGATTCTGGACGTAGACGACAAAATAGCACTGGCGATGGCTCAGAAGAAGCTTGACCACGTCAGCGCTATGGGCGCCGACGCAATGGTTCTGATGTGCCCCTTGTGTGGCTCTATGTATGACAGAAATCAAAGGGTGATGGAGAGAAGGTTTAACGTCGCCTATGACCTGCCCGTACTATTTTACCCTCAAGTCCTTGGGCTGGCTCTTGGAATAGATCCAAAGGGGCTAGGGTTGGACCTAAACCGTGTGAAAACGTCTGATTTGTTGAGCAAACTTGGTGTCTAAGTTTAGAACTTCTATTCTCCCGTTTTCTCCTTTGTACCTTTCTTCCATCTATAAATCAATAAAGTTTCATCGATTTTGGTAAGTTCTTTGATGTACTCCGCGTAAAATTCTGGTTTTAATAATTTTTCTATCTCCTTGTCAAGGTTTGCGGGACGGATGATCGTTATCCAACCTTTGCCATAAGGGTCTTGATTTATGATGCCAGGAGTGTCAAATAATGCGTTATTGAATCTGAGAACCATGCCTGAAAGAGGACTTAATATCTCAGAGACACATTTTATTGACTCTATTTTGCAGATTGTCTCCATTCGCTTGACTTCAGCTCCCTTCTTCCCTACGTAAAAATATGTAATTTCCCTCAACGCTTTCTGAGCATAGTCTGTGACGCCGATTTTCGCGGTATCAGCGTTTTCTATTAAGATCCACTCGTGTTCTTTAGTGTAATAATAACGTTCAGGAATGTCGTATGTGTCAACTTTCATTCATCAAACCTTCTAAGTTCCCAATCTCTCTTCATGGCGAAATTGGCCTTGAATCCGCAGTCAGCGCCTAATGGAGGTTCCCATCTAACGTCGCCGTATTTTCTTCGCAACAATCTCTGCGGCTGTTGCTACAGGCTCCACAGTCTCAGCTACTGGAGGAGCGTAACTGGTATCTGCCGTTGAGAGCTCCAACGCCGTCATTTCTTTTTGTATCGCGACGGAGAGCATGTTAATCCTCTGCGCCACGTCTTCTCCGCCGACTATCTGAGCTCCCATGACTCTTCCCAAAATCGGCTCAGCTACGATTTTTACTTTAACTTCCTTTCCTCCAGGGAAATAATGTGCCCGCGTTCTTCCTGTTATGCTTGCGCTGAGTGTTTTGAAACCGACTTTTGCAGCTTGAAACTCTGAGAGACCTACTGCGCCAAGTTCAAAATCGAAGATTTTTGAAACTGCACTGCATATGACACGTGGATTAGCTGCATACCCTCCTGCAGCGTTTATCCCAGCTGTCGTTCCCTGCCTAACCGCGTTGGTTCCTAGTTGATAAAGACAAGGTAACCCTGTAATCGAGCTTTGAGACTCAACACAGTCTCCAGCCGCGAATATGCCAGAAACACTGGTCTCCATTCTCGGGTTCACCCTGATAGCTCTAGTCACACCTAGTTCTATTCCTAGTCCCCTTATCAAGTCTGTTCGGGGTCTAATGCCTGCCGCCATAACAACAACATCTGCCTTTATTTCCTCACCTGCTACATTCACGCCTTCAACCTTGTCTTTTCCCAGAATTGCCTCTACCCGCCTGCCTACGACCACATCAACGCCACGTTCTTCTATTTTCTTCTGTGTATAATCGGCCATGTCTTCGTCGAACAATGCAGGGAGAATATATGGCACCACTTCAACGACTGTGGTTTTGACTTTATTCGCTGCGAAGGCATGTGCTGTTTCTAAGCCAATAAATCCAGCACCTATAACAATAGCTCTCTCGGCCGTTTTCATTGTCTCTTGAATTGCTCTTCCATCATCCACCGTCCTCATTGCGAACACTCCTGGAAGGTCGTGACCTTGTATTGGTATAATAAATGGATCAGCACCCTTGGCGAGGATCAATGAATCATACTTTAGTGCCTCAATGTTTCCTTCCTTGTTTTCAACCAGAACAATTCTGTCATTGGGATTGATGGACCTAGCTTTAGTTTCAAGCCGTAGATCAAATTTCATCATTCTATAATGGGATGGAGGAAATGCCGTAAGGTCATCAAAACTGGGTATCTCACCCGCCAGTACGTACGGTATACCGCAGCGAGAGTAGGCTGGATATGGCTCTTTATCTATTAGGGTTATTTGAGCCTTTGGATCGGTTTTACGGGCCGCGTTGGCTGCATGAACACCAGCAGCGTTAGCACCGATAATTACTATTTTCCTAGGCAAGGTTCAATTTCTCCTAGACTTACTCCTTGACGAGAAACTATAGGATTACATCACTTCTTTAAATTTGTTGTTCTCTAATTTGCGCATAAGAAATTCCTAAATAAAGGTGTACAAAATTATAGTAGCACTCTAAGGTTTGGTTGCTATGGAGGAGACTAGGACATTTAAAGACCTGACTAAAGAAGTGGTTGAGAGGGGAATATGCGGTAAATGTGGTGGATGCGTTTCCTTTTGCTCAGCGGGAGAACTCAACGCCCTAGAAATGGGCGAGAACGACCTACCAAGATATATCAACGAGGACAATTGTCAAAAATGCGGAATATGCTACCTCATATGCCCCCAAACAGATATGTTAAACACAGAGCTTCGGGAAAAATTTGGTTGGAAAGCTCCTATTGGCGATTTTCAGAGGATAACCTCCGCTCAGACGACGAACAAGGAGGTGAAAGAGATTTGCACAGACGGAGGCGTTGTGACCTCCCTCCTCCTATACTTACTGGATCGCAACCTGATAAATGGCGCCGTTGTCTCAAAGAAAACAGGACGCTTCGCTAGGAAATCAATAATCGCCAGAACACCTGAGGAACTCGTAGAAGCGGCAGGTTCCACGTTTTCAGGATCCCTCCATCTAGAAGAGTTGGGGGGAAAATACACTACTTACACTCCGATCCTGTCCACGGTAAAGAGCCTAGAGAAAAAATATCTGCGGAATATAGCCGTGGTTGGAACTCCCTGCCAGATCAACGCGATCCGAAAGATGCAATGCCTCGGAATCCTCCCAGCCCACCTGATAAAATATACTATAGGATTGTTCTGTATAGAAAACTTCTCCTTTGATGATGTGGCGAGGGAAAAGCTAGAGAAAAAACTCGACATTAATCTAGAAGACATCGTCAAACTAAACGTCAAAGACGATTTAATAATCTCCCTTACTAAGGGCGTGACGATCCATGTCCCATTAGAAGAAATACATGAAGTTGCGCGCTCAGCATGCTTCGCGTGTCGAGACTTCAGCAACGAGTATGCTGATATCTCCGTTGGAGGACTTGGTTCTCTAGATGGGTATACTACAGTCCTTACAAGAACAGGACTAGGTGCATCACTCTACGATGAGGCTCTTCGTAGAGGCTACATTCGAGAGACAACCTATGAGGAAGCGGAGGAGAGTAGGCTAGATAAGGCAAGGATGTTGACCAAAATTGTTTCCTTGGCTAGGACGAAGAGGATGAGAGCCGATGAAAGGCTCTCGAAATTGTCTAGAGGGAAGATATTTGGAGGAGAAGGATAAGGCGGTTCTGGTTATTGGTGGTGGAATCGCGGGCATCCAAGCCGCCCTTGACCTCGGAGATATGGGAATAAAGGTACACCTAGTTGAGAGGAAGCCAAGCATAGGCGGAAGAATGGCCCAACTCGACAAGACTTTTCCAACAAACGACTGCTCTATTTGTATACTAGCCCCCAAACTGGCTGATTGCTTCAGACACCCAAACATTACCCTCCACACGCTGTCGGAGGTCAAAAATGTAAGGGGCCAGATCGGAGATTTTTCAGTAAAGTTACTTAAGTATCCTAGGTTTGTTGATGAAGAGAAGTGTGTCAACTGTGGGGATTGCGTCGCAAAGTGCCCCGTAAAGGTGCCTGACGAGTTTGATATGGAACTGAGAAAGAGGGAGGCTATATACCCCTACTATCTTCAGGGAGTTCCAGCGGTCATGACTATCGACAGGAAAAACTGCCTTTACCTAACGCGAGGTGTGTGCAGAATCTGCGAGAAATTTTGTTCTAGAGAGGCGATAGATTTTGAGCAGAAAGACGCAGAGGCCATGTTGAACGTTGGTGCCATCATCGTCGCCACTGGCTTTGACCCTTACGATCCATCTGGAATCCCCCAGTATGGCTACAAAAGATACAGAAACGTAATCCTTTCTTTGGAATACGAGAGACTGATATGCGCTTCGGGTCCCACGGGGGGACACCTCACAAGGCCCTCAGACAACAAACCCGCAGAGAAAATAGCTCTCGTCCAATGCGTCGGGTCTAGAGACTTCAAAAACAACCCTTACTGCTCATCCGTCTGCTGTATGCACGCAACCAAAGAAGCCATGCTCGCCTACGAACACAACCCCAAGGTGAAGTCTTGCATATTCTACATGGATCTCAGGGCCACAGGTAAAGGTTTTCAAGAGTACGTGGCACGGGGGGAGCAAGAGTATAACATATCATACATCAGAGGAAGGGTGGCCACGATCACCGAAGATCATGACGAGAACCCCGTAGTTTGGTACGAGGAAACCCAAAGCTCTAAAACAAAGAAAATGACCGTAGATCTGGTGGTTTTGGCGACAAGCCTGATGCCGAGGAAGGACGTAAAGGAACTAGCAAAAGTCCTGGATGTCGAGCTTGACGAATATAACTTCTTTAAGACAGACTCTCTCAACCCGCTTGACACAACGAGGCCAGGAATATTCGTGTGCGGCTGCTGCCGGGAACCAACGGACATACCAGAGTCCGTAGCCCAAGCGAGTGGAGCAGCTGAGAGGGCTGCAGAAACGGTGATGAGGTGACAAAAGCTTGAATGACGTGAGAGTCGGCGTTTTCGTCTGTCACTGCGGCACGAACATAGGAGGATTCCTAGATGTCCCGGGACTCGCTAAATACGCCCTAAGCCTACCTAACGTTGTTTTCACGAAGGACAACAAGTATACCTGCTCCGACGCCGGATTAACGGACATAAAAAACGCTATAGCTGAAAAAAAGCTGAACCGCGTGGTCGTAGCCTCTTGTACCCCGAGGACCCACGAGCCCCTGTTCAGGTCAACTTGCAGGGAGGCAGAACTGAATCCATACCTTTTCCAGTTCGTCAACATAAGGGACCAGTGCTCCTGGGTTCACATGCAAGACAGGGAGAAGGCAACCGAAAAAGCAAAGGCCCTCATAAGGATGGGAGTCGCGAGGGCTGTGCTGCTGGAGCCTTTGGAAGAGACCGAAGTTGAGGTCAACCCCTGCGCTCTGGTGATTGGCGGAGGAATAGCAGGAATGACCTGCGCGTTAAGCTTGGCCAACCGAGGCTTTGAGGTGAAGCTGATAGAGAAGGAGGACCGGCTAGGCGGAACTCTAAACAGCCTCCACAGGCTTTACCCAGCGCATGAAGAAGCCTCAAGGCTGGTTCAGCGGAAGACGGAGGAGGTTGAGAAGAACCCGAATATCGAAGTCTTAACATCTTCCGAGGTTAAAGAAATCAAGGGCTTCGTTGGCAACTATGATGTCACAGCAAGGCAAGGAGACAGGGACAGACTACTCAAGGTCGGAGTAATCATAGTGGCAACAGGCGCGGGGACACTCAAGCCCGTGGGCATGTATGACTACGATGGAGAAAAGGTTGTCACCCAATTGGAACTGGAACGAATGCTGAAGGAAGGAAGGCTCAACGCCGAGAGTGTTGTGATGATCCAATGCGTGGGGGCTAGAAACGAAAAAAGAGCCTACTGCTCAAAGGTTTGCTGTCTGACCGCCCTCAAAAACGCCATGCTGATTAAGGAAGCTAACCCAAACGCTCAGGTTTTCGTGCTCTATAGAGACATGGTGACCCAAGGAACGAGATACGAAGATTACTATGGAAAAGCGAGGGAAACCGGCATAACGTTCATAAAATACTCGCCTGAAAAGCATCCAGCCGTCAAGAATGGATCGGTGAGAGTTTATGATGAGTTCTTGGGTGAGGAACTTAGCCTGTCCTACGACTTGGTTGTGCTGTCCACCCCGATGGTTGCCCACCCCGACTCTGCAGATCTCGCGCAGAAACTGAAAGTGCCAGTGGATGAGTACGGTTTTTTCCTAGAGGCCCACGTGAAGCTTCGACCCGTTGACTTTGCCACAGATGGCATCTATGTGTGCGGCTGTGCACACTGGTCAGCTGATGTCGGTGAGAGCATTTCACAAGCATATG
>CP070709.1:1016885-1043419 GCA_020350305.1 Candidatus Bathyarchaeota archaeon
AGTCAAAGAATTGCTGAAAATCCCTGATAAATGGAAGTTTGTTGCGTTATTAACTCTCGGGTATCCTTCCGAACAACCAAAACCAAGAAAGAAGAAACCTTTTGAGAAAATGTTTAGCTTTAACAGTTTCTAACTACTTGGATAGGAACGGCTATTTTGATTTTCTGAACCTACTCATGCGCGCGCAAACCTAGTCTCTCAATTCGCCCTTTTCCCTCAAGAAAACTTCGATTGTTTCCACGATTGTAGAAGCTTTGAACACGTCAACGACATAGACGACAAACACCTCTACAGAAAACGTAAGACCTAACCTAAAACTGCGCGCGCGCAGCATGCATGCATGCATTAATCAGTAAATATCAATCTGCGAAATCATTGGCTGGGTCCAAGGTTTAATAATCGCACTGGTCTTTGTTGGAATTGCTTTTTTGCATCTTAGCGTTGAATGATGAGCCAATAATGCAAAAGCTGTTCCGAGTGCTTTGAAACAGAAAAAAAGGAAGTGAGTTGCACAAGAAAAGATTTTATCAAAAAACAGAAACTTTTTATTGACTTTCTCCCATAAATGTTATCCGGTGAAAAATGAAACTTGAGAAGTGGGTGAGATGGCTTAGGGTATCTACGGTTATCCTTGTGACCACAACAATCCTCACCGTCTGGATGGCATACGCCTCAGCACAGATCGCACATCAAGAGCTTGACCCCGGACTTGACTCCGACCCCTTTACAGAAAGGTAATTGTGTATGACGTTGAGGAAATAAGCAAGCCTGTCACGTATTGGGTTCTCGAAGAAGCTGACCCTTACATACAGGAAGCTCTAATAGACCCTGGGCATCACCCTCACTGCTTCGCCAATGAAACAACCTTTCTGCAGCAAGTCTATGATCATGACGCTGTATGGGAGATAGAGTTTGAAGGTTGCTACTATTCCGTGGGAGCTTTTTATCGGTACGACGGGCCTGGACTCATGCCAAAATACTATATCATACACTGGACGTTGAGCAAGCAGCTGGAAAAAGCAGCAACAGTGAGCGGAGTGATGCTGCTTTTCGCGTGGGTGGCCGTAGGCGTTGTGTGGTTCAATAAAGTTAAACAGAACCGCTCCTAACCTTTTTTACCTGTTAGTCAAAAAGATATGGGCTCAAGTAGTCTTTCTTTTCGATTCATTTCTTTGCTTCATCTTTGAGGTCTATGCAGTCGCAGAGGAGATCGTATATGGCTTTGGAGCTTTTGATGATTGTGGCTTCGCGATCTTTTATGATCTTCTTCTTCATTCTCATTGTCTTCAGTTTGGATCGTGAACGAATGCTTGTCCAGATTCCTATTATGGTGAGGATGCTGAAGAATGTGAAGTTGAGCAGGTCTAGGAGGATGGTCTGCTCTATTGGAAGGATGGAGAAGATGTATGCGACGATGGTGCTTGCTGTGGGGCCTATGACGGTGAGGGCTAGTCCTGTTCTGAATTCGGCGAGTGCTGTTCTTTCTTCTGCCATGTAGTTTCTTTCTAAGGCCAGTAGAGTGCGGATTTTTGCGAGGATTTCCTGTTCAGTAGGCTCGACCATGTTTCTGGCGTCCACCTGTGACCTGCGCTTGCTAGAGGCGGTTATCTCATGATTTCGCCGTATTCTTCGTAAGGCATGATCGAGAGGTATTTCATCAGGCCCATGAATCCTTTGAGAATCACCTGTTCCTTGTGGAATTTTTCGTGTGCTTTCTTGCTTGTCCAGTAAGTCAACATTACGTATTTGGTTGGTCTAACATCAATGTCCTCGTATGGGCCTTGAAGCCCGCTTCCACCATAGGAAATTGTTGAAACTCTAAATATTTTTGAGCCGAGAAAACCTTTCATTTCAACAGTTATGCGGTACAGCTCCTTTGTTTTTTCTTCAAACTCCGTTTCCAAGCCAGGCTTCACTGAAAGATAATTTAGAGCACAGATTATCGACCTCGCTTCTTGCTCGTATTTGTCAAGTTCTTCTGTTGGAATCATAGAAGCTTTAATCCCTCTCTTGCCAACGTACTCAACAGCCATTCTCGATCTTCTTGCGCCGTAGCAGTAGAAAAGAACATCCTTGTCTTTCAAGAAGTCAAGGTAAAACTCTAGGTCAAATAGGGAGATGTTTATGGCTCCTTTCACATGACTTTTATAGTATTCTTCCCTACTTCTCACGTCCACTATCAGACTCAATCAAATCACCTTTATACAATAATCTCACAATAATTTATTAAAAGTTAAGGATCCTACTAATTGTATGCATGCTTGCGTTGACACGTAACAAACCTTAAATCCGAAGAGTCGATTCATAATTTAAAGTGAAAGGAGACCTGTTTGAAGCATGAGTTTCTTTCTCGGACGTGGGGAGACTGTTGTAAGAGAACAAACGGGTGTGCGGTATCATGGTGGTTACAGTAGAATTGGATCATATATGTGGGGAAAGCTCATCTTGACAAGCAGACGTTTCATTTTTCTGCAACAAAACACTGTCAAGTCTGGCGGACTACTTGGATTTGGAAAGAAGTCTGAGGTTCAAACAGTTGGCGTAAAAATCAATCTTCCTGTGGAGAACGTGCTTGGGGCGATGGTGGAAACTCGCTCAAGGAAGAAAGGCACATGGAGCGAACCACCGTCTTTGTTTAGCAAAGAGCAATACCAAGTTTTGATGGTGTCACTGGAGACCCAGTCTGGAATGGAGAACCCTGTGTTTGAAGTCTATAATGCTCAAGATTGGGTGACAGCAATCCAACGTTCTGTTGGTGGAGAAGCTGTTTGAGCATTAGATGCGAACACTGCGGAGCCCCCTACAAAGGCAATATTTCGCCATATTCTAAATTCGTGACTTGCGAGAACTGTGGCTGTGCAATAAGAATTAGTGCTGAAACTCAAACGCCCACCATTAGAAAGATAGTCTATGAAGAAGAGAAAATGCTTCCACAGAAAATTTTCGACATAAATGAATTTGAAAGATTTCTTGTCAGAAAAGGGATAAAGACTTTTGATTCAACTAGTGGAATCTTGAAGCTGGGGTCTAATGAAGTACTGATCAAGCCAGACGGATCGGTGGAAGGTTCAAGACGCTTAAAATCCCGCGTAATGAAATGGATTCAGGAATTCATGACGAGCGAGTAATATGACGCTAGGAGGAATGATTGATTACCGAACCTAGTAGTCTGCTATATGATGCCACACTGAAGTTAAGAAAGGGTGAACTCAAGGAAGCGGTTGACCTCGTGACCAAAGCGAGGAAAGAGATATGCGATCGCCTGTCATTAAAAAACATAGGTCCAAGCGAATATGGCGTCTTAAAACAACTCTTGTATCTTCTGGACTGCGCAGCATTACAATACTTCATACTTTCAAAAGAAGAAGGAATCGGGACCGACGATATGTCGAAACTCGGGCGTCTATGTCTTTCGCTTGGAATCTGCAACACTATAGAAACATTGTTTCTCCCGCTTGTAAGGACATACTCTAGTTTAAACCAAGAAAAGCAAGAATCTTCATGGCTTTGTCAATTCAATGAGCTTTTGAAACAGGAGATACATGATTCTGTGAAACGAGTAGTCGTGGATATGCGAAACGAAAGACTTAGAGGTCCGAAGGAAGAGCTCAATCGTTCCATTGAAAGGATAGTTGACTCCGCAGATCCAGCGGCAGAAGGGATTCGTGAGCTTGCTACTAGATTAGGAAGGCGATTTGAAGCAGGTGATTTTAAGCAAGCTAGAAAGCTTTACGAGTACGTCAGAGACGAAATTCAATATGTCTATGATCCATTTGGCATAGAGGAAATTCAATCTCCAGAAATAACACTAAAACTGCGTTCAGGTGATTGTGAGGACCAAGCAATACTCTTGACTTCTCTTCTACTCGCAATCGGGTTTGAATCTGCGTTGCTTTTTGCAGATGCGGACAACGACGGTCTTCCAGATCATGTCTATTCAGCAGTTTACATTCCAAAAGCTCCTGATTACACAAAACCTTTCGCAAAAAAGAAGCTAGACGACGGAAAAGATCTACATCATTGGATACCACTAGATCCCACTTCACTGGACTCTGATTTTGGTGTCATTCCAATTGAGGATCTACAAATTGCCAAACTCGTGTCGATCCCGCCCGGAAAACAGAAAGCATAATGCAAGCATGCAAAATCTCCTTCGCCCACCGTTTTTTGCACGCATGCACATCAATGCAGTTATGAGTGCGAAAAGAGTGATCTGCGGGAGCGCGGAGGACTTCTATATCTCCTTATAAAACTGGGGAGCCTAATACAAGCACGTGCTCCCCAATGTCGAATACTCTGAGAAGGCCCAACCGACTGGCAAAAGAGAAAAGCCCGTATCTATTGCAACATGCCCAAAACCCTGTTGACTGGTACCCTTGGAGTGAAGAAGCTTTTGTGAAAGCAGAGAAGGAGAACAAGCCAATTTTCCTATCTATTGGTTACTCTACATGCCACTGGTGCCACGTGATGGAAAAAGAATCTTTTGAAGATAAGGAAGCTGCAAAAATCTTGAACGAGAATTTTGTGTCCATAAAGGTTGATAGAGAAGAAAGACCGGACATTGACAAAGTCTATATGAAGACTTGTGTGTTGATGACTGGTGGAGGCGGATGGCCTCTCACAATAATAATGACACCTCAAAAACAACCTTTCTTCGCAGGAACATATTTACCAAAAAAAAGCAGAGCTGGGATGATAGGTCTTGTTGATCTACTCAGAAACGTTAGGGAATTATGGGAAAGAGACAGAAGCAAGGTCATTTCGACTGCTGAAAGGGTAACAGAATATTTAACTGATTATGTGAGAGCAAAGCAACGAGAAGAAGAGCTGACCGAAATAGCCTTTGACGAGGGTTTCATTAGATTATTGGATAGCTTTGACCAAACCAATGGGGGATTCGGCACCAGCCCCAAGTTTCCATCGCCTCACAATCTCCTGTTTCTCCTTAGATACTGGAAGAGAAGGGGCAGAAGACAGGCGCTGGAAATGGTCGAGAAAACCCTGCAAGAGATGAGGCTGGGTGGAATTTTTGACCAAGTGGGCTTTGGTTTTCACAGATATTCCACTGATTCAAAATGGCTTGTCCCACACTTTGAGAAAATGCTCTACGATCAAGCATTGATGGCCATTGCCTATATAGAGGTATATCAAGTCACAGGAAAAAAAGAGTACAAAAAGACGGCCGAAGAAATATTCGAATATATCTTGAGAGACATGACAGATTCTGAGGGAGGGTTCTTTTCAGCAGAGGACGCTGACAGCGAAGGTCAAGAAGGGAAATTCTACTTTTGGACTGAAACAGAAATCAAGCAAATACTAGGGGAGAATGCCGACTTGATTGTTAGGGTGTTCAACGTTTCAAAAGAAGGAAACTATCATGACATTCATCGAGGTGCAACGGGAAACAACATCCTCCACTTGAAGAAGTCTCTGCACGAATTATCCTTAGAGCTGGGCATGAATTATGAGGAACTGGTCGCGGTTTTGAGAAATGTTAGACTGAAGCTCTTTAAGATCAGGGAAAAAAGGATTCATCCTTTTAAGGACAACAAAGTCCTGACTGATTGGAACGGTCTCATGATAGCTGCACTTGCGAAAGGCGCACAAATATTCGACTCGATAAGATACGTGAAGGCTGCTGAGAGAGCGGTTGAGTTTATTCTTGAAAAACTGCGGAGGACTGATGGGAGGCTTATTCATAGGCACAGAGACGGAGAAGCAGCTATAGATGGCAATCTAGACGATTATGCATTTCTAGTTCTGGGCCTAATTGAGCTGTATGAAGCCACTTTTGAGACGAAGTATCTAGAGGAAGCATTGAGACTCCAAAACGATATAATTAAGCACTTCTGGGACAAAGAGAATGGCGGATTCTTCTTCACTTCAGACTACAGTGAGAAACTTCTAGTCCGTTACAAAGATTTCCGGGACGGGGCTATTCCTTCAGGCAACTCTATAGCATTCCTAAATCTGATCAGACTTGCGCGTATGACAGGAAAGACCCAATATGAAGAAAAAGCTGCGGCATTAGCGAAAGCTTTCTCGTCCCATGAAGAGGGCACTCCACCCCAGAACACCATGTTCTTGACGGCACTAGACTTCTTCATTGGGCCAGCTTACGAGATTGCAATAGTAGGTGACCTTGATTCCAAAGAAGCAGAAAACATGCTACACGCCATAAGGACGAGGTTTGTCCCAAACAAAGTGATCTTGTTTAAGAAAGAAAATGACACAAGTCTTGAAAATCTTGCAGGCTTCACAAAGGGCATGAAAACGATAGCTGCCAAGACCACAGCCTACATTTGCCAAAACTTTGCCTGCAATAGACCAATGACAGACATAGATGAGGTTTTGAAAACACTTGCCCGGCTCAGACATTAGATAGCAAGCACGTTTGCTTAAAGAAAGCCCGTGCACAAGACGAAAGATTCTTAGTAGTGTAAGATGTATGCGTGCGTAAATGTTGATGTTGAATCAAAGCAATTTAAAGGAAATCCTAACGAAATACAGGACCGTCGCTATTGTAGGAGTATCAAGATACGTTTCAAAAGATAGCTACAGGGTGGCTGAATATTTGAAGAAACAGGGCTTCTATATCGTGCCGATTAACCCCTTTGCTGATGAGGTTCTAGGTGAAAAGAGTTACGGAAGCCTGCTTGACATTCCAACTGAATTTCAGGAGACCATCAAGATCGTCGACATTTTCAGGCCCTTTGACTACGCCCCGTCAATAGTGGAGCAAAGCATTCAATTGAAGAAGCTTCATGACGTACTTGAAGTAGTGTGGATGCAACTTGGAATAGTAAACGAGCAAGCAGCGGAGAAAGCAAGAAACGCAGGCTTGACTGCGGTTATGGATAAATGTATTATCCGAGAACACCAACGCTTGTTTGGAATTCAGTAGTGTTATAGGTAGGTCTTCCGAAGGAGTCAATGTTGAAGCCAATGGAAGAACCAACAAAATAGTTGAATACATGCATTCGTTAGCCTCACTATTCTCTCGTCTGTCTTTCTTTGAAATGAAGCGCTGCCGAATTAATGCAAAAACGATGACCTGTGGGCTTGGGACCATCTTCAAATAGGTGTCCAAGATGCCCACCACATTGGCTACACAAAACTCCAGTCCTTTGCATTCCTAAACTGTTGTCAGCGTCCAACTCTACCCTATCCCCAGCGATCGGAGCCCAGAAACTAGGCCAACCAGTTCCTGAATCGAACTTCTTATCCCAAGAGAATAATTCGTTCCCGCAACCAGCGCAGACATACTTTCCCTTCTTCTTGTTATGAAGGAATTTTCCTGTAAATGGACGCTCAGTTCCCTTTTCTCGTAATATATGAAACTCTTCAGGCGTCAGAGTCTTTCTCCATTCGTCTTCTGACTTTCTTATTTTCGTTTTCATATTTGATCAGCCTATTCATTTTATTGACTTGCGAAGCTTGGCGATCTTCGGTGCAATAACTAGCTTACAATACGACTTTTCAGGATTTCGTTTGAAGTAGTCTTTGTGATAATCCTCCGCTTTGAAGAAGGCTTTGAACGGTTCGACCTGTGTCACGATTGGAGCATCATGTATTCTGGCATTATCAAGTTCCTCAATCAGCTTCCGTGCAATTTCCTTCTGTTCACTAGTGTGGTAGAATATTACTGATCGATACTGCGTACCTACGTCATCACCCTGACGGTTTAACGTAGTTGGGTCATGCGTTGCAAAGAACACCTCAAGGATATCTCTAAATGAGACAATACCACGATCAAAAGTGATCTGCACAACTTCAGCATGTCCTGTTGTCCCAGTGGCAACTTTCTCATAGGTTGGATTCGGTAATTCACCTCCCGAGTAGCCCGGCTCAACCGTTACTACACCGTTTATCTCACTGAAAACAGCTTCTGTGCACCAGAAACAGCCACCACCAAGTGTCGCAACTTCCAAATGTCTGGAATTTCTTCTCGATTTATCTTTTCGCATAAAACTCAATAATCTCCTATGAATATTAATGTGTCCACTTTAATTAAGTCAAAGTTTTCGCAGCTGAGAATTGACCCTAATTTTTGCTATCGTCTACGCGTGCACCCGATCCATGCATGCGAATCACAGTTCAAGTAGTGTCTTTGAGAGCTGGGCAATATTTGATATCACGATATCCGAGGCTTCTTGTAGTTCCTCTTTCCTCGATTCATATGTTACAAGCCCTACCGTCATGATGCCTAGTTCTTGGGCAGGTTTGAGTTCTCTTCCCATGTCTCCAATGACTACGGTATTTCTGGGACTAGACTTGGCTATCGCAAGTGCACAGTGATAGAGTCTCTTGCGTTGTTCATGATAAGGGAAAAATGGGAGCAAATTCAATCCGAAGTGTTTGGCTGCTACATCTCGCGTAACAACGTGGTTGAACAAAGCGTCAATGTGTAAGAACTTCAATTCCCTAATTACTTCTGCAAGAGTCTCCCTCGAAGTGACGCATACGAGTGTGCTTATCTTGGATAGAGTTCTCAATGTAGATTCTACGTCTTTTCTAAGCACTGAAAGATGGTATCTCTTTACGAAAGCAGCTGTCCAGTACTTGACTGCCTCATCATTGAGCTCTAGTCCTGTTTCCTTGAAAACATCAGTATGGGAAGGCAATTGAACACACAGTTGCTTCACTCTGGTTTTCGAAACTGGTATATCGAAATGATTCACAGTGTCGTATATCACTTCGATTTCTCTCTGATTGATGTCGGTCAAAGTCCCGTCGAAATCAAAGAACAGAGCTTTCATAGCATTTGCCTCTCTGCCTCAAAATGTCTGAATGCACCATTCGTGTTGATAAGAGCATGTGCTTAAAAGACTTAATTCTACAATCACTTCAGACCTGTTTGCATGCAAAATAGCCAGGGATGTTGAAGAGCAGTCTCTACAACTTATGCTTCTTCGCGAAATAGACGCTGTCTTCAAAGGTTGGATCCACCATTTTAAGATACACTATGTGCTTTCCATAAACCGCGAAGGTTGGAACAGCTTTGATGAAGGGGTTATCTCCGTTGAATTCTTCGCGTGAGCCTACAGGAACTGTGTGAAATCTTGCGGCTCCCCTGTATTCTTTGGCAAATCTCATAAAGTCAACATGAATGGACCTGCAGTCAGGAATAATAGGATTATAAAACTTTTCGATACATGTACAAGAAGCAAGCGCTACGCGCTCTAGTCAACTCAATACGCATTATGTTTTAGACGCCCTTATTTCGTCTAAAACTTCTTTTGCCGGCTTAAATTCATCAAGGAGCTTCGACAGTTTCTCACACGCATAGTCTTCGCAATAGGCACAATTCTCAACATTTCTTTCCCTTCCGCACTTTCTTATTTCACAAATGTTACAGTAACTGAAAACTCGATGTCCTCTAGTCAAACAGCCATCGCAGTTGATATCTTCCATTTTGAACTCTTTGCCATATTGTTTAGTCCATAGCTCAGCCACTCTTCTTCTTTCAGCATCATCATCCATCTTAGTTGCTTTAAAAGTTGGACAATCGGAACATATTATTCCACAATAAGCGACAATTCTATCCATCTTTGATTCCCTATTTTGCAGAATTTCTCGTATGACTCATTTCAAGCTTTCGGTCGTCTAGCACGTTGCTAGTACGCACTTCGTGCGCCAGTCAACCTCCCTAAAGTCTCTCAGTTCTCCTCAGCCTCTCCATTGCGGAATCATCTCTCAGCTACAACTAGTGTTTGTGCTATCATTGTTCACCTATCATAGCTTCAATTTTGCACGTAATGTTTAAGTATGACGTATGTCATAATTTATCTCTAAGTGCAGAAGAGCAAATTCTTTCATCACCTCTGCGTGCATCTGAAGAAAAACCTCGAGAAAGCCAATGCACGATGTTCCACAGTTTGAGTTATATAGAGGAAATCTGGGAAAATGGAGTGGAAAGATCATGACAAACAAGGAACATGAAGCTGAAGAAGAGATGCCCAAGATTGAAGCCTATCGTTCCAGGATTGATAAGGCTGAAGGTTTCGGCGGAGTTTGGGAGATAGCCAAAGACACTGTCAAAGATTCCCTGAATGAGCATAGAAGGGGCATGCTGCTTTTCTTGGACGATTTGCCTCTTAGGCTTGGCGCGTATCATTCGTTAGGCACTAACAACATGGTCCTGAACCGAACTCTCATCCATATCGTCGAAGCCACCACGAATTCGAAAAAACTTGTGAATGCGTTCATATACAGCTTGTTAGTCCATGAGTACTTACACGCTTTGGGACACACTTCAGAGGCTGAGGTTCGTCGTTTGGTCTATGAAATCTCAAAAGAATGTTTTGGTGAGGACCACATAGTCACAAGGTTAGCTGAGAAAAGTCCTTGGGTTCTCCTAAGAGGTATTCCTCTCAACCGGATAGAAGCCCCTAGACGTGCCATGGAGATTGTGAAAGACCTTGAAAAGGCGAATCAAATATACATAGTTTGAGACATGCATGCATGCGCAGGACCTTCCGCAATCAATTTTATCACCCGAAAGTTTACAGGAAATTTAAGACCTTGCAGAGCCGTTCATTTCAGTCAGTCGCCCGATAGTTAACACGATTCCCCATCACCCTAAGACTTAACAGAACCCGGATGAAGAAAGAAAACGAGACGTTACGGGTACTAGGTAAAAAAGAGTGAAAGTTTCACATTCTTTCACCTCTCACGATTTTTCAAAATCAGTATTCTCCAATAAGACTGCAGTCGATTGCCATCTTTCCCTATCTTTTCCTATCCTTCTATATCTTTCTGCATCTTTTCCCATCTATTCCCATCTTTTCCCATCTAATCCTATCGTGACTTGAGCAATATTCAAGTGCTGTTCACAAAAAGAAGCTCACTTCAAGCTTTTCAAAAAAAATAGGTAGGGGGGTCTAGAGAGAGATAGAAACTATGTAGCATATAATTAGGGGGGGCTATAGGGGGGTCTATAAAAGAGAGAGAATAGCCCTCATGTAACGTGTTACTTCGAGGTTTTAGACATGTAAGGCCCATCATAACCATACCCAAACCGCATATAATACCGCTTCGCCCCAACCGCACTAATAACAACAATCTTCCTACAATCATAATCCTCCCGTGATATCCGCTCAGCCTCACCCAACAAAGCCTCACCAAAACCTTTATGCTGCCAAGCCTCAACCACATGCGCTCCAACAGGAACCAAAGGACCATAAACATGAAGCGCCCGAACAACCGAAACATCTCCACCACAGATTTCAGACCTATGCGCACTCTCAGACGGAATACGCAATCGGAGATAGCCAACAAGAACATCGTTGATGGGATCCTCAAACGACAGAAAAACCTCTTCACCACCAGAAGCCTTCTCCTTATGCGTAAGCATCTGAATATTATCTGGATCAGGCTTCACCCCATCAGTCAACCAACGATGCCCAACCTCACGACAACGCATACACCGACACCGCAACCCACGAGCCCTAAGCTTACGTAAAACTAGCTGACGAAGATTACTCCGATCAACCCCAGCCTCAATAAGAAAAGCCGGAATATCCCTCTGAACCCGCATAACCCGAACCCAAGAAGGAACCAACCTCTTCACCTCAAAAACAAGCTCAGCCGCCTCATCAGTCGAATACGGCTCATACTCCCCACTCTTCCACCAATCATAAATCCTAGTCCCCTTGAGAACAAGACAAGGATAAATCTTAATCATATCCGGCTTAAAATCAGAACTCCCGAAGATCCGCCGAAAACCCTCCAAATCACGCTCAAAACCAGAACTAGGCAAACCCGGCATAACATGATAAACCACCTTCAAACCAGAATCCTTCAAAACACGAGTAGCCTCAACAACATCCTCAACCTTGTGACCACGATCAACCAACTCATAAACATCATCAAACACATTCTGAACACCCAACTCAACACGAGTCACACCCAAAGACAACATACGATCAACATGAACCTCCCTAGCCCAATCAGGACGAGTCTCCACAGTAACCCCAACATTACGAACCCGACTAGTCTCAGCTAGTTTCTTAGCCTCATCCAAACACCCAGAATCCTTCTCAGTAATCGCATCCAAACACCTCTGCACAAAACACTCCTGATAATCCACAGGCATACCAAGAAAAGTCCCACCCATCACAATAAGCTCCACCTTATCAACCACATGCCCAATCGCCTCCAACTGCCCAATACGATGACTCACTTGCCTATACGGGTCAAATTCATTCTGAATCCCCCGCATCGCAGCAGGCTCATACCCAGTATAACTCTGAGGAGCACCATAAGGAGGACCACCAGGACAGTAAGCACACGGAACAACCTTAGGACAAGGCCAAGGCTTCGTCATTACAGCAACCATCGTAATCCCAGAAATCGAGCGAGTAATTTTCCTACGAAACAAAGGCAACAGCTTAACTCTCTCATCTGGTCTGAGGCAACATATCAGCTCCGAGCTCGAAGGAACATGCTCCAATTTATACTGACCAGCCACCCTCATCTTCACAAGATTGACATCTTCCCTAGAAGGACACCGAAGCCTCATCAAACGCCCAATAATCTCTCTACAAGCCTCATTACTCAAGGCGAATTCATCCACAAACATGCATTACACGCCTTAAGATAAACCTACACTATACAAACTGAAAAGTGTACGCTAGATCTGTCAACACGAAATCAAAATATTAAAAATAAATTACGAAACCAAAAAAAAGGAAAAAACTAGAGGGCACTAATACTACTGTTCAAAGTTTTCAAGCTGATCTAAACCCAAATCTATCCGAAGCGGCTTCTCAGGCTCCGCAAAAGGATCAATATTAAACAGACCTGGCGCAATAGTACCAAACCCACTAGGCAAACGCGGCGAATGCACACCCGTCATCACAAGCGTCACCTTCAACAACCCAGCCAAACTCGGATTCACCCGAGCACCCCAAATAACAGTAGCATTATCCTTCATCATCTCCGAAATAATCTCCCCAACCCTATTCGCCTCCTCAACAGTCATCTCATCATCACCACAAACATGAATCAACGCCCCAGAAGCCCCAGCATAATCAATATCAAACAAAGGACTCCTCAAAGCATTACGAACAGCCTCCTCAGCCCTACCAGGAGCATCCGACTCACCAACCCCAACAACCGCCAACCCACCCTCACGCACAACGGTCTTAAAATCCGCAAAATCCAAATTAATCAAACTCGGCGCCGAAATAGTCTCCACAATCCCCGAAATCAAATTCGCCAACACCTGATCCGCAACCTTAAACGTCTCACTCAACGGAACATTACCCGCAAACCCCATCAACTTATCATTATCAATCACAACCACAGTATCACACTCCCTCCGCATCTCAGTCAACCCACGAGCCGCACACTCAACCCTACCCTTCTCAATCCTAAAAGGCAAAGTAACAACCCCAATCACAACCGCTCCATTACGCCGAGCAATCTCCGCCACGATCGGAGCCGCACCAGTCCCAGTCCCACCACCCAAACCAGCCGCAACAAAAACCACATCAACGTCTCTAAGAATCTCATCCACCCGCTTCTCCGACTCCTCAATCGCAGCCCGACCAACCTCTGGATCCCCTCCAGTTCCAAAACCCCGAGTCACCTCTTCCCCAATCAACACCTTATGCGTAGCACGCGCCGCGTTCAGGTGCTGTACGTCGGTATTAATAGCTATACACTCTGCACCCTTGACGCCCATCTCCATAAGCCGAGTAACTGTATTATTCCCTGCACCCCCCACACCCACAACCACAATGCGACAGCGACCTGGCTTACGGCTCTCATTAACGGTGTCTTGCCAATTTAACTGCAAAGCCTCACTGCCTGATCTAACCATTTGCCTTTCTCCCCCATGCCTCAATGCTGAGAAGATCTCGAACCGCTACTCGGATAGCCTCAGCCCTGTTGGGATAAAACTTCTCTTTCACCAATCGATCTAACGCCCTGATGTAAGGCTCGGGGAGATATAACGTAATTAATCTCGTCTCGTATCCCTCCTGTTCAGTAATGTCGGTGAAAACAAGAAGAGCTTCGTAGAAGGTTATATTGCTATGTATTAATAAGTAAATATATGTCGATCATGCAAAGATGTGTCCTTATAAATCTTTCTCACACTCTTCCTTTAGCCCGTTGCGTTTCTATGTAAAAATGTTGGCGACCTTTCGGAACGTTTTTTATACTTTTCTTACATGACTAAAATAATGTCTTATGTGTGGATTACTGTGTTTTGAAGGGTCGTTGTAGTGGAGTGAACAGAAGCTGATGACTAAAGACAAACGAGTTTACATCAAGAGCTTTGGTTGCCCGACGAATATCGCTGATGGAGAATGTATTGCTGGTTGCCTTTCGCAGGCTGGCTATGAAATTGTTGAAAACGTTGACGCTGCGGACATCTTGATTTACAATACTTGTGCAGTGAAGTCTCCTACGGAAAATCGGATGATAGACGTTTTGAGAAGAGTTTCGGAAGATAAGCGGCTCATCATAACGGGTTGTTTGCCTCTGATAAATTTTGAGAGATTGAAAGCTCAAGTCAAGTTTGATGGCGTGTTGGGACCAGCTGCTGGTTCTGGAATCGTTGAAGCTGTAAACAAGGTAAGTCACGGAGAAAAGGTTGTTACGTTAAAGTATGATTCTAAGCCAAGCCTTGACCTTCCTAAAACTCCTGTAAACGAAGCTGTTGGAATAGTTCCGATTAACTATGGTTGTTCGGGGTCTTGCTCTTACTGTTGTGTTCTCTTTGCGAGGGGACATTTGAGAAGTTATGCAACAAGTGAGATCGTTAAAAGGGTGCAACGCGATCTTGCTGCCGGTGTTAGTGAGATTTGGCTGACTTCTCAAGACACAGCGTGTTACGGAAAAGACCTAGCAACTAGTCTCGTGGATTTACTTAGCGAAGTTTGCAAAACTAAAGAAAAGTTCCTTGTTCGTGTTGGAATGATGACACCGAATTGTGCGCTGGAATTGCTAGATGGCTTAATCAAGGCTTATAGGGACAAGAAAATTTTCAAGTTTTTGCATTTGCCTGTTCAGAGCGGAGACGACGAGGTTTTGAGGCTTATGAATCGTTTCTACTCTGTTGAGGATTTCGAAAAGGTTGTCTACAGCTTTAGAAAGGAGTTTCCCAAAATAACGGTGGCTACCGATGTCATTTGCGGCTTTCCGGGTGAAAGTCGAGATGCTTTTGAGCGTACAGTGAAACTTGTTGAAGAAGTCCAGCCTGATGTTGTTAATATCTCAAAGTTTTTCCCGAGACCGCATACGCCTGCTGCAAAAATGAAGCAGCTTCCGCCTGAGAAAGTAAAAGCGAGAAGTAGAAGGATGGCTGAGGTGACGAGAACGGTTTCGTTTGAGAAAAACAAGGCTTGGAGGGGTTGGAAAGGAGAGATACTTATTGATGAAAAAGGGAAAAAACCTGCATCGTGGGTTGGAAGAAATTTTGCTTACAAGCCCGTAGTGGTTAGGGGCGATGAGTTTTTGTTTGGGAGGTTTGTGGATGTTAGGGTGGTTAGGGTGTTTCCGACTTATTTGGAAGCTGAGATTGTTTGATACGGCGTGCGTGTGTGACGGGCCTAGGTATAGAGAAAAGAAGAGAGACAGAGACGAGTATATCCAAGTCTAAAAGAGGGGCTATGTGGAGGTGTAGCAGTTTCTATGCCGGTTCACTGTTGTCATACATGGTATAGAAGTCTCGTGATCTCTCTATCTCTTTGACCTTTTTAGATGCATCTTCCAGCTCAAAGCCATAGTCTTAGGATGTGAAGCTTTAGCCTCGTCCAAACGAGTTATCGCCGCATTCTTTGGAGCTTCCAAAACAACGTCAGGAGTTGAATATGCCTCATCCGATATCTTTCTCATCACCTTGACAAACCTGTCCAACTCTTCTTTCTCAAAAGATTCAGTCGGTTCAATCATCAACGCCTCATCAACTACAAGTGGGAAGTACACTGTTGGCGCGTGCATGCCATAGTCCAGAATCCTCTTAGAAACGTTAAGCGCACGAATTCCAGTCTCTTTATACAGTTTCTTTGCACTAATGACACACTCATGTTTTCTTGGTCGTCCCCGCGCATAAGGAAGACAAAAACCACGAATCTTCTCCAGCTTCTTCATAACATAGTTAGCATTCAGCACGGAAATCTCCGCCACTTCTTCAAGCCCCTCCGCACCTAAGCCAAGAATGTAAGCGAACGCCTTCAACAGAACCCCAACGTTTCCATAGAAGCCCCTGATTTTCCCAACGCTGTAGGGCTTATCATAGTCCAGACGATACCGTTTACCATCAAAAACTATCCTCGGAATCGGCAAAAACTTTTCAAGCTCCTCAGACACTCCGATAGGCCCTGCCCCCGGACCTCCACCACCATGAGGAGTTCCAAAAGTCTTGTGTATATTCATGTGCACGATGTCGAACCCCATGTCCCCAGGCCTCACCTTCCCAAGAATCGCATTAAGATTCGCACCGTCATAATACAGCAGTCCCCCAGCCTCATGAACAATCTTTGCGATGTCCTCAATGTTTTTCTCGAAAATCCCTAGTGTGTTCGGGTTTGTCAACATCAACCCCGCTGTACGTTCTGAAACAGCGGCTCCTAACGCTTCAAGATCAACACAACCATCCTCATCCGAAGGAACAACCAAAACCTTGAACCCCCCCATGGCCCCACTCGCAGGATTCGTGCCATGCGCCGAATCAGGCACAATAAGTTCAGTCCTCTTTTCAAGCTCATCGTTCAATTTGTGATAAGCCCGCATGATCAGCGTACCCAAGAATTCTCCATGAGCCCCCGCTGCCGGTTGCAAACTCACTTCATGTGTGCCAGTAATCTCTGCCAGCCATCTAGAGAGCCGATACATCGCTTCAAGCACGCCCTGAACTGTTCGTTCATCTTGACATGGGTGAATCAAGGTTATAGAAGGCAGCTTAGCGAGGACTTCATCGATTTTCGGGTTATATTTCATAGTGCAGCTTCCCAGCGGATAAAAGCCCAAGTCGACACCAAAATTCATCTGAGACAAACGAACGTAGTGCCTCACCACTTCTACCTCTGAAAGTTCGGGCAACTTTGGAAGCGTTTTCCTTCGCAACCTCTCTGGCAAAAATGCCTTTGTGTCTCCGACCACGCGTTGAATTTCTTTCTTAACTTTTGGTATAGTGCAGCCTCTTCTTCCAGGATGCCCCAACTCGAAGATTATTCGTTCATCCCAACGTGCTTGCCTAAACATTTACGATTTCTCCTCCAAAATTGCCTCTAAAGCCCAAGCGAGGCGATCAATATCCTCTTTCGAATGCTTTTCGGTGACGCAGTACAACGCGGTTTCACCCAACTCGGGAAACTCCTTCGCAATATTTTTTCCTCCGTGAACCTGATGTTGCAAAAGTCCTTCATGTACGTCGCGCGCGGTTTTCCCCGTTTGATCAAAATTCACTGTAAATTCTTTGAAGTGCGCAGACTTGAACATAGGTGTTGTGATTCCATCTATTTCCGCCAAAAGCTGCATCGCGTAACGTGCTTTGCACAGGATTGCTTCACCTAACTCTCTCATGCCTCTTGGGCCAAGCAAGGCTAGGTAAACCGCAGAGGCAACCGCACACAAAGATTCGTTAGAGCAGATGTTGGATGTAGCCTTCTCTCTTCTAATATGTTGCTCCCTAGTTTGTAGAGCCATACAGAATCCTCTTTTCTTTCCGTCAACAGTGCTAGTCATACCAACTGTGCGGCCGGGCAGTTGCCTGATTAGTCGCATGTCGCCCCGGCAAGCAAATATACCAAGTAACGGTCCGCCATAGTTCATGGGATTTCCAAGCGGTTGGCCCTCACCGACCACAATGTCCGCGTCGTAATCACCTGGCGGTTTCAATACCCCAAGGGAGATGGGATCAATTCCAACGATGAATAATGCCCCATGGTCGTGTACTATTTCAGCGATGTCTTCAGCTTGCGTTTCAATAAAACCAAGGTATGCTGGGTTTTCGATATACACGGAGGCGGTTTTTTCTGAAATCTTTGTTTTCAAGTCTTCAACATCAAGTTGTCCAGTTTCTGATTCATAGTCGACAGACTCGATGCGTACTCCTATCGGCTCGGTGTACGTTTTCAGTGTCGCTTTTCTTTCAGGATGAATAATTTTGGGAATAAGGACTTTGGTTCGATTGGTTAGTCGAGCGGCCATACGTTCAGCTTCACCGAGAGCAGACGCCCAGTCATACATAGAGCAGTTGGCCACTTCCATCGCAGTGATTTCGCAGATCATGCTTTGATACTCAAAAAGTGCTTGCAACATTCCTTGGGAAAACTCCGGTTGATATGGAGTATAGGATGTGAAGAGTTCTGTTCGTTGAATAGTGGTTTCAACGGCTGCGGGCACGTAGTGAGGCCAGCAACCCGCGCCTAAAAAGATAGGCATGTCTTGGAAAGTCTTGTTTTTGGATAGGATGGTTTCAACAAGTCTTTTAACTTCCATTTCTGATCTTGGGCTGGGTAGGTCAAGTCTTCTTTTTAACTTAAACCTTTGAGGAACATCCGCGTAAAGTTCTTCTATGCTCTGGATTCCAATCCTCCGCATCATTTCCTCTTTTATTTTTGAAATAGAGTTTGGAATGTAAGGATGAATGAAGGATCTAACCACGCTTTATCACCGCTGAAAGTTAAGACTATTTCTAAGTCGTTTTCTTTAAGCTTTGTTAAAACCCTAGCAGAATGGAATGATCAGAGACCATCGAGCTTGTAGTTTTTCCATCATTTTAAGCGCTCACGCTATCCCAAATTAAGACGATCAAACATCTATCAAGGGTCAGCGAATTTTACCGCTTCGCTTAAGTACTCAAGAACAGAAACTCCTAAAAGGAGTCAGTCAATTGTCAACTTGACAAGTCTGCATGGGATGTTGAACCAATGAAGATGAATTACGAGGAGATGCTGAAGCGTGCACGTTCGCAACTTCCACCTGAAGTGCTTGAACACAAACGATTCGATATTCCTAGACCTCGCTGCCATGTTATTGGCATGCGAACAATCTTTCGAAACTACAAAGAAATATGTGACATTCTCAACCGAGACACACGCCATTTGCTGAAGTTTCTTTCCAGAGAGATGGCCACCGCTGGAACTATGGATAGGTCACGAGTGGTTTTCCAAGGGAAATTCAGATATGACACCTTTGAGCGACTGATCAAGAGATACGTTGACGAATTCGTTATATGCCCAGTGTGTAAACGACCAGATACGAAAATAATTAAAGAGAAACGCCTCTATTTCTTAATATGTGAGGCATGCGGAGCAAAGTCATCTATAAGACCAGTATAAAGTGCTCAGATTGGAAGTCTACGTAAACGTGCAAACACGCGGGCAATATACGCTTCTGGCCACATGCGACGTTGAACTCCTAGGAAAAATCCTAAACGACGGAAACGTTGTCTTCGAGGTACGAAAAGAGTTTTACATGGGACCAAGAATGAGTTTAGAGGAGGCTATTGACCTCATGAGGCAATCAACTATGGTGAACATGGTTGGACAAAATATCGTTAAGAAGGCAATAGAAAATGGCTTGATTCATCCAGAGGCGGTTTTAGAGATCTCAGGCATTCCACACGCACAGATTATTAAAATATGATAGATGCCCTCTTAACCTATTTAAGCAAGGTTCCTCTCCCTTTTTAAAGAACAAGTCTTTGAGGTGGCTTCTTGGGAAAAAGGAAAGTCATCAGCGAAAAAGAAATCCAAGATATAGTGCTTCCTGTCGCGAATGATGCGCTCAGTATAGCTACGCGACTGTTGGGTTTTGGCAGAGTTTTGGTGAAATGCCAAGATGGCCATGAACGCCTCTGTAGAATTCGCGGTGAAATGAAGAGGAGAGTTTGGATAAGAATAGGGGACGTAGGCCTCGTTTCTCCGTGGAATTTCCAATCTCATAAACGTAGTGGCGTCATTTGGCGTCACAAAAAGTCTCAGGCTGAGCGGCTCCGAAAGAACGAACATCTCTCTGTTAAATGAGGACGGCTATAGTGTCTTTTCGAAGAAAGGTGGATAAGAAGTTACTGCGCAAGGAGAAGATGTATGAGATCAAGAGGTTGATGAGAGAAAAAAGGAGCGAGGAACTCGAGGTTTTGGAAGAAGTTTTTGACCGCTCTACGCTCATGATTATCTACGACTTTCTAAACAAGGGAACAATCGATGAGATATATGGTGTTGTGAAAGCTGGAAAGGAAGCTCGAATCTATTGGGGAAAAGATTCGGATGGAGAAGAACTCGCGATCAAAATCTACCTAACCATTTCATCTGAGTTCAGGAAAGGCATGCTTCCCTACATCGAGGGTGACCCACGTTTCGCCCATGTTCGGAGAGACTCGCGGTCTCTCGTCTACGCTTGGGCTCGGAAAGAATTCAAAAACTTGCGGTGTGCGCACGAGGCCGGAGTCAAGGTTCCTAAACCCATCGCTGTCAGCAAAAACGTGCTCATCATGGAGTTTATCGGGAAGAACGGGGTCACCGCTCCTGTTATGAAGCAAGTCCCTCCCCAGAGTCCAGAACGAGTTTACAGACGGCTACTGGCCTACGTAAAGAAGATGTATCAAAAGGCTGAACTGGTGCACGCAGACCTAAGCGAATACAACGTTATGATGTGGAAGAACAAGCCCGTTCTGTTCGATGTATCACAAGCGGTGTCCCTCAAACATCCAATGGCTCACCAATTTCTACGAAGAGACTTAGAAAACCTCTACCGATACTTCAAAAAACTGGATGTAGATGTACTATCCGTAGATGAAATGTACAGGAGGGTTGTGGGTGGTAAGCGCTAGCACCTTCGTGAAAATTCCGCGAGAACGCATCGGAGCACTTGTAGGTCCTAACGGTCGCGTGAAAGAAGTTATCGAGAAGAAGCTATTGGTTGATCTTGAAGTTGACAGTGAAACAGGTGACATCAAAATAGTATTAACGCCCACTACACAAGACCCATCTCTTCTCTTCAGAGCCAAAGAAGTGATAACCGCAATTGGCAGAGGCTTTTCACCAGAACGTGCGTTTAGGCTGATTGAAGACGCAGAAGCCGTGTTGGAAGTCATTGATTTACGAGAGATTGTCGGCAAATCTCAGTCTGACATGAAGCGACTAAAAGGGAGAATTATTGGAAAGGAGGGAAAAACCCGAAGGATCATTGAAGAGTTGACTGAAGCTAGCGTTTCTTTGTTTGGGCACACTATTTCTGTCATTGGGGACATGGAACAGGCTGGAGTGGCGAGGGAGGCGATCCAGATGTTTCTTGGGGGAAGCCAACATCGCACGGTGTACCGATTTCTGCATAGAAAGAGAAGGGAACTGAAGAAAAAGAAGATGGAACTTTGGGAACCGTCACATGAGAAAATAGAAGCGTGAGTGAAAAGAACCTATATTCTATTTGATACATCATTTGTTATCATTTAATATTTCAAAGCTAAAAAATCATGTAAATTCTAATTTTTTATGCATTTATTGTAAATCTCCTTCAATTCTTCAGTCACCAGTTTTTTCTAATGCGGTTAAATTAAAATGTAGGAAGCAGTATTGTGAAGAGGATGCTGTGTTTAACTGTAAAAAAACTTGGGGAGTTATAGGAGGCTGGATGGGTGACACAAACTTTTGAAGAAATTAGTGCCGCTGACTTCTTCTACCGCAACCGAGACATAGCTGGTTTCACCAATCCAGCAAGGGCAGTCTTCTCGTCTATGAGAGAGCTTATAGAAAACGCCCTTGACGCCTCCGACCTATCCAGCGTATCTCCAGACATATACATCCGGCTGTCTCAAGAGGATGGGGCAGAACTTGATGAAGTCGCTGTTTATACGTTAAGAATCGAAGACAATGGTTCGGGCATTCCACCGCGTCACATACCCTCTGCATTCGGCCAGGTTCTGTTCGGTTCAAAATACAAGTTAAAACAGGCAAGAGGCACGTTTGGCCTCGGAGGAACCATGGCGATACTCTACGGCCAAATTACCACACACAAGCCTGTTTACGTTGCCTCAAGCACCGGCACATCAAAAATTTACAAATATAAGTTAATGATAGACATCCAAAGAAATCGCCCCCTCATTTTGGACCGCAAAATCCAGATAAACAAAGACAGGTGGCACGGAACAATCGTGGAATTTTGCCTAGAAGGCGACTATTTCCGAGCTATGCCAAAAATCTTGGAATATTTGAAACAGACAGCGTTGGTGACACCTTACGCAAATATAACTTTCATTGACCCTAAAGGACGCTTATACAAGTTCACCCGCGTCACAACGAAAATGCCACTGCCACCCAAAGAAACATTACCTCACCCATATGGAGTGGATGTGGAAACTATTCAACGCCTTATACGAATCACTCCATGTCGAAACATGCTAGACTTTATGAAAACACATTTCCATAGGATCGGCGAGAACATCGCGCATCACTTTTTAGAGTTTGCTGGAATAAACGAGAGAAAAAATCCAAAAAAATTGAAGCCTCATGAGATCGTGAGGTTTGTACGAATGATAAAGAGGTTTAAGGGCTTCCTTCCTCCAGACGCGAATTGCTTGTCCCCGTTAGGTGAAGAACTATTAAAGGCAGGGATTCTTAAAGAATTGAAACCAGAGTTCATTGCAGTTTTTCAACGCAAACCCTCAACTTATTCTGGTCATCCTTTCATTGTGGAGACGGCGATAGCGTATGGCGGAGATGTACCGAAGAAGGACTATTTTCCTGTGTATCGATTTGCCAACAGGATTCCATTGTTATATGATGAAGCTAGTGACGTTTCAGTAAAAGTCATAAGATACATCAACTGGCGAAGATACAAAGTTTTACCTGACATGCCCATTGCTATTCTAGTACATGTGTGTAGCACGAAGGTTCCCTACAAAACTGTGGGCAAAGAGTTCATCGCAGATAGACAAGAAGTGAAGAGGGAAATCTTGAATGGTATCCGCGAGGTGGCCCGCCAACTACAACATTTTTTGACCAAGCAAGAACACGTTGAAAAAGAAAGGAGGCGACTATCCGTCTTTTCTAAGTATTTGCCCAAGATCGCTCGGTTCTCCACGGAACTAGCTGGGAAAGAAAAAACACCTGACATTAAAAAATTGTTAAGGACTGTGAGAAAACTTGAAGAAGAAAAAAAATGAAAGCTCAGTTACGGAGAAGCGAAAGAAAGTTCTAGTTGGTTTGGAAAACTTTGGAACGAAGCTCTACGACCAGATGGAAGAAGGCGTTTTTCCTTGGATTAAGATGCCAAGCCGATCCATCGAAAACATCTTTTACAGTCAAGAGGTTCGGCAATACATTTTAGGAGACAAAACTGTACGTAGAAGTTCTCGGAATATACGTCACATTCGTCCTCTTACGCGGCTGGTTTGGGCTGCCCGTTTTGTCCATGAACTTACGCAACATCGAAAGACTTCTACTCTTCGTGATGTGTATTATTCAGCGCAGGCGTATGACATGTCGTTCAAGGACCAACCGGAATCTAACAATATCATAACTGACCTTGAAACTGTGGCCGGTCTCTCCCGAGAGGATTTTAACGTTTTTCCTGAAGAACGTTCAGCCATCTTCGGTGACTTGACCATCGAATACACAGTTCCCGGCTATGAAGGTAGAGAACTGAATTTGACATCGCATCCCGACGGAATGATGATAGGCCCAGCGCTTACTTCTGCCAATTTTGTTAAAACCGGCGCAGACATGGTAATAGCTATCGAGAAAGGGGGTTTATTCACACGTTTCATAGAGGAGGCGGTTCACAAAAAATTCAATGCACTCCTTGTGCTTACGGCAGGTCAAGCCCCCCGTGCTACAAGACATTTTATTCACAGACTAAACAAAGAGTTGGACCTCCCAGTACACATATTCACTGACGGCGACCCGTGGGGAATGCACATTGCAATGGTTATTATCTCAGGATCGGCGAACGCAGCCCATCTCAGAGAGTTGACCACGCCCGATGCCACTTGGAGCGGTATGTGGGCAACTGATATCGTGGACTATAAGCTACCGAGTGATGCGTTGACTGACATAGATATCAAACGCCTCCACGAGCTGCAGAAAGACCCACGTTATAAAGGAAAACTTTGGCAAAGAGAGGTGAAGAAGTTTTTAAAGATCAAGAAGAAGGCGGAACAAGAAGCTTTCAGCAGATACGGATTAACATACATTGTTGATGAATATCTTCCTGCGAAGCTGAAAGAGACTAGCTGATTTAATCTCCGTAAAGCTCCCTACTTATCGGTATTTTAATAAGGTTAAAATAACGCTTTCACAACCTAAAGCAAGCCTAGAATAGAGGGTAGGACATGAGCAAAGAGGTTGGTACCGGATTAGCAATAGCTGAGAAACTCTCTGGGTTAATAGTCATCCTCATAGGGGCGATAACCACCTATTTTACGTATACTAGTCCCCCTTCGGGATATGTTAAGCCTTTCTCTGGCATCTTTTTAGTCGCTGGCTTTGTATTAATGGCGGTTGGCATTGTTTTAGTGTTAGCAAGGGCTGAATAGACATAATTTTGGCGCCGCCGGACGGATTCGGACCGTCGACCCACTGGTTAACAGCTTCAACCTCTGATAGAGATTCTACCAAAGTCAGTTGCTCTACCTAACTGAGCTTTCGCCCACGTTTGTGTCGCGTGTACGGCGGCTTGATTTTCCAACGGCGCCGTTTAATTTGACACTTTGTAGCGATATTTAAAGTTTGGTTGCAGAGATGTCGAACTTCAGATGCGCACACATAATATGCAAGTGGCTCCTTTAGCGAAAGAGGAATCAGAAAACCTTTTGATGCTAAAGAACTATTCAATTAACCAAAGGAGGTATCATTCATGAGTTGGGGAATTAGAAATCGTTTAGCACGACTAATACCACCTGATGGTCATTGCTTGTTTCTGCCTATAGATCACGGATATTTTCAAGGACCTACTACAAAATTAGAAAAGCCAGGCGAAACTGTCAAGCCACTTCTACCTTATTGCGACGCAATTTTTGCCACGAGAGGAGTACTGCGTTCATGTATAGATCCGAATAGTAAAACACCCATCATTCTAAGAGTATCTGGTGGCACGAGTATTGTTGGAGAAGATCTGGCCAATGAAGGAATAACCACATCTATAAAAGAAGCTCTACGTCTTAATGCGTCAGCCGTAGGTCTTTCTATCTTTGTTGGTAGCAAATATGAGCATCAGACATTACTAAATCTTGCCAGACTCGTTGATGACGCTGAAGAATATGGAATTCCTGTAATGGCGGTTACTGCCGTAGGTAAGGAGTTGGGAAAGAGAGAAGCTCGTTATCTTGCTTTATCCTGTAGAATTGCTGCTGAACTGGGTGCCAGAGTAGTAAAAACTTACTGGTGTGAAAACTTTGAAAAGGTTGTAGAGGGTTGCCCTGTTCCAGTCGTTATGGCGGGTGGACCTAAAGTAAACACAGAACTTGAGGTATTTGAATTTGTACATGATGGTATCCAAAAAGGCGCTATAGGTGTAAACCTAGGAAGAAACATTTGGAAAAGTGATTACCCAATTGCAATGATCAAGTCTATAAGAGCAGTGGTTCATGAAAATGCCACCGCAAAAGAAGCGAATGAATTGTTTGAGAATCTCAAGAAAGAAGAAATAGGGTAGTTGCCGGTATCATGCGGGTAGCGATGTATTACAACAATAAAGACATCAAAATAGAGGAGATGCCAAAACCAGAAATAGGTCCCAATGAATTGCTGGTAGAAACTATGGCCTGTGGCATATGTGGCAGCGACGTAATGGAGTGGTATCGCATCAAAGAGGCGCCGAGAGTCCTAGGACATGAGATGACAGGAGAAATTGGAGAAATTGGAGATAATGTGAAAGATTTCAAAGTTGGAGATAGAGTTTTTGTATCCCATCATGTTCCCTGTAATAAGTGCCTATATTGTTTAGATGGTCAACATACTGTATGCGAAACTTTACACAACACGAACCTTGATCCTGGCGGGTTCTCTGAATATGTTCGTGTGCCAAGGATAAATGCTGAATATGGAACATTTTTGCTACCTGATGAAATATCTTTCGAGGATGGAACTTTTATCGAGCCTTTAGGCTGTGTTATAAGAGGGCAAAGAAGAGCAAGCATAGAATCAAATCATACTATTCTCGTCATAGGCAGCGGTGTCTCCGGATTACTTCACATAAAGCTTGCCCGTGCTAAAGGCGTTGAAAGAGTGATTGCAACCGATATCAACGAATACCGTATGAATGCGGCAAAGAAATTCGGAGCAGACGATGTGATCAATGCTAGAGATGATGTACCTGCCCGTGTAAAAGAAGCTAATAAAGGTAGACTCGCTGATCGTATTGTTGTCTGCACAGGAGCCGTATCAGCTATCAAACAGGCTTTGAAATCTATAGATGCCGGAGGCACCATTCTTTTCTTTGCTCCTACTTTGCCCAGAGTCGATATTTTTCTACCCTTCAACGAGTTTTGGAGCAAACAGATAACTTTAACGACTACCTATGCAGCTGCCCCTGACGATCTTGAAAAAGCGATCGAATTGATTCGTTCTCGCGAAGTG
>CP070709.1:1043519-1050435 GCA_020350305.1 Candidatus Bathyarchaeota archaeon
CTACAGTCGAGTTGTTCGTGCCCTATCCATGCTAGGCGTCGGTAGAAAGCTAATCTCTTTCTTTACCCGCCCAGCCCCCCCCCACTAACACACTTTTAGCAGCTTAAATGTTATAACCGTAACGCCTCACTTTTAGACGGTAACACTATACTATTTTCGCTTCCGATAGATTCTGATACTGTCTCCTTCAGTAACGCATTCAACCCTGCCTCTCGAATTTGTAATCCTCTTCCACAGTTGCCAATAACGTTAACCTCATTACCCTCATACACACAATGACTGTAAACACCTTTTCCATACGTTTCCATACATTTCCGTACACTTCGATACATTTTTATACGTGGAATAAACCGTTTTCAAGCTTAATTTCAAAAAACCAACCAGAAACGAGCATCCCACCCCTCCCCCCGGTATAGGGGGGCTAAAAAGAGAGAGACATACACAAACAACATGACACAACAACGAACCAAAAACCTCCAGTGCCAAAAAAAATTACAGGGGGGAGTCTAGAGAGAGACACACTCGATGTTGGACTCAAGAGCAAAGACTTAGGGCAAGTCTTTCCACATCTCCTGAAACACCAAAAAAATCCCAAATTTTGCCACAAGAGTAAGCAATATTTAAGTTAAAAAACGTGAATTGAATAGAAAGACGCGGGGGTACCCGAGCCAGGTCTAAATAGCGGGTCAACACCCCTAGGAAAAGGGGGAGGACTTAAGCGGACAACGCTAGTCTCCTGAGACATCCTCTGGCGCAGGCCTCCGTGGGTTCGAATCCCACCCCCCGCACCAAATACGTTAAAAACCTATCAGGTTTGTCCATGTGATGCTGACTGTTCTGGGCGCAACACGTTGATTTCCGGAAGATATAAGCAACAAACCATTCTCACACTACATTCTCTTTCAGCAACTTCTACACATATTCTCTAATTGCCTTAAAAACATAAGAAGAAATGTTTAGCTAAATTCTAAATTGTTGAATGACAACAATCATCATTATAGCCGCTAATTATCTTTTCATCTAACTCATCCGCAAAGCATAGGCCGAAAGAATTATCTTCTAGAATTGTCTATATAAATATTGGAGGGGAAAGATTATGTATCCCAATTTTATTAGTGCAGAGTTGGGAAGGATATTTCTATCCAAGTTCAAGTATAGAGACCGAGCAACCATAGTAGCAGAAATTTTAGACACGATTCATCGTGATCCGAAAGGGAAGACAAAAACAAGCATAATGCGAGCGGCAAATCTAAATTTTGGCCAAGCAAATCAGTACTTAGATCACTTGATGCTTTGCGATATCGTTAAGGCCACAGACCCTCTACGAAGCCAGGAAGTAGCTAGATACAAACTAACTCAGAAGGGAGTTAGCTTTCTAAGAAACTTTGACATGTGGAACATCGTATTAGAAACTTTCCGCCATAGAGTAGTGTAGTCAGCCTCTTGGTGCGGGTGTGGGCGATAGAGTGAGAGGAAGTCCCTTGTAACGGTGATCTATGCTGAGCTATGCCCGCACCACTTGAAAGTTTAGAAAACTCCTCTATTAATATCTAATGCATCAATCCTCCATAGAACATTTTTCCCTATAATACTCCTTCATTATTTTTTTATGAAAAAAGTTTGAAACTTAGAATAGGCGTCAGGTAAGTCTTTCAGGAGGGGTGCCGGACGGCAGGCGATAATTACCTTGTTCTTGCTCGATGAAAAATCAGTAGAGTTGAGTATTCTGATAGGCGCCGAGAAACGCCCAACAATTCCCCAACATTCATACACTTTCCGTTTAATATAATCCTGTCTACCGGAACACCATTCCAATGAACCATAATGTTTCAGATAGCCACCAGTGAAGTGCAAGCAGTAGTCTTCACTTCGCCTAGTCTCTAACGCTTCTATGGGAATTTCGGTCTTATGGCCCTTGTTGGACATGCGTCAACGCATTTCAGGCAATATATACATTCAGAATCAGTGAATTTCTCCCAAGGCAATTCAAGGATGCGAACCATCATCGGGCATGCATCCACACACGTGCGACAACCAGCTCTAGTGCACCTCAACGGATCTCTCTTCAAGCCGAGAAAGCTGAATCTATTTAGCACCGCCAATGATGCTCCAATGGGACAAAAGTATCGACACCAACTTCTCGGAACATAAACAGCCAAAACTATTATGGCTATCATTATGGTAAGTCGAACCCAGAAAAGTGGGTCAGAGAGAATCCCAACAATCAATACTTCAGGGGCGTAAACAACCATTAAAACCATTCGAGGCAGGATAGCAAAAAGCGTGTCAGCAGGGCTTAACGCATTAAACGGAGCCGGAGCGAACACGCCTATAGCACTTTCATAACTTTCGCCCACTCCCACAACCAAAGATATAGCCAAAGTCACGCTGACAAAAAGAACAGCCGCCAAAATTCCATACTTGACTTTAATAATCCCCCCATTAGTTCTTAGAGAAACTCGTGTATGCCTCTTCTTAATATATCCTAACAAGTCTTGCATGAACCCAAAAGGACACATCCAACCGCAGAGAGCTCTACCCAAAATGACTGCAGTCAAAAGGAATGAGGCTATGGGAAGCCAGGGAAAAGTGCGCTGATAAAGCATTACTTGCAGAGCTGAAAAAGCGTCGCTCATAGTTTTTTGAGGAACCCCGGGACTTTGAACTATCGGAAGGAGTATCGGCCAGGGCCCCAAGCCGAAAACAACAGCGTTGAGCAGCAGAAAACAACAAACTTGGGTGATCTTCCTCGCTGTGTCTATTCTGAAAAAAATTTTCTTAATGTGAGACGCCGTCTTCTTTATTTCAGTCAATGCTTTTTGTCGCACCTCTGAGTTTGTCTTTTATCATATGCGACTTTAAGAACGTGAGCCTAAGTGCCATAAAAAGTTTTCATCAAGCTCTTACTAAAAAAGACAAAACGCACTGTGACATCCTAAGAAATACAAGTTTGAATTCAAGAGTGCATGTATGAAATCTATTTTCTATGTGAACCCTTAGTTCATAAATCCAATTACACAATAGCAAAAATAGACCCACATACGGTTGAACAGTATGCAATTAAAGGTAACTGATGGTCCTCTATTCCTCGGTCCGGTAGTAGTCTTGATTTCATTGCTTTTCATGAATGAAGCAGAAGCAAGAGAAAAAACGGTAATTCAGCAGGCTATTCAAACCAACGTCACTGCAATGGTGTTGTCTGCACTAGGGGTTGTTCTCTGCAATACTCGGGTTCTTCTTTTATGGCTCAGCAATGATACGGGATTTAGCTGGGCTAATTCTTTCTCAACCACAGTTTTATCTGGAGTTCTTAACCTGAGCAGCAGGAATCTTTCTAATTGCGTTTGCTGGCGTAAATGTCAGAAAAAGAGAGGAAGTAGTAGTATTCTCAAATGCCGTGATTACTTTGGTACTTGCTTGTTATTTCGTTTGGGAGATGGTTCTTAAGTATTTACATTAGAGTGCGCTGTGTTTACATGAAGTCTGTTATGTTCCGCTGATTGACCTTTTCCAGCGGCTTTTCTTCTTCAAATAAATTAAGCTGACCGTACACACCATCATAGCCTGGTATAACTTTTACCTTGCTTTCTCTGACTCTAACAATGGCTTCCGAAATCCTTGGATCAATAATCTTAGACATTTCCTGCGCAGACGCATCCATGACCACGGTGTATTCGTCGCCAAACCTCGAGATCAGCGAATTGTAGATACGCCATACCTTTTGGGTTCCAGGGTAAGTGGTTCCCAAGACAGTTGAAATGATTTCGGAGAGAGGCAACAGATGCAGATACCCTATGATTCCTTTAGGTCTAAAGCCTGCAGGTCGATCCGACAGCTCCTCCACGCGTTGCTCCACGCCTTTGGTAAGTTTTCTGCGACAAACTGGACAACGGTTTCCAAATTTCATAGCCTCCTGAGGAGAGAAGAAAATGTTGCAGTTTCGGTGACCTGTCCAATGATATTTACCATATGCCGGGTCAGTTTCGATGGTAAATTTAAAGCGTTTTGCATCTTTCTTGCGAATTGAGTCAATGACTTCGTCATATGTTAACCGTTCAAGCTCGAATACGTTGGCTTCTCTTCCAATTCTCCATGGCCAACTGCTGTGGCTGTCGCTGTTTGAAACTAAAGCGAACTTGTCGAGCGCGCTTAACCGCCAGTTCATGGGTGGATCTGAGGAGAGCCCCGTTTCTAGGGCGGGGACGTGTTTCGTCATGTCTTGATAGCAGTCTTCTATCCGATCGAATCCGCTGAAGGCGCCGAAGAGGCTGAACCAAGGCGTCCAAACGTGAGCTGGTATAACTACATTCTTGTCCGAAACTTCCATCACCTCCTCTACGAGTTGCGGCGCGCTCATGCCTAGGGTGGGTCTGCCATCTATGCTGAGGTCGCCATACTGTGCCAGTCGTTCACTAATCTGAACTGCTGTTCCCAAGCTTGGCGCCAAGATTAAGTGGTGAACTTTTTTTACCGCACTCTCGAATGTGAAGATTGTAGATACTTCAACAGCTATCATGAAATGCACTGGAGAGTCTGGGTCTTTAGCCGATCTGTAAAGATTTGTTTCGGAAACTTCTGTTAGTTCTTCGTTTAGTTCTTTGAACCATTTTGGATGCGTGAAGTCTCCTGTGCCTATGAGATTTAAGCCTTTAATTCGGGCAAAACGAGTAATCTCATCAATGTTCATTCTCTTGCTCGTGGCGCGGCTATACTTGCTGTGAATGTGGAGATCAGCGGTTACTCTCAACTCTTTCTTTCGCCTCTACATCTACATATTTCTTGAGAAGCTTCTCCCAATCAATCTTGAACATTGCTACGAGGGTTAACATCAAAGCTACAGCAGTGATTATAGAGGTAAGAATCTCTATCTCCCATGACATTTCACCGAAAATAATGAGAAGGACATCATAATACAGCTGGCCGCCAAAAGCTAAAATGCCACACATTAACAGTTTTCCTAAAAAACAAGGAATGAACGCTTTGATGAACGAGTATCGCAAAATCCCTAGTGGAACAAAGAGGAGGTCATCTGGTAAAGGAGTTAAAGCAAAGAGAAAAATCACAATAGGCCCATAGCGGTCAAGAACCTTAACCATATAATTCATTTTTCTTTGCCGTTTTTTGCTTATCATAGTTCGTCCGTAGTATCCTAACGCATACCCAGAAAATTCACCGATGCCAGAACCAATGCCGCCTGCAATTGTAAGGAGAAGAGGATTCATGGCCCCTCTCATACTCAGCAAAAGTATGACTAGAGTGTAAGGTATAGGAATGATAATTGACATCGTGCCAATGAAACTTATAAAGAAAACTCCCAAATAACCAAATTGAATCACAAATTGCTCCATCCACTCTAGAAGCACCAAACAAACCCTCTCTTTTTTCGAGTTTTGTCGTCTGCGGGTTTAAGTATTGTCATTGTCTCTCTTTTCTAATTCAAATAACTTGTGTCGCTGTGACTGTAGCATCAACTGGAACGTTCTTAAAGACCAATTAAATGGATGCCCTCTTTGAGTGGCTTTCTCATCCACATCGAGACTCCCACGGTACATCCAAGCCAGCATCCTTTACAGGAAGAAACTTTGTACCAATTTGGATTCTCCAGTCTTTTTCTTAACATCTCACTAGCTGAATGTTTGAGAATGTTACCAAGCACTACATCAGCTCGTGCTGCGCAAGCTTTGAGCCTACCCATAGGATCGATGGATACATAGAGTTCTCCAGCGTGGCATATCTTCGGTGCCTTTCCATCGAAAAAAGGCTTGAAGCCTTTGACGAAGTCGGTGGGTACCGACAAGAACTTAGGGTTTTCTTGTTTGAGGCTCAACAAAAAGTCTATGGCTTTCGAGAGTTCCTTAGGAGAAGGTCTGTTTTGAGGAGGAGGCGGATAGGGGTGCATAGGCTGAATTGTGACGAAGGAGACCCGGTTGCGAAGCCATTCAAAAAACTCAGGTAGTGTTTTGACGTTCCAAGGGGACATGACTATACTCACTCCAACTCGCACTCCACCAGCCCTCAACAATCTTATACCATCCACAGCATCTTCGAAGCTCCCCTGCACTCCTCTACCGTTATCATGAACCTCTCTGGGACCATCAAGTGATACAACAACGACATCAAAGGTGTCCGCAATCTCAGAGACCCTGTTAGCTTTCATGAGTGTGCCGTTAGTATTCATTCCCACGATGCAATCATAAGACGAAGCCCTTTCAGCAAGGGCTATCAAGTCTTTGCGCATCATTGGTTCCCCTCCACAGAAGTTGAAGAATGAAACACCTAGTTGGCAAACATTGTCTATGACAGATAAGGCCTCTTTAGTCGGCAGTTCAGAGGTGTTCGTCTTCCACCAGTCACAATAGGCGCACCTCATATTACATCGGCTAGTTACATCATAGGTGGCGAATAGGGGGCGGGGCTTGCCTACTCTGAATTTCAAGAACCCTGCAAGTGTTTTTCTGACCAGTTTGGGTGATTTCATTGTTATTCTAATCCATCCGAGGCATTCGAGATTCTAAGTGAAAGAATAAAAAAGAATGCATACATGGCTAGTATGCTCTGGCGAAGTAGACCACTTCTTTTGCTTCACCGTCACAGTAGATACATTTTGAAAATGCTTCTTCCTTTTCAAATGGAATCAATCTAATGGTTGCACCGGTTTCTTCTTTTATCTTCTCTTCACATGTTTGATTTGAGCACCAGCAAGCTTTGATGAATCCACCCTTCTTTCTTAAAACCTTCTTGAACTCATCATAAGTCTTTACTGAGGTGATGCGTTCGTCAAGGAAATGCTTGGCTCGATTGAAAAGGCTGTCTTGAATTTCTTTCAGCATTCCATTGATATTTTCAATTAGCTCTTCTTCTTTTACAGCAATTCTTTCCAAAGTGTCTCTTCTAGCAGCGACTACTTGTTTTTTCT
>CP070709.1:1050535-1056898 GCA_020350305.1 Candidatus Bathyarchaeota archaeon
AACCCCGTTTTTTCCAATGACCAAGCCGGGCTTTTCGGCTTCGATAATAACCTCGCCGAGGCTGGGGTCAAAACTCATTCCTGAAATTTGTGCTTCTGGAGGAACTATTTCCTGTATGACTCTTTCTGTGTCCTTCTCTGGAAGTCTTACCGAGGGGTCGGAACGTACAACGATTCGTTTTCTGATCAGGTTGACGATGTCTGCGATTACGTAACTTTGTTCGATGAGAACCTCTGGCTTTTTTGTGTAAACCGCTAGAGCTGGGCCTTCAAATTCTATACGAGTGATTTCTGCTTCTTTAGGAACGCGTTCTAGTATGGATTGGCTCATTTGTACTTTTGTTTTGTCGAATGTTGCCACGCTTCTTTATCGCTCCTCATGAGCCTCCTAGAATGTTTCCTTTTTCTTCATCATTTAATTCGTGAAATCCTTTCTCGTCTATGATTGCTACGTCAAAGCTGTCTCCGCTTGCAGCGTCTCTTTTCATAGCTGAGTCAACGGCGCGCACGACTACAGAAAGGAGATCCTTGATTATCATGTTTTCTTTGTATTTGTCTTCCAGTACTCCATAGGCTATGGGAGAACCTGAGCCTGTGGCGACGCATTTTTCTTCGGTGAGACTGCCGAATGGGTCTAGAGAGAATATGTGTGGTCCTGTGTCGTCGATGCCTCCGACGAGAACTTGGGCTATCAATGGGGCTAGGCGTGCTGAGAATAGTAGGTTTGCGATGAGTCTGGCTGCTGAGTTTATTGGTATTGGGCGTTTGGTGTTTAGTTTGTATAGTTGTGCGTTTGCTTTGAGGATGTCTACTGTTCGTTGTGCGTCGGCGACGCTTCCTGAGATGGTCATTGCTAGGTGGTTGTCGATTTTGTATACTTTTTTTCCTTTCTTGTGGGCTACGAAGTATCCCATTGTTACGCGGGTGTCTGAGGCTAGGATGACTCCGTTTTTGCAGATTACTCCTATTGTTGTTGTTCCTTTCAGTATTGGACGATCTGGATTTTGGTGCATTTGTTTTTCCTCTCGGACAATTGTTTGTTCCCAAGAGATTTTCTCGGGAGAAGTGAGAGAGATGTATTCATGGAGTGTTTGCATAAAAACTTTACGTTATTTTTTTTGTTTTTATGGCGGGTGTGTGAGAAGCTGACTTGTGTTTATGGGTGTTCTGTTTTGTATTTGTGTTTGGGTTTTTTACATTCTTTTATTCTCTCTCTAGACCCCCTACCTATTTTTTTGAAAAGCTTGAAGTGAGCTTGTTTTTGTGAACATCGTTTGAATATTCCTCAAGTCACGATAGGATTAGATGGGAAAAGATGGGAAAAGATACAAAAAGATAGGAATAGATGCAAGAAGATGGGAAAAGATGGGGAAAGATGGCGGCTGTATTGAAGAATGCTGTTTTCATGTGGTGTTGCAAATGTGCAGAGTCTTTTGCGAGTTCTCTGCCTATGGGGGTCTTGGCTTGTGTCAGATTTGTGGTTTGGATTTTGTTTCTAAACTTGCTGACGGCGTAAGCGTTAGAACTGTCATACGTGATTTGAACCGGGTCAAGCCTTATCACTACCGTATGTTCCAGGCTGCATGTCGTCAAATGCAAGAGGATTATATGAAGAAGTTAAGGCTAGAAATGGAAGGTATGACACTTAAACAGCAATTTGATGTTTTACTGAAGGCTATAGAGACTCAACGCGCAGTACATACGGTACGCAAATACTTACGTCATCATCAAATTATCACCGTTGACATGACACAGTTAGACCGGTATGGTATTCCTAAAATCAGCTTTACTGTTGGCAAACATTCAACATTAGCTTTTCCGCTTAAGATTAGGATTCACGTTAAAGCGGAACATGAAGGGAAACCGTTTGAGGTTGATGTAGCCGGGATTGAATTAACACAGACGAGAGGGAATTTACTGTACTAAAAGTGCAGTAAAAGGGGTAAACCATGAGTTTGCGTTTAGACTTTCTTTTGTTCCCCGATTTTAAATAGAAGTTGTAACAAATAGGAATATGTCCGTACGATATTAGAAGGAAGTGATAGATTCGGAAATTAAGGAGATGCCTCTTGAAGAGAAATACGATAAGCTCCTTGACGACTACTTATTGGTTTGCGCTACAGGTTATGTTCTGCATAAAGAACTGGGAGCGATAGACAAGAGCAACGATTTGTCGGTGAAGGTACAGAAGAAGATGTTTCCAAGCGTTTTAGGTATAGCATTTAAGGTGTTGAAGGCTATTTCCCCTGGGAAAGCGTTTAAGCAAGTTACCGACCAATACGTGTACACCATACAACGGTTCATACCACTATCGAACATTGAATTAACTATGGTCTCAGACCGTGAAGCAACTGTGAGAATCAAGAACTGCCCTATCCTCAGAAGACAAAGAGATTTAGTGAAAAAAGTAGGTCTTGACTTAGACCCAAAACTCCTTTGTGAGATGGACACAAAAATCAATGCAGAAGTAGCCAAAGAGTTCGGAGTAGACTTAACTCTTGAGCTTGGGGAAAACGGATGCATAACAACAGCAAAACTAAAATGAGCTTGGCTAGCTCTTCTCTTCCCCTTTTTTCTCACATTTCGTCAACTAGGTTAACAATTTGAACTATGCATGCAAATGGAACAATGTTGTTTTTAGTGGTTCAAAGTCTTAAGACTATGTTATCTGAATGTGGTAGCCACTAAAATCACTGCATGCACGCAGATATATAGATCCGCCATACTTATTCCACATGCACAAAGCTTACCTTCCACTAGATATTTAACTAAAATTCGAATGGAATTGTCTTACGAAGATTTCTTGAATAGAAAAGCAGAAGAGAATGCTCATAACGTAACCTTGGCATTCTTGATAGTGATTTTAGGCACGGTCATACTTATAGGTGGTTTACTACTAACCGTTATCATAGTGCAAGAACCTAGATGGTTACTTTTCGTCCCATATCAGCTACTACCATTCCATCCGTATGCTTTTCTGGGGCTAATCCTAACATCCACAGGCTTTCCTCTCACGTGTGTAGGATTCATCCTGGTCGTTCATTATTATAGAAAAAGGTCTTGGTCTACGAGACAGCTTGAAAAATCAGAACCATACAAAAAAACCGTAGACACAGAACTTAGGCTTGAACGGATTAGGAAAATCTTCGAAGAACACGACCCCAAAAAAGGGAATGTATAAGCAATCTCGAGCGATATGCTGCATTTTCATCTGCTGAAAAATGTCACACTATTCATAGATTTTTCAGAATATGATGAATTACCTTATGGGAGTAATCATGCATGCATAAGATTTTTAGGTTCTCTCTTGACAGGATGAGGCGTATATGAGGAATAGCTTTGAAGGTAGTTTTCAGTTTGGTAGCCTGGATTTCAATTTTGATGGGAGTGTTTGCTATGGTGTTTGGTCTATTTATGGAGTGGAATCTGGCGTTTGTATTCGCTGGCTCGATGGGGCTACTGAACGGCTATGCCTGAGGTCTCGTGGGAGATATGTGGGATAGACTTGAAGAAGCTGAGGGGAAACTGAGCAGAGTCAAGCAGACTGTCAGTCTAGGGTAGCCATGCATGCATGCAAGGGTGTGAGTAACTATGTATGTCTAATTTCTGCCACTAAGATAGTTACTTCCTCTTCTGAGTTCAATTGAATTTCTAGATGAACTGTAATTCCTAAGATATTTGAATGATGCACAAGACTTTCAAGGAGTGAATGTTATAATGGAAATTGTGGTGTTATGCCTTTATTCATGGTGAGGAAAGAAGCTTTTGACTCGTGCAGGTTTGGCAAGAGAGATGTGGATTTGAGGGCAGTCAAGCCTCAATGGAAAAACAGCAAGGCAGGAGACATAGCTACTATTCAATGTGGAAGAGATATTCTTAGAAAGAGGATTACGAAGGTTCATAGGGGATCACTGGCAAGAATCTTTAAAGATGTCAATTATAAGCGAGTATTTCCTGAAGCTTCAACTGTGTTTGAAGCTGTTAGGGCAACAAGAAAACTTTACCCAGATACAGATGAGTTCATGGCTTTCGAGTTGGAAGATGTCATTTAGTCTATGCAGTTATCATTGCAAACTTTTCACTTTCTTTAGTTTCTTTTTCGAAACATTTAAAAATGAACATGGATCGAAAAGATAGTTTTGGGGGGATTAAGTGTCAAGCTCTATTGAGAAGGAAATGTTGGAAGAACTTAAGAAGATTAGGGAAGCTGTTGAATCTAAACCTGCTCCGCCTCCACCAGCACCCAAAGGATTGTGGAATGAGTTCATGGATTTCATTTCAAAGTACAAGGTCATGGGGCTTGCTGTGGCCTTCATCATGGGTGTTTATCTTGGTGCTCTTGTTCAAGCATTTGTCACGGGTTTAATAATGCCTATAATAGGCCTTGCTGTACCCGGTCTCGGTAACCTAGCCACTTTCAAAATACCGGTTCCACCGACAGAATTGGATAGTCAAGGGAACCCCATAGATCCAAACTATGTCGGCCAGCTATTTGGAGTGGGAGAGTTTTTAGCGGCGCTGATAACCTTCGTCATCGTAGCCTTCGTGATCTTCATAATAGTCAAGGTCACCAAACGATGGGGAATCGAATAGCGCAAACCTCCCCAACTTTTTTTAGCGTTGAGATCAGCCATTTGCACCTTGTCCGTTCTATGTTAAGCTTTTAGAAGCCAGCTATCTTTGTAAACACCGCATAAGCCCACACTATAGCTATCGCGATGGTCCCGTACTTTCCAGCTGTTTTCTGTAGGTTAACGACGCTTTTTGTTGAAGGATCTCTTAACACATCTGCATATCGCATAACCACAGGTATGGAAAGCGGAAAAATTATGAAAAACAAAAGTAGGTGTCTGTAAGAGAGTAGACCAAAAGCTGAGTATACAAATGGCGAGAGAACCGCTGTAAGTATCATAAGCCCAGCAACTATAACAGTTTTCTTCTTTCCATACTTAACGACAGAGGTGTTAGTCCTCATTTCACTGTCTGCTTCACAGTCTCCGACGGCTTGAATTATGTGGCCTCCTGAATGAATCAGTGTTAGGGGTATTGCAACTAACATAATTGATGAAACATCAATGTTCAGGTGGTGAGTGACTGCTAAACCCATGAAGAATGGTAGAAACCCAGCACCTAAACCTGAAATGACAAAGTCTACAACTGGCAGAGCCTTGAGTCTGAAAGGTGGAGTGGAATAGGCAGTCCAAAGTCCGAGGTATACAAGAAACAACGCAGAAAGATAAACATCGACTATGAAAACCAGAGTTAAACCTAGGATGACCAGCAGTATGGAAAAAATTAAAGCATTGCGTGGTGTTATTCTTCCAGATGCAACAGGTAGGCGTGATTTGACTTTGTTTCTTCGATCCGCTTCACGGTCAATGTATTGATTTAGAACGAAGACGCTGGCCGTAACAAACAGAAAAGCCATAAAAACTATGGCAATGCGTTCAAAAGGAGGAAGGTTAAAAATTATGCTTCCCAAACCAAAACTGAAAGCCCATCCGATCCAACTATCAACCCTGCAAGCCTTGAGATATTGAAACGTTCAAGCAGCCTCCAAGATTTCATACTACAGATTGCAAAACATTTAAATTTTGATATATATAAGACTTACCACTTGGTGAGTGCATGGTCAAAAACTTCGTTTATGCGTTCATACGGGGGCTCAATAAGCCAATAATGTTATGGCTTTTGTACGTTAAGCCCAGATCTGGATACGAGTTAATGAAGGAGTTCACTAAACTAACGGGGCAAAAGTTGAAGCCTGGAATAGTATATCCTTTTCTTCACCATTTAGAAAAAGGCGGTTTCACCGTAAGCAAATGGATCGAAAAAGGTAAACGTAAAATAAAATATTACTCACTAACCAAAAAAGGCGAGAATCTTCTGGATAGAGTTCGCAATTTTTTCAATATGCCAATCAAAGAACTCATTACAGATATGCTAGCTGAAAAAGGCGAGATCAGCTAGATTGATGTGTCAATTCTTGAAAATTGTAGGTTCACAAGTCTTCATGCTTGTGGGAAAAAGGTTTCAGCTGACCTTGCACGCAACCAACATCAAGATCTGAAAAGTTTAATGAGGTAAGAAGAGGCTTCATCATTGGCTGACATGGAGAAAGACTTGATTAGAACCACCATCAGAGGTTTCAACAGAGCCATTATTCTTTGGCTAGTTAGCCAAGAGCCTATGTCGGGATACAGAATTGTGAAGGAGATGAAAAGATTAACTGGTCAAGGTTTCCATCCGGGCATAGTGTACCCTCTACTCTATGAACTGGAAGAAAAAGGGTTTACTGTAAGCAAGTGGAGGCAAAGAGGTAGGAGACGCATCAATTACTACTCGATAACAGAAGAAGGAACGA
>CP070709.1:1056998-1063146 GCA_020350305.1 Candidatus Bathyarchaeota archaeon
CTTTTTCAATTTAACGGGTTTGTGATTCTTTCAACCTTTTGAGACTCTGTACTATCTGTATTTTATCTTTATGAATCTGGATTCCAGTACAAAAGAGTATCGTGATTGATGTGATAAAAGTTGATACTAGGGAAAAATTATGGTTAGTGAATGATCGGAAAAAGAGGGACCCTTTTTGAGATTCTCTTCTTTAGCTCTGCTTCTACTCGTTACAACGAGGTGGACTTAGAGCCTCTTCTCATAGCCGTTATCCTACGATTATCTGGTCCAAACACCTCTCCCTACACCACGGTACACAAAGCCCTCTTTTTCCGCCATGACAGGATCTATGACACGGACCATATCAACAATTGCAGAGGGTTTTTTAACCAAAAACTTGATTTTTCCCAAACTTAATCGTCTGAACCGATCGTGGCCCACAGCAATGACTAAACAATCTGCCTTCTCAACGTTTTTCTTCAAAGTTCTTTCGGTAGAATATCCCATTTTCACCAATTCTTTATACGAAAAAAGAGGGTCATACACTCGAACCAGCATGCCTTTTTTGCTCAGCATATTTACGAGCTTCTTTGTTTGGGAACTCTCTGTCATCTTTACATTTGGGCGACAAGAAATGCCAAAGACCGTAACCTTGGCTCTTCGCATGCTCTTACCACACACTCGCAATGCATCTCTCACCAAACGAACCGCATGCCCTAACATCTCATCATTTGCTTTTCTTGCAAGCGTTAACATGGGAAGCTTTACGTTCAATGTTTCCGATTCTTCAACAAGAAGATAGTGGTCTTCTGTGACATGTTCGTTGACAATTTCTGGGGTGGGCAGATGACAGTTGGGTTGCGTGCTGGCTGCTTTTTGTGCTTCAACGATGTCTATTCCTGCTTTTTCGCAAAAGAGAGCAAAGTTGTTTGCCAACGCAAGGTTGACATCCTGATAAACACTTTCGAATAGCCTGACAGCTTCCGCTGTCTTTATGTTCTTCACCTTCACTATTTCTCCAGTTACAATTGTACTTAAAACAAGGCAACCGATTCTCAAGCTTTGTTCATCGACAGCTCCAACAACCCTTGTGCAAGCATTGACGTCTTGTAAAACTTGCCCAGGGATGGCCCGAATCGGACTGTAGGCCAAACCAAAGTCGATTCCAGCCTTTAGGCCAGATGTGTTCTCAAGCGTTTCCTTTACTAGGCTTTCGGTCACCCCGGGACCTGTTGCACTTGCAAAAATGATCATAGAGCCTGGACGCAGCCCCATACCTACGTCTTTGCATGCCTTCTCAATAGCCGAGTAGTCAGGCTTTTTCCTTCTATCGATAGGCGTTGGAACAACAAACACGATGATGTCGCTTGCTGAGGCAGCTTCTCTAGCGCCCTGTGTAGCTGTAAGATGACCATTTTTTATGTGCTTCTCTAGAAGCACGTTAAGTCCAGGCTCCATAAACGGGGTGTTGCTTTTCTTTATTAGGTTGATGGTGCGTTGATTTACATCCGCAGCAATGACCTTGAACCCTGCTTCGGCGAAGAGGCAAGCATGAGACAGGCCCATCCGTTCGCATCCTACAACGCTAAGTGTGTATTTTTCGCGTTTTTCAGGGGTTTCAATGTCTTCAATTTTGTGCTTCATCACTTCTGGCATCTTTTTCCACATCGTCTCCATTCTCTACATTGTCTTTACGCATTTGACCGGTTTGTATAAAGATTTGTAGAATCGGCTGCTTTTGCATTTATTTATTATTTCATGAAGTTTTGCTTTGTATTCGTTAATAAGATGAACCGCTTTACTCTTTGTTTTTCCCTCGGCATAAAATCGGTAGATAGGTTCGGTTCCACTAGGTCTTATAAGAATTGAACTTTTATCTGTGAACCATATTTTTGCGCCGTCAGTTGTGTCGATGTTCATATCCTTAACTTTTTTAGTGAGTTCTCTCAACACTCGTTCTTTGAGTTCGTTTGGACACTTCAGCTTGTCTTTTTCTATGTAGTAGAGGGGTAGTTCCGCTAGCAATTCCGATAGTTTCTTTTCGGTTTTTGCCATGATATCCAAGATCAACGCGGTGGTCATTGCTCCGTCTCGAACTGGTTGATGAGGCGCATAGAATACGCCACCGTTTTCTTCACCGCCGAGTTTTGCGTTTAACTTTTTCATCACGTGAGAAACAACTATGCTACCAACTTTGGTCCAAACAACTTCGCTGCCGTATTTATCCGATATTTCTTTGATGACCCTGGATGAGCTTACTGGGGTGACAATTATTTCTCCAGGTTTGTTTCGCAAAAAGTGTTTTTCGATGAGAGCAAAGGTTCGGTCTCCCCAGTAGATTTCGCCTCTTTCATCGACGAAAATTGAACGATCAGCATCTCCGTCGTAAGCTACGCCCATGTCTGCACTAATCGATTTCACCGTTAATGCCAGTTCACCTAAGTTTTCTGGCTTAGGCTCTGAAAGTCTGCTTGAGAAGGTTCCATCACCATTTGCGTTTATTGTGGTAACTCGGCATCCCATTTCTCGGAGCATATAAGGAGTAGTCAAGCTACCTACACCGTTTCCCGGATCCACTACAACGTGAAAACGTCTTTTCCGAATGGTGGTAACATCTACGTGTTTTTTTATAGCCTCTTTATATGTACCTATAATTCCCGGTAGTTGGCATATTCTTCCGATATTATCCCACTTTGCTCGTCGAATTTTATCATCAAAAAAAATGTTTTCGATTTTGATCTCCTGTTCCCGAGGCAACTCGATTCCATCATCAGCGATCACTTTGATTCCGTTGTATTCCGGCGGATTATGAGAAGCTGTGATGATTACGCCGCCGTTCATCTTGTTATGTTTGATCGCGTATTGAATCGCTGGTGTAGGAGCCAATCCAACATTATAAACAGTGCATCCTGTTGAAGCGAGACTTCCGGTCAGGGTTTGGGCGAACATTGGGCTACTGGTTCTGCCATCATGTCCAATTACAATTCGTCCGCCTTGAAAAAATGTTCCGAGGGCTTCTCCGATCTTCGCTACGAATTCAGGGGTTAAATCGCAATTAACTAGTCCGCGGATTCCATTGGTTCCAAAGAGCCGTCTTGATTGCATTGAGTGTTTCCTCTGTGAGCTTTTTCTTTTTTAAGAGTAATAAGTTAATAACACGCAGGTTTATAGTAATGGTGCATACTGATTATGCAGATGAATAGGATTACATTAAGCATTTGGGCGTAAGCATGCTTTCTGAAACTTTTCTGAAAGGACAAACTGTTACACCTTGTGTAAGAGTAATATTGTCTTGGATTACGGCGTGGTCGCCGATGATGCAACCTTCCTTTATTTTCACATTGCTTCCGATAATGACGCTTTCACCGATGATCGTGCCTTTTATTGTGGTGGAATCTGAGATTGTGGTTTGAGGAAGTATTACTGAGTTTTCAATGTAGGCTTTTTTTCTTATGATAACGTGTTTGCCGATAGTCACGTGTGGGCCTATCTTTGATTTCTTTCCAATAGTCACTTTTTCATCGATTATCGTGGGGTCTTTGATTTCTACGTCGCTTTCTACAAAGGAGTTTTTTCCTATCTGATTCTTTTTTGTTTTGCTGTCAAGTAAAAGTTGATTTACTCTTAGATAGTCTCTTGGTTCTCCAATGTCGATCCACAGATCCTTGAAATGGTGGCCGTAAATTTTGTTCTCCTCAGCTAGTTTGGGAAAAATTTCACGCTCGATTGAAACAGGTTGACCGCTTGGGATGTAATCGAATATTTGTGGGTCAAGAATGTACATCCCTGCATTTATCAGGTTGCTAGGTGCTTCTCCACTGGTGGGCTTTTCCATAAATTGTGCTACGCGATTTTTTTTGGTTAGTTCCACGGTTCCATATCGGCTGGGGTCTTCAACGTGGTAAAGTGCTATCGTGGCAATTGCGTCATTTTTTTTGTGTTTTTCCAGAAGTCTTGTATAATTAAAGTTGGTGAAGATGTCTCCGTTTATGACGAAGAATGGTTTTTGATCATCGATTAGTTTTTCTGCGTTTTTGATGGCGCCTCCTGTTCCTAATGGTTTTTCCTCTTTGGAATAGAAGAGTTTCATTTCGTGTTTTGATTTTCCGTAGTGTTGGATGAGGGTGTCGGCCATGTAGTTTACGGCTAGTATGACGTTTTTGACATGGGTTTTTGCTAGTCTTTCTAGCGTCCAATCTAGTAGAGGTTTGTTTCCAACTGGAAATAGAAGCTTTGGTCTTGTGCAACTGAGTGGTCGTAGTCTTGTTGCGAAGCCTCCAGCTAAGATTACTGCTTTCAATTTGGCTTCCTCCTTACAAGTATTAGTGTTCTTGTGTACTTATGTAAGATTTTATTCAAACTTGGATTGAGTTGACTGGTTAGGTTTGGTTATTTGATGTGATAAGGAGGGAGATGTTGTTTGTTTAGATTTCGTTTTGGTAATTGTTTTCTGAAAATATATTAGGGATACGTAAGGTTTTTATAGAATTTAGTTCTATACGCGTTTATGTAAAGGATGGGGTGTGCGTTAAGTCTCTCCTTTCTCTTTCAGCAACTGAACGGTTTTCTTGAACTGTAGTTGCACGCGCACCCCGTCATACTTAATTAGATTCTTGGGTGCCTAAATTTAGCGTAGCCCTTGTGAAGATAAAGTAGGTTGTGTCGTTCCGTTATTTCTGTGTGTGTATCTCTCTTTTTATGGACCCCCTATAGCCCCCCTAATCTTTGCTACATTGTCTTTATCTCTCTCCAGACCCCCCTACCTATTTTTTCTAGTTCTTTGCAAAGCTTATTTCTGGTTTGTTTATTGAAATTAAGCTTGAAAACGGTTTATCTCACGTATAAAAATGTACCTAATTGTACGGAAGTGTACGGAAATGTATAGAATTGTATGGAAACGGTGTAAAATGGTGACAATTGACGGGGGCCTTATTGGTGAATACGGGTTTTCAAGTGATGTTGCAAGCGAGCGAGTGTTACTTGACCGCGAGTTTCCCTGCGTGAGAGGGTAGTCGTTTCAGAAGAGGCGTCCTTTCCCACACGTTCAGGTTGACTCTAACTTTGGTGAAGTCCCGTTTTTTGGCGCGTATATACCCTGCGTTGGATGATTATCTCCGCTGCTTACAATGGTAAATGAAAATTTTGAAGCGCCTTAACGGGCTTACATATACAGATAAGATTTAATTGAAAGCGAGTGGGTAGATAATTCAGCTCAAGCGGGGGTTGCCAAGCCAGGTCAAAGGCGCAGCCCTGAGGCGGCTGTCCTGTAGGGGTTCGTGGGTTCGAATCCCACCCCCCGCACCTTCTAACGAACCCCATGTGCATGCATCAGTGTGAAAATATGCAAGATAAGCTTAAAAGCAACTAAAGTCAAGAATGATAACCCTATTTCCAGAAGGATGGAGTTGACTTGGCTGTTAATTTAGACGCACTTGCTGTAAACATTATCGTAAACGCCATTATACTGTCGCCATTTCTTTGGCTGTCGGGAAGAGCAATTGTGGGTAAAGACAAAGCAAAGTTTACAGATGCCATATTTACAGTCATCATTGGAACCGTGGTTGGCGCACTCCTTGGAGCTTTCTTCACCGGCATAATCGCTTCCTTCATCCAACTGATACTCTGGCTCGTACTGGTGAAACATTTCTTCGACTGCGGATGGCTGAAAGCACTCGCCATCTCCATCGTAGCGGTTATCATCTTTGCCGTAATTGCCGTAATACTAGGATTGATTGGATTCGCTCTAATCCCATTTATTTAGCATGCGCGAGTGAGAAAGCTGAGAAGCCCTCAAAGGGAACTTGAATATCCATTCTCAGTCATTTTCTGAGAAACCCGCTTCTCCATTTGGCGTGGGCTCAAACACCCGCACTAATTTTTGATCAACACTTCCCGGAGTTTCCTGTTTTAGAGACAGCGTTGTATTCCGATCCAATTAACCGTTAGAAAAAAAGTTTTAATGATCAATCTTTTCTTTGGCTGTCCGTTCCAGCAAAACGGCCATGGCTATGCTCACAAAAGAGACGCATAGATTAGAAAAGAAGGAAGGGTCTCCCATGAGAATTTCTATTTCTCCCTGGTAGGATCTCAAGCAAAACGTCCATATGCTCCACAGAATTCCAATCCATCCTAAACAGAAGAGCATAACGTACAGGATGCGGCTGTAAAT
>CP070709.1:1063246-1084683 GCA_020350305.1 Candidatus Bathyarchaeota archaeon
TCCGGCACGGATATACTTGTCCGCCTCCACGACTCTTCGTGCGACAGCCATCAAAAGTGCCCATGCAAAATCCGCGGTGGTTTCAGTCAGCACTCCTGGCGTGTTTGTAACGTAGATGCCCCTTTTTGTTGCTTCTTTCATGTCGATGTTATCGTATCCAACTGCAAATTGAGCTATTATCTTCAAGTTTGGCGCAACATCAAAAACTTCAGCGTCTATTTTATCTGTTAGAAGCGTGGCTAAGGCGTCTACCTTCACCGCCTTTTGAATGATCACCTGTTTGGGTGGAGGCGCAGAGTCAATCCAGACTTCTGCATCGAATCGTTTTTTAATGATCCAAAGTCCTCTTTCTGGAATTTCACGGGTAACAAACACTTTGTGTTTCTGCACGTCTCATTCCCTCTCTATAGCCTCTTCCAATCCCTTATCCTTAGTAATTTATTGCACTTACGATAAAACGTTAAAGGAAAAGAGCCTTCATGCAAATTATACGTGAGGAGATGGGTATGGTTGAAATCAAAAACAAAGAGGGACTCATAAACAATTCGAAGTCACCACTCGACAGAAAAGCTAGAAAACTAGCATTAAACAGCCTTGAAAAAGCATTGAGAGCCGCTGATCCCAGAGGCATCATCGAATCTAAGGTCCAGTTGAAAGAGAGGATGCTTACGATTAACAAGCACCCGTTTGATTTGAAGAAATTCAACAACATATTCGTGGTGGGCGGTGGCAAAGCCAGCGGTTCAATGGCTGAAGCATTGGGGGTTATCCTAAAAGGCCATATAACCGACGGGATTCTGAACGTCCCTTACACCAATGCCCATTATAAAGTTCAACGAATCAAACTTCAAGAGGCGGGTCACCCGGTTCCAGACGAAGCTGGTGTGAAAGGCACAAAACGCATGTTAGATTTAGTCAATCAAGCTGATGAAAACGATCTTATTATCTGTCTGATATCCGGCGGGGGTTCAAGCTTGATGACTTTGCCTCGCAACGAAATATCTCTTCAAGATAAGAAAATGGTTACAGAAGCCTTACTCAAATCGGGAGCCCCAATAAATGAAATCAACGCTGTGCGCAAACACATCTCAGACTTTAAGGGTGGGTGGCTAGCGATAAAGGCGTATCCAGCCACGGTCATAAACCTGCTTCTTTCTGACGTGGTGGGTGATCCCCTAGATGTTATAGCCTCAGGACCTACCGTTCCCGACACTACCACATTTCAAGATGCAATAAAAGTTCTGAAAAAACACACGTTATGGAATAAGATTCCAGAGTCGGTGAAAAAAACCCTGCTTAACGGCGAGAAAGGACAAGTATCAGAGACACCAAAAGGACACGACGCTGCGTTCAAGAGAGTCTATAACTTCATTGTTGGAAACAACCGTTCAGCAAGCCTTGCTGCCTACAACGAGCTTCGCGACGCGGGGCTCAATACGCTCTTCCTCACTTCCTATATGGAAGGGGAAGCCCGACACGTGGGGAGAATGTTTGCCGCCATGGTCCGGGAGATTGTAGCGTCGGGAGAGCCGATTCCAAAACCTTCTGGCATAGTGGCTGGTGGAGAAACCACTGTGACGGTCGTTGGTAAGGGGACTGGAGGGCGGAACCAAGAAATTGCGTTAGGAGCCGCATTGAAAATAGACGGGATAAAGGGAGCAGTTATCGCGTCGATAAGCACGGATGGCGTAGATGGACCAACCGATGCAGCTGGGGCCTTAGCAGACGGAAAAACAATACTCCGTTCTCGAGAGTTAGAGTTAAACGCGGAGGACTTTCTTGGGGCGAACGATTCGTATGCTTTTTTCTCGAAGTTAGGCGACCTGATCTTTACAGGACCAACAGGCACGAATGTTAATGACATCTCAGTAATCGTGGTGATATAATGATAGAAAGCGTGTCTATGAATATGCCCTTATAGGGTGTGTGCGAAACAGTAAATGTTATGAGCAAAATAGGTATGAAACAGAACTCTGAGAGGTCTATCCTTGAAGAAGAAGTTTGATGCAATTGTGGTTGGTGCTGGAACTGGAGGATGTATGGCCGCAAAAACCGTGGCGGATGCTGGCTTTGAAGTTGGTCTAATCGACCGGAAAAGAGAAGAAAACGTGGGAGACAAAGTTTGTGGAGACGCCATAGGAAGACATCACTTTGACAACCTTGGATTATGTTATCCCGCGGGGAAAGAGCTGGAGCGAGAGATGGTTGGAGTTAAGGTTTATTCACCTGATGTGGAAACTGTTTTCAAAGTCGAAGGAGAAAACCTCTACGGGTTCATGGTCAACCGTTACCTCTTTGGACAGAGATTGTTAAAAATCGCAACCGACGCCGGAGCAACTTTCATAGAATCAACTCAAGCGTTAAAACCCATGATAAAGGATCATTTTATCACTGGAGTCTTGACAAAGAATCTGAAAACAAGAGAAGAGCTCACGTTATCTAGTCAAGTTGTTATAGAGGCAAGCGGTCTTTCAGGTGCCTTACGTACGAAACTTCCTCCTGAAATCGGAATTGACACAACCATCCAGAAAGAAGACGTGATTGTCTGTTATAGAGAGATTCGTAAAGTAAAACAACAAATCCCTGATCCAGATTTTTGCGAGATTTATCTTAATCTCCAATTTGCCCCAGGAGGATATTCTTGGGTTTTTCCGGAAACCGACACAAAAGTTAACGTAGGCTTAGGAGTAGTTGCATCTGGTGGTTCCCCAAACCCCAAAAAACAGCTTTATGACTGTATTCTGTCCAAACAACTGTTCAAGAACTCATCTGTTGTGACAGGCGGTGGAGGACAGGTTCCAACTCGTAGACCCCTAGATTGTATGACTGGAAATGGCATTGCCATCATTGGAGACGCTGCCTGTCAAGTAAACCCTATTCACGGTGGTGGAATAGGACCCTCCATGATGGGAGGCGCAACAGCTGGAAAAACAATCGTCGAGGCTATAGGCAATGACGATGTAAGTCGAAGCGGGCTATGGTCATATAATTCCAGCTATATGCAATCTTATGGAGCTAAGCAAGCAGGTCTTGATGTTTTCCGTCTGTTTCTTCAAGGATTGAGTAACGACGACCTAAATTATGGAATGAAGTATCGATTGATCACTGAAGAGGACCTTCTCAAATCAAGCATGGGTGAAGATATTCGTCTCAACTTGACCGAAAAAACTGTCCGGATACTTAGAGGAGTAAGAAAGCTCAGTTTCCTAAAAAAGCTACGTAAAACAACAAGTTTGATAAAGAGAATGCGTGAACACTATCGGAATTATCCGACTTCACCTCAAGCCTTTAGTGAGTGGAGAAAGAAAATGCGGCATTTAGTTGAAAAAGCTGTCAAAATGCGAGTTGCGTCGTGATTATGCATGTTGCAGTACTAGTCACAGGCGGGAAAGACTCCGCACTAGCACTCTATCGTGTTCTGAAAGAGGGTTATCAAGTAAAACATCTTGCCGCTATGCTTCCTCAGAGTGAAGACAGTTGGATGTTTCATTCTCTCAACATTCATTTGGTTGACCTCTTTGCTGAAGCTGCGAGAATTCCATTAGTGAAGGCTGAAACTGCTGGACTCAAAGAAACGGAGATAGAAGACCTACAAAATTTGCTTGAAACCCTTGACATAGAAGGAGTTGTGTCCGGGGCGATTTCGTCGCAATACCAGAAGAAGCGAATCGACAAAATCTGCCGAGAACTGAACCTGAAATCTATTACTCCTCTCTGGCACGAAGATCCAAAACAACTACTGAAAGAAATTGTCCGTCTCAATTTTCATGTCATTGTTGTGGGCGCCTACGCATATGGTTTCGATCAGAGCTGGCTTGGAAGAAAAATAGACTCAGCAACACTAGATGATCTTAATGAATTGAACAAACAGCATCAAATATCTCTAGTTGGTGAAGGTGGCGAATACGAAACTCTGGTTCTTGATGCACCGTTCTTTAGGAAAAGAATACAGTTGCTTCGCGCCGATAAGGTTTGGGAAGATGATAGTGGATACTTGCTTGTGAAAGAAGCAAAGCTTGTAGAAGACGCGGAAAAGGTTTATTAATTGTCTTGACGGTGAGGTTGAACCGTAAACGTGAAGAGAGAGGGTTTAGGAAATGACCTACAAACACATCGCTGCAGCTTGGAAACGACCTGAAGCTTCCTTTGTAAAAGAGTTAATGTGGCACAGAGCCATAGAATGGCGGAAACAGCCAACAATTCTCAGAATTGAAAAGCCGACGAGACTGGATCGAGCGAGAAAGCTAGGATACAAAGCCAAGCAGGGATTTGTCGTCGCTCGTGTTCGTGTTAGGCGCGGAGGCGTTCGGAGACGTCGGCCGAAAGGAGGTAGAAGGCCCAAACGTATGGGTATTACGAAATTCAAGCCCGCGAAAAGCTTGAGGTTCATTGGTGAGGAAAGAGTGGCAAGAAAGTTTCCAAATCTAGAGGTTTTGAACTCTTACTGGGTTTGGGAGGACGGGCGTTCAAAATGGTTTGAAGTGATTCTTGTTGACCCAAGTCATCCAGTCATTAAATCAGATAAAGATATCAATTGGATCTGTGAGGGAGTTCATCGTGGTCGAGTGTTCCGTGGATTAACCAGCGCTGGCAAGGAGATCCGGGGACTTCAGCATAAAGGTCGTGGAGCAGAGAAGGCTAGGTCGAGCCGCAGAGTTAGGTGGAAGCGAAAAGAAGCAAGAAGATGAGAAGGACTACACTTCCCTAGATTCTAACCAATGAATATCAAACTTAGAATCCCAGGGCGTTTGGATTTTTTTCTTGTTGGACAGAGTCTTGGGAGTTGAACCGCTGGGTAGCGTTATGGCATGAAAACTAGTGCTGCTATGACACAGCCATAATTTTCTATGGGCACTCTCAAAACCTCTGTTCGATAACCTATTTTACCGATTTCGATTTCTCGTGTCTTAGCCATCTCTTTGATTTTCCATTCAAGAGTTTCTTTTAGGGTTTTTTTATCCATGTGTCCATTAGCCTCTGCTACAAGCCCGTGTTTCATGTTTTTTTCCCAGGCCCACGCGATTCCAGCTGCAATCGTTGTTTCTCCTTTTCCGTCCATTCTGGCTATCACCGTGTAAGTGATGGAACCGGCGGGTATTTTCTTCCATTCTCTTTCTTTGCATGTAGGTGGAAGTATGGAACTCACTGGAACTAAGTTACATTGCTCTATTCTAGCGTTTTTCAGGGCGCGGTCGAAGGCGTTAAGTTGAGAAATCGGACTGATTGCTTCTCCGCCTGTTACAAAAAATTCTTTAGGAATCATTTTCTGTTTTTTCCTTGCTGGCAACGTAGTGCAATCAATAAAACTGCATTATTAACTTTGCGATGAACATTCCATGGTCTCTTCGAGGTTTCTTAAGACGATTTTAACGAAATCTATATCAAACTTCATTACATCACTCTAAGTTGAATAATGATGAAGATTCAATCAATGGTGCAGAAAAGGAAGGACAGAACCCGAAAGGGCAAAGGTTTCAGCAGAGGCGAACTGAAGGATGCTAGGATAGATTTCCAGCAGGCACTCAAGTTGGCGATACCTATCGATCTGAGAAGAAAAACGAAACATCCCGATAACGTCAAAATCATAAAAGAGCGCATGAGAAAATTGGGTTCGAAACCTAAGAAGAGAAAAAAAGAAGTGTTACCGGACAAACGGCGGAAACACACTAAAGATCAGTGAAGGCTAAAATATTAAGATAGGACTATTCGTAAAGTTAGCGCGCAGGGGTTTCGCCTCCAATGTCCACAGCTTACATTGATATACGTTTCTTCGCACACGCCACCGAGGACTTGGACAAGGTCATCGAAGCGGTCCAGAATGTTCTTCCAGCTGACTATGTTGACGACATAGTATTCAGAAGAGACAATCTGCAAGGCCACTATGGCAATTCTATCCTCCTTTTCGAAACCAGAATAAAGAAAAAAGAAATAGTCAAAGCTGTTGTCGAGAATTTTTCTTCACGCCTTGAAGAGTCAGATAAAAAAGCGTTACATGAGGAAATCGATTTGCACATGCAGAAAGGAAGTCTCTACATTCGACTAGATAAACAAGCCGCCCTCCAAGGAGAGCTCAAGCTCTGCACCACCGACGCCATTCGTTTACGCATACGATTCAAGAAAGCCAAAACTGAAGACATTATCAAGACGTGCCAAGACCTTGGGATACTGCCATGAGAAAGTTTATCGATACACACCTTCGTCCACCAATCGCCAATTCTAATCACGTAGAGAAAATGGTCAATAAATCTTCTGACCTAGGATATCAATTGATTGGCATACCAATACAACCGAACCTCATGCGAGACACGATCCATGAACTGCAACGCATCTGTAGCGACGCTAAAATAGACATTGTTACAAGGCTTGATCTCGCACCCAATACGCCCCACGAACTACTGCTAGACCTGCGCCGTTTCAGGCGAAGGTTCGAAATCGTTTCGGTTACGTGCAACTCAAAGTCTGTCGCAAGACAGGCAGCTAAAGATCGGCGGGTAGACCTTCTGTCTTTTCCCGCAACCGACCTCCGTAAGCGATTTTTTGATTATGCCGAGGCGGAGCTTGCTTCTAAGGCTTTGTCATCCCTTGAAATAGATATGGCGCCACTTCTTTCGCTAAAAGGGTTTTCGAGAATTCGTCTTCTTTCACGTCTACGAAAAGAGGTAGTCATCGCAAAAAGATTTGGCGTACCAGTCATACTTTCTAGTGGAGCAAAAGATCCGTACCTCATGAGAAGTCCCTATGATTACGCCGCTCTAGCTGCTCTCTTTGACATGCCTCAAGAGCCTGTGTTGTGTGCCCTTTCAGAGAACCCCCTTGCAATAATCAAGCGGAACAGAGAAAAGCTGAACTCAGATTATATAGCTCCAGGCATACGCATTATAAGAAATCCAAGGAGGAAAGCATTTGCCTCGACGCATGAGAAGACGCTATCTCCATCTGACGATTGTGAGCGAACAACTTCTCAACGAAAAAGATGTGATACACGCCATTTGGGACGCCATCCTTAAACTCTTTGGGGAATACGGCGCTAGTCAAGTAAACCTAGCCCTTATTGAATACGCGCCACAGAAAAGTTACGCAGTTGTACGCTGTCTACACAAAGCCCTAGAAATGGTGAAAACTTCCATCGCTTCCATAACCGAGATTAACGGAAAACCTGTAGTGGTTCATATTGTAGGGGTTTCTGGAACGTTGAAGGCCCTTCGCAAAAAAGCAGCAATGTAGATGCATGATGCAAAGTTTATCTGCTGGAACGTTTTCATTTATAATGGGGGATGATGTAGCCGTCCCAGACCGACATTAGTGGATGAGGATCTCATGACGAACAGACCCCATCTTCTGATAACTGCCATTTTTTCCTTTCATGCTTAACCTAAGTGTTGTGGAAATCTCAAACGCCAAGCCTGCATTCTTTCATAGTCAAGAAGAAAAAAGGAGGAAAATGTAGACTTGTTTCTACTTTTTCTTTATGGCCGTAATAAATTCGTCTATGGGGATTGCTGGCACGCTCGTTATTTGAATTGTTCCGCGGGAACCCATTTCTATGGAAACACGTGCTATTGTTTTGTTGTTTGGTGCTTCAACTATGTTCACGAAATCATATGATCCAAGCGTTGCATATTGATGGACAACCTTCACGCCCATTGCCTCAAGTTCCTTATTGACCTCTTTGATTCTTTCAGGTTTTTCTCTAACAGTCTTCCATCCCTCGTCCGTGAGCTTAGATAGAAGAATATATGTAGGCATGTGTCATTTTCCCTCCAAGCATACTTTCTACACGTACCTACCATTTCTATTTTTCGAAAGAGCGGTGTATTGGTAGTATGCATGGGTGGCTCGAAAAAAAATTAGGGGGGGGTATAGGGGGTCTATAAAAGAGAGAGAAATACACAAATAACGTGACAAAACAGTTGACCCCCAGAGAAGGGCAGAAACATAATATGAACTATCTAATAAACCCTAAGACAACTAGGAATATGGTTTAACTAAAATGACCATTGAGAAAAATCTTCTCCGCTCTATTTTGAAGTTAACAAAAAAAGGCCCAATCGAAAAGACTCTAATCAGCAGAGATGCTCAAACACCCACTCAAATCGCTGATGATATGCTGAAAGACTTTTCCAAGGCAGGATTTGTCCAGATAAGAGGCAAGGTAATCGAAGCTTCATTGAACCAACGCGTAAAGATCGCCATTCACGCCATAAGGCTGGGAGCAGACTTTGAAAGCGTATGCAACCTTCTTGAATGGAACGAATTCGAAAAAATCGCAGCTACAACATTCGAATTCAACCATTTCAACGTCATAAAAGGCCTCCGTTTTAAAGGAGCTGGAAGAAGATGGGAAGTCGACATTCTTGGCTGTAGAGAACCCATCATCGTCAGCGCAGACTGCAAACACTGGCACCAAGGCTGGACAAAATCGGCCATAACAAAAACAATTGACGCCCAGATTAATAGAACCCAAGCCTTGGCAAACGTAGCTCCTATGCTACGTGAAAAAATGGGATTAGCTGACTGGAAAGAAGGAACACTGATTCCAATGGTCTTATCCCTCTTTCCTGCTCCTCTAAAATTCTACAGAAACACGCCAGTGGTTCCGATTTTGCAGCTTCAAGACTTCCTAAATGAGCTGCCAGCACACATAGATTCAATGACACACTTTTTCGCCTATCTTTAGGAAAAAGTGAACTTTTTATATACTCAGAAAAATTGTTACATAAAACATGGTCTTTTATTGACAAAAATGTCTTTAAAAATAGGTTGTCTAAACGCATTCTAGAATAATTTCTTTAAAAAAATTTCCCAACAGCAAATAAAATGATCCAAAAAAGTCAAAATATAAACAACACTGTTTCTTTGAACAGAAAACATCTCACTTTATTACAAAAAAATGTAAAAATATTGAACTAACTTATAAAGGTACAATATTGATATCTGCAAATGGTCATCCGATGACTTCAATAGCGGTTCCGAGAGCTTGACCTGGCGCACCCTTCTTAAAACGTGCTCTCACCAAACCCTTTTTTCCATGTAAAGCCACAATTTTTCCTCGAAGCTTACGTTCTCCAATAGGCCACGCCACCTTTCGACCTACAAATCTTGCTGCTTCACCGGACGACTTGACATGAGAAAACTGGAGGATACATTCCCTAGGACGCTGAGTCCTTGGGCCAGTCCTGTAACCTACGATGACGCCTTGAACGACTTCAGACATACTTTTCACTTCACAAACTTATGTAGAACTTTCTTCAGTGATGTACTATTTATTTGCTTCACTTTTCAGAAACCTATCAACCATTATTGAGACAATGTGCTGGCAACAGATTTTTTCACAGTTCTTACAGCTGGATAAAGGCTGGCGAGACTTAAGCAACTCAGAGCTATGAGTAGCCACCCAACAATCAAAATAATGGTGAAATAGGAAATGACCGGATCGGGAATCAAAAACACAAACGTAACGAAAAATCCAGCCAAAATTCCAATTGCCCCACTGACTAATGTAACGATGAGAGCCTGTGTAAAAATCATCTTTATGACAGCCTTCGGCTTGGCGCCAATCGCCCTCATGATTCCAAATTCACGCTGTTGACCAGTGATGTTGAGCATCATGTAGCTGATGAGACAAATAGTCGCGGTTACCAGAGAAAAGAGAGGTAAAAGCATAATGGAAGACCAAAGAAGATTGAGAAAACTCAAATGTTTTTCCAGGGTTCCTTCAAGCTCCAAAACCTTCAAGTTAGTCCCACAGATTTCTCTTATCTTGCTGAGAATCTCTGATCGGTTAGATGGATCAATCTCAAGCAGAAGAACGTTGCAGACAGTTTGATTTACAAGTTTAGACAAGGCTTCAAAAGGCACATAAACAACATCTCCGTTGTCAAGGGGGTCTAAGCACACCCCGGCGATGTCGAAACTTTGCTTTAGCATTCTGAAGCTTTGCACCTCGGGACTGTCAAAGCTCTTTATGGCCAACGAGTCTCCTATGAGTGCAGAATAAAGATCGGTCTCGTTAAGGGTTCTTCCCAGAATCAGCCAATCACTTATCGTAGATTCAGGGTTTATGCCGAGAACTAGGGCACTGCTGCTTCGGTGATCACCCACTGAGGTATAGGGATCATCTGGTCTTTCAGGATCGATGATAACTCCAGGGACTTCATATATCGTTGTTTCTAGAATAAGCCGAGGATCTACCTTTTGAACTCCAGGAATGATGCTTAGCCTAGAAACTAGAGTCTCAGAGATAGCATAGTTTGGATTGAGATAATCTATGGAACCTGTTTCATTAGCCTCAAAGAACTGTGAAAGGAATTTCACGTATTGTTCAGAAACGTCTGGATGACTGATGAGGACGACGTTTTTGCCGATTGCTCGTCTCACATAGTTCTGAGTGGTCTGATTCGCAATTATTCCCCCCACAATCGTTACGCTTACTAGCGCCAAAACAGCCGCTAGACAGATTATTGCCTGTTGTGTTGGCAATCTTCTTCGTAACAGGCTTCTGAACGCCATCTTGAACGTGAAACCCAGCTTTGAAGGACTATATCTGCTTAGTTCAGGGATTGTTCCAAATGAGTAAAGAGGAGACAAAGCTTCAGCAGGCTTCACTCTAATTGCCTTAACTATGGGCCGAACTCCAAAGACGTGCGAAATAATAACAAAGGTGATGAAGATGAGAAGAATCATCCACAAGTTCAGGGATTTTTGTGCAATAGAAAAGCCCAGAGCGTTCAAAAGATGAATACAGGCAAAATTCGCTAAGATTCCGCAGATTGTGCCGATTATGCAACTCGTGAGAACAATTATGGAGAGTTCAGTGAGGAAATAGCTAAGAACGGTATTTCTAAGGCATCCAATTGCCTTCATCACTCCAATGTCTCGCACCCGCTCAGACATCATTATAGAAACAAGAAAGGATACTATCACTGCTCCTGCTACGATATTGAGGAGATCCACTACTATAATGAAACGTGAAAATATACTAGAGAATCCTGCAGTGAGTTTTCCTCCTGTGACAAAGGCGATTTCAAAACCGAGATTCTCTCCAAAAATTGTGAGGAAAACGGTTGCAGCTGTGGAAATAGTTAACCCGACTATAACTAGGCTGGTTTGGAGTTTTCTTCGTGTCAAATCTTTTATGGGAAATACGACTTCACTCATCTGTGGCGACGATCCCTCCATCTCTTAGACGTAGTGTCCTGTCTGCTAGCTGCATTATCCTTTCATCATGGGTGACGACAACGATCGTTTTTCCTTTCGTCTTCAGTTCCTCTAGTATCCGCACGATCTCAAGCCCTGTCTCAAGATCCAGGTTTCCGGTAGGTTCATCAACAAGGATAAGAGAAGGATCATTGGCCAAAGCTCGTGCAAAAGCGATACGCTGTTGTTCGCCGCCACTCAGTTGTGTAGGAAAATGATTAGCTCGATGTGGTAGACCAACCAACTTCAGCAATTTTTGTGACCGTTTTCTGACGCGTTCTTCTGGCCATCCAGCCAATTCTATTGGAAATGCGACATTCTCAAGGGCGGTAAGCGTCGAAATTAAGTTATAAGATTGAAAAACGAAACCAACATTTGCACAGCGGAAAGTTGCCAAAAAATTCTCGTCATAGGCTGCGAGATCATGCCCAAAAACGATTATCTTTCCGCTGGTCGGCTTGTCAAGACCACTTATCAGATTAAGGAGGGTAGTTTTTCCAGCTCCAGAAGGCCCATAAATCAAAACAAACTCGCCTTCCAAAACTTCTAGCTCTAAATTCTTTAAAGCTTCAATTATGAGATCGCCGACATGATAGTTCTTACCTAGAGAGGAAGCGAAAATCACTCTTTCTTTCATTTTGTCAGCATCCTACGTTAGTTCCCGGGCCAACCTTTCCCTTTGTTTACGTATATGCCTACGACTATAACCAATGTAAGGATCCACTGTTTTAGAAGCCTTCCAACCGAACCAAGCCATCATCTCAGGAATTGTTGTCTCAGGATCTTCTAAGAATCTAGTTGCTCGATTCAACCGGAAAAAGTGAGGGTAATGTTTTTCCATCACTCGTTTGACTATGCGCCATGCAGTAGGTCCTGAAATATTCCACACTCTACGAGTAGGGTTAGCTAACGTTCGCCTTGTCTTGTTCACCTTTTTTACGATCAGGTCAACATAAGGGTAATCAACCGGGACTTCCAGGGGCTCCCTTTCTCCACCTTTCTTAGGCGTGGCATCAACAATTAACAAACCGTCTTTAATAATGAAGTCTTTCTTCACTCTCTCCAAGGTTTCAGCCTTGCGAACACCGAACCAATACAAGAAGGCCAGAAAGGATTTGTCTCTTAAAGGCTTGACAAACTTCCCGTTCTCCATTATAGAACTGAACGTTTGAAAGTCTATTGGTGTTGTCTGTTTGCCATATTTGTAATGATGTTTGTGAGGATTTCCTTTTCTCTTAACCATGTTTGAAGCCTTCTACCAGAAAAAAATTTTGAAATAGAACATACGTTTTATTTCATTTTAACATTAATATAAGTTTTCTCCAACATAATAGTAGAATTTCTATGGTGTAAAAAGGCGCCGTCAGAATCTGAAATCTTTCGCCTCGCATATCAATCAACATCGTGAAACGAGCCATGGGAGACCGGTACTATCCTCATTTTTCGACTAGACCGAGCGGCAAGGTTCCTAGAAGACCCAACAACAACCATACCGGAAATGAAGGCCTAGTTCGGTTGGAAAGCAGCGAAGACGGTGTGTCCTCATATTGGACACAGTAGAAGACACATTCATAAACAAAGGGAGAGACTTGAAATGGAACTAGGATAATTTTGAACACAAAAGTGAGGAAACTCGTTGATGCTTCTGTATCCAGATATACGGTCCCTTCGTTTCAAAAAAGACCTAGTTAACATTGGTGAACATCATGAATGAATGTATTATGTAGTGCACCAATATCACCAAACCTTACATATGAAGCTTCACAAACAGAACAAAACACCATGTTTTGCCTACCGTAAATAACATAGAAGCGTTCTTGCTAATCAACAAGCCTGAAAAAAGGCTTCTTCTATTACGCTTGCTCATCAATCCTAAGCGAAGAATAAAGCAATATCACCAACAGAAGGATACAAAAGCATCAACAGGTTTAGTTACTTTTCTTTCCTCAGCAATTTTGTAATGGACTTAGCAGTTATTTTTCTTTCACGCTTAGGATGTTTAGAGATTTTCCTCAGTTGATGGAGACTCTACTGTTTGCATACATCATTTCAGAGCTGCATTGATAATTTAGAGAGAGATCTTCTCGGCAAACCCACGCCAAAAAAAACTTTAAAACATTGCTGGAAGATAAGCTAATCAAGCTTCAGGTAGAGAAAATGTCGGCAAAATCAGATCGGAAGGATGGCACCGCAATTATCATCAAGGATCTTGTGAAACGATTTGAAGATGCTACCGCCGTCGATGGGTTGAACCTTGAGATAAAGCAGGGTGAGCTTTTCAGCCTTTTGGGACCCAACGGTGCCGGCAAAACTACTACAATAAACATCCTTTGCGGGATACTGAAACCAACAAAGGGAACCGCTTTCGTTGGTGGTTACGATGTAAGAAAAAATCTAAAAGAGATTAGAGCACTTATTGGCGTGTGCCCACAACAGGTTGCAGTTTTTAGGTTTCTTAATGCGCGAGAAAATATTGCGCTTTTTGGAGATCTGCATGCAATACCCAAGAAGGAGTTAAGAGAACGAACTGACACGCTTCTTGGATTATTGGATCTAGCAAAGGTCAGCAAAAGGAAAGCAAGTGGCTATAGTGGCGGAATGCTTCGGAAATTGAATCTGACGGTAGCCTTGATTAGCGATCCAACGATTGCTTTTCTTGATGAACCAACAGTTGGAATGGATCCACTAGCTCGTCGTGCAACGTGGGAATTCATCGGATCTCTAAAGAATCAAGGTAAAACGATTATTTTAACAACTCATTACATCGAAGAAGCGGAAGCTCTCAGTGATAGAGTAGGCATTATTGATTATGGAAAGTTGATAGAACTCGGAACGCCCAAAAAATTGATGGAAAAGCACAAAGCTAAAAATCTGGAGGAAGTATTCCTGAAAATAACTGGTCGAAGAATATTGGAAGGGTTATAATATGAATTTTCAAGGTTTAACAGCGCTTGTAAAAATGGAACTGAAGAAATTAGTTCGACAACCAGCGAATTTATTTTTGACGCTGTTATTCCCTGCGGTTCTTACATTAATGTTTGGAGTTGTTTTTGGAGACCCTGAAATGGGAATGGATATAAATTTGATCGTTCCCGGTTTAATTGTTTATGCTTGTATTTTTATAATTATGACCATAGCTCAGTCGTTTTCTACCGAACGGCAAGAAGGGTTGTTGAAAAGAATGAGTACAACACCGATGACATCGAGCGAATTCATGGGAAGTCAGATCATAACACACATGCTAATAGCCATTCTGCAAGTAGTCGTTGTATTCACACTGGCTGTTTTAATAGGCTTTAGACCGGATGGTGGTGTCGGTGGAATTTTCTTGGCATTCCCTATAGTTGCTCTGTTTTCATTAAGTTCTGTTGGATTAGGGCTTATCACAGCAACAGTTTCAAAAACCCCTGAAGTTGCTACTGGGATCTCATTCGTGTTCATTCTTCCTCAGATGTTTTTTGGAACTTTTATTCCATTGACTAACACTACTCGACAGATCGCAATGTTCATCCCAAGCTATTATGTGGTTGATGCCTTATCGTTGATTTTCAGAGGAGACTGGACGAATTCGAATATTCTGTTGGACACTGGGGTTATCTCAATAGTCAGTATAATAATCGTGATTATTGGCGTACTGCTTTTCGAAAAATATGGAAATGCCTAGAACTTGCCCTCCAAGTGAGTAACTCTCTATTGGCGTACGCGCAGTTTGCCATGCTCAACTTTAAGTTTTCGCTATGGACATTTTAAACACATGTGTAGATGGAAGAGTAGAAAAAACGAAAACGCAAATGCAAGAAGTGACACCATGCATGCAAAGAATGTGCGCGCAAGAGTTATGTAATTTTCTTGATTTTCTCCTTCTTAAGAGGTAATTCATCGTCTAGATATCTCCAGTTATACATTTTCTCAATTCTTAGGAAATGCCTGAGACCTTTTTCGGTCTTTTTCTTGTAGACGTGTATCTCCCCTTGAAACAGGTCCAAGATTGCTTGAACTTCTTGTGACGAATGCATATGAGGGTTCATCACCGCTAGTGTGGTAAACCCTCGCGATTTGAATCTTGGAATGAGTGCGGTTAACCACTTTCTTGTGGAGACTGCGCGGTGTTGCAGCAAGACGTCGGAAACGATTTCGATGCAGACTCTCCTTGCTATCTTTGGCGTTTTGTCGAGTTTCCGAAAAGCAGATGTCAACGCGATGCCAATTTCCGTTAAGTTCTCAACCCCCCTTAGCTTGAATACGTTGGGCAAGCTCTTGATGACCGCGTCTGCTTCGGGATTGCATATGAAAACGTAGAAGTTTGACGAAAAATCTTCTGCGAGAACTTCTACTCCACTCGCATCAATTGTTATAAGAAAGGTTATTTGGCCTCTTGTCACCCCTGCTTTTAGGAAGTTCTCGACTAGCAAGCCTTTTTCGTCGCATGACGGCGAGGTTAATATTACAGCATACTTTTCAGGGATCCCTCCAAGTAGCAGGTTGTCAAGGCCTTCATAACCAGACGTGATCTGGTGCTGGGGCAAAACCTCTAAACCTCCGCGGGCGCGCGGTTTAGATTCCGTGCCTAGACTAGAAATCTTTGAGATATTCTCACAAAGGTCAACCAACCTTTGGCCTTCATTAACAATTTTTTCTAGGGATTTCCTTTTTGTGATGTCTTTTCTTTGTACCAGGAATTTGATTCTTTGAAATTGGGAAAGGTCTTTGTCGTTCAACTGAAGTTCGCCTTTCAGTTCTTCTTTCACTTTCTTTTGCTTGAGCAGACTCGAGATCAAATCCACGTTTTGCCTGAAACCTCTGAACGGTAGATATCCAAACTCTACAAGTGTCACCAGACATATTTGCTCAAGGAATTGGCTAATAAATCGGTTGGCAGGGCTAATCTCATCAGATTGTAATGAATTTCGACATCCTTCTAAAGTGGATGTTGCATTCTCTAGGTGATCTCTCACAAAACTTGCCTTAGATCGTACGTGTTTGCTTTCTGAGCGAATCAACGCGTCTACATATTCTCTGACCGCAGTTTCGTGTTGATAGTTCTTAGGATTTCTAGTTATTACATTGTATACTGTTGAAGCAAATCTGTCAAGTGTGTTGCTTGTCAATTTCAGCTTAGCTTCCTTATCAATTAGAGTTTTTACTAGGTGATAATTCACAGTCTTGGTTTCACCGCTACCCATGGTCATCGACAAGATTTCCGGATACGTTAGCCTATAATTCTCTGCAGCTTTTTCATCACGTTTCTTCAGTGCGCTGTATAACATTGACTGGATATCTAGCGTCTTGACCCCTGTTCTGAGTTCTGGTTCAACATCTTCAACTACTCGCAGGGCTGTCTCAAATGAGACACCTAGCTTCGGATCAAGCAATGACCTCACTATCTTTCCAATGCTGAATTGCTGTTTTTCCTCGCTTCCTGACTTAATGACATACTTAATCTTTCGGTCAAATCTGGCTTTGAACAAGTCTTCAAGAATTAGTGGCTTCAAACCGGAGAGGAAGCCATCCCCCAGCCTGATACAGTCCAAGAGACCTTTTACTTCCGCTATTGCGGATTTTTTGATTCTAAATCCTTCCTCCCTTGGGTGACCTGACCTCTCAATAGAGACAGATTCCAGAAATCCCATTTTGACAAACGCTAAGATGAGATCCCCAACCCTATCTTTGAAGTTACCTCCTTTTGTTGTCAGCGTTGGGGAGATTTTGAGTTCTCTTGCCAACATCTCACCGATTTCTTTCCCATTTAGAGGGTTCTCTCCGATCCTAAGTAGCATCTCGAGAATAAGCAGTGACGTTATAGGCCTTTGCCCAACGGTTATTATGAACGCCAGCGATTTGTAAGGTTCTTTCAGAGTCTGCTCGTTAGATATAGCTCCAGGAAACTTCGCAGCAATAGTTCCAACGAGGTCAGCAAACTTTTTTCTCTCATTCCTGAACTTCGCGTACTCTCCTTCCTTCAGAATATGCTCCGCGAGTTCTCGGATGGAGATCATTAACGTCACCTCAATTAGGTAATTTCCGAATCGTACAATAAAAACTATACGCGACAGAATCGGATGATGATGCGTGTATCTCAGAGCCCGAAGCTCGTGCGGTGCATGCATGTGTGACCCGTTCTCCTTGGAATTCCAGCAATCGTTAATCATTACCCACAAGATTTTTTATTCTTAAAATCGCAAGTCTTTCACTAAGAGGAAACTAATAATGAGAATTGTTAACGAAAGCCTTACGTTCTCTACGCGGGGCGAAATCGACTTTATTGATCTTACTGACAGAGTCCAAACTGTCGTGAAAAGCGCAGGCATCAAGGACGGCCTAGCCCATGTGTTTGCCCCCCACGCCACAGGCATAATAGTCCTGACAGAACATGAACCAAGTCTACTTAACGACATCAGAAACGCTCTCGAGAAATTGATTCCTAAACGCGGTCCTTATCAACATCCATCCAACGCTCATTCGCATCTACGATCGATGCTTTTCCCCCCAGACAGGACGTTGCCTATAGTTGACGGACGAGTTGTTCTGGGTACATGGCAGTCTCTGCTTTTCATTGAAACTGACGTTTACCCAAGAAGAAGAACAGTGGTTGTGCAGGTAATTGGCGAATAGACAGCTAACTAAAATTGAAATTCTGCTGATAAAAGCGCAATATCATCTGAAAGTATAAACTATTGACAACTGCACTGCTACCAGCTTGTCTGGGACCAGACGAGCAGCCAATTGCATTGGTGAAGTTTATTTCCTATAGGAAGATGGATACGTTTGTACTTCGGTTCAATTGTTCCGGTCTTGAAAGGTGGAGTGCGAGTATTTGATTATAAAAAAGCGTTTTTTCATGGCGTTGAATGTGATTTTTGCGTCCTCTATATAAAAGAGTGAAGAATTCGGTTGAATTCGGCCTTTGCAGATACTGGAAAAAAGCTGAAAGCCTGCTTTTTCTGGGGGTTCGTGGTGAAGTGTACGATTGTTAACATGCTGTTCGTAGTTGGAAAAATCTAGAAACTTTGGTTCTTCTTCATCTTATATAAACTTCGATGATTTTCGGATGCGCGTAATGACACAAACGTAGTTTCAGAATCGCACCCACGTGCACCGCTCTAATTGACAAGTTCCGCTTTAATTATTCTGACTTCTTCTAGAGGTCTATCATTTTCGTCTGTCTCTACTCCTGCAATATTGTCAACCACATCCATTCCTTGTATCACTTTCCCAAAAACTGGATGTGCTGAGTCTAAGTGGCTATTGTCTACAAGATTAATGAAGAACTGACTGCTTCCAGTGTTTGGCCCAGCATTCGCCATGGCTATTGTGCCCCTTTCGTTTCTATTATGATCTGTAAATTCATCCGGTATTGCGGGTATTGATGGATCTCCATATCCTGTTCCAGTAGGATCTCCTCCCTGAATCATAAAGCCGCTGATTACTCTGTGAAAAATGGTATCATCATAGATCCCTTGTTGGGTCAGGTTCTTGAAATTTCCTGTTGTGATAGGCATGTCATCATACAACTCAATAGTAATATCGCCCATATTCGTGCTAAGTAAAACCCTAGTTGCGCTTGGTCCATTTTCATCAACTATGGTTTGGTTGGCTGCATTTTGGTATGCGATTGTGCTGTTGCCACGCCATTCGTTCATATATATTTCCATGTCTTGAGCGTTGGTCCAGTTGTCGGTTTTGTTGTATATTGCTTCGATTTCGCTTCGATCCGCATAATATCCCGCGTATGTGAAGTTATTCCATGCTAACGTATAGTCGTGGCTTGGCTTGTCTATTTCTTTTATTTCGTCCCATGCTGTCCTGATTAGGTCATGTCGTTCTGTAATCCATGTTTGATAATAATCTCCAATGATTTCCTGCAAAGTCTGATTATAGCCCTCAACATGGGGAAAGTTCTGGTCAAACGGGCTGTATTCTGATGGAAACTCGGTTGCGTCTCGGTGCATGGGCAAACGATATTTTCCGATTATGTTTTGAGCTCGTTCAGTTAGAACGTAGTCTACGAATGCTTTTGCTTCATCGAGATGTGTGCCCTTGGCGAATATGCCAATTGGGTCAGGTTGCACGATTGTAGCCCCAAGATAGCTAAAACTCACGTGAGGAGCAGAAACCATCATCGCATCGAATCCCTTGGAATCTGGGACAACTGCCAAGGGTAGGAAGTTTGATGTGACTTGCCATGTGCTGTATATTTCGTTAGCATCATAATGTCTGATGAAGGCAGACAGTTTAACCAGATATTCCCATCCGTTAGTCCAGTCCTCGCTCTCAAGAATCAGCATGACAAAGGGTGACATAAGTTCAGACATAATAGGATCGGTCATGGTCATATTTCCTTCGTATTTGTCAAGCGTCAAATCTGCCCAACTCTGAGGTTTAGACAAACCTTCACTGATAAGGTGATCCTCGTTGTACATTACTCCTAAGCCGTACAAACTTGCTGCGTACCACCTAGGAGTGTTTTGACTCAAATCAACTAATGGGCAGGAGTAACAGGTTTCGTCTATTTCACCATTGACGAATGGAGTTGCGTTATAAGCAAGCAGAGCACTGCCTGCCTTTTCAAAGAGGGAGAGTGGCCCGCCCCACCAAATTTCTGCGTTGGGCTTCCACGGAGCGGTTGTTGCCTTTTCGTACGCGGTTTCCGGGTCAGTTCGTGTCAGCGTAACTTCTACGGGACCCCGGTACCATTCTTTGAAGTCGGCTATTATCTCGTTTATCATCGGGTCTGGTTGATTGTGAAGAATACGGAGGCGTGAGGGGTGAGGTACGACGTAAATGTAATAACCTGCACCCACTAAGCTGACTGTAAAAATTCCGGCTATGACAATGACAACGATAGCGGAAATGGACAATTTCAGTGTATGCGAGCCTCCTTGACAGTGCAACCATACAAAAGAATTACGTTAATAGTTTTCGGTTTAAGAACCCTAAAAAGTTTAGTATTTTGCTTTCTCCTCTGACGGTGGAGATATCATCCGCATATTCCCTTCATTTCATCCTAGATGCCCCCTTTAGTCACATCTAAATATGAAAACCTGTCAATACTACAAGGCACTAATAGCAATGCTTGGAGTGAGTGAGATGAGCAAACGTGTGGAAAGATGGATTGCCTGCCTGATGGCTGGACTGGATGAGTATGTTGATGAGGAGACACGAGCCAAATTGTTGGAGCAATGCGGGCGACAATGCATATCTCAGAGCTTCATCAAGAAGGCTCAAGGCATTTACCAGAAATCGGAGAATATAGATGAGTTTCTAAACAAGTTTGGGAAAGTCTACAAGCACCTACATAGAGAAGGAGACAAGGTCTACGTTGTCTACCCAAAATGTTACTGTTCTTTTGTGGGCAAAATTCCTCGAGGCAAGCTCTCAGCAACATACTGCAACTGTTCTCGGGGATGGGCGAAGGCGTTATTTGAGGGGGCTTTGGGGAAACCAGTTGACGTTATCATTGAAGAATCAATCGTGAAGGGAGACAAACAGTGCAAGTTCCGAATCGTTTTATAAATGCGTGCGGTCGTTAACACAATAGCTAAACCAGGATCTCTTCACTTATTCTTACCCTGCCGTTTTCGATGGGTATTCCCTCTTTCTCCAAAAGGTTCCTTCTTGATTCGGCTCCTTTTTTCTCTCCTCCGAATCCGCCATCAGATTTGACAACACGGTGACATGGAACAATGGGTGCAAGCGGGTTCTTATGCAAGGCATTGCCAGCAGCCCGGTAAGCATGTGGTTTACCGATTTTTTGAGCTATTCTCTTGTATGTGCTGACCTTTCCCTTCGGGATCTTGAAAGTAGCAACTAGGACCGCTCTTTCGAATTCCGTCTTATTCCCCAAGAAACTGATTACGTCTTCCTCGCTTTTGATCTCCTCTTTCTTCATACACCATCCCTTCTAAAACACACATCTAAGCCTCGTTTTTAAGTCTTAGCACGCGCATATGTAAAATCCGGGTTCTCTGGATCTTCCCCCTGAAAGCATAGTTATGATTGGATTTGTCTATGTTGCTGACATCTACGGTAGACCCTTGTTTCGCAAAAGGTAGTGAAGAGTAGGAGAATACTGCTAAGAATTGCGAATTTTGTTTTTCACTCAAACATTGGATATCATCCGCAGACTCCTCCTTTCTTCGGACGAAAAGGAGTCTGAACATTCATATGAGAGATAATACTATGGGTGTACAATAATCGTGATGCACTTTGTCAGAGAAGGGCTCAAAAACGATTGGCACGTC
>CP070709.1:1084783-1093332 GCA_020350305.1 Candidatus Bathyarchaeota archaeon
CAGCTCGGCGATTTCAAAATGAAGGTTTCACTTCATGAAAGTCCTGCCCGCCCGACCAACAACATTTTTTGGGCATATTCAGAAGAAGCTTGCTAGGAGTCTGTGTAAATAAAGCATAAGGCATAATATAGCAGTTGACGGAGAACGAGACATTACCTGTTGACTTGAAAAAAGGAATTGAAATCTGCACTCGAAGTTCACAAGGCTTATCCTAAATGTTCTTGAGATTTAAGAGATACTGTGCTTATGGAGGTCTCTCTTGGATTTGTCGGCGTTCCAGTCGATGGTTAAAGGTTTCCTAAGGTGAATGGAATGAATTTTGAGAAGACTTTGCTTAGGGCGGTTGACGATGGATTGCTTCTCCTAGGGGAAACTCCGAGAAAGGCCATATACTATCATCTTGGCGAAAATCTTCATTTGGAAAGGGAAAATATCCCTGAAGAAATTGAGAAATTCGCTCGAGCATTGAATGCTATTTTTGGTTCTGGAGCAGGGCTCATTGAGAAGTTTATTGTCAAAGAACTTTATCGTGGGCTCAATTTCAACTTCGAAGAGAAGATGAATTTTCAATTTGCTGATTATGTGAGGCAGGCTGAGCAAAGTGCAAGCGACGTAAAACAAAGGGGGGACATCAGGCTTGAACAAAAATAGACCGGTATTCTCAAAAAACGAGATTAACAGACGCGCTCGTGAATTAACTGCCCCAACTATCATGAAAGAGACAACAGAAAACGAAGCCTTCCAGTGGCTGTTTGATAATGCAAGCGACGCGATTTACGTTCTTGACAATCAAGGAAAATTTGTAACGGTAAACCAAAAAGTCGAAGAAATCACTGAACTCAGACGAGAAAATCACATTGGAAAATCTTTTCAAAAACTCATCCCCACCAAAAATCTGCCTGAAACAATCAAAGCACACAAAAACGTACTGCAAGGCAAATTAACCGTGCTTAAAACAAAAATAAAGAAAGCAAGTGGAAACGTTGTCCCCGTGGAAGTAGCATTAGCACCGCTGGAAAAAGACAACAAGATAATAGGCACCCTCGGAATCGTCCGAGACATCACCAAAAAGAACCTGAGAAAACTGTTTACTCCACTTTTCAAAACCAAGGCGAAGGGCATAGGTATGGGATTAGCCATCTGCAAACGCATAATAAGCGTCCACAGAGGTTCAATCGACGTCAAAAGCAAGGAAGGAGCAGGCACCGTAGTCACAGTCACCATCCCGCTTAGGGAGAAAAAGGACAAACATAACAAATAGGAGGTGCAAACGTATGAGTGAGAAAGCAAATATACTCGTTGTCGACGACGATCCCAGCATACGAAAGACCCTCACAGCCATACTAGAGGAGAAGGGATATGACGTCGAAACAGTGGAGACCGGGAAAGAGGCTATAAGAAAATCAAAGACAAGCTTCTACAACCTAGCCTTGATAGACATTCGACTACCTGATATGGAAGGCGTAAACCTTCTGACCAAAATGACAGAAACAAAACCTAGAATGGCCAAAATCATAATCACCGGATACCCGTCTCTACAAAACGCCGTCGAAGCCCTGAACAAGGGAGCAGACGCCTACATCATTAAGCCCTTCGACATAGACAAGATGCTGGCCACGGTTGAAGATCATCTTGACAGGCAACACAAAGCTCGGAAAATGAACCAAGATCAAGTCACGGGGTACATTAAGACACGAGTGCGCCAACTCGAACGAGAAAAACGGTGACAACATTTCTGTGATAAATGTTATTGCGTCTTTAATTTTCGGACGAACTGACATTTGCTTAAGGTTAAAATACATGAAAAGTTAGAAAGATAGAAGCAGTGTAGATTTCTGCAACGAAGGTTGTTGAATCCATTGAGAGAAGTTCCTCAGATATTCAAGAAGGCTCGTGAAGAGAGGAGAAATTATCTACTTGAACCAGAGGCCAAAACGGTATGCAGAGAATATGGGATACCCGTAACGAAGTTCGAAGTGGCAAAAAACGTTGATGAGGCTGCAGAGTTCGCTGAAGAAATGGGTTATCCGGTGGTTCTCAAGATTGTCTCTCCTGATGTTATTCACAAGTTTGATGTAGGCGGCGTTGTCCTTGATTTGAACAGCGCCCAAGAGGTTAAAGACGCTTACAAGAAAATTTTGGAAAACGTAAAGAAACACAAGACAGACACTAAGATTACAGGTATTCTCGTTCAAGAGATGGCCCCTCAATCAACCGAGGTCATCGTTGGAGCAACAAAGGACCCCCAGTTTGGCCCAGCTCTGATGTTCGGACTCGGCGGAATCTTTGTTGAGGTTCTCAAAGACGTAACATTTAGAATAGCCCCCATCACTAAACAAGACGCCCAAGAGATGGTCACCGAAGTAAAAGCATATCCAATTCTCAAAGGCTATCGAGGACAACCATCGGTAGACATCGATGCCATCGTAGATATTTTGCTGAATACCTCAAGGCTGGTGATGGAACATCAGGAAATCAAAGAACTCGATCTGAATCCAGTCATGGTCTACGAAAAAGGTGCGAAAACGGTCGATGCAAGAATCATACTGGAATAAAAGTTCTAACCATCCAAAGTGCGAAGTATTCTCTGCATGCATGCAAGTTCAAAACCACATGGTAACACGTCGACGAATCAAAGGGAATTGTGGCCACCCACTTTTTTCATCAACAGAAGGAAACAACTTGATTCAAAGAATCCTTGAATAGGTCAAACCCGGCGTAGGAAGAAAAAACGTGTCTGAATCCCTCAAGCAGAAAATTGCGGAACTTAATCAAGTACTCGCCCCGCTTAAGAAGGAACTCGACAAACTGAACTCTAAAGCAAAAGATCGGGCAAGAAAAAGAAACGCCATACTTAGACAGATTAAAAAGCTGCGACAAGAAGCCGCTGACCTTAAACAGAGACGTGACACATTAAACGAACAAGTTCAAGAGCTTAAAAGCCAACGTGAAGAAACAAGAGTGAAACGCAAACAAAAGCACATTCAAATTATGAGACTAAGGGAGAAAACAAGAGAACTCGTGAGAAATAAACCTCCTCAAGACATGGAAAACATACAGAGAGAAATCGAAAAACTTGAGTGGAAGATTCAAACCAGTTCTCTCTCACTAGAAGAGGAGAAGTTGTTGATTGATCAAGTGCGAGTGTTTGAGAGCAAATTGTCAGTTTACAAAAAAATGCAGAAACTACGAGAAAAACTCACCGAGCTTCAAATTGAAGAGAAAACACTTGAAACCAAGGCAAATACCTGCCATGAGAAACTCTCGAAATTCGCTAAGCAAAGTCAAAAGCTTCATGAAGAAATGCTCGATACACTAAATAGAACTTGCACCCTTCAAACTGATGCAGATGATATGCATCAAAAATTTTTGGAGACCAAACATAAAGCACAACCTCCTCATCAAAAATGCATAGAACTTTCATGTCAAATCAAATCTCTCAAACAAGAGCTACAACAGATAGAAGAGAAGATGGAAGCTAAACGCCAACTTGAACTGCGCAAAGAGCTCGAAGAAAGAGCGTTGGAAAAGCTAAAACGCGGCAAGAAGTTAACGTGGCAAGAATTCAAGGTTCTCGCTGACAAGGGGATTGTATGATTCTTAAAATTCTGTATGTGCACAGTTTACGGAACTTTAAAGAAGGATAGAAGACAAAAAGTTAAATGATAAAGATTTAGCAGATGAATGAGCGAAAGGCGATGCCAAAGTCCACAAAAAAAGAGTCGGAACGCATTCTCGTCCTTTGTGTTGACCGAGATGACGATCTGGGCGTGAAAGGAGGGATAAAGACACCAGTTCTTGGAAGAAAGGAGAACGTAGATGCGGCTGTCAGTCTCGCTCTGCAGGATCCTGAGGAACCAGATGCCAACGCCATGTTTGAAGCAGTTCGAATCTACGATCATCTAAAAAAAGGGAGCAAAACATCTGAGAACCATCAAATTGCAACTATAGCTGGTTCCGAACTTGGTGGGGTGGGAGCAGACAGAAAACTCGTATCTGAACTCACCGAAGTGTTAGAAAACTTCCCAGCAAGCGACGTTATCCTCGTCACTGACGGTTTCAGCGATGAGGCAATTTTACCGCTAGTTCAATCCCGGGTGCCGGTGACCTCAGTTCGAAGGATCGTGGTGACACATAGTGAATCAATCGAAGAAACGGCGGCGGTTTTTTCTCGATATTTGAAAATGATTTGGGAGAACCCACGTTATTCTCGGATTTTGCTTGGCCTACCCGGAATTTTGATGATAATCTTAGGCATTCTATACATCACTGGCTGGATAAGATACACAGGAATAGCCTTTCTCATCGTTTGTGGCGCATTCCTTCTCATAAAAGGATTCAGAATTGACAAAGCAGCATTGAAGCTCTACAGATTCGTTCGAGAATATTCTCCTCCACCCCTTCCAATACAAATAGTAAATTATTCTACGGCTACTGGGGTCTTATTAGGTCTCGTCGGTTGCTATCTGGGAGGGGTCAACGCTGCAGATTCGATACTCCAACCTCCAGAAGATTTTGGTCAATGGATCGCTTTACTTCCCAACCTAATAGGATGGTTTATTTCAGGATCAATTGCTCTTATAATAGTTGGAATCTGTGTCTTGCTTTCTGGTAGGGCAATCCGCTGGTATTTCGAGCATGACCCTCGGCTGTGGCGCACCATTGTCATTGTGGTTGCGGTTGTTTGGTCGTGGCCAATGTTTTACCAAGCATCACAGATTCTTATTTATCCTGAGCAGGCAGAAACTTACACCATAGGGCTTGTAGCTACTATTATTATCGGCTTACCTTTGACCGTGGCTGCTGTTCTAGCCACCTTTTTGCTGCATAGAAAATATGCTCGTTTTTTCAGGGAGAAGAAAGAAGAAATTGAAGAGTTTAGCGAAGGCTGATGTGGCAATAATCGGCGGAACTGGTTTAGAAGCTTTGTTGAAGGACGCCGAGCAGATTCGAGTTGGAACTCCTTACGGCCTCCCACCTCCCATATTCCTAGGTCAAGTTAACGGAAAACCCGTTGCATTTCTGCCTCGCCACGGCATCCATCATTCTGTTCCTCCACACAAAGTGAATTATCGAGCCAACGTCTTTGCTTTACACGAGATCGGCGTCAAACAAGTAGTTGCGACAAACGCGGTTGGAGCCATAAAACCCGATTTTAAACCAGGCGACTTGGTTGTTCCCCATGATTTGGTTGACTTCACTAAACTCAGACAGCTCACCTTCTACGACGACGCCCCTGTTACACACGTGGATATGTCTCAGTTGTATTGTCCGACGATTCGCGGACTTTTGATTAAAACGACTAAGGAACGGGGTGTACAGGTATCGAATCGAGCTGTTCTGGTTTGTACGGAGGGCCCCCGTTACGAAACTCCTGCAGAGATTGAAATGTTTAGACGGTTGAACTGTGACATTGTCGGTATGACGAGCGCCCCAGAAGCTGTGCTTGCGCGTGAGCTGGAAATGTGTTACGCAACCATATGTTTTGTTTCGAACATGGCGGCGGGGATGCAGCAACGGTTAACCGCTGATGAAGTGGCTAACGAAGCAGAAAAGAAAAATCCAGTTATTCAGCAAATTTTAAGAGAAGCTATCAAGCACTTACCCTCAGAACGTCACTGTTTATGTGCACACGCGCTTAGGGCTACAAGATTCGAGGTTAAATAATGCTACATACGTTGTTGTCTCTACTCGGCGTGTACAAGGCTTATGAGAAGTGGCTCTGGCAGCAGGTGAAGAATGATATGAAGCCTGAGCACATCGCTATTATACTGGATGGAAATCGTCGATGGGCTTCTGAGTCGTCGTTAAATCCTTTATTTGGCCATCAGTACGGCGCCGAGAAGGTTGAAGGGCTACTAGACTGGTGCTTGGATTTGAATGTAAAATCGATCACTCTTTACGCGTTTTCAACTGAAAATTTTCAACGCTCTTTACAAGAAGTGGGTGAAATCTTGCATCTTGCTGAGGAAAAATTAAGTGAAATTCTCACAAATAAACGTGTTCATGAACAAAAGGTTCGAGTTAAGGTTATAGGCAGGATCGGTCTCTTGCCCAAGAAGCTCCAAGAGATAATCAGACAAGTAGAGAAGGACACGAAAGGTTATGATGAGCATTTTTTGAATATAGCTTTGGCTTATGGTGGAAGAGCTGAGATCGTGGATGCAACGAGAAAAATCGCTCAGAAAGTGAAGAAGGGTGACATGGACTATGACGAGATTGATGAAGAGGTTTTTGAGCGGTATCTGTATACGGCTCATATGCCTAAACAGGACCCGGATCTGATCATTCGAACTTCTGGGGAGGAACGACTGAGTGGTTTCTTATTGTGGCAGTGTGCGTATAGTGAACTTTGTTTTTTAGATGTGTATTGGCCTAAGTTTAGGCGTATCGATCTTTTGCGGGCTGTCCGGACGTATCAGAGGCGGAAGAGACGTTTTGGCCAGTAGAACATGCGTGTGCATGTGGTCTAATCTATAGAGGGATTCGCTGGAGCAACGATAGAACTTAAGCCGATAAGGGTAGTGCATTCTCCTTACAGAAGTAAGGAAGATGTGTTGCATCGAGTCAGTTCTACGGTTTGTGAGATTGAAGTTTCAGAATTCGAGAAGGGTTTGAAGGATGTTGAAGGATTCTCCCATCTCATAATCTTGTGGATATTTCAAGTTCAAAGGTTATTCGCTTCATGTAAAACCCATTTGGGGCAAAGGCTTGCGTGGCGTTTTTGCCACAAGACATCCTAAAAGACCTGATCCCATAAGTTTCACTGCTTTAGAACTTTTGGAAAGGAAACATATCGAAAACTATAGGAGTCGACATGGTAGACGGCACGCCAGTTGTGGACATAAAATCGTATACGTCACGTGACCGAAAAGAAAATATTAGAACAGGTTGGCTACAAAAAGAAGCCTGGTCAAAAGCGTAATGAAAGAAGTAAACTTAGCCTCTTTTCTTGGCGCTTACTATTGAAACTACATCCCTGTCCTTTAAAACATGGTCTTCTCCAATTCTCTTCTTTTCATGAGCCTCAACTGCGTAGATGAAACTTTCCCCTAATTCTGTGTGAATTAAGTAGGCTAATTGTCGTGCGGTGGTGCCGTAGGGCACAATATATGCATCTGGAAGCACTCGACCCTCATGATCACTGAGATGTTCAATGTCTTCAATTGGATAAATGACAATCATATTCAACAATTTAAAGAACGCCATGTTAATGGCCTCTTGTACGCCGGTGGATCCAAATTTCTGCAGTACCCTTTCTTGAACTATTTTTAACGCTTTGTTCTGAACTTCTGTTAGCTCCTTAGGCTTCACAACTTCGAAGTTGCAGTCTCCAGGCCTGTAGTCGACCAACTTTTTCTCTGCGGCTCTCCTCAACGCCAGCTCTGCTTCTGCACAGCATGGAACAACCATATAGTCCAGCTCTTTCAATCGTTCAGCATTTTCTTCCGCTGGTGGAAGATCGATTTTGTTTGCCGCAATCAGCATGGGTTTAGAGATTTTCCTCAAAACGTCGAGAAACTTGATGAGATCGTCGTCACTCCAGAGGATTGGTTTTTCTGCATCAAGCTCTGTTTTTCTCAGCGCCTCAATGACATGTGTTCTCTTTATGGCGAGTCCGCTGAACCGTTCTTCGAGGAGAGCGAACAGGTCTTCTGTACCGGACTCAACTGTTCTAGCGATTTTAGACCAGTCCCTCTTCAATATCTGCGCAAGCCACATCGTCATCTCCTTCTCCAAGAAACGTACATCTTCTGCGGGATCGTGAGAACCAAGCTTGCACAATTTTCCCTCCGAGTCCGTTGTTCCGGCGGCATCCACAATGTGGATGAGGGCGTCTGCCTTTCTAATCTCGTCTAGAAACTGGTTTCCTAGTCCTCTTCCCTGCCATGCTCCTGGTACGAGGCCGGCACAGTCTATTAACTCGACTGGGATTAATCGTATTCCGTCTATGCAAGTGGAATTTTTCGGGTTGTCTTTTACGTTAAATTCTTTGCACACACATGGGGTTCGTACGTAGCCTATTCCTCGATTCGGCTTTATGGTTGTGAATGGATAACTCGCAATCTCAACTGGAACCAGCGTTGTAGCGGAGAAGAACGTGGACTTGCCCGTGTTGGGTTTTCCAACGACGCCAACCATCAAGGCTTTTCCCACAATGTGTATGAGCCCATCGCATAAATGAAACTTCTGGTGAATTACTGATTCTTTAAGAAAACTCACTTAACCTTCTCATAGCTGGACTTTGTCTCATTGATATGCCTGCATGGCGTGTTAGATGTCTATGAGGTAGAACTGCCAAGAGACACAACGCTGACAAAACTGGCAACGAGAATGACTATCCTTTATTTGCTGTTTCGGCCGAACGTGAGGAAGTAGCCAGGCAGTGGAATTCCTAGGTCTCGACGTTACACGTGGATACGATAAATCTTCATTCAAATGAGCATCAATCGAACTCAATCTCTTTCCATGGTTTTATTATCACTTTAATAGATTCATTTGCATCTGCAACAAGCTGGAAGCCCTTGTTTATTTCTGCTAAACTCAAT
>CP070709.1:1093432-1100476 GCA_020350305.1 Candidatus Bathyarchaeota archaeon
CATTAGGTCAGCTGCCTCTTGAACCGTGGACGGTGCAAGCACAAGTACGTGGTAGTCTCCATGTCCTCCTCCCTTAGTTGCTTGGAAATAGTCTGACTGGGATGGTTGAATCCCTCCTAATCCTGGACCCCCTCGCATCATGTTAACAATTACGCATGGAAGTTCAGCGGCTGCAATATAGGAGATGCCTTCTTGCATTAGACTGATGCCAGGGCTTGAAGAAGAGGTCATCGATCTTGCGCCAGTTCCTGCTGCTCCGAAAACCATGTAGATTGATGCTATCTCGCTTTCTGCTTGAAGGAAGCATCCCCCTACTTCAGGAAGTCGCCACGACAGGTATTCAGGAATTTCGCTTTGGGGGGTTATTGGATAGGCGAAAAAATGTCTACATCCTGCTTGAACCGCAGCTTCAGCTATAGCCTCGTTTCCTGTCATTAGTGTTTTCCTGCTCATATTCCCACCTTCATCTTCTCCTATCGATAAACTTCGATGGCCACGTCAGGACACATTTTGGCACACAAAGTACATCCTGTGCACTTCCCTTCTAAATCAACGAATTTCGCTGGATAGTAGCCTTTAGAGCTGATATGATTCGCGACTTGAATAAGATGGAAGGGGCAAACGCTTACACAGAGTGTGCACCCTTTACATAACTCTTCATTAATCACGATCATTCCTTTTCGTCTTTTTTCTTCTTTTGGTAAAGTTTTCAGAGCAACCATGTTATGATCACCTTGTCACGCTTCACCATGAATCTTTCTGATACCATGTTTTCCTTCGGTTGTAGAAAAGAGAATACGAGCCTTAGCAATATTAGTGTTAGCCTTCGGTTTGATGATTGATTAGCTAAATAAGTATAAGCAGACCGATCAAAAGAATACTGGCTGCAGAAATTAGAGAAATTGCTAGTCTTTTGGCTTGTTTCATCGCTTCGTCGACAAGGACACACAGGTCTGCTATGGGTTTTTCTCCAATAACCTTGACGTTTGGAACCGTGCCTGTGCGCCTCGACACTTCTGCAGGCGTCAGATCATCCAACGCTTTCACCGTAGCCTCTCTAATATAACCAATTAGCTTTGCATTGTCTATCGCCTCGCCAATAGGATAATAGCCACGTGCGGTTGGCACAACACCAGTCACAGCGTGCGTGTCCGTGGTGAGAATTTCTCCATCAACGATGCCAATTTCCCGAAGCATTACAAGGATCTTCTCCCGTAGCCCAGACACCATGTTGTTTCCGTCAATGGTCACGTATGCGGTCTTCTGGTCTCCCACCTTCGTTATGATCACGCTTATTCCTCCAGGGCCCATGCCTTCTTTAACGCCAAACTCTTTAGGAATAACCTTTGCAACGCCAACTTCAAACGAAGAACGCCTTGTTGAAAGCGCTTCCTCAAGACTCGTCACCGCAACTTTTCTAAGAGACCGTGTTGCTTCGTCGAGTTCAAAGGGTCCATTTATACTATTATGGGCATCAATGACTATTGGAGAAGGCAAACCTCGGTTCTCAGCTTCGCCAACAATGTGTGAAGCTAATTTTTGAGGCAAATCTTCCATAGTTTTGGGCGCCATGGTTAACGTGACAAAAGCACAATCCCCAAATATTTGGCAACTTGCACTTGCTCCGCTTTTTCGGGTTCGAATGAAAGGGGTAATCTTGGAATTGAAATGAGAGAAATCCATGTATGAAAGAACACCTTCCACAACTTTTCGACTCTGAAGCTGAGAGGAAAGGTCGAAATCGTGTCCGAGCAATCCGTGAGGTACAGAAGCTACGCACTCTAATTTATCTTCCAGTGCGTCTTGAATCATATATGGGAGGAGGCTGCTGCCAACATTTCTGAATGGCCCTGGATGACATTCTGGAACAACAATCACCGCCTTTACCTTTGCGCCACTTCTGAATGCCAGCAAAGAAAGCCTTATGTCCATTTCGTCGCCGAGCCTCTCAAAGATTCTTTCAAGAGGCGCGCTCACGTTCTCCGTCCAATTCACTAAAAATGCCTTGAAGAGGAAAAGAGAGGGCATCCCTAGAGTTTTTTTGCCAACGTTGTCCAAAAGGATAGTGAAAAGAAAAACCGTCACTACAGCGATTGGAATGGAAAGCGAGAAAAAGATGAAAAGGGAAGTTAAATCATACTTTATCACCGAGTTCATGAAAAGAATAGGGATAATACATAAAATAGGCTGCAGGAGAGAAGAAAGAATAGCGCTTCCACGGTCAGCAAATGAAGCTGTGGAAAAGACAAGTAAACGAAGAATCAATGCTGCATAAAAACCGAAAAGGAAAAACTTAATCCAAAGATCTGAGTTTCCAAAAAAAATGCTGCTGATAGCGCCGAGAAAAGTGAATCCAAGCCAAAATAAACTGGAAAAAAGAGAGAGGATCAAGCAACGCCTTAAATTAAAAACATGGTCTGTTTTCATACAGCTCTGAGTAATCATAAAATCAGATAACACAATGATAAAAAAAAGAGATACGCCAAACATCAGCCCTAGCGCAAGCCCATTGTAGGAAAAAGATAATGGCAGAATTGTTGAAACGCCGCCAAATATGCACAGTATACAGAGTGAAAGAATAATCGTTCTTCGTGATGGAAGTGTAAACAGTGATGAATAGCGCTTAGCTGCCTTGCCTATGTATCTATCTAGAGACTTGTCAGAAGCCATATAGAGCATCCCCCAGTGACATGTTCATAAATTTGTTGAAATATGGGTTCAAAAAGATTGGGGTTGCAAAACGATTATCAAAGTAACATTCAATGCTGAAATTTCACATGTTCAGTCCCTAGATAGAGAATTCCTACATAACAGTTAAATAAACTTGAGGCGGATTATTATGTAGACAGGCTCCCAAGCTGGTCTATATATGTTAAGGTATAAGTATACTTTAACGAAAGATGGAGAAAGGAGATGCATCAAGGGCGAGTTCTATTTACAAGACACTCCTACGTATAAAGGTTACACGGAAAAAATCTTTCGTTCATTGCATAGATCAGAAAAACCTTTGACAGTCAGACAGATCAGTGAAGTGACAGGAATCAGAACACGCTCAGTAAACGGCGTTATCACCTTTAACATCTATGCAGGATACATTAGACGACTATTTGTGTAACCTGATAAGCTCTTCATCAGCAACAACACGCCCTTGATGTTTAACAGCCGAGAAGGTAGGATAAAGTTTTATTGTTGAAAATACAACATTGTAGTGATTACAATGTCTCAGACTGGACTGCCTCCAACGATATTTCACATGCTTGAACGAAACATAGGTCGGCGAATGGTGGCGATTCTGGATGCTTCATACGGATTTGAAGGAACGCTAGTTGCAGTTACGCGGCAACCGCCTGGAATTTGGCTTTCGGACGCTGACGTGGTAGTACTGCGGTCCACGATAGCACAGCCAGTGCCGCAGGTTGTGAGCAAAGAGAAAAGAAGCGAGATATTTGTCAACTTGAATGCTGTTCAACGTATTGAAGTTTTGCATAAAAGTAAATAGTTTTAGTATTATCTCATTTTTGACTCATTTTCTAGACTGTGAAACGTTACAAACTCTAGGGAGGAAGACCTGGAAAGATACCTAGTTTCAACACAATGCAAAACACTATCAGTGCTACTGTTAAGATCATAACTATCTCAGGTCTCACTTTTACGCCGCGAGTTTCTTCTTCAAAGAATCGAAGCAAGCCAGCGCTTTGCATTGGCATAGGCGCCTTTTTCTCGCGTTTTTTCTTCCGTTTGCTACTCATCAATGACGACCTCAAGCTTGGTTCTTTCGGTTATAAGCTGGATTACTACCCTTTAATTAAAGTTACGTCCATTCCAAAGGTTTTATTTTTGCTAAGGTTGATATGATGTCAAGGTGCGTTTATGACAACTGCTCGAGAGTATTATGACAGAACGCTTGGGCTCCTTCAGCAACATCATAGATGGTTCAGAGAGGCGCTTCCACTGATTGCAAGTGAGAATGTGCCAAGTCCAGCTGTGCGGGAGGCGTTGGTAACCGATTTTGGAAATCGATATGCGGAAGGCTGGCCTGAAGAACGTGTGTACGCTGGATGCTTGTACATTGATCGAGTGGAGCTTCTTTGTATTGAATTGATGAAGAAATTGTTCAAGGCGGAGTTTGTTGATGTCCGTCCAATATCGGGTGTTGTCTCGAATTTGGTGCTTTACACGGCGTTCACAAACCCTGGTGATGTTATGATGGCCCTGCCTATTCCTTGTGGGGGGCACATTAGCACGGGGAAGAAGAAGTTGGGGGGAACTGCTGGGGCTGTTCGCGACTTGGTCGTCGAGTATCTTGCTTTAGATTATAAGGAGTTGAATATTGATGTTGAAAGGACGAAGGAGAGGGTTAAGAAGCTTGTGGAGAAAGATAAGACTCCTAGGCTGGTGATGTTTGGTGCAAGTGTTTTTCCGTTTCCGCATCCTGTGCGGGAGTTGACTGATACGTTCCATGAATTGGGAGCAATAGTGGCGTATGATGCGGCTCATGTGGCTGGTTTGATTGGTGGAGGGTGTTTTCAGGATCCTTTGAGGGAAGGGGCTGACGTTGTTACGTTGAGTACTCACAAGACGTTGTTTGGTCCTCAGCATGGTGGCGTGTTGTCTTGGGACCGGTATGCGGATAGGATTAAGCGGGCGACTTTTCCTGGACTTTCGAGTAATCATCATCTTCACGCTGTAGCTGGAGTTGCTATAGCTTGTGCTGAATTGCTTGAGTTTGGTAAGGAGTATGTTAGGCAGGTTGTTAGGAATGCGAAGGCTTTGGGGCAGGCTTTGTTTGAGCGTGGCTTTGGTGCTTTAGCCGAGCATAAAGGCTTCACCGAGTCACATGTGGTTTTAGTTGATATCACGAAGTATGGTGATGGGGGTACCATTGAAGAAGAATTGGAGAAGGCTAATGTTATTTTGAATCGAAATCTGTTGCCTTGGGACATCAAGGCTGGTCGTCATTTTATGCATCCTGGAGGTATTCGGTTAGGGACTAGTGAAGTTACGAGGCTGGGAATGAAGGAAAGTGAGATGGCTGAGATTGCGGAGTTTATGAAAAGAGTTGTCATTGACAAAGAAGACGTGAATAAGGTAAAGAAGGATGTCGTTGAGTTTCGGAAGAATTTTCAGAAGGTTCATTTTTGCTTTGAAAATATGACTGAGGCGTACAAGTATGTTAAGATTCGTTAGGATTTGTGTGCGAAAAGACCAGAAAAAAGGCAAGAGAAGACCGTAATTCTTCATGCATGTGTGTTCTTGAGACATAGACAGAGAAGCAACCTTTGACTAATCCGCTGTATAGGCTTTGTGAAAGACGATATGCTTATCCACTAGTCCCCTTCATTAATCATGCTCCGAAAAACTCGCAGACTAATGAGGGCATACTAGTGGCTATTATTCAGACGATCGGTTTGACAAAGCATTTCGAGGACTTGGTGGCAGTGGACAAATTGAGTTTGAGTATTGACGGGGGAGAGATCTTTGGATTGTTGGGTCCTAATGGCGCTGGAAAAACAACAACTGTTCTTATGCTTTCAACAGTGATTAAGCCGACCAATGGAACAGCGATCGTGGGTGATTATGATATAAGAAAAGACCCGGACGATGTAAGAAAGCTGATTGGTATTTGTTTTCAAGACCCTAAACTTATGTGGGTCAGCACGCCATGGGATGTCCTGAATTGGCACGCGAAAGTCTGCGGTCTTTCAACGCGAGAGCGGAAACGAAGAGTCAAGCAGACGTTGGAAGATGTTAATATGTGGGATAATAGGCGGAAAAGGATTCATGGTCTTTCTGGTGGGATGAAGAAACGTGTTGAAGTTGCCAAGATTCTGATTCAAAGACCCAGAATCGCATTCATTGACGAGCCTACTTCTCAAATTGACGTTGTTGGTAAACACAAGATTTGGAATATGATTCGAGAACTCCGAGATGAAGGTTCCACCATAATCTTGGCCACCAATGAGCTTTACGAAGCAGATGTACTTTCTGACCGCGTTGGGATTATGCACAAAGGCAAGATGTTGGTGTGTGACACGCCCAAAACATTGAAGGACAGCATTCTTGGAGGAGATGTTGTCGAGGTTCAGCTTGAAAAGAAAGTGAGCAAGAACGTTCTAGATGAATTGAAAGGTTTCAAAGAAGTAGTGGAAGTAGTCGTGGTGAAGCCAGATGACCTGAGAATTCATCTTAACAAAGTGGAGAAGGTTGTTCCTCGGGTTGTGAACCTGTTTTCGAATGCAGGGTTGCCGATTTCTTGGATTCGTATGAGCGAACCATCGCTTGATGACGTTTTTGTTCATTATACGGGATTGACCATTGAGGAAGCAGAGCAAAAGAGCAATTCAAGGTGAAAAAAACGAGGAAATTGCTACTAGTCATTGAAAGAGACCTGCGCAGGTTCATACAATTTAAGTTCATCATAATCTTGCGTACAATATGGTTTGCTGCTCAGGTTGCTTTCTTTGGTTTAATTGCTTCTCGCATGGTTGTGCCTGAGTTGGCAGATATCTATTTTGAATTTTATGTTGCCGGTGTTGTAATAATGATGCTATATTCTGCCTCTGTGTTCATTGGATATGATATTTTTGAAGAAGCTGAACATGGTGTTTTCGAGTATCTGCTAAGTCTTCCTGTTTCCCGCAAGGAACTTGTTTTGGGGAGGTCGATTGGCGGCGGAATACGAAGTTTCATTCTTGTAGGTCCAATTATCGCAATTACGCTATTTATAATTGGGCTTGCGAATCCGCTTAACCTTCTTGTTGCTTTTTCAGCTCTCTTCTTGTTTGCTTTTGGTATCTCCGGGATGAGCATTACGATTGCAGTTACGTTGAAGTCAGGTGACCGCTTTGATATTTTCATGGGAGTCTTAAGTGCCCTTATAGTCCGATTGAGCACTACAATGTATCCTCAAGCTTTTGTTCAAGACGCAAATCAAGCGTATGCAGCATTTTCACAATTCAATCCTGTTACTTATGCTTCTGACTTGTTCCGTTGGGGTACAGGAATAGAAAGGTACTTGACCATGTCCCCTATGCCTTTGGCAGC
>CP070709.1:1100576-1109170 GCA_020350305.1 Candidatus Bathyarchaeota archaeon
CAGACAGTTAGCCGAGCTAGCCAGAGTTTCACAAGCTCATGTTGCCGAAATTGAAAAAGGAAGGGTAGACCCTCGACTGTCCACGGTAAGCAGAATTCTTCAGGTCCTAACCGAAGGAGAGGAAAAAAAGTGCGGAGACCCCATGACAAAGGATGTTATTTTCGCGAGACCCAATGATAAAATCTTGAAAGTTAGCGGGGTCATGATGAGACCCGCCATCTCTCAGCTACCAGTGATTGAAAATGAAAGAGTGGTGGGCACTATTATGCGGATGGCATCATCAAAAACCTGAGTTCCACGATTGCTAAGGAAAGGGTAGAGAAAGTGAAGCGGGCATCGTTAACAAGCGTTCCAGAAGACATGCGCATAAGCATGATCAAACCGTTGCTGGAAGATCATCCTGGCGTGTCAGTGATAAGAAGAGGAAACAGCGTCGGCATAATAACCAAGTCAGACCTGCTAAAAACCATTTCCAAAACCCTCTAGCGCATGCATGCAATGACTTACTGCGTTTTCAATGTTTTTTCGTTCACGGTGACTTTAGGGATATAGACGCTTCATGTGCGATCAATCTCTGATCTTTGAGTAAACCGTCAAATATTCTTTCTACAAGCTCCTCTCCATGGGCGAGTCTCCCAACCTCATGATGACTCCCACTTGTCACTGAGGCTATATGCCGGGTTACCGCCAAACCATAGGTTTCTCGCCCATACATATGTGGATTCGTGTTTACGACTACTGTGTGAATTTCTTGTTTCCTGACCATTCTTGAAACAGACATAACATCCCTCACAGCCACATCTTCAAACTCTCTGAGGGCAATTCTCACCATGTCAAACTCGCGAATCTCACCTGTCTCTAAGCTTCTCTTAAGTGGAACGTTGGCGCTTCCGTCGGTTATAATTACCATGAGGGGTATCGCTGATCTGTCTCTTCGCTTTGCTTCCTTTAGAACCTCCAACGCTTTTAGCATTCCAGCGGCCAAAGGAGTATGACCACTGATTCGCAATCTCAACAACTTGTTTGCGACAACTCTCAGGTTGGTGATTGGATGCTGAACTACAATTGCCCCAGTCTCTTTAAGAGCGACTATTCCGACCTTGTCTCTATACCGATACGCATCTCCATGCAGCTTTAGCAAGGCTTCCTTTACTTCTTCTATGTTGAAAATCATTGACCCACTGAGGTCCATGACGAAAACAATGTTCATTGGGGCCTTATACAGTCTCAGTTTTTCTCGGACATCTTCCACACATATTTTCAATGCTGTTCCGAGAGGCTTTTTCCTATCCTTCTGTCTTCTTGCTGCGGCTCTTATGGTTGCTGGCAAATGAATATCTCGCGGTCTGCCGTGTGGAAATTTCCATCCGCGTGGGCGACCTCGATGAAGAGTTGTTATCGTCTCCGCCCTCTTTCCAGCAGAGGTGCTAACCGCTTTGAGAGGCTTTTTAATTTTGAAAAAAAGTTTGAAAGGGGCAAGGAGACTTTCCTTAATCTTGGTAAGAAAAGGAAGCCCCATGGCCAGATGGATCGGCTTCAGGGCTGAACTAACTGTTGGAATCGCTTTCACCTCACCTTCAGGTTCCGGCTCTTTAAAGGTCTCCCCCCTCAGCTTGCCTGATCCTTTAGTGACCCCTTCTGTAACAGGCGCATCTTTAGGACTCTTTTTCAGCCTCTTTCCAAATCCAAAAATTGGACTGAGTCTACTTAAGAAGGCAAATATCTTTCCGCGAAGCTTGTTGATCTTTTTTTCCACGGCTGCTTCTTCTTTTTCATTTGCCTCTTTTTTGGCCCAGATCATGGTCCGTCCCTTTGGTTTCTTCCGTTTAATTTCCTGTGGAGTTTCAGAGGGCTTGGTTTCCTCCAGATATTTGACCTCTTTAACCTTTGCCGTGAAAGTCTTTGAGATCTCTTCTGGAGTAGCTGGCTCTAAGAATCCCCCTTCCCTTGTTCTATGGCTTAAGGCGAGTTCGGAAGCGACGAGAACGTCGTCTTTTGTGGCCTTCATCCTGTTCTCAAATGCTGCAAGTGTGCGTGCGGCCTTGCTGATCACGATGTCGGGTCTCATTCCATCCACTTTTAGGTCTAAGCAGGTTTGGCATATAGCTTCAAGAAGACCTTCTGGCGTTTCGACCATTGGAAGAATGCTCTTTGCTCGAATTATTCTATTTCTTAACTCTTCTTGGGTTGCCTTATATTTTTCATGAAATTTTTCAGGATTTTCCTCAAATTCGATGTTTCTTTTTACTATTTCCATTCTGTCCTTGACTGAAGAGATTTTTTCGACACCTGCTGATAATGGAAAACGGTCGAGGAGCTGAGGTCGAAGCTCGCCTTCTTCTGGGTTCATTGTTCCAATGAATATGAAGCGTGAGGGGTGGCTCACGGATATTCCTTCTCTTTCGACGATGTTCCAGCCTGTTGCCGCGGCGTCTAATAGGTCGTCTGCTATGTGGTCGGGTAACAGATTGATTTCATCTACGTAAAGGATATTTTGATTTGCTTCTGCGAGGACGCCGGGTTCTAGGGCTTCTACTCCCAGTTTGATGGCTTTCTCTACGTCTAGACTTCCTATAACTCTGTCTTCAGTGGCTCCGAGTGGAAGATTGACAACGTTCATATCCTTTTCTTGGATTGGCAAATTCTGTTTTTTGCGGTAGAGTTTGGTGCATTTGTAGCACATGTTGGATGGGTCGTGTGGATTGCAGTTGAATGGGCAGTTCTTGACTGTTTTTATTTTTGGTAAGATGTTGGTTAATCCTCGTACAACTGTTGTTTTTCCTGAACCCTTGGGTCCTCGAATTAAGATTCCTCCGATTCTGGGGTTGATGGCATTGATGATTATGGCCAATTTTAATTTGTCTAATGCAACTATGGCTGAGAGAGGATACACCATTCTACGTTGTATGTAACAGACCCCCATCATTATAGATTAACAGAGGATAATATATGAATATGATGTTGTCTGTTTTCCGTAAGGAATTTGTGCTAGATCTTTTGCTTCAGCTCGTTTGCGACTGTTTGTTACATTCTTTGCGTTATTCTCTCTCTTTATAGACCCCCCTACCTAGGGGGGAGGGGTCGTCGCTTATTTCAGAGTTGTTTTTGGATTGACCTTCTCTTTACTTCTTCCGTATAGTTCATTCAGGATGGTTTTCTGTAATATTTTGGAGGTAAAATAATCCTTGAAAACTTCATTTGATGTGGGGGTGGAAGCGTAGAGTGAGAGGAAATTACGCTTGCCACTTGTTGTGTTGCAGTGGTTCTTTGCCCACACCGAGGTAGTGTGGAATATACTTCTATAAAAATCTTCTAGCACATCAGTGCTGGATATCCTTTCATGTTCTTTCATGTGTCTACACATGATTTATCCTAATAGTGAACAGGGAAAAGAGAGAATTTCAGCTTCTATAAGAGTAATTGTATCAACTTGTTTAGGCTGTTGGTTTCTATCGCGGTGATTCCAATCACCAATTTCGGATATTGATACTCTTGCATCTACAAGTTTTTGTCAAAAACCTATAAATGATTTCCAGATATACCATGATTTATGCTAAATTCTCTTAGAGAAGCTTGCGGTGTTTTCAGCGCGTACGATTTTGAAGGTGGTCCTGTGTTTCCCTGCATCCATTGGGGGTTGAGAGCGCAGAACCATCGTGGGCATCAGTCGCATGGTTTCGTCACGTTTAACGGGTCATTTAATACACATAGGAGCTTGGATTTAGTTCCGAAAATAAAAAGAAAACACATTCAAGATTGGCTCAACAGATTGCCGGGAAATGTGGGTATAGGAAGCGTAAGATATACAACTTCAGGCGGAACAGATGAAGAATCATTAAGAAAAGGTATCCAACCAGTTTTAGCGGAAACAGAAAAAGTGAAAGTTGCAGTAGCCTTCAACGGCAACATCGTCAACAATACTCGCTTAAAAAGGAAGATCAGAGAAAAATTTCCAAGTTTTTCTTATGAATGCGATGTGGAACTGATTTGCAGAAAACTTCTAATAGAACTCATGGAAACTCATGATCTCGCATCATCCGTCACAGCTTGCATGAAAGAAGTGGAAGGGGCTTTCTCAGTAACAGGGATCACTCAAAACGGAGAACTGTTCGCTTTCAAAGACCCTTATGGAATAAGACCGCTTTGTTGCGGTCACAGCGAAAACCATAAGATATACGCAGCTTCCTCAGAGACTGTTGGTTTAGATATCAACGGCTTTGAACAAGGCTTCGAGGTGGAACCTGGAGAACTTGTGACCTTGTCAGAAGACGGATTTGTGCGAAAGCAACTTGTTCCATGTAAAAAAAGAGCACTTTGCGGTTTTGAATTCGCCTATTTCGCCAGACCAGACTCAAGGTTAGGAAACAAATATGTTTACGAGGTTAGAGAAGAATTCGGAAGAAATCTGGGAAGAGAATACTCTGAAATAACGAAGAAAGCCGATATGATATTGTCAATACCCGAAACTGCAAATGACTCTGCATACGGGCTTCATGAAGAAACCGGCATAAGATGGGAACGGGCTACGAGAAGACATCGATACGTAACAGAGCGCGCATTCATTCTGCTGCCCCGAGAACGACAGACAACAATCAACAGAAAAATCAATCTTCTCGATCGCAAACTCCGCGGGAAGACGGTCATAGTGGTCGAAGATAGCATAGTCAGAGGCGACACAACAAAAGTGGTCATACAAAAACTGCGTAACAAAGGGGCAAGAAAGGTTCACATGTTCATCACATTCCCCAGAATAATAAGCCCTTGTTTCTATGGAATCGCGATGGCTACGTACGGCGAATTGATCGGATCAAAACATGAACCTCAGGAAATAGCCAAGATAATTGGTGCAGACAGCGTGAACTATCTGCCATTGGATGATTACGTCGACGCTACTGGTTTTAAGAAAGATGACCTGTGTCTAGGATGCGTCGCTGGGGAATATCCCACTCCAATGGCTCAAAAAATAGCGGACGAAATGAAGGAAAAATTTGAAAAAGGAGAGGAAGAAATAGGAAGAATATATGAAATTGCAAGCGGTATTGAATAAACGGAAAATGACAGCAATTTCATTTCTAATTTTCTCGGATGGGATTTGATGGAAAGAGTTGGCATCTTGGTTGTTTGCTACGGTTCAAGAGGAGTTGCAATGGTGGATGCTTTTTGCCGTAGCGAAAAATACAGCGCTGAAGTTTACGTAGCAGACAAACAGAGAAACCCTTTCAACGTGGATAAGGCAAAAAAACATGTTGTCATCTCCGACCTTGACGTAAGGAAAATCTGCAAGTTTGCCGAAAAATACGAAAGAAAAATTGATTTTGGAATCATTGGACCTGAAAAACCTATAATCAACGGTATTAGAGATGCCATTGAAGAAAAAACTAACATACCGATAATATGCCCGACAAAAGAATACGCAATTGAAGGAAGCAAAGTTGCACAACGACGTTTATTTCAAGAAGTTGTGCCAGAAACAAACCCTGCTTTCAAGGTCTTCGATCCAAAAGATTACAGTAGCCTAGATAATGTTAAAAGAGATGTTTATGCGTGGTTGGAAGAGCTTAATGACCAAGTTGCCGTGAAACCTGACAGTCCTGCTGCTGGAAAAGGCGTTGGCGTCTGGGGCGACCATTTTAGCACCCGTGTACAATTGTTTGAACATTTTCTATCCAACTACGCACACGGTCCGGTAATAATAGAGGAAAAACTTGAGGGCGAAGAATCTAGCTTTCAAGCCTTCTGCGACGGAAAGCATTTGGTGTCGGTGCCGGACACGCGTGACTACAAGAGGGCATTCGACGGCGACAAAGGTCCTAACACGGGCGGAATGGGTTCGTATAAAGATGTAGGCGACTGGCCTCCATTTATGATCTCGAGTGATAAAATGAAAGAAATCGAGGTCATGAACAAGATTTTCACAAAGATGAGAGGAAAGACGAGCAACCCTGATTTGCGTGGTATGCCATTTTATGATGCTTTTATGCATACGAAAAAAGGCCCAAAGATTTTAGAAAACAACAGCAGGTCTGGTGACCCAGAAATACAGAATATCTTGCCAATTTTAAAGGATGATTTTGTTAGCGTATGTTTCAGAATAATTGACGGAAATTTAACGCGAATTGAAATCGAAGAAAAGGCGACAGTTGTAACATATAAAGCACCACCAACCTATGGCGGATATAAGGACATCTTTCCTCAACGTGTGGACCGGAGCGATGTTGATAGACCAGTCAATTTGAGTGCAGCACATAAGTTGAGTAAAAAGTGGGACGACAGGATTAGAATCTACCCAGGATCAATGGAATTAAGAAATGAACAAACGTATGCGCTCAAATCAAGAACCGTGTGTGTAGTGGGCATCGCAGATGACATCGAGAGTGCGAGACAAAATTCGTTGGATGGCATCAAGGCAATAAAAGGTGGATCACTCTGGCACAGAACAGACATAGCCTCAAAAGAACACATAGCAAAAAGCGTAAAACACATGAAAATGCTGAGGACTCTGGAATGAACATAGAAGCAGTACCAAAACGGCGGACAAATGTTTTAAGAAGAGGACAAAAGAAGCTGTTCATCACTGATTGCGAAGGTCCAATATCAAAGAACGACAACGCCTACGAACTCACAGAACATTTCATTCCAGATGGCCCCATGTTTTACGCTTTAATTAGCAAGTACGATGATGTTCAAGCTGACGTTATTAAGAGACAGGGGTACAAAGCCGGCGACACCTTAAAGCTCATACTACCTTTTCTTAAGGCACATGGAGCGACGAACGAAAAAATAAGGAAATTCTCTGCAGAACATATTCTGTTAGTCCCGAGTGCCAAAGATACGTTACGATTCGTCCAAGGCATCATGTCTTCATTCATTGTCAGCACCAGTTATGAACAGTACACGCGTGCCTTATGCAGTTTGGTGGATTTTCCATACGAGAACGTATACTGCACCAAGTTGAACATTGATAAATACCGAATTGATAAAAAAGAAATTGAAAAATTGAAACAACTCGAAGAAGAGATCACAGAGATGCCTATGATACACATCCCAGAAAACGCTAGTTCCCTCAATGATTTGTCTGTGGAAGACCAAAAAACAGTTAGAAGACTAGACGAAATATTTTGGGAAGAAATTTCTGCGATGGAGTGTGACAGAATGTTGAACGAAGTAAATCCGATCGGGGGATTTGAAAAAGCTGAAGCTGTTCGACGTATCGAAAGAAAAACGGATGGCAACCTCTTCAATGTGATGTATATTGGAGATAGTATAACAGACGTTCAATCGTTTCGGTTGGTTAGAGAAAATGGTGGGTTAACTGTTTCTTTTAACGGTAACAGCTATGCCATACGAGAAGCTGAGATCGCAGTGCTTTCTGATAACACGCTTGTGGCATCTGTTCTTGCGGACGTTTTCAACCGTTTGGGCAAAAATTACATTACCAAGCTAGTTGAAGAATGGAGCTATCCTGCATTACAACGATACTGTACGCCTGCATTAGGAAATCGCATCTCCGCATTCTACCCCAGAACTCTTCCTAAAGTTGAAATAATAACGTCCAGCAACAAAGAAAGACTAGTGAAGGAAAGCACCAGTTTCAGAAAGACTGTTAGAGGAGAGGCCATAGGAGCATTAGGATAGACAAGGTGATTTTATGCACGCTGAGGTGGAAGATACCTACGCGGAGGCTTTTGAGGGACTTTATTCACGGGTTATGATCACCGCAGACGACGACGAAATACTGAAAAAAGCAGCAGAAGATGTCACAGCCACACCTTCGATAGTCATCGGTAGAATTGAGGGAGGGGTCGAGAAATGGTTAAGCCGAAAAGAAACGCCAGACGGACGTGTAGGTGCGATTATACAGTTTTGGGGGAAAATCGACGAAAGAAAACCCTTCGCTGATTCAGCCAAAAAGTTTGAGTTGGAAATGTCATACAGGATACGACAAGATGTGCTTGTCAAACCCTTTACCGCCATCTTTGATGCTCTTCCCAATCCAACTGGAAAAATCGACACTATGAAAAGAATAGGTCACTGTGGAGACGGTTTCGAGTGGGAGGAAAAACGTTATGGACGTGACGTGGTTACCGTTCCTCTTATGGTGCCAGACTTCCACATAGAGCGTTATCTGGGCTATGGACGAGGAGTAATGGGTGGCAATTTCTGGTATATGTGCAAAACCAGAGACGCTGTGATGGAAGCAGGAAGAAAGGCGCTGAAGGCCATAAGAGGAGTGGAAGGAGCCATAACTCCCTTCAACATTTGTTCTGCTGGTTCCAAGCCTGAAACCAAATTTCCGTGGATAGGCCCAACCACTAATCATCCCTATTGTCCAACGCTTGAGAAAAAACTAGGAAAAGAGTCAAGAGTTCCAGAAGGCGTCAACTACATTCCAGAAATTGTAATCAACGGCATATCAATTGACGCAGTAAAAGAAGCGATGCGGGTAGGCATCAGTGCTGCTAGAGACGTGAATGGCGTGTCAAGAATTTCTGCTGGTAATTATGGAGGGAAAATAGGAAAGTATACGATACATCTTCGAGAGTTGTTTCCATGAAGTTTGACGTTGTCTGCTTCGGCGCTTTAAACGTTGACAA
>CP070709.1:1109270-1112867 GCA_020350305.1 Candidatus Bathyarchaeota archaeon
AAAGAACCCGAAGTTGCTCACATCGACCTCTTAATCGGAAGAAAGGACGGCCCAGTAGGCGAAGCGTACGCGAAGGCGAAGGCTGCTCCGACGGCTGGCCATGAGCCCCTTGTTGCCATACTGGAACCCAATCTTGTTGTTAAGCCCGTTACGCTGATCGTTCCAACGGTTACTATCAAGGGCATGAGGCAGGCTAGCATGATTTACGGTCCGGCTCAGGCTGGTGTGGCAAAGGCGGTTGCTGACAGCCTTGCAGATGGGATTATACCCAAAGCTGCTGCGGACGACTTGATTGTTATCGCTAATGTTTTTGTTCATCCTTCTGCGGTTAATCGACACAGGGTTTACGTCAACAATTACAAGGCGATGCGCCACGCCGTAAGAAGAGCAATGGAAGGCAGACCCACTGTTGAAGAAGTCATAGAAAACAAGGAGAGGTCTAAACATCCCTTCAAATATACGCCATGATGGACGTCGAGTTCCCGTAACGTTATTATTTTCTCCCGTTAACTAGTGGCATGATGTGAGCATAGACTTTGTCTCCACCAATTCGTGAAGGGGAAGATGTCCTTCTTTATCTAGACCGGAAAAGAACATTTTTGGTTAGAGTGGAAAAGGGGAAGAGCTTTCACACTCACAAGGGTTACGTTCAACTAGACGACCTGGTTGGAAAGGAGTATGGAACCCGAATAACCAGCAGCATGGGCGTAGAGTTTGTGGCTTTAAAACCTACCCTCCGAGACTACATCTTCAAGGTGCAGAGAAAAACCCAGATATCCTATCCAAAGGATATAGCCCTCATCCTCATGTTCAGCGGAGTTGGCTCAGGAAGCCGTGTTGTTGAGGCAGGAACAGGAACCGGAGCCCTCACTACCGCCCTAGCCTTCTACGTCAAGCCCACCGGACGCGTCTACAGCTACGAGATCCGAAGAGAGTTCGCGAAAATGGCTCTTAAAAACCTGAAGAGAGCCGAAGTGTCAGAATGCGTGGAATTGAAAAGCAAGGACGTGACAGAAGGCATCGATGAGGAGGAAGTGGACGCCGTCATTCTGGACATGGCAACACCTTGGCTGGTTGTCCCCCATGCCTATTCCGCCCTAAAAGGAAGCGGAATTCTGGTTTCCTTCAGCCCCACCATAGATCAAGTTGTGAAGACGGTGGAAGCCTTGAAAGAAAACGAATTCGTAGCCATCGAGACTGTTGAGAGCCTCATGAGGGGGATGCAGATTGAAAGGGGTAAAACTCGCCCCCAAACTCTGATGACTGGTCACACGGGTTACATCACTTTTGCCCGCAAGGCTTTCAAAGCCCAACGGAGCAGCTAGGGGAGCTCTACCTCGTTGAAATGCATGCATGCTCGAGCACTTAATGCTACGTTTCAGAAAAAACTGTACCAGAAACAGAACACTAAAACATCCGTTTCTTGAGGTACAGAAAAGCACCTAATGCGATAAGGAAGCTAGGCATGAGAATCAGTCCGACGGATGAGAGGTTTGAAGGACTTAGCGCCCTTCCTAGAGAGCCTCCTTTATCGAATGTATTTAATACGTCTAATGTATCAACCTGGAGGCAAGATGCACGTGCCTTTTCTCCGTCACCAGAGGCTAGAAACTGAATCTCACCCGGTTCAATCAACATTAATGGAGCAAGCATTGTCGCTATGCCCAGCAAGATGGCAGCCATCGCATATGCCAGAGCTTTCTTCATCACTCGTCTCCACCATTACAAAAGTTGCAGGACCTTTTTAAGTCCACGTTTTAGAACACCCGGTCCATGGCTCAGAACGGTTTTGCCCTCCAAAGCCTCACAGTTTCAAACCACAAGATGACGCTGGCTATGGAACCAAAGATTACGGCGGCTATGTTGTGGATGCAACCGCTGGGCCAGTATAAGGTTCGGTAAATGACAAACATGGTGGAGAGCCAGAGAGAATAAAAAAGGTAACGGGGAACAAGGAAACGCCCTAGCCTGGTGAAGAACCCTAGGAGGCCGACTTTAACTTCCTGTACCAGAAAATATTCGCCTGTCATGCTTTTCTCCACCAAACCAAGCGAAAGAAGCTTCTCTAAGTGGTGGGCAGCCACGCTTGGACTCGAAAGATCTAAGGATCGTTGAATCTCGCGGACTCCAACTTTGGAACTCGGAGACCTTAACAAATACCAGTATATCCGAAGAGTCTTGCCCTTCAACTGAGATTCAATCACTTCCAAATCAGACGAGGAAACATCAGGCATAGAAACTCGCCAGAATCAAATTACGGGCATCTTCATAATAAAGTCTCGCAAGAAAACTCTTAGATCAAACAGCGCCTAGCCTAAAACAGAAAGCGGCCGAGGTGATGTCGCTTCGGCCAAGTGGAGCTATTCCCCGCAGTTTCTTTTTTTTGTTTTGTCAAATATCTAGTTATTACCAAAAAGTAATATTTATATATTACCAAAAAGTAATTACTTTCCAGTAATAAGAGACTGTTAAACCCTCAGAAGGAAAAGGAGGTGATGAGTCTTGTCAGAGGAAGATTGGTGGTCAAAGTGGTTTGGTAGGAGAAGGTGGCCCTTCTTCGGAAGCAGCTTCAGAGACATAGATGGGCTCTTCAGAGATATGGAAGAAATGATGGAGAGAGAATTTGGACAGTTATCTAAAAGAGCCCCTAAAGATCTCGTTCGAGAACGAACATTGCCGGATGGAAGCAGGGTGAAGCAGTGGGGACCATTTGTTTATGGATACAGCGTGACAGTTGGTCCAGATGGAAAGCCTCAAGTCAGAGAGTTTGGCAACATTAAGCCAGAAACTCGTATGGGCAGACCTCGAGTTAACATAAAAGAACAGAGAGAACCTCTGGTCGATGTGCTGGAAACAGACGGCGAAGTCAAGGTTATCGCTGAACTACCAGGTGTTGAGAAGAAAGATATAACGCTTCATGGAACCGAGAACACTCTAACCATCTCAGTTGATACTCCACAACGCAAATACTATAAAGAAGTGGAGATGCCGGCCAAGATAGAACCTAAACAGGCGAAGTCTTCGTACAAGAATGGCGTCCTAGAGGCTACTGTACCTAAAAAGAAAGAGGAAAAGCCGAAGGGAGAAAACATCGAGATCGAGAGAAGTAAAACTCAGAAGCGGCAGGATTTGAACCTCCGCTAGACTGGAGATGCCTTCCGCAATTCCCCCTTTTTTCCGTTTCGCATGCATGCATGCCAATACTACATCAAGGACTTCTTAGGCCACAAAAGCCTGTGAAGCACAGAGATCTACATAAACATCGAACACACGATATTTGAATCCAGCAGCGACGAGTTCACAGTCAGAGTGCTAAGTAGACCCGAAGACGTTAAAGCTCTCCTTGAAATAGGCTTTGAATATTCCTACCAAAAAGACGGGCTAATGTTTCTTAGAAAACGTAAATAAGCATGCTCACCTCAAAAGTTGGCGGAATCACACGGAAAGTGGCCGAGGTGAGGTAGCTTCGGCTAAAGTGGAGATATCTCCCGACACTCCTCCCCGCAAACTCCCCTTTTTTATGACAAACTCTGCGTGCGCTTAACTGGTTCTTTGATTGTTTGTTTGTTCGATATGGAAAATGTTTTATGATCATAC
>CP070709.1:1112967-1123873 GCA_020350305.1 Candidatus Bathyarchaeota archaeon
GAAGCAGTTTGGATCACCAATCATACAGTTTCAAGGCATATCATTCAAGCTAGCTGATATGGCAACGAAAATAGAGACCGCAAGGTTGATCACTTACAAGGCTGCATGGCTGTTCGATCAAGGAAAAATGGATCCAATGATCACTGCCATGGCGAAGGCGTACGCAAGTAGAGTGGCAATGGATGTCACAGACGAAGCTATTCAAATATATGGAGGATATGGCTATCTGGCGGACTATCACGTTGAACGATTTCACCGTTGTGCAAAAATAACTGAAATCTACGAGGGAACAACCGAAATTCAGAAGCTGACGATCATAAGGTACCTCCTGAAAAGAATGTGAGCCGAAGAAGCTCATGCCTTGCATGTGGGTCAAGTTGAGCTGTACATAAGAAGATTCGAGTTTTTCTTACTTTTTCGCTAAAAACATAAATCTAAGGGTCCATTGTAGTCTTACTAAGCGACGAGGCGATTTCTGTGGGATTACTTGACAAAATTAGAAAAAAGAAAACTGAAGAGCAAACACTAACAAAAAAAGCTAAAGTTAAAGAAGCTACTGACTTGGAAAAGATCTGTGCTGATGACAAAGAGAGCTACGAGGCTCTACGTGAAAGCATGTTTTTAGATCCAAGAAAGCTCGACGTATCAATGAAAGATTCGGTGGAAAAAGCGAAAAGCTTTGAAAAACAAGGAAAGAAAGTAGAAGCAAGAATATGGTATGAAGTTGCAGGAGGATTAGGTATCTATGGAGGCGATGTGGCAAAAGTCAAGGAATATTTCAGTAAATGCAAAGAATTGTCGCCAAATAGTGCATATCCGATTTTAGAAATTCCAGAGAAGGCCGTAGGTAAAGCTCAAGAATATTACCGAAAATATCTGAAAAAAGAAGAAAAGCTATAATGGCTCAAACTTGTATGCTAGTCTGCCTTCGGCGTTCGATCATTTGCCACACGAACTGACATGCTGATCTCAAGGTTCTTTACACAACACTTGTTAGTTGTGCCAGCAGTCTCAACCCATCTTCAAGCTCCGCTATGCACGCATATGCATTAAAGCCTAAAACAGAAAAGGAGAGAATTAAAGAGCAATGACAAACATGAGGCGTTCAACCAATTCTTTATAGCGGTTTCGAATAGTGACTTCAGTTACCTGAGCAATTTCAGCTATTTCCCGTTGAGTTTTCCTTTCTCCGGTCAGTACAGATGCGATATAGCTGGCGGCTGCGGCTATGCCGGTGGGTCCTCTGCCCGAGGTGAGTTTGAGTTGTTGTGCAGTATCAAGGATTTTATGAGCAATTTCTTCAACTTTTCCTTGCATGATGAGTTGGTTGGAGAATTTGGTCACATATTGACTGGGTTTTACGGGCGGAATAAAATAATCAAGCTCCTTGACTAAGAACCTGTAACTGCGTCCCACTTCCTTCTTGGCGATGTTAGACGCTTGAGCGATTTCCTCAAGTGTTCGTGCGAGTTTGCATTGTCTACAAGCCACGTAGATAGCAGCAGCAGTTACACCTTGAATGGACCGTCCACGAATGAGATGTTCTTTAACGGCTTTTCGATAGATGACCGAGGCGGTTTCCAAGATATTTTTTGGCAGATTAAGATTGTTGGCTATTTTTGAAATCTCAGATAGGGCGAAGGCAAGGTTCCTCTCAGTAGCATCAGAAACCCTGATGCGACGTTGCCATTTTCGAAGCCGATAAATCTGAGCCTTTTGCCCAGGAGAAAGCCTTTTTCCATAAATGTCGCGGTCATGCCAATCAATCATAGTGGATAGCCCTTTGTCATGAATAGTATACGTAAGAGGCGCACCGACGCGAGTTCGCTTAGCACGTTGTTCGTGGTCAAACGCACGCCATTCTGGTCCTCGATCTGCGATTTTAGAGTCAACAACAAACCCACAGTCCATGCATACAATTTCGGCGCATTCATAGTCCCGCATCAATCGGGCACTCCCGCATTCAGGGCACTGCCGAACCCTTACGGGTTGCGTGGGAATTTCTCTACTCACTTTCTTCTCCTTCTCTTCACCTTTTTGGATTTGGACGATGGGATCGAGTAAAGAACACAATTAACGAGACGATGCAAGTCACCCATCTCGGTCTTCACCGAAACGTACGGAGAAGAGACAGGCCCGAAAATGTCAAAAACTGTTCCTACAGGCTTAAGCTTTTCATCGACAACTCTGTCTCTGATTCGTGGAACACTTTCCGCCTTAAGAATCATATTCCGATTGGAGCTTATGTGAAGGACTCGACCAATTCTCTGCAAACTTGCATATTCCCCTCACAAAAAACAATGTTGTCAATGAACCGCGTTATTTAAACATTTCTTTTGGTGCTTCCAATTCTGAGCGTTTCTGGGCTTTTTCTCCTTTCTAAGCCCGTTTTCAGCCATTAACAACCTCCTTCACGTCTCAGAAAAATGGCACATGACACCGTAATGATTAAAACACTTGAGACTAATAACAAGTTGGGTATCAACATGCGAAAACGAGACAAAATCGTTCTATGGCCCGTTTACTTCGATTCCACAAAAACTAGGTTAGAAGGGCGAAAGGTTCCCAAACGCCTCGCCACACCCTCACCCAAACTAGATGCGATCCAAAAAGCAATTGAGCAAACTGGTCTTAAACCCGAAGTCGTTTCCGGTCCTGCACGTCCGAACGCTCCATGGCAAAAAACGGGTTTCATTGTTACAACTAAAAAGGAGCCCAAAACTCAGACAATATATAGAGTTGCTAAAGAACTTCAACGCCTTCGTGCGCAAACTTGAATCTCACTGGATTCCTTGTGCAAGGACGCCCACTATGGTATTAAGCTGCCTTTTTGGGAATAAGAATAGCATTTACTACGCCGTTCTGTCCGGGGCGAGATGTCACCCGCACGGTCCCCAACGATGTTTCGATGATTGTTCCCTTTGTGATTACGCCTCTACGGTCATAATCTACGTTAGCCGGGTTTCTTATCACTCTGGCAATCTTAACTTTCTTGGTCTTCCCAGTGGATGGATCAGAAATGTTTGCATGCGTGGTATTTAGCAATCGAATTTTCACTATACCTCCTCGTTTTCGAGTGAACCTTTTTTTATCCTTGCCCAGCGATGTTTCTGCGGGAAAGGAGCCTCTTTCGAATCTTCTCTTCTTTCGAAACGAACTTTTTCTGCCGCCGGACGCCTTTTTCTTACGTGTGTCCCCATGCCATACTGACAAGTCTACATCTCCTTAACAGGTTTCGATGAATTGTGAAGACCAGCTATTGCTATTAAGCTTTATCTTTCAACACGATTGGCTGTAATGAAAACAATCATACCCCAGAAGAACATACGTGACAAAAAGTCCTCGAGCCCATTTTTCGAATAATAAATTAAAAAGCAACAGTTCGCTTTTTATCCTTAGAGTGGATACAGTTGCCAAGAAAAGTTTCTAAAATTCGTAAAAGAGACGACAGAATTGTCGATTTTGATCAGAGAAAGATTGCGATTGCAATTTCTAAGGCTGTGGCCGCTGTCAACTATGAGGATGGAAAGCTAGCTCAGAAGCTTTCAAACGAAGTTGTAAAGCTTATAGATGAACGGTTTGAGAGTAGAATTCCAAGCGTTGAAAATGTTCAAGATATCGTTGAGGAAGTTCTTATAAGAGACGGTTACGCTGAGGTAGCCAAAGCCTATATTCTATACCGGCAAAGACGCACGGAAATTCGGGAGTTTAAGAAGTTCTTTGATGTTGTTGATGATTTGAAGTTAGGAATCAACGCAATAAAGGTGCTAAAGACTAGGTATCTGCTTAGGGATGAGGAAGATAATGTTACTGAAACCCCAAGTCAAATGTTTCGTCGAGTTGCTAAAGCCGTAGCTAAGGCAGATCTTCTGTATGATAAGGGGGCAGATGTTAAGAAAGTGGAGGAAGAATTTTGTCAAGTCATTGCGAATCGTGAGTTTTTGCCGAACTCTCCCACTATGATGAATGCTGACACTCGGCTTGGACAACTTTCTGCGTGTTTTGTTTTGCCCGTTGAGGATTCGATTGAAGGAATTTTTGACACGGTGACACGTATGGCAATGATTCACAAGTCTGGTGGAGGAACTGGATTTTCGTTTTCGAGGCTTCGGCCTAAGGGAGATATTGTGGGATCTACGAAGGGTATTGCTTCTGGCCCTGTGTCTTTTATGCGTGTTTTTGATGTAGCGACTGATGTGATTAAGCAGGGGGGACGGAGAAGAGGAGCCAACATGGGGATTCTGCATGTTACGCATCCTGATATTTTGGAATTTATTACGGCAAAGTCGACGGAGGGTATGTTGATGAACTTTAACATTTCTGTAGCTGTTACTGATGAGTTTATGGAGGCCGTTGAAAAGGGTGCTGGATATAACTTGGTCAACCCTCGGACAGGAAGGGTTGAGAAGAGCCTGCGTGCCAAAGATGTTTTTGATCTGATAGTTATGACTGCGTGGAAGAGTGGCGATCCTGGACTTGTGTTTATTGATGAAATAAATCGTCGTAATCCGACACCGAGCCTTGGAGTGATTGAAAGCACTAATCCTTGTGGGGAGCAGCCTCTATTGCCTTACGAATCCTGTAACCTAGGCTCTATTAACCTAGCTAACATGGTTAAGGATGGTGATTTGAACTGGGAAAAGTTGAGAAGAGCTATCATAATCGCTGTTCATTTTTTGGATAACGTAATTGATGTGAATAAGTATCCTATTTCGGAAATTGAGAAAATGACCAAGGGGAATCGGAAGATCGGACTTGGTATCATGGGGTTTGCCGACATGCTTATTCAATTAGGGGTCCCATATGATTCGCAGAAAGCTTTGGCTATAGGTGAGAGGGTTATGAGGGTTATCGATGAAGAGGCTAAGAAGGTGTCAGTGGAACTCGGTGAGAAACGTGGCTCTTTTCAGAATTTTAAGGATAGTGTTTGGAAGAAAAAAGGCTTTAAGACGTTGCGTAATGCGGCTATAACTACTATCGCTCCCACGGGGTCGATCAGCATTATCGGTGGTTGTTCAAGTGGAATTGAGCCCCTGTTTGCTGTAGCCTTCGTCCGTAACGTTATGAGTGGGACACGGTTGTTGGAGGTCCAGCCTCTGTTTGAACGTTTGTTGAAGGAGAGAGGCTTGTATAGTGAAGAGTTGATGTTACGAATTGCAAAGACCGGGTCAATTCAAGGCTTAAAGAAGTTGCCTGAGGATTTAAGGAGGACCTTTGTTACGGCTTTGGACATCGCTCCCGAATGGCACGTGAGGATGCAGGCAGCTTTTCAAAAACATGTAGATAACGCTGTTTCGAAGACTGTGAATTTGCCCGCTGATGCTACACATGAGGATGTTAGAAAAGTGTTTTGGTTGGCTTACAGGTTGAAGTGCAAGGGTGTGACCGTGTACAGGTATGGATGTAGAAGGGAGCAGGTTTTGTATGTGGGTCCGATGTTGGCGAAGGAGATGATGGGAGAAGGTCATGTCAGCGCTGATTCTGAGTATGCGGGTGGTTGCCCAGTTGGCACATGCCCTTTCTGATGCACTGAGGCTTTATGTGTGTGTATGTGCGAAGTGGTTTATGGAGAAAATGAGAGCGCCAGAGGCGGGTGTGCCTAGGTCTAGAGTAGAGGCTTGTGCGTGTGCGACAGTTTCTACGTAGTCTGTTTTACGGGTCAAATAGGATTTTAATGGATTTTTATTATCTAATTAGCTGGGCGCTACCACGGAACAATGCTTATGTAAAGCTTGCTGTAGAACATGTGTGTTAATGGAAGAGGGGCTGTCGGCTAGCTTGGTCTAGGCTCTGAGACTCGGGCTCTCGGGACCCCGGTTCAAATCCGGGCAGCCCCACCAGTTTCATTGTTCTCTTTCCACACGTATACTAGGCGAGGCTTAATTTGTCGCAACCGATGGTCAACGCAATCTTGACAGGTTTATCCTGAAATATAGCTTTGTGATTTAAAGTGACTGAGTTGGAGAAGGAGAAGCCCTTAACATGGTTCGTCATCGTGAATCTTGCTCTACTGTCTATCAGTGGTTGCTGGATGGTTGAAAGTCTCGTGGTAACATCTTGGAAATCTTCGCTTGGATTCGCTAGGTCCTGCTACTGAGAGGCAAATCCATAACAAACATTTCATTCCTCGCTTCAATGCTGGTTTCAATTCTGGCAGCAGCAAACATTGTAAAGCAGAATCCAGCGAGGTGAGTAATGGTATACGCCTTCGCCGTGGGCATACTACTCCTGATAGTTTCCGTAATCACATTCTGCTGGGTAACCGTCTCTGCATCGTATTACTCCTCATTTGACTAGAGGAAAAGATTCGGCAGTTCATTCCGTCTGGAACGTAGGCACAGGCATATTAATGTCTTGTCTGTATCTTCTCTATCCGTCTCCAGCTCATCGCTGACTAGTTCGCTGTTTTCTCTCTTTTGATGATTTCTCTTGCAGCAATGACACCTGAAGCAGAGGATTGAACAAGTCCCCTCGTTACTCCTGCCCCATCGCCTATGGTAAACAAATTACGAATCTTCGTCTCCAAACAGTCGCTCAACTGAAGCTTTGTAGAATAAAATTTCACTTCCACGCCGTACAACAACGTATGTTTCGAGTTCACTCCTGGCGCAATTTGATCCAAGGCTTGAAGCATTTCACGAATGTCCGCCAGGTGACGGTAAGGCATGACGAAGCTGAGGTCCCCTGGCGTGGCGTTCTTTAATGTCGGAACAACTACGCTTCTTTTCATCCTCTCCTCAGTTGAACGCCGCCCAACTTGAAGATCACCCAGCCTCTGAACGATCACACCCCCGCTGAGAAGGTTCGTGAGCCTCGCAAGATACTTCCCGTACGCAATTGGTTCTCTGAAGGGCTCAGTGAAAGATGTGCTAACAAGAATAGCGAAGTTGGTGTTTCGTGTCTTCCTCTCCGCATAGCTCTGGCCATTCACCGTTAAAATGCCCTCATAAGATTCCGCAATGACTTCGCCCTCAGGTGCAACACAGAAAGTCCTCACCTGATCATCGAAACACTTCGAATGATAGATAAACTTGGGCTCATACAACACGTTTGTCAGCTCCGCCATAACCGGCGCCAAAACTTCAACCCTAATTCCCACATCGACAGGATTGTTCAACGTTTCAAGGCCCAACGACTGAGCCTCGCACTTCAACCATTCAGCCCCAATTCTACCAGGTGCCACAATAACGTATCTTCCAAGAATTTTTTCGCCCTTAACTGTCTCCACACCCTCAACTTTCCCTCCTTTTACCAACAGTCCCTTCACTTCGGTTTTAGTTCGAACCTCAACCTTGTCATTCAAATACCTACGCAATTTGTGAAGGGTGTCAGCACAATTCTCGGTGCCCATATGACGTATTTTTTGCTGGACAAGCTTTAAGCCAGCAAGAGATGCTTTTCGCTCGATCTCGTCGATTTTGTCAGGATCAATCCCATAAAGATGTTTGGGTGCCCCAAATTTCAAGTAAATGTTATCCACGTATTCTATAAGCCCCTTCAGCTCTTTCTCAGCACGATAATCGCTGAGCCATCCACCAACTCCAGTGGATAAGGTTAGTTTCCCATCGCTGAACGCTCCCGCGCCACCCCAACCAGACAAGAGCACGGAAGGATCAGGGTGCGCTCGCCCCAAGCCTTTATCTGCTGGACGCTTGCGTTGGTCAATGTCGGGTCCCTTGTCCAACATAAGGACGCTCAATTTTGTGTTCTCAGTCAGCTCGAACGCGGAGAATATTCCCGCTGGACCAGCACCCACAATTATTACGTCGAATTTCAATTGAAAATCCCTCGGAGACCCACAACTACATGTCATAGGTATAATATATGTTTTAGCAAGGTCAGTGTGGCTTGTTGAATTATACTGAGAGGCTTGCTGCTATCAAAATGTTGACAGGAACTTGGGAGATATGCGTTGACATGCGACGATGATCCTCTACGAAGATTTAATCCTTAATTGCTTCCAGTATGCTCATCACATTCCAAAGTTTCACCCTAGTATAGGGTGGCATATTAGGGTCCTGCAAGATGTCGTCAAGGATGGATATCGCGTTGGACGCCCTTACCGCTGGTGTATACTCCGTCAAATCAAGAGCGTTGATAGACTGTCTTGCAGCCCTCCTTATGTTGCGGGGAGTTGTAGTATCTTCAGAAACTTGCCCGAGAACAACAGTTGCTTGTTTTATTCTTTCCGCATACTCCTGCAGCTTTTTTTTCCTCACCATACGAAGCCTCCTAACAGTGGTATCACAGATACTCAAATTACTTCTAATTATTGCTGAGATACTGATTTATACCATTTGCCTTCTTCTTAAGTATCTCTACTAATTCTTCTCATTTTCTAGGACTCGTATAAATTGGACCGAGGCATATATTATCCACCCCCAACTAAAGTTGTCTTCAAGAGGCCCGAAAATTGTCTGGAAGGTTAAAGGACATTCAATCCATGGCCGACATGCTTAAGCAGGGCGGTACACTCACGGAGTTTTCGTGCCCCGTATGCGCTTCACCGTTGTTCAGATTGAAAAGTGGGCAACTCTGGTGTGTGAAGTGTAAAAAACGTGTGGTAGTGGTGAAAGAGGGAGAGCAACCGATGGAGAAATCCGACTCCGTGCTTCTCACCAGTTTAGAATCAACTCTTCTCAAAAAGATAGAGGAAATAAACATGAAAATAAAAGAAGAAAAAGATCCAGAACAGCTACAAAAATTGGGAGCGACTCTGTCTGCGTTGCTTGAAAACCTCGAGAAAGCAAGAAAGATAAAAGGGACATGATCTGATCACAGGAAGGTATTGCCCCTTGCTGGGACGTTATGAAAATTTTCCAGAAACCGTGCACGGAATTGCACGATTCGCGCCCACACCTTCAATAGCGCAGATGCAGGAGGCGATTCTTCATGCTCTCTATCAACTAAACCATGAAATCTGCGATCTAGAACGCATCGTAGCTGTTTCCTTATTGAAATGCGAGGTTAGCTTCGAGTTTGGAGTGGCTGAAGCCGAAGAGTTCAATTATTTAGATGAGGAGGAGTTGAATAGGTTTCGCAAAAGCGTTGTTGATAAGACTTTCTCGGTTTTAGATTTTTTCTGCGTTGTCCGTTATCATGTAAACAAAAAGGGTAAACGTGTTCCATTAAAGTTTGATTATCATCTGCTCCGTTTCATGTTCTATGGTGCCCGCATGGAATTGCGAGTAACCCATGAACGTGGTGCACAGCACGTTTCTTTGGAAGAACTCATTGCCTTCATAGCAAAGCGTGTAAATGAAGACCTTTCTAAAAAACGACTAAAACCATTAACCTTAGAATGTTCAAGAACTCTTTGATACAATGCACATCAATGTTTCTCCGAATTTTTCAAAAAATCCAGAACAATTGTTAAAGCATCCTTTGACACTTCATCCCTCCGTCGATCTCCATCAACAGGGATCAAGCTTCCATTCTTTACCAGTCTCATGTAAATCTCTCGAACTTTACGCTGAATCTTCAGTCTCTCCATCACTGATCTCCTTCCCGGCAACCTCCTCACCACAACCTCAGCTGGAACATCGATGTAGATCGCCAGATCCGGGGGAAGAGCCAACTCGTTTATCTTCTCAATCCACTTTATGTCCAACCCCGCTGCTCCTTGGTAAGCCAGAGACGAATACACATACCTGTCAGAAACCACAATTTTTCCTTCTTGCAACGCAGGCTTGATCTCCCTTTCCACATGGTCGACGCGGTCAACCGCAAAAAGAAGAGCTTCAACTATGCTTGGCACACGTTTTCTCCTCTCAAGAACATACGTTCTTATAAACTTCCCAATCTCTCCTGCACTCGGTTCCGTGGTGTATATGGCGTCGAAACCTCTCTTTTGCAGGTTCCGCACAAGCCGATGCGCATGCGTGGTCTTTCCGCTGGCATCCAGCCCCTCGATACAGATGAACAGCCCTTTTCCCTTCACATGGCAGCCCGCCTTTTCACACAAAATGTTTCCTACAGCGTTTCCATTACTCATTATATACATCAATCACTTTATTAATATGCCAAGGTTAGCAGAGTTTGAGGAGAACTTACAATGCGGCGATACTGGGGCGAAATCAAAGACCCTGTTTATGGATATGTTTACATCACCGAAGCAGAGAAAGAAGTCGTTGACTCTTTTCCAGTGCAGAGGCTTCGTCGACTACGGCAACTTGCGGGAACGGAGTTTGTCTACCCTGGCGCCAACCATACCCGATTCGAACACTCCGTTGGCGTCATGCACCTAGCCGGTCTTTTGTCAGAAAATCCGAATCTCTCACAAGTCCTATCTGAAGATGAAGTTCAAATCATTCGAATAGCCGCTTTACTACACGACGTTGGACATGGCCCGTTCTCACACGTATTTGAGCACATACTAACAAAATTTCTCAACAAAACGCATGAAGATATGACAACATGGATCATCCAGAAATCGGAGCTAAGAGACGTGATTAACAAACTTGGATATAGCCCCAACATGATTGGAAAACTCGCAGTAGGATCGCTACACAAACCTAGCAGAGCATATATGGATCAGATCATCCGAAGTGCCGTTGATGTGGACAAACTCGACTTCATCGTTCGAGATACCTACCACACAGGTGCTCAATACGGATACGTGGACATCTTCCGACTCATCCATATGCTTGATATACTCAATGAAAACCTAGCAATTGATCTGGGGGCCCTTTCAGCCCTTGAATCCTTCATTCTAGCCCGAATTGAATCCTTCAGAAGCATATACTTTCACAGAGTTGGGCGAGCAGTACAGATAATGCTTGCCATGGCAATGGAAGAGGCAAAAGACGAGTTAGGCTTGACAGACTTTATATCACCTGAGCAATACCTAGCCCTCAACGACTACACTATGTGGACCATGCTGAAAGAATGCAAGAAATCCAAGGAA
>CP070709.1:1123973-1132543 GCA_020350305.1 Candidatus Bathyarchaeota archaeon
ACAGGATGCGGCTGTAAATATTCTTCATTGAGGTTTACTCCTTTGATTGATTTTTCTTGTTTCTATATATAATTTATCTTCCTTGACGAAAAAGGGCAACTACTTCATCTCCTTCAGAAAAATCTCTCGCAGAATCTCTTTGTCTACGTGAAGCTTTTCCGAAAGTTCTTTCACCCATTTAATGTATGACCGAAATACGCTGTAGATTATCTCAGCCTTTTCATCTCGAGACAAAGTATCCTCTCCAGTGAGAAGAAGGGCGAACCACTTTCCCAAGTCAGTTAAAACATAATACTTCATCCACACAATGCGACCGTCGCTTTCAATCTTTTCCATGTTTTCTTTTAGAATTCCAAGATCGGTCATTGCTTTGAGATGGCTTATCACAGTTTTGTTTGAGTAGCTAAGGCTTTCAATCAGGTCTTTTTGGTAGATTTTTTCAGAAATCCCTTGATCAATAGAAAACTTTAAGATGTCAATAGGGACTTTTGACCCGAAAATGGCTCGTAACACTTTCTGTTTTTTTGTAGTTGGCAGAAAAATTACATAAGGGTAGAATGTTTCGCTCATCTGAATAATCGCCACAAGAACGCTGTCATCAGCCCTCTAAAATTTTATAATTCCGCTTCTCCTCAAAGCAAAAATTATTCCAAGTCCTACATAAGTCGCGATTGCTGTGATTGCAAGTCTTTCGATCACGTAAGCAGGGATTGATACGTAAAACAGTTGTGCAAGGGGGTCTTGGGGCAGTTTTAAACCAGTCGTCACCCATTTTTCTGGTGAACTCACAAACCCCAAAGAATAGAGAAGGTTTCCCCAGAAGAGTCCAACACTTCTGAGAGCACCCCTGATAGCTTGCAACGAAACAAACCAGCCTATCGACACTATGTATATCAAGTTTCCTGCCATGTGGTTCGCCATTATACCAGCATAACAACAGAGACCAGTTCCGAAAGCCATTACTCGCTTAGTGCCAGTCTTCAAGAATTCGGTAACTCTTTCTCTAAACAACAGAACGAGCATAAATGCTGCCCAGTGTAAAAAAGGATAGTAAAACAGTTCAAGGCCCGGCGTTGTCAGATACCAAAGCGCATTAAGGAATCCCAAAAGAGTCGCAGCAAGTTTCCAATTGGCAACCCTACCGTTTCTAGCCAGAGCTCCACTGACTATTGCTGCTATAGGCCCCAAAGGAAGATTCACAAGACCAAACACTGTTGCTTTGGGAATCATCCAGACAAGGAAGTTGCCAATCAAAGCTGCTAAGCCGCCTATCCACGGTCCGAGCACAATGCCTATGATGGGAGTTAGGGCAACCGTAAGTTCGATATCGCCGCCTCCGCCTACCCTTGGAATACCTGGAAGTCGTGATATGATTACGAGAAGAGCAGCAAAAATAGAGATTAGGGCAATATTTTTAGAGCCGAGTTTGAGTCTGGATTTAAGTTCAAGCCCCAATTTCATTGATAACACCGCTATGTAGTGAAGTACTTCGCATATAAATCTTTTACATCAGATGAAAGATAGTTAAAGAAATGATTTTTGTATAAAGCAATCTCCTATATTCCTTATTGAACATCTGACAAGCGGTGTCAACATGAAACTACTGCAAGCCTCGCAAGGAACGATCATAGAAATCCGAGTGAAGCCCAAGTCAAGGAAGTTCAAGATGAAGCTAAACGATGAACTTGTGATATTTTGTCGAGAGACTCCAATCAAGGGAAGAGTGAACAAGGAGCTGGTGAAACAGCTTTCAAGGCTGTTCAAGAAAAAAGCCGAAATCATTTCTGGCTTTACTTCGAAGCAAAAGAGAGTTCTAATCAGAGATGCTGAAGTGAAAGAAGTTGAGAAATTGCTAAAACGCGGAGCATAATGCTCTCCCTGTGAGAGGAACAGCATTTTCCGTTTTTCAGTATGACGCAACGGAGAAAACTTAAAACGACAGAACGAATTATTGCATGATGCTCTGGTGTGAGGCTCCGGTAGAAGAAAGGAGAATCTTCCTCTTCTGCCAAATATAGCCAGGTTAAACATGCATATGCATGGACCAAGTATTCCGGCCTTTCGAGCCGGAGACCCGGGTTCGAATCCCGGCCGGAGCACCAATTTTTCAGCTAAGGTTTAAATTTTCAGCTCTGATTTCTTTGCTGTGCAGGTTTTAAAGATTAAATGTGGAACCAATACAAATTGGTTGTGGATTAAGAGATTTATGACTCGGAAAAAAGCGTCAGAAGCATCTTCACCCGTTGATTCTGCTTTTTAAGCAGTGTTGATTCTAGTTATCTTCAATGCTTATAGCTATTTCAGTACAACCACCTGCGTCAAGCCAATAGATTCTGTTGGAGCTGCTTCGACTGGAATTGTCAATCGATCAAAACATGGTTCTACTGACTGATGTTTCATATGAAAAGAAAGAGCACCGAAAAAGTTATGGCGAGTGATTCGCTACACGTTCTATGGGGGAGGTAATGCCTAGGGCCTCACCAGATTCGGCTTCGGTGGGAATGTTCCTTGCCTTGCTTGAGAACCCTTTGCTTAGGTTTGGGATTCGTTTTTTAAGCAGTGATCGTTCGAAATCCGGAAAGAATTACCTGGAGATTGCCCTAGACGACTATGCTGGCCATCAAAGGTCTCCTCATTCTCCCGCCAGCAGAGTGACTTCTTGGATCATTGGTCGGACCATCGACCTAGGCTGTAACGCTTTTGGTCTGAATAGGAACCAAGCAAGGAAGGCACTGAGGGTTCCCTATTTCAAGAAGGGGCTAGTCAACATTCTGGATGGGATAAGCAGATACGGCGTAACAAGGCCTCAGAGACTGGCGGCTCCCTTCTTGGTGGTTTGGAACTACACTAACGCCTGCAACCTCAAGTGCAGGCACTGTTACCAGAGCGCGGAAGAGCCGACTCCAGACGAGCTATCAACCAAAGAGAGGCTGGAGATCATTGATCAGCTCGACAAGGCCAGCGTTGCCTCCATCGCTTTTTCAGGTGGAGAGCCACTGATGCGGAAGGATTTCTTCGAGGTGGCTGAGTACGCGGCGGACAAGGGAATGTACATTTCGGTTGCCACCAACGGAACGCTACTGACAAAGCGGATGGTAGAGAGGCTGAAGGAAGCTGGAGTCGGGTATGTAGAGGTAAGTCTGGACGGTGCGAGACGGGAAACCCACGAGTCCTTCCGAGGGGTCAACGGCTGCTTCGACATGACCCTTAAGGGCATCAGAAAATCGGTTGAGACAGGACCATACACATGCATCGCAACAACCGCCACAAAACACAACCTTCACGAAATCCCAGAAATCATGGAGCTCGGCAAAAATCTAGGGGTTAAACGATTCATCGTCTTCAACTTCATACCCACAGGTCGAGGCGAAACCATAGTCAAACTCGATCTGTCACCTACCCAACGGGAGCAACTACTCAAGTACCTCTACAATGAAATGGTGAACAGCAAAATCGAGGTGTTGTGCACCGCTCCGCAATATTCAAGGGTCTGTTTGCAGCAATCCCCCATAACCAAAAGAGACGTATTGTCTCCGACACATTTTGCCGCTGCAGATGTCCATGGCCGAGCCAAGAGCCTAACCGATTTCATTGGCGGGTGCGGCGCGGGCACGCTGTACTGTGCCATTCAGCCCAACGGATTAGTCACGCCATGCGTTTTCATGCCTATTGTCGTCGGAGACCTCAGAAAAGAGAGCTTTCAGGATATATGGTTGCATTCAAAGGTTATGAACGATCTGAGAGATCGAGAGAAACTCAAGGGAAGATGTGGAAGATGCTCTTTCAAGTATGTCTGCGGGGGGTGCCGAGCCAGAGCCTATGCCTACTACCATGATTATCTAACTCCTGACCCCGGCTGCATCCGGGAACTAGAGGAACCAAGCATGCCCATTTACACAAGGACTTGAAAGGGAGCATGCATAGATACCCATAGTCTCATAGGGAGGAGGTGAAGTTGCAAGTTACCTTGATTAATCCGCCAATACCACACGTTGAAGTCACCTCCGTGCTTGGTATGACAGTTCCCCCTTTACGCCTCGCTTATCCAGCTGCTGCACTTGAAGAAGAAGGTTCATTCGGTTATATACTCCGATAATTTCGACCGAGATTCAAGACTATCCCGGACCACCATCCAACCCTCGTTGGGTGGGCAGATTTGGAATTACTTTGTCTGTGCAGTCATGTAAAGGCTCAGCACATATTTTTTAAGTCTAATCCTTTATAAAATATTGAATTTCCTCTTTCGAAAGGTGTATACAATGAGTAAAAGAAAGAAGCTGGAAAAAAGAATTCTCTTGTTGTTCAGTCAAGTAGATAAGCCTTTGACTTTAGCTGAAACTTCGCAGCATCTCGGAGAGTCTACAAAAGATGTCTACAAAGCTTTACGACATTTATTCGAAAATGAAAAAATCTACACCGTAGAAGGTAGGCGATATAAACTTTCCAGTTCGAATTCTGGTAGTACGTAAGCCAAGGTGTAGAGAGAGTTTGGAGCAGTAAAGTGTGGACGTCAATTCAAAAGAGAATAGTTCATTTTATTATCATTACTGAGCAGTGAGTCTTTCTGCAAACTCCATGACTTACGCTGCCTAGCAGCAGTTCTTTTATTCTGCTTACCCCCCTCGCTCCCATAACAATCAAATCAATCTTCTCCTCTTTCGCAGTGCGAACTATCTCATGAACCGCGTCTCCCTCTTTCAGGACGACCTTTACGGGAATTTTCTGTTTCTCGACTGTGTGTTTAGCCTCAGCTAAGATTTTGTTACCTATTCTCTTAGCAGCTTCGATAACTTCAGCTGTAATTTCTGCTGATGCTATGGTTGGGGTGGGTAGGGCACCTGCTTCTGAGGCAACAAATGGCACAGCCTTAGAATATGCGTGAAGCAATATGATTTCTGAACGGAATTTCTTGGCCACATGAATGCCATATACCAACGCTTTTGATGAAGGTTCCGAACCATCTAGAGGAACTAGAATCTTCTGGAACATTCCCTAGTTCACCAATAATAGTTTAGAAGACTTTACTTATTAATTTGAACTGGTGTTTCACGGTTTTAGATTCCGTTGTGCTTAAGTATTTGAGTTAAAAACTGCATTATAAGATGTGGAGTAAAGCTTGGAGGTGTACTGAGCTCGCTAACGTTTCGGTTAGCTACTTGCGTCACATAGACAACATTATAAGCTTAATACTCTCTTGCCAAAGTTATCATTCAACGCTATTGATTAGGAGGCGTTTAGATTCGGAAAAATCGTTATAACTGCTGGTCTGCCCTACGCAAATGGCGAAATACATTTAGGAGGGATCACCTCAACCTATCTGCCTGCAGATATACTTACAAGATTTTTAAAGCTGAAAGGAGACGATGTGGTTTTTGTCTGCGCCACCGATGACTTTGGCACGCCTATATTAGTTGAAGCTGAAAAAGAAGGAAAAAGCCCAGAAGAATTCGTGTCCTACTGGTACAAAGCGGACAGCAAAGATTTTAGGGATTTAGGAATTTCATTCGACATTTTCCATCAAACAAGCTCTAAAGAAAACATACAGTTTACACAATATTTCTTCAAGAAACTGTATGAAAAAGGGTTTATTTTCAAACGGCTTATCTCGCAACCATACTGTGAAAAGTGTGAAAAGGTGTTACCAGACCGATACGTTAAGGGCACTTGCCCCTACTGCAACGCCACTGATCAATATTCTGATGGATGCGAAGAATGTGGAAAAGTGTTTCAACCAGAAGAAATCAAGGATCCGTATTGTGCGATCTGCCGGTCAAAACCAGTGAGCAAACAGAGTGCACACTATTTCTTTAAACTCTCACATTTTTCAGACGAGTTGAAAAAATGGTTGGTGGAAAATCGAGGCCTTCAGCCAGAAGTGAAGAACTATGTGTTAAACTGGATTAGTACAGGATTAGAAGATTGGGATATTACGAGAGACATAGCTTGGGGTGTTCCAATTCCTCTAAATGAGGCGAAGGGAAAAGTGCTTTACAACTGGTTTGACAATCACCTTTGCTATATTTCTACGGCATTAAAATATTTCTCGGATAGAGGAATCGATGGAAAAACATTTTGGAACTCTTCAAAGATTTATCACTTTATCGGAAAAGATATAGTGTATCATCATTACTTGTTCTTGCCCGCTATGCGTCTTGGTGGGGAAGAATTCAAACTTCCAGATTTTATTCCTACGAGAGGTTTTCTGCTGCTTCAGGGAGCGAAATTCTCTAAAAGCAGAGGGTGGTATGTTAGTTTAAGAGAGTTTCTGAATCTGTTTCCAACAGATTATCTGAGGTATTACTTGACAACGATTACCTCATACAGTCAATCAGATGTAAATTTTGACTGGGAGGATTTTCAGTCAAGAATAAACAATGAATTAATTGCGAATATCGGAAATTTCATCCACCGAACATTGACTTTTGTCTGGTCAAATTGCAACGGAAAGGTACCTAAAGCGAAAGGTTATGACAAATTAGACGTCCAATTTAAAGAAAAAATTGAAACAATAGCAAACGATGTTGGAGAAGAATTAGAAAAAATCGAGTTGAACCGAGGACTAAAAAAAATCTTAGAGTTTTCCAGTTTTTGTAACCAGTATTTTCAGCGGAAGGAACCTTGGACTAAAAGGGAAGATACAGCGACCTGCTTGTATCTTTGCGCAAACGCCGTCAGAAGTCTATCTATTCTACTTGAACCGTATCTACCCTTCTCAGCCGAAATTCTCCGGCAACAACTGAATCTAGAGGGCTCCATTTGCAAACAAAGTTGGGATTCAGCGTAGGAATTAGCCATAAAAGGTGGACATGAAATCAACAATCCGAAAATACTATTCAGAAAAGTAGAAGCCAAAGAAATTAAGAAACAAAAGAAAAAGCTGCTAAAACTACGTGTTGATTAGACTTGTTTTGGTGTTGTAGCGATGAAAAAATAATTACGAATTTCACAAGTGAGAGATTTGCGCCTTAAAATCGACCTTCACGTCCACACACGCTACTCCTACGATTCCACAACTACCCCCGACGAGATAGTTGCCTACAGTAAAAAGAGAGGTTTGGACGGAATTGCCATCACTGATCATGACGTTGTTGAAGGGGCACTCGAACTTGCTCGAAAAGTCAAGGAACTTGTCGTTATCCCAGGAGTCGAAATCACTACCTCGCGAGGTCATGTCCTAGCCCTCAACATAACCAAGCCCGTTCCTACAGAATTAAGCCCCTTTGAAACGATTCAAATAATCCATGAAGCAGGAGGAATAGCTGTGACAGCTCACCCAACTGTATTTTACAAAGGATTAAGAGGACAGGTAAACCCCGACTTCGACGCTATAGAAGTGATCAATGCCTCAGCATTCCCTTTCTTCCTCTCAACTTACCTAAGCCGAAAACTTGCTATTAGACTCAATCTACCACAGACTGCAGGAAGTGATGCTCATTATGCTTCTGAAATTGGCTTGGCCTATACAGTCGTTGATACAGAACCTGAGGTTAACGAAATTGTGCACGCAATAAAGAAGGGAGCAACTATTCCGTGCGGAAAACCGATACCATGGAAACTAAGACTGAAGAGAGGATATTCGGACATCAAAAAGAAATTATAGGGAAAGCGGATGTGATAAACTCATGACAAAGGGGTACATTTCAAAGGTTTTAAAGAAGGCGCTGTTGCCTTTGTTAGAAAATAGGGAGAGGAGAACGTGGATTATGCTGTTTCATTAGCGTTATTACTATCTTTTTTAGCGGGAATCTCAACGACAATAGGAGCCGCGATAGCATTCTTCGTAAAAAAACCTACACACGGAATTTTGGGCTTGACTCTCGGATTTTCCGCGGGTGTAATGATCAATGTATCATTCGTTGAACTTCTTACAAAGTCGATGGATGGAATAGGATTTCTCCATGCAAATTTTGCATTCTTTGTAGGAATAGCAGTAATCTTAGCAATCGACATTTTGATCCCCCATGAATATATCGCTGAAAAAGTTGAAAGCAAAGATCCGAAACTTATGAAGACTGGGATTTTAACTGCGATAGGGACTGCAATACACAATTTTCCTGAAGGATTCACTACGTTCGTAGGCTCCTTATATTCAATAGAAGTTGGCATCCTATTAGCGATAGCTATAGCCATTCACAACATACCAGAAGGGATATCTGTGTACATACCCATTTTTCATGCCACTGGAAATAAGAAAAAGGCTTTTTTGTACTCTTTTGCTTCAGGGATATTTGAGCCGATCGGCGCAGTAGTAGGAGCAGCTTTCCTCATACCCTTCATGACAGATTATCTAATTTTTTATGTTCTAGCCTTCGTTGCTGGCATCATGATTTACATAAGCTTTGACGAATTACTGCCGGCCGCTCACAAGTATGGTAAAGAACACACGGTAGCCGTAGGAGTCATTTCTGGGATGGCTGTGATGATGCTCAGTTCAATCATATTCAGGTGAGCTTTACACTTTCTTCTCGGATTTTCCTTCAGCGAGGACAGAAGCTTTGGGTTTGGAGCCTATCCAAATGCAAGCATGCACTCACAGGCTTGAAAACTCCAATAACCGCTTCACAGAGAAC
>CP070709.1:1132643-1137328 GCA_020350305.1 Candidatus Bathyarchaeota archaeon
CCATATGACCGTTATCGAGTGCTATTTTCAATCCTTTGTCCAAGCATTTGATGGCTTTCTCACGGTCTCCACGGTAGAAAAATGTTGTTCCCAAGCTAGTGTATGAACTTGCGATAGCTTCAAAGTCGTTCAGCTTTTCAGCAAGTTCAAGGGCTTTTTCAGCCCAAGAAAGAGCTTCAGTTATGTCTCCAGTGCGGTAATACATGTGAGCCATATCCTCGTAGAGGCTCGCCAATTCGGTGCTTTCAGGTTCAGTTTCTAAAATCTTTAAAGCCTTGTCGTGGTGTTCTTTAGCCTTTTCCATGTCGCCTATATCTTCCCAAAGAACGTTTGCCATTTTCCGATGCAACCTCGAAACCTTTTCCTTCTCGCGTAGTTGCTTCCGCAACAGCAACGCGTCATTCCAATACTTCACGCAAGTATCATATTCTCCAACAAGTCTCTTGATGTCTCCAAGCCGTTCAAGAACACACCCTTTTTCCTGAAATTCGCCTTCTTTTTCTTCGAGAAGCTTAAGGGCAGACTGGAAGTAGGATGCAGCCTCGCTGTTAGCATAAACCCTTGCAGCTTTTTCTCCGGCCTTCAAGAAGTAGTCAAGCGCTTTGGCTTCATCTCCACTCTCAAGGAAGTGTAAGGCTAATTCTCCCAGATGTTCGTCAATCTCTTTCGCGTATGCTTTCTCTAAGGCGTTTCCCACAACGCCATGAAGCTTCTTACGCCTTAAAGGGCTGACTTCTTCGTGTACAACGTCTCTCACTATGATGTCGGCAAAGGAGCACAGGTCTTCTCCATGGATAACCTTCTGCTTGATCAATTCTGTTTTGAACATTTTCTCCATTATTTCAAGAAGCTTGTCCTCTTCAACGCCTGTGACTGCTTGTAAAGCCTCAAAAGTGAAATCTTTTCCAATGAAGGAAGCCATGGTGAGCACGTTTTGAGACTCATCGTCTAGCCGACTTATTCTTCTCTTTATAACGCTCCTAACGGTTTTCGGAAACTCAATCCTTGAAACTTCCTTAATCTTCCACTTATTCTCCTCACGGTAGATTACTTCTTCTTCTTTCAGAGACTTTATCACTTCCTCAACAAAGAACGGATTGCCCCTAGTCTTCTGAAAAACTAGTTCACAGAACTCACTTGGAACATCATCTTGCTCCAATATCCGTTCAATCATCTCTGAAACATCATCAAAGGACATGCGTTTCAAACGGACGGATTGAAGCAAGCGTTCTCTGTTCAATTCCGTTAACACGGGAGACAATGGATGTTTCTCGTCAACGTAGGCGTCACGATAGGCACCCAAGAGAAGCAGAGATTCTCTGTAAACGCCCCGAGCTAGATAGTGTAGCAGCAGAAGTGAAGATTGATCAGTCCACTGCAAATCATCGAGAACAACCAGCAATGGATCTTCTCTGGAAATATTAGTGACAAACTGTGAGACTGCCTCAAACAGCCTGTCACGACTGTGCTCAGGACTCAAGGGAAAAGACTGCGGAAAGGTCCTGAGCTTCTGCTTCAGCTGAGGAACCAGCTTAGAAACTTCGATTGGATAAGAGCCAATGACTCTGAATAATTGCTCAGGGGTACAAACTTCCAAATAATCTTTGATTACTTCTTCCCACAGCACGTAGGGCGGAACACCGTCCATTCTGAACAGTGCTGGGCATCTACCGTACAAAACTTGCATGCCTTGTGAACGTGCATAAGCCCTTAACTCTCTAGCTAACCTTGTCTTTCCGATTCCAGCTTCGCCATATAGAAAAATAACTCCTCCTTCTCCGTGAGCTGCCCTATCAGCAGCCTCTCTGAGAACTTGCATCTCTTCTTCTCTATCAATTAGCTGAATCTCTCTTATGGCAACAGGACGTGGACTCGGCACAATAACCCTTCGTTTACGGGACACAAGAATTACTCCGCAGTAATTTCTAGTATATTCTGTATTTCGTTGTCAATCTTAAAAGAATATCTCAACCAAAAACTTCAGCTCAACTCCAAAACTGCTATGATCCCTTTGCTTGTTTTGGCTTGAATTGAAACTTTGTGACTTCGCATGAATGTATCTGTTCGCTTTTGGGGAAAGGTTAGGGGCTCCAGTGTCATGTTGAAACTAAACCTTATATTCATGAGCATTGTTTGTTCGGGAGTGGAATTCATGGGGATAGTGGACGTTCTTAGACGAGAGTTCTCTTTCATCGAAGGAAATTATCGAATTCTCGTAGTAAGCTGGATAATAATGGACTTGGCATTTGAAATGCCTGCCCCAAACTTTCAGTATTACGTTGAAGCTCTAGACGGAACAGGCGTAGCTCTAGGACTCATAGGTCTAGCCAACTTCCTCGCAATGGCAGCAGTAGCCTTTCCCGGCGGCTACCTCACAGACAAATATGGACGACGCTGGCTAATAACAACCATGACGTTTGGAATGGCCTTGTCATGGCTGTTTTTTGCGCTTGCACCTACATGGCACTTCATTCTACTAGGATCAATCGTGAGCAGTCTTTGCCTCATTTATCAACCAGCATTATTCGCTATGGTCCAAGATTCACTTCCACCAGAGCGTAGAGGCATGGGATCTTCAATCATCCAGCTCATCCACGGCACCTTCAATACTCCCAGCCCCATAATCGCTGGATTTTTGTTACTACAGTTCGGACTGGTTACAAGCATGAGAATTATCTACTTAATCATGACAGCTCTGTTTCTCACCGCAGCAGTGTGGCGGCTCAGACTGAAGGAAACCATCACAAACGGGGAGCCCATTCGCTTCAGATATTTCATCTCTTCGTACCCCAAGGCCATCAAAGAAAGCTTCAAAGTCTGGAAAGTCGTACCGCGGTCAATGTTCTGGCTGTTTGTTATTCAGAGCCTCATAATGCTCGGCATGTCACTCATTAACGTGATCAATGCACTATACGCTAGAGACGTGCTTCTAATACCCGAGGAACAATGGTGGCTTGTCTTCATCCCACTCCTGTTGACCATAGTTGTAGCTTCTATCCCAATTGGCAAGATGGTTGACAAGATTGGAAGAAAAATCCCATTAACTACCGGCCTCTTCATCTTCGGGTTGGCGACATGGATTTTTGTAACTGGCAACTTCTTAAGAGTCATGGTTTCGATGTGCCTATTCGCAATCGGTCAATTGCTGGTAATGTCTTCAGTGATGGCGCTCGCAACAGATCTTGTACCTCCAAAGAATCGGGGCAAGGTAGTGGGATTCAGAAACTTCGTCGGCTACATTGTGATGGGCTTCGGCATGCTGCTGGGTAACTATCTCTATGTTAGCTCAATTCCTCAACTGCCCTTCTACGTAACACTTGGGTTGATCGCAATAGCATTCCCCGTAGTTCTGTTTCTTGTACATGAACCTGAGAAACGAGTGGGTGAGCACACATAGTGCGCACGTTAACCGCCAAGGGATAGAACATGACGTTCTGCAAAAACCATAATGCGTCCGCATAGTTCCTCTATAGCATTACACTGTGACTTTGTCTTAATGCATGCCAAATTCAAGGCATAAAGATACTCTTTTGCTTCTTTCTCTGTGTAACAATTCCACTTAAGATAGTGGGTCAGAGTCGCTGTATACATGCATGACTGCTACATGAGACGCGATTTTCCAATTATGATGAAGATTGTTTTACCCTTGCTTCGGGAAAAATGCCTTGCCCTTGCTAGCACTCTATTTGTGATGTCTAGAAGATCCTCCAGGCTGTTTGTGGAAGTTTTTCTTTCTATCCTTGATGCCAATTCGGTTTTGAGTAGGTGCTCGGTCAGGATGGATGTTCCACAAATTTCTCCATTTCTAATCAGCATTTGCACTATTATGTCTTCGATTTCACTGCGGTTTCTAAGCTGTCTCCATGTGGGTTCAACTTGGCTTAGTCGTTTGCGATTTTTCTTTAGGCGTTGAGATTCCTCGGTTTCTTTTACAAGCCTAACTCTTTCATTCCATTTTTTTTTCCAAATTCCTGACCAGATGCTCAGGAATTCTTTGAGTTCTTCCGGCTTTTTGTGAAGGTATCTGCGTATTCTTTCTGTAAATTGGGGCTGAGTTATTTCTTGGCTTGTGAGCTTCCAGTGAAAAATCAGATAATTCATGAAGTCTTGACTGGCTATGCTTAGAATTCTCTTGTCTGACCCTTGTAGGTCGAGGTGGAGATTTCTGTTTCTTAAACTCTCTAGTAGGAGCAGCTGGATAAGGTTCATTTCAGTTCTCTATGAGACCTGATCGTTGTTGGTATATTACTTCGTTATTTCAGTTTGTGGCATATATCAGCTTAGAAAGTAGGATTTGTGGTTTTTGCTAACAAGGGTTTGAGGCGGTTAGAATGAAAACAGAAGAGGTTTTTGTGCATGCATCCAATCTACGAACAAGAATGCACCGAAGAACAGTGAGCTCCGAAAAGGAGAGACAAGAAAATTTCGTTTTCGATCTAATCCATGCATGTCTCTCTATTCCAAGAATTTTGAAATCTACCTTCTTCTCACTTTTACCACTTCAAGACTCATGTCGAGTGCTTTTACGCTGTCGGTTAGCTGTCCGAGACTAAGGACATCTGTTCCTGTGGCAGAGTATTCAAGAACATTTTGTTCGTTTATCCCACCACTAGCTTCGATCAAAACCTTGTCTCGTAATCCTTTCCTCTCCAACAGCACCACAGCTTCCTTTACTTGCTGAGGAG
>CP070709.1:1137428-1144346 GCA_020350305.1 Candidatus Bathyarchaeota archaeon
ATTAATGTTGGAGGGCCCGTAGCTCAGCTAGGTTAGAGCGACAGAAATTTTCCTTGTCGAAGCTCATAACCTGTTGGTCGGGAGTTCAAGTCTCCCCGGGCCCATAAAGATAGTTTTCGCAACACAAGAACTTGTAATATTTCTTTTATCGAAGCGCTCTCTTTTCTAATCTGGCGAGTTTTTTCCTCTTTTTCTTCTCTTTCCTTTCTTTCTTCTTAAGTGGCTTAGGTTTCCCTGCTCCTCTTTCTCTTCCTTTTTTTCCACCTCTCGTTCCTCCGCTCACAGGGTTCCCTCCTACTTTTCTAATGTGAAAACAGATAGTTACGTTTCCTAAAAAATCTTTATTCTTTTATGCCCATTCCAAGGTCTGTAAGCCATGTAAAGACTTCTAGTGGACCGGGCGGGATTTGAACCCGCGTCCTCCTGGATGCAAGCCAGGCATTCATACCAAGCTGAACTACCGGCCCACCCGTATGTCATGAGCATAAACGTTGAACTAAACTTTTTCGCTAAGAAGAGGATGGTGAGGGCCGGGGCCGGGATTTGAACCCGGGCGCCAGGCTCCACAGGCCTGTAGGCTACCAGGCTACCTCACCCCGGCCACAGTTTTCGTTCATAGCCTGCGTTTGCTGTTTGATTAACAGTTTCTAGGTCTTGTTAAGCCTTTTGACGCTTCTCTGCAAGATTTCTTTTCTGTCAGGCTTTAATATTCGTATCGATAATCTACTCTCTGGCGAGTTTCATGTCCAGTCCTTCTTCATCTGATTTGGCGGTAATTGAGTCCAAGTTGAAAGGAAAAACCTTGCTCGTATACTGGCATCTGCTGAAGTCTCCAACGTCTAAGGTGGGTGTTCGTGAGATTCAGCGTTCTCTGCGTTTATCTAGTCCCAGCGTGGCTGCTCATCACCTGGACAAGCTTCTTTCGCTTGGGTTGGTTGACAAGAGCAAGACAGGTGAATATTTTCTAGTGCAAGAAGTCAAGGTCGGTCTTCTAAGATTTTTCACAAAGCTGGGGCGTTTCCTCGTTCCTCGCTACCTTTTCTATTCTATTTGGCTTTCAACCATGCTAGCGTTCTATTTAATATTCTACGGATTCAGCTGGCCAACTTGCGTTCACAACGTAGCTGCCATCATTCTCGGCGCCCTAGCATCTCTCATTCTCTGGTTTGAAACCATCAGACTCTGGAGGGAAAAACCGTTCTAAAAGAAACACGAGGTGTTCTAAAACGTGGCTTTAAAAGCACGTTTTAGCCTCTCATAACATGGAGAAAACAGAACAATGAAAAAAACAGTGCTCTACGTCTCTACTGCAGTTTTGCTAGGTGTAGCCATGATGATTACACCATTATGGCTTTCTTGGACCTCTCAAGCAACCCTCGCTCTTGAAGAAAAGCCTGAGGATTTTGTAGAACTTCTCTGCGAATCCGCATTATCCTTTAGAAGATGGGAAGACATACAAGGGGATTTTCACCAAGTCAATCAGGAGACAACGGCTTCATATGAAGGTGTTGAGATCTTTGCAGTCGGCTTCATTTTAGCATTGGCCGCCCGCTTTATTGTCAAAAGACGAGCACCCTACCCGCAATTTCCAATTCGTCCAGGCTAGCTGTTCTACTCTCTAATGGTTTTACGTGCGAAAGTGATGTAGCCAGTGTGCCCTGTCATCAAGGTTTCAGGCCGTGTCTTTCCTTTCATGATTTGCATTCGCCGCATCAAACACTCAACGGTTTCAATGGCCACGAACCCGCTTTCTTTTAAAGCTTCAACGGTTTTCATGACTTGATCGATCGTGGGACTGAAAGAGACAAGGGTGCCGCTCCCCTTCAAAGCCAAATAAGCGTGGGAAATAACCAGCCATGGAGTTGCTAGGTCAAGAATGACAGCATCTACATCCTGCTCATCTATACCCTCTGTAACATCTTTGTTTTTGAGCTCCACATATTCCGATACACCGGCTCTCTCCAAGTTTCTAGACGCCGTCTCCATGAACTCTTGTCGAACCTCGTAGCTGTAGATGAATCCTTCTGGTTTGACATAAAATGCAAGAGCAGTGGTAAGCGCTCCGGTTCCAGTGCCCGCTTCAACAATGCGACTGCCTGGGCCGGCTCCGCTGAACATGACAATGAGAGCAATGTCCTTTGGATACGTTATCTGCGTCTTCCTAAACATCTTGAAAACATAATCTCGTAAGATGGGTTTTAGAGCCACAAATTCGACACCCATGCTACTCGTTACACATGTTCCATATTCCTTTCCAATCAACTCGTCCAGTTCAATGAAGCCTTTATGAGTGTGAAAACTTTTCTCCTTCTCCACCATAACCAGATACGTTCTTTTTCGATCGAGATAGAGCAGAACGCGGTCTCCCTCGCTAATAGTTTGCGACAATAGAGTCTACCGTGCCCATCTAAACTGACCTACAAGATAATAACATTGTGGACTTTTGTCTACGGCGTATACTTGAAGGGGTGTTTAGCCCTCTCCTTATTCTCTATGATTTCTCCAACCGTAGGCCTACCCTCCATCGCCCTCCGTATAGCATGCCTCATAGCCTTGTAATTGCTGATATAAACTCGTTGACGATCCACAGCAGTCGGATGAACAAAAACATTGGCAATGATAATCAAATCCTCAACAGCCCCTTTAGGAATAATTCCGTCCGCCAAGCTATCTGCCACCGCCTTTGCCACACCAGCTTGCGCCGGACCATAAACCATGCTAGCCTGTCTCATATTCTTAATTGTAACAGTCGGGACAATGAGCGTTACAGGCTTAACAGTAAGGTTAGGCTCCAGAATAGCGATTAATGGCTCATGCCCAGGCGTCGGGGTAGCCTTGGCCTTCGCATAAGCCTCACCCAGCGGGCCAGTCTTCTTTCCAATCATCAAATCTATATGTGCAACTTCAGCGCCTTTTCCAGCTAAAGCCTCGCCCACACGTAGATTAAAGTCTCGGATGATTTTGGGCGTGACCTCGATGGCGGCGAAGCGTTCTTCCAAGACTTTCTCCTCGATTTCAAATTTGATGGGTTTCGGAGTAATCTTCCCAATCTTTTCCAAGTCAAGACGAAGCTCTTCCCGTGCCTCGTAAGTCAACTCTCCTCCAACACTCAACGGCATCCTCACGGGACCAACCTTAATTCCCATCATATTCAGCGCCTCTTTCGTTCCCACAGCCCCACTTCTAGCGATTATCCTCGCAATCTTCTGCACCTTATATTGTAGCCCACGGGCCTTCTTGAGGTCACCTTTCTGAACCGAATTGTAGACATCAACCCACACGTCTGGGATAACATTGGCACTCGCCAGTATAGCGCCTGAAGCACCAGCAGCAAGGGCAGATAGAACCACCTCATCGTAACCGCATAAGACATTGATCTTGTCTCTGACTTTCTCCAAGACCGCGAGAATGAATTTCAACTCTCCGCTGCTATCTTTTAAGCCAACTATGCTAGGGATTTGTGCAAGATCTTCAACCATCTGCCAACTCAACCAAACTCCAGTGCACTGGGGAATATTGTAGAGAATAACGGGAAAATCAACCTTGGTTGCAATGGTGTAGAAGTGCTCGTAGATGCCCCGGTCAGTAGGCTTCAGATAAAACGGCGTCACAACCAGCGCTGCATCTGCACCAGCGTCCTTAGCATACCTTGTCATTTTAAGGGCCTGATCGGTTCCACTCGCACCAGTTCCAGCAACCACCGACACTCTGCCATTAACTTCATCCACAACGACGTCAATCAACTTCTTCTTTTCATCTTCTGTAAGATTAACAAACTCACCGGTTGTGCCGCACGGAACAACCCCACTCACTCCTCTTTCAATACAGTGGTTGACGAGGTTACGCATTCTTTCCTCATCCAACTCTTTTCCATCTTTAGTGAACGGAGTCACCAAGGCTGGTAAGATTCCTTCTGGCTTGAACATATAAAACCTCCAAACCGTCTTTTCAGACCTTACGTATTGTAACAGCACTATATTTCTATATTTCCAGAGTACCATTAAACACCAGCAGGATAAATAATACGTAATCACCATAAACTAGTACTCCAACATATTTTGACGGAGGACTAGTAGCAATGATTGGAGGCTATACCGGAAATACTCTCAAAGTAAACCTGACGAAAAGAACAACAGAGACGGAAAAACTAGACAAAAAGATTGCTAGAAAATTCATCGGCGGAAAAGGATTGGGCGCCAAAATCCTATACGACTCCACAAAACCAGGTATCGACCCTTTCAGCCCTGAAAACCTACTTATCTTCGCCTCAGGTCCATTAACCGCCACGTTAGCTCCCTCATCTGCTCGATCTGCTGTTGTAACAAAATCGCCCCTCACAGGAATCTTCTTAGACACACAATTTGGAGGCTTTTTCGGCGTAGAAATGAAACTAGCAGGTTTTGACTGTGTCGTCATAAATGGTAAAGCCGCCAACCCTACATATCTATGGATTCACGAAAATTCCACTGAACTTATGAACGCCGATGATTTATGGGGTAAAGGCTGCTTCGAAACCGAAAGAAAACTAAAAGATCATTTGGGCAAAAGAGTTAAAGTAGCCTCTATCGGCCCTGCAGGAGAGCGTCTTGTCCGATATGCATGTATCACTTTTGACAAATATAGGCAAGCAGGCCGAGGCGGCGCTGGCGCAGTGATGGGATCTAAAAACCTGAAAGCTATAGTTGTGCATGGCACAGGTAAGATCAAATATGCTGATCTTGAAGGTTTCAGAGAAGCTACTAAGGTTGCAGGTAAAAGAATCAAAGAGCATCATTTCACTCCCTTGCGAAGGAAATATGGGACTCCGTTATGGGTTGCCCCCGTGAATGAGGCAGCACTACTTCCAACTAGGAATTTTACAACTGGAGTTTTTGAAGGTGCTGACAACATTTCAGGAGAAAACATGAGAAGCAAAATTATCACAAAGGACGGAGCATGTTACAATTGCCCTATTGCATGCTGGAAATACAGTCAAGTTGACTCTGGCAAGTATAGAATAGACGAGCTCGTTGGCCCCGAGTATGAAACAATTGCATTAATGGGTTCAAACTGCGGCGTAGACTCCATCGAAAACATTGCATACGCAAATCTGTTGTGCGACGATCTCGGTTTGGACACCATTTCGACGGGAAACGCAATCGGCTTTGCCATGGAATGCTTTGAAAAAGGCTTAATCAAGAAGGAGGATACAGGAGGTCTTGGGTTGCGCTTTGGCAACGCAGATGCTGAAATAGAAATGGTGGAAAACATTGCTTATCGAAAAGGATTAGGAAACACACTTGCCGAAGGCGTAAAGAGAGCAGCTGAAAAACTCGGGGAAGGATCAAAGAGGTTTGCAATACATGTGAAAGGCTTAGAGTTTCCTGGCTATGATCCTAGAGGAGCCTTCGGGATGGCACTGGCCTACGCAACATCTGACCGTGGTGCCTGTCACCAGAGAGCATGGACCGTTAGTGCAGAGATTCGAGGGCGTTTGACGCCTAGATACTCAACTGAAGGCAGAGCCAAGTTCGTCAAGAACGCTCAAGATGAAAGAGCGATTTGTTTCTCTCTCGCTCTGTGTGACTTCATGCCACTGAAAACCAAACATTTCACAGAGCTTCTGAACACTGCAACAGGCTTCAACCTCACAGAAGACGAATACCTGAAAACAGGAGAAAGAATCTGGAACCTAACTAGGCTATTCAATGTCCGTGAGGGTATAACGCGGAAAGATGATACACTACCACCGCGTATTATGGAAGAACCGTTGCCAGACGGAGTGGCAAAGGGACAGATGATAACCAAAAGGATGCTCAACGAGATGCTTGACGAATACTACGCCTTAAGAGTGTGGGATGAAAACGGTATTCCAACTCAGGAGAAGTTGAAGGAACTAGACCTAGCATCTTGAGTCCCGCTTCTTTGTCTATTTAACGTGATAACAAAAGAAGGAAGAGCATTCAACCTAGGGTTTTAAAATCCAAAAGTCCTTTACACTCATTTCTCAAAGCCTGGCCTCTTCTAGTATTTGTGCAGGTTCCGAGCCGCAATGAACGCTAGGCCACGCTCAGTGAGAGCTTTGGCAGTCCTGTTCAAAGAGTCATGTTTGTCAAGATAATTACTAGTAAACTTTGGCATCAGACCCTGCACAAGTATATCTTTCTTAGGAACGAAGTAATCCAAGATGTCTGACGGATGCTCCCGAGTTGCCTCAATCTCAGGGACTCCACCCTCATGCTTAGCACTAATGTTCTTCACATCGGCCGCGATTTCCAGAAGTTCCTTCAATCGATCATATGGCTGTCTAACAATACTCTTGCAGGTCTCCACAATATGATGTTCAATGCGAACAATGTCCTCAAAGTCAAAGGCTTCTCGTATAGAGGCTGATAATTCAATCGTCTCATTATTGACAGAATTCGAAAGATTAAAACCAATGAGAGGACTCGTACCATCATCCCGACTGAAGAGCTTTGCAGTCATTAGCGTCCAGAAGCAGGCGTAAGGATTATCATTGCCCAAGAATACTGAAATTTTGAATTCGATGTCAATTCCAAGTTTGTAGAGCCAGTAGCCCAGCATTACGCTCCCTAGATTTACATTCAATACTTGCTGAACGCCGTATTTAGTGTAATAATGAAGGAATTCATCGACCCACTTCAAAGCGTATTCATTTGGCACCCCCACACCTCCGAAATAGCCTGTGATAGTTTCAGGGCCTCCTAAATGAACGTTTATAGGCAAGCCATCGGGTCCGGGCATAGTTCCTTTTGTATCTAATGTTTCCACGTAGGAAGCACCTATAATTTGCATCGCCGCTGCGAACGCGAGGATTTCATCATCCTCAACTTGTTCTTTCATGAAGCGGACGCGGATGAAGCGACTAGGCATGAGGTCTTGCTGTGCAATGGCTCTCTTTGCTTCTTCTATGAACCA
>CP070709.1:1144446-1149686 GCA_020350305.1 Candidatus Bathyarchaeota archaeon
AACTGCAACATCTGTCTTCAACTCCTTCGCTTTCACAAGCAAACCCTTCTTGGCCAATTGCATACACACCCTGTGAATCTTGAAGCTGTAAGAGTAGATTCAACATTATTTTAAGTTTTCTAAATTCCCGAGAAAAAGAACTCAGAACTCGCAGAGGGATCAATCGAAACAGGGGATTACTACTATATTAGAAAGTCATTAGGAAGAATACGCTGTTGACCAGAGGCATTATGCTCTTTGCATAAGTTTCTTGCCGAGCTCCGCAATAGATCGAATCGCCTTTGATTGTTCGTTTCCAATTGGGGTTTTCCCCTGCGTTTCCGCCTGCAGGACTCCCTGGTCGAAGGGTATAAGATCGAGCAGAAGCATGTCGTTATTTTCTGCGAATTTTCTGATAGAATCTGCTTCAACTTCGTTGGCTACCTTGTTTCCCACAAGAAAAATCTGTTTAATACCAGCGTCTTCAGCCAAGTTATAGATTCTTCTTGCGATTTCCAGCGATTTCACAGTGGGGTTTGTCACAACCAACATTGTGTCCACATGTCTTGCCGTTCCTCTACCCAAATGTTCAATGCCCGCCTCCATATCCACAACAACTGCTTCATCATGTTCTACGATTAGGTGGCGAAGCAAAGCTCGAATGACAGCATTTGCAGGGCAAGTACATCCAGAGCCCACCGACTTCACGGTGCTCATTACAACAAGGTTTACTCCATATGGCGTTTCAACTGAAAAATCGTGAACAACATCGTCAACTGCAAAAGAAAGCCGATAGACGCCGGAAAACGTTGTTCCAGTCTTCGACTCGATCAGAGGTTTGTTTTCGGATATAGGCACTATTTCACGTGCCTTTTCCAAGGGAAGACCTAGCGTCAAAGCTAGATTTGGAGAAGGATCTGCGTCGATAGCAATTGTTTTGAAGCCTTTCTTAGCGAAGGAATACGCTAGGGCCCCAGCAACTAAGGTTTTGCCTACTCCACCTTTCCCAGAGACAGCGATTTTCATAAGTGTTCCTTCAAGCTTCAACATTCAGTTTGCAGGGCTATCTATTTAGTTATTTTGATGAAGCAATTGTTAGCCGCTCGGAACCTACGTCAATCTCCACAATTCTACAGTTTTCAAATGTTTTGGAAGCACCCAAGACGTCCTTTACAAACACTTTGTCTGCTTCAACTTTTGCGTAGATTACGTCCTTGTAAACGATTTCTTTTCCAAGAAAAACGGTAAACTCGCACATGTTAGATCAACTCAAGCTAGGAGAAAAATCTAATATAAAACTTATGCCAATGCTGTCAAATTGCCAGAGCTTACCAGATTTAAGGACAAAAGCCCAAGAACTGAACTAGTGCTGCTTCACGCGATATATGCGTGAGTTATTGGCCCATTATTTTTTTGAATTCGTTGTATGCGTGTTTTGCTTCTTCTACTGAAGCCTTGTCTTCTAATGTTGTAGTGTCGCCTACTGGCTTGTCTGAAACCAGTGCCTTCAAAACTCTCCTCATGATTTTACCGCTTCTTGTTTTTGGAAGCTTTGAAACGAAGTATATTTCTTCGGGTGCTGCCACAGGACCAATCGTTTTTCTTAAGTGCCCTTTCAATTTCTTCTTCAACTCCTCGCTTGGACTATAGCCTTGTCTTAGGACGGCAAAAACCACGATTGCTTCACCCTTGATTGCATGAGGCTTGCCGATTACTGCAGCCTCTGCTACTGCGACATGAGATACCATTGCACTTTCCAATTCCATAGTGCCCATTCGGTGACCTGCTATCTTTAAAACTTCATCTGCTCTGCCTAAAAGCCAGAAATATCCATCCTTGTCCTTCATGCAATAGTCCCCGGCATAGTAAATGTTTGGGAATCTAGACCAATAGGTTTGCTTGTAACGCTCAGGATCCTTGTATAGTGTCATGAACATGCCAGGCCAAGGTTTCTTTATGACTATATAGCCTCTCACACCTGGAGATACAGGGTTGCCCTTGTCATCTACTACATCGGCATCTATGCCAGGTAATGGGAATGTTGCTGACCCAGGTTTAAGAGGAACAAGTCCTATACCAGGTGCTGGTGAAATCATCACACCTCCTGTTTCAGTTTGCCACCAAGTGTCTACTATAGGACAACGTTCTCCACCTATGTGGTTGAAATACCACATCCATGCTTCTGGATTTATTGACTCTCCTACACTGCCTAATATCGTCAGGCTACTTAAATCGTGTTTCTTGACCCATTCCTCGCCATATCTCATGAACATGCGTATGGCTGTTGGCGACGTGTAAAATATTGTTACCTTATATTTCTCGATTAATTCCCACCATCTGTCGGGTTTTGGATAGTCAGGTGCTCCTTCATATATAACTATGGATGCTCCATGCATTAATGGTGCATAAACGATTGAACTGTGTCCGGTTACCCATCCAACATCAGCTGTGCACCAGTAAACACTGTCTTCTTGCAAGTCAAAGACCCATTTATAAATACAGTATATGTAGGTCAGATAACCTCCTGTGCTGTGGACTATGCCCTTTGGTTTGCCTGTTGTGCCTGATGTATAAAGAATGTAAAGTGGGTGAGAGCTTTCGATTGGTAGTGGAGAAACATCCTTCCCTGTGGTTTTTATGATTTCATCGTACCATATGTCCCTTCCTTCTGTCATCTTGATCTCTTGACCTGTTCTCTTTACAACTATCACCTTTTCTACTGAACGTGTTTTTCCCACAGCCACATCAGCTGTCTCTTTTAAGGGTATGATTTTTCCTCTTCTAAACCCGCCGTCTGCTGTTATGAGCACCTTTGCTTCGGTGTCATTTATGCGGTCTGCCAGAGCCATTGAGCTAAATCCGGAAAACACCACAGTGTGTATTGCACCTATTCTCGCTGTCGCCAACATTGCGACAGCTAGTTCCGGTATCATCGGCAAATAAAGGGCTACGCGATCTCCGTCCTTTATGCCTAGTTTCTGAAGTGCAGATGCTAGACGATTCACTTCTCTATAAAGCTGCGAGTAACTTAGCGTCCTTTCTTCACCTTTTTCTCCTTCCCAGTATATTGCGACTTTGTTTCTTCTCCAGCTTTTCAGGTGTCTATCGACGCACAAGTAGGAAGCATTTAGCATTCCGCCAGGAAACCATTTTGCAAAGGGCGGATCCCAGTCGAGGACTTTATCCCATGTTCTGAACCATTCAAGCTTTCTTGCTTCCTGCCCCCAAAACTCTTCTATATCGTCCAGTGACTTCTTGTATATGTCCATGTACCTTTTTATTGGCCAATATCTCAGCTCAACTGGAAGAGATTCTGTCCGCATGTTCTTAACCTTCCGAATAAGTCTCGCGATTTAAACAATTTTTCGTCATATATGTTTCTTTGGGTTTCAAATGCATGCATCGTGTGGTTGCAATCGGTGAAGCCATAGCTATCCCAGCGTTACCCATTGACAGTTTCTTTGCTCGCATGCATATTCGTCGTGTCTCTTATGATTGAAGCTGACTTTCTAAACTGTCTCTTGGCTTCAGGGCTTAATTCGAGTTCTAGAATTCTTTCAACACCATTCTTTCCAAGAACAACGGGTACACCAATGGAGATATCTGAAAGACCATATTCTCCCTGTAGGAAAGTGGAAACACTCATTACCCTGTTTCTGCCCCTCAAGACAGCGTCGACGGTGATAGCTATTACGACTGCTGGTGCATATGTTGTGGCGCCCTTTAGCTTTATGACGTCAGCACCAGAGGTTCTGGTAAGGTTCACTATTTTCTCAATCTGCTCTTTTTTGAGCAAATCTTTTACTGGTATTCCTGAAACGGTGGCATAGTCCACGAGGGGGACCATGGAATCCCCATGCTCTCCTATGACCAAAGCACGAATATCCTCTCTAGAAACATTTAGCTCAGTTGCTATGTAAGATCTGAAGCGCATGGTGTCAAGGATGTTTCCTATTCCAAAAACTCTGTTCCTCTCAAAGCCTGATTCTTTGTAGGCTACGTAAGTCATTGTGTCAACGGGGTTCGTCACAACCATGAGCTTACATTCAGGAGCGTATTTCACAACTTCTTTCACCACAGATTTCACTATTTTGGAATTCACATTAATAAGGTCAAGACGTGTCATTCCGGGTTTTCTTCCTGCACCCGCAACAATAACCGTGACCTCCGAACCTTCCATTCTACTGAAATCGTTGGTTCCCTTGACGTTGCCATCAAATTCTATTGCCGGCGCGGCTTGCATCATATCCAGTGCTTCGCCTTTAGCCAACTCTCCAGAAATGTCTATGAGAACAACATCGCTAATTCCGAGTCTTAGAATATCAAATGCCGAAGCGCTTCCTACCTTCCCTGCCCCTATGATCGAAATCATAGTCTACCTAAGACTTGTTTTGTTTAAAATAATTTGCCACACACATGCACGCGCCAATGTATACATGCTGCGACCCCCCTCTAGAACCTAAAGGAGGATCACCGATATTCAAAATTATTTCACGTATCTTCTATGAACAGGAAAAGTCTCACATTTGAACATGCATGTCATATTGTCTAAATGGTTCTCTAGCTAGAGAGTTAGAGACAGGCTTATAGGTAAAGCATAAAAGACTGAAGTCAAAAGAAGTATTTTTCTATAGCAGTTAGGTGATGGCATGACACGTATCTTAACTATGGACGACCTGAACTTCAAAGACAAGGTAGCCTTAGTTAGAGTAGACTTTAACTCTCCGATAGATCCTGACAAAAAGAATATTCTAGAAGATACAAGAATCCGAGTTCATGGCGAGACTACGATAAAAGAACTTTCTCAAAAAGGTGCTAAAGTTGTAATACTTGCTCATCAAGGGAGACCAGGCGAACCTGACTTCATTCCTCTCAAGCAACATGCAAAAGCTCTCAGCAGAATCCTTGGTAAATCAGTAGAATACGTAAACGATCTGTTTGGAGAAAAAGCGCAAGATGCTATTAAAGCTTTGAAAAGCGGAGAAATTCTCGTTCTGGAAAATGTTCGAACATTCCCTAACGAACGGAAGAAAGGCCCTCCTGAAAAACATGCAGAATCAGAGTTTGTGAAAAGACTTGCGCCATTTGCAGACGTATTTGTCAGCGACGCCTTTGCCGCTGCTCACAGAGCTCATGTATCCATAGTAGGATTTACGGCAGTGCTTCCCAGCGTCGCCGGTCGCATCATGGAGAGAGAACTCAAGGCATTGAGCAAAGCGGTTGAGAAACCTGAAAAGCCTTGTATCTACATTCTTGGAGGA
>CP070709.1:1149786-1175985 GCA_020350305.1 Candidatus Bathyarchaeota archaeon
CAAAACCTCCAGGAGCACGCTCATCTCTACTCACAGTCCCAATCAACGTGACAGAAGATTCGATAGTAACCTTTTCTGCATCAGTCCAAGCTGCTTTGTCTTTTTTAACGGTGCATTGAACGATGCCTGTAGCGTCGCGTATTATGAGGAAAATAATGTCCTTGCTTTTGCGTTTTCGATAAATCCATCCTTTAACCCTCACTTGTTTGCCTTCGCAACAGCCATCTAGGACATCTTCAATTGGGGTAAAAGACATCATTCACCATCTTTCACTCTTGACTTATCACACTAACCTAAATAACTACGTATAATTGCTTTGTGCAACATGTATGCATTTTTTACCGTTTAGATATCTCTGCAAGGTTTCATCTTCTTGATACAAACTTGTTGTCCCTCATGTAAAATCTCCATGGTTTGTCCACGCCAACCTTTATCCCAATTCTTTTCGTAGGCACAAACTCAAAATTCTCCTTCACCTTTGGCTCACTTATGAACAGTTCTTTGCTTCTCGTTAGGTCTAAGCCGTTTTGCTTTTTTGTTATGTTCATGGCTTCTGTCAGTTTAGCTGGACCATTTGTCAGATCAAGCACGTTTTTGTTTCCTCTATTTTTCCGCATGGTTTCTATTCCATTTAGTGGTTCTAAGGCTCTAATCAAAACCGCGCCTGGAGCATTTTGGCTCTCGGTTACCACGTTGAAGCAGTAATGCATTCCGTATGTGAAATAAACGTAAGCAAACCCGCCCTTTCCAAACATCAATCGGTTTCTCGGCGTCATCCCCCTGTATGCGTGACTGCCTGGATCATCACTGCCTCGGTAGGCTTCGACCTCAACAATCTTTCCCACGAGTCTAGTGTTATTGGTGTATCTTACAAGCTTTTTTCCCAGCAACTCCTCGGCAACTGTAAGCGTTTCACGTGTGTAGAATCCCCTAAGCAGAGGCTTCATCTCGTTTCACCAACAGATGAAAAGGTTAACGTCTCGTGAATCTGCGTATCGTTTTTGTTCCTATGTTTTCCGAGCTTTGATTCTCCATTTAACTCCTTCAGGTAAGTCTTCAAATATTATGCCTAATTCTCGCAACTTTCTTCTGATCTCATCTGAGGTTTCATAGTCTTTTTTGTCTCTGAATTTCTGTCTTAGCTCGATGAGGAAGTTCAGCAAATCTGTAACTATTTTTTCGTCGATTTTTTCTTTCTTTTTGGGAATTATCTGGAAGAGGTCGCCAAGCTTAACTATGGTTTCTTTTGCAGTTTCCAAATCTTCTTTTGAGTAATCATTCTCATCTATCTTCTTGTTAACCAAAGAAATTAGTTGCCAGAAAGTAGCGAAAGCATGAGGAGTGTTGATATCGTCTTCCATGTGTTCTATGAATTGCTTCTCCAATCCTTGAATATCTTTCACAAAAACGGGTTTTTTCTTCGGTGGTTTCAACGATTGTTCTTCGATTAACTTTAGGATGTTCGAAATCTTTTCCACATTCTTTTCAGCATTTTCTATGTCCTTTTTGCTGTAATCCAGGGGCTTCCGATAGTTTGCGGAGGCCATCCACAGCCTCAAGGCCTCTGGCGAATGCTTTTCTAACGCGTCTGAGAGTTTGATGTAGTTGCCTCTAGATTTACTCATCGGTTCGCCATCTATTGTTAGTAGGCCTGTGTGGACCCAGTATCGGACATACGGTTTTATTCCGGTAGTTGCTTCCGCTTGGGCAATCTCTGCCTCATGATGCGGGAAAGTGAGATGAATACCGCCTCCATGAATATCATATTGAGTGCCAAAGTATTTCATTGCAATCGCCGTATCCTCAATGTGCCAGCCTGGATAGCCTAGGCCCCAAGGTGAAGGCCACTTGAGCATATGCACTTCTGGAGCTTTAATCCAGAGTGCAAAGTCTCTCGGATCTTTCTTGTCGGGACGGACTTCAACCCTAGCTCCTGCCCTCAACTCTTTCGGCACTCTCTTGGACAGTTTGCCATAATCTTTGAATTTAGAAACGTCGAAGTAGACCGAGCCGTTGGCTTCGTAGGCATAACCATTCTTCAACAAGGCCTTAACCTGTTCTATTATCTCGATCAGGTGGCCTGTTGCTCGGGCTAGTATGTTCGGCCGTTCTACCTTCAGTTCATCCGCTGCCTCCAAGTGCTTCCTCATATAGAAGTCAACAACTTCCATCGGATCTTTTTTTTCTTCTATGGCTTTCCTGATTACTCTGTCTTCTCCAGTATCCTCTCTTAGATGGCCAACATCAGTAATATTTTGAATATAGTAGACTTTGTATCCGAGGAATTTCAGGAATCTTATCAGCACGTCGTAGAATGCATAGGTTCTCCCGTGGCCTAGGTGCATGTAGTCGTAGTCTGTCATTCCGCAGACGAAAATCTTCACTTTACCTTTTTCTAAAGGCTTGAAGATTTCTTTTTTCCCGCTCATCGTATTGGAAAGTTTTAGCACCATTGATGTTTCACACTTCTGTTAGAGAATCGAGGGGGCATAATCCTTCTGGTTCAAACCCATCCTCTACTCTCTTCCTTTTTTACATAGCAAAATATAGGTATTCCCATACCTGTGCTTATCTAAATCAATTTCTTAGCCTTTTTAGATCGTCTATCATTCCTTTAATAATATTAAACCCGCCCAGCCAAAACTTCTCTGACCGTATGTCCACACCTACTTCATTAAGTACCTTTTCTGGACTTTCAGAACCCCCATATGAAAGTAACTTTATGTATTTTGGTTTGAACGATTCTCCCTCTTTCTTGAACTTATTATAGAGCCCTAGCGTGACCAAATTCCCAAAACTGTACGCCCAACAATAGAATGGGTACCGGTAAATATGAGGTATAGCTAACCATTCCCACTTGAATTCCTTTGACACTTGGACAGCATTACCAAATTGCTCTTTCAAACCTGAAAAATACAAATCCGCTAATTTGTCCACTGTGGCACCTTTGTCAACAGCGCTATGAGCATCCTTCTCAAACATCGTAAAGTAGGCTTGCCGCGGTATTGTCGCATATAGCTCGCTCAAAATCAACACAAGTAAATCTTGTTTAACTTGAGGATCCTTCTCTTCTTCCATTAGCTTCTCTGAAAGAAGCAGTTCCCCGAAAATGGATGCTATTTCTGCAAGAGGTGTATGTGAATGATATGTTAGTTGTGAGTGGTGTGATGCCAACATTGTATGGAGAGAATGCCCTATTTCATGTCCAATTGACATAACATGGCTAGTACTACCAGCGTAGTTTACGAAGACATAGGGTACAATTTTTGGTGTAATACTCATACAGTAAGCTCCTGACAATTTTCCTTTTCGTATCTCAGAATCTATATGGCCTTGCTCAAAGATTCTTCTGGCTAATTCTCCAAGCCTTGGATGAAACGAATTATAAGCATCAAGAACCATGTTGACGGCATCTGAGTATTGTATCTTTTTTTCAGATTTTTGAAGTGGAGCATAGATGTGATATCTACTCATCTGTTTCATCTTCAGAAGTCTTGCTTTCAAAGAAAAGAACATTTGGAAAACGTCGGAATTTTTTCTGCATGCTGACAAAAGTGTGTCGACTGCTTCATTTGGCACATCGTTTGCCATATTGAATACTGATATAGGAGACGGATAATGTCGTGTCTTAATAAATTCATTTCTCCAGTCTCTAACTAATGCTTTGTAAATTTCTCCCAAAACATCGCTACGAGGGATAAATTCCTTGTAAAGCGCCTTATATGCAGCTTCTCTCTGCTTTGCATCCGGCCCAAATACCAATCTCACGATTTCACCGTATGCGAATTTCTTGGTCTTCCCTCTTTCATCTTTAAGTGTTTTACCATCAACCCACACTGTGTATCCAAAAGCGTTCGTGATCTGTTCATATAGTTGGATCATTGCCAAACGACCAGTAGTGTCCTTGCTTTTAATCGCCTGCTCTACTGCTTCATCCAGAACGTAAGGTTTCAGTTTCCTCAATTTCTTTATGTAATAAACATAATCTTCGTTGATGTTCGCCATCAAACGATTAGCTGTTTTGTTATCGAGTTTTGTCAACCAAAGATTGAAGAAAACGGTTCTGTTTGATACATCTGCATCGAGTTCGTCCATTCCGCTTTTGAAAGCCCTCGCCTCCTGAGAAGTTGTGTCTTGCGAAAAATACATGTATGCATAACACTCACAACGAGCATTATTCTTTCGAATTGTTTCGTACAATTTCAAAGCCTTGAGTAGATCGTCTGTAGAAATTTTGGGAGAAAGCTTCTGTTTCAGGTGTTCAAACTGTTTCAAGTCGCTTTTGAGTTTTTCCAATTCAGTGTCAAACTCTGCCCCAGAATGTGACGGGAGTACGTCCTTTAGATTCCAAAGTTTTTGTTGAAATTTGATTTTGCCCACCTCATTGAATTGGCGAATACAGATATAATTTGGTGTTTCTATATAAACATAGAAGTAACTTTTATTACGTGTGTGGAGCCGAGGAGGGGATTTGAACCCCTATTAAATGGCTCTGCAGGCCATCACATCACCGGACTCTGTCACCTCGGCTCATAAACCGCGTAATATTGTAAAATCTCTTTAAGATAAACAATTCTCTTAATCACACAAATATGAAGATTAACAAACTGCCACAATGATTATCGACTTATGCTTTGAACCACTTGAAGATTAAGTATCGTATATGTTCTTTTTCCAAGTCAGGTATAGCCATAATAAAACGTTTCCTCACGGTTGTTGCAAGTCTTCCAGCTTTCACAATATCGGTTGCCGTAACCTCGTCTTTTGCTTTCTTCACTGAAATCATGTAAGGCGCATGGTCTACACCTGGCCCTTGCTTGTATACGGCGAAGTCGCACCCGTATTTGATGCCTGGCGTGACGAAGAGTCCTCGGTCGCGCATGTCTCGATACACTGCGTACTTCAGATCGAACTCTTCATAGAGTGTTTTGGCTCTCGCCCGCAGTTTCTTGAAGGTGACCTTGGCTCCTTTCGGTCCTTCAGAAACTGTGATTATCCCCTTTTCCATTAGATAGACTCCTTCCATGAGGTCGAGAATTAGGGGAACATCAAAATCCATATTTTTGGGCTTGGGGATGCCTATGGGCTTGCCGTAAAAGCCACGCCGGTAGAGTTCAGATCCCTTCTTCGGGGTCCACACCACCAAAAAGTTTTCAATAAACTCCGTTTCGATTTTCTCAGACATTCCAGTTCCATTCCAGTTTCTTTCAGATGGTGAAGGACAAAATGCGAGCAACATCAGAAGCGTCTTCAGCCTTGTCCGCTGCGTCTTCCAGAAGTTGGGTCACATCTCTCATAAGAATTAGCACAGGAATTTCAGTTTGGCTGTTGACGATTTCTAACTCAAGCTCTCGATAAAGATCGTCGACGACATGTTCAGCAGTCTCAACTTCCCTAGCTTTCTCAAGAGTCTTCGTCGAACCGTAGCTCAGTGTCATGGCAGTTTCCCGAAGCTTTGAGACGGTCTCAAATACTCCATCCGAAAGCTTCATCAACCCCTTTCTAACCTTTGGAGGAACCTTCCACCCTCTCTCCATGATCTCCAGCAGTCGAAACGCAATGCCCTCAGAAAAGTCTGCGATTTCACTTGTCAGATTCGTGAAGCGGAGAAAATCTTCTCGACTCATCAGAATGGCCCCTATCTCGGCAAGTTCTTGTGAAACCGTACGTCTTGCTCCGTCCACCTCCTCTCTCGACTTTTTGATCTCTGTAAACAAGATTCGAGCCGACTTTTTGTCTTCTTTCACAAAGGAGTCGACCATAAGTGAAACCTTACGAGAGACTTCCGTCACTTTCCTTAAATGATCTCGGCAAACGTTGAGAGCTCTTCGTTTCACTCGTTCTTCTGTTTCCACTGGGAAAACCACTGCTTCCGCCTCTCGAAAGTTTCCATCGACACTTGACATATGATATGCGAAAGCCTTAAAAAATGTAGCGAAAGAACAGAGAGTTTTAACCTTTGATCAGTTGCCCCAAATCTCTGAATTCCACTTTATAACGGAAAAAAGCGTGGAGCAGTCTAGCAAGCCCCTTAGTCTCACTTCTAACCTGTTTCCATGTGTCGCGATCACGTATAGTCACCGTGCCGTCCTTCAACGTCTGATAATCAATGGTTATTCCCAGAGGCGTACCTACCTCATCGGCTCTTGCATATCGTCTTCCAATGGAACCTGATTCATCATACTCCACGTGAAAACCTTCATCGATCAGCATCTCATACACTTGCTTTGCCCTTTCAGGCAAGCCATCCTTGCTCACCAATGGAAAAACACCCATCTCTATGGGCGCGAGTTCTCGTGGAAAACTTAACATCACTCGATCTTCCTTCATTTTGTAAGCGTATTCCAAAGCGATGTAGACCATTCGATCCGATCCAAAGCTTGGCTCAACCACATGAGGAATAAAATGCTTTCCCCTTTCCTCAACCTCTTTACGGATAATTTCAACATGTTCTGGCAAAACTTTGAAACGTCCCGCCATATAGAAGCCTTGTTTCTTGAACCTGGCCTCCACCACCTTCGGATTTACGTCAGAAATCAATCTGGCAACTTCCGAAGCTTTATCTTTGAAGGCTGGACCGATCTTAGACATGATAGGGCTGACGATTGCCTCTTCCCTCTCAACCGGCTTCTCGTGTTCCTTAAAGATTCTCATATCGACGCCGCTGAACTCCATATGCTGCTTCAAGTCATAGTTTGTTCGATAGTTATGTCCAGAGACTTCCAACCAACCCCATCGTTCCAGAAATATTTCCTGATCGAACCCTTGCACAGAATAATGTGCTCTCTCCCATTCCAGTTTTTCGATGAAGCGTTGCTTTTCTTCTGGAACGCCCAGTTTCATCAGAAAACGTTTAGACAACACCATGAAAAACGCCTGCCACTCCGCCTTTATGAGTCCTTTATTCAAAGCTTCCTTGACTGTGACTTCGACTGGCTCTTTTATGCCTTTAAGCTTATTTTCCGCCAGTATCAACCGTAAAGACTCGTTTTCCACATCTTTTAGCAACATGCAGTGTGAATCTTCGGGGTCAAGAAAGAATTCGATGTCTATGATAGTGAATTCCCTCAGCCTTATCGGGAATCGCCTCGGCGAAATCTCATTCCTTAGCGCGTGACCAATCTGAACAACCCCGAATGGAAGCTTTCCTCGAGCACATTCGTAAAGACGTTTAAACTCAACGAAAATGCCCTGAGCAGCCTCAGGACGACCATAACCAACTGCCTCAGAATAAGGCCCAATGGTGGTGGTGAACATCGTTAAGAATTGCTTGGGTTTGCCAAAGTCACCGCCGCAATCTGGACATTCAATGTTGCGTTTGTGAATTTCATTTGCCAACTCTTGAAGACTAAGTTTTTCCGTTTCCGTGTCGCTCATCCCTGCAAACTCCCGCAGTACGTGATCAGCTCGAAACCTTCGTTTGCACTTGCTACACTCAATCATGGGTTCCTTGAAGTGATTCACATGGCCGGAGGCTTCAAACACTTTGCCCGGCATAATCACCGACGATTCGATTTCGTAAAGGCCAAAGGGACGAATAAAGAACCCTCGAAACTTGTCTTCGATCTTTCTTTTTAGTATGGACCCCAACGGACCAAACGTTATGAAGCCGCTCACCCCCCCGTAGATTTCGCAGGAAGGCCAGAAAAAGCCCCGACGCTTTGCCAGTTCACTGATCTTTTCAAACTTGTCTTGGGCTTGCATACGCTGTTCACTTCTATTCATGTGCCTTTTTATGAACCATTAGTGTGCTAGTTAATAATAAAGCAGACGTTCTTTTCCCCTTTATCAACAGCTCAGGACAAAAATGAAAAGCCAACCATGTAGTGCGAAGAGCATTTCATCTTGGCCAAAACTGAAGAGACTGAAACTTCAGTTTTTTACTGCACGCTAAGGCAAATATCTATACGTGCAAGAGGAGAACACAACAACGTTATGCTTTTTCTGTGTTTATGGCCACAGTTACATTTCTGCTACATGGTGCCAGCATTCTTCAGAGCATCTAAAACTAAAAACGTTTCAGTCTCCTGCTCTTTTCTGCCCCAACTTCCACCCTTATTCTGCCTCTTAACAATTGATGGAAGCGACTTTTTAAACTGCTTCTTTGCCAAAAAATGATGCGCTCTGGATAAAGCATGAAAAGTATGGTAGAAGGGAAAACCCTCCCAAGCCCCCGTCTTAGTCTGTCGCTTATCCAAATGTTTCAAGCCACTCTCAACCTGTTTTGATTCTGCGCTTAAGGGGTGCTCAATCAACATACATAACACGTTGACTGTGCACCATGCACCGCACAAATCGGGCCTCCAAAACTGAAGATATGATTTTACAGTTTTTTGCACTTGTCTAATGTCATCAAAACCAAAAATGTGGAACAAATGAATTGCATAGGTTGTTTGATAAAAAATCGTGCAGCCTGGCCCGAATTCTCCGTAAAATGTTGAGCGCATCACACGTGGGTCTTTTCTGTTGTTTGAATAGAAAAAACCTGGATAGCCCCTATATTGGTGTCTCTGAATAGACAGAAGCCACTCTAACCCTTTCTTGACTCTTTCATCTTCTGCATCATAGCCTAGAAGAGCAAGGTTCCAAAGATTGTTAGCTGTTCGAACAAATAGCTGGTCCCAACTTCCATCCACAGACTGGTCGGCAACAGTTTTCTCATACAATTTTTTCTTTAAGGTTTTATCAGCCTTAGTTTCCTTTTTGAATATGTTTCTTCTAAGATAAACGCCGATAGGTGACTCTAGATTCGCAACATAATTCAGCGGGTTGACCTTCAACTCATTCAACACACACATTTTTACAAAACCATGAACGGTAATTTTAGCTCCAAAAAAAAATAAAAGCCTTTCTAACGCAAGATAGAAAATCGGGAAAAAGAAAAAGCTATCTGTCAAAACATGTTTCCCCGACTAAACAAGAGCGTGACCTCTTGAGAAAGCTAAGTCACCAAGATTTGATAAACCTAGTGGATGGCGCCGCCATATTTTCAGCTGGCGGTGAAGGAGACCCTGAAACGGGGTTTACCATCGTGGATGGGCTTGCCGAAGGCGGCTATGAAGTGAAACTTATTGACTCCTCAGAAGTTCCCGACGACACAATCGTAATAAACCTTGCATGTGTTGGGGCGACCACCGCAGTTGCATATGATAGCGATGCTGCAGCAAAGACGTTTCAGTTATTGGAAGAGTATCTGGGGCGCAAAGCCTACGCGCATGCATGCATGCTCTTTTTGTTGCCTCCTCTAATAGCTATCAGAAATGAACACCCAGCCGTCTGGTTTCACAATGCATGCATCCATACTTTGGATTGGAGAATTCACCTTCTCTGTATGACCAAATCTCCTAAAACCTTACATAGTTTCTAGAGAATTCAGCATAACATTCCCTAGTTGATTTCACGAAACCAAAATACGCCGAAAAGCCGATAAAGAAAAAAAGGGTTGACATCGGCTGTAGGTAGAGGCCCTCTGGAAGATCCAGACTACGGCGATTAAAGCAGCAAAGTGCGTATGCATTCGGAATATTAATGTTGATGTCTCACTAAACCTTACGATTCAATACATTGTATTGGAAATAGGTCTTTACCACTATGGCCCCCTGGAGAAGAGGGAACGGAAGCGCGATACTCCGTGTCGTCGGAGGAAGGCGCTTTCCACTCCCGTGAGGACAACCATGACGCTGGCGGTTCCCTTCAACGCCTTGTCCACCTTTGCCCCCCAGATAACCTTTGCCTTCGGTGGGATCGATCGCTTCACCAGCTCCCCTGCATGATGGACATCTTGAAGACTCATTCCTTCTCCGCCTGCTACGTGGATCAGTACTCCGCGAGACTTAGTGATGTCTTCTATGTCGAGCAGTCGCCCGTCTAACGCTCTCTCCACGGCTTGCTCCACTCTGCCCGGTCCATTCCCTTGTCCGACTCCTATCGAGGCGAGGCCCGCCCCCTTCATGATGGCGCGAAGGTCTGCGTAGTCCAAGTTGATGAGACTTGCGGTGGTGATGGTTTCGGTTATGCCTTTGATGAATTTTCCTACAGTTGTGTTGGCTACGCCTAGAGCCTTCCTGAAGGGTAGGTTTCCAGCGATCTTGGTGAGCCTGTTGTTGTCGATGACTACCACAGTGTCGCAAGATTCTTGGAGTCGTTTTATGCCGTCTCTCGCTATCTTCATCCTTGCTGTTTCGATTTCGAAGGGGAGGGTAACTACCCCTACAATTAGGTTATGGATTTCTGGGGAGAGTCGCCGGCGTAGCTCATCTGCTAAGGCGACGGTGCCCCCGGTTCCTGTTCCTCCGCCCAATCCAGCTACTAGAAATATAATGTTTGCCCCAATGACTTCCTTGATGACTTCCTCCATGGTTTCGTACATTGCCTGCTCTCCTAGTTTGGGATAGCCCCCGCATCCCAGTCCCTTTGTTACCTTTTCGCCGACAAGTATCTTCTTGTGGGCGACGCTCAAAGCCAAATGGCTTGCGTCGGTGTTTACTGAGATGAGCTTTCCTCCAGCTACTTTTCTCTTTTTTACCCATGATATGACGTTGCTTCCGGCTCCTCCGATGCCTACCGCTAAAACCGTGGGCTTGGAGATTTTCGCTATTTGCTCGATTCTTTTCTGTTCCATTGTTAGAAATTTTTGTCTTCTCAGCTCCGTGAGTTCCGTCTCGTCTAATTCTACTTTTCCCATATCTTTTCCCTTGTCTTTTATCATCAGTATAAGCAGTATTAAGTATTATGAATCACGAATCGTTATTAAAAAAGATACATTTCATATTTCGAAATATCTGTTAAATCCTTTTGTTAGAATAGCCTTAACCATGAGCAAGCTCAACTTAATGAAGCAATTTATGAACACGTTTGTCGGAAACGACCTTCACCTAGTCATCAAAGACAAAAACTACTTCCATGTCCACACAATAGAGATCATCCAGAAAACCAACGACTCCTGCCCCATCAAGGAGACCCCAGTTGGAGACTATTTCCTCCGCCTTTTGGTGAGGGATGAAAAAAGTAGGGAAGCCTCCATCTTATGCAATTGGAACAAAAAGCTCATACAAAACCTGCTAGAACATTCCATTTCTGCCAGAGAGGCGGGGTATACGGTCATCATGATGATTCGATCACCCCTCAACGAAAATAACTGGCTTCTGTTATGGGGAGACAAGCTGCAAAAGACAATAAGGCCGAAAATCCTTCAGAAACTTCACTTACCATACATCAGCTAGCTAGATCAGGATCCCCCTTTTCAGGATATGCTCACGATTTTGTCATATCCCTTTCCACTGAAACGCTTCATTTTCAATCTTTAACGCGGTCTGAATGCCTCAAACACTTCTGTGGAGATGTGCTCAGGCATTTCCGTCTTCGTCATCTTTCCTCTATCGTCTAGAGTGTATCTCAGCATTATGCAGTCAGTCAGCTGGCTCTTAGTGTTAAAGGTTTCGTGGCAACTTCCACATTCAATATTAGGTTCAGTTCAATAACAGCCATGACGCACCTACGTAGTATCGACTGCATTGTGGACAACGAAACACTCAAACGTCCAGTCAAGCTGTCTCATCCATCGAAATCTCTATCTTTTTGAAGTGATAGCATGGTTATAAAGCAGACTTAGAGCGCAAGTATTTTCAGCAAGGTCGTACACCTCACTATAGCTGGTGCATGTTCATGTCTAAGATCAAGGTTGCGTTAGTCGGAGTTGGAAACTGCGCGTCAGCCATAGTTCAAGGAGTCTGCTATTATACGGACATTAATAAAGAAGAAGAGGCCGTAGGACTGAAAAATCTCTTTCTCGGAGGCTATCATCCACGGGACATCGAGTTCGTCTCCGCATTCGACATCGAAACTAGGAAAGTTGGAAAAGACCTGTCAGAAGCCATTTTTTCCCCACCTAACAACACGTTAAAACTCGTTGATGTCCCGGAATTGGATGTGCCAGTCTTGAAAGGCCCTGTTTTGGATGGTGTAGGTGATTCTGTAAAGGACATCATCAAGACAGCCGACTCCCGTGAGGTTGATGTAGCCCAGAAGCTTAAGGAAAACAAAGTAGAGATGGTCATTAGTCTCCTTCCAAGCGGGGCGATAAAAGCTTCAAGATGGTATGCCGAGGAAGCACTTGAGGCAGAATGCGCCTTCATAAATGCCACGCCCACTTTTATTGCCAGCGACGCCGCATGGAGTAAACGTTTCGATGAAACTGGACTGCCCCTTGTAGGCGACGATCTAGTGGATCAGGTAGGCGCCACGGCGCTCCATAAGACTCTTCTGAAGTTGTTGGCTGAGCGAGGCGTTACAATCTCTGAAACTTACCAACTCGATGTAGGTGGAGGCACAGAATCACTCAACACGCTTGAAAGAACAAAAGAAGTAAAAAGGATTGTGAAGACTAAAGCGGTTGAAGCAGCCTTACCATACAAGACTTCTATCATAGCCGGGTCTACTGACTACGTTGATTTCTTGCAGAATCGGCGAGACAGCTATTTCTGGATTAAAGGATTATACTTTGGAAGAGTTCCTATGCAACTGGACATGAGGCTTAACACTGTTGATGCTTCAAACGCTGGCTCTGTAATGTTCGATGTAGTCCGAGGAGTCAAAATAGCACTCGACCGAGGATTGGCCGGTCCTCTCTTAAGCGTTTCAGCTTACGCCTTCAAGCATCCCCCACAAATGATGCAACTGGAAGAAGCTGAGCGGCTGTTTAGAAAATTCATTGCTGGATGAACGTTGAAAAACGTGTTCTCGGCTTGTTCTGTTAGTCTTCAAATTAAGAAATCGAATAAAAAAGGAAAGACTTTGCAGTGCCTACTTCTTCTCTTCCTTTTCTTCAGCTGGCTTTTCTTCGGCTTCGATCTCCTCAATAGGCTTAGGAGGGGGTGTTGTCGCCATCGTCCATCCGATCCAGGCGCCAATGACTAATACGGCAACGAGTGCTATGTAGACGGGAACTCCGACCAACCAAATTTGGACTACTTCAGCGCTTGCCCACGATACCCACGCTGGCCAGACTAATGTTACGGTATACAAGACAGCAATGACCACACAAACTAGGCAAATTAGCCAACCAATGCCTTGATCCTTACTAACCATGTGACCACCAATTTAGCCTTTTTTATGAGTGCAACCTATTATAAAGTTTATGTCTCGTTCAGATGGTTCCAGCTTCCCAACCGGTGATATACTCCTTTTGTTCTTCTGTAAGTTCATCAATCTTCACATTCATCGCTTTCAATTTAAGGCTGGCTACGAGTTCATCAATTTCTTTAGGCACCACGTGAACCTTCGGTTCTATCTTCCCTTTTTTCACTAAATATTCAACGCATAAGGCTTGATTTGCGAAAGACATATCCATCACTTCGGATGGGTGACCCTCTGCTGCTGCGAGATTTACGAGTCTTCCTTCGGCTAGTAGATAGAGTCTCCGCCCGTTTTGAAGGGTATATTCCTCGAGGTTTGGGCGGATGGTTCGTTTTGAAGATGAAATAATTTCCATGTCGGATATGTTGATTTCTACGTTGAAGTGTCCGCTGTTGGCGAGGATGGTACCATTTTTCATCTTGAGCATATGTTCTTTTCTGATGACGTTGAGGTCTCCTGTGGCGGTTACGAAGATGTCGCCCATCTTAGACGCCTCATCCATAGCTGTTACGCGGAAGCCGTCCATGACCGCCTCAAGAGCTTTAGTCGGATTCACCTCGGTGACGATCACGTTTGCGCCCATGCCCTTAGCCCGGAAGGCTAACCCCCGACCACACCATCCATACCCGCATACGACAAAGTTTTTCCCAGCCAACAAGATGTTTGTGGAGCGGAGTATTCCATCTATCGTGCTCTGTCCTGTGCCATAGCGATTGTCGAACAAGTATTTTGTGTACGCATCATTTACGGCTATGATAGGGTATCTGAGGGCACCTGTTTTTTCCATGGCCCTCAGCCGCATGACCCCTGTGGTTGTTTCCTCTGTGCCTCCTTTGATGTTTTTTAAGGCTTCTTTTCTTTTCATATGCACCATACTTACGAGATCGGCGCCGTCGTCCAACGTAATTTGTGGTGTGTGGTCGATGGCCTTGTTGACGCACCAATAGTATTCTTTGGTGGTTTCGCCACGCCACGCGTACACATTTATTCCTTTTTCTACTAATGCCGCGGCTACCTCGTCTTGGGTTGAGAGCGGGTTGGATCCGCACAGCGCAATGTCAGCTCCGCCGGCCACGAGTGTTTCTATGAGCACTCCGGTTTCTTTTGTTACGTGTAGGCATGCACCTATCATAATATCTACAAGCGGTTTTTCTCGTTGAAATCGTTGTCTGACCTGGTTGAGAACTGGCATGTGCATGGAGGCCCATTCGATGAGTAGACTTCCTTGTGGGGCTAAGCTGGCTTTTTTTATTTTGAAGCTTGCCATTGGTGTTCACTCTTCCTATTCTTTTTAGTCGCCAGTATTTAAAAGATGAATAGTTTGATGCAAAGTTTTATTTCCGCTTGGCTTGTGAGTTGTGTTGAGAGGCTGGAAATATGCCTGAGTTGCAGTTAGATAAGTTGAGCGAGTATCTTCGTGGTGTTTATGGGGCAGATGTGGAAATTCGGTATGCGGGTGAGTTGGGTAAACGAAAAGTGGGAGTAAAGAAGCCTAGGAAGAAGTTGAAGGGTTTTGGCTATGGTGTTCCCTATCTAGTCGAGTTTATGGTGAATGGAAAACTGAAACGTGTGATTTTGGAGACTATGCGGCCTAGCGGTTTCGGTCATGACCATTTTTCTGATCGAGCTCAGGTTTTGTTGTGGCAGTACTCCGTTTTTAACAGGTTGCCTAAGCATGCTCGTTCTGTGGATGTTGGCACTTTTACTAGGGAGGGAAAGTTGAAGTCTTTGGGTGATTGTACAGAGTTTTTTATTGTTACGAATATGGTGATGGGTTGGCCTTATTTCAGGGATTTGGACAGGATTCGAGGGCGTGGGCGGTTGTCACGGTTGGATTTGGATCGCTGTCAGGCTTTATCGGATTATTTGGTTACGATACATGGGGTGAAGTCTAGCGAGGTTGGATTGTATGTGAGGCGCATTCGGGATTTATTGGGGCACGGGGAGTGCATCATGGGTTTGACGGACAGCTATCCGGATGGATTGGAGTATATTAGCAAGGAGGATTTGTGCGAAATTGAGAAACGTTGCGTAGAGTGGAGGTGGAAGTTGAAGCATAAGACGCACCGTTTGGCACAGGTTCACGGGGACTATCACCCGTGGAATGTGCTGTTTAGGAAAGGTGCAGATTTCACGGTTTTGGATCGTAGCAGGGGTGAGTGGGGTGAACCGGCTGATGATGCGACTGCTATGACGATCAACTATTTGCTTTATTCGTTGCAGGCGTATGGACGATTGGCGGGTCCGTTTGAAACGTTGTTTAGCAGGTTCTGGGGAAATTATCTGGATAAAACAGGTGATGAGGAAATGTTAGAGGTGGTGCAACCTTTTTACGCTTGGAGAGGGTTGGTGATAGCTTCGCCTGTTTGGTATCCGAATCTATCTTTGGAAGTGCGGACTAGGTTGTTGAATTTTGTTAGAAATGTGCTTGAGACTGAGCGGTTTGCTTTGGGGGATGTTAACTCTTACATTGAGAGTTAATGGATTTTCAGTTTTACGGGGTGTGTGGCAATGGGTTATTTGGCGAGGGCCTTGAGTGAAGGCTCGAGTGAGAAAGAGTTTTAGGAAGGCTTTTCCTTTTTTGTGGTCTACTGTGAATATGAAGTAAGAGGCGAAGTAGTTTTGGTTAACGAAGTGTTGGCATCGATAAAGACTATGCTCGGAGAAGGCTATACAAGAAATACTGAAGTGGTACATATAACGTCTTGATTGCTCTTTATCCCCATGGATCAAGAATGGTGGTCGCTCCGTCGTATTCATTAGGTGAGATTCCAAAATAGATTAGTAATTAAGATCAAGGAGCTCCTCAACCTATGACTCAATTGGGTGGATGGTGCGTCTGGATAACCGGGCTTCCTGGAAGCGGTAAGTCAGTTATTGCCCAAGCATTGCTGAGGCAGTTGGAACAACAAGACATCTCTGCACAGCTTGTTTCTATTGACATGCTACGTAAAGTTGTTACTCCTAAGCCTACTTATTCTGAAAAGGAGCGTGACATGGTTTACGCCTCTATCGTCTTTGTCTCTAAGCTTCTCACCCAGAACGGTGTCAACGTCATCATAGATGCTACTGCTAACCGTCAACGATACCGCGACTACGCGAGAAAACAGATTCCACGCTTTCTAGAAGCCTATGTCCGCTGTCCGCTGGAAATCTGCATAGAAAGAGAGACCAAACGAGGCAAAACATTCATGGCGCCAAGAGACATCTACAAGAAAGCCTTCACAGGCAAGAGCAAAACAGTGCCAGGCATAGGTGCTCCATACGAACAACCACAAAACCCAGAAGTCACAGTAGACTCAGACAAGCAAAGTCCAGAAGATTGTGCAGAAAGAATTCACGAAATAATAGCAAGAACATTCCAAACATAGCTTTCTATTTGAACCCTATTTGAATTACTAATCGATTGGGTAGACGCCGTCACACATAGAACACTATAGCCTAGGCTTCACAATCTCTTTCATCTTATCCAACAAACCAGCAACCTTCAAAGTCTCAACAACCTCATTGTCACCGTCACCCTTACCAATCTTAACCTTCATCTCCGTAGGCTCAATATGACCAACGTTAACCCGTCTCCGCTTTACACCAGTCACCTTAACAGGACCAGTAACAACAACAAAATTCTTGTCAACAACATCTACAACAACGCAACGCCTACCAGCCTCACGACCAACAATCTTCACACAAACCCTACCAACTTCAATCGCAGGCACCACCGAGCCCCCATTATATTTGAAACGTGAAAACATCATAAACATCCATACTTATAACCTAATCGATGCCCAACACAACGCGATCCATAACCAAACAAAGCGTCCTAAAAACCTCATCTGCACTCAAACCATTCGAATCCAAAATCAAATCAAAAGGAGAAAAATCGCCACCTAAATCAAACCCGTAAAGTCTCTTGTAGATAATCCGAGTCTTCTCATCTTTCTCCTTTAACGTAGCCAAAGCCCTCTCAAAACTTGTTCCATCTCTCTCTGCAACACGTCCTGTCCTCACCTTAACAGAAGCCTCCAACCAGACTTTGAACCCCTCATTCAACAACCAAGGCATCGTCCAACTATCAAAAACAACATTCCCACGCCTCGCACACTCCAAAAGTTTCTCATCAACCTTCTTATCAAACTTGGGCTCCTTCACTCTTTGTTGAAGAAACCTCATTCCTTCGTCACCTTCCCACCAACCCCTCCCAACCGACTTGTAACCCATTTCAACAGCCAAAGCCTTCAGCGCATTCCCACCAGAAAGATACTCAAGTCCATATTTCTCGGCCAACCTTTTAGCTACTGAACTCTTTCCACACCCAGTCATTCCACATACACACAACACAACCTTCGATTTCCGCTCCTTACTACAGCGGCCCATGTTCAGTCAACTCGCTCTTTCTGAAAATTGGATCCTTCTCACAGCCTGCTTCAACAAGTATCGAATGCAACTGTGACACAACTGACCGCCACATATACGTTCAACTCTTCTTTGACTCGCAGAAAGTTTACGAAGCTTCGATGAGGTTAGACGCGGAACCCCTAAAAGCATTTGACCACATCGAGCGCAGTATGAAGCACCGATTTTCTCACATCTAAAATGAGTTTCCATACGTCCTCCAGGCAACCGGAGATTCCGGCGTCTTCTGCTTCTTGTCCGTAGAGAGGGTTTAGGCATTTAGCTCGGTGCCCCCGACGTCCCCATTGGTATGCCTAACGCTCGCGAAATGAAGGTGCCCGAGGCAAAGGAACAGATAAGATACCACAGAAAAAGAGGCAATTCGATATAACCTCCACCTAGTCCAGGAAAATAAGCCATAGTACCTACGCCAAATAATGGTATTAGAAAAAGCTGCCAAAGAAGCATGAACGGAACAAAGTAGACAAGCATGGGTTTGAGCGATTGTTTAAACACTTTACCTTGCAACTGCATAATTCGAGACTGTTGCTTTTGAACCTTTGCAAGAAGTTTCTTATCTCCAGAGCGTTGCGCCTTTCTAGAATCGGCTGTCCAAGCGCGAATTTCACGTTGCCATGCGTTCATCTGTTCCCTATCAACAAGGATACGGTTGACAAGAGATGTAATAAGTGTAATAATTGCTGAAAAGCATAGGATGAATATAGTCGAGCCGGGGGGCATTAACAGCCAATCAGGTAGCAATCTTATATCACCTAACCCAACAGTTCCACAATCTCTTTAGTTTTAACCTTTTCCTATCGGTTTCATCGTTTTCACTGACGCACAAGTTAATAACATGTAGGCATCAGTTATGAACCCAGAAAGCAATGATCAGCCTCCTAAGAAGCGACGTAAGGCAGGATACATTTCTGCGACGCGTTCTTGCATCAGAAGCTGATAATATTGGTATAGAATTCCGACAGCCAGCAAGATGCCCATACCTGTTCCAAACACTCCGAAGAAGTTTGCAACTGAAGCAATCAGCCCTACCAGAACCCCTCCGAGTACAGCAACTGTGGGAATGTAACGGTTGAGAAGTGATTCGATGGGTTTACTCGATCTTCTGAATCCTGGAATCTGCATTCCCGAGTCAATGAGTTGCTTCGCAACCATTTTCGGACCTAAACCTCCCACTTCAAGCCAAGTAAGTGAAAAAACGACGCAAAATGCGATCATGATACCCATGAATCCAAGTGCTCGGAGTGGATCGATTGCAACGTCTGACAGGTTTTGAGGAGAAATCACATAATATACGAGTCCGCCCACTGGTACAGTTTGGGTTTGTCCATTTTGTTCCACGGTACCGTATTGACCTAGAAGATTGACCCAAAAATTGCCTGGGCCCCATGGCTGACTCCAAAGAAGTTGAGATATAAAATATACGTTTGCGAAAAGAGCGGAGGCGAAAATCACGGGCAGGTTGGACACGTACAGTAGCTTGATTGGGTATCGACCGCGAAATCCTCTATAACGGGCGTACGAGATGGGAAGCTCGACTCTAACTCCTTCTGCGTAGATTACTATGAGAAAAACAGCTATTGTCGTGATGAACCCCAGCATGGTGGGGTTATTTCCAGATCTAAAAAAGACACTACCTAACGATTGACCACTTAGGATTGTTTGAAAGAAGGCGATCAAAGCCCCAGATAATTTTCCCCCCTCTTCGGGTCCAAATGCAGGTAAAGGAGACAAACAAGACCATGCAATAGTTTGAGCCACTCCTGCCATAATGAAGAGACTGATTCCACTCCCAATTCCCCAGCCCTTTTGCAACAATTCATCTAAAAGCATAAGCAAAATCCCGGCGAACATGAGTTGAATAAAGACGACCATGGATCTCGCAGGTAGTAGACTGCCGTACATTCCCCCAATTAGGTATGCGGAAGCTTGAACTCCAATCATGATTATAGAAAAAGCCTTGGTAGCGGTAGTGAAAAGGGCTCGGTCATCAGGGTTGGACATGTCGCATTCAATCATGTTGGATCCCACAAGAAGCTGTAGGATAATGCCCGCAGTTACTATGGGGCCTATTCCAAGCTCCATCAAGGTTCCTCGATTCGAGGCGAAAATTACTCGGAGATAAAGGAGGGGATCTCCTCCTTCTGCCCCAACGGGCAGGTATAATGGCACCTCGGACATGACAAGGTATAATGCCAATGCCATGGCAGTCCAGAACAGCTTTTCGTTAAATCCTACCTTGCGCTGAGGTGGGCTGACTTCCGGGACAAACCTTGAAAGAGGCTGAAACATCCTGAGGAATCTACCGGCCATGCGCTTTTCCTTCTTTGAGTATAAGACAGGTTGCAATCCTTGGTAATTAATTTTTAGCTCAATGAATTAATCTTGTTTATTCTAGGATCTGCCCGCCAGCCTTCTCTATTTTTTTGGCCGCGTTTTCTGAGTAAGATGCGATCTTGACGAGAAGGGGGCTGGTTATGTTTCCCATTCCCAAGAGCTTGTTATATCCTAGCTTGTTGAGGTGTAGAACGGTTTTTTTCTTCTTTTTTTCTGGTTGTTCCTTAGCCAATCTATCAGCTAGTTCTTCGAGTTGTCCTACATTGATGATGGAGGTTTTGTGGAGTAGACTTTGCGGAGACGTGAATCCTCTTTTTCCATAATAGTTGGGCTCGTGCTTTATCACGTAGGTCCACCCCGCTTTGTGACGGCCGGCCTTTCGTCCACCTTTTCCTCCAGTTTTTCTATGCTGCCCGATCTGACCGTAACCATGGGTTCTGGAGCCGCGCATCTTTCGGGTTTTCCGAAGTTTTTGGGGCATGCGATCAACCTCGTTTTAGGCACTTAGGTTTGGGGATTCTTCAACTATCCTACGAAGATTTTTTCGCCTTTGAATGATTTTTCTACGAGCTTTTTCAGACGTACTTCGAGTACTCCGCTTTTGTACGAAGCTTGAGCGGATTTGGGGTCCACTCTTGCGGGGAGCGTTAGTTCTTTGTGATATCTTCGTTTCGGTGTGTCAACTGAAACGGTTAGGTGATCTTCGGTTGTATGGAGGTGTATGTCGCTTTTTTCCACGCCTGGGAGTTCAGCTACGATGACTACGTCTTTGACCTCTTCCATAACGTCAACTAGGGGTTCCCGTTCTTCTCGAATCTGAGGGCCGAAACGACTATTTTGAACATTTCCGAATTCTCGGATCACTGGTTTCCCGTCAGGTCCGATAGACATCGAGAAACCATATACATAGGGTCTGTAAGCTTTTGCCTTTTCGGTCGGTGCTTCAAAAGCCTTACTCATCATTTCGTCCATCATGTCCTCGAGTCTGTCAAACTCGTCGAACATATTGAACCATGGGTGCGAACTTTTTTTCCTTCTTCGTCTCCACCAAGGTTCGCTCATCAGTGCTCCTCCGTTGTCAAGATTGAGCGTGAAACGGTGACTATAAAGGTATCGATGAATCCGGCTCTTCACGGTTAGACGGGGGTTGTGTGTGTGATGGGCTCTACCTCGGTTTAAGATATGAGCCAAAAAGGGATTAAATAGAAGGATAGAGAAAAAGGGGGTTTTGAGGTAACTGTTGCTATTCTTCTGTTCCAGAGAAATGAGAAGAACTGATATATCTGAATGACGTTCAATGAAAAATGGAGGAAAAGAGGATAACGCAAGTATTAAAGCCGATTATTCTAAAGCTTGGAGGATCAGTTATTACAATAAAGAACAAGTCCTTTACTCTAAACAAGAGAGCGATCACGAGACTTGCAGAAGAGATCAAACGAGCTGATGTTAACTCTCTTGTCATAGTTCATGGTGGTGGTTCTTTCGGTCATCCAGTCGCAAAACAGTACAGGATAGACGAGGGCTACAAGGATTCGTCACAGATCATAGGATTCTCAAAAACACATCAAGCAATGATGAAACTAAACAAACATGTGATAGATTCCCTAATAAACCAAAACATCCCAGCAGTAGAAATTCAACCCTCCTCCATTATAATTACAAGGTCAGGTCGAATTCACATCATGGAAGAAAGACCGTTAACGAAACTGCTTGAACTAGGATTCATACCGATTCTTTATGGAAATGCTGTTTCAGACTCCAGCATCGGATTCGCCATCCTGTCCGGCGACCAACTTGTCGCCCAACTCGCAATAAGACTGAACGCAGACCGCATCATAATAGGTGTAGACGTAGATGGCCTATATACTGCAGACCCAAAAACCCGCCATTCCCCCCAACTCCTCCAACACATCACCTTACAACAACTGAAAAAATTACAAAACAAAATCGAAAAAACAAATGTAACAGATGTCACGGGTGGCATGCTCGGAAAAATACTTGAATTAATCCCCGCACTAGAACATGGAGTTAATGTGAGAATCGTGAACGCCTTAAAACCCGACAACGTTTACCGAGCACTTAGAGGAGAAGTTGTCGGCACATTCATCGAAAAAGGTGAAAAAACTGCCTAACCCAATCGAGAAAAGAAAGACTAACCACATCCGCACATGTATAGAAGAAAACGTCCAAGCCAAACAAGCAACGACAGGATTCGAGGATGTCTTCCTTGTCCACAGGGCCCTACCAGAAATTGAACGAGACAAAATCAACCTCCCAACAAAAGTTTTCAACCATAAACTTTCCGCCCCACTCATCGTGGAAGCCATGACTGGAGGATCCACAGAAACGGCGAAAATCAACGCAGCCATAGCCGAAGCGGTGGAGGAGCTAGGCTTAGGAATGGGGGTTGGAAGCCAACGAGCCGCAATTGAGAACCCAAAACTAGAAAGCACATTTGCGGTCACTAGGAAAAGAGCGCCTACCGCCTTTCTCATAGCCAACATCGGAGCACCCCAGCTGGTCAGAGGATACGATGTCAAGCAAGCCAGAAAAGCTGTGGAAATGATAGACGCCGACGCACTAGCCATTCACCTAAACCCGTTGCAAGAAGTCATCCAACCGGAAGGAGAAACAAACTATGTCGGTGTCCTAAATAAAATCAGAGAAATCACACAGGCAATTGACATCCCAATCATAGCTAAGGAAACGGGTACGGGTGTAGCAGCCGAAGAAGCAAAAATGCTTGAAGCCGCAGGGGTAGCAGGAATAGATGTAGCAGGGGTCGGAGGAACGAGCTGGGCAGCAGTCGAATATTACCGAGCGAAAAAAATGCAAGACAAATTCCGTCAAAGGCTCGGCGAAGACTTCTGGGACTGGGGCATACCCACCGTTGCAAGCCTCGTCGAGGTCGTCCAATCCGTAGATCTCCCAGTCATAGCCTCGGGCGGAGTGCGCTCTGGAATAGACGTCGCAAAGAGTTTAGCACTAGGCGCAAGTCTAGCTGGTATGGCTTCACCGATCTTACGCCCCGCCACAAAAGACCCAAACAAGGTTAGAAAAACGCTTCAATTCATAATAGAAGAGTTAAGAAACACCATGTTCCTTGTAGGAGCAGAATCCACTCAGAAAATAAAGAAGGCTCCACTCGTGTTAACCGGAAAGACAGCTGAATGGTTGCGAACGCGAGGCTTCCAATTTGAACAGTATGCGAGAAGAAGGGAAGTGGTTAAATGAAAATAGATGTTGAAAAACTTCTGAAAGAGAAAGCCCAAATAATTGATAAAATGATAGAAAAACACATCCCAAGGACATACGACAAAGAATCCTTGGTTTTTACACTTGGTCCACCAGCATACGAATACAGTTCTGAAGCTATAAGCAAAGCAATAGCAGAACCCATATGGGAATTTTTAGACAGAGGCGGCAAAAGATGGAGACCAACCCTTTTCCTTTTACTCTGCGAAGCTCTCGACAAAGACCCAAACGAGTTCTTAGACTTCGCCATAATCCCAGAAGTCATCCACAACGGAACAATAATAATAGATGACATCGAAGACTCATCGGAATTTCGGAGAGGCAAACCCTGCACGTACAAATTGTTCGGCCTTGACATCGCAGTCAACGCGGGAAACACAATGTACTATCTGCCATTGTTAACCTTAATCAAAAACAAGGACAAACTTTCCAAAGAAAAACTGACTAGACTCTACGAAATCTACGTGCAAGAAATGATCAACATAAGCTTTGGACAAGCAACAGACATCACATGGCACAGAGGATTGGTAAACGCCGACGAAATCACAGAAAACCAGTATCTTCAGATGTGCATATACAAGACTGGAACCTTAGCAAGAATGTCAGCGAAGATGGCCGCCGTACTAGCAGATGCTGATAACGGTTTGATTGGGAATATAGGGAAATTCGCAGAGACACTCGCCGTAGCCTTTCAGATACAGGACGACATCCTCGACCTAGTCAGCGAAAAATTCGCCGAAGGAAAGGGTGGACTCGGTCGAGACATTACGGAGGGAAAACGAACGTTGATGGTGATTCACGCACTAAAAAAAGCGGAGACCAGAGACAAAGAGAGGTTGATAGAAATTCTCAACATGCACACAACCGACCAAAAAATAAGAAAAGAAGCGATCGACATAATCAGAAAATATGGTTCAATAGAATACGCAAAAGAGTATGCACGAAACACGATGAAAAAAAGCTGGAAAAAAATCGACGAGTTTCTACCACCATCAAATGCAAAGGAAGAGTTAAAGGCATTCACTAGTTATCTCGTTGAAAGAAAAATCTGATTAGGCACGGAAAATCAAGTGGCAAACTCAACTTCAAATACGGAACTCAGGAAAATCATTCGGAAGATTGCGCTTTTGAATGCGCTTAGCCACGGAGGAAAAGCGCGAGCCGGATCTGTTCTCGGCAAATTACTCGCAGAATGTCCGCATCTTAAAACGAGGGTAAAGGAGGTTGCCTCAGTCATTGCGGGGGTTGTCCGAGAGATTAACAAGCTTTCTCCAGATAAGCAGAGAGGGATCGTTGAGGAGAAGTGGCCGGAAGCCTTAGTTAAGGAAAAAGCTGAGGTAGAGAGGATACTCACGTCATTGTCAAATGTTGAAAATTACAAGCGGGTTGTCACCCGTTTTGCACCAAATCCAGACTGTCTTTTACATTTGGGGTCAGCTAGAGCCATAATCCTCTGCTACGAATATGCAAAAATGTACAACGGTTTGTTCTACCTCCGTTTCGAAGATACAGACCCGAGACTGAAAAAATCTGCCCTGCAATTCTACGATCTCATAAGAGAGGATATAATGTGGCTCGGATGTAAATGGAATGGCGAATTCATCCAAAGCGACAGACTCCCCATATATTATGAACACGCAGAAAAAATCCTTAGAGACGGCAATGCCTACGTTTGCACTTGCAAGCGCGAAGAGTTTCGAAAAAAAGTAATGACAAGGCAACCGTGTCTATGTAGAAACCTAACACCGGAAGAAAACGTTGCACGCTGGAAACATATGCTAGACGGAACTTATGGCGAAGGGGAAGCCGTTGTGAGAATTAAGACTGACTTGGATCACCCGAATCCTGCAGTTCGAGACTGGCCAGCGCTGAGGATCATTGACACAAAGAAGTATAGCCATCCAAGAGTGGGCAGCAAGTACTGTGTCTGGCCTCTCTACAACTTCGCCTGTGGTGTCGACGATCATCTAATTGGCGTAACCCACATCATACGAGGAAAAGAGCATTTAACCAATCAGACACGACAGGAGTATATGTATCAGCACTTTGGATGGAAGTATCCCGAGACCGTTCATTATGGCAGACTTAAAATAACAGGCGCTTCTCTCAGTAAATCTGTGATTGTGCAGGGACTTAGGACTGGGCTGTTCAAGAATTGGAATGACCCGAGACTTGCCACGTTTGCCGCTTTGAGGAGGAGAGGGATAACGGCTGAAGCGATAAGGCGTCTAATAATTGATGTTGGCCCTAAGACCGCTGATGTGACGCTAAGCTGGGAGAACCTCTATGCCTACAATCGGAAAATAATTGACCCCATTGCAAATCGGTACTTCTTTGTGTGTGACCCGAAAAAACTGACTGTAAAGAAAGTTCCACATGCATTCACCGCCGCGATTCCTCTGCATCCAGACAAGGCGGAAAGAGGGTTTCGTTCCTTTGACATAAAGCCAAAAGAGGGTAGAGCACCCTTCTGGGTTTCCAGCGACGATCTGAAACTCATGGAGAAGCATAAAAAAATGCGTTTTATGGGGTTGTTTAACTTTCAGGTTGAAAAAGTTACAAAGCATGGCATTGAGGCGATTTTTCATAGCAAGTCTCATGAGGAAGCGAAAGAAGTGGGCGCTACCTTGATTCACTGGCTTCCATCTGGTACGGGTATTCCATGCGAAGTTGTGATGTCAGATGCTTCTGTAGTCAAAGGCATTGCTGAAAATTCTTGTAAGGGGTTGCGTCTGGATGATATAATTCAGTTTGAACGTTTCGGTTTTGTTCGAGTTGACAATGTGGATGAGAAGTTGACCGTGTATTTTGCCCATCGATAGTCGAAGATTTGAAGATTTTCAGATGACAGTAGCTGAGTTTTGTCGTGTTATGCTACTAGTCAATGGGCTTATCAAAAAAAGCCTATTTCAGTCTTAGTTCAAGAAACAGAAACCAAAGCAAAACCAGGGTCCAACTCACAATCAGACGCCCTCTATTGTACGCAAAAGACGAAATCATTCAGACTCAGGCGTTTGAGTTACCGGTTGAGGCTTTTCCTTCAACTTCTCTTTTTTCCTTTCA
>CP070709.1:1176085-1178869 GCA_020350305.1 Candidatus Bathyarchaeota archaeon
ATTGTTGGCTGATATATAGGTTTTTGAGGTGGGTGTCTCCCTTCAATTAGGCTGTCCTTGTGATTTTTGACGTTTTCTTATTCTCTCTTTTACAGACCCCCTATAGCCCCCCCTAATTATTTGCTACATTGTTTGTATCTCTCTCTAGACCCCCTACCTAGGGAGGGAGAGGTCACGGCTTCTCTCAGGCTTGTCTTAGGTCTTGTTCTGTTTCTACGCTTTGTGGAAGCCATGTTTATGTTTTGATTGCGCGAGTTTCCAATATGAATCACATGAAATTTGTGAGCTGTGGGGTTTTGTTGGTGCCGCCGTCTTTTAGTGGGCTCATATGTACTTGTCTCTCGGTTTTTTGTGTCCATGCCGCTGTACAATGTTTGCGAAGCGTCTATTCGTTCAAATCTTCAAGGTAAGAAACTGGAATTATATTACCTACGTTCAGAGTGTGATTAGGATCAAATGCATGCTTTATTCTAGCAACAGATTTCAAGCCCTCAATGCCATACATAAGCTCCAAATACGGCCTCCTTTCGTCATTCTTCACAAAAGTCTTCTTGCCGACCCCATGCTCGGCAGTAATTGTACCCCCTAGCCCAACAGCTTTCCTCAGAAGAAGTGCGCTCGCCTTTTCTGCCCGCACTAACTCTTTCTTAGATTCGGGTATAAAATTGAAGTGTAGATGATTGTCCCCAATGTGACCAAAAATCGCGTACAAGATTCCTGACTTCCTTCCTACCTCGTGATAATAACTCATCATCTCATCGAACGCTTTTTCAGGAACCGCAATGTCTGTTGCCACCTTGTGGACTCCTTTCGAACGTACAATGGTATTAATCGATTCGGGTAATGCATGTCTGATATCTTTTATTTCCTTCAGCCAGTCCGTTCCAAGAGACGCCATAGTGTCCAGAACGTTACAACTCTCGAGCAAGTCAACACAACTCTCGAGCAAATCATTGAAAACTTCTTCGTTTGGGATTTCTTGTTCAAAAAATATGGCAGATTTTGATTCCACGGGGATTTTTGATGGTGGATACTTCTCTTTCAACAATTTTATAGATCCTTCGTCAAGGAATTCTATGGATAACGCGTCAATTCCTACTTCGTCAGGCTTTTTGCTTCGAGACAATGTACGGAGACTTTTCACGAATTTTATGGCGTCACTTTCGCTGGAAAAATGTGCAAAAACGGGGAGAACATTCTTTGGTTGATCTTCAAGTTTGATTTCAACTTCGCTAATAACGCCTAACGTTCCCTCTGATCCGATAAAAAGGTCTATGAGGTCCATATCTGGTTTCGTGTAATATCCTGCAGCATTCTTTTTTACATCTGGCATTGTGTAGGAGGGTAACTCCACTGTTATGCGTTTTCCCGATGTCAGAATTATATCGAACTGGTTTTCTTCGCTTGCAAATACTTTTCCACGTTTAATGTCAAGAACATCGCCGTTTGGTAACACTACTCGTAGGCGCCTGACGTAGTCTCTTGTACATCCGTAATGAAATGTTCGTGCCCCTGATGCATTCGTCGCTACTGTTCCGCCCAGCAGCGCAGTCATCTCCGTTGTATCAGGTGGATAACAGAGATTCTTGCCTTCGAAGATTTTTTTCAAAGTTTCCAAGGGGATGCCTGAAGGCACTAATGCACAGTGTTCATTTTTCTCTACATCTTTTAGAATGTACAGGGTGTATTTCACGCCTAAATCAGAGTACTCAACCAAGTTCTCTTCTGGGCCTCGTTCAGAAACGTTCGTCATTTTCTCAGTTGTGAGTACGATTCCGCCTTGAGGAACCCTTGATCCAGTAATGCCTGTTCCTGCGCCAGAAATCGTCACGTGAATCTTCTTTTTGTGTGCGTCGCTAAGAATTTTGGCAACGTGTGCTTCGGTTCGAGGGAAAAACACTTTTTCGGCTTTCCCTATTATTAGTCGTGATTCGTCTGTGAGATAATTTTCTACAGTAGCTGGCTCGGTTGAACTGGTAGGATCTGTTTCAGGAATGTCTTTTCTCGGTTTCTCAGCGTAAATTTCATGTCTGGACATTTTAGTTTTACACTAGAAAGGAAGTGAAGATTTAACTATATCGCTGATTTCTTTCCGCTTATCCTTATTTTCGTTTACGGAAGATTTTTGCATAGTCCATTTCGCGGGGATATTCAAACATTAAGCTTATTTTGGGTTTTCTGGTCATATATGCCAAAAAGACGGTGTCAATGATGGAGTGATCATCATGAAAAATCACCAGATTTACAAAAGAGTTGAGCAGTGGGAGATCTATGATAGGATAGCAGGGCGCGGAACTTATGCAGATGTATGCAAGGAGTTTCTTCCTGCCGAGCGATATGACTGGACTCTGCTTACTGAGATTGAGTTATTTAGGAATGCGGTTGAAGGATGCGAGAAAGTTTTGGACATCGGTTGTGGTACGGGTCATCCGTCACTCTATGTAGCAAAAGATGTTGGGGCGATTATTGGAATCGATAAGTCCGAAAGGATGGTTGAAATAGCGAAAAATAGGCTAAGGAGAAGTGGGGCAGTTAACGTAGTCTTTGAGGTAGGGGACGCGGAAAGCCTGAAGTTTCCTGATGAGAGTTTTGATGCCATCATTCTGGGCGGTTCGTTAGCAACTTTGTCAGAAAAGAAAAAATCCTTACAGGAGATTAAGAGAGTATTAAGGAAGAACGGAAAAGTCGCTTGTATAGAGGCGAACTGGCTATACCAATCGATTCATGAAAGGCATTTTCAAGGAGAGGGCAACTTCGTCCTCACGGAAAAAGGCTCGATAAGGT
>CP070709.1:1178969-1182338 GCA_020350305.1 Candidatus Bathyarchaeota archaeon
CAACTGCAAAGGAACTATTACAATTTTTATGTAGAACTGGTTCAGCTTGGGTTAGTTTAGTGTGCAAAGAGACGAGAAAGAGCGAATACGAGATAGCCAGGCTAGTCAAGAACTTTGAGGCGCAAGAGATACTGAAACCGCAAATCGTGACAGCCCAAAATGGGTGTTTGGTGAAGGCATATTCGATTTCTGAAGATTGTGTAGAATACCTCGAGAGGTTTTTCAACGGGACCAGTTGAGACCTTCGTGCAACGCGCGCGCGCCTAATTCACGTGTTTTTTGAACGAGTTCAGAATCCAGATGTTGGCTTTTTTACATTTTAGATTTCGCCAAAAGCCAAATTAGAGAAAAATCGTTCTAGATGAAAGACCTAGAAAGAAATTGCGCGCGCGATAGTGGCCAGATGCTATCGAAGAACTCTTTTGGTGGGTGCATGAAATCCTTGGTGATTCGGGTGTCGTAAAAGACACAATCGCAGTAGGGATCCCCTGCGGCGATGGTGTGTTCCATGGTGAGCTTGAAGCACTTGTTGATGCTTCGGATGTTCTCGAAATCTCCATAGCAACAAACGAGGTACTTGAGCTCACGGTCAGTGAGGTCTTCCAAAGCCACATCCCAGTCGCAGTAATCCTTACGGATGACCAGCCTACCGTCTTTGACCTCGCCCACAACGCGGGCAGGTCCGCTATACTCTTGGTTGACCTGTAAAACATCTTCACGGAACTCCTCAAGGGTCTGGAACTTGTCTTCTTGATCAGCTATCTGTTTCCGAGCATAGTCATCGATGTGTTGCTTGAAGAGCTGAATCGCCTCGTCACGGGTGGTAGTCTCAGTCAATACCTGGAGGTTGGTGTACTGAGGAATCAAAGCAGAGCGCAGATAGGCCTGCTGGGTGACTCCCACTTTCTCGGATTCCCATTCCTTGTCTTCCGGTAATTGCAGGAACTGGATATGATAGTTGAGATAGATTCCCGCCAGTTGTGGGAATTCGCTTAGGTTGGTCAACTCGGCAATTAGAGGAGACACATCAACCTTCCTCACTGATAGATAATCTCTTTTCACGAGTTGCTGGCATCGCGCCTCAAGGTTTGCCACGTATTCAGCTAGTATCTTTGGTTGCTGTTCTTTGATGACTCCAAGGAGGTTGTCGAACTTTCTCAGGAAGCGTTTCGCAAAATCCAGTAGCTGATACTGCTGCACTTTTTCCAAGTCATGTGGGCGATATTTTCCGATATGCCTAAACTTCATTCTTTGATCACCTAATTCTGAGGGTTACTCATCCTCACCTCGGTCTTGTTCTCTGCCTAGATTTTGCGCGCACGCGCGCGCGCGCAATTCGAAGGATAAGGAGCTTTTCCTTGAAAGGTGGCTTCTCTGGCCCCATCACTGCCCATCCCATACACTTTCACGCCAGGACCGATTATTTCTTGTACAAGACTCTGACACAAACGTTCAAACTGTTCGTGACCCAAGGCATTAAGGTTGTATTTGGACACTCTAATCAACCGTTCCCTAGGGTATAGTTTTCCTTCTAGGATAAGTCTTAGTTGGGTTTTCCATCACTTTTAAGCTTTGGGCACAACTGGTCTTGACTTCAGGTCTTAGGGAAGCTAGAGGTTTTCTAGAGCTCGCTTTCCTGCGCGCGCGCGTTTCCAAAAAACCAACTAATCGTCAGGACTGCTCCCGCAAAACCCCCTTTTTTTGATTGAATGTAATGCATGCATGGCAAGTTGAATGTAAATCAGTGTTGTGTCCAGTTTCTTGTGTCCCAGAAACTCCTTGACGAATAGTGGATCTCTTGTTTTGTGGTAGAGCGTTGTGGCTTTCCAATGGCGGAGTGTGTGAAAGTTTATACGCAACAGTCTCGGGTTTTGAAGTTTCTGGGCTATTCGTCTTCTGGTGTCTCACTCACTGGTTTGTCACTGGTAGGCTTCAGAAGGTGTGTGACATACAGTTTTTCAATGAATTCACGTAGTCTGTCACTCTCGGATGCACCTTATACACCAAAAGCTTCCATGAGTTTCACCAGTTTTGCATGAAGTGTCTTTGTGATTCTAGCTTGTATTTTCGGAAAGTCTCTCGCCTCTAGCTGGTTAGTTGGATAGTTGGCTAATTCAAGATTTGTGCTGTTGAGCTTTTGAGAAACCACGTTATTGAGAAATTCCACTGAATTTCATGCGTTAAGCCCTTGTATAGACACTCAAAATTCTGTATCCAAAAAATGCAAAGTGGATACCATCATTCCCATAAGCTGGATACCATGCTGGATACCATAAAAACTGAGGAATAGGTAATTTTACATCTTTCTTTACAACTTTTTTTACATTTTCCCATTGTTTTGCCTATTTTTCTGTTTTCCAGAAGTTAGAAATACCTCTTTTCAGAGTTGTAGTATGAACAAAGATGAAGTGCAAGGCGACTAGGAGCCTTTTGTTTCTTCTCTCGGTATCCTTTCTTGCGTTTTTCGGTGTCTTGGTTCCTCTTTCAGTTTCCCAAGATTCACCTCATCGGACAACATCTCACATAGCGACTATATATGTGGATCCTCCGAGTGCAATGGGTGTTGTTGGAACAAATATTACTGTTAATCTTGACATATCAAATGCTCATGACGTTTTCGGTTGGCAGATCTACATGGAGTGGAACCCGTCAGTCCTAAAATTCATAGAAATAGTTCAAGGAGACTTCCTAAACAAGCTCAAGGAAACAACGACGGAGGAACTCCTTGCGCGACCCGCGCGCGCGTGGATTACGACATCCAAGATGGACAAGTACATAGGATCTTGCCTTGTATATCGCTTGTCTGAAAGCAAATTTACTCTTCTTGTTGGAGAGACCCTGCTGGGAAGACGCCCAGGAGTATCAGGCAACGGAACATTGTGTTCGGCGATTTTTCAAGTTGTGACGTCGGGGGACAGTGTGATAAAAATTGACAAGGGAGCCCATCACCGCACTATGGCGCTTGATTCATCACTGCAGGAAGCACCTGTTACAACACAAAATGGATTCTTCTCAGAAACGAATAACTTTAACACTGGTGCATTTAATGCTGACATCGTTACTCTTGGATTCTTGTCAATTTTACTACCCGCAACGCTATTGCTGCCCGCCAAATTAAAATCAATGCCTAAATATCAACCCATCAAAAAGCTTGGTGAAAGAGAAATTCCAGTAATTGACCAGACCTCGATTTTCTACGTGAGACAAGTTGCACGAAGGTTGAACAAAAAGATCAAAGCTTGATAATTCAATCCACTGGAGTTTTTCCACATGTCTCACATTTAGACACGCAGAGTGTGTGAATATGGAAGCCTGCTTGAGTAGTTATAAATAGGATTACACTGTATCACTATAGTGTGACATAAGAGG
>CP070709.1:1182438-1187307 GCA_020350305.1 Candidatus Bathyarchaeota archaeon
CGCTCATCGCGACGTTCAAAACGGTTTTCCCCCAGTACAGTTTGTAAAGTGCATATTCAACTTTTCTAACATGAACAAGTCAAAGAGAACGCAACAGAACTATTTCGCGTGAACCCACAAAAGATGGGTAATCATCTACGTTTAGGTCGCTTCATGGCTCTTCGATACCATTTCACCTGTTTTACCAATTCTTCAACCTTGTCTTTAGGTTCAGATTCTTCCACAACATTGCCAGTGACGATTACGTCAGCCCCAGCGTTCACCTTCTCCTTCACCTGCTCACCACTTCTTATGCCCCCACCCACAATCAAAGGAACACTGACAAGATTCTTTACTATCCTGATCATTTCGTTTGGCACTGGTTGCTTGGCGCCAGACCCCGCCTCCAAATACACAAACCGCATGCCCAGATACTGCGCAGCCAATGCATGTGCAGCAGCAAGCTCTGGTTTATCGTATGGAATCGGACTGGCTCGTCCTATGATCCCCACCGTGGCGCCTTGCCCAACAACTATGTAACCAAGTGGGATGGCCTCTAAACCAAATTTTTTGACGAGTGGAGCACCCAAGACTTGTGCACCCGTAATGAAATATGGATCTAGGGAGTTGAGAAGCGACATAAACCATATGGCATCAGCGTGCTTGCTAATGCCTGTTACGTTGTTAGGAAAAAGAATCACAGGGATTGCAACCGTCTTCTTTATTGCCTTTATAACATTATCTAATTGAGAAGTGGAAATAGAAGTAGATCCACCGATCATGATGGCCGCGGTCTGGCTGGACTCGGATTCACAGGCTATACGAGAGGCTGATTTGACAGACGCTTTTTCGGGGTCAATTAGAGTTAAGTGAATAGCCCCGTCTTTCTTTATTTTGTTTATTAGGTACTTTTCCACTCGGCCAATCATAACCGATCCTCATTATTTGGCAACGGTTCCAGAGTAGAATTTGTCAGTGAAACGGCAGTAGACATCGATCGCCTGAAAGGCTGGTTTAACAGGCAACTCCTCACTCAAACCGCAACTTCCACAACGCACCATGGCTTGTTCACGCCCCTCAAAGAACTCAATTCTAATAGCTTCTTTCCCGCATTTAGGACATAAGAAAGTCTTGGGTAACCGCTTTTTAGGAATACGAACTACTTTTCTTTTTCTTCTACCCATGCCAAATCCTCTGCGTGAACGTAGCAATCGAGGTTAGAGATTTGCCACATCTCCACTATATTACTATCGCTTAAATATTTCTCCCAATCCATAAACGAAAAAGAAGGAAAGAGTAAACTTTAGTTATAAAAGAAATCATAGAAACAGAATACAAGGAGCCTTAACATTGAAACTGACAACAGAACGCTTAAAATTAGATTCACCATCAGTTGAAACTAGAATCAAACGGTTCATCAAGAACTACATAGAAAAATGCGGAGCAATTGGCGTAGTCTTAGGAGTATCTGGTGGAATTGACAGCTGCACAACAGCCGCTCTCGCCGCTCTATCTCTGGGAGGCCGCAAAGTGTTAGGCATTGCCCTACCAGAAGAAGAAACGTACAACGCCACTGATGTTCAGCATGCAAAACTAGTCGCGGAAAAATTTGGTTTCAAACTGGAGACCATTGACATTTCACCCACCTTAAACGCTTGTTTTCAGTCTCTTCCAATTTATGACGCTGCAGATAAGCTCAGCAAGGGAAACTTAAAGGCAAGAATCCGAATGGTTTACCTTTACTATTACGCTAATAAACTCAAGAGGATAGTGTGTGGCAGTTCAGATAAGTCAGAGACCATGATAGGATACTTCACAAAATGGGGAGACGCAGCCGCGGATATTTCACCTCTTATGGATGTTTACAAGACGCAGGTTAGGCAACTAGCTTTGCACATAGGCGTCCCCACTGAGATAGTTACGAAGCCTTCAACACCAGGACTCTGGCCGGACCACCTAGCGGAGGAAGAGCTGGGCGTCAAATATGAAACATTGGACTTGATTCTATTCGGCTTAGAACGCTTCATGACAGCAGAGGAAATTGCAGAGCAGCTAAACCTCTCTATAAAACTGGTTGACGGCATTAAGAAGCGATGGCTGGCAACTGAGCACAAGCGGCGGACACCCTTGGCAACAAAGCTTGGATACAGGACAGTTGGAGCTGACTTCAGACTTCCCTACACACCACACTAAGCCTTTTCTCAATGAATGCAGTAGAATATGATTACGGAGAGAAAACGAATGTTAAAGAAGGTTAATGTTGCTCTCGCACAAATGAGTTGTAAAATCGGAGACAAAAAACATAACATGAACAAGATGAAGCAAAAGGTTGAAGAAGCAAAAAACAGAGACGCAAACATCATTATTTTCCCAGAACTCTCATTAACCGGCTATTCAACCCGAGACCTCGCTTACGAACTCGCAGAACCCATCCCAGGACCATCCGTCAAACTCTTAGAAGAAATCATAAAGAAAAGAAACATCCACATGATTTTCGGGATGCTGGAGCGAAGCGAAAAAGCACGTGCAGTCCTCTATAATACAGCAGTTCTGTTAGGCCCAAAAGGATTCATCGGCAAGTACCGAAAAATGCATTTGCCAACTCACAGCGTCTTCGAAGAAAAACGCTATTTTAGACTGGGATATCAAGCGCCAGTGTTTGACACAGAAATCGGAAAATTGGGGTTGACAATCTGCTATGACGTGTTTTTCCCAGAAATCTCCCGCTTACTAAGATTGAAAGGGGCCCAATTCATAATCTGCATATCAGCCTCTCCAGCCAGACGACAGAGATTCTTTGAAGTACTAACCACTGCCAGAGCCATTGAAAACACCGTTTTTCTGGCCTACGTCAATCTTGTCGGCGTGGAAAACGGCCTACAATTTTGGGGAGGAAGCAGGCTCATAGCCCCAAACGGCAGCATCATCACACAAGCCAAATACGACGAAGAAGACGTGACAACAGGAAACGTTGACTACGCCGACTTTGAACGAATAGAAACTTTCGTCCCAACCCTCCGTGACCTGAGACCAGAACTCTTCAACTCCTTGAAAGAACAAGCAGAAAACCTGTGAGGCACACGCAATGAGCAAAATCCATATAATCCGAAATGAAGACGTAAATCAAGTTTTAATAGGAACACCTGAAGGCCATAAACACTTACGAGTCTGCATGAAGCTTAAAAACGAATCAACCATAATCTTTCAAGAAGCCACCATAGCAAACATCTCACGAGCATACATCACCATGAAAACCCACCCGAATATTCAGGCTCAAGAACTCAAAATGAAAACCCTTACAGAAGAGCCGCGGAAAGAAGGGTATGCAATGCATCAACTGCTCGAAACACAGAGAAAGACCAAGGACATTGAAAAAGAGTTAAAAGAACTTCTTGGAAAGGCAGAAGTCCTTATCTAAGTTCTTTCACAGCTTTTTCTATTCGGTCCAACGCTTCCTCGATTTTGTCATGGGCAGTAGCATACGAAAATCGTAGATACCCCTCGCCACGTTCTCCAAATGAAGACCCTGGCACAGTCACCACTTTCGCTTTGTTAAGAAGGTGGGCAGCGAATTTCTTGGACGACATCTCAAACTCTTTGATATCTGGAAACATGTAAAACGCTCCTTTAGGAAGACCGCAACCAAACCCTTCAATTTCATTAAGTCTTGCATGAAGAAATAGACGTCTCCTTTTAAACTCCTGAACCATATCCCTAACGCAGTTTTGCGGTCCTTCTAGAGCTGAAATCGCAGCGTATTGCGCTGGGCCACTTACACATGCTGTGGTAAATTGATGAGTTAGCTTCATGGGAGCAATCAACTCTTTAGGACCAAACGCGTAGCCAACGCGAAGACCTGTCATTGCATACGTCTTTGAAAAAGAGTTCACAACTATCGTACGCTCACGCATACTAGGAAAAGTAGGCAAACAATAATGCTTGGCATCATCATACGTCATTTTTTCATAAACCTCATCAGAAATCACAATCAAATCATGCTCCGCAGCAAGCCTCGCTAACGCAGCCAAGTCATCGTGAGAGAGAACAGACCCTGTTGGATTATTAGGAGAATTTATGATTATCACACGTGATTTCTTTGTGATCAAAGGCATCACAGTTTCGGCGTTAAGCGTAAAACTGTTTTCCTCAAGCAGAGGCATAGAAACTGGAACACCTTCCGCCATCAAAATACTGGGTCTATAACAGACAAACCCCGGATCAGGAACCAACACCTCGTCGCCAGGATTTATCACCGTCAGCAAAGCCAAAAAAATCGCTTCCGTTCCTCCAACCGTGACTAACACCTCAGACTCTGGATCATACGACAAATCGTAGTCACGCTTTGTTTTTTTCGTCAGAGCTACGCGGAGTTCTGGAATACCTGCGGTATGCATATAGTGCGTCTTACCTTCATCGAAAGCCTGCTTAGCTGCGTCTCGAACATGTGGTGGAGGCACAAAATCTGGCTCACCTATCCCTAAGCTAATAACCCCGGGAATGCTCTGTGCCAATGAAAAAAGGCGGCGAATATCAGAGGGGCTAATTCCTTTCAGTCGCGATGCAGTTCTGAAGTGCTCTACCAATACCAACCCTCACCACAATAATTCTCCCCTAAGCATAAAATGTTTACGTTTGTCAACCTTTCGACGAAGAGTACGTTGAATCAGCCACGCAGACATATTGTCAACAAAGACCGCAAGTCTTTTCTACTCCGTATACAAAATTGTATCCTTTGAGCAAAACTTGTTGGTGAAACGGTTGCGATTAAAGGAAAAAACCCAAAAATGGCTAAAACGCTCCATAGACGACCCAATTGCGAAAACAGGTGATTAAATCATCCCTGGCGGTCTCACTCGATCGAAAACTTTACCAAAATCTTATTATTTAAAT
>CP070709.1:1187407-1195566 GCA_020350305.1 Candidatus Bathyarchaeota archaeon
CAAGAACCGCAGGTACCAGCTCATTTGCTTCTCCCATTATCAAATGTGCTGCGCTTGCAAGATCATCAGCCAAAGCGTGTCTTGTTATGAGTAAGGGGTTGCCGTAAAGGTCTTTGTCAGATGTGCAGTCTCTGATAGGATCAAATCCAGCCATTCCTATGGCAACGCCTGTTGTTCCCATTCGAAGTGGAGTAACTCGGCTATCGATTATCAAAACTCCAACATGCTTACTCGTCTTTTCTGAGATTTCATTTCGAATTTTCTCAGCGCTTTCATGGGGTTTCTCGGGCCATAAAACAGCGTATCCTCTGGGTGCATTCTTGTGGTCAACTCCAGCGTTTGGTATCAACACGTTGTTTTTCAAGGTGAGCAAAGCTCTAGAGACCCCTCCATAAACTTTTTCCGCTTCCCGCAACACAACTTCTGCAAAACTAGGTTCTAGGTTACATTTCTCAGCGATTTTTTTGGCTCTTTCAGAGGGCTCTATCGAACTTAATCTCACAAGACGCCCTTGAACGACGGCAACAGCTTTACTGGCAATCACAAGCACATCTTTATCATCCATTGATAACTTCTGCTCTCGCAAACCATCAAGAATCACGTCAACAAGATTGTCTTTGGGCTCTATTAATCGAGTGCGTATTCCGACAAGTTGCACGCATCATCACCTTCTTTAGTTTTAAACTCTTTATCGTAAGAATAAATGTTTATTCTAGTTTTAGAGAGGAGAAACTATTTACTATATTGAGTGCAATCTTTCAGAAAAATCAATCTTATAGCTATAGGGGGTCTACGAACTTGAGAAAATCACTGCGGGTAAGTATGGTTTCACTGTTCGCAGTTTTAAATGGAATTGCTGGCTATATCCCCCTCACACCGATTCTAGGTTTCGGAGGAAAGTCCTTCAAACTGGAATGGATTACGGGTTCTTTAAGTGGTGTTATTCTTGGCGTACCATATGGTGTCATTAGTCCAGTTTTAGGCGAAGTCATGCAAGGAGGCAACGGAACCTTTGGTTTTCTATCATATTTGACTGTAGGGATATCAGCGTTTCAGATAGGGCTTCTGCATCGAAAGAAATGGAAAATCCCTTTATTCGTCTTAGCGGCAGTGACAGTAACTTGGATATACATGACAGGCTTGAGCATCGCAATGGTTCCCCACATAATTGGAATCTTCTTGATACCGACGCTTACTTTAATTAGAAGAGTGAACGACAGTGACTTTTTATCCATTCTTATTTCTTCATATTGCGGAAATATTACAAGACACGCTTCAGGGTGTATTCTACTATCTTTAATGTACAGCTTTACTTCAACAACATTCATTACCGCTCTTCCACTAACCATCGCTGAGCAAACGTTCTTTTGTCTGGGAACAGCAGTCATTGGAACCCTAATAATATCCAAACTTAACGAAATTGGATTGCCTCAATAACTGTTAACTTTCTGTAGTAACCTTCAATCCGCGAGATTCTAAAGGTTCAATGATTCTTGGTCGACTTAGAAGAATAAGTAAGCTGTAGCCGATCACTGCTATTGCTATCCAACTGCTTATAGTGATGCTGACGATCATCGCTGTCCAAGCTGGCAAGTTTAATCCAAAGATGTCGGGTGGAGGAAAGAACAGCCAGAGGTATCCACCTACGATAGCACCAATAGGCAGAGCGCCAACAACGCATGCCAGCAATCGGTGCTTTCGGAGCAAGAGTATCACAACTGCGGCAATGAAGTTTGCGATGGGCCCAAGAAAAACGTCGTATGCGCCGAGCCAAATATACGCATTGCTCAAGAAGCAACCAACGGTCACTCCAACGACCACTGGCCATCCAAATAACGCTGCCAGTGGAATCAAGCAGTCAGCGACGCGAAGCTGAACAGGGCCATAGGAAATTGGAGCAAGAACAATGACCATAACTGAATATAGGCTTGCGAAAATTATTGTCAGACTTAGATCTCTAACATCCAATTTTTCACCTCCCTACGCCCGGGGTTTTTATGGCGGAACGGGTGGGAGGAGCCCACTCACCCGCCGAAAGAACAACTTCTTCGTTTCATATTATAAGTATTCCGATTTATGCCATTTTCTACTGCTCTACTCGTCTCTTTGTCCTTACCTGCAAACACGGGTACAACGGCAAGAAAAGGCATCTCAAGTTTTATGTGTTTGAACGTTTACTATCCAGCTTTAACTACTGTGAAAGACCGAATGTTTATATGCTATCGGAAAAGATTTGAACACTAAAACAATAATTGATAAAACTCATTCATGAGGGAAAGGTATGAGACTGATTCGAAATATGCACTCCATTGGAAGGCTTTCTCTTATTCTGTTATTGCTCATCGCATTCACGGTTGGAGCACTTCTTTCGTATCTCTGGGAAATAGGTTATATCATGAGACTCGGCATTTCGGTTCCCGAGAAGCCCACAGTAGACATAACGAACACTGTGTTTCCCTATCAAGACACCTCTTTTTTCAATGTAACCATTCAATGTCCAACTTCTTATGAGTCAGAGGAAACAGCTAAAATTACACAAATCGTGGTGTTAACAAACAACAACACGCTTGTTCGCAACATAACAGAAGTGAACCCTTCGCTCCCCTACAAATTCCCTGAGAAGGGCATGTCTGAAACATTTAAATGCATTTGGAACTGGGCGAACTACACGGGTGAAACCCTAGGAATCGTTGCTTTTCTTGAGGAGGGAAATGGCCCAACACTCAAAACAGAAACACCTTTTGTGAACTTGAATATCAAAGACGCTCGCTTCAACTCGATGATAAGCGTTACTCACTTCAATATAACCGTTCAAAACGCCATAATATCTGAAACATACGTTAACATTACGGACATTGTTGTAACTGCAAACGGAATCAAACAAAACGTAACTGAGATAACTCCTATTCCATGGACGCTTAACCCCGGTGACACACAAGATTTCAACTGTGTATGGGATTGGACCGATTATCAAAACACAAATGTAACCGTTGCTGTGCACACTCTACAAGGTTACATGAACTACACAATCCAAACAACAACTCTTCCCGTAACCCTAAATGTTACTGAAATTCTGTTCAACTTTGCAAACACAGATTACTTTTCAGTTAATGTTACAAACAATGAAGCCTCTCCAACCTACGTCAACATTACAAGAATAGCCGTAGCCATAGGAAATCTGACGGTTCGAGAATGGACTGTGGAAAACGGAACTTATGTGGAACCAGCTATTCCGTATACGCTTGATTCAAGCTCTTCGGCCACTTTTGTATGTCCATGGAATTGGACGGAGCACCGAGACAAAAACGTTACAGTAGCCGTCGACACGCTACAAGGGTTCGCGGCACGACGTGCTCAAGTCACTCCACCGCCCATAATCTTAAACATTACTTATGTAGGCTTCGACCCGACCGATACAAATCATTTCAACATCACTGTTCAAAATTCAGAGTTTTCTCTCGAAGAAGCTAACGTTACAGAAATCCACGTAACCATAGAAAATATAATCGTTGCAAAACTAACGGATGATACGGTTCCTTCCCTTCCACTCATACTTCCTTCAGGTGCTGACATTACGTTTATGTGTTTGTGGAATTGGAGTGCTAGTTCTGGAGAAGATGCCGTAATCATAGTGGAAACTTCTGAAGGCTATGAGGCAACTTACACATACAAGATCCCTCAAACAGCTTAACACGCGCAGACTGTGAATCACCAGTAACAATTTATCGGAAAATTTTAACGCTATATTTTCTTAAAGATTAATAACAATTAACGGTCAATAAGCGATACTTTCGAAGGGATACAGGATATGGCCGAGTATGATGCGGTTGTCGTCGGTGCTGGTCTTCTAGGGCTGTCCACCGCTTATTACATAAAGAAAATGAAACCTGAGAAAAGAGTCATCGTGGTTGATAAGATGAGCGCCGCTGGTCAGGGGAACACAGCTAAAAGTGCAGCTATGTTCAGAAGCTTCTTCTACTCGCAAACGAATCTTGCACTTGTTGATACAACAATCGAGTGTTTCAAACACGTTCAAAAAGACCTCGGCGTTGACTTGAAGTTGAAGTGGGTTGGCTATCTTTGGCTCTTCAGCAACGAAGACTACCGATGGGCTGAACCGGTGTTAAAGGTTATGGCTGAAAGAGGCTTAGAATATAAAGTGTATGATGCACATGAATTATCTGAAAAGCTAAAACTTAGGACTCACGTCACAAAAGATGAAGATTCTAAGCTAATGGGCTTAGCAGACGTAGACGTAGGAATTTTGATCCCAAAAGCAGGGGCAATAGACATTGACTCCCTTGTCAACTTCTACGAGACAGAGTTCAAAAGATTGGGTGGTGAAGTTCGGTATAACACAAAAGTTGAGAGCATTATTGTTGAACCACATGAGCCTTTAGGAATTCCTAGCGAACCATATTTCTGGCAGGATTCAACAGCGTCAGGAATTAATACGGACCGGGGTGTTATCAAAGCTAAGAAAACTGTTGTAGCGGCTGGTGCTTGGACAGCCGCGCTCCTTGACTCGGTCGGTGTAGATGTCCACATAAAGCCGAGAAAGAGGCAGCTTTTTTCTGTGAGAGCGGATACGGACGCGCTTAGGGAACTGCTGTGGGCTAAGGGATTCAACCCTGAAGGTTGTATGCCGTTCACTGTCTTGCCTAAGCCGAGAGTTTACCTAAAGCCTGCGCTTGAAGAGAACGCTTTCTGGTTCAGCTATGGTGATGAATTCCCAAGAGCGTTTAAACTTGAAGATGAGCCTCAACCCGAGGAGAATTATTACCAGTACGGAATCTACCAAGTTGCCATCAAGTATTTCCCACAGTTTGCTGGGAGTCAACCGTTCACATCGTGGGCCGGCCAATATGCAATAAACACGCTTGATGGGCAACCAGTTATTTTCGAGGAGAACAACCTACTGGTAGTAGGAGGTGCCAGTGGAAGCGGAAACATGAAGGCAGATGCCATTGGCAGAATCGCAGCATCTCTATACGCGGGAGAAGAGTATGCCGTACTTTATGGAGACAAGAAATTCAAGGTCAGCGACTTGAGCATCACCCAACGTAGAGTAGAACCAGAAAAGTTAATCATCTAATGCGAGGCATGTTCCAAAATTGAGTAAGAAAGGTTTTAAAATCTGATAACAACACTTCAAACGGTTGTGAAAAATGCGGGTTACCGAAAGAGTAAGCGACATTGAGTACGCCATCAGAGATGTTATACCTTATGCTAGGAAGTTGGAAAAGAAAGGGAAGGAGATAATTTATCTCAATATTGGTGACCCGGTGAAATTCGGGTTTGACACGCCGGAGCACGTGAAGCAGGCGTTAGCCGAGGCGGTGAAGGAGGGTTTTAATGGGTACTCATCGTCTGAAGGCTTACTAGAACTTCGGGAAGCCGTTTGTGAAAAAGAAAAAAAGGTAAACAGTGTCGAAATTTCGCCGGAAAACGTGATCATTACAAGCGGCATTTCAGAAGCTATACAACTGATAATGGCAGCCATTGTGGATAAAGGCGATGAAATTCTTGTCCCAGGTCCAACGTATCCACCATACATTTCATACGTGAAATTCTTTGGCGGCAAACCTGTTTCGTACCGAACCGTTGAAGAAAATGGCTGGCAACCTGATGTTAACGATATCCGGTCAAAGATAACCAACGCAACTCGAGGAATAGTCGTTATAAATCCGAACAATCCTTGTGGCGCGTTATACGATGAAAAAATTGTGAGAGAAATGGTGAACTTGGCCGGAGAGTATAATCTACTCCTCATTTCCGACGAGATTTACGACAGAATTGTATACGAAAAGGAGTTTGTAAGCACGTCTCACTTGGCAGAAGATGTGCCAGTGTTAGGATTAAACGGGTTTTCCAAAACTTACCTCATGACTGGTTGGAGACTGGGTTACATGTACTTCCATGATCCTGAAGGAAAGTTGCGGGAGCTTAGGGATAAAGTGGTAAAAGAAGCGAGGATACGACTTTGCTGCAACACTCCGGTTCAAAGAGCTGGGACAGAGGCTTTAAGGGGCCCACAAGATCACATTAAAGAAATGGTTGAAAAACTACGAGAGCGACGAGATTACTCTTTGAAACGACTTGACGAGATAGACGGAATTAGTTGCATCAAGCCTGAAGGAGCGTTTTACGTTTTCCCAAAAGTCCACGAAATAGGCTCACAATGGAAAAACGATTTCGACTTTGTTCGTGACGTTTTAGAAAACACGGGAATTCTTCTCGTCCATGGTTCGGGGTTTGACGTAACCTATGGTTCAGGGCATTTCAGAGGGGTCTTTCTGCCGTCGATTGAAATTCTGAAGACTGCGTTTGATCGGTTGGAACGATTCATGTCGATGCGCAATTAAAGGGCGGCTCTTCAGGCTATTCTTATTCCTTCTTCTGGATCCTTTACAATTTTGCTGAACTCTTGCATCAGTCGTTTAGTAATAGGCCCGGGTTTGCCACTGCCTATTGTTCGTTTGTTTACTTCCCTTACGGGGACAATTTCTGCCGCGGTGCCTGTGAAGAAGACCTCGTCGGCGTTGAATAACTCGTTTGGGGTAATGTTTCTTTCTACGACTTTGTATCCAATTTTCTCTGCCAATGCCATAACTCTGTTTCTTGTTATTCCTGGCAAGGCTCCGGTGGAAACTGGTGGTGTAAACATTTCGTTTTCTTTGACGATGAATATGTTCTCGGCTACTCCTTCGCAAACGAAACCTATTTTGTCCAGACATATGGCTTCGTCTACGCCGCCGACGTTGGCTTCAAGTTTCGCTAGTATGCTGTTCAGATAGTTTAGCGATTTTATTTCATGCGAAGTTGCGTCTACTGGGTCTCTTTTCACCCATGCAATCAGCGTTGTTACACCTTTTTCTTTTGCCGCTACTCCATGTAATGGTTTCATTGGTTGAGCGATGACGATTATTGTTGGTTTTGAGCATTTTCTCGGATCGAGTCCAAGATCTCCGACTCCTCTTGTGATCACTAGGCGAATGTAGGCGTCTTTTAGGTTGTTCTTCTTAAGCGTCTTTAGAACGGTTTGTATCATTTCGTCTTTTGTCAACGGTATCTGTAGCATGATTGTGTGCGCTGAATTATACAGTCTTTCTATATGTTCTTTCAGTTTGAATACCACGCCGTCATAGGCGCGTATTCCTTCGAAAATGCCGTCGCCATATAGCAGACCGTGATCGTAAACAGAAACTTTTGCCTCTGATTTAGGGTAAAACTTGCCGTCGATGTATATTCGGAGGCTTTTCTCCACGTTTTTCTCCTCCTCTTAGAACCCTACCATACTCTGACTGACTTCATATACTTTTTGCAGATTCTCGCAGAAAGGGAAAAGGTTACAAGAACGCAAGAGAAAACCGGTGAGAAGCGCTATTAGCGTTGAGGAGAGGAGTTCAGGGATTTTCGCGTGGTGTGGAATCGGGAAGATGAACGGAACGTTTTGCGGGTACGGCTGATATTCTTTTTCATGCGTCTTAGAAGATTTTGTTTTAGCTGGAGGATGAGTGCTATGTTTTCTGACCAAAATAGTTTGATCATTGTGGCTCAAAAGACACAGACATCCTACTAAAACCCACGATAATGGTGAGTACAAAAGTATAAGAAAAAATATGGAAAAAACTGAGTTATCTATAAACGCCTGGCCCCTTTCGTTTCTGCAGAAATCTTATGTCCCACGCAGAGCTCTCTAATCTCACTACGTTTACGAAACAGCCTTTGTATTCGTTTAGCTGGCTCACATAGCAGACCAGCAGAAACCGTCACACATACCCACACAGACAAAAAGTTGGCGCTCTTTTCCCCTCCAGCCGATCATGCAAAGCCAAACTTAGGAGGTGATCCGGCCGCAGGTTCCCCTACGGCCACCTTGTTACGACTTTTCCCTCCTTGCGAAATCTGGATTCGACGCAGCCACCAAGGACTACGCCTCACCCAAACCCCACTCGGATGGAACGACGGGCGGTGTGTGCAAGGAGCGGGGACGTATTCACCGCGCGATGATGACACGCGATTACTAGGCATTCCATATTCACGAGGACGGGTTTCAGCCCTCGATCCCAACTGAGGCAGGGTTTAGAGATTACCTTCCCCTTTCGGGGTCGAAACCCATTGTCCCTGCCATTGCAGCTCGCGTGTGGCCCGGGGGA
>CP070709.1:1195666-1219218 GCA_020350305.1 Candidatus Bathyarchaeota archaeon
ATCAAAACACCATACGCACCCATCCGCCTCTCCTCCACAAGCCTCCTATTCTCTTTAATCAACTCGTCTGTAGCAGCCTCTAATTCTTCACGAGAAAGCATCGTCAATCCAAGACTCTTAACAGCATCTTCAACGCCAGCACCCTCATGCCCAGCTAACCAAGTCAAAACGTCAGGAATAGCCTCCTTAGTTAAACGCCCAGAACCTACAAATCCAAACAAACGCTTAAACTGCTCATCCGTAACCCTCTCAACCTCAACTCCGTCACGCTTCAACGCCTTCAAAGTCTCAGTCAACGCAACAGCCGCAACGGTCGCAGAAACCCCGGGCTCCTCAACTACAGTTTCGAAAAGGTCGCCATACTCTGAACCAAGAACTTGCCTAGCAAGCTTCGTGTTAAGCTTATACTCTCTAATCAACCGACTCATCTTCTCCTCAGGCAATTCAGGAACACAAGCACGCAGCTTTTCAACATACTCATTCGACAACTGAATCGGAGGAACATCGGTCTCCGGATACATCCTAGCAGCACCAGGCCTTGGCCGCAAATACCGAGTAGTCCCGTCCGGATTGGCCCCACGAGTCCCCTCAGGAACAGCCTTAAGGGCCTCTCGTGCCCTTCTAGTCACAGCTTTCAAAGCATCTGTTGCGTTCTCCAAAGTATTAGCAACAAACACAACGGCATCCTGCGGCTCCACTTTCATATGCCGTCTAAGCTTGTTAACTTCCTCCATTGTAATCCCATACGCAGGCAACTCATCCGTGTGAAAGAGGCCGCCAACCCTACCCCAGAAATGGGCGATACCGGCCATCTCAGATCCAAGCCTCATTCTAGGCGCAAGCTCTCTTCCAAGCAAACCAGCAAACTTGAGCAACCTAACCGCCAAAACCCGTTTGCTCTGATTCAAAGCCTTTCGGATAACCTGACATTTCGTCTGCTCAAAAATAGAAGAAGCGTCGACAAACTCTTCTTTGACATCCTCCTCCGCCACATTACGCTCTTTTAACTCGCCTCGTATTTTGAGAAGGCTGAGTTGACGTTGAACTTCGTATTCAACGATTTTCGACACCAATTCAAGCTCTTGAACACCTTTTATCTCGATTAACGCGCCGTCTCGAATGGAAACGTTCAGGTCTTGACGGATCGTTCCTAGGCCTCGCTTGACCTTTCCCATAGCCCTTAAAATTCGCCCAATGGCTAGGGCGGTTTCTTCAGCCTCTTGAGGAGAATAAATAACAGGGGCTGTGGCAACCTCGACGAGGGGAATTCCAAGGCGGTCGATGCGGTATCGAATGATGGAGCCGTCTTCTCCAGTCTTTCTGGCGGCGTCTTCCTCTAGGCTTATATGTTGAATTGGGATTTTTTTCCCTTTGATGTTTATTTCACCGTCTAAGGCTACGACACATGTTCTTTGGAATCCTGTAGTGTTTGACCCATCTATGACGGCTTTGCGCATCACGTGGATTTCATCTACGGGTTTTGCCTTCATCATGAGCGCAGTGGTTAGAGCGATTTCAACTGCTTCTCGGTTAAGGTTGTGAGGTGGTTCTTCATCCATTTCTACGAGGCACGACGTTTCTTTGTTGGCTTCGTAGAGTATCTTTATGCCTTTCTGAAATTCGAAGAGGGCTGCTGGGTCTACCTGACCTAACTCGCTTTGGGTAGGCCTCAGCCTTCTTAGAAACGTGATTTCGAGTTCTTCTTTGAAAAGTCGGGGTTTGCAGGAGCAGAACAGTTTTGTTTTGGTGTCTAGTTGTTGATGTATTTCTAGTCCTGTTTTCAATCCGATTTTTGCATAGTCCATGGTCATGCTGTTTCCTCTGCTTGTGTTCTCGGTGAGACTTCGTAGGCTATGTTTGTGGTGAGAAGTTGTTTAGCTTCTTTAACATCTTTTGTTTGTCCTAGAACCCACATGAGCTTCACTAAGGCTGTTTCAGGCAGCATATCTTCAAGGGGGATCACTCCAATGTCTAGAAGGTCTCGACCTTGATCGTAGACGTTCATTCCCAGGCGTCCCCAGATGCACTGGGAGGTCATGGCGACGATTACGTTGTTTTTGATGGCGTTTCGGATGGCTGAGAAACAGTATTTGCCTACGTGGCCTAATCCTGTTCCCTCGAGAATTATACCTCTGTAACCTTTATCAACGTACCATTCAACAATGTTGGGGTCTAGGCCTGGATAGAATTTCACAAGCGCTGCTCTTTCGTTGAAGTTCGGTTTCAAGATTAGTTCATGCGAGGAGTCTCTTTTATGATAATCTTTAGTCAGCATTTCGATTTGTCCATTTGTCATTCTGGCAAGCGGCGTGGTGTTGATTGATTTGAACGTGTCTCGGCGGCTTGTGTGGCATTTTCTAACTTTGGTTCCTCGGTGGAATATGATGGTTTTATCTGAGACCTTTTCGTGCATAGCTACGGCTACTTCCGCGAATGGAGCGTTGGCGGCTGCTTTAACTGCTCCTATAAGGTTGGTGGCTGCGTCTGAGCTTGGGCGGTCTGCGGATCTTTGGGAACCCACAATTATTACGGGTACGGGCAGGTTTTGTAGCGCGAAGCTTAGCGCGGCGGCGGTGTAGCCCATGGTGTCGGTTCCATGTGCGACTACAACTCCTGCTACGTCGTTTTCTATGTGTTTGGCTGTAACCTTTGCTGTTTTTGTCCAGTGTTTTGGAGTGATGTTTTCGCTGAAAAGGCTGAAGACGATTTCAGTGTCTATTGTGGCGATTTCTGAGAGTTCTGGGACCACGCTGTAGAGGTCGCTTGCTGTGAGTGCGGGTCTTACTCCACCTGTTCGGTAGTCTACTCGGCTGGCGATGGTGCCGCCTGTGCTCACGATTGCTACTCTGGGCAGATTTGGTTTTTGTTTTGGGAGTGGTGGCGGGGTGAAGGTGGGTTTGGCTCCTATTCCGATTTTTTTGATTTGGGTTGCAGGAGTTATCTCTACTCCGATATTGTAGCCGCTTTTCAGTTTGATTACGATGTGTTTGTCGTCGCCGTATTCAGATCTGGGGATGAGTACGCCTTCGTGGATTTCTTTGTCTTTTGTGATGCGGATGATGTCGCCGATTTCTGCTTCTGCGTTCTTTAGAACTTTTAATGCTTTACCTCTGTAGCCTGGGAACTCTTTGCTCAAGCTTTTTTCTCTCCTACATTTATGAATGTAATGTAACTGTTATCCTAATAGTCTGTGTCTGTGATATGAGATATATAAGATTCAATTTTTTCTTTATCTCTTCGTCAGCAGCTCCAATAGCGTCGCGAGCAGAAGCGTTATCCTTCAATGGAAGTTATAGACCGGTTAGGAAACACTTTTCTTATCTTATGTTGCAGACAATTAAAGTGGCCCTTTTCAGATTCTCTCTTCGCAAGGTGTTATGCAAATTTCCTTTTTGCAGCTTCAATTAAGCCTATGGGGCCAGTCATCATTACGTCTCCAGCTGGAGCCGCGAAATGAACTCTAGGGCTTGTTTTTCTCAGGATGTTTCTGTTGGGTCCAGTTGCCGCAACCATCTCTATTTTTCGGGAGCCTGGAACATTTGCCAAATAGAAAGATCCATGGCCTCCGTCTTGGAAGACTTGTTCATCGCTAAGTTTTCCGTCTGCGAAATCGTTTAGAAGTTGCTGTATCTTTTCTGGGGTTAACTGTCGAGTGTGATGTTCCATCAATGCTATCATTTTGCTGTTTGAAATTATTGCAGCCATTGTGTGGCAATTTCCAACATTGACGGCAAGAACAGAATTCGCCTTCTCTACAATGGGGTCTTTTAAGCATCCAAGTATGGCGGCTGGATTTGTATCCATGATTAGAATTCTTGCTTTTGGGAGTTGTTCCTTCAAGGCTTGGGCTACAGATTTCATTCTAAGAAAAAACTGTGGAATTTCACCCTCTTTGAAGGATAGATTTTCAAGTTTCGGATCATCCTCTAGGAGTCTCTTCATCTTTTGGATGCGAAAACGTCTGTTACTAATTCCTTTGGGAAAAACGCCGTGGTCTTGTACCGCGACAGCCGCAACATCCGTGTCGGATAGAGACTCACCGAATTCAGCCAGAAAGTTTTGAAGTTTTTTGATGTTGACTTCTTCTATTGCCAGTATTTCCCCGTCGAATTTTCCAAGATCATCTTCCCTGTGGATTATTTCTATTCCGAGGCTGCTAACTTCGTCGAGGTCATTTCTTATCGTGTAGGCAGAGCGTTCTGTCATAAACACCTTAAGTCCCATTTCAACATGCTTCTTTAAAGCATGGGCAAAGGCGCCTCCGCCAATAATAGTTCCCTTGATAAAGATGTCTTTGCAAAGCTGAGTGGCTTTTTTCACTTTTTTCGCAAAGATTAAGGAAGGCGAAGGCAAAACCATCTTAATGCAATTTTCAATGTTTCCTTTTTCTTCATTGTATAGGAGGATGTCTTTTGTGCCAGCCCCAATATCTAAAGCTAAAACCTTCATCAACTCTCCTCTCTAAGTTCGAGATTGCCGCTCCTGTATAAAAAGATGGGTGTTGAAGACTTTTGACTCTTTGCTTGGTTCTAAATTCTTTAATGCGTTCTTGTATTGCGACTAGTTCCTTTTTCACTTCTTCAGCGTGGCTTTCCGTGCGTGCATATGATCTACTTCAGGTTTTTCAACTGGTAACCCAAAGTAATGCAGGCGGCTATTCTTTCTTGTCTATGGAAATTCACTATCACTTTCACCTCTTCTTCGTTGGAAGCCGAAAGTAAGCAACTTCATTTAAAGTATCTCTGAGCACATACGCCAAGCGTCTCAAAGCTTTCTTTGCAATAGTCTTGCCTCTTTCAAAAGACTATTGTATCCGTGGGGTATTTCATTACTTTCTAGAGCAAATCAAGACCACGTGAACTTTGATGAGCGCCGCCACCTGCACCATTTGCAAACGTAGAAAAGCCTTTTTCTTTAGGCCATACTCTAGAGCGAAACTATGCAAAAGATGCTTCATTGAATCCGTTGAGGAGAAGGTTAGGGCTACTATTGCCAAGTATCAGATGCTTGAATTTGACGATAGAATCGCTGTGGCTGTTTCTGGCGGGAAGGATAGCGTCAGCCTATTGCATATCTTGGCTAAAATGGAGCAGAATTACCCGAAAGCCTCGCTTGTGGCAATTACAGTAGATGAAGGAGTTCGGAGATATCGAGATGAAGCCCTGAAAATAGCCGCTGAAAACTGCAAAAAATTCAGCATAGAACACCATACAGCCTCTTTCAAGGAGCTTTATGGCTACACATTAGATGAAATCATCGAGTATCTACAAAAAGGAAAAAACAAGCTAGCACCATGCGCATACTGTGGCGTTTTACGAAGAAAAGCGTTAAACATTGTTGCAAGAGATGTCAAAGCAGATAAGCTTGCAACCGCCCACACATTGGATGATGAAGCACAAACAATTCTCTTGAACATTCTTCACGGCTCCCCCTTAAGAATAGCAAGGGTGAAACCACTCACAGACAAGGTGCATCCGAAGCTCGTGCAGAGAATAAAACCCTTCTGCGAAATTCCAGAAAAAGAAACATCCTTGTACGCATATACCAAAGAAATACCATTTCAAGGCATACCCTGCCCATACGCCTCGGAAGCCTTGAGAAATGATATACGCCTTTTTTTGCAAGGAATGGAAGAGAAGCATACAGGAATAACATTCACAATATTCAAGTCAATAGCGAGAATCAGACCAGCAATAGCAAAGATTGCCAGAAAAGAAGAATTAAATGAATGCAGCGAATGCGGGGAACCAACAACTGAAAGAATGTGCAAAGCATGCCAAATGCTTCAGCAACTTGGAACGCGTTAATGCCCGCTTCACGCTTGGACTCAAGGGAAGAATATAAGAAGTATGCCTCAACTTAGTTAATTTGTCGCGTGGGGTGATCGAAAATGGCCCATTTTGATCCTGAAGAGTATTATAAGAGGCAGATTGTTCTGCATGAACTTGGACCTGAAGGCCAAGAAAAACTGAGACATTCGAAAGTCGCAATCATAGGGCTAGGAGGACTTGGAAGCGCGGCAGCTCTCTACTCGGCTCTAGCAGGTGTAGGTCATTTGCGTTTAGTAGATCAAGACACCGTGGAACTACACAATTTACATAGGCAAGTGCTCTACACTTTTCGCGACCTAAGATTTCCTAAAGTTGAAGCTGCCGCAAAGAGGATTAGGCAAATAAATCCTGAAGTCAAGGTGGAACCTATAGCCGAAAATGTGAGAGAAACTAACGTCGAAGAAATCATTGATGATATGGATTGTGTTGTTGACGGACTAGACAACATACGCACGCGTCATCTTCTAAACAGGGTATGCGTGAACAAGAAGGTTCCCTACGTCTATGGCGCTGCCATAGGAATTGAAGGATACTTGGCTGTTTTTAGCTCTCCAGAAACGCCGTGCCTAGCGTGCGTTTTCCCAAATCTAGACGACCGTAACCTGCCCACATGCGATACCCGTGGTGTTCTTGGTGCAACACCAGGGATTATAGGAACTATGGAAGCGATGGAAGCCATAAAAATACTTGCAGGAATCGGAGGTACACTCAAGAATACCCTATTAGTGTGCGATTTTTACGATATGTACATAGCCAGAGTTGATATTTTCAAAAATCCAGAATGTCCAGTTTGTGGAGAAGTCAAGCTAGAGAAGGGTGTAGAAGTGCCCGAACAGCTAGTTTGGTTGTGCGGTCAAAATACTGTAAACGTGAATCCTCGAAAGCCCTTAAGTCTAGGCATAAATGACGTGTATAATCGTTTAAGTGAGCGTTTTGAAGTGCTTTTAAAATCTTCTTTTATTGTAGTGTTTAAACATAATAATGCGGAGGTCAGCCTCTTTAAGGGAGGTAGAGCGCTAATAAAAAATGTTGAGAGCGAAAAAGATGCTTTAGAGGTCTATAAGAGCGTTATGAAGCATTTAGAAGCTGACACGGAGTAACGTTTTGTTTTTATTTGGCGTTTCAGCTGTTGCTGAGCCCGTTTTTCGCAAAAAATCTCAAGAAAGAAAGCTAAATGACGCATCACTGAGGACTATGGTAACAAAAAATTGTGTAAAGCCTTCTTTATGGCATATGCTTTTTTTGAACTCTTGATGCATGCATGGCATACAATGCTGATCATTACTTGCTGTTTGAAAGAGGCGAGCAGTGGGGGCAAGTCACTCTCAACTTTCCTTTTTTATCCAAGACTAACCTTACGCTTTCTCCAACCTTCCAATCGGGATAACCGAACGTGCTTGTTTTGCCATAGAGTTGTGGAAAGTTGTTCTAAGCTGGAAGGTTAAGAAATCCGGTTAAGAAACCGAAGTTACTAAAGAAAGGCAACTTAAAAGAGGGAGAAGATTAGGATACGTCATATTAAACGTTACTGTCTTACTTTTTGATTGATAGCTTTGCGCCACAAACAGAGCACTTGCTTCCTGCCGCAATTTTTGGTTGTTCCCCAACCTCTGCTCCACAGAGTCCACACTTTACCATAAAAATTCACCTCCACGAATCCAATTATTCTATCACGGATTTCTATCTGGAGGTCTGAGCTTTTAAATGTGTGTGACTGTGGCTCAACAGCAACATAAACTTAAATAATGTACGGATCAACCATGAAATATGAAACCTAGGAATGTTAATCTTTTCTTTTTCTTAATCATCTTGCTAATGTTTTCTGTGCGTAACGTTTTCGCTCATGCGCCCGACAAACCAACCGACAACGAAAGCCTTGCAGCAGCTTATGCGATATCCGACCCTACGAAGTCTTGGGCCCTCTATGCAGAACTTCATGAAGGAGGAGAAGCCCAATATTATAAATTTGACTTGCCACAGAATGAAAGGCTTCTCGTTCAGTTGTTTGTTCCAACTTCGGAGAAGAGCAGTTTCGTGCCCAACTTGGTTGTTGTGGGTCCTGGGATAACCTCTCAAGATGCTGTGCCTGAATATGTCGAGACTGTTGAGGCTGTGGGAATAATGCTATTGGAGGGGCAGCGATCTTCTAGTCCCACCTATGAACCTTTTACTCCAAGCAGTTTCTACGAATTAGCTAGCTTAGATCAGGAAGCCTCTGAAGGTGGAACCTATCATTTGGCGGTTTATGAGCCTTCTCAAGGAGGACACTATGGCCTAGCCGTCGGCTACAAAGAAGAGTTCGGGTTAGATGAATTTATCAGAATACCACTAGATGTTATAGGCATTCATCAATGGGAGGGTCAGTCTTTACTCTTCATCCTTGCTCCACTAATACTCACGATAGTCATTGGCCTTGCAATCTTAGTTCTGAAACGTCCTGTCATCTTGCGAACATTATTTAGCGGAATCGGAGTTTTTGTAGGCCTCCTATACTTGGGCGGCGGATTCATGACATTGACTCAAACGATTCTAGCCCTGACAACTGCTAATCCAGACTTAGGCGTGGTGTTGACTGCAATCTTCATTATGATACCGATTCTATTGGCTATAGCAGTTTTTCGACTTACGATTCACGAGAAGCAAATAACTGTTAGAACAAGGGTTTTCATGGCGATTCTGGGAGTTCTGGGTCTTTTCGCCTGGGCAGGTCTGCTGATAGGCCCCGCATTGGCATTAATCGTAAGTTTTCTTCCCTCCAGGCGTTTTTAGCGAAACAGTAAATATTCATTCAAACGCAAGTTAGAGTGGTGAGGTACTTGACGCTAGTCAAATTGCCAAAGATGGAAAAACACGAAATGAATCAACTTATTCGAGTACAAATGCTTTGTCGGATTGCTTTCAAGGGAGACGAGTATCCGTATATGGCTCCATTTCAGTACGTTTTGATGAATGGATCTATATATTTTCACTTTACAAATTATGGTAAGAAGATGAGGTTGCTTGAGAAGGATAAGCGGGTTTGTGTTGAGATAGAAGAGTACAGGCAAGATCTTAGCGAATATAGCTTTGTTGTTTTAAGAGGGACCTTAAAGGTTGTCAACGACCCTTATGAGAGAGCTACAATAATAAGAAGAATGGCTAAAGAAGGAGAACAAAAACTTTCGCCAAACTTCCTCGCTGCTCACGGTTTCAAAAAAGAGGAAGGTTGGTCTTCACTTGCCCCCGAAAAACCTTTGATCATAGTCAAGCTCGAGAATGTAACTCAAGAAATAGGCTTGAAATCTCCTTAGTTCAATTCTAAGCTTTTTGACCAATATTCCTGATCGTAAGAATAATTCTTTCGCACGTTATTTACCATTAGTGGAAATGCGTTTACATCCTTCTCTACATCTCGAGCAACGACTGATAAGTTGCTCAAGATTCTCCTCTCTGTCTATAGAACCTATCATCTTGGTTTGCTTCCATTTCTTACTTATGGCAGAGTAATGTCTGTAATTCCTGCGTTTCATCTCTCTAACTAGCTCATCGTGACGGTTACACAAACTATGAACTTCAAGTAGATTCTTATCTAAATAGCCTTTAACAGAATTCCCACGACTGATAGTTCCGATAAACATGTGAATTTCTGCATGTTCGCCTAGCAAATGTTGTCTACACATAATTCTAGGGTCAACCATCCACATTCTCATATTTTATCAACTTGCAAATCCAGCATTTTAAGTTGTTGTGTACGATTAGTTTATTTCAAGGCCTCACTTCCATCGGATATTGTAATCTTTGAAGCACATACTCATTGGTGGAAGAAAGCAAGATATTCCGAATCAGATCGAGGACTTCGGGGGGGTTATCTCCAGCCTAAAGTACGTTCAAATCCCACATATGACGCCGAAGTAGCGCGCGCATAAGGAAAAAATTGGGGAGAAAAGGTTTTACTTTATTTTTCGATCATTTTGAAGAATATTTGAGTTAAAACCTTTCTTTCTTCAGGATTTGATATGTCCCACATCTCTTTGAGTAACTCTTCTTCTGGAGTGGCAGGACAAACCTTTTCCGATAGGAAATTTGCGAAAGCCTCCGATAGTTCTTGAATTGTTTCATCGGAAAGACCTAGATTTCGAGCTTGAGAAATTGCTTCTCGGATGGTTGATCTCCAAGTATTCCAGTCTTTCATGAAATCCATCGCTTCCATACATTTTTCTTTTTCCATTTCCTTCACCAAACACAGAATTGTAAGTTAGTCGCTTATAATACTATGTGTCTGTGTAGCAACAGTAACATATACTTAAATTCTGAAGACAGCTTAGATTGAGATGTGTTGGTTTGTTTGGTTAGTGAAGGAGAAGAGGCTCCAGACTTCACTTTGCAAGCGGATGATGGAAGAGAAGTGTCGTTGAGCGATTACAGAGATAAGAAGGTAGTTCTCTATTTCTATCCGAAAGACGGAACTCCGGGGTGTACCCTGGAGGCTATTGAGTTCAGAGATATGATTAAAGAGTTTGATAAAGAAGATGCAGTGATACTCGGCGTAAGCAAGGACAGCGTCAAATCACATCGGAAGTTCAAGCGAAAACATAATTTGAAATTCACCCTGCTCAGCGACACGGAAGGAAAAGTATTAGACCTCTATGGCGTCTGGAAAAAGAAAAGTCTCTTCGGTAGAACCTTTATGGGCGCGGAACGAACCACATTCCTTATCGATGAAAAAGGAATAGTGAAGAAAATATACCGGAAGGTAAAGGTAAAAGGACACGCCCAAGCCTGCATCCTGGACTTAAAAGACTAGAGATCGGCTCTACACGTTCTGTTTGGAGAGTTGATATGAAGATCAGAAATAGTTTCGCCACAAGTCTCAAATCATTTTCTTTTGTTTTGGAGAGGTTTTTTCCACGGTTTATCAGGTCTTTCTTGAACAAAAAACTTAGAGAAATCAAAGATAAAGGGGCTATAAAAGACTACAAGTTGAAAGTCAAGCGAAAAAGAAAGTATTACTATACTATTGAAGTGGATCTTTTTTTCGATGTGAAGAAAGGAGGTGAAAAGTCTGACTGAACAGAAGAAAGGACAAGCAAAGATCACAATTGACATAGAAATAAACGAGCCTTTGATGGAATCAATTATAGCCAATATACCTGAAATCATAAAAATATTCAGAAAATGAGCTGAGTCCATTTGGGTGCACAATCGGGAAGAGCGGGGTAGCTTAGTAGCCTGCAGGCCTGTGGATCCTGGCGCCCGGGTTCAAATCCCGGCCCCGGCTCTAACGCTAGTCAGGCTCTGGAGGCTGGTTCCTTGTTTCGGCTCCATCAGGCGTCTCATTGAATCCACAAGGGCGTTCTCTTGGACCTGTGAAATATTCAGTCCGACTCGCTCGGCGGTTTCCAAAATCTCCCTGTTGATGTAAACACAGGTTGAAACTTTCTTTCCCATATTCTCATGTGTCTCAATATGATTTCATGTGCGATTCGATATTCAATGCCCTCTAAGGAGGAAGCTGAGCTAGTCATCTTGTGGTAGGTCTACGACAACTTGGATTCGCGCGTGCATGAAACGTCTAGGGATTTAGCTTGCGACGCCAGATCTTACACCACTTCTTAAGGGTCGAGAGTTTAGCAATGCCTGATGTGTAATATTGGACTTCCCATCCCGCCTTGAGGATCTCTTCCTCAGTTCTTCCTGACACAATCATCTTCTTCATTACTTTGCGAACATTATTAATGTAGTCCATCAGTTCAACAACCTTGTCTTTTCCAGCTACTGGACCATGTCCAGGAATGAAATACTTGGCATCAAGAGAGAGGTACTCTTTCAAAGCTTGGATCCACTCATCTGGGTCACCATTTCTGGCGCCTCCCCAAGGGTAGTAGTCTACCCAGAAGTTGTCTCCGGCAACGATTGCTTTGTAGTTTGGACAATAAGCATACGTCGAACCATCGGTGTGGCCGCCTGTTCGCTTGATGATGAGACGAACGTCGCCATCTCGAATTTCCAGCTGATCATCAAAAGTCTCATTGGGGAAAGTCAGCCTAAATCCTTCTGGGGGCTTTCGTCCTGCTCGTTTAAGATTCTTCAACAACAGGTTTGAGGAGATAATCCTGCAATCAGAAAATGCTGGTAGACCACGAGTATGATCAGAATGAAAATGCGTTAGGATTACCATCTCAACCTTTCTCTTGGAAATTCCTTCGATCTCTCCTCTAATCTCCATTGCTGCAGGCAGCCGTATTCCACAGTCAACCATAACCACTCTACTAGGGAAAACAAGGGCAGTGACGTTTGCGTAGGCAGGTTGCCCACTGATCATATAGATGTTCTCAGCCACTTTTCTGAAGACCAACTACCAACCCTCAATTATTTGTTGAGTTTGAAGTGAGTGGGCAATGTTTGATAGTCGTTTCTGCAGGGAGGCCCATCAGAGACTAGGGCATTTATTCCACCAAGTGTGTGTATCCAAGACCAGAGTGTTCCGCCTTTTACTCCTGTGAAGCGATCGCATAGCCCCCCTTCATCAGTACGACTCCTTGCCAGTCTGCGTGCATAATCTGTAGTGACAGGCCCATTTCGGCTTTGAAACCATTGTAATACGCTGTTGTACCTTTTCACTGTGCTACCTTCAAGCAACCAATTCTGATCCTCGAATTTCCGCATTTCCTTTGACACGTAATGGTTTGTCGAAATCCCTATTCCTTCATCGAAGTTAACCACTTCAACTCTTTCAGGGCAGGTTTCTGCTTTAGCAATGTTGTTTTGTAGATCGCAAAGCAGAAAGTTCCAACCGTGAAAGTGTGGAACATTTGTGAGAAACTCGACTGCCTCGTTAGTCGTAGAATGATGGTCTAGGACCCATCTTGTCACAAGACTGAACACCACGCCTGGTTGAGGTTGGCCAGCGTAGCCACCAATACTCGCCGCAATTGCCAGACCCTTCTCATTGAACCCGCAATACCTACTACTAAGCGAATCAGAGAACCCTACACTGGCGTAACCCTTCTTGAGTTCTGTCCAGAAAACCGTAAGGTATTCTCTATCCGAATCCAAATAATCATAGTTGCGGATAAAAAGCGGTTTTCCCTCTGCAGTGTGCTTCCCAGAGATCGCAACTGCTGAGCATGATTGTGGACTGAGTCTGGCATACGAACACAACGGCCACACCTTGACTTTTTGATAATCCGCATCAGCACCATCTGCAACACCTCGGAGTTCATCCAAGAAGCCTGGCATATGCCGACGGACTATTTCTTCACATTGATTCGCGAACTTTAATCTTCCTAGAGACACAGTTTCATGAAAAGATTCGAACCAGATTTGCGGAAGGGTTTTCTCCTTGATCATCTTTCCTTGCTCATAGCCCATCTCGTAATAAGTGCCTTTCACTTTCGCTTGATACATCCAAAATCACGCCTAACGAAGAGTGATGATCCTGAATATAAGCTTTTGCACGGAGAAAGTTTCAAAATACGCATTTTCTGACTTTTAAATCTGTATTTGCTGGATTCAAGCTCTTTTAAATCCTTTTCCATGGTCTAGTGCAATTTAAAACCCTATTGCTCAATTATACTCAAATTTAAACCGCATTCGGTCTTATTTTGCAATATTGGACAAATGCTTGATTAACACGCTCGAAAGAGCAAGTATGTGCGCTCAAATCTAGTAGGTTGATTCCTGGCATGCATGATGCCCTAGACTAGTTGTTTCATCTTGAGTATATTTCTATTCCCGATAAGCAATTGAATTCGTTTGGATAATCTCACTGGCAATTTAGCTGCAGATTTAGCAGTATCAGAATCGTTGCGACTTGCGCGCGCATAGAAAAGAATGTTTTGATGGGCTATGCCCTGTGCATGTAGACCCCGAATAACAAAAGGCTGGGATTCTTTTACATTTCATAATATTGGGCGGAGTTACTTTATCAGGCCTACTTCCTTAAGCTTCGCTTCTACGTCTTCTAGGCCGAGTCTTCTCAGCGTTTCTGGTTTCGGTACTCCGTTCCCGTTCCAGCCAGCAGCCCTAAAGTATTCAAGCCTTGACTTCTCAAACATTTTTCTATCAAATGTTTTTCCTTTGTAGGGTCCTGAAGGCAGTGGCTCCCAGAACCTCGGTGGGTTGTCATCATCCACTTTGGGTTTCCACTTAACGTCCGGACCGCCTAAAAGCAGCATGACTCTTTGCAGATGCAGTATTCTTAGGGCCTTTTCCTTATACCATTCCTTTTCCGTTAGTTTCCAACCTGTTATTGCCTCGAAAAAGTTGAGTTTTTCTATGTCTTCAATTCCGAATGCAGCGAAGACGCAGAGGACAGCTGAGTCAGCCATTATTGTGGATAGTTCTCCACTTCCTTGGTCAAGCGGGAAAGAAGCCGCCGATGTGTGGTCTCCGCCTTGAACTGAACACGCATAGGCAATGTTTTTCGCAACGAAGTCTTTCCCACTTCTAACCCCATGTGCTCCTATGGCTACGCCCTTCTCGTGAACAGCATACTTAAGCAGATCTACACCTTTCATTTCTCCAAGCTTCAAGGCTGCCCGATAGACTCCCTCGGCTAGGATGTCACCGATTCCCTGCCTAAAGGCTACTTTCTCAGCTAAGGCTGTGAAGGCTTCGACATTCGCCCATTCAGGTTCTATTCCATCTAGATCTTCTTTTGTCAGTATTCCTTTCTCGTAGAGTTCTGCTGTGAATCCTAGGACTGCTCCACCTTGAATTCCGCATAAGCCAAGCTCGTTACTAACATAAGATAGATAGATGTTCTCTTCAGGAGTGAATATTCCAAGGTTTGTTCCCAAATAGGCTTCAAGTTCGTAGTCTGGATTATCGCATATTGCTCCCTTAAACCTTCCAGTTTTCAGCACTGCAAGCTTTAGGCACGTCGTCGGACAGCCAAAGTCTCCCCAGTATTTCTTAACCCAGTATTTGTCAAATTCTTCTTTCTTGTAACTTTCCTCGTCATGCCATTCCTTCTGCCAGTTTCTGATAGGTTCAGAACTTGTTTCAGCTCCAAAGAAGTAGCCTCCTCCTCCAGTTCCCCAACGTCTAAACCTTTCCATTTCAAAATTCAATTCAGAAAATCCTTGGGCTAAACTCAGCGTTTTCTCCTTATCATATACGTCCGGTACTGGACCAAACCCCTTTGCGACTATTGCTTTCAGGTTTTTAGCTCCCATTACTCCACCGTATCCGCCGTAACCCGCCCCGTGTGCATACTTAGCGACGACAGCTGCAACCCTAGTTTTATTTTCTCCGGCTGGCCCAATATAGAGAATTGAGGGTTCCTTTACTTCTCCATAGTTTGGCCGAGCATCTTTAATTTCCTCGACTGATTTTCTGACTAGAAAACGTAGGGTTTCCCTTGCTTTTTTACCCCAGATAGGTGAAGCGTCTTTAATTTCGACTTGGTTGTCACATATGAACATGTAGCATGGCTTTTCTGCTTTTCCAGTTATTATCAAACCGTCATAACCTGCGCATTTCAAGTCCACTCCAAACTCACCTGCAACTGTTGAGCCTATTACACCATTGCTTTGAGGCGACTTTCCAGAAACACAAACCTTTGTTCCTGGGAAATATCCCGTGAACGGGCCTGTAAGTACGAGTAGAATGTTTTCTGGGCCGAGTGGATCTATTGTTTCCCATTTTCTGCCAAGTCTATCCCATAGTACCTTTGTGGCTAAGCCTCTTCCGCCGATATAATCTCTTAGAACTTCGTCTGGAAACTTCGTTTCTTTGATGTTTCTGTTGGAAAGGTCTATTTCCAATAATTTTCCGGCGTAGCCTCTCATCAGTCTATAACCTCTTTTGCAGTTTCTTCTCCAAGAATTTGCTTGGCAACTTCATGTGTGAGTTCTTTGGGTGTTTTGACTAAGGTTTTATAGAAGACTTTTTTTTCTCTTGGAATAGGCATTAAAGTGTTCCATCGGCCTTCTTCGCATGCTTTGACGCATTTTGGCTTTCCATCACATAAGTCACAGATAACAATGTAGTTTCCTTCTGGATGAAGGTGTGGAACATTTCCCGGGCAAGCCTCTATGCATAGACCGCATGCGGTGCATTTTGAAGCTTCTATTTTTACAGCCCTAGTTTGACTGTTTACGGATAGGGCCTCTGTTGGGCATGCTTCAACACATGGGTAATCATCGCATTGAAAGCATAAATGGGGAATCTCAACTCCTGGGACAAGCATGAAGACCCTTATTCTTGAAGCTTCAGGCCAAATTTTCCCTTCTTGATAAAGCGAACAGGCAATTTCGCATCTTCTGCATCCGCTACAATTCTCATAGTTTCGCTTAATCCAAACTTGGTCGTTTCGGCTCATACTGTATCACTTACTGCATAACAGAAAAGTTTGGCCGGGTTTAGCTGGTCTCCTCCAATTTTGAAATAGTTTCCTCAACGCCTTTGCTTTCGTCGTCTAACCATTCTTTGTACGCCTTAAGTTTTTCGATTTTTCCTCTGGCTTAAGAAACCTTTTTTCATGATATTTACCATACATGGTCTTTCATATCCAAGAAGTACGCATACATTGCTTTTCAATCAAGTCAAGATAACATAACCTTCTGAACAGTTTCGCGAAGAAGTTCAATATGGAGTAGAAGCTCCTACGTGTGCGCTTTGGTTTCCTGGCGAATTAACATTGCATGCATGCAATATGCTCGGCGGTACAATGAGTGTGAGCACACTTGAGGTTTGCTCTAGGGATTAGATTCATAATTCTAATAAGGAAAAAACGAGAAACTCAATGCGGGTGATAGAATGAAAAGAAACATAATAGGTTTAGGAATTGTTCTATTTCTAACAACGTTTGTTATAGCCAGCATTCAGTTGGTTTCGACGAAGCCAAAATTGATATGGGACCCAACATTTTTTCCAGAAGGCTATGAGCACGGAATAGCTTTAGATCTGGGAGACGGCAAGGGTGCGTACTGGCACTTCGAAGGTGCTGGGCCATTAGGTGAGGGAAGTTTACCGGGAGCGATAGATATTCCCGGGCACATCTGGAAACAAGTAGGAACCTTCCATGTGATAGGATACCACTACAATAAAGGGGGCTATTTCGATCAATCTCAATTTTGGGCTCTCGGTTCTGACAATCCTGGGTACGGAGAATTGCTTTTCGTTGTTGACGCGATAATAGCGCCTTGGAACGAAACAATTGCAAACAAAATGGCCAAAAAAGGGTATGTGCACTATCACGTGCTGGTTGAATCAGAGCCCACACGCCCAGAACATCCTGAACTCGTTGCTTGGCTAAAACATACGGCTGTCAGAGATTTCTACTTCAATGGAGGACAGAGTGTGCATATGCGTCCTGACCACATTAACCATACAGTGTACAAGAATCAGGCGGATTACTTGTTCCTGCCGAACTACTTTGAGCCCTACTCCCCCCTCTTCTAAACCAAGCATACATGCAGGAGAAAACAAGTCGACTTCCTGCTCCCACCTTCACACTGACCCCGTATGATTTCATGTGCTCATGGGCTATTTATTACCCTCTAAGGAATGACCTGAGGTAGTGGGACCATGGACAAATGCACACGCATAAGAAAGTAGTAATATTCGAGCTCTGGTAGTATAGTCCGGTTAAAACTGCTTATGATGGAGGTATCCCCCGCAAACCCCCTTTTTTCTAGTTGAAACTGAATCGTGCAGTGTGCATGCATTTGGCTTTGAAACCTAAATCTCTAGTACAACTCGATACTATCAACTAGGTGATGGAAAATGGGGAAAACATATCAATGCCCATATTGTGGTGGAACAGAAATGGTATGGGATAGAGGACTTGGAAAAACTGCGTGTCCGAAGGATAGAACTCTAGTGGATAGCTACAAAATAGCAAGCCTAGAGAGTATGCATCCAACGATAAAAAAGAAAACTGCAGAATCCAGGAAAACAACTCAGAAGAAGACTGAGAAAGGGAAAACCACAACTAAGAAAACAAAAAGAAAGAAGAAATCGAGTTAGTGCATACACGCAGAATAAATTAATATCCCCTTTTGTTGTATTTTATGTTCCGGGGCAGAGGAGTGAGTAAGAGGTGCCAAAAAAAGATAGTGACGTGCAAAAGGATGAACGTTCGAGAAAGAAAAAGGAGGAGGCGCTTGAGGAAAAGACCATGAAAAAATTGGGGAAATTGAGCGAAAAAACCATGAAAAAACTGGCAAAATTGGATGAGCTTCCTCATTTGTACAAAGACTATGTCAATATAGCTGTCCCGCAATCACTCGCTAAGAAATCTGCGAAACATGAGAGAAGTAAAGGGGAAGATCTTCTGCGCAACTTTGAAGAGAATGTCTTTGATTGGGATGATGAAGCCACGAAGAAGCCAGCCTTTGCCGCCTTCAAGAATGTGTTTGAGAGTTTTGACAAGCTACGGAGAACGTTTGACGCTGGACAGAAAGAAATCGTTGGTGAAACTGACTTTGGGAAGAATATGGCAACAATGATCGCGCTGATGCGACAGCAGATTGAAGCTTCGGAGCGAGCAGCAAGGTCACAGAGTAAACGGTTTTATATTTCCCTGACGATTGCTGCCATATCAGTGATAGCTGCGGTCATTAGAATCCTGCTCTGATGTTTGCTGCTGAGAACATAGCTAATGCACACGCTCTTGTCTTCTATTATCTCTAAGATTTTTCGCGCGCAAACTGCAGGCTCTTCTTTCCAAACCATGCTATCGTTACCGAAAATATATTAACTAAATGCTTGAATAGCGACTCTAAGTGTTAGAAATGAAATGCATGTTCAATCCAGAGATAGAGTGCACTGTTTACAATGTCCTGAAAGAAGTAGTAGAGCGTCCTGACCCATACCAGATTCTCCAGCATGCATGTCCCCTGTGTCCAGATCGACCCTTACCAGAAAGGCCCTTTCCAGATCGACCTCTTCCAGAACGTCCAAGAAGACGCCTGCGGAAAAAATAGAATCCTTTCTCGTGCGCACACAAGTGAAAATGAAAAATCAGTCGGTTGATCCACGCGCTTGCTCAATCATTTGTTTTGCTAGGCAATCTGGACATATAGGAAGTGGCACTACGTGCCATGATCCGTCCTCAAATTTCATTTTCATCACATCTTTGTTTGTTAAGTTGGCACCGCATTTTGCACATTTTCTTCTCTGCATTAGAGGTTTACTCCTTCTCGCGAATGAGGATATGTTAAAAGAGAAGAGGTAAAAACTTTGCTGCACGAAAGCACATGCGTGTACGAGAAATAACTTGATTTTTCGCTCCTTTGTTCACGCTCTAACTGACTGCACACACAACAGTGATTTGCGACGTTTCTATAAGATCTTACTAACTAGGATTTCTCGCGTCGTTTTTCGTTTTGAAGTGATAAAATTGTCACCACGCAAGTTTTAAGTGTTCTAAGCCTACATCGAATTACTATGTATAATGATAGTAAGATTGCAGGCTTATTGCTAACAATCGGTAGCGTCTTGTGCGTTTTTGGCATAATCGCTGCAGAAGCGCTTTACCCCAACTATAGTACCTCTGAGAACTACATAAGTGACTTGGGTGTCGGGCCGTCTGCTCTCATATTCAACTCGTCAGTATTCTTGCTTGGCGTGTTGGCCGTTTCTGGCGTCTACTTCATTCAAAAGGCATTCAGTTTCAGACTTTTCTCCATACTGGCGGCGATAGCAGGAATTGGTGCAATGGGGGTTGGGCTGTTTCCAGAGGATGCAGGACTGATTCATGCTGTCTTTTCTTTGATAGCTTTTCTGTTCGCTGGGATATCTGCTATAGCGTCTTACAGACTAGAGAAACCACCGATCTCTTACGTTTCTATCATGTTGGGGGCCATGTCACTGGTGGCGCTTGTTCTATTCGCTTCTGATATCCATCTGGGTTTGGGGAAGGGAGGAATGGAACGTATGATTGCCTATCCTGCTTTGCTCTGGATGGTATGTTTCGGCGGTCACCTGATGAGCGACAACAGAAATGCAAGAGCATCAGAGAAATAGCCTTGGTTTATGCATGGGAATCGTTTTCATCGTTCGAGGAGCGTGCGCACGCAGGTTGATTTCCTGCTTTCCATATTGTCATGCGCGCCCGTATGCTTCCATGCGGCTTTGAGTATTTAACAGCCTCTAGGGAGAAAGTCGAGGCGGCTGCGTGAGCACCAAGTTCTTGTCTTGGTCTTCATAGTCGTGGCATTAACATCGGCACGTTTTTCTTATAGTCTTCATATTCGTTGCCAAATTCCTTGATTAATTCCTCTTCTTCCTTTTTTGAGATTAGATAAATGAGTGCCAACAGAATCGGAGTGAAAAGCATAGAATACGAAACAGAAAACAAGGTTGACATTCCAATGTGCGCTAAAATCCATCCAAAATATTGAGGATGTCTCACAATCGAATAGGCTCCTGCAGTTTCCAATTTTCTTGGTGCACCATGAGTTTTAGCTACATCTAATCCAATTGCTCTCACAGCCCAGATGGCAATCCAAGCTCCTGGTAGTATCAGGGGCAAAGAGACCGCCAAATTAAGAAGGGGGATCGAAATGTCACCAACTGGAAATGTCAACTTCGAGAACATGAGAATGATGAACTTGGGCTGGGGTGAAATCCACAACCCTATCAAAAATACGAACTCCATTGTCCCTGAAACTGTACCTAAGATTTCGCCGATTCTGGTACCTTTTTTCTTGCCATATTTCTTCTGAAGTTTGACATGTTCAACTGATTTGAAATGAAGGATTATTGCCATGAACATGCATGCTGCCGAGACGAAAAACCAAATGTACATTTCAATCACACGTTTCGGCTCAATTCTTCGCAAGATAGATGTTTGGATATTTAAACTTGTATGTATAGGTTCAATGAGCCCTCTCCATATTGCAGACCACACACACAAACAACAAAATTCAGGATATACATACTCTGATGCTTTACCTACTGGTAGTCCAAGGAAGAAAATGCATGGGCGGACAGAACGTTGTTATCGTTTTTTCAGGTTTCAGTCGATGTTAAATAACCTTTTGAAAACTTCTTTTTTCACAACTCTGTATGCGGGGCTGTAGGATCTTCGATACTGTTCTGAGTGATGATAAAGAGGATAGTTTTCTTTTTCCACCTTTTTGTCAAAATCTTCAAGGCTAGACTTGTCAAAGTTTAGCTTGCCAGCTTCGACCAGACTCTTAAATCGATTCCACAGCTTTAAGAAAGCTTTTTGAGTTCCTCTTGACTCCTTAGCCGAAGTTGCCATAGCTAAGAACAGTTTGTCCGAAGATAACCTTCGCATCTTGAACGGCCTCAAATTAACTCTCACCATAACACTGTCAATTGAAATGTTTTCGATCAAAGGCTCATCAGAGGATTTCTGCGTCTCCAATGTGGATAATTCTTCTTCAAGATACCGTTTAGCTTTGTCGTGCAAGATGTGTTGAATCCCGAAAACACTTTGAAAAAGCATCTTGTAGACATCAACCACTTGTAAATCGGGTCTCAACCTTTGATGCCGCTTCACCAGTTCTTCCAAGCTGCTCAAACACTTCACCCGTTTTATCGGCAATATGGATGAAATCTCTTATTTCTTGTCCTTTAGTTGAGATCAGTATTCAGACGTCATAAGACTTTTGCCTATGAGCTTACCATCTTTTTTGTATGCCTCAGAAAAAGCGAGCTCCGAAACTTTACGAAGAGTATATGAGGGATAAGGTTCAAGAGTATCGGCACAGAGAAGTCCTTGCATATTTGATAATCAACATGGGAATCGTTTTCTTGGTTGGAGGATTGTTAATAGCAGTTACTTTGGCGGAGAACCTAAGCTGGCTTCTGATTTTTCCGTACGAGCCAAACAGTTACACAGCCAGTTTCGTAGGAACTATTTTGTGTGTTTTCGGGTTTGTTTTGATATCAGGCGGATTTGTATTAGCGTTTCATTATGACCGAGAAAAAATGTGGTTTTCAAAGAAGCTGAAAGAGTCCAATGTGCTGGTAGAGGAACTGCTGAGCAAAGGAAAGAAAAACTATTAGAACAAAGAGTTAGGGGCTGCGGGATCAGTCCTAATTACTAGTTGTTTTTTTTTGCAAAATTCGATATGCCACACTTGATAAAGGATGTGTGGTTAATGAAGTTGAAGTTGGAATGTGTAGAAAATGATATTCAAGGAGGCATTTACGAATGGAGGAGGTCGCAACAATGACCGAGAGTTGTTTCACTGACTCCAAGCATCGACCGACTCCGGAGGAAATCCGATCGGCTCTAGGCTCTTGCTTCCCACTCTGGGAGCGCTTGACCAGCTTCATAGAGAAGTCTTACCGGATAGAAGGAACCTGGAGCACATGGGGTCCAGCCAAGAGCGGCTGGAATCTCCGCTACCGGCGCAACGGCAAATCGCTGGCTGCGCTACATCCACAGCAGGAACGGATCCTTGCGCAGATCGTACTCGGCAAGGCTCAGGCCGAGCGTGTCCTTCAGCTTGAGCTCGGAGAGAAGATCTCGGGGATTCTGCAGGAGGCCCCGCAGTTGCGAGACGGGCGCTGGCTGTTCATTCCAGTGACCAGCGAATCCGATGCTAAGGATGTGGAGAAGCTGCTGCTGGCAAAGATTCGACCGCCCAGAAACACATTATAAGGGCTGTGGCGATACCAACTGGGCTAATGCAGCTTGAGTAAAACGTGGGGACATTGAGATGATTCCGAGACAGGAATTCGGACGTACAGGGCATCAAAGCACGCGCGTCATCTTCGGCGCCTATGCGCTCAACAAGGCAACGCAGGCAGAAGCGGATAGAATATTGGCGTTGTTGCAAGAATATGGAGTGAATCACATCGATACCGCGCCCATGTACGGCAACGCGGAGAAAGTCATCGGGCCCTGGCTGACCAAGCATCGAAATGACTTCTTCGTCGCCACCAAAACCCGCAGCCGCTCACGCCCAGGAGCCTTGGACAATCTGAAGCGATCGTTGGAACGCCTACGCGTCGACTACATCGATCTCTGGCAGATGCATGGCCTGACCAACCCGACAGGTTGGGAAAAAGTGATGGGGCCTGATGGCGCCTTGGAGGCCTTTATTGAAGCGCGTGACAAAGGTTTGGTGCGGTTTCTGGGCGTAACAGGCCATGGTGCCAAAGTGCCAGCAATGCACAAACGCAGCTTGGAACGTTTTGATTTCGATACAGTCTTATTGCCGTACAACTATTTGCTGATGCAGAATCCCCGTTATGCAGCTGACTTCAATGAGTTAGTTGGGTTGTGCCGTAAGCGCAACGTTGCAGTACAAACCATCAAATCCATTGCTCGGCGGCCGTGGGGGAGCCATCCCAAGACTTACAATACGTATTTCTATGAACCTTTAGAGACTCAAGATGCCATTGATAAGTTAGTGCATTGGTCATTGGGTTTTCAGGACAGCTTTCTGATCACAGCGGGTGATATGCAGATTCTGCCCAAGATGTTGGATGCTGCCAATCGTTTTGAGAAGCGACCATCTGATAGGGAGATGAGCGCTATTGTTGATGAGTTTGATATTCAGCCGATTTTCTCGCGCGCGGCACAACGCAAGGGACCTCGCGTCCGCGGACCTCAAACCTGGGGGTAAAATGTGTAGGGTTCTTGAAGGACTGATTCGTGAAGGATTCTTCAAGCATCCCAACAAAAGAACAATAGAAGATGTGGTCAAAACCTTAGAGTCTAAAGGTCTTCCGACTAGTGGCAAAAAGCACAACATCGTGAGTTCTCTCGCTGGAAGAGTGAAAAAAGGGGTCCTGAAAAAATCCAAG
>CP070709.1:1219318-1230333 GCA_020350305.1 Candidatus Bathyarchaeota archaeon
TCAAAACACGTTTCATGTTGTCAATTAAACAACGCATATAACGCCTTCTAGTCCAAGTCTTCTTAAGCCATAACTCGCCACCGAACCTGACAACCACAGAGTCAAAAGCTACATGTTCAGACAAGACTTTTCCCACTCCCACTCGTAGTCACTAAACCCTCAACACCTCAACTAAAAATCCTTGCTGTTCTAAACAGTAGCATTAAATTCCTCTGTAACTAATGATCATAATGGGGGTTGATGAATAGAGTAATTTCGTACATGCTTTTTCTCTCCTTTCTCTCTCTACGAAATGAAACCCCCATCCCCTCAGTCTACGCATGTATGCGTTTAACATCAACCACTTCTTTACTATCTAAGCGACCGTTTTAATAATGAAAAAACTGTCTATTATAAACAATCCGTTTTGGTGATAAAAACCTTTTTATACTCATTTAAGCCATTTGTTTATTGGGTAATTCCATATGAAGCCGACCAAAACAATAAAGGATCCTGAAGCGTTCAAACTGTTGATATGCCCGCAAAGAATAGGGATTATGCATGTATTACTCTGGGGGTCCCATAGTATAGTAACAAATTGTGACTGCAAAACGTGAGTTTCCCTTTTATCTATGCATGCATTCCATTCTAACCACAGAAAATCATGATTTGGAGCACTCAATTTGCCAGCCTATGCCATAGAAACAAAAAACCTAACGAAGGTATTCGAGAAAAAAGCCAAAACGGAAGGCAAGGGTCTGAAACATTTCTTCCGTAGAGTTAGACCGAAGAAGGAAGAACTCGTAGCAGTCGACCACATAGAGCTAAGAATAAAAGAAGGAGAATTGTTCGGCCTACTCGGACCCAACGGAGCTGGCAAGACAACGGCCATCAAACTTCTCAGCACGTTGCTGATTCCTGACGAAGGAACAGCAACAGTCAACGGCTACGACGTGATCAAACGGCCTCGAAAAGTGCAGGAATCGATCGGGGTTGTGACAGGCGGTGAAAGAGGCCTTTACTGGCGACTCACAGGCAGAGAAAACCTTTGGTTCTTCTCCCAACTCTACAACATCCCAGACCGCCTAGCAAAGAAACGCATAGATGAGTTACTACCGCTCGTAGAGTTGGAGAAACGAGCCGACGAACACGTAGAAAAATACTCCAGAGGAATGAAACAAAGACTACATGTGATAAGGGGCCTCGTGAACGACCCTCCAATCCTACTGATGGATGAGCCCACATTGGGCCTCGATCCGGGTTCTGCGAGAGTGATTCGAGACTTCGTAAAGAATGAACTCCAAGGAAAGCAGAACAAAACAATTTTGCACACAACCCATTACATGGAGGAGGCTGATCAGCTCTGCGACAGAATAGCGATCATTGATCATGGGAAAATAATTGCACTGGATACACCCGGGAAACTCAAGAAAAAAATTCGAAGAACGGACATAATAAGTATGAACGTGTCAAATCTTCAGCAAACCGATGAAAAGAAATTGCAGGCAATAGATGGCGTCAAGAAAGCGGTTATAGCTTTCACAGATCCAACGGTCGGCGGTGCCGCCATAAAGATTCATTGTGACAACGCGGAGGAGGTGATGCCTGCGGCGACAGAGTTCCTGATAACAAATGGTGCGCGGATTATAACGCTGGAGCAGGCCAAACCGACGCTTGAGGATGTGTTCATTTCTATGACGGGGAGGAAACTGAGGGATTGAACATAACTAAAGAGTGGCGCACTTTCAAGGCGATTTTTGTTCGCAACATTAAACTTTTCACGGCGTATAAGGCTTGGGTAATCGCCACCGTGATCTGGCCAATTCCGCTATTGGCATTGAATATTCTCCAATGGGGGCTTTTCGGTCCGCTGGGAGAAGTCTCAGAAACTCTTGAGCAATCTGGATTTCCTCCCTTAGCTGGCACAATAATCGTTGGAACGATAGTCTATCTGCTCTATAATCGTCTTCTCTGGGGAACCGGTGTGTCGATTCAAAGTGAAAGGTGGATGGGAACCATAGAGGTACTCTTCGTCACGCCTACGAGCAAGTTGACGATTCTTCTCGCTTCTGGCGTGTCTTCCCTAGTGGAAGCTTCTTGGTGGATAGTCTGCATATTCGGTATCAGCTGGATGCTGTTTGGTGTGCAACCGAGTATAGCCAGTTGGCCAACGGTATTGTTGTGCTTGGTGTCCACTATGGTAGCTCTATTGGCAGTTGGAGTGTTCTTCGGAGGCTTCTTCGTTTTGACCAGAGCAGCAGATCAGCTGGCTTCTGGGTTACAGGCACCTATTCGTTTCTTCTCAGGGGTGGCTTTTCCGGTCAATGTTCTTCCTCAAATGCTTCAGTTCGTCTCTTTTGTTATACCTGTGACCTATGGCATCTTGACGTTGAGAGATTCCATTCTTTCAGGAGGGGACATCAGCACGATCTGGCTCAATATAGTAGCACTCTACGCTATGGCAGCGATATTTCTTATCCTAGCTCATTTCACCATAAGAGCCGTAGAGCGAAGGGCGAAGAAGAATGGAACGCTATATATGTTTTAGGTGATGTGTTATGGAACTGAGTTTTACGGCTCGTACGTTTTGGGCGTCTTTCATATCTTCCTTGAAGATGATTGTAAGATACGTCACGTTAAGGGGCCTTGTAGCCTTTAACATCTCGGTACCTCTATTCTTTGTTCTTACGTCTTGGGTAATTGGAGAGTTCATGACTGGTGGCGAAGGTGTTTCTGTTTTCTTCACTGAGACCACAGGTATGGCTGATTACCTTAGCTTCGTAACAATAGGCTTTGCTTTCAACAGTTTCATATTTTCAGCAGTTTTCGGAGGGGGTCATGCAATAAGAGGAGAACAAGAACATGGTACAGCTGAACTGGTCTTCGTAACTCCATCCAACAAGTTGGCTTGGTTATTAGGAAAGATGATGGGCAACCTGATCTTCAGTTTCGTAACTTTCTTCACGCTTCTTGTGTTCGGAGCAGTTCTTTTTGGTTTTCACCCAAAAGCTCCACCTAACATTCCGCTCGCAATAGTCGGCATACTTCTCACTATGATTGCTTTGACGGCTTTCGGCTTTGTGTTTGCGGGGATATGCTTCACGGCTAAAAGAGAAAACGAGCTTGGTCAGGTTCTCTGGCCTATGATGGTCCTTTTCAGCGGCTTGGCTTTTCCTATAACGAATTTTCCTTTGTGGTGGAAGACAATTGCTTGGATGATACCTGTAACTCATGGTGTTGAGATCACTCGAAATGCGCTTCTGCTGGGCAGCAGCTTCTTAGACCATGATATTTTGATTGGGTTGGGAATACTCGTTTTGCAGACGATAATTCTTCTTCCAATCGGAACAATGCTTTACACGAAGATGGAGAAAGCAGCCAAGAAAAAAGGCACGTTAGCAACGTATTGACACCAAATTGCATGCATGCAACAGATGAAGCGTATCTTTTGGACTCTTCCACAAGTCATAAAACTGAAAATGAAGACATAAACTTAAGACATAGCAGGTATTAAGGAAGTGGCGTTTATGGCATTAGTTTTGGCCAAGGACCTTGCAAAGAGCTATGGCAAGGTGGTTGCTGTTGACGGGTTAGATTTGACGCTTGATGAGGGCTTTGTAACAGGTTTGATAGGGCCCAACGGTGCCGGGAAAACCACCACAATTAAAATGATCCTCGGTCTACTGAAACCAGATAGGGGCTACGTGGAAGTTTTCGGACAAGATCCTTGGGACAATACAGCTATACGATCCTTGATCGGTGTAATTTATGAAAAAGCCTTCTTTCCTCCGCACCAAAAAACTCTAGATTATCTTAAGAGAGTGTGTAGAGTGTTCGGTGTTCCTGAGTCCCGATCTCTAGAAGTCTTAGAACTAGTGAATTTGCAGGAAGCAAGTGATCGGGCTATCAAGGCTCTTTCGGCGGGTATGCTCCAAAAGTTTGCCATCGCCCACGCTCTTATTCATAAGCCAAAACTAGTAATCGCAGATGAAATGACGGCTAACCTTGACCCGCAAGCCAGAAGTGCGCTTCTAGATTTGGTTCTGCAACTCCACAAAACCGAAAAAGTCACTTTTCTTCTTTCTTCTCATATTCTCCCAGAGCTGAGTAGAGTCTGCGACTCGATGGCAATTATTAATGAAGGCAAGGTTTGGGCATATGGAAAACTAACCGAGCTCTATCAGAAGTATGCCGTTGGGATAGTTAGAATTTCCACTGATAACCCTGAAGCGCTAGCTTCTGAAATCGAGAAGCTAAACTACGTGGAAGAATTAGAGATTGACCCAAAGGGAATCTCCGTCAGAGTTTTTGAGGGAAAGGAAGAGAAGCTTTACGAGGAGACTCCCGGACTGGCAAAGCGAGTCAAAGCCAAAATCTTGGGAATAGAAACTGGAAGTGCTTCCTTGGAAGAGCTTTACAGACTTGTAGTCGGCGTGAAGAAAAGGAAGTGACGGTTTATGGGAAAAGGCAGACCTTTCTTGGAAGTTTTCTCCTCCGCTTTATATGAGGACTATCGATTCCCGATTCTAGAAATCTTTGCGTTTCTATATACCCTAGGCACGTTTGTGTTTGCAAGTTTCGGAGCCGCTTTTTCTCCACAGCACCTCCCGGGCGAAGCTGCAGCCTATACCTTAACTGCCTCCCTTCTTGGTTTACCTCTCACCATCTTCATTATTCTCATCTTCAAAAATGTCGCCTATGGTTTGGGAAGCGACCTCGAAAAGGGAATCATTCAAACCTACTTTTCATACCCTCTCAAAAGATACAGAATTCTGACGGCAAAACTTCTCTCAGCCCTTGGTATTGCCTTAATTCTTTTTCTCTCCATTCAGATTTCAGCGCTCTATGTTCTAGCTTCAGATATTGTGTCGCAATACTTAGGTACAGTTCTTCTAACGTATGCGGCAACCTTAAGCTCTTCTTTTCTTATTGCAGGCATAATACTCCTACTGACGCTGGTTCTTAAAAGAGGGGGCTTAGCTCTTGTTATTGGCATAGTTCTGTTTTTGGCTATGAACATCATCGGGAGCATAGCAATGTTTGTTGCGTCCAGCACAGGATCTCCCCTAGCCCTCCAAATCATGTCAGTGATTTCTCCAAACTTCGTTTTGTCACGATACTATTATATGACGCAACCATATGTGCCTCTCCCCAGCGACCTTTGGATACCAACCTTTTCAGAAGTACTCCTTTACACAGGAGCCATTTATGTGATTGTGGCTTCTCTCTTCTTTCTAGGATACCTCTATTTCAGCAGGAGACTAAGCATATGAAACGCTGGATGGCCTTCATAGGTCGTGGAGGCTCAGTTCTCGTGGCTATAGGTTTCGCCTTGCTTCTTGTTTCGCTTTTTCCCTCTGCCCAATTAGTCAGTACTGGAGGTAGTGGCTCGATAATTCCAGGAATGTTTGAAACACACTTCGAACGTGTTCTAACACCACAACAAGGCTTGGAGATAACAATCTCGGCTAACGGCACCTTGACAATCTTCATACTCGAGGTGAGCTCTCAAACCATATACACATGGATTGGTGACTACAATAATATCACAGGATTGGAAGAATTCTTGGTGGCAAATCCTGACTCGATTGGTCTACAGAAAGAAATGAGTGAGGGAAAAATCGGGTATATTCCAATCAAAGTTACGAATGCCACGTTAATCTTGTCAAATCCAGGTTCAAAAAGAATTAATTGGGAGTTCGAGGCCTCCATAACAGCCATCATTGCACCTGGAACCAAAGTTCGAAACCTAGCCCAGTGGACGATTCCGATAGGATTCGTCCTAGCTCTACCCTGGCTTGTCCAATTGTGGAGAGAGAGAACCATGCCCACAGGCACTTAATACCAAAGAGGGAAGAGTACAGATACAATGCATGCATGAACATGACAGTCACCACAAACTCCCTGTTGTTTGCATATCTTAAACCCTGCAACATCAACCTCAAACTCTTTATCTTCAAACTTCGTTTGCATGCATGGGTGCACATTAGAGATTGAATTTCTTAACATATCCTGCAGACTCCTTGAACTCTCTGAAACCAAGTTTCCTGTAAAGATTCAGTGCGACAGTTTCATCACAGCCCACATCTAATGCCATATATTTCATTCCTTGCGTTTTACACCATTCCATAAGTCTTATCATGGTACATGTTGCAATTCCCCTTTTCCTGAACTTTTTGAGGGTGGAAACATTAACGACGTAGGCTGATTCTGGGAAAGTGAGAAAAGCGGCTGTTCCAACAGGTTGACCTTCGGTCTCGACTAGAAAATTAATCCACGTATTCGGGTCACGGGGATTTCTTGCCAACAATCTTTTTGTCATTCCTTCTGCAATAGGCTCTATATATTTGGCTGGCCAACCGAAGCCCTTCGCCCATGTTTTCATAAAAAGCATTAGCTCTTGCTCCTCCCATTTTACACGACGCAAAATTGCAGCCAGCTCGGTTTCCAGTTTGGGAATATTGTTCAGGGTTCTCCCCATTCGCAGCATTGAAAACTTTTTCCTATAACCATGTTTTCCCAGTCTTCTCCCTGTTGGAGAAAGCATCTCAACAGGGTTGATTCTGATATAACTTATTTCTGGCACTTTCAACTTCAGGTACGCACTTTCAACCTTATCTATCAACTGGTCTTCTATGTTTCTGGCTTTCTCAAGCCTCAATATGAAGAAGATTCGGTTAAGAAAACCTGATGGAAGAAAGGTTTGTTTTGACCAAACGAAAGAGGCCAATCCTACTAGTTGTCTATCTCTGAATGCTGCAATTGCTTTGCCGTCATCTCTTACATCAAAGTTGGAAAGCAAAAAGCTTGGATAGACAACCCCAGGATAGGCTATTTTAATAACTGGGCTTTTTGCAATGTCTGAAATGATTTCTTGTGAAAGTCTATCTAATTCCTCGTTGTCTTCTATTTCTCTGAAGACTAGCTTCAACCGAGTAGCCTCGCATTACATGCATGCATTGAGCTTATTATGCATGCGTCCGAATTAAAGACACAAGCGCTTGAGAAAGTGCGATTTAAATAGGAACTCGGAGTACAAGTGAAAGGATGATGAACTTGGCAATTAATCCTATTCTCCGAAAAATGACTCCTATCGAAGAAGAGGTATTCAGCGTTTGGAAGGAAGCACGACCCCTCACTGCATACGTCAAGGGTGTTGAAGAAAACGCTGGAAAGATTCTGGTGCCATCGGAAAAGAAGCTTGCAGAAATCAGAAAACGCATAGAGAATCTCAAGAGGAAAACAAAGGACGCGGGTCACAATCGATTTCTAAATTCGATCTATGTAGGCGTGGAATTCTATGAGCCGTATAGAACACCTGACGATGCTACCGATGGATTCTTCTACCACCTAGTCAAAGAAGGAATCAATGTCGAGCACATGAAATCCCTAGCGTCCTCAACATGTGAAGCTCTGAAACAAGCACGTGCATGGCTAGCAAATAGAGAATGGCCAATCGCTATTAGAATACTCACAAAACAGAAGACAGGCGGTCTCATAGGAGTCGCAAGCACAATAAGAAGCGACACAACAGACGAGTCGCTCAAGCTTGAACTCGCGAAAGTCATTGAAGAGGCTGAGAATTACGCAAAAGCTTTTGCTGTAGAAGGAATTAGAGAGGGTGATTTCACCGAAGTCTTTCCAATTCTCAAAGAACATGATAGCGACATAGGCCATAGAGCTATTTATCCAAAGATTCTGAAAGATCAATTTGACTACCCAGAAACTGCAGAAGAAATCGAAAGGAAAGCACTCAAATGGATGAAAATCTGGCAACCGAAATTGATTGAGACCACTAGAAAATTGGCTGCAAAATACGGAATTCCTCCAGAGGTTCAGAAAATCGGAGAAGAGATGACTAAACGACGCAATGTGCCAAAATCTCAAGTGCTCCAGTTCGTAAAAAACTTGAGAAAGATAGCACAAAAAGTATTCAACAAGCATGTTGTAAACATCACGCCTAAGTATGACACAAGAGTGATAGAGACCCCTCCATACCTGGTCAGCTTCATACCAAGCGCAGCCATGTCAGCCCTTGACCAGACAACAGACAAGCCCTTCAACATTTTCTTCATCACAACTGATGAGAAGCGTTCACCAGCATCAAGCGTTCCAGGCCTCATGCAACTGATTCTTCACGAAGAATATGGACATTGCGTCAACTACTCAAATTCTGCCACGGCGTTTGGAGCTCAACCTTCACCTCTAGACATATTATCTACGCATCTTTCCTATCCGATTTCAGATGGAATCTCATTCTACAGAGAACTTGAGTTCGTAAATCTTCTGAAAAAGCTAGTGAAGCGTCGAGACCTAGACGCAGACGAAAGGAAACTCCTTGAAATCCTCCGGGGAGACGAGGACGACGAAACGATGATCCTAGAAAACGAGTACGTCATGCTTCAATGGCGCATGGTCAGGTTTCTACGGGCGGTCTTTGACTCCAGAGTGAACATGGGAAAACAGACCGTGGTTGACTTTGTCAAGTGGGGAAGCAAGGAAACCGGAATAAGTGAAAAGAAGATTTATGACCAGACATTCTTCTTCCTCTCGGTGGTTGGTTATGCACCATGCTATTCAATGGCTGGAGAGGCTCTGAGAGAGCTTCAAGAACTTGCCATCAAGAACGGAAAGAGCATCGTAGACTTCAACACGTACGCCTCATCACTTGGCTTTCCTGGCAGAACGCTGTTTGAAGGAAAACTCCGCAGATTCGCAACCACAAAGTAATCCTTGAACGCACTATGCATGCATGGATTTGTTTTAGAGGTTAGTATCCTTCATACTCTACTACTCTTTTGGCATGAAAAATCCTCAAATTATTAATACAACTTGAAATGATGTAAATAAGAAGAGAATATCCAGCTGATGGTATCTGTGCTGGGGAAGAAAATCTTTCCTTTCTTGGTGCTAATTGGTTTGGTGGGATGTTCAGTCTCTGTCTTGTTCGCGCTCCAGGGGGGGACAAGCTGGGACGTGACGATTATCATCATAGCAGTCTTTTGTATCATGGCTGTGGTTCCAGCGTTTTACCTCTTCAGAAAAGGGGAAGCACATGCGACAACCAAGTTTCTATACTTAAAGGATGGGATATTGGGGACTTCAATTCTGTTATTGAGCATCTTTTCAGTGTCCAGAATGTATCCCGGCGGGGCCGTCATCATCATAGAAATTATGGCTGTAATGGTGGTAGCAATATTCATTCCATTTGGAGAAGAGGAAGCGCATGCAACACCTCGGTCTCTAGACGGAAAAGCGGTGATGTTGGGGGTTTTGATTCTGTTACTGACCATCTTCTCGGTGAATACTTTGTATGTGAGCGTGGTTCCTTCAATTCAATACCCAGGATATTACACTCACTCAGATGTTTGGGATATTTGGGGGGACCCTTCATTATTGCTGATTTTTCTCTTGGGGTGGGTTGCGATTTTTCATGGAGGTTACAGATTTAATTTTCTGGAGTTTACGTTGGGCATGAGCATCGCGTGGTGGGGATTCTGGACTCTGTACGAGGTCGGCTTGTCTGCCGGCTATCTGAGCGAACCCCACATCAGAGGTTCTGTGACAGTCCATCTGAATAGGAATACACTCTACATGATGCCAAATGCAGTCTTGGGAATCGCTTTGGCGTTGAATGGATTGTGGAAAAGGAAAACATAGCTGTCCCCTTCTAAGCCATTAGTTCTTGAACATCATCTCAACTGTCTTCTCTGAGAAGTGGGGAAAAAAAGAAGTTTAGTGGTTGATATAGTGGTTTTTGATTTTGCAACCACTAAAAACAACATTGTTTAAAATGCATGCATGCAGATAACGTACCTAAGACGAGACGCAGAGCTTGAATTAGATAGGTTCACGTAGGTTATGATTCTCATATGCATGAGAGGAGAAAGCCCTTTATCTGATGGCTTTGAGTTTATGATGTGGATTTTATGTCGCAGGTGGAAACGAACCTTGAAGCCTTGTGCAAATTGGCGAAAGAGTTTGGGGTAACAAACGCGGTATCTTTTAGTGCTAAACGTGTTGTTGTTGACGAAAGGGTTCGACTGAAGTGTCTTGTACCAGTTTGCGATGACTATGGCTTGAATTTGATGTGTCCGCCTAACGTGATGAGCGTTCAGGAATTCAGAGGAATACTAGGCAGATACAGTTGGGCGGTTCTCATTCAGATTGAAGAGCTAATACCCGCTGAAATGATGAGGGAAATACGACAAGCTGATGACGTTGCGGCGCTGTACAAAAGCATTAGGTTCAAGGATAGCTACAAGAAAACTTTTGGCCCGATCAAATCGAAACTACATCGTATAGTCCACAAGGTGGAATCGCAGGCGTTTGCATTAGGGTATCGTTTTGCAACAGGGTTCATAGGGGGATCATGTAGGTTATGTCCTGAGTGTGTGGCGAAAAATTCCGAAGAATCCTGTAGGCATCCCTTCCGAGCTCGTCCTCCGATGGAAGCAGTTGGAATCGATGTGTTCAAGACAGCGCAAAACGCAGGGTTGCCTTTTGATATTCCTCCGAAGAACAAAACGGTATGGAATGGGCTTGTCTTGGTTACTTGATTGCACGAATTGTAGGTTAGCGAGAAAGAAATGCATGTATTCATCCAGATGTAATCTTGGCAGATTGAATAACAATCGAGGGAGAGACAACTCTACCCAAGGGTCGGGAATCAGCACCAACGCTGGTAACTCCTAGGAGGAAGTCGCGCATATTGACACCGATGAGGGTGTTTTTCACCGGATGCTGGATTTCACCCTTGTCAATGAAAAAACCTTCCATGACAAGAGCGCTGAAATCGCCTGTGCTTAGGTTGGGTCTGTCGAAAGTACAACGGCAAAGAATTCCCTTTCCAGTTTCTGCAATCAAATCCTCAAGAGAGCCCTTTCCTGGGGCAATTACAAGATTGGAGGGAGCAATAGTAGGAGTATTCTGGTAGGGAGAGCCAACGGAACCAAATGAAGGATTACGACTAGCATTACCTGTATTATCGACTTGCGCCTTATATGCCGTATATGAATTATGAAGAAAATGCTCCA
>CP070709.1:1230433-1235195 GCA_020350305.1 Candidatus Bathyarchaeota archaeon
AAAGAATTCTGGAATGTTGTGTAGCTTGGAAAGTGTATTCGTCTTTTTTGTACTTCTTATATCACTATGTCTAGTAGCCGATACTTAATCTCTGAATAAACAGCTTGATTCTCTTGCAAAATTAATAACAGCCCACATTAATATTAATATACGCACAGTCTAATGCTAGGTAGCGAGACTATGTTACGCTTGGAGAGTTTTTGACAGCATGGTGCGCCTGGAAAAAATTGAGTACAAGCCCATGCCAGTTCGAGACTTACTCGTTGAAATGAAAGACATATCTGAGTTAATGATCGATTTGGCGTACTCCGCAGCCCTTTTTCATAGTCGTGAACTCGCTGAGGATGTTTTAGAACTAGAGGAACATGTTGACACGCTTGCCTACATTTTGGGTATGAACGCCATGTTGGCTGCTAGAGACGCGGAAGACGCCGAGGCTCTTGTCGGAGTTTCCGTGGTGGCTGCAGCAGCTAACAAGATTTCTGATGCTGCTGCTGACATAGCTGCGATAGTGTTGCAGGAAATCGGTATTCATCCCATTGTTCGAGAGGCTTTCCAAAAGGTTGAGGAACGACTAGCCCGAGTCGAGGTTAAGCGCCGTTCGATCTTGGTTGGGCAAAAATTGGGGGAATTAGAGTTGGCCGCGAAGATTGGGGTCGACATCATTGCAATTCGTCGAGGAAAGGAGTGGATCATAAACCCAAAAGAGGATGATACAGTTGATAGGGAGGATGTTCTTGTTGCTCGAGGAGCCCCATTGGGGATCGAGGAATTTAAAGGACTTGCTGATGGAACGGTTCAAAAATTGGAGGACTAGGCTATAGCATCACCTAAGAGACCCTTCAGAAAAATTGTGGATAAGCTAGTGGAGCTGAAAGACACCTCTGAACTTATGATGGACCTTGCGTACTCCTCACTTCTTCTTAACAGTCACAGGCTCGCGGAAGAAGTGCAAGAACTCGAAGAACATGTGGATGAGCTGCACACAGAGTTTGAGCTGTTAGTTTTGTCAAGCGGGTTCAAGCGAGAAGAATCCAAGGATTTCCTTGGTTTGATAAGGTTGGGAGTTGTTACCGAAAAGATAGCGGATGCCGCTGCAGAGATTGCTGGGGTCGTTTTGAGAGGGTTAGAGCCGCATCCTGTCTTGAAGCTTGTGATTGAGGAAGCTGAGGAAACCGTGACCCGTGTGCAAGTAGAAAGAAAATCTTCGTTGATAAACAAAACTCTGCGAGATGCTCAGATTCCTGAAGAAACCGGAATGTGGGTGTTGAGCATCAGAAGGGGACCGAAATGGATACGCCCTAAGCCGGATATTGCGATAAAAGCTGGCGACATCTTGATCGCTTCCGGTTATGCTGAGGGAGAAGAAGATTTAGTGAAATTGGCTTCAGGAGAGACCCTTCTACCGGTATAGACCCACTTGCATGATGGGTTCTACTCCCTACTCAACATGTGACATAAGCACAAGGATTGGAAGGTTGTATGAAAGTGAGTCAGGTTCATTGAGTTGTGGCAGTTTGAATGCGACGCATGCAACTGCTTACGTCCAGATGAGAGAGTCCGTTCTGATGTTCAACAACATCAGAATGTAAGTTGCAATCGAAAAAAGGAAGTTTGTGAAGGATAAGTAATATCAATAACATTAATAGGCTGAATCACGCTTAGTAAACGTTTCAAGCTGATTGACGAGTCAAAGCGTATCTTTCGGTTGGGACAGCCTGATGCCTAAGCTAAAAGTTTCACTGCTGACTGGTAGAACAGTCGATCAAGGTGTGGGAAAGGAACACAACAAGCTCTCTGAGGAGTACCAAGAGAACGTGGCGATTTGTCAGATGGACCCAGAAGACATGAAATCCCTTGGAATAAGAGAAAACGAAAACGTCAAAATCACGACAAATTTCGGTTCTGTAATCGTAAGAATGGCTAAGTCACCCACAGCACCGCATCCCAAAGTTGTTTTCATTCCTTACGGTCCTTGGGCAAGTCTCATCATGGATCCAGAAACCCACGGAACCGGAATGCCGTCACTGAAGGGGATACCTGCCGAGATTGAGCCTGCTATTAAAGAAAGAGTTTTAGGCCTGCTTGACCTGCTTGAAAAACATTACAAGAGGGGATAAGAGTGCCCGTCGTTTCCCAGGTGACCTGTCCAGTCTGCGGTTCTTATTGCGATGACATCGAAGTTACTGTAAAAAACAATGTTATAACAGATGTTAGAAACGCATGCGCTGTTGGTGCAGCTAAGTTCTTAGATTATGCTACTCACAGAAGTGTGAAACCCCTTCTGAGAAAGAACGGAGAGTTAGTGGAAGCTTCTTTGGACGAAGCGATTAGAAAGAGTGCAGAGATCCTCACAGACGCTACTTACCCCATATTGTATGGCTGGAGTTCCACAAGTTGTGAAGCAACTCGCGTCGGGCTGGAGCTGGCCGAGGAGGTTGGCGGTGTCATCGACAATACGAGTACCATTTGCCATGGCCCGTCTATTCTGAGCATCCAAGACGTTGGCGCTGCCTCTTGCACTCTGGGGCAACTGAGGCATCGAGCTGATCTCATCTTTTATTGGGGATGCAACCCTTGGAGCGCTCATCCCCGCCACGTAGAAAGATATACTACATTCTCGAATGGTAGATTTCAAAAGAGTACGTGGAGAGCATATGTCTCACGATTGGGTGGCATTCTGTCCAGAAAGAGACTTCGAAGGGCTATCAATTTAGTCCTTAGACGTGACGTGCTCGCTACACCTGAGATCAGTCGCGAACTCCCTTACACCATGTTCCAGAAAAAAAGAAAGATGGTGGTCGTTGACGTCCGCAAGACCCATTCCGCTGATGCAGCTGACTATTTCCTTCAAGTTGAACCAAACAAAGACTACGAGCTTCTGCAAGCCTTCCGTATGCTTATTGCAGACGAAGAACTTGACGTTGACCGTGTTGCTGGTGTGCCTGTTGAAACACTTGACGAAATTGCTGATGCTATGATAGGATGCGAATTGGGAGTTATCTTTTTTGGACTAGGACTAACCATGACTCAAGGCAAGCTCCGAAACATTGATGCTGCACTTTCTCTAGTTCGCGATCTGAACCAGCGCACAAAGTTTCTGATTATGCCTATGCGGGGGCATTTTAATGTGACTGGAGCAAACGTCGTGTTCACTTGGCAAACTGGATATCCCTTTGCCGTTGACTTCTCTCAGGGCTATCCTCGGTACAATCCCGGTGAAACATCGGTGATTGACATATTGTGCCGAGAGGAAACGGATGCTGGGCTCGTCATTGCTTCAGATCCGGTTGCGCATTTCCCAAAAAAGGCAGCCCAAAACTTGGTGAAAAACCCTCTCATCGTAATAGATCCACAAAAGACTCCCACTTCGTTAATGGCAGACGTGGTGATTCCCTCCGCTTTTGTGGGAATAGAGTCTGAGGGAACTGCTTACCGCATGGACCATGTTCCTTTACCACTAAAGAAGATTGTAGAACCGCCGAGCACCTGCCTTCCAGACGTCGAGATATTACAAAGAATACTCCATGAAGTCCGCAACCTAAGGAGGAAACCGAATTGACACAACTCATTGTCAAGAACGGGTTCGTCTACGACCCGCTGAACCATGTAAACGGCGAGAAAATGGATCTTGCAGTCACCGATGGAAAAATCGTTGAAAAAGTAAATGAGAAAAGAGCAAAGGTGATTAGTGCTTCTGGAATGATTGTTATGCCTGGCGGAGTTGACATTCACACTCATATCGCTGGTGCCGAAGTCAATTCCGGCCGTCTTCTGCGACCCGAGGACCACTTTAAAGATGTAGAAGAAAAAACAGCTACTACTCGGTCTGGGGTGGGCTATTCTGTCCCATCAACATTCACAACTGGCTACCGCTATGCAAGAATGGGATATACAACAATCATGAACCCTTCGATGCCTCCACTTGAGGCTCGCCACACCCATGAGGAGCTTGATGACACACCCATGGTTGACAAGGCTAGCTATCCGCTGTTGGGGGATTGGTGGTTCACCCTTGAATACCTGCGAGACGGAAAGATCAAGGAATGTGCGACCCATGTGGCTTGGGTAATGGTTGCCACCAAAGGCTATGCCATAAAGATTGTAAACCCGGGCGGGCTTGAAGCTTGGGGCTTTGGGCAGAACGTCAGAAATATTGACGACCCTGTTCCACACTTTAACCTCACTCCAAAAGAGATTATTCGCGGCCTATGCAAGGTAAACAAGCTCCTTCATATGCCTCACACCATTCACGTTCACACCAACAATCTTGGAAAACCTGGCAACTATGCCACAGCCTTGGACACGATGAAGTGTGTGGAGAATCTAGCCATGGAGGATAGACCAGTAATACATATTACTCACTGTCAGTTTAGCGCCTACAAAGGGTCTAATTGGCGGACGCTAAGATCAGGAGCTGAAGAAATCGCCAAATACGTTAATCACCACCGTCATGTAACGCTTGATCTCGGGCAGGTGGTTTTCACCGATACAACTACGATGACGGCTGATGGCCCATTTCAATACGGCCTCTACCAGCTGACCAGCAACAAGTGGGTTAACCACGACGTGGAAACCGAGACAAGCTCTGGAATCGTGCCTTTCAGGTACAGACGAAAAAGCTATGTCCACGCCACCCAATGGTCAATCGGACTTGAACTCGGTCTCTTAGTCGAAGACCCTTGGAGAATTTACTTGACAACTGATCACCCAAACGCTGCCCCATTCATCACTTACCCTCGAATAATTTCGTGGTTAATGA
>CP070709.1:1235295-1239096 GCA_020350305.1 Candidatus Bathyarchaeota archaeon
TATCTAGTCTCCTTACGAAAAATATTTCTATTCAAAAACTTTATCTAATGGAACAGACAGTCTCTAATAACGAATTTCACTACAACTAAAGGAAAATAAGTAAAAATTAAGATTTGGAGAAAACGGAAATGAGCAAGACCGAAAAACCTCACCTAAACCTCATAGTCATCGGACATGTAGACCACGGAAAATCTACAACTGTAGGACACCTGTTCTACCTCACCGGAACTATTGATGAACGAACCACCAAATCATATGAAGAAGAAGCAAAAAAGCTAGGCAAAGAAACCTTCAAATTCGCTTGGGTTCTCGACAAACTGAAAGAAGAACGAGAACGTGGACTAACCATTGACCTCGCCTTCCTAAAATTCGAAACACCAAAATACTTCTTCACCGTCATCGACGCACCCGGACACCGAGACTTCGTAAAAAACATGATCACAGGAGCCAGCCAAGCCGACGCAGCTTTCCTCTTCGTCTCCGCAAAACGAGGAGAATTCGAGGCAGGAATCGGTACAGGCGGGCAAACCAGAGAACATGCGTTCCTCGCCTTCACGCTAGGAATAAGCCAGCTAGTTGTAGCCATCAATAAGATGGATGATCCAACAGTGAACTGGAGCCAAGAGAGATACGAGGAGGTCAAGAATGAAATTTCTAGAATGCTCAAGATAGTCGGATTCAAAGTTGAGAAGATTCCGTTTGTACCCACCTCTGGATGGACCGGCGACAATTTGAAGAAGCCCAGCGAAAAAATGCCGTGGTACAAGGGTCCAACACTCTTCGGCGCTCTTGACAACTTCGAAGTACCTTCTAAGCCTATTAAGAAACCACTCCGCCTTCCAGTGCAAGACGTTTACACCATCACTGGAGTTGGAACAGTCCCGGTTGGAAGAGTAGAAACTGGGGTACTGAAAGAAGGCGACACACTTGTATTCATGCCATCGAATGTTAAGGGAGAAGTCAAATCCATCGAAACGCACCACGTTAGGATGCCAAAGGCTGAACCTGGCGACAACATAGGATTCAACATCCGAGGTATAGCTCAAAAGGACATCCGAAGAGGAGACGTAGGCGGACATCCTGACAAGCCACCAACCGTTGCCAAAGAATTTATCGGACAAATAATCGTCATTTACCATCCTACAGCCATTGCTGCCGGATATTCTCCAGTGTTACACTCGCACACCAGTCAGGTTGCATGCCGATTTGCAGAGTTGATTAAGAAACTGGATCCGCGTACAGGACAGACTGTCGAGGAAAAGCCAGCTTTCTTGAAGACCGGTGACGGTGCAGTCGTTCGACTTGAACCGCTTCACCCAATAGCTGTTGAAGCTTACTCTGATTTTCCTGAACTTGGACGATTTGCGGTACGTGATATGGGAACTACTGTCGCTGCTGGAGTGATTAAAGAAATCACTAAGAAAGGATAAATCCTCGCTTCAATCTCTTTAAAATCCTCTTCTTTTTCCTTTTTTCTACTGAAACTTGATTGTATTAATACGCGAAGAAATCAAGCAAGCTCCGATCTAAAAGCAGAAGAATTCCTTGGATGATACATAATACTCCAAGGGTTATTGCAACGAGTCTGAATGATAGAATCGCTCCTATGAATGCAAGCAAGTCTTCGACGAACCCGAAGAGTAGATACACAAAGAGTGTTGGAAGAAGAAATATTACAGCGTATATCCAATTCGGTGAAATGCCTAAAATAGGAATAGGATCAGGCAAAGGATAGAAGAAGTAAACAAATCCCAAGCAAAAACAACCTGCCGCGAACCCGATCAGCGAAGCCCAACGAACATCTTTGATAGGCTTCAGAAACAATGCTATGCCAGTAACGATTAAGAGGAGTTGAGTAAGAGAATCTAGGCTTTGCATCAACCACCAAGCAATTAGGGCTGTTGCCATCAAAAGGATTCCTATAAGGATACCAAGGGCTGATATGATTTTTACAGACCAGCGCACCGGTCTCCCTATGAGAGGTGTGCGTCTTGCTAATCCTTCCATTAGCCAGGAGGCTGCGGCGATGCCACCTACGATTAGAATATACGGCGCATTGGATACTAGCAATTCACGCCACAATTTATCACTTCGCAATTAGATTTCGGCTTTTGCTAATAAAAACTTAATTCTCTGTGAAACGCATTTACTTGAAGGTTAGAGACCGTAGTAAGAGTGATTCGTGTGTGTGCAGCGTGCAATTTTACCATTCTATCAAAAATCCGGTAACTGTATCATTATAGGTTCTGCCATTATATCGTGGGGCATATCTTGTTCTGTCCCAATATGGTTGCCCAATATTTAACGGTACTACCTCGTCTAATTGAGGTTCAACAAAAATCATTCCATGATCTGTAGTGTTGAAACAGTTCAATGCATGGCTCCAATCATCGAAGAACGCTCGAACATGTCCACATCTGTAACCTGCTTTGAGAGCGTTGCTTCTAAATTCTGCTGCATAATTTGCACAGGTGTATTCTTGGTCTTTGTACGGATTCTTATCGGTCTGATCTGATTCGATGAACAGCAAGGCTTCCTGATAAGTTGGGGCCCTCAGTTCTCCGCTAACAGAAGTACAGCTCATATGGACTGTGACTGCACTTAGAAAAGCCAAGACCATACAGAACGCTAGGATGCGGGATAAATGTCTCCTGAACTTTGGCATTTTCCCTTCCACGGCTTTCTTCTTTCGACGCCAATATTTCAGTTCTTGACATCGGTGGTTTTCTGGATTCACATGCTCAGAGCAAAATGCTCCCCGACAAAAGCAGCATCCAAATGGAAAAGTGACTTCTCGGCCACATTGTTCACATGTTGACATCTTGCTCTAATTAGATTTATCACGTACATCCATTTTACTCTTGCCATTTTATATACATAGCAACTGTCATGCGTGCGCTTGTGTGTGTAGAGGCAACAAAAACTCAATGTTTCTATTTGAGAATTTGTGAAGTGATCGATATGCTTCGGTTATCTTATATAGGATATATCGCCGTTATCTTGTTTTACAACATCAAGTAAGCGAAGGTCTAGGCTTATTGTCAGTTTCCTTTGACCAGTTATATTTGTTGCTTTTATTGTGAAAAATTTTGTATTCTTTCTCTGGTTATATGTAGGATCAATTTCTGAGATTTCTTCGATACCGTACAATTCTCCATTTATCATGATGACTAATGGTCTGCCTTTCGTGTTTAGCTTAACCATTGTTTCATTTCTCCACCTAGGCTTTAAGGATAACTATTGTAGGCTGTTTTAATGGTGTTATTTCCCGTCCTTACACATTCCCATTTACATAATACTGCGTCTACCTTCAACACACCAGCCAATCTATAATCTTATGGTTATGCCCGAGGTTGTATCTCTGTTCATATTCGACCTCGGCTGTACAGCTTTGTGGAACACTTTGAAAATGAAAAGACTGTTAGCGGTTAAAGTGAGTTCTGATGTAGCTAGACTTCAGAACGAAGTCCAAGTAAACCCGTAAAACATGAAGGTTCCAACATGAACTAAATGGTTTAGTGGCGCCCTGGCCGGGATTTGAACCCGGGTCGGGCGGGCGACAGCCGCCTATACTAGACCGGACTATACTACCAGGGCATCAAATTCCATAAAGAAAGAAGAGTTCTACTTAAATTTTGTCAAGCACATTTCTCGATTCTACTGAGAAGCTTTTTTCTTTGAGTAATTCTCTATAGGCCTAGTTGGCAAACTAGCAACAGAAGCCAAAGAAAATACCCAGATAATCTTGGAACAAGAGAAAAGTGGCGGGCCCGTCGGGCATCCCGCCACCGGCGTAGGCGG
>CP070709.1:1239196-1262772 GCA_020350305.1 Candidatus Bathyarchaeota archaeon
GTTAACCTTCGTTGAGCAGCGTGTTATTTTGGAAAAGTAACTGCCTATTACGAGGTGGTTGATTCTGGGAAGCTGATTCTGGTTTTACCCTATTGCTAGGGCGCCTTCGAAGATCTTGTCTTCGTGGACGTTTAGTTCTCTTGACAGCCATATTTTCAGTACGCTTGAGTCTTGTGGGATTTCTCCGGTGTAGGTGAGGATTTTGCCCTCTTTCAGTGCGTCTGCTTGGAAGACTTTTTCTTCTTGCTTATACAGGAACGATATGGTTTCTGCGTCGGCTGCGAATGCTTTAAAGTCTTCCCATTGTTTGCATCTGACGGTTACTGGTGGTCCATGGGATGTGTAACTTGGTGTTTTCTGTGACGGGGAGATATAGTTGATTAGGTTGCTGATTTCGGCTTGCATGTTTGAGAGACGGTCTTCAACTCTTTCGATTTTCGTGGTTATTTCCCCTGTCTGGCCGAATTTTTCTGTTGTTTTTGACAGCTCGGTGACTAATCGGTCCAGGTCTTTTTCGTGTTCTTTGAGGACGTTTATGATGAAATCTAACGCTTCGAGGGCTTCGTCCTTTGTTTGTCTCTTCGCCATCTCTCTTTCCTCAATTATTTAGCAAGTGTGCGTGTCATGCAACTTAATATCTAGGGGTTGACGTAGATAAACATAGCGAATCATGAAACAGTATCATTATATAGGCATGTTTATATTAATTCGAAATTCGAAGCGGTAACCTACTGATTTATCTGGATGATGTTTTGGTTGTTACTTTATTTGCTTTTTTGAATAAATCTTTATGAATATCCGGTAGACCCGTGTTTGTGGTGCTCCCTTCTCTCCATACTTAGACCTCTCACACATGCACACACGCTTTTGCCACAATTTACACCATGGACGCAAAACTGAATGCTAAATCCATATTTCGGATTCATAAGACAGTTAAATCCAAAACAGCCTAACACCCAACAGAACCAAAACGGAGAAGTAATGAATGAAAAAAACATATTCCTCTTCACAAAGAAAACACCTCGAAAATAAGCTAATAGACGCATTCAAAGACGAAATGAACACGCTTTCAAAAGAACTTCAACAAATATTAGCCGGCGACCTAATCACAGCTTTCCAAAACCGCATAACTGTATTTCAACGCATCCAAACAAAAATAAGACTACTAACGTCAAAGTCGTAGCCAGAATCCATAAATCATTTATACACATGGCACAGAAAATATGAAAAAGAGGATTTGGTCATGCGAAGATCCAAACTCGAAATGTACATAGACATCCTCAAAGTCCTATCACGTAGAGGGCCATTAAAACTAACTCACATCATGTACAAAGCGAACGTAAACTGCAGCGTACTAAAACAATACTTAAACTTCCTAATTGAGCAAAACCTGGTAGAAGAACAAAACGTAGGCAAAAAAAGAATAGTCTACGCCATCACAGATCGTGGCAGAACTGTACTCAAATACTTCAGGGAACTAAGAGCCGTACTTCCGATTGTTGAAGAAGCACGCGCCCGAATTCCTCCATCACTATACTAACAAACAAATCTAGAACCTGCGCTATCCTTTTTTCGTCTTGTCTTTTCAGTAAAGCTAGTTATGCTTGGGCAAAATCCCGTACGCATCGCTTACAGAAATATTTCCCCTTTCGAAACACAGCTTGAAAATGATGTTAAGAATAAAAACCTTGGATGAGCTAAGTTGCTTGAAGAGACTGCAATCTTCGCCACCAAAACGCTCCTAGGGCTCTTTTGTATTTTAATAGTTTTAATCATGGTCGCGGGAGCCATCTGGGCGAAGACAGATATGCCTAAGAGATGAACGCGCCAGACACGGGCATTTGCATTTTTTATTCCTGATATCTTGGAATATGTATAATTGTATCGTAAGACTTAATAGTGGCTACATTCTCCACAATAGTGTAGATGCGTCAAACACATTCGGAGATAGCAATGGTGACGTTGTATAAAAGCTTACAAGGAAAGTCCACTCGAGTGTTAGAGAAAATAGCAAACTCCCTTGATCAGCTGAACGAAAAGGTAGATGTGCTCATAGAGTTACAAAAACATAGTCGTGGGGGAATTATAGACGAATCGTTGACTGATGTTTTAGACGTAATGACGTTGCTGTCTTTGCCTGATCATCTTAGAAAGACGGCGGTCACTCTTTGTAAGCTTGGTCAAGCAACCGCGGAAGAGATTGCTGAGCAAACAAGGCGAGCGAGGGCTGTTGAAAGCGGCTATTTGAATCAACTGGTATTGATGGGATTTCTGAAAAAGGAGAGGAGAGGACGCAAGGCCTACTTTTACGTTGAAAAAGAAGGTTCAGGTGAAAAACCATGGGAAAAATAGTGGCATTTCACTCCTATAAGGGTGGAACAGGGAAAACGATACTTTCGATTAATGTGGCAGCGACGTACGCTAAAATGGGTAAGAACATTTGCTTGTTGGATATGGATTTCCGCGCTCCAAGCCTCCAAGCTGCGTTCAAGACCAAGGGTAATGGATACTGGTTAAATGATTATCTGAACGGTGTTTGTGAAATCAAAAGAGCTCTTGTTGACCTCCATAACCCTCATGGTGGAAACGGGAGGTTCTTCGTTGGCTTGGCAAATCCATCTACGGAGGCGATTCGAGAGATGTCTGCAAAGGATAGAAAGTGGGAGATGAGGGCTTTGGGGCGTCTATTGTCGCTTAGGAACTCTCTCCTCAACGACATGCATCTTGACTACGTGATTCTTGATACGAGCCCTGGGCTTCAATACTCTTCCATAAATGCCATCGTTGCTGCAGATGTTGCACTTGTGGTGACAAGCTTGGATGCGTCTGACATAAAAGGAACTCAACGGATGACTCACGAGCTTTATGATCTTTTCGAGAAGAAAACTGGAATCGTGGTGAATAAAGTGCCTGCGGAAATGTTGTGTTCTACTGCGGAGAAGGAGAATTTCTTTAAACACGTTCACAACATACACAATCTTCCTGTTTTGGACGTTATCGCTTGTTCCTGCGACGTGCTTCGAGCAGGAGGAACATACATATTTGCTGAGGAAAAACCGGAGCACCCGTTCACAAACACTTTGGAAAGAATAGCCCAAAAAATTGAGAAATTCTGATCATCAACTTAATCGCTGTAGTCAAAACAAGAAGTCTCTCACCATTAAACTAAATATAATCTTTCTTGTGAGTTCTAGACAATCGAAGATCAACGCCTACAGCAAAATCTAGGCTATAAGGAGGTGGCCTAAAGAAGGCCAAAAATCCAACAGCCATCGCAACAATGTAGGCGCCCTGAGCGACGCACGGTGAAGAAGAATAATATCTAAACAAAGCTATGCGAGCTTCACCATAATTTCTATTGTGAATTTTTTATGCATGTGTACCAATAGGCTCTCTTCAAGCTACAGGTATGGCTAATCTAGAAGGTTCATGAGAAAAATGGAGGTACAGACTACGTTCTCCCGGGATCTGCAGAGTTATCTGCGGTGTCTATCAGTTGTCCGTAGCCGGCTGATAGGCTTCTGGGCACGTATAAGATGTGAAGGGCTTGTTTTTCAAGTCCTGAGGTCCCGTTTACTGTCTTGCTTTTTTCTTCCAAATATGACATAGATCGCAGTTCCGGTTAATATGGTGATGCCCAAGGCTATCCCTGCGATTAAGTATAGCGGCCACCCTGATGAGCCCTTCACAGTAATCGTGGAGTTTACCGATGACGACGCTCCGTCGTCGTCGGTCACGATTAGGGTCACTGTGTAGTCTCCCTGCTCAATATACGCGTGACCTAAGAGTACGGCCATAGTGGCGTTGGTTCCGTCGCCGAAGTCCCAGAAATAACTGAGGATTGAGCCATCTTGATCATAGCTATCAGAAGCGTTAAAGCGAATCAACTCGTCTATGTCCACCATCGTTGCATTCTCAGTGAACAATGCTATGGGTGGTCTGTTTGAAACTGTTTTTGTGGCGCTTTTTGATGCAGTTCCGCCGTCATCATCGGTGACCGTCAGAGTGACAGTATAGATGCCATCATGTTCGTAGGCGTGGTTAACCGTGACGCCGGTTGCGTCAGTTCCGTCGCCGAAGTTCCAAGAATAACTCGTTATGTTGCCATCGGGGTCAAAGCTGGCACTCGCGTCAAAAGTGATGGCTTCACCCCTATAGACGGTTTTTGCAGATTCAGTGAAGGTAGCATTTGGGGATCTATTACCCACCGTGACCTCTTTGGAAGTGGTGTCGAATAGTCCGATGTTGTCAGTTACGTTGAGTATAACCACATAGGTTCCATTACCAGCGTAAGTGTGGGTCGCGATCTCGCTAGTGCCATTTGTTCCATCTCCGAAGGCCCATTCATAGCTGACGATTGTGCCATCTGGATCATAGCTGGCAGAAGCGTCGAAAGTAACTGTTTCGTTCGCTTGAGGTTCAGTTGGTGAATAGATGAAAGAGGCTACAGGAGGCTGAAGTTGAAGAGAGACTGTTATCTCACTTGTGGCGGTGTCGGTTAAGGTATCGTTGTCAGTGACCGTTAGCGTGACGTCGCGGGTGTCAGCCGTTGTGTAAATGTGAGCTGTAGTCACTCCGGTGCTGGTGTTTCCATCATCGAAGTCCCAAACGTAGCTCTCAATGGTTCCATCTGGATCAGAGCTGGCGGAAGCGTCGAAAGTAACGGTCTCTCCAATGATTGGAGTATGAGGTAAGTAAGTGAAGGAAGCCACCGGAGGCGCTTTAATATCTAGGGTTATTATGGAACTTTCAGCGGCGTATACGTCGCCTATCCATGTTGCTTTAAGCTCGTAGGTTCCCCATACCAAAGCTGCCCAAATGTATGAGTAGTGGCTGGTTTCGTTTGTTGTCACAGTTGCAAGGATGCCCCACGGTTTTCCAGTCTCCCTGTACCAGATTGTTACGGTCTCGCCTACGCTTGCAGGGGCGATGGATCCGCTGATGGTTGTGCTCTCACCAATCGTGATAGTTGTTGGAGAAGCCGCTATCGAAATTGAGCCGCTCAATTTCCCAACGCATCCATACACCATGACTAAAGTGAAAACAAACACCCACGTTAATAGTAAAGCAGTAAAACGCGTGATTGATCGCTTTCTCAACTTCCGCCCTCTCTCTTTGAGCTTTTACCGATTTTGTTAAATCGTATTTCCCTTTATTAAATATTCTAGTCTAGGTCTATACTTCTTGATCTTAAAATAAATGCGGTATTCCCTTAATGGTAATATTCCAACTGCAGATGAATTTTAGCTCTACAAGTGAGGAAAAGCCAGAGCACCCATTCATTAAAACTCTAGAAAGAATAGCACAAAAAATCGAAAAACTCCAATTTTTACATATCGTCTTTTTCTTCATGTTTTTCCTTGGCTTTCTTTGCTTTCTCCATATACTTTCTAAGACGCTTAAGCTCAATTTTCTTCTCAGGCAAAGTCTCAGGAGCCAATAATATGGGGAAAACGGCTAGGAACAGGAAAAGACTGGCCAACGAAAACGCTGCAGAGATGTCAATCAGTTTAGCATAAGGTGTGAATAGTATTTGTATGTAGCTAGAAATGAGAAACGGTAATACCCCCACTAGGTAGTATTTGTCTTTGATTCGATTTCCAGCTAGTTCTGACCATATAACCATGTAGAACATCAGTGAAAAGATTCCCCATGAAACGCCGTCTAGGATGATATACAAATACCAAGAAAGAATGATACTTGGAAAAAGCCCTAACACAGCATACCCAATTCCTAACATTATGAACCCAAAGATAACGACCCGCTTTCGACCAACTGAATCAGCGAACCAACCACCAATCAATGCAACAAAACCGCCAATCCCAAATTCCGCGATTGACACAAACGAGGCAAAGTCTTCCCCAAAAAATGCGCTCGCGCGTATAGTCACTACTGGTCTTTCCAGAAAATTTATCAGACAGAACATAATCCATGGAACGAGATACAAGAGAAAAGATCTGTCAAGTAGGACTGATCGGTAGGGGGCCTCAATAATGTTTTCTTTGCTATAATCTTGTTTCGATCTGGTAAGCCGAAACAAGAACAAGCCAATTCCTCTCCACGCAGCCAGTATCAACACGCCTACAACTAGAGTAGAGAAACTGAGTAGCAAACCAATAAAGAACATGCACAGACACGATGCAAAAAACGTGATCCCCGCTAACCGTCCTCTATTTTCTTCGACACTATAATCTCCAAAATATGCGAGGCAAGAGGGAAAACCCAATCCTAATGAAATCCCCAAAACAAAAGAAACTAGTAATATGTATGCCATGTTAAACGTCTCCAATGCAACCATTGAGACAGTGGCTATAACCCCAACGAACATCCAAACAGACAGAAATGCATCACGACTTGGAAATCTCTTCACCAAGACCGTGCCGATTATTGCAGAACCCACAGCTGCCACACATTGAACTCCGAATGCCACTGGCAACAAAGTGGGCTCCACCTGAAATTTTCCCAAAGTGCTCTCGAAAAAAAGATACAATGGAAAATACCATGAAAAAGCATTTACGATAACAATTAAGACAGCAAGAAAATCTCTTTGCAAAAGAACGCTGTTTATGGCAGATTTTCTAGCCATTCTCCTACAACTCAATTTGTCCATAATGTGCATTAGAAAGATAAAATGTTTGCGAATGCAGACTCAGTCTGCGCTAAGGCGATTCTAGAAAAAACTGTATTTGTGTTCAACAAAACTCTTATATGCAACCTGTAGAACAATAATACAATTGAGGAAAGGATCATGGCAAAGAAGAAGAAAGAAAAGAAATTGAAGCCAATGCGATTGTATGCATGGTAGATCTGTTACAGATCACCTATAAGTCTTCAATTACGCCTTTAATTAATATTTTCATTTGAGGGGCAAGATTCTTATTTGGTAAACTGGAGATGTTGTTGCACGCTTCTTCGGCCAAACGTTTGATTTTATTTCTAAACATTTCAACATCCTTTTGCTTAAAGATGATATCAACCATTTTTTCTGAATCCTTGTCAGAAATTTCTCGTTTTGAAAGGTAATCTAGTATGATCTTTTTGGTCTGTGGGTTCTTAAAAGCATAAAGTATAGGAAGCGGAAGGCATTCATTCCTAATTCGGGTCTGGAGTTCTTCAGGTTCGAATACATCAATGAAGTCCTCTCTTATGCCGATTAGAATCCCTAGTGTTCTGCCGTAATTACCCAGTAAGTCAACAATTTCTTGTTCTCCACCTCCTACAATGGCGCCAATCCGCATGTGAGCTTCGGAGGTTGAAGCTTTCATTCTCAGAATCCGTGTGTACTCCTTCACAGAAACATCTGTGTTGCCTTTCAAAGAAGCTTCGAGGGCCTCAGCATTTCCCATCTCAAAAAATCGACTCTTTATTATATTCCAAATGGCATCCATCTTTTCTATCTTAAATTGTCTCTCCAATTTGTGAAGAAGAACCAAGGCCTTCATCAACAAGGCATCACCCACAAGAAGAGCGATGTCTTTGCCAAATTTAGCGAAAACTGTGGGCTTTCCATATTTTGTGTTTGACTCATCGATTATATCATCATGTATGTCAACCGCTGCAGTTAGCAACAACATGACGACTTGTATCGGAATTGATTTGTCAGCATCTCCTCCTGCAGCCTCACAAGCAATTGAAAGCAGCCCAGGATGAATAACGTCGTTCCAATTTCCTGCGTAGTACTCAAAAGCATCATTGATCTCCTTGCATTTCATTTCTTCTTGTAGAACCTCCCTTTTTGCGATATCTAGAGACTTTCTGCTTCTTTCTTCCAGAAATCTTTGAACTTGTACAATTAGCTTCTCGTTGGTTTTCATTTTAGTTGTATGCATGCATCTCCAACCTTTTCTTCGTTTCGAATCTCCAAAATGCCTTTCCAGCCTTAATCTCCCTCTTCAAGTAGGGGACGCAACAGGCTATTGCAAAGGCTTTTAGATCCCCGCTTTTATCAATCTTTTGAACAAACAAACAGGCATCTTTGGCAAGCTCGTTTAGGATATTCTGTGACCCCTCGAGACCGCCTGATCTTGCCGTGCTTTCTTGTATGTTCTCTACATCCCTCTTTGTTAATGGCTGCCTACAGATCATAGAGACCAGTCCGGATCCTGTTTTATCGGATTGCAGAGCGCAAAGTATCGGCAACGGCAAACATTCTTTCTCAATTCTATGCAAAGTCTCCGCGTAATCGGTTGCGTCCAGTATATCATCTCTCAATATCAGAATCATCCCCAAAAGTCTTCCATAGTTGCCAAGCTTCTCAATCTCCTCATCAGATCCGTCGCCCAGAATAGCGCTTATTCTCGCGAGTGCCTCAACGTCAGCTGCCTTCTTTTTCACTACATTGAGATATTCTTCCGGTGCAACATTTACGCGTCCTCTAAAACGAAGCTCTAACGCTTCCGCATCTCCAAGCTCAAAAAACATTCTTTTAACAATGTCAAGAACAATCGAGGCCCCTTCAGTGGGCACTCCCTTTTCAACTGCATCATGTAGCAACGTAAGACCCTTTAATAGAAGCGCGTCTCCCACAAGCAGTGCTATGTCTTTTCCAAACTTTCCTAGAACCGTGAGGCGAGAGTGTTTGATTTTTGACTGGTCGATGATGTCATCGTGTATGTCTATGCCTCCGCTTATCAACGATAAAGGAATAGCTATTGGAATCGTTGCCTCATGGTCTCCACCCACAGCTTCACAGCACAGAGAAAGCAGAGCCGGCCTAGCCAAATCCTGCCAGTATTCAGTCATGAAGTAGTCTAAGGCTTCACGAACCTCTTTGCACTTAATCTTCTCTTGCAACATTTCTTTCTTCGCCATTTCCAGAGCCTTTCTTCCCCTTTCCTCCAGAAGTCTGTGCACACGTTTCACTATCTCTTCTTGACTCTTGCCCGTTTGCTTCACCTTTTAGATCTCCTAGTCCTTAATGTCAAGCATTTGTAGTTGGTCCCTTAAAAAATCGTAATAAGCGCTGACAAATTGTATCCCTCTCGACGTGATTTCATATACCTTTCTCTTTCTTCTTCCATGAACTTCTATTTTGCTTCTGAGAAAACCGTTAGCCTCCAGCGAATTGAGAAGAGGATATATGGCGCCGTGTCTAAGCTTAATTCCAAACAGTATTTCTGTCTTCTTAATAATCTTGTAGCCCCACATCAATTCGGCCTGAACAAGCCTGAGTACGAGTATATCGAGAAAATTTTTGGAGAAGCGTTGAACAATTCGATTTTTGAAGGTTTCAACCATTTTTTCACTTCCAAAATTGTTCTATATTCATGGTTAGATGATTTGGTTTATTTAAATTACCCAATTTTTACGTGTTTTTCATATGCTTAGATATGCTTTTTTATGCTTGGAATACGAGCAAACCTTTATATCTTGTATCGTGCCTATAAAGACTTGATATGTCCGAAAAGGGACATATTGTATACACGTACAACGTGTAAACTGTTCAACAAACCTACACAAAAAAGGGATGAATTAAAATGGAAAGACAACTGAGAGAGGTTCAAAGCAAATTGATGAGGGGGCTCCTAGACTTAGTCATCCTCCAATTTCTAAAATCGCATCCCATGCACGGCTACCAAATCATCTCAAGCATCCGCAAAAACTTCGGAGTATACTTCGGCCCCAGCACAATCTATCCACTTCTAAGCCTTCTAGAAGAAAAAGGCTACGTTGAAAGTAACTGGGACCTAAACAATCAAAGACCACGGAAAGTGTACAAGTTGACTGGTGAAGGCGAAGGCCTGTTAAGCTGCACCGAAGATTCCTTGAACATTATTTGCCATAAGCTTGCATCGATCGGGACGGGCAAACTATCCCTCAACGATGTCTTCGGCAAACACGTAGGTGTGACAGTCAAGGGACCTAACGGCCGCTAAGGCTCAAACAAAGAGACCAAGAGAAACAGGACAGCCCTCTCTGATACAGTAGACTGTAGGCCGTGCGATAAACTGTCACCCACGGCCCACTATCCCAACTTTATTGGATGTCAATTCTGAAAAGCCTTATACTATCACAAATTTTCAAGCAATAAACTGCAAGACAGAACCTTCATTGAGCACAGAACAGAATGCAAAGCCAAAAATACGAAGAGAACACCTAGCGAGCCCTCCTCTCCATAGACTCCTGAAAAAATTATAGGGGGCTATATATAAGGGGGGCTACAGAGAGACACACACAAACAACATAACCGAAAGCTTACTTCTTCAATCATACCTTGACCTAACAATCATCCTACGAAAACGTTGAACATCATCAGAAGCAGATTTCAGCCGCCGCAACTCCTCAACATCCCTCAGCAACTCCGCAACCTGACGACGAATCTCCTCAAGCCTAGCACTCATGACACATCAAAAACAAACTAAACTTGAGCTAAGAAATCATTTATGAAGACAAAATCAATATTCAAAATCAACAACAAAAACCTTAACTAACAAAAACAAAACACCAAAACTAAAACAGTAAACCCCCTCATTGAGATGAAATCTTTGCAAGAAGCCGACATTCTCATCCAGAACTGCACCATTCTACCAATGAACGGTAGAGACGCTACAATAAGAAACGGATTAATCGCCACAAAAAACGACAAAATCATCTATGTAGGAAGAGAAACAAAAGCTCCCAAAATAAAAACCGAAATCACAATAGACGGTAAAGACAAAGTCGCCACGCCAGGATTAATCAACTGCCACACCCACCTACCAATGACACTTTTCCGAGGAATAGCAGAAGACCAGCCACTCACAACCTGGCTAACCCAAATCATATGGCCCCTAGAAGCAAAGCTCACCCCAAATGACATCTACCAAGGTGCACTACTCGGCTGCCTCGAAAACATCAAAAACGGCACAACCACATTCGCAGACATGTACTTCCACGAAGAAAAAATAGCAAAAGCCGTAGAAAAAGCTGGACTAAGAGCCGTACTAGCACCAGGAATCATAGAAGCAGAAGACCACAAAAAAGGAGGACGCATGCTGAAAGAAGGCGTAGAATTCGCTCATAAATACAACGGATACGCAGACGGAAGAGTAACCGCTCAACTCGGCCCCCACGCCGTTTACACCTGTAGCCCTCAACTCCTAACGCAGATACAAGAGGAAGCCTCAAAACTCAATATAGGCATGCACATACACATAGCAGAATCAAAACAAATGGCAAAACTAGTGAAGAAAAGGTATGCCCTCACCGAAGTCGAGTTGCTGGAAAGCGTAAACTTCTTGGAATCCAACGTTCTCGCCGCACACTGCATATATCTCACGGAGAAGGAGACGCAGATAATGGCCAAACACAACGTTAAAGTTTCATACAACCCAACAGCTAACATGAAAATAGCCTCAGGCACACCAAAAATCAAAACTCTCACAGACCTGGGCATAACCGTGGGCATAGGCACAGACGGCCCAGCCAGCAACAACAACCTCGACATGTTTGAAGAAATGAAAACTGCCGCTCTCCTACAGAAGATAACGTACATGGACCCAACAGTTCTACAGGCACCGCAAGTTCTAGAAATGGCCACAAGTGATGGAGCCAAAGCGCTTGGACTAGAAAAGACCGTGGGTTCGCTGGAGGTTGGCAAAAAAGCCGACATCATACTAATCGATTTCAGAAAACCGCATCTAGCACCTTTACATGACCCATACGCAAACATCGTCTACTCAGCCCGCGGAAGCGACGTAGACACAGTCATTATTAACGGAAAATTGTTAATGGACAGAAGAGAAGTGAAAACGCTAGATGAAAAAGAAGTTATGCAGAAAGCCCAGCAAACAGCCTCAGAGCTACTAACACGATGAAACCAGAATTTCACAAATATATTGGAGCATTTAGTTATCTTTATCTTCTATTCAAACTCGACATGAGATTCAGAGGCTTGGTAAAATGAGCAAAGTGGCAACACTATTTGAACCCGACAGCGTTGTGCTCATCGGATCCAGCAAGATTCGAGAGAAAATCGGGATGACCTCTCCACAACTTTTTGAAAGCGTCATCTATAATATGAAAAAATACTTTGATGGAAAAACCTACGTTTTAGACGTCGAAGGAGAAAAAGATTACAAAAAGCTTGAAGACCTCCCTGAAACCCCAGAACTCGGCGTGATTATGCTTCCTCCAAACGCCTCGATACTGCAGTCAGAAGAATGCGCAGAAACAGGAATCAAGGCACTAGTGGCAATAACTGGTGGGTACAAAAACAGTCAGCGCCAGCAACTGAAAGATTTGAGAAATGAGTATGGTATCCGAATACTCGGCCCAAACACGATCATGGGGGTCATAAACACAGCAAATGGATTGAACACAACCTTTGAAAAAGACGTAATGCCAACACAAGGCAACATCTCCATCGTCTCCCAAAGCGGAGGAGTAGGTGCCTGCCTCCTTGACTGGGCATGCTTCTACAAAATCGGTGTTGCCAAGTTCGCTTTCATGGGAGACAAAATCGATGTGAACGACGTAGACCTTCTCCAGTATTTCAAAAAGGACCCAGAAACGAGAGTGATATGCTTATATATGGAGGGAATTGAAAATGGACGAGAATTCATAGAAATGGCGCAAGAAGTGGTGAAAAGTAAGCCCGTTCTAGCCCTCAAGGGTGGAGTTACAAGAGAGGCAGCACAAAGAGCCCTTTCCCACACTGCATCAATAACCGGATCCGACAAGGTGTTCAACGCCGCCTTCAAAAAAGCAGGAATCATCCGAGTTAAAAACGAGGAAGACCTACTGAACGCGGCGATTGCACTCGTGAAACAGCCTCTCCTAAGTGGAGACAACATAGCCATCGTGAGCAACGTAGGCGGACCAGCAATACTCGCTGCAGACGCGGTCGTAAAAAATGGATTAAAACTGGCAACGCTGTCAGAAAAAACAAAAAGAGAGATAGAACGCCGCTATTCCGGGGTGGATGTAGTCAACCCGATAGACTTGATTGCGGATGCTAGGGCTGAAAGATACTCTGTCGTTTTAGACATGGTTTTATCGGACCCAAACGTTGACGGAGTCATGGTCATAAACATGCTGAAGTCGTGTTTTTTTGAAGCTGAAGACGCAGTGGCAGTCGCTGAAACCGCTAAAAGACATTCTGACAAGCCTGTGGTCGATGTTCCAGCAGGGGGCGAAGACTTTACACTTGTCTACAAGGTTTTACGGGACACCAACATACCTGTCTACAACATGCCTGAAAAAGCCGCAAAAGCATTAAAAGCGTTAAGAATATACCCCAAAATAACCAAGAAAATTAAAGAAGATTAGCCTTCATAAATGTGGAGCCAAAACTCTATGTCTAATTCTTAGGAAACGCCAACAATGAACCAGTTCTTGAGTGAGGGCTTGAAAGAAAATGTGCTAAGTATTTGCAAGCGTATCGCAGGTTTTCACAAAATAGTTGCTGCATGTTTCTACGGTCCACAAGTGTGTGGTTACGGCGACGAAAAGAGCGATATTCACGTTTTGCTATTGCTTAGTAGTTATCGAACACGATTAAAGTGCTACTCTAAGCCTTCGAACGGAGTCAACGTGTTCATTTTGACGGTGGATCAAAGAATTTTTGAAAGAGATGTAGAACAAGGGTGGCTGGGCGAATTTGTTGCTGAAAAGATCACGATTCCTTACAAACCTTTGATTAACGAGAAATACTTATGGCGTCGAGAGGTCAAAGTAAAAAGAAGGATCATTTGGGAACTTTGCGAAAACATTGTTTTAGAGTTCCCTGAATTGTGCCATGAACTTCTAATTAAACCAGAATACTTCATGTACGAATCCATGATGCGGAAGGCTCGATTGTTTCCACCCGTAACCTACAGCTTCCTCAACATGTTAAGGAGAGATCTAAAAAGAAAAAATGTAGAATTGATGATGAATGGATACTTGGAAGCTATTAATGAGCTAGTGGAAGAGAACCAAATCACCTTTTCTAACGGGCACGTTAAGATCACACAAAGACTTATTAACAAAATAAGAAACCAGAAACCTCGGTTCCCTCTTTTTCTCAGATCTATTCAGAGAACGACGTTTCTTCATGTTCTCAGCATTCTCCCTAAAATGATGGCCCCTCTTATACAGAATCAGCAAACGTTCATGAAGTCGCACCAACAGGTTGAAGCTGAAGAGTTGGTTTTGCGCCTTGAGGAAGCCGAAAAATACTTGTTGATGCCCACACCCTTTGGACTTGTGCCACTGTCAGATAAGACCACCATCGAAGATTTCGTCAGAAAAACAGTTCCAAGCGGAACGACTCTGGATATAGAAATTAAGCAGATGGGCGGAGTGTTAAACAGTGTTTACTTGCTCAGGTTTCGGAAAAATCATGAGGAACAAAAGGTTGTTGTGAAGAGATATAAGGATTGGCTTGGTTTTAAGTGGTTTCCGCTATCATTGTGGACGCTGGGCACCAAGACTTTTGCAGTTTTCGGACGAACTAGGATGGAAAGGGAATACGCCATAAACCAGTTCCTGCAAGGTCACGGGTTTCCTGTTCCAACGGTTCTTCATATTAGTCATCAAGAACGCCTGATTTTTGAGGATTTCATTGAAGGAGAAAATATGGTTAAAATCATAAAACGTATCATCTCAACCCGGGAGGAAGTCGCAGGAGATGCTGCTTTAGTGAGAGATGTGGGGAGAAAAATCGCAGAAGCTCACAGACTTGGTGTTGCCTTTGGAGACTGCAAGCCGGAAAACATCATCATTGCAGAGGATGAAAAAACATACTTTGTAGACCTTGAACAGGCCACAAGAGATGGGAATCAGGTATGGGACATCGCTGAATTTCTTTATTATTCGGGTCACTACGTTTTCCCAATTTTTCCTTCAGACTCTGCAGAACTCATCGCAAAAGAATTTATTGGAGGATATCTTGAAGCAGGAGGAAAAAAGGAAACGGTTAAGAGGGCAGCGTCTGCGCGATATACAAAAGTTTTCAGCGTCTTCACACCCCCACATGTTGTTCTGGCTATTTCTAACATTTGTAAAAAGATGGGAGGAGGATAAATCATGTTAGATGATAAACATCTCTCGTGTTTTAGGATGGGGTGAACGAAATCGGTGGCAACAAGATACTTTTGGAAGACGGAAAAGTATATACGCTTTGAATATGAGCGTTTCGGTGCTAGGCTAACCGCTAGACAAGAAACCGTCACATGTTTGAAATTCGTCTTCTGAGATCCATCTTTCGGCTCTTAACTCTTTTAGTCCTTTCTTTATACTTTTGCGCGACGTCTTTGTTCGCAAAATGTTGACCCGAATTCCCGCATCGCTAAGCTCTTTTTCAAACACGGGATTTTGTTCAATTACGGTAAGGAGTTGGTTGAGAAGATTCGTGGTCGGCTTTGAACGAGGCTGAAGAAGCGACTTTATCTTGGTGCCACCAAGAACCCCCCTAAATTTTGTTGTGATTCCCATGCTGCTTGCGATTGATGGAGGATACAATGCGTATCTTTTCTTTGATTCTCTCTGGTAACAAACAAGATAAATTGGAATATATACTAACCCATACTTTCTTCGTCTCTCTGGTATGCCCATCCCATCAAGTTTATCCAATGCCATCCTCTTCAGCTGTACAAGCTTGTCGATTTGATCTATCATCATGGAAGTTGAATCTTCCAGCGATTTCGTTCCTTGCTGGATCATTCGGATTTTACCATCCCTGGAAGCTTCAAAGTCTCTCAAGGGCTTCATAGCCTCCTCAGATTGGACATCACATTCCGACCTGATTTTAGATATGTCCTGTTTCTTAGCAGCGTTGACGTTCTCTAGTTTCTTATCTATCTCCTTAACCATTCTCTCCAATGTGGAAAGCTTTTTTCTGCAAGATTCAGCATCTTGTCTCCATTGCTGTTCGCCCGTCGCATCTTTGTTAAGCTTGCTGGATCGTATTTCTGCTTCGCAACGTTCGATTTTGGCGTTTGTACTTTGCATGTTTTTTTCAAGTTTAACGCGTTCGCGATAAAGGCGGTGGAGTTGACGTTCAAATTTCTTAGAGGCTCCCGTGATTTGGCGATCGTATTTTTTTTGATTTTGGCGTATCTTCCACATTATGGAGGGTTTGAGGAGGGCGATTTTTTCATCGAATTCCTTCTGAATTTCTCCAACTTTTTCATGATTAGCTTTTATGTGCATTTTTGTGGTGGTGCCTAATATTTTCATACTTTCAAGTAGGTTTTTTATGTCTTCCTTCAATGTGGCTCGAAGATTAATGAAATCTTGGATGAAGGATGAAAGCGTAAATTCGTCAATGGCAGGGGACAAAAGAGCCTTATCAATTACAGGCTTCTTAATCGCCTTAGCTTCTGGAAGATAGGAGACGAAGTCTTGGATGAGGTCGGGGCTTGTGATGAGGCCTTCTATTATCTTTTCTTCCGTACTCGTGAAGCCTTGAAAGTAGTTAAGATTGTCAGAGAGAAACGCGGAATACGCTTCACGTGTTACTGCGCTACCTTGGGCGTTGTTGACAAACACTTTTGCGTCGGGCAACACATCGTACGGCATCGTATATGTCATAGCACCGATTCCATCAAACAACAAGCTTCTTCCTTTCCAAGGAACCAACCACATGGGATAACAAGTCTTAGCAATGAAAATTAGCTCCTCAGGCTTCTTTCTTCTTAAAATAAAACCTGTACCTTTCCTCCTATCCATTTCAGCCAAGCAAAGGGCAGCCGCCATTTCCATTCTTTTTGTAAAGGCTTTCTCGCGATCTCTTGCAGGGACAGCGAAGGGGAGGACAAACCTTTTTGTTTTTTGAGCCACTTTTTTCACCGAAACTTGATATACGTTGTTGTTTTTTCTCATATATTATAAATGTCGCGTATACATGAACATAATTTCAGAGCAAACTATCCAAATGGTCTAAAGCGTCATAATTTTTTTGGTTCAAAAATGATGTTAAAAGGGTTAAATAAAAAGGTTATAGGTCTCGTTCATAATTGCGTTTTTGGCTCCGTTTGCGTTTCAGTTCAAGTTTTGGAAGATTATCTCTCTCTTATGACCCCCCCTACCTAGGGAGGGTAGACGTTTTGAGGGGTTTTTGTTTGGGGTTCTTTCACTTTTACAAATTTCTTCTTCTTCCTGCGATATCTGCCTGTGTGTCTCTTGTAAATTTCTACTAGTCCCTTGTTCTTTAGGTTGATGACTGCTCCCACCATTCTGCGGTCCGGCATGTTCTTTGACTGAATTTCTCCAACCTTTTTTATAAACTCGTAAGTTTTCTTTTCTATTTCGGTCAAATCTTTGAGTTTCATCTTGTTGCTCCTATAGTCTCGTGGCGCACTATCTTGATGACCACTTTGTTTAGGTTAGGCTATAATGTATTGCTTGGTGGTTTGATAAGATTATTTGCTTCAGGTGATTCAAGACGGGAGTTCGAACGGCGCCTTACCAGAGTTCATAGTAGCCCGGGAGAGATTCGAACTCTCGTCAGCGGGTCCAGAGCCCGCCATGCTTGGCCACTACATTCGGCGGAAAGAATTTCTCTATCCTCCACCGGGCTTCTGTTTTCCGGGCTATCTAAAAAAGTAGTTTCCGCTTCTATAAGTTTCTTATTGTCTTCTGTCAATTGTGACTAACCAATATTAAAGCTAGGCCGATGAGTCGATGAGCCTATTGATCAAATCTTTCCTTTGCCGGCGAACATTAAGAATTGTCTCTTTAGCTAATCTTATAGTTTTGTCTGCCTCTTCGCGATCTACATCATTTACATTAAAGGCTTCAACAGCGTTTTCATAGACTCCCCTTGTTTCTTTTAAGCCCCTCAGCGAACGGAGAAGAGTTGTGTGATCGTGTCTAATTCCCTCGTCGGCCGATGTCAACCAAGCGTAATTTTCAAGCATGCCAACAAGGGTGTGAAGCGTATAGTGGGATGCTTCAATATACATTCCTTCGTTGAGAAGAGCACATGACCGAGCAACCATGCCTTTTAAGAAACTGCGCTTTCCATAGTATCCTAACATAGTTTTGACCGTAAAGTGTAAAGAATTAAGTGTAGAAGCGTGTTCCCTCATGAAAGTTGCGACACCGCCCCAAATACTCTTGAACAAACCAATTTTCTTCTCAACGCCACAATAATCCAGCTTGGATAAACGCGCTGTAGAAAGATAATCATTAAAAAATTTGGGCATTTCCAATTTTTCTGCTGATTCCTTAAGGGCGCTCATGAAACGGCTGTTAGAGATGGATAACAAATTGAGTTCTATTAAGGTTTTTAGCATGATTTCCACTCCTAATCCTGCGAATATACAAGCACTTTGAAAATCTCCCCTAGCGTGAGCTGAGGTGGCTCTGCTCAAGTATATGTCTGATTCTATGACATATGCCTCGGTTCGAACGTCGACACGTTCAGGTTTTTGGTACGCTTTGGACATCCACAGCTTAGTGTTCGCCAACGACCAGTCTCGATCGTACAAAATGCATAGTTCATGGAGTCTTTGGTCAATTTCGGGCGGAACTGGTCCTGTAATCCATTTCTTGGGGATGTAGATTAAGTCGATAAGCAAACCATCAGGTTCGAGACGATCTACATACTCATAGTTAAAGTTCCGTTCATCTATGATTAACAGGTCTACGTCGCTACTTGGATCGGCGTCGCCACGACTCCAGCTTCCAAACAGACCAATCCCTGAAACCGTTTCTTGTTCCCTCAATTTTTGAACAAGTTTCTCTAGGGTTCTGCGAATTTTCTCTGGCAGCCGTGTCAAATCTCTCTCTCCATTCGAGGTTTTGAACAGTATCACAATTAAAACACAGTAGTAATTCGTATTCCAATAAATAAGCTGATGTCACTGTAACCCTGAAAACGGATACTGTTAACTTATTGAGGAATGGCTATGGAAAGCGTGTTTCAAGAAGTAGGATTTAGAAGCTGGAGATAGTTGGTTTCTTGCATAGCTTGGAATCTGTATTTTTATTCCAAATAAGTTAACTGTATCTGAAAATCGAAAGGTTTATATATTAAAACATTTGCTGAAGATAAACACGACGGGCCAGATGGACGGTTTCTGACTCTGAAACTATGAAGAACCACCAATTATGATGGGTTTGTCGCCACGATGCTCCATCGAGGGGGAAACGTGAGCAAAAAAAAGGAAACGACGTTTCGGTCTACAGACAAGTGCCCCGAGTGCGGGAGCGCGAATCTTATCCACGATTATGACACCGGCGAGACTGTTTGCGGAAACTGCGGACTTGTTCTCCACGAACAAATGATGGACAAGGGTCCAGAGTGGCGAGCCTTTACGCAGGAAGAGAAAGCGTCCAGAAGCCGTGTGGGGATTCCTACATCTTATTCCGTTCACGACAAGGGCTTATCCACTGCTATAGGCCGCGTCGATCGAGACGCTTTTGGGCGTAAACTTCCACTCTCCACGCGCCTCCAGATGTGGCGGTTGCGAAAATGGCAGATACGATCACGTGTCCACTCTTCTGTGGATCGAAACCTCGCTCAGGCCATGGCAGAGCTTGACCGTCTCTGTGATAAAGCCCATATTCCTGGGCCTGTTAAAGAAAAAGCCGCAGTTGTTTATCGAAAGGCGCTTGAAAGGGGCTTGGTGCGAGGGAGGTCTATCGCAGCTATAGCTGCTGCTGCTCTTTACGCTGCTTGCAGAAGCACCAAAACCCCAAGAACCATTCGTGATATTGCGGACACAAGTCTTGTCGACAAGAAGGATGTTGCTAGATGCTACCGACTTCTGCTTCGTGAACTGGACATGCGCATGCCGATTGCTGATCCTCTTACTTACATCTCTAAAATTGCGGAAAGAACCGGAATCAGTGGTCAAACTCAGGGTCTTGCCATCAAAATTCTGCGTGATGCAAAAGCTCAACGCGTTGCTTCAGGCAAAGACCCTATGGGACTCGCTGCTGCCTCCCTTTACATTGCTTGCCTACAGACTAACGAGAAGAAGACGCAGAAGGATATTGCCGAGGCTGCAGGTGTAACTGAGGTTACTGTCAGAAATCGTTACAAAAGTCTTAGGAGGCAACTGGGACTCGAACTACCAGATTAGCGGGTTTCCGTTTCTTCTATCTCCATTACTATAGGGCCTCTGTAGCCGCAGCTTTCACAGATGTATTTCAAGGGTGTTATTCCAAACATCCGAGGATATGTGTCAAAACCGCTGGAGACTCGGAGTTCGGTGCTCCCACATTTGGGACATAATTTCGGAGCTAGTTTTCCCCGCTTCAGTCCGCTGAGTATTTCACATAGGTTTTTAAGTATGTGCATGCTCTTTCGCCCTGTTTATTCATTGGAGTTCAATGTTTTCTTCTAGGTACCCCAATTGAATTAGGTAAGATCGCACTTTCTCTCGGTGGTCGCCTTGCAGAAGGATTTCGCTGTTTTTAGCCGTTCCTCCACAAGCACAAAAAGTCTTGAATTTCTGGGCGAGTCGCCCAAGATCGGTGTTCTTGTCGTCTATGCCATCAATGATGGTTACAGCTTTTCTCCATTTTCTAAATTCCAAACGAACTCTGATTCGTTGTTGTTCTTTGGTGATTTCTCTGCAGACACATATGTCCCGAGGAAGTCCGCATACTGGACAAATTTCCGCCATATTGCTCAACTAGACTTTAAACCTACAACTATTTAAGATTTTCAATCTACTGCTCATTTAGAAACAACAATATCCTAGGATGACTGATCTCCGTTATCAATTAGCCAAATGGTTGGAAGAAGCCTCTCAATTTTCTTCGAATGCTCCAGAAGTTTTGCGCCTATTTGAGATGGCTTGGCAAGGAAACTCCTACGGCAACATGATGTTCATAGACAATTTGAGCATGTTCACATCCACTTTCCCACAAACTCGCCCCATTTAGCTGGATGGTTTTCGCTAGATTTTCTCTCGTTCTATTTTGAAGACAACTGTTCCACCAGAAGTGTAGGGCGGCCCTGGGTCGAGACACTGTACGTAGCCGACCTTTTCTTCTTCCTTCGCCAAACCCAACTCTTTAAAGCTAACACCTCGGCTTAAGGGGATGATCATAGATAACATTGAGCCAAACGCGTGAACGCAAAGCGTATCCGTTTTCTCGGTAATTATTTCAGGTTCTTCAACGATTATTTTGTCTCCAACTTTGAAGACAGGGCATCTACCTCGAATTTCCTCAACGGTTATGATGAGACGATAAATCTCGTTCACAGTAAGACCCTCCTACACAAACACTCGACAATGATTCACTACAAGAGAAGATAAAACCTTATATAACATAATGCTTCAGTATCAGCGTTATATCATAGAAACTTTTAATCGAACATAAACACTTTAAAAAGCTAGGTTGAACAGCATAAGATTTTGAGGATAAGGAGACCACGAATTTATGGGACACAGGTGCCCAGCTATAATCGGTGTTGGCAGAACTAGGTTTGGTGAGCATTACGAAAAGGCCCCGGAAAAGATGGTAGAAGAAGCTGGGCTGACCGCCCTAGATTCAGCGGGTATAGAGCGGAAAAATCTTGACGCATGCTATTTTTCAGATTATTTCCTTCAAATCACAAACAAAATTGGAATTGAAGAGGGCTTCCTATCCGAGTTGCTGGAATTACATATTCATATGGAAAAAACGAGGTCATTCAGCTCCGCTCTTCTAAACGCCTGCTTTGCGGTTCAATCGGGGAGACATGACTTAGTTTTAGTGGGCGGGGTAGAGAAAATGACTGATCGCTGGGATAAAATCAGGGATGACCTAATGCTTCTCGAAGACCCGTGGAGCTACTACGCCGGATGCACACCCGAAGCAAATCATGAACTCATGCTCAGAGAATACATCAGAAAACATAGGATTTCTGGAGAATCGCTGAATAAGTTTAACATTGCTTTAGCTCAGATATCTGTCAAGAATCACCACCATGCAATGAACAGTGAATATGCACAGTTTCAGAGAGAGGTCAGCGTGGATAGAGTTTTGAAGGAAAGGTCTAAGGCACGAAGACCTCTGGGACTATACGATTTTGCTCCCATTTCAGACGGCGCAGCCGCCTTAATTCTAGCAGGTCCTAAAATGGCCAAGGCATATGTTGACGTACCAATACACATTGTGGGTTATTGTGCAGCCACAGATTACGTCACATTTCCCTCACGTGAGAACAGAACTGGATTCGTCGCAAGCAAAATAGCGATGGAAAAGGCTGTTAAAATGTCAAAAGTAAAGGTAAGCGATATTCAATTAGCCGAGCTCTACGATCAATCTACGTTGTTAGAAATGATAGCCTTAGAAGACTTGGGTTTCTCAAAAAAGGGTAAGGCTTGGCTTGACATCTATAACAGCTGTGAAGATTATAAAGGATTTTACGAGGTTGATGGAAAAAAGCTTTTTGTGAACACAAATGGTGGTCTCAAGGCGGATGGAAACCCGTTAGGAGCCACTGGAGGAGCCCAAATCTTTGAAATCGTTAAACAACTCAAAGGAGAAGCTGGCGATAGACAAGTGAATACAGATGAGACTCCGCAGCTTGGTTGTGCCTTAGAACTTGAGGGATTCGGAACAAAGGCGTACGTTCACGTTTTAGGTAGGGATTAACATGAGCAGCGAGCCAATGGAAAGAAGAGTCTCATACATAGGTGATAGACTCAGAAGCAGTCGATGCAGCATCTGCGGTAAAGAATACTTCAGACCCAAAGACTACTGCGGAAAGTGTGGAAGGAAAAGTTTCGGCAAGATGGAAGATGGCGACTTCTTCTACGAAAAAGGAACCCTAGAAGTTTGCACTCTTGTCAACAAACCTACAAACAGATTTACTAAGTTCGGCCCCTACATCTACGGGATTGTCACATTTCGTAACGGAAAGGTAAGAGTCCCAAGCAGGTTAACTGATCTCATTTTGAACAACAAAGAAATAGAACTCTCCAGCCTTGAAGGTAGAAACGTTGTTCCAAGATTCAGAAGAAGATATGCCGTGAAGCAGAGCGAGATAATCCCAACGATCTCTTTAGCGTTCACTTTTGCTGATGAGTACTACCCACACCAGAAATACGAAGTGACTAAACCCAAAAGGGAGTATGAAACGCCTGGAATCGTCGGATACGGAGTATACGTCTCCAAATTCAGAATTAAAGAAAGAGCCATGGAACGGTCCATACCGTTCCTGGATGAAGATGCCATTACGGCTGCGGTTGAGGCTGGGAAAATGGCTCTGATTCATTCTGGCATAGACTCTTCGCTTGTGGGTAAGGTGTATGTGGGTTCAGAGTCTAATCCTTATGCGGTCAAACCTATCGCTTCCAAAGTGGCTCAGGTGTTGAAGCTCGGTGAGGAAGAAAAAATCAATGGTTTGCAGAGCGTAGACGCAATTGACACGGAGTTTGCGTGCAAGGCTGCCACAAGCATGTTCAAAGATGCAACATCACTGGTGTACTATCCTGGTGCGAGTACAACTTACGCCATGGTGGTGGGTACAGATAATTCTCAGGCTGCACCTAGAGATGAGGCTGGAGGGGAATTAGACCTCTTTGTTGGTTATGGTGGTTCAGCCTTCATTTTTGGCATGCAAGACGTCATCGCCGAAGTGGAGGGCTGGTACTCGTGCACATCGGATACGCCAGACTTTTGGAGGAGGGCGCTTGAACCTTATCCCAGACATGGTGGTCGTTTCA
>CP070709.1:1262872-1270001 GCA_020350305.1 Candidatus Bathyarchaeota archaeon
GATTACACTGGAAAAGAAGAAAGTGCACTGTGTCGGTTATCTGCGACAAGTCCTGAACGACCAATACCTATTGAACGACTTAGTAAAATTGCAGGTAGACATTTAGGTTTTGATTGGGGTCCTGATGGGAAAAAAATCGCTTGGGGGTTCTCTAAGCAGAAGAAAAATCACGTAGCAATTCAACCAAGCGAAGCTGAAGCAGATGAACATTCCCTATGGGAAGGAGATGAGATGGTTCAAGTTTTTCACTGGAAACATCCCAATTTTTTGAAATTCACTCGAGTGAATGGTAAAACCAATGAATTCGATGAAATAATAATGAACCCCAACTCAGGCGAGATTATTCGAACTGTCCCACTCGTCAGCTCTTTTACTTTTGATGGTTCATGGCATCCCCAGAAACCGACTATCCCGTTTCTCAATAGAGAAGATGGCAAATTAACAATATTGAATGTGGATTCTGGTGAAAGAATAACCTTGCCACAGCCTGAAGGAGAGATAGAAAGAGTTGTTTGGAGTACTGATGGTAGGACTCTTTATTTGTCGGCAACGAAAGATGCAAGAGACAAAATTCATTCAATTGATCTAGATTCACTAGAACTGACTACTCTTCCGTTGCCGCAGGGGATTAACAAAATTGGTAAAATACGAAAAATGGGCAACGAAGAAATTCTGTTTTTTGTTCATGCGGATGCGACTACGCGTATGAATTTGTGGAAGTTTGACTTGGATTCGCGTAGTGCTGAACAGCTAACAAGAAAACGTTCCCCCAAAATTGGAACAAATGAGTTTCCTTTGGTTAATTCAATTAGTGAACACTGGAACTCGAAAGATGGACTTGGAATCCACGGCTTTGTTATGATCCCTCAGTCTCCTCCGCCTGCAAAAGGATATCCTGCCATCGTTTTTGTTCATGGAGGGCCTACGGGACAAGATGTAGACTCTTTCGTAGGAACGTACCAAATTTTGACACAGGAAGGCTTTGTTGTCTTTCGTCCCAATTTTCGTGGCTCAACAGGATATGGTGCGGCTTTTCAAAGAGCCAACTATAGAGAGATAGGGAAAGCAGATTTAGCGGACATAGTCAGTGGAGTCAAAATGCTAATCGAAAAATACAAAGTGAATCCAAAGAAGGTGGCTATAACCGGAGGGTCATATGGCGGGTATATGACTTTACGAGCTCTAACTAAACCAGAAATATTTGAGTTTGCCGCAGGTTGGGCGACTGCAGCTATTTCAGATTTTGAATACCTGTGCAATAGCAGTGATGCTGTATTCCGTGACTACATTGCTTATCTTTTTGGGCCAATAGAAGAAAGTCGCTCGCTCTTGAGAGAAGCCTCCCCTATCACGGACTGGAAAAAAGTTGGAAAGCCTTTAGGAATAGTCCAGTTCGCTAATGACACCAGAACCCCCCTAAAACCAGTATGGGATTTCGCAAACAAGCTTGTTGAAAGAGGCAGCCATGTTGAATTCCATGTTGAACCAGCGATGGGACATGCTAACATACCTAAGGGATATTTGATTCGTTCGGTTGCTCGACAGATACAATTCTTTCAAAAAGTGATGAAATGAGCCCTCTAAAACTTTGAACTAGCCCTCTTGTCTTTCCATCCAATAATGCGCACGTGCATACTTGCAGGTTTATGTTTGGGTTTGGTTTGGGATTAAAGTTTAAATTTCTGCAAGCACAATCAAACGGTGGAAAAAGGAAGGGAAACTGCATGGTTACGGCTGGCAAAGTCTTCAAGTTGGTTGAAACCACGTCGCTGCCTGATCTGGCGTCTAGACTTAGTGGCTACAAAAGGGAGGAACCTTACGAAGAAGGCGACTACAAGTTCACGTTAATCTCAGAGATTGTTCATCTCATGCCTCGCGGCAACACTCTTGCAGGCGTATATTCTTATGACTACGTCACCCAAGCGTTTCATCGGGGGAAAACGATCCCGCTTCCGCGGACTGTTGAGGCGTTATTCAGCTTTGCACAACGTGAAGAGCGAGCGTTTCTGACGGTGGTTGAAAAGAAGAAATTGGCCAACTCCATCGCCAACAAACTCAGCGAAACAATCTATGAAAGAGTTGGGCACGTCTTGGAAGCGCGAATACCTCCAGATAGCCTTCGAGATTTCCATATGAAAAATCCTGAGGACACGAAGATAACTTTTTTTGACAACGTGGACATTCCTAACATAAATAAGCTTTCTCTGTATGGTCCGGATTTGGTGGGCACATCGCTTTTTGAAGATTATGGAAAACGCGGTGACCTATGGTATGTTGTGGCAAGGTCTAAAGAATATGGATACGTGGTTGGGGTGACACGGGATGCCTCGATTACGATATTCAATGTCACCGACAAGGACAAGTATCTAGAGTATGTTGCGAAGGAAATTTACCCACTGGTCATTTAGTTTCTCCACTGATATTGCACCTCGCTTAGAGACCCCCCGTTCGCTAGCGCTTGCACCCTAGAATATTTGCGCTCAAATAGTGAGTTCCAAAGTCATGAACCCGCTGCTCTTCTCAGTGCAGCCATCGCCAGCAACCGCGTAGAGTCTAACGTTGGCAGAGGCGAATCTTCTTGAGATATGAGAAGAGGTATTTCGGTGCAGCCAAGGACCACGGCATCACAGCCTTGGTCTTTATATCGGTTGATAACTTTGGTGAAGTAAGAACGAGATTCTGTGGTGAACTGACCCTTGACCAGCTGATCGAAGATTATCTGATTGATGCGCTCGCGTTCACTCCTTGTTGGTATCATGTGTTCAATATTCACGGCGGCGAGCTTTGTAGGATAGACCGGACCTTCCATCAAATAGCGTGTACCCAGCACACCGACACATCTATAGTTTTTATGTGCTGCCTCGGAAGTAACCACCTCGGCAATGTGAAGCCAGGGCAATGGTGATTTCTTGATGACTCGGTCAAATGCTTGATGAATTGTGTTATCGGGGCATATAATAAAATCTGCTCCTGCCTTTGCCACCTTCTCTGCCGACGATAACATCAAATCTGCGACACGGTGCCAATTGCCTGCTTCGATGTATTGCATGTATTCGTTGAGGGGATGAGTATGCATCGTGACCTCAGGATGTTGGCGTTTTCCCACAAGCTTCATCCCTTCTATGCAGATTGTCCGATAACAGAGGGCAGCTCCTTCTGCGCTACATGCAACTATGCCGATGTGCTCTGTCTTGCTCTTCATGCATCATAACCCCGCAATTTTGTCATGGTTCTAGTTCTTTGAAAGCTTTGCCCTCAAACACTCAAGAATATGGTTTATTGAATTGGAAGAAACAGGTGACAGTTACATAGAAGATGAGTTTCCGGTATCTAGCTACTGAGAGAGAACCCAGATAGCTGAATAATTTATATAAACGAATTAGCGTAACCACTCTTTATGCCAAACAAAGTTCATTGTGCCCACATCCTCGTAAAAACCGAAAAAGAGGCAAACGAGGTTTTGGAACGGTTGAAGAAAGGAGAAAAATTTACAAACATTGCCAAGGAAGTTTCGCTCTGTCCCTCAGGAAAACGTGGCGGAGACCTTGGAACCTTCGGCAGGGGGAAGATGGTGAAGGAATTCGAGAACGCCGCTTTCGCCCTTCAGAAAGGACAGATTTCGTCCATTGCAAAAACGAAGTTTGGATACCACGTGATAAAGAGGCTTGAATAGCCTAAATTCTCCTTCGTACAATCGTGCCTAAAGATCAAATGTTGTTGTATAGAGCTAGTTGTGACACGGCGAACCGTGCGTTACACGTTGGATATAACCCGATTTTCCTTTGTACTTGCTAAACCTTTTTATATGAGGGACGCTGTTTAATCGGGTTGTCACATTAACTCATGTTGAATTAAAGAAGCTTTTGAAGGCTTTTGAAAAATTACATGCGAAATTTTTGTGGCAGGAGTAGTGAAATAAATATGCAAATAGAATACTTCAAAGACTTGCCGTTAAGTCCAGAAGTTATGAGAGGCATTGAAGAGCTTGGATTCAGTAATCTTTTTCCAATTCAAGCTCAAGCAATAATCCCATTACTTGAAGGAAAAGATGTCATTGGACAGGCAAAGACCGGAACAGGAAAGACTGCCGCTTTCGGAATTCCGATGATTGAGCGACTAGACCCGAAAATCAACCGTGTTCAGGGCCTAGTCTTGGTGCCCACACGCGAACTTGCCGTACAGGTTGCAGAACACATAAGTCGACTCAACAAATACGCAACATTCAAGGTTTTGCCAATCTACGGCGGAGAATCTATTCGGAAACAGATATACGCATTGGAAAGAGGCGTGCATGTCGTTGTGGGCACGCCGGGCCGCATGATAGATCATCTGAAACGAGGAACACTAGATCTTGCTTCAGTGAAAATGGTTGTTCTTGATGAGGCTGATAGAATGCTGGATATGGGTTTCATAGACGATATAGAATACATACTTTCAAAGGTGCCAGTAAACAGACAGACAAGCCTCTTTTCGGCAACAATAGACAAATCTGTGATGAATATCTGCGACAGATACATGAAGAACCCTGAAAAAATACTTGTAAGCAAAGACGAAATTGCTCTTACACAGATAGATCAGTACTACATGGTTGTAAACCCCAAAAGCAAATTTAGAATCTTGTGTGACATATTAGACGAAAATCACATAGAAAGGGCCATAATATTCTGTAAAACACGCATAGGCACAAGTGCACTAGCAGATAAATTGAGGGAAAGAGGCTACGATGCAAAACCTTTACATGCTGGCTTCACACAATCGCAAAGAGACTTCGTTCTTAACTCCTTCAGAAACAGAAAACTCAAACTGCTTGTTGCAACGGATGTTGCTGCGAGAGGCCTAGACATTCAGGAAATAACTCATATAATAAACTATGACATCCCGTTAGATGCGTTAGTGTACTTTCACAGGATTGGGCGAACAGCCAGAGTGGGACTCACGGGAACAGCGATTACACTTGTGGGCTACGGCGAGATATCGGAATTTGACCGGATAAGGTCTTTGACGAAAACTACTATAGAAGAGTTGGAATAGAGCGAAGCACAGACAAAGTGAGAGAATTTCTTGGGATATACCACCGCTTTGTTTGCAAACTACTTGATGCTTGCAGAGAAGGTGGTCACTTTTTCCCAGAATCTTAAACTAGAGTACCCAGACTTGTTGTTTACCGGGTGAAAAAATTGGATAGGAAAAAAAGAATGTGTGCAATCTTAGCTCGCACATGCATGCAAAAACGCAGCCGTAGCTAATTTATAAAAGCTTAAGCATTTCATAGCTATTTCCCAGAAAAGATAACCGTAGTGACCAAGACGATTGTTAGGTTGAAGTGTAAGTAAGCCAACGATAGGTGTAAATGTAGGAGCAATGTGATTGCCGATCATCTCTAGGCTGAAGCAAGAATTCTCCTTCATTAGAGGAAACTATGCCATACTTGTGCTAAGCTGGATCATCATGGATTTTGCTATGGAACTCCCAGGCACATACTACTCTCTTTACGTTGTCGATCCTGCGTTAGGGGGGACAGAGACAATCCTCGGCGTCATAGGGTTCGTTTCTTTCTTAGCCTTGGCTCTGGTTCAGTTTCCTGGGGGCTACTTGGCAGACAGACATGGAAGAAAATGGCTAATTTCAACAATGACTTTCGGAGTGGCGTTGTCATACATTTTTTATGCTCTAGCTCCCAGTTGGCATTCGATCATGGTTGGAGCTATGGTTGGAAACTTATGCCTAATTTATCAGCCAGCTCTTTTGGCCATGGTCGCAGATTCGCTGCCATCCGGGAAAAGGGGTATGGGTTTCTCGATTATCACCCTTATTACCCGTGTTGCGACGACTCCTGCTCCTGCAGTAGCTGCTTTTCTTGTAACCGTGTATGAGTTTGTTCCGGGTATGAGAATATGTTATTTTATTCTGGTGGCTCTTTTCTTGACTGCAGCTACTTTGAGGTCACGATTGCGAGAAACTGTGGGTGCGGGTGGGAGTATAGATCGTCGAGAGTTCGTGAGCTCCTATCCTAAAGCGATAAAGGAGGGTGTGGCGGTTTGGAGGAAGGTGCCTCGTTCAATGATCTATCTTTTCTTGTCTAATATCGTGGGAACACTCGGTTTTGCTTTAGGTATGCTTCTTTTCAATGTCTATGCGGTGGACACTTATGATGCGTACGGGAACCTCGTGCACAAATCTGTGCTACATATTTCAACCGTTGACTGGGCGATGTTAGGGATGTTCCTTTTTGTAACAATGATAATATTCGCCATTCCCTGCGGCAAACTCGTTGACAAAGTGGGAAGAAAGATTCCTATACTACTAGGGCTAGGGCTCCTTGCACCCTCTAGTTTACTCTTTGTCTACGGAGATTTGCCAAAGCTGTATATCAGTATGCCATTATTTGGTCTAGCACAAATACTACTGATGGTTGGATTTTCAGCACTGCAAGCTGACCTAGTTCCCAAAGAGCAACGAGGGAAAATCATTGGGTCTTCGAACTTCGTTAACTACCTCATAATGGCACTCGGTACGTTAGCTGGTGGTTTCATCTATGAACATGTCTCTCCTCAACTTCCGTTTCTTATTCCGGTAGTGTTTGTTGTTCCCGAGATTTTGATAATTCTGTTTCTCGTGCATGAACCCGAGAAAAGAGAAGAATAGAACGAGTGCGGGTTGACCGATTTCTTGATAGATGTCATTTTTCGAATAATGTTGTTCTAGTATTCGATTCCTTTTCTGCCGAGTGAGCCTTGGGCATAAGGATGCTTGACTTCCCTCATCTCAGTAACGAGGTCAGCTACCTCAATTATTTCAGAAGGAGCGTAACGACCGGTTAGAATCAATTCAACGTGTTTAGGCTTGTTTTCAACTAGTTCAACCACTTCGTTAGTTTTTATCAATCCTAAGTGCAGAGCTACGTTGATTTCATCCAGAATAACGATGTCATATTCGCTGCTGTTGACGATTTTTCTGGCAAACTTTAGGGCTTCTTTGGCTAGTTTGACATCCTCTTCGAGGGGAGGGTCTTCCGTGATGTCTCTGCCTCGTCCGAAAGCCTTTGTTTTGAAGTTTGGGAGTTGCTTGATGATGTGGAGTTCGCCATGTTTGAAGTTGCCACCTTTGATGAATTGGACCATGTGAACTT
>CP070709.1:1270101-1281152 GCA_020350305.1 Candidatus Bathyarchaeota archaeon
GCAGTTTGGGCATGGGAATTTTGTTGCTTCTGTTGTTGGCGCTACGATTCTGTGGCATGATGTGCATGTGGGCATGGCGGTTGTTGATTGTTTTGTCACGGTTGATTCCTCGTGGAATGTTCGATATAATGCGTGGTTGTTTATATGTGCTGTGTTTTTTAGGTTCTACGTGTGTTTGTTACGTTATTTGTGTATTTCTCTCTCTCATTAGACCCCCCCATAGCCCCCCTGTACCAGAGAGGCTGATCCGTATTGAACAAGCATGCATGCAATTTGTCAAGTAGATAGCCGATATTCTTATCCTACGATGATGAGCTGTAGGTTGCGAAGGCCTCACAAAATGAGATAAACAATTTATGGGCATCTCTAGTCTTCTTCTAACAGTTTTGATAGGGCTAGAATGGGCAGCAGTGGGGTTGCTGCGATTGGGACTAGGAAAGAGCCGCACGGTGAAGCGACGTGTAGCACGTTTCAAAGATAGGGGGCAAGAATCGCTGCCAGCATGCACGTTGTTTGTGAAACAGGCATCCATCGTCAGATTCAATCTTGTAGCACGTCGGAGTGAGGTATTGCGGCGTTCCAGCGACGTAAAGGTTGATGCTGAATATCTGTCGATTCCAAAAGCGGCTGAGTTTCCAAGTGAGAAGGAGCTGCCTTTTGCTTATGTTCCGTTTGACGCGAACAACACGGCTTCGACGCGCCGAGAATATCAACGTTCATTTGACGCTGAGCTCTACTTCTATTCAAAGATTTTTAGCTTCAAGGTGACCAGTGCAGTTGAGCCGATGGAGATCGAGAACCTCTAGGATTTTGGTGGCACTCCCAATATCTCTTCTTATATAGATGCGAGGAAAACACATCCAAATGTGTACTTGTTTTTTGTGGCTTAGCACGCGTATCAAACACTTATGTAAACTTCCATAGTCAGTTGGGGTGTCTACTATAAGAGAAAACTAAGAAGAAAGAAAATTGAGGCGTAACGAATGAGGGAAGTTAGAGAATTGTTGAACTAACTCGTGAAAGCTGTCCTGTTGGGAAAATTTTCGAAGGGGCTAGTGTGGAAATAGATTATAATCTAAAGCGTGCAAAAGAATAATGACAAAGATGAACCCAGAAGAATATCTGAGAAGAATCTGAGGGAGAGATATGAATCTTGAAGCGTTGCATAGAATAAGTTATGGCTTGTATGTTGTAACTTCTAGAAAAAGTGGTAGTTTTAACGGTCAGATTGCCAATACGGTGTTTCAAGTAACTTCTGAACCAGCAACAATAGCAGTGAGTATTAATAAGCAGAACTTCACGCACGAGTTTATCCGAGAAAGCAACGTCTTCGCCGTTTCGGTTCTTTCAAAGAATGCGCCGTCAAAGTTTATTGGTCATTTCGGATTCAGATCTGGAAGAGATGAAGACAAATTCAAAGGAATAAATTATAAAGCTGGCAGGACTGGTGCACCAATAGTTTTGGATCATGTAGTTGCATATGTAGAGGCTGAGGTGATTAGAGAAATTGATGCGGGGACACACACCATTTTCATTGGTAAATTGGTTGATGCAGAAATCTTGACTAATGAGGAACCTATGACCTATGCTTATTACCATGACATCAAGAGGGGTGTAACTCCTAAGGCGGCTCCAACTTACTTAAAGGAAGAAAAGGGAGGAGGTGATGAAATGGTAAAATACAGATGCACTGTTTGCGGGTATATATATGACCCGGAGGAGGGTGATCCCGAATCCAGAATAAAACCGGGAACCCCGTTTGAAGAACTGCCGGATGACTGGGTCTGCCCAGTTTGCGGCGTAACGAAAGATATGTTTGAAAAGGTGGAGTAAAATAGGGAATGAAGCCGAGAGAATTAAAGGCAAACATTCACTGGGTTGGAGCAGTAGATTGGGATAGGCGACTTTTCGACGAACTTGTTCCGCTTCCTGATGGAACAAGTTATAACGCTTATCTCGTTAGGGGCAGTGAAAAAACGGCTCTGATTGACACTGTTGACCCAGCTATGGCGAGTGTGCTGCTAGATAACTTGAATCAGCCGGGTGTTAAAAACATAGATTATGTTATTGTGAACCATGCGGAACAAGACCATTCAGGAACATTACCTCAAATATTGAGGCTGTACCCAAATGCCCTGGTTGTTGCAACTCCTAAATGCAAAGATCTGCTCACGAACTTGCTCCTAATTCCTGAAAGCAAAATCACAACTGTGAAAGATGGGGGAACCCTCTCGTTTGGGGATAAAACCTTAGAGTTTATCCATGCCCCTTGGGTTCATTGGCCAGAAACAATGCTTACATACCTAAGGGAAGACAAGATACTCTTCACCTGTGATTTGTTTGGCTCTCATCTTGCAACATCTGATTTGTACGTAACCGATGAAGCAACAGTTTACGAGGCGGCTAAGAGATACTATGCAGAAATCATGATGCCATTTAAAACAGTAATTCAGAAGAATCTAGAAAAAATAAAAGATATACAAATAGACGTGATAGCACCAAGCCATGGTCCACTATATGATAAGCCAAAGGTCATACTGGAAGCGTACAAAGATTGGGTTTACGCCCCGCCTAAAAACATCGTTGTATTGCCTTATATCTCAATGCACGGTAGCACCAAGAAGATGGTAGAATATTTCGCTGCTACTTTAGTTGAAAGAGGCATAACTGTGAAACAATTCAATCTGGCTAAAACAGATATTGGAAAATTGGCAATTGCATTAGTGGACGCCGCTACAATTGTGGTAGGATCACCCACAGTCTTAGTTGGACCGCATCCGAATGTTGTTTATGCGGTTTACCTTGCAAATGCTTTGAGGCCAAAACTGAAGTTTGCATCATTAATCGGGTCTTATGGCTGGGGTGGAAAGATGGTGGAACAAATCACACGGATGCTGTCTAACCTAAACGTTGAGTTGCTTGAGCCCGTTGTCATAAAAGGGTTTCCAAAAGAACAAGATTTTGGGGCGTTAGATAGATTAGCTGATGAAATCTTAGACAAACACAAGGAACATAACTTAACAAACTGAAAAGGAGGTGATAATATGCTAAGTAAGAGAATGGTAAAGGCGCTGAATAAGCAGATCAACAACGAGTTTTATTCAGCGTATCTGTACCTGTCCATGTCTGCCCACAGCACTTTCATTGGAATGAAGGGATTTGCCAACTGGTTTATGGTTCAGTATCAGGAAGAGATGACGCATGTCATGAAAATCTACGACTACGTCAATGACCAAGGCGGACAGGTGAAGCTCATGGCTGTTGCACAGCCACCGGCAGAATTCGGATCGCCTTTAGAAATGTTTGAAAAGACCTTGAAACATGAGAAGTTCATCACAAAGTGCATCAACGATCTCGTTAACCTTGCGATCGAGGAAAAAGATCATGCTACAAACATCTTTCTCCAATGGTTTGTGACTGAACAGATTGAAGAAGAAGCTAATGACAATGAGGTCCTCTCCAAATTGAAACTTGTTGGAGAAGAAGGCAATGGATTGCTTATGATAGACAGAGAACTTGCGGCACGGATATTTACGCCTCCAGTGCCGTCTAAGGAGAGTGAAGCGTAAAATCGTGAAACAATTAGAGAAAAGGAGGTGAGCATTTGATTTCAAAGGATGAATTAGTAGGCTTTCTGAAGAAGCAGGTTAACATTGAAAATGAGATTGTAGATTCGGTAAATGGAGCCTTAGGGGAAATAGGAAATCCAGCTGTTAAGGGGGTTCTGGAAGGAATATCCCTGGATTCTCTGAAACATGCAAAAATGTACAGTGCAGCCATTAGTCTGCTAACGAGCGTTCTCCCTGCTCTCACACAAGAGAATCTAGACAAGCAAAGAGAACTTGTGGAAAAGCATGTGCGCATGGAAGCAAAGCTCATTGAAAAAATCAGCAAGGTACTGCCTAGCATTGAAAATAAGAATGTTAAACTTCTCTTGAACGCAATATCGCTGGATGAAAAAAGACATCATCAACTCTTGAAGGAAGTTCTAGAAATTCTTGTTCGAGGAGAAACTATAACCGAGGAAGACTGGTGGGAAGTTCTTTGGAAAAACGTTCCGTTCCACGGGGCTCCTGGAGGATAGTGGAGGGAAGATGAAGCTGTCAGATGTTGAGGTTGACTTGACAAATGCAGTGGCGACGGAGTATGCGTTGACGTATGTCCTGCCATGTTTGAGACTCACTTTTATGTTTGACAAAACGAATAATAGATAGTTGTGAATGTAGTATTCAAGAAGGTGTTTTGAGGAGATGTTATCCCAAATACCTATACAGTTAGAGAAAGTTTCGAAGAAGTATGTGGACCGTGAAATACTAAGAGTTGCGGTGATAGCTGAACTGGACGCAATAAGCCTATATGAACAACTGGCAGCCGCGACGGATAACGGAGGCATCAAAAAGATTCTGCTTGATGTAGCTAGAGAAGAGAAAACGCATGTGGGAGAGTTTCAAACCTTACTGCTAAAAGAAGATAAGGAACAAGTTGAAGAGTTAGAAAAAGGTAAAGAAGAAGTTGAGGAGGTAATCGGATGACTGAACTAAAGCAAAATTACAAATGTAACATCTGTGGCAACATCGTCGAAGTCATGCACACCGGAGTAGGACAACTCGTCTGCTGTGGTCAACCAATGGAACTACTTGCAGAAAAAATCGAAGACGTTGGCTTGGAAAAACATGTTCCAGTGATAGAAAGGACTGGGAACAAAGTGAAGGTCAAGGTTGGTAGTGTTCCACATCCCATGGAGCAGAAGCATTACATTGAGTGGATAGAAATAACTGCTGACGGTAAAACTTGCAGAAAATTCCTAAAATCAGGAGACAAGCCAGAAGCAGAGTTCGAAACCACAATGGAGAAAATAAAGGCAAGAGAATACTGTAACATCCACGGACTCTGGAAATCAAAATAGAATCTGACAGATCAGTGAAAACATTTTCACATAATCCTCTCTTTTTTTCTACTTAGTACGCAATTCTTAAACCAAGATAGCTCATTAGAGTCCCATTGCGTGATCTAATGAAGAAAAATGTGTTATTCATTTGCACTCACAATTCTGCCCGTTCCCAAATGGCAGAAGGATTATTGAATTCTCTTTATGGAGATAAATTTGAAGCTTACAGTGCTGGAATAGAACCTGCCAAAGTTAATTCTCACGCTGTTAGGGTAATGGCGGAAATCGGAATTGACATCTCAAAGCATCGTTCCAAGAACATTAAAGAGTTTCGTGGAAAAAAATTCGACTATGTTGTTACAGTATGCGACCATGCAAAAGAGGCATGCCCCTTCTTTCCAGGAGGCAAAATCTTCCTTCACAAAGGGTTTAATGACCCAGCTAAGTTTAAGGGCACTGAAGATGAAGTATTGACAAAAGTCAGGCACGTAAGGGATGAAATTAATGAATGGATCAGAAAAACGTTTGGTGAAGACAATTAGGGTGCACGATTGAACTTTTCTCCAAAAAATGACTTTTTGTGCAAACCTCGAAATCTTTCCCTGGAGCAGCTAGCTTGAAGACTTCAGTAAATTCATCGTCATTCAAGACTTTGTATGTTTCTTTTGCTCGCCAGCCAGAAGGAATATTCTCAATGCTCTCGGTGACGAATACCATAGTCTTGCCGTCCTCAGCAAGATTTTGAAGAATATACTGATTGACGAACCCTTCCACGTGAAATTGCCGCAAGACAAACCTCTCTCTATTACTGTCGTAACTGAAGAAACCTATGTCTTCATGAACTTCTCCTTTTGGATTTTTAGCTTGCGGCGCGAATGTGGACTTGTTTCTTGCCTGAAGAAACTTTCCATTTGGCACGAACCTGTAATCCTGTTCACTCTTTGACTTTCCGAGCATCCTTCGCTTGTGCCCTTCCATGAACCAACGAAAAACTTGAATGGAAACCAGACATCCTGCTTCTTATCTTTTTTCATCTTCTCTCAAGACCCCACTACTTCTGTTGAGCAACTTGGCATGTTTTATGTCTCTTGTGCTTTTTGCCTGTTATGCGTATCTTCGTGCCATCGGAATGCATGCTTACATGATTAATCCTTATAACACTATTTCGATGTTAATTATCAAGTAGCGTGGTTTTTTATGAGACGAGAGATAGGACTCTTTGCGGTAACATCTTGGGGAGTAGGGATAATTCTTGGGGCTGGAATCTACGTTTTGGTCGGAGAGGCCGCTGGCATAGCCGGCAACTCCGTTTGGCTTTCCTTCATAATCGGCGCGATGGTTGCTTCCTTAACAGGGCTGAGTTATGCTGAGCTCTCTTCAGTGTTTCCAAGAGATGCTGCTGAGTATGTTTACGTTAAAATCGCCTGTGGATGCGAAATCTTATCCTTTATGGTCGGTTGGTTGACGATCTTGACCGGAATAATCGCTGTATCCACAGTGGCTCTGGGCTTCGCGGGTTACCTTCAAGGACTTTTTGGGTTTCCTAGAGTCTTGGCTGCGTTGATTTTGATACTTGTTTTATCATACATCAATTTCTTGGGGATAAAAGAGTCGACACGAATTAATATTCTCTTTACTCTTGTTGAGGTGGCTGGATTGGTTCTTCTTATTGCAATTGGTCTGGGAAGCCTTGGAAGCGTTAATTTGCTTGAAGCTCCTAATGGCTCATCCGGGATTTTATCAGCCGCGGCTTTGATATTCTTCGCCTATCTTGGATTTGAGGATATCGTTAACATAGCCGAAGAAACAAAAAAGCCGGAAAAAGCAATTCCAAAGGCTTTGATTTTGTCGATCCTCATAACGACTTTTCTCTATGTCTTGGTGGCTTTGGTCTCTGTTAGTTTGGTTGATTGGCAGACTCTCGGCCCAAGTAACGCGCCTCTAGCCTTTGTAGCCTCTCAGGTTCTAGGTGAAAACGCATTCACCATAATGTCCGTAATGGCGCTTTTTGCCACTAGTAATACCGTGTTGATTATGTTAGTTGTGGGTTCAAGAATGATCTATGGGATGGCTAAAGAGGGAGCTTTTCCAAGGGTTCTTTCTAGAATTCACCCCAGAAAGGAGACACCGTGGCCAGCGATTTTGGTCACCATGTTCGTTTCAATAGTGTTCCTTTTCATGGGAGACCTAGAGCTCGTAGCTGCATTAACAAGTTTTGGAGCTTTCATCACTTTTGCATTTGTAAATATTTCATTGATATACATACGTTACCGAAGAGCCGAACTGGAAAGGCCTTTTCGAGCTCCGTTAAATGTAGGCAAATTTCCCATAACTGGTTTCCTAGGGCTTCTAACCTGCCTTTTCCTAGTTTCACAATTCAATACTACCGTGATTCTATCAGGTTCCATATTCCTTTTTGCAGGAGTTGTCCTATACAAGCTTTCCAAGATTGCGCGCGCGAAGAAACCTTCGAAAGTCTCTTGGAAAAAAGGAAATAGCCATTGAAGACGACTCCTAAACTTATTGCGCACGCATGCATTTTGCTACCTGTGTTCCTTCTTCTTGTGTTTCATTAGTTTTTCTTCTGTTTCGAAAGTCATGCCACATTTGGGACATTTAAACTCCTTCTCTTCACAATTACCACAAGGCATACTATTCGCCACCTACAGTTTGAGTTATAGTTACGGTGCCGAGTCTTTAATCCTTCTTTTGTAGTGGATGCATGTGCAATTTTACTATATACCCTTAGAAGTGAAAGATTACACTTAAGAATGCTTGTGCACAATCATTGAAAAAGAGAAAAATGAGAACTATACAGATTTCAGGCAAAGACAACAAGCACAGTGTTCTCGTGTACGCCTTGAGCACTTGTGTTTGGTGTAGACGAATGAAGAAATTCTTGGCAGACAACAGCATTGGATATGAATATGTGGATGTTGATTTATGTAGCAAAGAAGATCAAGAAGAAATAATAAGTGATATTTTAAGCCATGGAGGGCATCTGAGCTATCCTACTGTAGTCATAGACGGCAAAATCTTGATTACTGGCTTTAAAGAAGACAAAATAAGAGAGGCCTTAGAGATTTGATAACCTTAGAAAAAGTGAGGCAAAGGGCAGAAAGCGATGCAAAAAGTCACGGCTATTACCTAAACCCTGACTCCAAGTTTCTTGAAAGCCTTCTTGAAGGACTTGAGCAAAACGAAGGTCGATATGGCTACCCCTTATGCCCATGTAGACTTGCCTCTGGAAAGTTTGAACTTGATAGAGACATAATATGTCCTTGCGATTACCGAGACCCAGATGTTGAAGAATATGGATATTGCTACTGCGCACTTTATGTTAGAAAGGATGTGTTCGAAGGAAAAACTCCAATACAACCAATTCCAGAGCGCAGACCTCTGGAAAAACAAGCCAGAGCTTACGCAGTTTCTACCGAAACTCTCGCTGAAAAGCCATCTGAAACGGGTGCCATGATTGCCGAGAAACCTTCTAAATATCAAAGAAAAATGTGGTACTGCAAACAATGTGGCTACATCTGCTTCCGCGAAGAACCACCTTTTATCTGCCCCATATGCAGAGCAAAAAGAGAGATGTTTGGCGAAATAAGAATGCAATCAGATATTCACAGATAGACTTCTATGGGTTTTTTCCAGCGATACAAACTCGTTCTTTCCGCGCTTCATACTCATGTCGGGTTTGAGGCCCCCTGAGAGATTACAGATTTGAGCGCATGGAATATAGTTCCTGACCTACTATGTGTACGCACGCGATATTAGCGAGAACGCATAAATCTACATTCCTTTTTGGATAATGCGCGCTAGTAGACCATAATAAGGGTTCTCAACTGTCATTAATGGGATCAAAAATGGTGGAAGTTGTCTACGAGCCTTGGAAAAAAACTGTCATACATGAAGTAGTCAGATATGCTTTAGACGATTTGGTGAAACTTCAGAGTTTGGGTGTAGAACCCGGAGGATTGGGTGACCCCTTACTTTGGGTGGGAGGAATAGTATTTTCTAGTTCGACGATGCTTGAAACAAAGGATGTCATCAAAGAAAAATTAGAAGGTGCAGTTCATTGGTCGTCTGTAGAATGGGCGCTAATGCCTGAGTTCAAAGACGTGATTGTTTTAAAGGAAACTAATGTAAAAGTTCCGATAATAATGTCAGTGCACATCCCATATACAAAGCAGTTTCAAAATGGCTTAAAGAGCAAAGAAAGAGTTAGAATCAGAATAACCCTTCACTTTTTCTTTTGACGTGCACTTGAGATCCCTATTTTGGGAAATTGAGCATACCAACCATTTTGCATGCATGCAGACGAAAGATTCTTAGCAATGTAAGATGTATGCGTGCTTAGATGTTGAAGTTGAATCAAAACAACTTGGCGGAAATCTTAACGATATATAAGATCGTCGCTATTGTGGGGGTATCTAGGAACCCTTCGAAAGATAGCTATAGGGTGGCTGAATATTTGAAGAAACAGGGCTTCTATATCGTGCCGATTAACCCCTTTGTTGATGAAGTTTTAGGTGAAAAGAGTTATGGAAGTTTACTCGACATTCCAGTTGAAGTTCAGGAAACCATCGAGATTGTTGATGTTTTCAGACCCTCTGATGATGTCCCGTCAATAGTGGAGCAAGTCATTCAATTAAAGAAGCTTCATGGTGTACTTAAAGTAGTGTGGATGCAGCTTGAAATAGTGAACGAGCAAGCAGCGGAGAAAGCAAGAAACGCAGGCTTGACTGTGGTTATGGATAAGTGTATTATGCAGGAACACCAACGCTTGCTTGGAAGCCAGTAGAAGGCGGTGATTGGCTTATGTCTTCACGTCATGATACGGGATGGGATAGGATCTACCATCGCTGTCTTCCAGAACAATTGCCTTGGGAGTTGGGTAGGCCTAGAAGGGTTTTGGTGGAACTTGTAGATTCTGGAGGAGTTGTGCCGGGTAACACCCTAGATCTCTGTTGTGGGGCTGGAACGAATCCAGTGTACCTTGCAAAGAAAGGATTCAAAGTCACCGCATTGGATATATCTAAAAAAGCAGTGTTATACGCAAGAGATAAAGCGTGTGAAGCAAAGGTCAGCATAGATTTTGTTGTTGGGAATTTCTTGGACCTTCCTTTTAAGAGTGCAGAGTTTGATTTTGCCTTTGATTTTGGCTGTTTTCATCATGTAGAAGTCAAGGATAGAGCTACGTTCATTAGGGGAGTCTATGGGGTTTTGAAGCCGAAAGGTACGTATTTCTTAGCATGTTTTAGCTATAGAAATGGCGCAGCTTGGAATCATTTTAGAAAAGAACAAATCCTTGGTTTGTTCCATGATTGTTTCGAGATCAAATGGATCAAGCATGTTTCCTCGATTGAAGGTGATAAGGTAAGGCGATATTTCTATGAAGTTTTGATGGAGAAGCGCGTGTGCATTTTCTGAGTCTAACAATACGTAAATACTACAGCTAAGAAAGATAAAAGGAAGGTTATATGGATGGAAAATCCTTCACTACGTCTTCTAGGCATTTCCGGTAGTCCACGCGAAGCATCTACAGCTTTTGTGATTAAGGAAGCGTTAAGCCGCGCTTCAAAAAGGTTCAAGATACAAACTGATTATTTTTCTCTGCAAAACAAGAACATTAACTTCTGCATTCACTGTGACTATTGCGTGAGAGAGAAAAAAGGATGCATTCATAAAGATGATATGGCAGAAGCTTATGAAAAGATGGAGAAAGCTGGGGCCTTCATCATTGGCACTCCTGTATACAATGGCTCAGTTAGTGGACAATTGAAGACGCTTTTTGACAGATGTCGAGCCTTGGTTGCTAAGAACCCGGATACTTTCAGAAACAAGGTTGGGGCTGGAGTGGCTGTTGGCGGAGACCGGATTGGCGGCCAAGAGCTTGCCCTACTAACTATTCACTCATTTTATCTGGCGAACAAGATGATTCCTACAAGTGGTGGTCCCTTTGGGGCAAACTTGGGAGGTACTGTGTGGTCACGTGATTTTGGGAAAGAGGGCGCGCAGAAAGATGTCGATGGTCTTCGAACAGTCTACAAAACAGTTGATAGGTTGATCGAATTAGCAACCCAAGTAAAAAAAGGAGTGAAATGAGCATGACCTTAAAAATCGCCTGGGGTATAACCGGATGTGGTGACTATCTAACAGA